>NZ_JACJPI010000072.1 GCF_014695975.1 Leptolyngbya sp. FACHB-321
TCGACCTCATTGCCAGTCTTGGTGCAAAGGCTACCACTTTTTCATGCGTGCTGGTGGACGCAGTTCATGAGGGCTGTTGGCGAATTCGTCAGAGAAAAATCTATGCAACTTGAGACTTAAGCTCCAAGAATCGAGAAGCACGAGTTTTAGCTAAGGGAACGCCTGAGAGCCAAGCATCCAGACGAAGCAAATTTAGAGCAACTGTGGTCAGGATATGCTGAAGATGTGTCTTCGCTAATCCCACATAACGAGACTGTCGTAGACCTGAGCGCCTCACTCCCTGAGATAACGTTCCCTCAATTCCCGCTCGTTGTTGATAGCGCTCCTTGAATGCTGCGGTTTCCTGCTCTTGCCGTCGTTGCTGTAGAACAGCATATTTGGCTTGCGGTTGTAGAGTCAGTCGGCGAGCAAATTTTGAGCGAGTACAGCGTTTGCGCACGGGGCAACGGCGACAATCAGCTTGTGAAAAGTGCAATAATCGGCATAAGTAGTAATTTGGGAGCTTATGCGGAATCATTCTGCCTAACTGCCCCACTGGGAGCTTATGCGGAAAAATTCAGTCTATTATAGTTGAGCTGCCTTGTATTAACTGTTAGTGCTTGGGAACACTGTAGAGTAAGCGGCGCCCCAACTCTGCGTCGGAGCCGACGAACACCGTTAGCCCTGACGACGCGATCTAAGCGGCGTTCGCGGCTCAACTTCGTTGTTAGGCGTTTCCTAGCACACACCGAAAATGCCCGCCTGCCATCTCGAACCCAAAGCCAAGAAAGCGTTTGTCGGAGCCGTCGGCGAAGAACTCGTGCGCCGACACGGCAAGCGCAAATACTACAAGCCCTCCGACGTCGGCCGCGCCGCTTCGTCACGTGGCTACCCAGTCGATATTTACTGCTGGGCCTACTGCATCTTTTCCACGCCGGAGGACTTCCAGTCCATTCACGAAGCAGCCGGAGAGACCTGCGATTACGCAGCCATGAAGACGGAGGTTTTAGCCGACCTTGCCATAGGCGGGTTGTTCGACTGGATCGACATCGACTTGTCGTGGCTCGAGTGGCCCGACATCGATCTCTCATCCCTCTTCGATTGGTTCGACTTTTCGTGACTACTCCAATCCGACCGGAAACGCCTAACCGTGCGCTGAAGCAGTCGCTGAGCTTGGGGTCGTTAGGCATCACGCTACGATGGAGTTTGGAGGCAAGCCTGCCATCACTTGGAGTCTTCCAATGATCCCCACCATCACCGCCTTTGAACAGTCGCCCGATCATGGACAGGGGCTGGCGCGTGATATGCTCGTGCGCTGGGCGCTCGAGGAAGTGAGCCAGCCTTATGACGTTCGTCTTGTTTCATTCAGTGCGATGAAGGAAGCCACACAGCGTGCGCTTAATCCTTTCGGGCAAATACCGACCTATGAAGAAGGCGATCTCGCCTTGTTCGAGTCGGGGGCGATTGTGTTTCATATCGCGGAGCGCCATGCGGGTCTGCTGCCAAACGATGCGAACGCCCGGACACGCGCGATCACATGGATGTTTGCCGCGCTCTCCACGGTTGAGCCTGTGATCGTTCAACGTGAAATCTCTATGTATTTGGAGCGCGACAAGGTCTGGCACGAGGAGCGCCTGCTGATTGTCGAGGAGCGCATCCGCAGCCGACTAGATGACCTCTCGACTCGGCTCGGCGCTGGCGAGTGGCTCGATGGGGCGTTCAGTGCTGGCGATCTGCTGATGGTACAGGTGCTGCGCAGGCTGAGCGGATCGGGCATTCTGGACGACTATCCGAACCTCATAGCCTATGTCGTCCGCGGCGAAGCGCGTCCGACCTTCAAACGTGCTTTCGACACTCAGTTAGCGGTTTTCACTGGCAAGCCGTCCAGCCAGTTGGAATGAGATGCCTAACAATCCCGTTGCACACCGACCGTATAGAGCGCGCACTTCTGCATTAAGTCCGAAAGGTTATCTGCGGCGGGTGAACGGGACCGTTAGCCGGCAGGTTGAATAATGGATCGCTATACGTTCGCAAAGAAGTTTCAGATAGAATGTAGGGAGACTTATTTAGCTGAAGGGGACAGAGGCCCTGTTTATAGCGGCTATCGTGGTGCTATCTGGTTTGAAGGTAATGTATCCGGGAATACAGCGATCCACACCTTTATTGATAAATCAATCGTGGGGCCAGGTGAGTCAGTCTTGGCAGTTATAGAGTTCCCCGATATTTCATTTGAGGAAGTATTAGGATTCATTCATCCTAGGTCGAGGTATCGCATTCAAGAGGGAGGGCGTGTCGTAGGCCATGGGTTGATTGAGAGAGTGCAAAGGATAGCTGGCTAACAACGGCATGCAGCGGACGCGCAAATAGGCAGCCTTCTCAAGATAAAGTCTTGTGCGCGCCGCTGATGCCTGGCGTTATCACCTTCATAATTGCCGAAAATGAGTCGTCTCGGCAGAGTTCCTAGTCTGCATCTAGGCATCATAAGGCTCCGAGGCATACCCCATGCGATCGCTTCAGGTTCATTTCCGGCATGTTGTTCAACTCAGGTTGGCTAGAGACGACAAAGCAAGCCTAACCATTGGAGGCAGGTTCCCGACTCGAACAACCGAACGGTTGCCGAATTTCTGTTGCTCTTGTGCAAGTCTTGGGCTGAGTTGCCAATGACGTGTTTATCTGACTGCTCCCTCAATCCATGGGTCTCTGAACGTTTACAGCCTTTCGGCATCGAAGTTGTCTTACATTAGTTAGATAGAGATAAGTGCAGTTATCTCTATCTAAAAAAGTGACCCACTCGCGGCGCTTTCCTCGACGATGTCACAGCAGCCTGAACGCAACCTTGCAAAGAAGGATACAATTTGGTCACTTCGCTAGCAGCAGTAATGGCACGTTTCTTGCTTTGTACTATTCCCATTGCTGGACACGTTAGTCCTGGTAAAGCCATTGCTTGTGCCTTAATCTAACAGGGGCATGAAGTCTGGTGGTACACGGGTGGAGCGTTTAAGCCACTGGTCGAGTCAACGGGAGCCAAGTTTGTGCCTATCCAAAGTTGGAGCGATTATTCTGATCCTGACAACGTGCCTAAGGCAGTGACAGACCAACGTCAAGCCTTGCGAGGACCCGCCCAACTTAAATTTGATCTCAAACACTTCTTTATTGATGTTGCCGCTGGGCAGGTCAAAGATATCGCCCAAATTCTAGAGACCTTTCGAGCCGATGTGGTGGTGACGGACTCTTTCTTTTTGGGCGGCGGTTGGCTTTGGGAACAAGGGGGACCACCTTGGGCTGAGTTTGGTATCTCAACGTTCGGGTTTAGCAGTCGGGACACCGCTCCCTTTGGTTTGGGTCTTCAGCCCCAAGCTTCACCCGTAGGACGATGGCGCAATCAGAGCTTACATTGGTTGTTTGAACAAGTGTTGTGGCGCGACTTAACCACTCATACGAACAAAGTACGGGCGAGTTTGGGCTTGCCAGCCTCCCGTAAGACTTTCTTTGACACTCTTTCACCCTTTCTCTATCTAGCTGGCACCGTGCCCAGCTTTGAGTATCCTCGAAGTGACTTGCCGCTACAGGTGCACTTTGTGGGTCCACTGCTGTCCTCCATCTTTCTTCCTGGTGTGCCGCCTACGTGGTGGTCGGATTTGCAAGGAGGTCAGCCGGTTGTTCTGGTGACGCAAGGAACGATCGCGACGGCACTGCAAGACTTGCTGCTGCCCACGCTTACTGCTTTAGCACAGACGGACGTCCTGGTTGTTGCCACTACAGGGGGTGCTGATCCAGCCGCTTTGCCGGTGCCACCCAATGCTAGAGTCGAGCCCTACATCTCCTTTGTTGACCTGCTACCGCATGTGGACGTGATGATCAGTAATGGTGGGTTTAATGGGGTTCAAATGGCTTTAGCTCATGGTATCCCTCTGGTCATGGCAGGGAGCACCGAAGATAAACCAGAAATCTGTGCGCGAGTTGAGTGGGCTGGGGCTGGCATTAACTTGAAAACAAAGTCACCGCGTCCGGCCCAAATCAAAGCCGCTGTGAGCCAGCTCTTAACTGATTCAAGTTACCGGTCCAAGGCGCAACAGTTGCAGGCAGAGATGAGTCGCTATCGTGCTCCTGAACTAGCAGCAACCCTGCTGGAACAACTGGCACTGACCCAGCAGCCCATTTTGAGAAGTTGACCGGGGCTAAAGTGATGCTGCCTGCTCCAAGTGATGCTCTGTTTTACCAATCGACATCTTTGCGCTTGATGACTCTCCAG
Source organism: Leptolyngbya sp. FACHB-321 (assembly GCF_014695975.1). GTDB lineage: Bacteria > Cyanobacteriota > Cyanobacteriia > Leptolyngbyales > Leptolyngbyaceae > Stenomitos. The sequence continues at coordinate 4,232 of NZ_JACJPI010000072.1, forward strand.
CACTGCAACCGAGGCGAGAGGAGCCACCTGCTCTACGCCACTGGCACATTAAGGAGTGTCTGCGTCAGACCGACAAGGCGGATCATACCCAGCGCACTTATCTCCACTTAGAAGAGTGATACACTTGGCAGCACCGATGACTAACATCACCCTTTGATCCCGTTTTGCCTATTGTGATTGTGCCGTTGCAGGGCGGCAAAGTGGAGGCGCCGCGGCTGGCGGTACAGCCTAATCTCAGGCATTGGCAAATTGAGGAGTTCCTCCGCCAGACCGGCAAAGCAGACAATACTCAAAGCACCTACTGGGGACAATTGGTGCGTTTTGCCGTCTGGTGCCCGAAGTCTTGGTTGGATGTCACGCCCAGTGGCATTGGCAAGTATCGCCGAGAGTTGAAGCTCAAGGGGTTGCAAGCAATCTCCGTGAATCATGCGTTGAATACGTTGCGCTCGTTCTACCAATGGCTGCGGCGCAGCCATGGCGATTCGATGGGTAGTGCTCTTCAGTAAAGGGTAGAGAAAATTAGGACTAGCTATCATGGTTGAGTCTTTTATCATGCATCTCCTGCTTCCGAGTCTTCCACCATGAAGCCTTATCTCCTTTGCCCGACCTGTGGCTCAGACGTCCTTACGTCGCAGATAAATGGTATCTCGATGAGGTTAGCGCCACAATCATAAGGACAGCAATACTACCTGTGGCAAGCCGTCGATGCAGAAGGAAACGTGCTGGATGTCCTGCTGCAATGGCATCGAGATACAAAGACAGCAGCACGTTTTTTCGTAAACTGCGGAAGAAGCAAGGTTGCGCCCCCCGCATGATGGTTACCGATCAACTGAAGAGCGACGAAGCGGCACAGAAACAGGTAAGGAAGCGCATGAAGCATTGACAGCACAAGGGATTGAACAATTGAGCAGAGAATTCGCATCAACTGAAAAGAGTGCAAGAGCGACGAATGAGGCGATTCAAACTGCCTGGGCAAGCGCAACGCTTTCGATCCACCTTTGAACCGATTCGAGGACACTTTCACCCAAAGCAACATGAACTGAGTGCGAAACGATACCGAGAACAGCTACGCCAACGCTTTGAGGAGTGGTGAGAAATCGTTTGCGTGAAAATTGCTGCGTAAAATTGAGCAATGCTTGAACGTTGGAGGATCACTGTGCTTAATGCAGACATCGCTTTAGCGCTGACCTGGTCTGACCCTAGCTGTGATGTCACTACAGCACGGCAACGCGCGATCGCCTTGCTAGGCTCACAAGACCTGTTCTGTGTCTCGAGTGGCAAACGTTTAACCGAGCGCTCTTTGGATATTGACCATTGCTTTCCCTAGTCCGTTTGGGCAAGTGACGCTCTGTGGAACTTGCTGCCGTCTGACCGGACGGTGAATCAACGCCAGAAGCGCGATCGCCTTCCCAGTACTGCCAGGTTGCAAGCGGCTCAAGACCGGGTGCAAGCAGCCTACCTACAGGCGCTCAATCCCTTGCTGCCTGTACGGTTTACACAGGAAGCCTGTGCCAGCTTGCCGGAATTGTTGTCGATGGCGGATGCACCCAGTCTAGATGATTGCTTTACCGCCATCCTGCTGCAACAGGTAAGACTGAAGCATGATCAGCAAGTGCCAGAGTGGCGAGATTAGCATTGCCTGCCTCGTAAGAGCGCACGCCTCGCGTGAGAGCACCACCCAGCGTTGTCTGATGTGAAAGCCTGTGCTTGGATTGTTCTGCGCCTGCCAGAGTCGGGGTGAAGCTAGCACACGGATGCAAAGTGTCAGTGGGGCAGCAGCTGGCTCCAACATGAGTGATGGAGTCGCAATCGCGCTCAGGCTCAGCAAGGTTTAGTCGCCGCAAGGGACTTCTAATACCAATTCCTTAAAGAGCAGCTACAGATAGCGCTTGCAGAATGGAGTCCCATCCGACAAGCGTATCAACAATCGCAACTCATCGAGGTGCTTCGGCAACTGCCATCTCAGCCCGAACTTGAGATGCTGCCACACTCGCTCTATCGGATTGGTTTCTAGAGCATGCGACGGCTGAAACATCAAGATGATGTTGCTCGGCATCTGCAACCGCTTAGCTTTATGAGTACCTGCTTGATCCAGTTGGATAATGAGAATGCAGTCTTTGTACTGCTCATTCACGAGATTCAAAAACATCTGGAAGCAGTCGCTATCGAGCTGCTAATCTCGTAAGAGAAGTGTGCTCCAGTAGCTGGTTCGACTACCCCGTAAAGGTAGGTCGCCTTAAATTGCCACTGGATTTTACCTTTGGGCTTAATGCCTCTTGCTGTAATCTTGCATCCACTGCTGGTCTTGGGTCCAAGACGCGTCTCATCCTGGCAGAAGAAGCGGACAAGTCCGCTCAGTCCCAGCACCGTTATGGCAACCCATATTAGCATCGCTAGGTTCTCAGCGAGTTTTTTTATACGCCTCCACTTGCTCTTCGGAGTTGACCACACTCACCGGACGCGCCACTTTCGGTAAGGCTTTGAGGCGGTAATGCACCAACTGATGCACCGTTTTGTAAGTGGTCGTGATGCCGAGTTGCGTTTCTAACCACTGAAATCTCGCTGTAGCTGTTGAAGCCCTCGCTTTGGTGCAACCGTTGGTTAAGTGCCTCTTGTGTCTAGAGAGGAATGCTCTGCCGTCATTCCGTCCGGGGCGTATGGATAAGCAGAGCGGCGAGACCACCAGTGCGATACATGCAGAGCCACTCCTGCACCGTGACACGATGGCGACCGAGCAGGGTCGCGGCCGACTGAATCGTAGTCGCTTACCTCGTTTTGAGCAGATAAAGCAGTTGAACACGTTCTTTATCAGAACCGGTCTTCTAGCTACAGAGCCGTTATTTCAGGTCTGCTTCCATTGCCGTGATCTCGAGCCTGTAAACGCCTGTCATGGCTGCTGCTTGAACCTAAGCGCTACTTTATACCATCTGTAGCTTAACCTTGAGGAATTGGTATAAAACCCTCCCTATGGCAGGATTGCAGAGAGTTTGATCCCTGACCGCCTCAAGCCATCAGGATTGCTAAGCTGGCTTTTCCACCTAAAGTGAGCTTAATGGGGCTTTGCTACTTTAACGACACTAATGTGTCCCTACGACAAATAGAAAATCACTGTATAGATGATAGCTAAATAAAGACAAAGTCAAGACTTGAAGCCTGTAATGGAACCAGAGCCTAGGCATTGCAAGCGGCTAGTGAGACTGCTGATGGGCTTCCAGTCGTGCAAACGTACGAGGTGCGCTTTGAGTGGCAACGAGGCGATGCACATGCTTTGTCAAGAACAAGTTAACGACATTGATCAAAGCGATGTTAGATCTCAAACCAGGTTGATTGAAGCAAGCATTCGCGTTGCTGCTGAAAGCAACGCGAATGATACCGCTCATTTGTCCTTAGAAATTTCTTGCGACACCCCCGCGACTCTGAGGCATAACTTCGACCACTCAAGGCAAAATGGCTCGACGTGGGGCAACCATTGTGCTTAGCCTGACATGATCGGTAGAACTGAGTGAGTGGACGTAATTATTTGTAGGGTAGCAGGAATATAAGGGCATGCCCTCTGCATCCCCAAGTTCTATCTTCTGTTTAATTAAGCCAACTTATTTATCTAACTTCAACAAACGCGTTGTAGCAATGTCAGTGCTTTTTATACCTTACTAGCAGCCTGGATTTTGTCAAACGTTGCTCCGTCTCCAAAGAACTGCTTCTGAACAATATCCCAACCTCCTAAATCCTGAGCAGTGAATAGGGTTTTAACGGGAGGATACTTCGATGCGACCTCTGCAACCACAGTAGGGTTGACAGGGCGGTAGCCCAGCTTAGCAAATTCTTGTTGGGCTTGTGCTGAGTAAAGAAAATCGACAAACGCTTCTGCCACTTTTTTAGTTCTGTGCTGCTCAACGTTTTTGTCTACTACAGCAACAATACTGTCGATGGAAATGTTAACCTCAGGAATTGTATAAGGCAATTTCTGCCCATTCGCTGCAGCCAGAATGATCTCGTTTTCGTAGTTAATCAAGACATCTCCCTGCCCTTTTTGAAAAAATAGATCGCTAGCCTCGCGCGCATCTTTTGTTAATGTAGGAGCATTTTTATAGACCTTAGTTACCAACTCCAGCGCTTGCTGTTCATCCCCTCCAGTTTGGGTTATGGAACCCCACAAAGCCAAAAATTCCCAGATTGCGATACCCGACGTCTTGGGGTTAGCTGCAATCAACTTGACACCGTCTTTTGCCAAGTCTGCCCAAGTCTGAATGCCTTTAGGATTGCCAGGGCGCGTGACAATAGCAGCCACAGATCGAGTTACAACTCCATTTTTGGGAGCTTCTGTTTCCCAACCTGGTTCAATCAACCCGGCTTGCTGAATTTTATTAATATCTAGGGCAAGTGCCAGATGTACTACATCTGCTTCTTGCGAGTTTTCAATGACAGCCTGAGCTTGAGAACCAGACCCCCCGTAGCTCTGCACGAAGGTGACATTTTGGTGATGCTCGTTCTTCCACTTCTCAACAAATTTAGGAATAATCCGATCGTGAGCGGCTTTCGTCACTGAATAGGAAACTAACCTCAGCTCCACATCTGGTTTGGCAGCAGAGCTGCTTTGGCAGGCAGAGATCGTCACGCTCAAGCTAATTCCTATTAGAAATAAACAGACAGAATTCCACAGTGACCGTTGGCTGAACCAAGCTTTCATGGATCTTTTACCCCACTATCTAATCTTCTGCAAAGCTTTAAAGCTATAAGTTTGAACTTGCGTTATCCAGTCCATTGTCCGATGCACCAACTTAATCAGGTAGAGGGATTCTTAATCTGGAACCACAATATTTTCTAAGCCTATTTCTGCTGGAGGATATTGCGGATGCATTGCCTCTAGCGTGTCTGCGATCGTTCGAGCTACAACTAGATTGCGATACCACTTATTATTCGCAGGTACGACGTACCAGGGGGCATGAGCAGTTGAGCAATTATTAATCATCTCTTCAAAAGCCGCTTGATAGTCATCCCAAAACACACGTTCTTTCAAATCATTACTGGAAAACTTCCAATGCTTATTTGGGTCTTCTAGCCGACTTTCTAATCGCCGTTTTTGTTCGTCTTTGGAAATGTGGAGAAAAAATTTGATTACTGTGATGTTGTTAAGAGTGAGCATATGCTCAAACTCATTAATCAAGTGATACCGCTGCCGCCAAATGTTCTCGGGCACCAGCTGCTTTACCCGTACAACCAGCACATCTTCGTAATGAGAGCGATTGAAGATGGAAATCATGCCGCGCTGAGGTGTCCGTTGGTGGTAGCGCCATAAGAAATCGTGACCTGATTCCTCATCGCTAGGCTTTTTAAATGACCGAACTTGGCAACCTTGCGGGTTGAGACCGCCAAAGACATGTTTTATGGTGCCATCCTTGCCGCCTGTGTCCATAGCTTGCAGCACAATGAGCAAGCTGCGCTTGTGTTCGGCATACAACCGTTCTTGCAGATTCTGCAAACGTTGACGCTGTTGTTCAAGTTCTTCCTCAACGTGCTTCTTTTTCCTGTAGTCTTCAGAAGCATTTGGATCAAGATGAGCTAAGGTAATGGGCTGCCCAGGATGGACTCGGTAGCGAGGATAGTCTGGCTTAGGAGGCGGCTTCTCTACTACGGTTTTCTCAGGTGCCATCTCCTCGGCAGATTCAGTTGTTGCCTTTGCTGCCGCTTGTTGAGTCTTGGAAGATTCTGCTAGCGCTACCTGATTGGTGACAGCAGGACTGCTATTGGTTGAATGATTTAGCTGGCTCATTTTGTTTCCTGATCTACCTTAACCAAAACGCCCGCTGATATACTCCTGCGCTTCTTCAGTCTTTGGAGAATTAAAGATTTGCGCGGTAGGGCTGAACTCAACCAATCTTCCCCGCCGCTTGCCGCTAGAATCTGTTTCCGTATTAAAAAATGCTGTCAAATCTGAGATTCGCGATGCTTGCTGCATGTTGTGGGTCACGATGATGATCGTGTATTGCTCCTTCAGTTCCAGACAAAGATCTTCAACCTGCTTCGTTGAAATGGGATCGAGAGCTGATGCGGGTTCATCCATCAAGATCACATCGGGCTTCATAGCGATCGCTCGAGCAATGCAAAGCCGTTGTTGCTGTCCTCCCGACAAATCTGTCCCCTTAGCTTTCAGCTTGTCTTTCACCTCATCCCAAAGAGCAGCCCGCCGCAGCGATTGTTCCACCAATTCGTCCATATTGCCTTTGTAACCATTGGCTCGTGGACCAAAGGCAATATTTTCGTAGATTGATTTAGGAAAAGGATTCGGTCGCTGGAAGACCATGCCAATTTGACGTCGGACTTTTACTGGATTGATTTTAGGGTCATAAATGTTTTTACCCTGGTAATTGATCTTGCCCTCAACTCTGGCTCCAGGAATGAGATCATTCATCCGGTTAAAGCAGCGCAACAGGGTGCTCTTACCACAGCCTGAAGGTCCAATAAAGGCAATAATCTGTCGTTCAGGAATTTCCACATTGACTTCCTGAAGTGCCATAAAGTCACCATAGTAAACTTTGACACCTCTGACTGCAAAAGTTGTCGCTTCGAGCGTTTCCACAGCTGCATTGTTCGATGGCATATGTATAGTTCCTCGTGTTGCATTACAGTTGGATGAATAGTTGGACCCCGTGGAGGCGCGTGTTAGCAAACCTTCTTTGCAATACAAGTTCTGCTGACAAACTCACTTAAGTAGAAGCCAAAACATAGATGTTTTATTTCAATAGCGAGAAGTGATTTCGCAGATAAATTGCTACCCCATTGAGAACCAGAATGACAAACAATAAAACAATGATGGTTGCGGCAGCAGCATCAGCAAACCCAGGCTCAGGACGAGTAATGTAACTGTAAATCTGAATCGGTAAAGCCATAAAACGTTGAAACAAGCCAGGATTAAATGTGAGAAAACTCACTGCGCCAATGACGAGTAGAGAAGCAGCATCACCGATCGCCCGCGAAACGGAAAGAATAACTCCAGTTAAGATTCCAGGAACAGCATAGGGTAGAACATGATTCCATACTGTTTGCCATTTCGTTGCTCCCAAGCCGTAGGATGCTTCGCGCAGAGCATCAGGAACCGCTCGAATCGCCTCCCTCGAAGTCACAATAATGACGGGTAAAGACAGCAGAGATAAGGTTAGTGCGCCAGTAATCAATGATGGGCCAAAGCCTAAAAGATAATAGAAAACGCCTAACCCCAGTAGCCCATAGACGATCGAGGGGATTCCAGCCAAGTTGGCAATATTAACTTCGATGATATCGGTCCACCAAGCTTTGGGTGCATATTCTTCGAGGTATAAAGCCGCCCCTACTCCGATCGGTACGGAGATTAGCATGACTAATAACCCTAGAAAAATGCTGCCAAAGATAGCAGGGCGTATTCCTCCTTCCTTTGAAAAACGAGAAGGCATTTCAGTTAAGAAACCAGGTGTCAACAGCCTAGCTAAGCCATCCTTAAAAACATCAATGACTAGGAGAGCAAGAACGACTAAGCCAATAGACAGACCAATTAAAAAGAGAATTTCAAAAACTTTACCGATTCTTTCTCTTTTCTCAACTTGTGGACTGAATTCCTCTGCTCGTTCTTGAAAATCATTTTGGTAAGACGAAGAAGCCATAATGATGCACGTAGAATTAATGGGTTTAGTACTTTTCTTTGTAACGATTCGCGATCCAATGACTGATAACGTTCAACGTGAGCGTGAGTAAAAACAAAACAGCTCCGACAGCGTAAAGTGTGTTGTAATTCAGGCTCCCGCGAGGGCTATCGCCTCCAGAGATTTGAGCCATATAAGCAGTCATGGTTTCCACAGTTTGAAAAGGATTAATGCTGAGACGAGGCTGCTGCCCAGCCGCAATCACAACAATCATTGTTTCACCGACAGCTCTAGAAACGCCTAGAATAATCGAGGCGGCAATCCCGGAGAGAGCCGCAGGGAAGATAATTCTGGTGATGACTTCCAGTTTTGTCACGCCCATCGCGTAAGCGCCTTCCCGTAAAGAGAGAGGCACGGATTGCAGGGCATCTAAGCTAATGGAGCCAATAGTGGGCATCACCATGATTCCGGTCATCAACCCAGCACTGAGGGCGTTAAAGACCTCCAAGGGAAGAAAGTTGCGTAGGACAGGCGTTACAAACAATAGAGCAAAGTAACCAAAAACAACTGTAGGGACTCCCGCCAACAGCTCTACAGCCGGACGTAAAATACCTGCCACCCTAGATGAGGCATATTCACTCAGGTAGATAGCAGCAGATAACCCCAGCGGAATGGCAACAAACATGGCGATCGTTGTCGTCAATAGCGTGCCGTTGATTAAGGGCCAAATTCCAAAGTGCTTTTCTGCGAATAAAGGAGTCCACTGGGTATCGAGAAAGAACTGAGCCAGTGACACCTTTTGAAAAAACTGAAAGGTGACGCGAAAGATAATAAAAACAATTCCGAACGTGGTGAGTACCGAAACTAACGCGCAACAAAACAAAAGCACCGCAATAATTTTCTCCGGAACATCCTCGCCTGCTCTTTTCTCAAGCAATCGCCCATCTTGATTCAACTCACCCCTAGAATTTGTGTTTTGCATAGCATTAGAAAACTATTGAGAAGCGTCAAGTTTTAGTCGGTTTTTAAGGAGAAACACTTTAAAGGAGCTCTGCAATGGGCTGCCCAGGTTTTGCATCTTTGAATTTAGAACCAGTCTCCTCAGAAGCAAGTTTTTGTTTAACTTTAGGGTAAGCTTCATCGGGTAGCGCCACATAACCCACCTGGTCGACCCATTTCCAAGAATTCTCGATGTAAAACTCAACAAACTCTTTGACTGCTGGTTCACTATCTAGCGACTTCTTGCTGACATAGATGAAGAGAGGGCGAGATAAGGGCAAATAAATGTTCTTCACCACATTGTCTAAGGGAACCGGTGTTTTACACTCCCCTTTTGGACTTTGCACAGCTACTAAATTCAGCTTGTCTTGGTTTGCTAGATAATAGGATATGCCAACGTAACCTAGGGCACCTGCATCTCCTATCACCCCTTGAACAAGAACATTTTGATTGTGGCTAGGTGTATAGTCTGTTCGGCTATCCTTAGCTTTGCCTGTAACAGCTTGCGTAAAATAATCAAAGGTTCCAGTATCAGAAGCTGGAGCATAAAGCTTTAGCGGTTGACTCGGAAATTTTGGATTAATTTGATTCCAGGTGTTGGCTTTATTCGCTGATTTGGAGTTCCAGATTTTGTTAAGTTCCTCGATCGTCAGGCACTTAGCAAACTTGTTTTGGCGATTGGCAATCACAGCAATTCCATCTAAAGCAATGGGCAGCTCCACAACCTTAATATCTTTTTTCTTGCAGGTCTCAATCTCCTCATCTTTAATGGCGCGTGAAGCGCCAACCACATCAATATCACCATTACAGAACTTGCTGATACCGCCTCCCGTGCCGCTTGAAGCAACACTAACCTGAGCCTCCGGCTTAACTTTCTGAAATTCCTCTGCAACAGCCTGATGGATGGGAAAACCTACAGCTCCGCCATCAACACTGACTTCATTTTTCTTTTCTTCCACACTACTGCAAGATGGTAGGCCAAAGGTAAGGACCATTGTTAAGACTGTCAACAAACCTTGAGATTTGAGAATTGGCATCAGAAGAAGTATGTGATTATAAAATGAGTTTTGCGTAGCAGAGCTGTGTATAGAACAAAAATCCCTGAAATCGTTTTCAATTTATGTAAGATAGCCATTGCTTCAGTTCATTTCGCTACTGGTAGGTAGATAACTATCCACCATTAGCTCAATTAACTCTTATACTGGCTATTCTTAAACTACTAAAACTCGATCAATTTACAGTAGTTTTGCAATATGAGAATTGTCGACTATGGCTACTTTTCTCTCATCTTCCTAAAGAGGTAGGTTCTACAGACAGCTTTAGTAATGCGAGGTGGGAAATCGGGTTATGTCGCACAAATAATAGGGTCGGAAGGCGCAATTTCTCTCACCTCACCTTAAAGGGTTACCCCATCCTGGTTTAAGTGGCGGCACTGCCTGCTAGCAATCATCTTGCTGTAGGTACGGTGGTATTGTCACTCTCCCCTGAGCGACCGGAACTTGGAAGCAATGATGGCAGAGCGAGGAGTGGCGGTGGCTCATGCGACGCTCAACCGATGGGTACTGAAGTTAGCACCGACACTAGACAAAGGAGTTCGACCGCCTTTGGGTTTAACCAATGCTTCATGGCGAGTCGATGAGACCGCTATCGAGGTCAAAGGGGAGTGGAAAGAGCTTGACCGAGCGGTGGACTCGATGGAGAACAC
>NZ_JACJPI010000073.1 GCF_014695975.1 Leptolyngbya sp. FACHB-321
CTCTAGGTTCAGGCGGCCTCGGCTCGCTTCACTTTCGCTGCGCTTGCCTCACCGCTTATCTAACATAACAACAGAAGAAGGAAACGTCAAGCAGGAAAAAAAAGAAATTGGGAGGGTACATCCAAGAACCCCATCTGAGCGAGAATTGTAGGTATCTCGTTGTATCGTTCAGGGAAGAGGTTATGTACTTTCAAGCTGTGATTGCTGCGCTGAATAAGTTTTGGAGCGATCGCGGTTGCTTAATTGTTCAGCCTTACGATACGGAGAAAGGGGCGGGAACGATGAGCCCACATACGTTCTTAAGAGCAATTGGTCCCGAGCCATGGTCTGTAGCATATGTAGAGCCATGCAGGCGACCAACTGACGGACGCTATGGGGAAAATCCCAATCGTTATCAGCATTATTACCAGTATCAGGTTTTGGTGAAGCCTTCACCGAACAATATTCAGGATTTGTATCTTGATTCTCTGAGGGTGTTAGGGATTCAACCAGAGAACCATGATGTTCGATTTGTGGAGGATAACTGGGAGTCACCGACTTTAGGAGCATGGGGGGTTGGTTGGGAAGTTTGGTTAGACGGAATGGAGGTGACGCAATTCACTTACTTCCAGCAGTGTGGTGGGATTGACTGTCGCCCAGTCTCAATCGAGATTACCTATGGACTGGAGCGATTGACAATGTACCTCCAAAATGTGAACGCGTTTACAAAAATTCAGTGGAATGATGCTGTGACCTATGGTGATGTGCATCTTCAGGGGGAGATTGAGCAGTCAGCTTACAACTTTGATGCATCTAACCCAGAAATGCTGTTCACCCTCTTTAATCTGTATGAGCAAGAGGCAAGGCAATTGGTAGAAAGAGCGTTAGTTTTGCCTAGCCTTGACTATGTGCTGAAGTGCTCACACACGTTTAATTTGCTAGATGCGCGAGGTGTGATTTCGGTAACGGAGCGCACGCGCTACATTGGACGGATTCGGAACTTAGCGCGGCAGGTGGCGCAGCTTTATTTGAAGCAACGAGAGACATTAGGCTTTCCGTTGTTCAAGGGTGAAAAGGTTGAAGCAATTTAGGACACGCTTAAGATTTGCGGGCAATGCCAACCAATTTAAGCAGTTGTATTGACATAAAAGCTTCTGCTTATCTCGAATTTAGCTTGAGTACGTAACCAACTTTCTCACAAGAATTTGGTTAGAACGATCGTCTTTACTGAGAATGCCAGAGATAGTCAGCAATCGGGCGATCGCTCTGCATTTTAGGCATGTCGGTGTTGAGTAAGAGTGTAATCTGCTTGAGCGGCTGTGATCGTGTTGCCTGCATTCGTCGGCCGACCCGTACTGGAATACCATCGCCATAGATAATATGCCCCTGCCCCACTAGTACAACGACAAGCGTTTCTGGCTGCTTTTGTAACGTGTGGGCAATACGGTCAGCCATCGTTTCATCCCATAGGACTTGCGCTTGAAAGAAGCGCTCAAAGCTGCCGCTTTTACTTCTGCCATGATGGATTTCAGCATAAATTTGCTGAAGGCGATCGCGATAGGAATCAGGTCCGAGGACGATCGTTGAGCGGGGTGGAATAAATCGCCGTTCTACCAGTGTCAGGCTTTCTAATCCGCTGCGGGAGGTTTTGCGGGTGACTTCTGTCGGCGTATTGAGGGCAACCACAGGGAGTCCATTAGCTTTTGCGAAACGGAGTACTGGTGCGTAAAAGTCCCAACTGTAGCCCCAGCGTTTCTGATATTGGCTCTGGTCTTGCAATGCTGCTTCGGTTAAGCCACCCATAAGATACCGATCCAAAACTGCTTGATACGGACGCTGGAACATCTCCATGCCGATCGCCAGTTTTGGGCGCAACTGATGCAGGGCTTGGACAATCGCAAGCTGAGCCTGATGGTCTGCCAAACGATTGTGGATTTCGCCCAAATAAACAACATCTGCTTGCGCCAGCTTTTGCAGCACGGCTGTAGGGTCTTCAGGCTGTTGTCTTAAAAGGTTAAACGCTGATACTGCTGATACTACAGTTGGTTTAGCAGCATCAGGTGCAGCAGTAGACAGTACGGCAGCAGTAGGGGCGGCACACAACAACGAAAGGCTTAGCAAGCACATTCCAAGTTGAGCTACTTGGCGAGTTATTACTGATGGCATAACGCTATAAACCTGCACCTGTTAGTTAACACAAGGTTTTTGATACAAGGGACAAAAGCAAGTAATTCTTCGTAACCTTCGTTAACATGGCACCCTCTTCCCATAAATGAATTGCAATCGCTCAGTAATTTCGCGAAGAAACGAAAAGAGCTTAAGTAGAGGTTCAGTGATTGCGACAGTTGTTTCTATGACTCCACTGCCTATCCTGGGACTGGAAGCCAAAACCCATGTCGAACCATATTACGGGGAGAGGTGAGGCGTACCAAGTTCCATCTATCCGTCAAAGGTAAAAATCATGGCTGTTGAAAAAGTAAATTCCTCCTCTAGCTTGGCTGAAGTCGTTGATCGCATTTTGGACAAAGGCATCGTCATTGATGCTTGGGTTCGGGTGTCTTTAGTAGGTATTGAACTGCTATCGATCGAAGCTCGCATCGTAATTGCCTCTGTCGAAACCTACCTAAAGTATGCCGAAGCAGTTGGTTTGACCGCTCAAGCCGCAGTTCCCGCTGCTTAGTGACTTCAACTGTTTGTCAACGTCGATGGGTACATACAGCCGATCGACATTCAAGCTCACTCCCAACAAACCGCAAGCAGTTTGTTGGCTGCTGGGAAACCAGGGGGTTTCCCAGCTTACTTGTTAGTCGATCATTCCCCATCATAACGGGGAGGAGTTTTAACAATGTCTTTAAAGAATTCCTGGCAGCAACAGCAACAGCAACGTCAGCAGGAAGTCACACAGCGCCAGCAGGAAGTCTCTGCTTCTTTAGCAGCAACTCGGCAAGACCGCCAAGCCAAGGCAGTCCAACTGCGTCATGAACTGAGCCTCTTCCGTGAGGTGTTAGGGAGTCAAAACACAGCACGCCGCACTGAACTACAGCAGTTTTGCCAGCGTTTGCATTTAGAAACGCAATCGTTTTTAGCGGCAGCGGGCGATCGACGTTACGTACAAGCCACTCAACTAGCCGCAGAACTTAATCTCTTTGTGCAAATGCTCCAACAACAAACGGCAGCGTTTCTTACAGAGGCGCAAGCAGAACGAGCCGTTGCCGCACCACAGTTAAAACAAGAATTGGTTGCATTTGTTAGTGATTTGCGTTCAGACGTGCAGAGCTACCTGATTGAACTCGAAGCCGTTCGTGAAAATCAAGCTGTGCAGTTAAGCCAGGCACTTATTGACGGAAGGGCAAAGCGCGAAGCTGAAACACAAGCGTTATTTCAGCGTCTTGCAGTCTTTCGAGCAGAACTGCAACGGTTTTCTCAAGATTTACACCATACTGTTTGGGGCGGCGAGAGTGCTGCTAACATCGAAACCCCTGCTGCAAAGCTACCAGCAGTAGCACAAGCCTCTACTAAAAATGGGAACCAGCCTACTAGTTGCATAGCAGTGTTACCGAATGAGTCTGTAGCTGTCCCGGCAACAGTAGAAGCACAACATAGCAGTGCCGTTGCTGTTACGTCCCCGGCAAAAGTGATGAAGGCGTCACAGGAGGGAATCGGCTGCGAAAAGGAAGTTTATGCTTACATCCAAAATGCACAAGGCGCAAGACTTACAGAAATTGAAAGGGCGCTTAATCTAAGCCGTTTTCAAGCCGTAGATGCTCTACGATCGCTGATTAAAAAAGGCTTAATTACCCAGCGTGATCGCATCTATCTTGCTCAAGGACATCTTGCCCATACGTGAAGAAAGGAAGCAGGGAAGAAGAATCCATGCAGCGCTAAGCACATCTAGCCCTGTAGCGCACCACCTTACACTCTCAGACCCTACATCCCCTCACACCGACTCCCCGAACCCCACTCAGAGGTTAAACCGTGACGACTATACTTCGAGCTAGCCCCCGTCGATTTGTTAGTACTCCTGCTGTTGAACGAGTTGCTAGCCGTGCTCTGCGCTATTTGCAATCTGGCTACTCTGTCCATTTACGTGGTCCTGCTGGAACCGGTAAAACAACGCTAGCATTGCATTTGGCTGATCTGCTTGCCCGCCCACTCATGTTGATTTTTGGTGATGACGAGTTCAAAACATCTGACCTAATTGGCAATCAGTCGGGCTATACGCGCAAGCGAGTAGTTGATAACTACATTCACAGCGTTGTCAAAGTCGAAGATGAAGTGCGGCAAAACTGGGCTGATTCTCGCCTCACGCTTGCCTGCCGTGAAGGTTTTACCCTGGTGTATGACGAGTTCAACCGCTCGCGTCCAGAGGTCAACAACGTCCTACTGTCAGCGTTGGAGGAGAAACTACTGGTATTACCACCTAGCAATAGCCGTAGCGAGTATGTTCGGGTCAGTCCCCATTTTCGTGCCATTTTCACATCTAACCCAGACGAATACTGTGGTGTTCATGCGACGCAAGATGCTTTGATGGATCGGCTGGTGACTATCAGTATGCCTGAGCCAGATGAGCTGACGCAGCAAGAAATTTTGGTGCAAAAAACAGAAGTCGATCGTGCAAGTGCGCTGCTTATCGTGCGCCTAGTCAAAGAATTCCGTATCCGCACCAATAATGAGAAGTCTTCTGGCTTGCGGTCTTGCCTAATGTTAGGCAAGGTTTGTCACGACCATGAGATTTTAGCAACGCCTAGCAATGCTGATTTCCGTGATCTTTGTTCCGATGTCCTCCTCTCTCGCTCCAGCTTGCCTTTAAAGGAAGCAACCCAAATTCTATGGGAACTGCTGAATGAAACAATCAGCATGAACCTGGTCGAGACAGAACTAAGTGAGACAGAGCAGAATGCTTCACCTTACGGTCTGGCTGTTGGTTCATCGGATGTGGCGATCGCTCAAGCCGCCGCAATTGCAGAAGACCTGGAAGCACTAGCAGCAGAAGCGCTGACAGCTGAAACAGCTCCGCTGATCGTGATTGCAACGGAAGAGCCGACGGACAGCCCGAATGAAATGCCGATTATAGTGACACCATCTGAGTCGGTAGCACCCATTCAAGAAGCAGTAATCGAAGCGATCGTTCCCGCAATAGAAGAAGTCATTCCCTATGAGCAGGAAATTCTTGCTTATCTTAAGCAAGTCAATGGAGCACGACTGTCTCAGATTGAGCAAGCCCTGGCACTGGATCGCTTCCGCACAGTAGATGTTTTACGCTTGCTTGCAGAAAAGGGTAGCGTCTTGCTACGCGATCGACTCTATCTTCCTTCAGAGGCTTAAGCTATGACTGCTGCTATACCGACAAGAAGCTACCCCAACACACCGTCATCTACCAAAGACTCAGCGCGATCGATTTCGACCTCGACCTCAGGCTCGACGTTGGCAGATGTACTGGAACGAGTGTTAGATAAAGGTATTGTCATTGCTGGCGATATCTCCGTTTCCGTTGCCACAACAGAGCTGCTTACCATTCGCATTCGGCTGCTCATTGCCTCGGTCGACAAAGCGCGAGAAATGGGCATCAACTGGTGGGAGAATAATCCTCACTTTAGCGCTCAGTCTCAAAATCTGATTGAGGCGAACCAGCAATTGATGCAACGAGTAGAGAGCCTGGAAACCGAATTGCGATCGCTTCGCCCAGCGCCAGCCAGCCAGTCAGTACCAACAGCCTAAGCCTAGCGCCATCCGCTCTATACGTTAGAAACCGGGATTCTTTAATAGCAAGTGGTTGTTTAAACGCGGTCGGCTAGCTTAGAACCCCGGTTTTTTGGCTGTCGATCGCAAAATCAAGCAAGATAGAAGCAGGCAACTATATTTGGAAACTGCGTGACCGCTTCTGATCTTCCTATTCAGGCTATTGCCACTTCGCCTAAAGCTAGTAAGGATGCTGGCTTGGCTCCTCTGCTGCTCACCATTGTGGAACTAGTGCGCCAACTAATGGAGGCACAGGTCATTCGGCGCATGGAAACAGGCGACCTAAGTGATGAAGACCTCGAACGTGCTGCCGAAAGCCTCCGCAAATTGGAAGAGCAAGTCATCGAAATTTGCGGCATTTTTGAGATTGATCCCGCTGACTTAAACATTGATCTAGGTGAAGTTGGCACCCTTTTACCAAAAGCAGGTGGCTACTACCCCGGTGAAAGCACCGCCCACCCAACTATTTTAGAACTCCTTGATCGTCTCCTGAACACAGGCGTTGTTCTGCAAGGTAATGTCGATTTGGGATTGGCAAACATTGACCTGATTCATGCAAAATTGCAATTAGTCTTAACGGCAAAACCAATTTAGAACCCAGACGTTAGGGGGCATGCTTGGAAGGGGAACTATAGAAATGAACAGAGATGAACGTTGATCGCAGGTATGGCGATCGCGCCATCTGACACCTCCCTGCTTCGTATACCTCCCCCGTTATGACCAGACTCTATCTTTACGGCATTTTTCCTACCCCCGGTCCGCAGAATTTGCAGCTCGAAGGTCTCGATAAGCAACCTGTGCAGACACAGATTGTCGATGATTTCACCTTTTTATATTCAGAAGCGCAACAAGACCGCTACCTAGCAAGCCGACGCAATTTGTTAGGGCATGAAAAGGTGCTGGAACAAGCAATGGAAGTTGGTTATCGGACGCTCTTGCCGCTTCAGTTTGGGTTAGTGATTGACGATTGGGCAACCGTGACACAGCAGTTAACCGCGCCCTACAGTCAAGGCTTGGAGAAGCTGTTTGCTAAACTCGACGGACAGCGCGAAGTTGGAGTGAAAGTGTTTTGGGAAGCCGATCGTGAACTGCAAATGCTGCTGGCAGAGAATGAGCCGCTGAGAGAAAAGCGAGACAGCATGGAAGGTCGAACGTTGGGCATGGATGAGGTTGTAGCGATCGGACAAGCGATCGAACGTGCCATGACTGACCGCAAACAGGCTATCATTCATACCTTTCAGGAAACGCTCAATCCACTAGCAGGCGAGCGAGTTGAGAACGACACATTGACTGAAGCCATGATTTACAACGCCGCTTACCTGATTCCATGGGAGGCAGAACCTAATTTCAGCACTCAGGTTGAGACGCTAGACAGCCACTTCGATGGTCGCCTCAAAATTCGCTACAACAACTTCACTGCACCATTTAACTTTGCTCAGCTTGATCGGCTGGAGTAGATGTAGTTGTTAGGAAAAGCAGAAGCCAGAAGCTAAGTCTTGCAAGGCTAAAAGCTAAAGGCTAAACCAACTCAATCAGAATTTCATTTTTTATCCTTTATCCTTTCCCCTGCCCCTATGCTCCTCAAACTCCTCTTCGCCCCCGTTACAGGTATGGGCTGGATAGCTGAACAAATTCAACAGCGTGCTGATGCTGAATTTGATGCTACAGAAAATCTTGGTAAACGACTTTTGGCATTGCAACTTGCCTTTGATATGGGTGACATCCCTGAAGACGAGTTTGAAGTTCAAGAAGAAGAATTACTGTTAGCAATTCAGGTGCTCGAAGATAACCTGCGTGCCGAGGCTGAAATGGAAGCGGCAGAAGCAGCAGAAATAGAAGCAGCAGAAGCAATAGAAGTGGCAGCACAACAACTGACTGAGGGTGTTTAGACGAAAGCCTTAAATGACTGATGAGCAAGACGCAATCATTTAGCTATCAGTAGTTAACATTATTTAGCTATTTAGCCTTACAAAAATTTTGGGTGAAGAAGAAGTAAGCGATCGCAAACCTGCCTATACTTGACCTGAAACAGCATAAACAGCATTTACTTTAAACCGCTGCTTCGGCTCAAACTAAAGCATTAGAGCAATGGGGAAAATTGCGCCAGTCTTGATATTTTTGATATTGCTTACTCTGGGTGCGGATTTTTTTATTCAGGGATCTACGGAGAGTGTATTCGTTCTCAATCCGTTGATTGACACGCGATTACCACAAGGTTTTACACAAGCAGGGTTTGATCGCATTCAGCCTGGAATGACTCAAACGGAGGTTTTGAGGTTAATCCCGCCCCCCGATGGGTCTAGCCCGAACTTTTGTGCGAGTGAGAGGACGTTTTGTTCGGCAGAGGGAGCTACATGGAGCTATGGGAGTGATGGGGCTGCGCTTTGGGGGGATTTTGCCTGGTTTCAGTTGACGGTTCAGTTTGACAAAAACGACAGAGTGATCAAAAAAACTCAAAGAGCCTTTTACGATTAGGGTGTTTGACGTAAGTTTAATGACTCATTGGTCATTTAGCTGGTCGCTCTTAAATCAATACTCAAGCACCAACGTGTTTGGATCATCTGCGGCAGTTGCTTTCGGACAGACGATCGCCGCTGGTTCGACCGGAGCCGCATCGCGCAATTGGTGAGCGCTTTTTTCGAGTGCATCAATTTCGACATCCAGCCCTGCTAGACGACTTTGGATGCGATCGCGCCGTTCTTCTAACGCTTGAAACTCCTTTTGGAGGCGAGTCTTCTCATTTACCAGCTTATAAAGATCTAAATAAGCGGCTGCCTCCGTCTTCTGACGCGGCATTGTACTAATGGGGCGGGTGTGTGTGCGTGTCTGGTGAGGGCGCATCGGTATTTCTAGTACTGTGCTTTTAGGATACCCATCGTTGTTATTTGCTAACGTGATGACGTGCCGCACTAAAGGCAAAGAAAAAGCAGAGAGCCATCAGCCCTCTGCTACATTCAGTTTATTTAGACTCTGCTAAAAAGCCTTACATTAGCGCGTCTTCGGCGTGGGTTTGGATGGTGCAGTCTGAGGTTGGATAAGCGTAGCAGGTCAGGACATTACCAGCCGCAATCTGGTCATCATCCAAGAAGGATTGGTCAGATTGGTCAACTGTTCCTTGCAGCAGTTTGCCATTGCAAGAAGAGCAAGCACCCGCTCGGCATGAATAGGGTAAATCCAGCCCGTTATCTTCAGCGGCATCAAGAATATATTGATCATCAGGCACATCAATGGTAGTGTCTAAGCCTTCTGCTTCATTGACGAGTCTGACTTGATAAGTTGCCATGTCGTAATCCTTTGATTGGTCTTTAAATTGAAATAACGATCGCTGTTGCCCAACAACCGCTTTTGTAGTCTGCCTTGAATGGTGTACCAGTAGCAATCAATCTGTAGATGGAGCGTGCTTGGCTAGGTTTCGTTGCAGCGGGCTGCATCCTTCAAGCAAAGATGCCAGAAGTCGCTTTCCGACCTAAGATTGGGCTGGAGTGATGGCTGTAAAGTGCCTTCAGGATTGAAGAAAGCCACAGCTGCCTCAAAAATTATGAGCGTTCATGCTGTTGATGTCGTCTGCTTGCGGATAGCCAGTTAAACAAGCTAAACGAAACGGGTCAGTTGCACGCGGTAGCGATCCTTCTTAGTTACAGCGATCTCGCCGACTTCGACGCGACCTTTGCCCCGAATGGCAATCAAGTCATTGGCTTTAACAGCATGGCTCGCGCTGGTAATTTCCTTCCAGTTAACGCGCACATCACCACCATTAATCAGGTCTGCCATTTTGTTGCGCGACATACCAAAGCCAGCCGAGGCGATCGCGTCCAGTCGCAGTGAGGCTTCTACTGTCGTTAACTCTTTCTTTTTGGGTTCGCGTACTTTGAGTTCTGCCAAATCAAGGCGACGGGTTTTTACAGGTACCGATCGCACTTGGTTGAGATGCAGTTCCAGAAATTCAACCAGTTCTGGCACCGCGATCGTCTGCGCGCCACGTTCGCCTAGCACAATAATATCGCCGACCTTCTCTCGGACTAAGCCAGTACCCAGAAGTGCACCTAAAAAATCACGATGACTTGCCTGGTCAAACAGAAAGTTTCCGGCAATTTCCAGCGCAGCAATTTCAACATGGGTAGTGTCTAGGGGCATTTCCGTGCGTGCGATTGCTAACCGCTGCCGTTCTGCCTGCGGGTAGCCACCCCACGCCACAAACTGCACCTCTGACAAACGGCTAAAAATCTGCTGGATATCAGCAATCTCAGGCGGCGACAGAAAGTCAGTCTGCACCACATCCCAAGTTTTAATTGCCTGGTCTGCCTGATCGATCGCCCGCGCTACGACCTCTCGGTTCTCAACACCTTTTAATAATTCTTCCCTGGGCAACATAGTAGCTTCGATCGCGAAAAGTCTATTCTAGCGAGCGACAGCAGGCATAACTGCTTACTGTGTTGTCAGCGCTGCAAAACTATACTGTTGTGCAGATTTTATGGCTAGCTAAATTCGTTAGAACGGAGAGTAAGCTATCCCTTATTTGTAATTATTAAATGCGGCTTAAGGCTCAAAAGCGATCCATTCAAAAACATGTTAAAGCGGTCGTCACCTCCGACCCGATCGCTTCTGCCGAGGCGATTGGGTTGCGTTACGTCACTGATGACATACCGGGAATACAGCGAAAACGCTCTGGCAAAAAGGGATTTGCTTACATTGACACCAACGGCGAGCGTATTCGCGACCCAGATGAGATTCGTCGTATTGATGCACTAGCAATTCCACCCGCCTACAAAGATGTGTGGATTTGTCCCTTTGCCAATGGACATTTGCAGGCTACCGGACGAGATGCAAAAGGGCGTAAGCAATACCGTTATCATCCGTTATGGCGATCGATCCGCGACCAAAGTAAATTCACCCGTATGTTAGTGTTTAGCCAATCGCTACCGCAAATCCGGCAACGCTTGGAGCATGATTTATCCTTACCTGGACTACCAAAAGAGAAGGTGCTGGCGGCGATTCTTCGCTTAATGGAACTGACCCGTGTTCGCGTCGGCAACGAAGAATATGCTCGTTCTAATCAATCCTATGGTTTGACTACATTGCGCGATGAACACGTTGATATTAAAGGCTCCAAAATTCAATTTCACTTTCGGGGCAAGAGCGGTGTTGAACATGAGATTGAGCTTGCTGACAAACGCCTCGCTAAAATCGTCAAGCGCTGTCAGGATATTCCTGGTCAGGAACTCTTTCAGTACCGTGATGCGACTGGAGAGTACCAGGCGATCGACTCTGGCGATGTTAACGCTTATTTAAGAGCCATTACGGAACAAGACTTTACGGCAAAAGATTTCCGCACGTGGGCGGGCACCGTACTAGCCGCCGCAGAACTGGCAGATATTGGTACGTTCACATCCGAAACAGGTGCTAAGAAGAATATCGTGCAGGCGATTAAAACGGTTGCCTCCTACTTGAGAAATCGCCCTGCAACCTGTCGGAAATACTACATTCATCCAGCGATATTAGACGCATATAAGGATGAGTCTTTGCATCAGATTATGGAGGAACACGCTGCAACGATCGTTGAACAGAGTCATGCGCTTAAACCTGAAGAACTAGCCGTTGTAGCGATGCTAGAACAACAGTTAATGCAAGAGTTGCAGCAAAAAGTAGTAGCTTAAGCGCTATCAATTTAAGCGACATCAACCGCAACGCGCTTTGTTCTTGACGTTGCGTCTTGCTTGATACGGATATACGCTTTCGTTACACCCAATGCTTCCGCTAGTAATTGGATGAGTTCTTGATTCGCTTTGCCGTGTCTACCGGAAAGAACTTCAGCCACAGTGTAAGGCTTTCATCGTCCCGTTTTGAATCAAGCGTCGTTTGGAGTTGGGTTAAACCTTGATGCTGCATTCATTGGGCGCGGTGAAAAGCATGAGTGAGATCGATTAAGCGATGTTAGTAAGGATCATGCCTAGCTCAAGAACGGCAGGATAAGAGACGCTAATTCAGCCGCATACTTTTGCGGCAAAGCGTGATCAGCACCAGGAATAATTGCCAGTTTGGCATCTGGTATCTGGTCAGCATACGTCTGTGAGTGCCAGAGAGGAATCGTTTCGTCACGATCGCCTGTGATCACCAACGTTGGCACTTGCAGACGATAAATGTCCTTCTCTACCGTGTCGATCGCGTCTTCAGGCCGAAGGCGATCGAGCAAAAAGGAGCAGGCAGCCGGTTGTACCATCAGTTCCCGTCGAAACCAGGCAATCTGCTCTACGGCTGGACGCTGCCCAATGAGAGCAGCGATCGGGGATGCCAAAGCTAACGCCCAATCAACAACTGGAGTGCGCCAGAGCAGCGGACGCAGATGGTCATATCGTCCACAAAAGCTATCGTCGCGAATGCCAGCAGGAGCCGCCAGCAAAAGCCCTTTGACTGCGGCTGGATATGCTAGCGCATAAGCAGCACCCACCCAGCCGCCAAAGGAATGCCCCAGTATATAGCAAGACTCAATGTTTAAGTCTGCTAAGACTTGATGCACAAACGCAACTTCCTGGGCAATGTCGTAACGAATAGGTGGTTTGGCAGAGTTGCCAAAACCTAACAAATCAAGACCAATGCAGCGAACGTGTGGGGCTAACCGTTCCATCAGCGGCAGCCAGTTTGTTGCATCGCCCAAAAAGCCGTGGAGCATCAGAAGCGGCATACCATTGCCTTGCTCCAGGTAGGCGGCTGTGTGAGAAGCCTGACCGGCTATCAGATTCGATCGCAGGGTAAGAATTTGCTTTTTGTGCAATTACGTATGAACCAGGAGATATTGACCATTCCCATTGTATTCACCTTCGCACGACTCAAAGATCGTTCCTAGCAGCAGCAGATAGAAGCGCCAAATCCGTCGGAATTTAGCATAATCCATGCCATAGTCCAGATGCTTCACAAGCTCTTGACTAGCGTCAAAGCGGTGCAACCAGTCTGTCAGCGTCTTGTGGTAATTAGAGCCGTTGAGATACCACCGATTGATTGTTTTCAGATCCCGGTTGTGGTTCGGCACTGCATCATAATTCCAATAGCGGCCATGTGGAAAGATATATTTGTGCGTAAAACCAGACGACATATTGTTAGGAATGCGCGCCGTGATGATGTGAATAAAAACCTTGCCACCGCTCTTAAGCAAGGATGCTAACTTCTGAAATGCATTCGTCATATTACCAACATGACAAAAGACTCCGATCGACAGAATCTTGTCGAACTTCTCTTCAAACTGAACCTCATTCAAATCACCTTCACACAGTGTAAAGCGACCAGAACTTAAATAGCTCTTAGGATCTTGCATCTTTTGACGCATATACTCACATTGCTCATGGCTCAAGTTCAACCCTGTAAAGCGTACGTTGGGAAACTTGGAAAGAATATAGTTGGGCACACAGCCCCAGCCACAACCAAAATCCAAAATATTATCGCCATCTTTAATCTCTAAGCGCTCAATCACCTGATCGATCATGTGCTTTTGTGATTCTTCTAAATCCACCGCGCCACGTTCCCACAAACCCATGCTGTACTTGGGATAAATCACTTCCCAGTTGCCCAACATTTGATTTAACATTGCCTGAGGACGATCGTATTGAACCTTCATCAGCTCTCGTGATCCTTCAGCAATATGGTCAGTTTCATTGAGCACCCATTGGTAAGGAGCAAGCAGACCAGGGCAGTGTTGAAACAACAAAGGCATGGAAGTATGAATCATCGATCGCACAACCGAATCTGGCACTTCCAAGCCATTAATATAAGCTTCTGCTAGTGCCATTTGAGCGGTGTTGACGGCTCTCGCTGCCCCTCGTGTGGCTTGATAGGCAAGTGGCGTTTTAAAGTTAATATCGCCTGTAATAGGAAGATGTTTCCGAATGGTTGGAAAGGCGCTTACAGAAGTCATTTTGTCTGCTCTCCACTTAAAGTACTGTTCAGTGAATCTTGAAACTTAGTAAATCAATGGTGCAGCCCACGTAGGAGTCCACCGTGGAACACATACTGAAAGCGTATGAGAAAGATTCCAATTATTCCATCGTATTCAACTGAAGAATTGTTAAGACCAGACTATCCTCTTTGCTTTCAACGACTTACTTTCTAAGAATTTGTCTTGTATTGTTTTTAGCTCTTAGCTTTACATCTCATGCTAAGCGTTCAGCAAAAATAATTTCATCCGCTATAACGTTTAATCACTCCTGTTGAATGATCGTTTTACTTAATGATTTTTAGTAGCTTTTATTTACAATTAACGAAGCGACTCTTAGCGAAGAATCTCCCGAAGAAAATATTTCATCTCTCCGAGAAATTATAGTCATTCTGAAGAATTTTGCAACTGTAGGCGGAATTTAAATTAATGTCTCTGCTTCAGTAGCAAGCGCTACTTTTTGGTAGCTGTAATCTTTTGCCCGTTCAAGCAATTCTTTTTCGGATGGCACTCGAATTTTTGATGCTAGATTGAAAAACTCAAGCAATTTGATCAACTCAAAGGTGGGATCTGGCAAATAGGCGACTTGCCCCATTTGCAAAGTGATGCCGTGGCGAGCGGATGACTGAAACGCATGATGCAGATTGTGCCAGCCTTCACCCAAGGCAACAATCGCAACGAACCAATTATTGCGGCTGTGATCGTTTGTGATAAACGGTTGATCTCCCACCGTATGAGTTAGTGAGTTAACCAAGGCGACACCGTGAAAGAGAACGGTCGTGCTGAGGAAAAAAGCAGCGAGATATTCCATGCCACCTAGGAAATAGGAAAGCAGACCAAGCGCAAGGGTAGGAACAAAGTGCAGTCGATCGATCAGCCTCATCACAACATCGCTCTCAACATCAGGGGGCAACTTTGCAGGCAAAAATTCTGAAGAGAAGAGCCACCCCGCTTGAGACCACCAAAAGCCTCTTGCACCTTTAAAGGGTTGGTACGGCGAGTGCGGATCGTGATTCTGGTCAGAGAATTGATGATGCCTTGTATGGTGAGCCTTCCACCAACTAGGTCCCATTTGACCAGCGGCGGCAGCTACAATGCTACCTAGCCACAAGACTGGCGCTGGCGCTTGATAGCTCTTGTGCGTTAACAACCTGTGATAAATGCCAGTCGTGGCAAACATTCGAGTGACGTAGAGTAGCACTGCCCAGGCGATCGCGCCCCAGGATAAGCCAGTAAACAGCACGAGTAGTGCCCCAAAATGACTCACCACGATCAACATAGGACCGATGATGTAAGAAACAACGGTGAGTTGCGAGTACGGCTTCATTAAGCGTTTAGATTCCTTAAAGCGGTGAACGAGAAAGGCAAGATAGCAGTCGAGCTTGACTCAACATTATGTCTGCTCACACTTTGCTCCATAGTGGTGTAAAAAAAGTCAAACTAGAGTGGTGTAAAAAAAGTCAAACTAGAAGTAGCAGAATGCCACTGCTACCGTGAACTCGATTCACTGACTTCTGGCAGCGAAAGGAGCTAAATCTAGTTCAACCATTCCTATGATTGAAATACTGGCTGTGCTTTCTGCATCTGCCGCAGGAGGTATGAGAATTGCGCTCCCACTGCTCTTAATTGGCTTGCTATACGGGGGAGACCTGTGGTCGCAAGTGCCATTGTTATCTCGCCTTTCACCGCCCGTTGTGTTGGGGGTGCTAGTCAGTTGGTCTTTGGTAGAAATTTTTGCGTCAAAAGATCGGCTGGGGCAGCGATCGCTCCACCTAGTTCAGCTCCTATTTAGTCCTTTAGTGGGTGCCATTATGGGCATGGCAGTCGCTCAGGCGGCAGGCATTCCTACCTGGCTGGTATGGTTGCTTGGTGGCATTGGCGGACTGGTCGCGTTGGTACTGCAACTGGTGCAAGTCGGTTGGTTTTACCGCTTGCAGAAAATTCCCCTTTGGGTCGTCTTTGCGCAAGATGCCCTCTGTTTTGTGCTGGTGCTGTTTGCACTGGACGCACCACGGCAGGGCGGTTTAATTGCTCTACTACTGCTGTGGCTGGCAATTCGTAGTTCTAAAGAGTGGCGACGCTGGTATCTCGACCAAGCTAAGGCAAGCGATCGCACACGCCCAAGACGCTACAAGCAAGACCCAGATTAGAGGACGCGATTACTTCTAGCCCCTCTTCTCTAAAAGATCCTCAAGTCGCTCCTTAAACAATACTCTTGCAGCAGGCTTCTACTGGACAAATCTTAGAGCTGGCGCAGTAACCACTATGTGACTGCAATCCCAATCACATAGCAAGACAGCAGCCAGTTGTTTGCTGACTGCTGTTCGAAGCTAAGGGCGCTTTATGCCGTTTGTAGAAGAGCCGCTTAAACGAGCTTATGGTTCGATCGAGCGATCGCTAGGGGTGGGCGGTAGCTGGTGCGTTGGGCGCGTCGTGATTGTCGCGTCATCCTCTTTCACAGCTTCCGAAGCGCGATGCAGCAGGGCGCTCAGCAGCTTACGGACTTCACGCTCCCGACGAGCAAGAGCTCCTCCGGCTTCACTAATTTGCTGTTCAAGCTGTGCAAATTTATGATCTGCCTGACCTTTAGCAGCTTCGGCTTTAGGACGCGCCTTACTATACCAATGCTTGGCATCATCCAAATGACCTTGCGCCTGATCGTAGTAGGACTCAGACCGAGCCGCTAACGTCGCACGTAAGAGGGCAGCCTGAGCTTGCAATTGGGCATAACGCTTTTTCAGTAACGCTGCTTCTTCGCTATTTTGGAAGGTTCCAATGGCATCTTCAACCATTGCCTTGACTTTCGTAGGCGCTGTACTAGCGGCATCTTGAATACCTTCTAAGCCAGTCGCGATCTCTTGCTCTAACTCATCTTGTTGTGCCGAAAGTTTTGTTTGCAGTCGCTTCACTTCAGCTTCCGTTTCGGCAATTTTTTGCTGACGGGCACTGCTGATACCATCCACAATGCCTTCGATCGATGCTTCAATTTCTTCTTTGGTTTCCTTGCCGTTTTCTTGCAAACTTGTGATCGCAGAGGAAAAAACGTCTTTTATAACCGAGCGAAAATCACGGGACCCTTCTTGGACTTCGTGAGTGACTTGCGACACAGCCGCACGAATGATTTCACGTACGCGATCACTGCGTAGTTTACCAACTTCTTTGACTTGCTTTAGATCAGTTGAAAGCTTTTCTTTAACTGGAGTAGACATCGTTACAAACTCCTGAGTTGAGATAGATTGATCAGTCAGAATTAAATGTGATTCAGCTTCAAACGTTTTATCAACCTTGCCAAAAAGCTGCGTCTAGAAACAATTTATGATTAACCATCACCTGACTGCTCATCTTCATCTTGCCAAAGACGATCGTAAATTACGTCCCTCCAGAGGTAGGAAAGCCACCCACAATTAGTCGTAGAAACCGAAAGCAGGTGCGCTTTAGAAGACTAGCCTTTATCATTTTCCTCAGTATTTGCAGAAAAGGCAGAAAAGATAGTTGTCCAAAAGGGCAAAATCATTGTCCCAATCAGCTTTGGTTTAGCTATGCCCGACGACGATTAAGTAAGGCAATCAACAAAAACGCGGAGTAGGGTCAGCATTGCCTCCCTTTCTCCGCGTTCTTAACTCTGCGTACCAATTAGATGCGACTAGATGGAACTACTAGCCATATCTAACCTAAAAGCGATAACCGACACCAGCTTGGAAGCTTAGAGCATCAGCAGGGCTGTTCTTGTAGGCATCAATGCCCCACTTGGCATCGCCATAAACAACAACGTTTCTGCCAATACCTGCTTCAGCACCAGCAGTAAGAACGGGAGCGTTCTTGTTACCTAATGGAGAGGGCTTGCCTTCTTTGTCAGCGAAGGAATAACCGGCTCCAGCATAGATATTAGCGTTGTCAGAGACGGGCACATCGTAGGTGAGAAGGGGCATAATGGCTGCACTTTCATCACTAAACAAAACGGCACCTCGTACAGAAATAGGTGCATTGGGAACGGCGAAGCGACCTTGAATATTACCGCCCAAGGTAGCAGCATCACCGTTTTGTCCACCGTTTGTTACGCCAGCAGAAACACCTGCACCAATATAGCTGTCGTTAAATGTAATGGGTCGAGCAGAGGCAGCGCCAGCCGAAAGAATAGCGGGTGCGATCGCCAAAGCAGCGAGTGCAATGATGCGAGCGGGCAGAGCGTTACGAAGAATGGTGGAAAAGGTTTGAGCGCGTTGCATAGTAGAGTTCCTCACAGGGTTAAAGTTCGTTTGACTCAGTTACATCTAAAGTCGAAAAACGAGTTAGAGAAGTTCCAGAGATAGCAAGGAATTAACTGTTTTAAGAAGTTGCGGAATAGACAATCCTTGTGCAGTTTTCTTACCAAATTAATGCCAATGGAAGATACACAGCCAAAAGAGTAATTTCCGCAATTTAAAACATCAAATTGGTCTTACCTTCTCTTTTAGGTATAACGTTTCACTCAAATTAAGCAATGCTCAAAAGGGTCTGTTGTGCAACTGTCACAGATAGTTTTGAGAAGAGAAACTAATCATTCTGCTAACAAGAATCTAATCAATCGCATGGGTCATCCAAGTGGATGTAGCGATCGTATCGAGACTATGCTAGCGAGCTCATTTTGCTTCACTGCTGCTACGTGTATAAATGTCATGTGAGCAGAGCAGTGCCGAAGAAAAGAGTTACGCCAAGCAGCAGATAAAAGTTAGACAGCAAAAGGATGGTTTTGGGTCAAAACATTTGCTGATACGTCAGAACTGGCATTGTGAAGCGAGGCGGCATTAATTGTATGACGCATGGCATTCCAAAGGTTCCTGCTTGCCATTAAGAGGACAAAGACTGAGAACGAAGACTGCCCACTATAAATCCCTCCCATATCTATGAGGGCTTTGGTCTAGCAACTACATAGCGCTTTGAACGCGCATCAATAGCAAGGCTTAAGCGCTACATCACGACGGTAGAGTTGGGCTGCTCGTCACTACTTTGCGTCTCAAGCGGCAGCACAACTGTAAAGGTAGAGCCAACACCCACTTCCGAGGTCAGGCTAATCTCACCTTGCAGCAGTTTTACCATGCGAGCAACGATCGCTAGACCCAGCCCCGTACTGTTAGTGAGCCGATCGGGTTCAGACGGTAGCACCTGAAAGAACGGTTCAAAAACGTGAGCCTGGTTAGCCTCATCAATGCCGATTCCTGTATCGATCACGGCGATCAACCACCAACCATCTGAGAGGACCCGACACTGTAAAGTCACGCTACCTACCTCGGTATAGCGAATGGCATTACTCATCAGGTTGACCAGAATTTGTTGCAGCCGTAGCGGATCAGTAACAACACGATCGGGGGCCCGCTCATCGTCTAGCAAAAGCTGCAAACCACTCGCTGCTGCCAAAGGCTGTATTACTTCAAACACGGTTTGAATAACGCCACGGACATTGGTTGGCTCTAGCCGGAGCAGCATTTGACCCGCTTCGTAACGCGACAACTCCAGAGTGTCATTGATCAAGCGCAAAAGCTGACGACTATTACGCACAACGCGCTCAATATGCTCCAGACTATGCGGCGTGTCTCGCACGACTGGCTGTTGCTGCCGTAAAAAGAGCTCAGAGTAGCCAATGATAGAGGTCAGTGGGGTCTTCAGTTCGTGGGCGAGAACAGACAGATTCTCCTGACTAGAATGCACCAGACGATCGAGTTCTTGATTCGTAAGCAGCAACTGTCCCCGCAGTTTATCCAGCTCTTGCAAGCGCTCAGCAACATAGCTCTTAAAGCACTGAGCGATCGCGCCATCCACTACAGCATCAATAAGCGCGACTGCCCGCAATACTTCCTCGGCTGTACATTGAAGCAGATCGGCGCGGAGAACATGGATGATTTGCGATCGCAACAGATGATATTCGCGTGCAATCTCAGTCGGGTCAAAGCCTTGTCCGGCTCGCAGGGCACCATGTTGAAGACTTGCTCTGATAATCGTTTCAATATCGCTCTCTTGCGTCTCTGCCAGCACTGTTGCCAGGGCTGCAAGAATATGGGGAATGTGGTCACGAATGGCAGTCGGTGAAAGCTGATCAGCACTTTTGATCTGCTGATCCTGAATAACCGCTTCTACCCATTGAGCGGTAATGGTTTGCGATCGCTCAGTCAGCAAGACGCTTAAATCAGGCATTGGTGATAACTGAGAAAGAGTCATATGGGCTCCCACTAAACGCGAATATCATCCTTAGCGGAAAACACGCCTAAAACGATTTATCCTTACTCTTCCCCAAGATAGACATTCATTCTACCTTAGGGAAGATGTTTAGAGTGGTAGCCGTTTTGTACTGCCCTTGCGCGATCACCTATTTCGTCCAACACGATGCTGCCATCCCGTTATTCAGCAGCCAGAGTTTAAGCCCATGAACTTACAATGAGAATCCGGTCTGGATAGATGTTTGGCACTGAGACCAACGTTTTTTTGCAGCGGTAGCGATTGAGCTTAGACCATTGAGGCTGCGACGTAACTACAAAGTAAGGTGCCGAAACATGCGTCTAGCCCTACTTAGAAGGCTGAAGCAGCAATTAATACTGGTTTGAAGCGTTTGATGTCCTAATATTCGCTATCGTTAATTGTCACTTGTCAGTCAGTATGCTCAACCGTTTAAAGATTGGTACCAAGATTGGAGCCGGTTTTGCACTTGGGGTGGTCTTTTTTGCAATGTTCTCGGCGATCGCTTACCGCAGTACGAAGCAACTAGTTGAGACAACCACAAATGAAGCCCACACATATGCGGTGCTCGGCGAGCTTGAAGCCTTACTGTCTCAGCTTAGAAGTGCCGAAACAGGACAGCGTGGCTATTTGCTAACAGGCAAAGACGAATACTTACAGCCCTATAGAAGTGCAGTTCCCGTCTTGGACAGCAAGCTCCGCAGCTTGCGTTCGCTAACGACAGACAACCCGACCCAGCAGAACAAGCTTGATACGCTGGAGCCATTGGTGGCAGCCAAGATGGCTGAACTAAATCAAACGATCGAGCTACGCCAGCAAAAGGGCTTTGAAGCCGCTCAACAGCTTGTTTTAACAGAACGGGGCAAGCTACTGATGGATGACATTCACAATACCTTGCTCTCAATGAAAGCAGAGGAGCAGCGCTTGCTGGAGCGTCGATCGCACGCTAATACCGTCGCAGCCCAGCAAACAACCGATACTGTGATCTATGGCATTCCCCTTTATTCGCTGCTGTTAATCATCATTGGCTTGACACTCTCACGACACATTTCGCGACCGCTCCACCAAATCTCAACCATTGCTACTGAAGTTGGAGCAGGCAATTTAGAGGTAGATGCGCCGACAAGCCAGCGTAAAGACGAAATCGGTATTCTGACCCGCGCCTTTGGGGAAATGCTCACCAATTTGCGCGATACCAGTCGGCGTACCGATGAGCAAACCTGGCTCAAATCAAATCTGGCTAGCTTCAGTCGGTTGCTTCAAGGTCAGCGCAACAATGAAGTAGTGGCACGTCAGCTTCTCTCCCAACTGGCACCCCTCGTAGGTGCACAGCAAGGAGTTTTCTATCTGATGGACACTGATACTAATCCTCCTACGCTGAAGTTACTCAGCAGCTACGCCTATCAAGAACGCAAGCATCTGGCAAATCAGTTTCGTTTGGGTGAAGGGCTCGTGGGGCAGTGCGCCCTGGAAAAACAGCGCATTTTGCTAACCGACGTGCCTGGCGACTACATCCAAATTGCCTCTGGCTTGGGTGCAGCGCCGCCCCTCAATATCGTGGTCTTGCCCCTCCTGTTTGAGCAAGCGGTTACTGGAGTCCTTGAACTAGCGTCTTTACAGCGGTTTAGCCCGATTCAACTGAGACTACTAGATGAGATCAGCGAAAGTGTGGGCGTGGTGCTTAATACGATCGCTGCCGACTTGCGTACAAGTGAACTGTTGCACGAATCGCAGATGTTGACTGAGGAACTCCAGCAGCAGCAAGACGAAATTCAGGAAACTAACCGCCTGCTAGAAGAACAAGCCGAAACGCTGCAAGTATCAGAAGCCCAACTGAAAGAACAGCAAGAAGAAATGCGGCAGAGCAATGATGAATTGCAGCAACTGAATGAAGAGTTAGAAGAAAAGGCACAACTGCTAGTAGAACAAAAGCAAGAAGGCGATCGCAAGAATGAAGCCATTGAACTAGCAAGACAGGCGCTCGAAGAAAAAGCGGAAGAGCTTGCCCTTAGCTCTCGTTACAAGTCTGAGTTTCTTGCCAATATGTCTCACGAACTGCGAACGCCACTGAACAGCTTGCTCATTTTGGCACGCCTGCTAGGCGAAAACGGTGAGGGCAACTTGACCGAGAAGCAGGTGGAATACAGCCGCACGATTCATGCTGCTGGCAGCGATTTGCTCGACCTCATCAACGAGATCCTTGATCTGGCAAAAATTGAATCTGGCACCATCTCAGTTGATATAGAAACGCTACCGTTTGCCGACTTACAGCACTTTCTAGAGCGCACGTTTCAGCAGGTGGCTCAAGGCGCAGGGCTAGATTTTCGCGTCGAGCTAGCGCCAACACTGCCGCCCTCAATGCAGACTGACCCCAAACGTCTCCAGCAAATTCTGAAAAACCTTTTGGCAAACGCCTTTAAATTTACAGAGCAAGGCAGCGTCACTGTGCATATTGCGCCGAGCGATCGTCCCAGTGCTCTTGCCAGCCCGATACCGATGGTTGCTTTCACCGTTGCCGATACAGGCGTTGGCATTAACCCTGAAAAACAGGCAATTATCTTTGAAGCCTTTCAGCAAGCCGATGGCACCACTAGTCGTCGTTATGGCGGTACCGGGCTTGGTTTATCTATCAGCCGCGAGCTTGCTCAACGGTTAGGTGGACGCATTGAACTTACTAGCCAGCCTGGGCAAGGCAGTACATTTACACTGGTGCTGCCGCTCGAGCTTAGGGGAGAGGAGAGAGGAGAGAGGAGAGAGGAGCCACGAATCAGCAGTCAGCGATCAGCAGTTAGCAAAACTCAATCAAACCTCAAAACTCAAAACGACCCGACCGACCCTTTACTTCTTGACCCTCGCCCCCTACCGCCTAACGAAGTTGATGACGATCGTGCCTTGATTCAGTCTGGCGATCGTGTGCTGCTGATTATTGAAGATGACATTCACTTTGTCCGCATTTTGACAGACATGGCGCGTCAGCAGGGCTTTAAGGTGCTATCTTCGCTGCGTAGTCAGCCAGGATTAGCGCTGGCACAACTGTTTAAGCCCGATGCCATCATGCTAGATCTGCGCCTGCCCGATATGGATGGCTGGACGGTGCTCGATCGACTGAAGCATGACCCAGCAACCCGCCATATTCCCGTACATATTCTTTCAGTGGATGATGAGCAGCAGCGCAGCTTGCAGTTGGGTGCGATCGCCTACCTGCAAAAGCCCATTTCATCGGAAGCACTGACACAGGCATTGGTAGATATCAAAGGCTTTGTAGAACGCCCAGTCAAGAACTTGCTGGTAGTAGAAGATGATTTGGTGCAAGCACAAAGCATTCGCGAACTGATTGGCAATGGCGATGTTTTGACCACGATCGTGGGGACAGGAGCGGACGCACTAACAATGCTGCAATCGAGCCGCTTTGACTGCATGGTGCTGGATCTGGGCTTGCCCGATATGCCTGGTTTTGACTTGATTGAGCAAATTAAACAACAGCCGCAGTTTTCTCGCCTGCCCATCATTGTTTACACAGGTAAAGAACTCACCCAACAGCAAGAAACGCAACTGAGGCGACTGGCAGAAACCATCATTGTCAAAGATGTGCGATCGCCCGAGCGCCTGCTTGATGAAACTGCCCTCTTTTTACATCGAGTGCAGGCAGCGCTACCAGAGTCAAAACGACAAATGCTGGAGCAACTGCACCAGAGCGATCCGGTGCTGGCAAACAAAAAAGTGTTGATTGTCGATGATGATGTTCGCAATATTTTTGCGCTGACTAGCCTGTTAGAGCGTTACCAGATGCAGGTATCGTATGCCGAGAATGGGCTTGACGGTATTACCGTACTCCAAAGCCACCCTGATATTGATGTCATTTTGATGGATGTCATGATGCCAGAGCTAGATGGCTATGAAACGACGCGGGCAATTCGTCAGCTTGACTCCTTTCGATCACTACCCATCATTGCGCTAACGGCAAAGGCTATGCAGGGCGATCGTGAAAAATGTCTCGAAGCGGGCGCATCTGACTACATTACTAAACCCGTTGATACAGAACAGCTTCTATCGCTGCTAAGGGTCTGGCTCTACCGTTAAAGAAACGTATAGCAAGCGGCTTGGTTTAAGAAACGATCACTCCGACGTTAGCGCCGCTGACAGTTTTGATTTCGCACAATCTCGCCATACACTTTGACGGCTTTTACCTCTTCATTGCTTTCTTTGGCGTGTTCAACTGCAGCTTGATTAAGTTCTTGCTGTGACCCAGTAGACTCGGCGACCTGTGCGTGTTCATACGAGGCGATCGCATAGCGTTGCGTTTCTTTACCAGCCAGCTCAATAGACTTACCTTGTGCTTCTGTCACTCGATCAACACTAGCTTCAATGATCTTGCCAAAGGCTTCTACCTTTTTGCCCTTTTCTTCAGACTTTTTAGCACAACTTTGTGCTGCTCTCGCTTGCTCTTTTGACACCTTATGCATCACGGTTTGATCCATCATGTTTGACTATCTCTACTCCAGCAAACCTTGGTAGCCTTAGTCACTACACTATGGTTAAGTCTGGGTTGAACCGTTTGCAGATCCAGACTCTATCCTTAGATAGTGCTGAGAGTAAACGTGCAACTGCTAGAGTCGATGGGATGATCTGTTGCTCTATCTCCCGCTATAGATTTAGGTTTAAACTCGCACCAGACTATAGCTTTAGAGCCAGTGTTTTTGATACCAGCTAATGGCTCTGTCCAACTCCAACCTAGAAGATATTGAGGTTCAGTTGCTTTTAGAAGGCGTGTACCGTTATTACGGTTTCGACTTTCGAAACTATGCACCATCATCAATGAAGCGTCGCATCCGTAAAGTTTTGGCGACGGAAGCACTATCCACTGTTTCGGCACTGCAAGAGCGACTATTGCATGATGCTAGTTGTCTGGAGCGGTTTCTGTTGGGATTAACGGTTAACGTGACATCAATGTTTCGTGACCCTAGTTTTTTTGTTGCTTTTAGGGAAACAGTTGTCCCACTTTTACGTACTTACCCCTTTATTCGCATTTGGCATGCGGGCTGCTCGACTGGGCAAGAAGTCTATTCGCTGGCAATTTTGCTGCAAGAAGAAGGGCTTTACCACCGCTGCCGCATTTACGCAACTGATACAAACGAGATGGTTTTACAGAAGGCGAAGCAGGGTATCTACCCGATCGATCTTATGCAGGAATACACGCAACTTTACCTAAAAGCAGGCGGCAGGCGATCGTTTTCGGAATACTACACGGCTGGCTATGGTAATGCAATCTTTCGCAACTCGCTAAAAGAAAACATCGTTTTTTCACCCCATAATCTGGCAACCGACAGTTCCTTTAATGAATTCAACGTCATCTTGTGCCGCAATGTTTTAATTTATTTCAACCGCACACTGCAACAACGGGTACATCAACTGTTTTACGATAGTCTTTGTTCGTTTGGGGTGCTGGGGCTAGGGCAGCGAGAATCACTGAAACTGACTGCGTATGAACAATGCTATGAAGAAATTGCGAAGGGAGAGCGGCTCTATCGGAGGCTCGACTGATGCACTTTAAACTGCTTGTTATAGGCACATCGTTAGGTGGCTTTTCAGCGCTCAAAGTGGTGCTTGGAGGGTTAATACCACCGTTCCCGCTGGCGATCGCCGTTGTACAGCATCGCCATAAAGAGTCTGGCAGTTTAATGAGTGGTTCGATGCAGCAATACACGAAGCTCTCAGTGCATGACGCAGAAGATAAAGACGAGTTGATGCCAGGACACGTCTATTTAGCTCCCGCAGATTATCACTTGCTGATTGAGCAGGACTACCTGGCGCTTTCGGTCGATGAACCTGTCTGCTTTGCGCGTCCGTCGATTGATGTCTTGTTTGAATCGGCAGCCGATGTCTATGGCGATCGTACCATCGGTGTTATCCTGACCGGGGCAAATCATGATGGTACTAAGGGACTGGCGCGCATCAAAGCTCGTGGTGGGCTGGCGATCGTTCAAGATCCGGCAACGGCTGAAACGAGAACGATGCCACAAGCGGCGATCGACATGACCAGGGTTGATGCCATTTTACCCCTCCCAGACATCGCGCCCTATTTAGTGAATTTGTTATGCCGTGCGAGGAGTTAATGCCATGTCGCCTCAAGTCAACATTCTTCTCGTTGATGATCATCCCGAAAATCTGCTGGCGCTAGAAGCGATTTTGGGCGACCTAGACGCAACCTTAGTGCGGGCAAACTCTGGTCAAGAAGCACTGCGGTGCCTACTCAACCAGGATTTTGCTGTCATTTTGCTGGATGTGCAAATGCCTGGTATGGATGGCTTTGAAACGGCAACGCTAATTCGTAGCCGGGAACGATCGCGCCAGACTCCCATCATTTTTCAGACTGCCTTTAGCACCAATGAACAGCTTATGTTCAAAGGCTATGCCTTAGGCGCAGTGGATTACCTGCTGAAGCCGATCGATGCCAGTATTTTGACCTCTAAAATCACCGTTTTCGTTGATTTATTCAGAAAAACTGAAGCCGTGAAGCAGCAAGCCGCCCAACTCGCTGCTATCAATAATGAACTCAGCGAAAGTGAAGAGCGCTTTCGCTGTCTCAGCGCTTGTTCGCCTGCGGGCATTTTTCTCACTGATACGACTGGTGCCTGCACGTATACCAACCCACGCTTTCATGCGCTCGCCGACTGCAAGCTAGAGGAAACGTTGGGCAATCGCTGGTTTCAGCAGCTCCATCCAGACGATCGCGATCGTGTTTCTCACGAGTGGCAGTCTTACACCAGCGGGCAAGTGACGGAATATGCCACTGAATATCGCTTCCAGCATCGTGATGGAACAGTTCGCTGGGTGTCTGCTCGTTCCTCACCATTGTTTTCTGACCTGTGTGAACTTACAGGCTATGTCGGGACGATCGAAGACCTGACCGAGCGTAAGCAGGCAGAAGAAGCTCGTGCCCAGGTGATTCAAGAGCAGATCGCACGGCGAGAAGCTGAGGCAGCAAACCGGATGAAAGACGATTTTTTAGCAGTGCTGTCGCATGAATTACGCACGCCGCTGAACTCCATACTGGGCTGGTCGCGTTTATTGCGGGGTCGCCAGCTAGACGATGAGACGATCGTCCGTGCGTTAGAAACCATCGAACGTAACGCTCTGGCGCAAGCACAGCTTATCAATGACATTTTGGATGTCTCTCAGATTGTGCGTGGCAAACTACGGCTGAAATGCCATGCGCTAAACCCACTTTTTATTGTAGAGGCGGCGATCGATTCGGTACGTCCACTGGCTGAGGTCAAAGCCGTTCAGCTTGAGTCAAAGCTGGATGCAGACGTTGGGCAAGTTTGGGGTGATTCTGTACGTTTGCAGCAGGTCGTGTGGAATTTGCTAACCAATGCCATTAAATTCACGTCTGCCAACGATACGATTACGGTGCGGCTGTCTACTGTACCGCCATCGCTTACAGAAGGACAACAGCGCTCCGTTCAGATTCAAGTAAGCGACACAGGCATGGGCATCGAACCCGCTTTTTTACCGCACGTGTTCGATCGCTTCCGGCAAGCAGATAGCACCACCAGTCGTCCCCATAATGGTCTGGGACTGGGGCTGGCGATCGTCCATTACCTGATCGAACAGCAC
Source organism: Leptolyngbya sp. FACHB-321 (assembly GCF_014695975.1). GTDB lineage: Bacteria > Cyanobacteriota > Cyanobacteriia > Leptolyngbyales > Leptolyngbyaceae > Stenomitos. The sequence goes on from NZ_JACJPI010000073.1 coordinate 27,464, forward strand.
AAAGGTAGCGTGCGGGCAGAAAGTCCAGGTGTTAATCAAGGAGCCACGTTCACTGTCACACTGCCGCTCTTAGACCCCACAACTGATGGCTCAATTATTGAACACAACGGCTATGTGAGCCAAGACACTAAGGTAGAGGCAAAGGAGTTAGAAGGAAATGGTGATAACGCCCCCAGCAATGCGATGCAGGCAATGCTAACAACGTTCCTTTATGCCGCCTCATAGCCAGAGCAAAAGCAAGTTGGCTTTAGGTTTGAACAGCAGGCAGACTGGAAGAAAGGCACATAATCACGACTAGCAATTTCGGCTAAGGATTGACCTCGACGCTTTCTAACGTTATTAGCTCCTGTGCCTATAGAAGCAACATTGCTTCCGACTCCTGATTACTTATGCATTAACCCCGTCAACACGATAACCGCTGTCTGCAAGTAGGGCATAGTCTACCTGACTAGGGGCATAGAGGCGATAGAGCCAGCCATACGACATAATCGATTCTACGCTGTCGGCAGGGTGAGAATAATCGTAGGTGCCTGTCACCGGGTTAGCGCCATCCTGGGATTGTAGTGCGACGTAGTTTCCACCATTAGCGGCTCTGGCATAGTTGCCCTTAAAAACAGCCGTCTGCGGTGTGGTGCGATCTTGCAAATTATAGCCAGTCCAGTTCAGCCCTACCAAACCCAGTACGTGCCCAAGCTCGTGCGTCACGACCTGATACAGTAGCCAGCCAGAGGGGTCATTGGCAGCCGAAAAGCTATTGGGATTGATCGCAATTTGTCCCACTCGTGGCATCACATCAGGGGAAGAAATCCAACCGCCAAACTCATAATCGGGTCCGCCAATCGCAGGTTCGTCACTACCACTGCTTTGATAAGGATTGACAAAAACCAGTAGATCATCAACGTAGCGTTTGCTGTTGAAGCTATAAGTGCGATCGCCAAAGCTTTCGAGTTTGCCGATCGTGCTGTCGAGTTGAAAATCAGTCCACTCATTTTCGATTCGCGTTGCCCAGTCAGCCGCCGCTTTTTGAGCGATCGCCTGCTTTGCAGGAGTCCAAAAGCCAGAGGAGTCGTTGCGAAAATCCAAATCAATGTTGAAGTTGTTGGGGTCAGGAGCATACGTGTTCGTCACGCGTCCCAATTCATAGGCAGCGTTACCCGTAAAGCCACCGCTGAGAGCATAGCTCACTGTATTGCCTAACACTCGATCAACGCTAGAGTTATCGGCTTCAGCAAGGAACGAAACAGTTTGTGCGGTTCGCCAGTTTTGCGGCGTAAAGGTAAGGGTGTTTTGCGATCCGTTAGCGACCCTACCATCGGCATCCACCACTATGAAAGTACCCGTCGAAAACGTAAGAGTCACATTTGCAGTGGGTGCTTGAGTTAGCTGAACTTTGAACGTCCCGACATCGCCTTCTTGTCCGCTAAAGGTGCGATCGCTAATTTTGACACGGCTTGGAGCGGCAAAGGTGTCCTGCAAGCCAATCTGCCAGTTTGTATCGCGAACAGACAGTATGGGTTGTGGTTCCTGGTTAGCAGCATACGTCAGGTTATTCAGCAGCCAAGCTTCATTCTCTCCGGAGGCAGCATTGTGCCACAGAAGATCGGTCTTACCATCACCATTGATATCCTCAGCACCCTGAACTTGCCAGCTCAAATCACTCTGTGATCGTAAAAAGGTTGTACTGGTGATCGTCGTACGATTCATTGTCCAGACAAAATTCTCGCCTGATAAGTAGTTGCGCCACAGAATATCTGACCGACCGTCTTGATTAAAGTCTGCGGCTGCCTGGATTCTAAGGTTATCCCCAATAACCGTGGGGAGAAATGTGGAGGTACGGAACGTAGCGCCATCTAGCGCCCAGACTGAATTTTCGCCTGTCGCGTAGTTGCGCCACAGAAGATCGGTCTTACCATCACCTGTGAAATCAGCCGTACCTTGAATTTGCCAGTTTAGATCTGCGACTGTGGGCAATAGAGGCAAACCTGAGCGCAGTGTTACACCATCCATCTCCCAAATCACATTCTGCCCAGTGGCGTAGTTGCGCCACACAATGTCCGTTTTGCCATCGCCTGTAAAATCACTTGCTCCTTGTATGCGCCAGTTAGGATCTTCAACAGGAGCCAAATAAGTGCTAGATAAGAGCGTCGTACCGTTCATGTACCAGACAGCATTTTGGCCCGTGACATAATTGCGCCAGAGCAGATCGGTCTTGCCGTCCCCGTCAAAATCAACATCAACCTTCGAGGGCACTGGTGATGCAGCAGCAGGAGCCGGAATCGCGGTTTGCGGCAACTCCAACTCAACAGTACTAGAGCCTGCAAGGCTAGAGCTATTGAAGTTTGGTGTTTCCAGCCCACTAGCAACGCTCTCCAAACTTAGCGGTTGGTCAGTGGTTAGCGGTGCGGCTCCGTAATTCTGACTAAACGAAGGCTTTAAGCCGGACGTACTGCTGTCGCATTCGGCAAACATTTGGATAAAGCAGAAAATTATTGTTTCACTTTATACCGTTTTTACTTGTTAGTGTGCAATTTCGCCTAGATTGCAGCGCCATTTCTGCTCTAGCTTAAACATTCGGTAAAGTCGATCGAAAACGCTGTAAAGCATGCTACGCCTAACGATGGTCTATAGGCGGATCGGCAACGATGCCTGCAATCACAAGGCGGCTCCACTGAGTACAGCTTATTATGCCTGTATCATTTAGGTCATTATGCTATACCGAGTAAGAATACTCATGACTTCTCCAGGATTGGCACTTGGTAGCAGCGGACTCCACTCATGAACCTCGGCAAACCGCAGCCGATGGAGCGTCTGAATTGTACCAAGCACGCCTTGACGCGAACCGATGACCAAGATTCGTAGTGACTCACGATCGGATGTACGTTCAGGCGTTGCTTCCGTAGATGTTGTGTTGACTGGAGACTCAGAAGCTTTACTGGTAGGAACCTTACTGGTAGAAGCATTACTGGCAGAGACTAAAAAACTTTCAGGCATAGAGCGACCTCCAACGGTAGGTAAAGAACGTTGTATTAACCAACAGACATAAACTTTGAAGCTTCCTTTGAGCAAGGGCTTCGATTCATCTCTCATCCTTTATCCTTTTGCTCTAACTTTGCACCATAGATGAGGCAGCAAAGTTTGTAGGAGTAAACGGTAATTTACCTTTACAACCGCTTTATTCGTAGCAGAGCACAAGCTGGCATTAAGACTAATTACAATCTACACGGTGGCGTATTAAAAGTCAAAAAGCTGACAGCAATCTGTGCGTAGTGCTTTGCAACTATAGTTTCAGCCGTAGAAATAGGTAGCAACTCCGAACGATCGCAGTGCCTGAATAGCTTAATTCCAATTTTTTCATCACTAACGGCTAACAGCCGATTGCCCACTCTTGTTTACTGACGGGCACCATCAGCGGTATCAGCCTGCAGCAAATAATTTTGCATAAACAGCACCATGGCGTAGAACTGGAAGTCGACATTCTTTTTCTTAGCAAAGCCGTGCCCTTCATCCTTTGCAACCAGCGACCAGACAGGTATATTGTTTTGACGTACGGTTGCGACGATCTGTGTCGCTTCGTTCAACGGTACGCGAGGATCGTTCTGACCATGAATGACAAAGAGCGGCTTTTTGATCTTTTCGGCGTTGTTAAGGGGCGAGATTTTGAGCAGGAACTCACGCATTTTGGGGTCACGTTCATCGCCATATTCCACTCGTCGCAGATCTCGGCGATAACTTTCAGTGCGCTCTAAAAACGAAACGAAGCTGGAGATGCCAACGATGTCGATCGCCGCTCGAATGCGATCGCTGTAATGGGTTGCCACTGCTAGAGACATATAGCCGCCGTAGCTGCCGCCTGTGACTAAAATGCGATCAGCATCTAGAGTTGGCTGTGTGGCGATCCACTCCAGCAGTGCCCCAATATCCTTGACCGAATCTTCGCGCAAGTAACCATTGTCCAGCTTCAAAAAGGTTTTGCCATAGCCAGACGAACCGCGCACATTGGGAAAAAGCAGCGCAACGCCCAGTTCATTAAGATAAAAGTTGTTACGCCCCAAGAAGCCCGGACGGTATTGTCCTTCGGGTCCGCCGTGAATGTTAATGACGACAGGGCGCTTGCCAGTAAAGCGAGCCGACGGGCGGTACAGAAAGCCAGAAATAGTCTTGTTATCAAAGCTTTGCCAGCGCACTAACTCTGGTTCCGAGAATGTGGCAGTGTTTAGCCCACCCGTTTCGCTTTCAGTCCAGCGTTCTACTGTGTTAGTTGCCACGTTTAACGAGTAAACATCAGCCGTTGATCGTGCCGAAATCAGCGTTAAGCCTAAATCCTGATTGTTAGAATGCCAGGAAAGGCTGGCGATCGCACCCAGCGGCAAGGTTGGCAAAGGCAGTGTTTTTTGGGTTGCTGTCTCCAGCAGATGCAGCACGCTGGCTCCATCTTCGTTAGTAACAAACGCAAGCCGTTTACCATCATCGGACAAGTCAAAGTCTTCTACATCCCACGGAATCTGGCTGGTCAGGTCGGTATAGCGGTTGCTGGCAAGATCCAGGTAGGCAAGACGCTGAAATTCTGAGCCGCGATCGCTAATCACATATAGCCCTTTACCATCTTTGCTAAAAACGCCGCCACCATAAGCGACAGGTTCCTGCCCTTGCACAGTGAGCGGTTTCTTTGCGCCAGTGGTTGTATCGAACAGCCAAAGGTTGCTTTTGTTGATTGACAGAAACTCCAGCACTAAAAGCTGGCGATCGTCCGGCGACCAATCCAGCGGATACCAGCCGCCACCTGTCACTTCCGCTAGCAGACGATTAGACGGTGGCGTTCGCGGATCAATAATGTACAGGTCAGTGTCGGCACCATTACGGCGGGTAGACGTATATGCCATGCGATCGCCCGCTTGTGACCACACGCCACGACTATTTTTAGACCTGCCATCTGTGAGCAGCGTTACGTCTCCTGTGGCAATGTCATAGCGGTAATTTTGGTTAAACTCATTGCCGCCAACATCACGGCTAAACACGAAGTAGTTACCCTCTGTGGGCTGGTAGGTGGCGCCAAAAGGTGCCTCAGCAAAGAACGTCAACTGCTTGCGTGCGCCTAGGGGAAACTGCACAGAATGGATCTGGGGAACATCACCAAAACGCGTGCTGATCAGCATGGCTCGCTTGGTAGGATGCCAGCTTGAAAGCCCAGCCGACCGAAACTCAGTGTAGCGGTTGACTGTTTCCACTAGCGCTGATGGAATCGCAGGAATACCTTCTGTAACCAAGTTTTCGTTTGGGGCAACGGTCGCTGCTTGAGCAAGGGGCATCGGCATCAGGCTGAAAACAGCTACCAGAATTACGGCAAAAAGCGATCGAACCAGTTGCATCAGACGGTCTCACAAACGTTAAGCAGTTAGATAACAGTGACCGCACCTCAAGGCAAGCAGCGCTGAAGTCACGTTCTGAACAAAAACTCTGAACGAGCGATCGCACGACGGTTCTCAACCACTCTACACCCTGCAACGTTTGGCTGGCGCTCACGTTAAAGCCCGATGTCCACCGCCGAACCGAGTGCCTGTACTGACGGACAGCTTAAACCCAGTTGACACCGCGTAGCCATTTCCATACGCCTGTACCACGCCTCACTAATACGCCCTGACTCTGTTCTTTAGCGATCGCCATCAGTTCGGCAGTTGTAAAGCTGTAGCCCAGTTGCTCTGTGATCTTCAAAAAATCATCTGGGTTTGTCACCCCTTCAAACCGATCACGTAACGTTTCATCAGACGCAACTGCCTCAAGAAACCGATTTGCACTTTCCGTAGACATGACCCAAGTCTCCTTCCGCTATGGCACCGCGAACCAATTTCGCGATGATGCTTACCGTTAATATTGCCCTCATTTTCGCTCACATTAGCGCGTACGACTAGGAAAGAAGCAACACACAGTGAGTTGGGGCAGTAGGATGAAAAGCCGTGCGTAACTGTATGCTGATGGTCAGGCAAGTCTACACCGCTATAGCTTCTCTGCAAAGGTTATGGGAATAGTCATGCTAAATTCTGTACCTTCATTAGGCGTTGAGTCATAGCTAAGATGACCATTGTGCTTCTGCACAACAATTTGATAGCTGGTAGCAAGCCCTAAGCCAGTGCCTTGACCAACAGGTTTGGTTGTAAAAAAAGGTTCAAATAAGCGCGCCTTAGCTGACTCTGGAATACCAATGCCATTGTCTTGAATGCGGAGTGTAACAGTCTGTGCGTGACTTAACTCTGTACGAATCCAAATAGTGGGCGTTTGGTCAAGCCTTTGATTCGACGCTGTAGGGGAGCCAAATTTTTGCTCTAGTGCATCGATCGCATTGTTCAGTAGGTTCAAAAAGACCTGATTCAGTTCACCCACATAGCAAGTTACGAGGGGAATCTCGTTATAAACCCGCTTGACTTCGATCGCAGGCATACCTGCTTTGCCAGCCAGCCGATGCCCTAATAACAGTACGGTACTATCTAACCCTTCATGAAGATCAATTGCCTTAATATCCGATTCGCCTAAACGAGAAAAAATTCGCAGTGCTAAGACAATCGAACTAACCCGTTTTGCCCCTGCCCGCATCGATCGAATGATGTTTTGCAGATCGGCGGCAACAAAATCTAGATCAGTTTCTTCCAAAAGAGTTTGTACTGCTGGCGATGGCTCTGGATACTCCTGCTGGTAAAGGTTAATGAGCTGAAGCAGCCTCTCTATGTGTTCATGAGCCGGATTGAGATTGCCGACAATAAAGCCAATGGGATTATTCAACTCATGGCAAACACCAGCTACTAACTGCTCCAGACCAAGCATCTTCTCTTTACGAATAAGTTGAGCCTGCATCTGCTTTAAATCAAGCAGTGCTTGTTGAACCTGGCTGTTCTTTATCTGTAGCTGTGATTGCAGTTCTTGAATCTTAAGATGGGTCTGAATGCGTACCAAAACATCTTCAAACTGAAATGGTTTAGTAATGAAGTCGATCGCCCCAACCTGGAACGCTTTGACTTTATCAGTCACCTCATCCAAAGCACTTAAGAAGATGACAGGCACCATTGCTGTTTTTTCATCAGCTTTAAGCTGCTTACAAACTTCAAACCCGTCCAGATCGGGCATATTAACATCTAGCAAAATTAAATTTGGAGGAGCAGCTTGGGCAGCCGTAAGCGCCATTTTACCGTTAAGAGCTTTACGAACCTGATAGCCCTGCTGTATCAACATCGCAGCAAGAAAACGAATATTTTCTGCGGTGTCATCAACAACGAGAATATCAGCAGTTTTTGAGGTAGCTTGACTAAGATTAAATTGCATGACGCTGCTCTTTCGTTGCAAGGATGCTCGTTAACATTCGTTTGAAAAGATGCTTTTGCCTAATCAGCGTTGGCATCTAAAAGGATAACGTTTTCGTTTACGAGCGTTGTCTAAAGAAATGATTTGATCACGCCTTTTAATCCAGTGTCTAGATAGCTTAATAGCGAAGCCTTACTAAAGGCTTGTTACGAAACCTTGTTTAAGCAACCTCTGCAAAGGTTAGGCTAAATCGCCAGTGCCGATTGCATCAGCCAGAGCAATAAGTGTCAAAATTTGATCAAACTGAAAATTCTCAGCTAGCTGAATGAGCGATTCTTTTAAGGCTACTTGTGACGCTGGCATTTGCTCTAGAAGCTCAAACATACGCGAGTCACTGCCTTCTAATGCTGCACGCTTTAACTGTACTCTCCATGTTTCTGGCAACGTTGCCAGAACCGTCTTCAAACTATTAGCTTTAGACGCATTAGTTTGTGCTAGATGTTCAGGTTTCAGGGGTGTACATGGCTCACACTGGAGTGTTGCTTGATCGCGATCGGCTGCTTCATGCTGATACTGTATGCCCAAATGTTGACTAATTTTGCTAAAGAGAAGATGCCGTTGAAAGGGTTTGCTAATAAAGTCATCACAACCAGCTCCTAAAAACGCCTGCCGCTGTTCTTCAAAGGCGCTAGCAGTCAGCGCAATAATCACCGTTTGATCTATCTGAGCATCGGCTTTAATGCGTCGTGTTGCTTCAACCCCATCCATCACCGGCATGCGCCAATCCATGAAAATTAGATGCGGTTGCCACTGCTTGCAAAGCTCGATCGCCTCCTGCCCATTATCAGCCCACTTCAATTCAAAGCCTGGTATGTGCAGCATTTCTGAGAGCAAATAGCGATTGGTGACATTATCTTCAGCAATCAAAAGACGATAGGTTGGTTGACCAGCAGCGACCCCAACGATCGTTTCAAGCGGCGGCGAGACTGGAGTAGCAATTGCATCGACATAATTGATTGGAATTGCAAACGCAAACGTACTGCCCTGGTTCAGTTCGCTAGTGACAGTGATTTCGCCACCCATTAAGTGCACAAATTTTTGGCTGATTGCCAATCCTAAACCAGTGCCCTCCGAGGCAGATAAACCGGCTCTCGTTTGTTCAAAGGGTTTAAAGAGCTTTTGCTGCTCATTGGGTGCAATGCCTGGTCCGGTATCCTGAACTTCAAAGTGCAGCAGCATTGCTTGTGCTTCAGGCGAGGCGATCGCACCAGGGAGGCTGTTGGTCGTCTGCTGTTCATCGCTACCGTAAACCCTGAGCGTGACACTACCCTGCTGAGCAAATTTAATGCTGTTGCCTAACAGATTAAGCAATACCTGTTGCAGTTTACCTTCATCAGCAATTACATCTTGGGGCACAGTATCTGAGCAAGCAAAGATAAGCTGTAAACCTTTGGATTCGGCTCGTAGTCGCAGCATATCCTCTAGATTGTGCAAAAGGTGGTGCAGGTTGAAGCGATTGACATCCAGAGCAGTCCGTCCCGCTTCAATTTTGGACATTTCTAACACATCATTAATCAGCTTCAACAGGTGAGCACCGCTGCGGTTGATAATGCGGACGTGTTCCTGCTGCGTCTGCGTTAGCGACGAGTCGCATGCCATCAGTTGAGTAAAGCCCAACACAGCATTAAGGGGTGTGCGTAGCTCATGGCTCATATTTGCCAGGAATTCGCTCTTAGCGCGGCTAGCAGCATCGGCAGTTTCTTTCGCCTGTCTCAGTGCAGCTGACTGTTGCTGCGTTTGAGCAAACAGTTCGGCTTGTTGCACTGCTACCCCAAGCTGGCTGCTGATTTGAGAAACAACCCGAATTTCTGCATCTTGCCACTGGCGGGGAGCAGTGTTTTGATAGGTTGCCAGTAGTCCCCAAAGCTGGCTGCCGCAAAAAATCGGCACGATGACGTAGGCACGCGCTTGCAGCGTTTCAAGCAGTTCCAGGTAGCATGGGTCAAAACCAGCTGCGTAAACGTCAGGCACAGAGCAATAACCAGTCTTCTGACGGAAGCGCCCGCCTTCGTTTCCTTGCAGGTACGTGTCTTGAATCAAGCTTTCGGTGCCATTGAGCCGTTTGACAACGCAGTTTGGCTGATCAATAGCAATCTTTGCTAACTCTGGATCGTCTATGCGAAACGGCACGATCGCTTTCCAATCTGCTGCCACCGATTCAGCAACAACATTGCCGCTCCAGTCTGGGTTAAAGCGATAAATGAGGGCACGATCGCACCGCACTGCTTGCCGCAATTCCACTGTCGTAGTGCTAAAAACATCGTCCAGATCTAAACTCTGGCGCATCCGCAGGATGATGCGAGTGGTGACACGTTCCCGTTCTGCCATCCGCTGCAACTCTGCTTCTGCTGCAATGCGTTCCTGAATTTCAGCTTCCAGTGCTGTGTTGATGTCAAGGAGTTCAGTCGTGCGTTCTTCTACGCGAAATTCTAGCGCTTCATAGGCTTCTTTACGGGCTTGCTCTAGCCACTGGCGCTCAAGTTCAGCCGCCGCACGGGCAGCAAACACTTTAAAGAGGGCATTTTTACTTTCGTCTGCTGCTAGAGGCTTGGTGTGCAGCAAACACAAATTACCAATAACACGACCCGATGTACCCAGTAAGGGCATCCCCAAATAGCTCTCTGCCTGCATCGCTTTAACGATAGCTGAGTTGGGAAAACGCTGCTGCAAATTATCTGGGTAATGACAGAGTTGAGCACCTTGCACAACAACACTGCAGGGGTTACCTGCCATAGTCAAGGTGCAATGCTCTCCAATTGGTTGATCAGTCCATGCAGCCAGAACTCTAAGCTGTTCAGGCGGATCGCCTAGTGCTTCGGAAATGATCACGTGAGGTACATCCAGCGCGATCGCCAAATGCTTGACCAGTGCGGGAAAAAAGTCTTTACCCGTAGCAGAAGCAGTGCCAGTCACAATATTTCGCAGTGCTTCTTCTGCCCGCTGCCGTTCCAAGATTTCAGCCTGTAGTTCTTGGTTCAGCGCTTCAAGGGCGTCGGGTGTTTTGAGCGCGAGAAATTGGGGTAGCAGGTTCACAAGCTGCAATGCGGTGTAGCAAGAGACTAAAGCTGTCAGCGCCCGCACGCCGCCCGTTAACCAATAAGCAGGATGCCACAGTGTCCAAATATCAAGCAAGTGTCCGGTGCCGCAAAGCACAATGAAGACACCAAACATAGCAAAGACAAAGGAGAAGGGGATGTCTTTCCGCTTGTTAATAAAGTAAACAAGCATTATTGGGATGGAGAAGTAGGCGATCGCAATGAGCGCATCACTCACCACATGCAACCCAACCAGCGATGTTTGCCAGAGGTAGCATTGCCCATGAGGCATATAACCATCAGGCGAAAGCAGATTTTTGAGAAATTCCAGCATTGTTCCTACAGCGTTCTTACAGCCACAACCTGTCCCCGATCGCAAATGGTAGCCAAACCTAAGCACCCATCAAGAAAATAATTCGGTTGAGTTCACATCGCGATCCATTCGCTAAAGCGTTGGAATCTGCTTTAGAAGTGTTATAGGCTACACAGCACGGAGTATCAGGCAGCACATAGGATGAACTACCTATGGTATGTAGTTAAAGAGCGCCAGCATAATGAAGCCCCTATGTAGAACTGCCAGAGCGTCTATCTTGCAGAAATTTTCAAAGGCGTAGTCCTTATAAGACCAACCCTGTTGCTGCCGAAGACTGTACCTAGGAAGCTCAGAGATACTTGTATCGCTACAAGCGTCTCAAAGAAACGCTAAATATGCAGATTGCTAATCTCTATTGTGCCCATCTCTTCGCAAGAATGCTTGGTTTTACAGGCTTGATCCGATTCTTTAAAGAATTGAATCGTAATAGTTTCGGGCAAAATACTGAGTCGTATCAATGATCCCGAGCTAGCTGGGCACACTAGAAAGTGAAGTAGGTTTTCGCTCGCGTTTGCCTGCTTGTTCATTTAGCGTTGGGACACCTGGCTGCGCTATGTCTGCACAAAAAATTCAGCTCGAAGCGCTTCAAAAAATTCGGCAGCATATGCAGCACGGATTCGCACTGCCCACCTCAGAAAATCAACCACGATCGTGGTCTTCATCTAGCAACGAGGCAGAACTCCCAGAACCAGATTCCCTTAGCGATCTAGGCGATTTGTTTACGTTTGGGGGCTCGATGGCAGAGCCGACGCATGCGCCAAACAGCCGTGGCGAATGGTTTATCAGCACTGCAAACCCTGGTGCAGTACTCATGAAGCTGCCAGGACTGACGTTAAAGCCAGCGGTGCGACTCGTCGGCTATTTACATCGGCAGCCAGAAGCAGGCATTGGAGTCATTTGGGCAGTGCCAGAGTCGTTAAGCACCACTGCCCACCTGGAAAAAGCGCTAGCAGCCAGCAGCGATCGTGCCCATCCTCCCCGACCCGAAGGCGCGTTCGCCAACCTGATGGAAGCTGTACAGGGCGATCGGACTCCAGCATCCTTTATCATTGCCTCGCTTCTACAGCGCGAATTGAGAGAATTTGGGCGATTGGGCAAAGCCTGCAATTGGTCACACCATCGCCTCATCAGCGCCCCACCGGCTCAGATGCAGTGGCAGTGGCAGGTAGAGCCGCCCAAAGACCTATCGCCCAAAGTACGAGTATTTCCTGATGGCAGAGCCGTGATCGAGTTTTTTAGCTGCCGTGTTGTACCGCCCATTACTCTCTTTCAGCACCTTGATCAGTATCCCAGTACCAATTATGGGGCAGCGGTTTCAGACCGAGCGATCGCTGTAGCAAAGCGAGCCTGACAACAAGCGAGCCTAACAAAGTAGCGTAAGTGCCGTACAGCAGTTTTGCACTCGTCTTAGTTACTGATTGGGGTGAATTTCTTGACAAGCGCAGCCGTTTCTTCGGGTTTTCCAGAAGAGGGAAACAAGAGCACACTCTTGATTTTGGTGTTATTAACCAGTTCCTTCAAACGATATAACTGCTGATCTGAAATGGCGACTCCCGCATATTTCTTGGCATAATCCAGTTCCTGGTTGAAATTGGCATCATTGTACGTTTGAATAAAAACGCGATCGACATTCCAATTTTGCCAATCAGCCGCAAAATAACGCTTGCCCCAATAGGGGTTGTGATGGCAAAGATCAAAGCTAACAGAGGGGTTAGCTTTCTTCATCTCAGCTCTCATCTGTCGCACAAACTTAGTCAAGCGGTCAGTGCGATCGACCTTGCCGGGTAAGCCAGCATGGTAGCCCAGGTAGTCATCCCACTGCACAGCATCAATAGTTGGGTACTTTTGGACAAACTCTACTGCTATCTTTCTGAAAAAGTTAGCAACTTCTGGAACCTCCATGTCCAGAACGTAGTGATCAATGCCAGCGTAGGTTTTATCAACGCCGGGCACAAGCCATCGTTTAGAGATTGCCAGGTCAAAGATCGGACTATTTTTATCAATCTTAATGCCCTTCTCAAAATAAGCATGTACTTGCATACCCTGCTTGTGAGCCTCATCAATCAGCCAGTTTAACCACTGATCTTGAAATTGATTAGGGCAACTTTTGTAGCCCAATATCTGCTGCATAACATCGCTGTTATACATTGTGCAGCCGTTACCCCATACTCCATGAATAATTGTATTAATGCCTTGATCGCGATAATAACGCACTCGCTCACGGATCATTTTTTCACTAGCATTATTAGTAGCTTGATAGCGGCTTAAGTAGATGCCTCTAATTGCTTTTTTCTCCCAAAGAGCTTGAGGTGATGGTCTTTTTTTGAGAGTTGATGATACTGGTGCAGCTTGTGGCTTAGTTAGTCTAACAGCAGAGATTTTTGAGGGGGGAGCGTTGGTAACTACTACAGGCTGACGGGGCGCTGGAGTAAACACAGGAGCAATAGGTGGTTGAGTAGTAGTAGCTGGCTCTTGAGCAGCAGTCAAAAATTGATTGAGCTTTGAGCGATCGATCTGTGTGAAGCCCCAATAGCCAATGCCTAATACAACTAGGATGAATGAGATTGGAATACTTGAACATCCACATCCACTATTTTCTTTTTTAGATGGCATAGCAATGCTAATAAAGGTTCAACAAGTAAAAGAACTAACTTTTACGCGATCGAGACAAACTGTAGTCACTATTGCGAGGTAGCAGAAGGAATCACTTAGGGCTTAGGTGCTACATTAAGCTACTTCACTCCATCGTGCAGTTCCGCATTGTGTTCGCTTGCTTTATCTTTATTTTTCCCAAGTTGCTCTGCTTGCTATGCAGTTGTTGCCTTAAATTTGGGAGAGCCTAATAAGGCTGCTAAGAAGCAACAGCGTTAGCGACCAATTGCCCCACCCCGTACAGATTAGGTGGGGATTATGCAAACAAATTGAGTAGTCGAGCTATCTAACCGTTAAAGACTTCATGATGAATGCCATGAATACGATCGCCCTAGCTTTACAAGGCTAGGCAAGGGCATCCTTCAATCCAGAAGTGTCAATCAGTTACCGTTTCTTTAATCTTCTGGCTGCTCATGCTCGATCACAAACACGTTGGAGTAGAGATTTGCCACAATCTGCTTTCCTTGCTGCGTTAGAGACAGGTAGTAGAGTGCATCTTTGATGTACGGAAACACACCATGCCAGTAAAACTTGGGATAGTTTTTGCGGAGATCGCCGGGATGCCGATAGCCGAGAGCTTTATTAACACCCGTTTCTTCAAATTCGTAGAACAGTGCGCCGATTTTCTTTAAGTAGCGAGGATCGCTAAGTTGCCCAATCAGGTCAGAGGCGCGAATTAAGCCAGGATAGTTAATGGTGTCTTGATGATCTTCGGCAGCAGGAACAGGAAAGCGAGTTAGTTCGATATTGCGCTTGACCAGTTCGGCATCAATAAGTTTATGTCCGCCGAAGCGTTCTTCGATAAACAGCTTGGCACGATCGACGTGATACGGTGTCAAGCCTGCATCCGAGGAGCCAGGTGGCAGATTCACCATACTGTCGTCTTTGCCTGTTGCATACCTCCCTTCGCAATCTTGACGGCAAACGCCCTTCACGTAGCCAATATCATGGCAAACGAGCGAAATGATGAAGTGCAGCCAGTCTTCGCAGGAAACACCACCCATGCGAATGTGCCTGCCGCGCAAAATCTCCTGCCCGACCAGCGTTACTAAAATGGAATGCTCAACGTTGTGGTACAGAGCATCACTGTTGGCAATATTTTCCATCGCCATCGAGCCAACCCAACCAATGATGTCTTCATAGTCAGACTTCCAACCTCCGTAAGTGCGGCGATAGCCTTCCTTGAGTTTCTTAACGAAGTCTTCGATGAGAAGTTCAGTAGCGTTGAACATACTAGCAACTTGCTTGAGTTAAAGGCGTTGGGAAAAAGGTACAGCAAGCAATAGCCAGCATAGTTAGGACGAGTAGGGCGTTGCCTCCACACTCTGCTCCTAATGCCCTAACCTTTTTGGCGATAGCTATCGATAGACGCGAGGAACTCTAGAAACGTTTATACAGGATGACGTGGCAGATGCTGAACATTCAACTAAACTCAGTGAGCTTCTTCATGTATAACAACTCAGACTGATTAATGGACTAAGCTCCTACAATCGCCAACAAAAAACCTGAGCTTGAATACGGCGATCGCGCAGCTTCTAGCAACAAAAATTGACAGTTAGACAAGTGGCACCTAAATCAGCGGCGATCAACCCTGTAACTTCTAACCTGAGAGTAATGCGAGACCCGGACAAACTGAACGAGTCTTGGTGGCTGGCAGCAATTTGGTTGAGTTATTTGGGTGAGGTTTGTCAATGGACTCATATCTGCCTGTATCCTGGTCATCAGTTACGGCAATGATCCCTCAAGCATTGGTGTCAGTAAAAGACCTATCCAACCACGATCTAGTTCTGCGCTGTCAGGCTGATCATCGTCCCGATAAAGCGGCGTTCGCTGAATTGTTGCGACGCTACCAGTCTCACGTTGAAAAAGTGCTTTACCATCTCGCACCCGATTGGCAAGATCGGGCAGATTTGGTGCAGGAAGTTTGGATTCGAGTGTACCGTAACATTCGGCGGCTTAATGAACCGAGCAAGTTCCAGGGCTGGTTGAGCCGCATTGCTACCAATTTGTTTTATGACGAACTGCGGAAGCGCAAACGTCATGCCACTCCCTTATCTCTGGATGCGCCCATCACCTTTAGCGACGGCGAAATGGATTGGGAAATTGCGGCTGATACGCCAGAGCCAGACGAAGAATTGAGTCGGCAAGAATTTTATGGGCAACTGCAAGCGGCGATCGCTGATTTGCCAGAGGTCTTCCGCACGACGATCGTTCTCCGCGAAATCCAGGGCATGAGCTACGAAGAAATTGCCGAAATCACTAAAGCGTCTCTGGGCACCGTCAAGTCTAGGATCGCTCGTGCCCGTCAGCGCTTACAGCTTCAGTTACAACCCTATTTAGACGAGTAAGTATTCAGTTACAACCCTAGTTCGCTGGGTCTTGTTTAGCATTGCTTCCCTACCATTGCAGGTCCTGCACGACTGTTAGTAAGGCTCGATCAAGTTCGTCATCAAGGCTGAGAACACTCTCTAGTTGGTTGGGTTCGACCCATCGCCACATGTCGTATTCATCCGATCGCAACTTAACCTGCTCTTTCTCCTCTAACGTCAATTCGATTTGATATGTAATGTTCACGCTATGAGAGCCGTGATGCTGAGGGGGCTGATGGCGAACCGCGAAACAAGTAGAATAAACGCCAACACACTGAAAGCGGGTAGCCTCTAAATTTTTCAGGTTAGCTTCTTGCCATGCTTTTCTGATCGCTGTAGCTTTTGGTTCTTCGCCTGCTGCCATTCTGCCACCCACAATCCACCAGGACGATCGCGGCTTGGTATTTCGCTTTGCCAACAGCAGTTGGTTCTGGTAAGTGAAAACTAGATCCACACAGGTAAACACCAAAAAGTCGAGTGCTGTACTGTAAGCGGCTTCTGGCATCCGATCGTCAGGAGCCACAGGATTAAGCCGTCCCGCTTCCTGGAAGTGTAGAACATCGCGCATGACTGTGTTTAGAGGCGTGTAAAGAACTCCTCTACTGTGTCATAAGGAACTGCGTTATAAAGAGCGATTCCCGTTCGTGTCATTGCCAGAAGTGGGACGGGGTAGCTTGGTCAGTGGTTGGGCTTTGGCAGCACTTAGTTGCTCATCTGCGATCGCATACCAGACTTGCCCAAACGTGCGCGGATTCAGCGCCTTACCCTTTTGATCAGGAAACAGTTGCCAAAAGCGACCATCTGCCAGTGCATCCAACCGTGGGCTCTTTTTGGCACCCGTTTCGCCTAACGTTGCCAGCCATTGATCATAGTCTCTACGGCGGTAGCTACCGAGCTTCTGACGCGATTCAGGCTTGAGGGTTGCCAGCTTGTCCATGATGCTGCTGGCGATCGCGTTCCATTCTGTGCGTAGCTTGGCTTGTTCTGAATTGCCGAGGCTTTGCGAGCGCAGTTGGGGATACTTAGCGTAAAACGCCTCATCCACCAGGTTTGTGAAGAACTGAAAGTCAATGTTGAGCTGACGACGGTGATCGCGCAAGGCGTCCTCTGAAACAGCTTTAGCGCTAGGAGATGGGCTTGGCGAGGCAGCAGGCTCATTCGGCGAAGCAGCAGGACTCACTGCCACTGGTGACGGTGAAACCGCAGGTTTGGCAGTGGGCTGTTTATGCGGCAAGAACCGCCAGGCGATCGCAGCGAGCAGCAGCACCAAACCCACCACCATCGCGGTAGAAGCACGTGGATCACTGTTGCCCTTCCGCTTGGGACGTAAACGCTTTTTGGGTAAGCGGGCGGGGAAGGGTTGTAAGGCATCGCTCGCTTCAGTTGCTTCGGGCGTGCTCTTTGTAGGTAAATGAGTGGGGAAGGGTTGTAAGGCATCGCTTGCCTCGGTTGCTTCGGGCGTGTTTATTGGTGCGGCATCAACAACAGCGGTTTCCAGCAATGGCTCTAAGATATGTGACACCTGTGCGGCTGAGGCAAGCCGTTTTTTGGGCTGGGGATGCAGCATCTGGCGCAGCAACCGCGTTAAGGTTGGGTTTACTGCCACCAGTGGTTCCCAGTCAAGCTGCTGAGTCTGGCTGTTATAGAGCGCTTGTGGCATTTTCCCTGTCAAGAGGGCGATCGCGGTGACTGCTAAAGCATACAAATCACTAGTAGGGTCAGCCTTGCCGTGAAGTTGCTCTGGTGGCACAAAGCCCCATTTTCCTAAGGTCTCATTTTGATCAAGGGGATGAAGCTGCAACTGCGTGACTAGTTCTCGCACCAGCCCAAAGTTAATCACGATCGGCAACTGGTCTTGCTGCCGCAAAATCAGCGTATCGAGCGACAGGTTGCGATGCACCACTCCGCGATTATGCAGATAGGTCAGCACTGGCAACACTTTGAGTAAAAACTGAATGACTTCTGCTTCGGAAAAACACTGCCCCTGTGCTTGGCGCTCGCTCAACAGCACACCGTAGCTTTTGCCTTCCACATAATCCCGTATCCAGTAGAACCGCCCATCTTGGGCAAACATCATGCGGAGGCGGGGCAACTGCGGGTGCTGAAGCTCATACAACCCTGACACTTCTTGATGAAAACGCTGCCGCAAGCTTTCTACCACTGCAGGATCTTGCTGCACTGGCGTAAATTCTTTAACGACACAAAGTTCATTCAGCCGCTTTTGGTCGCGTGCCAGGTAGGTTTGACCAAATTTACCCTGTCCCGCTGCACCAATGAGACAGTAACGGTTTTGAAGCAGAGTTCCAGGAGCGATCGGAGGGCGCATGGCAGTGTTGGCTTAACGTGGGCGATCGACAAAACGGGCAACAGCTAAAAAGGCGCTAAAGCTAGCTTTCGGACAGAGGTAATGCACTTTTTTTGCTGCAAACAACCAAAGGCAAGGCGCTTAAACAGCAAAATCTGGAGCCGTTGCGGTCTAGATGTTAGCCCATCTCATGCCCAACGCTCACAACTCAACCGTCAAATTTAATCACTTGAGGGTTGACAGAATTATAGGACATCTGTACTAAAATCGTGCCATATTTGTAAGCAATTGTCGCGTAACGCTTGAAGAAAAGTTGCAGGAATGGTGGAAACCATAATGCCCTTACGGCATGGCTTCAGCGATCGTGCCTCACCATTAGTACGCCCGTCACCATCTAATGCTAGAGGAAGGGCGATCGTTTGCGAAAGCAACCTTAATATGGCTGTAGCGAATGTTAAGCAGTTTAACAAGTAAGCAGTTTAACAAGGCTATGTGGTAGCAAGCCTGAAGCATTGAACACATCAACATTAGTTGATCGGCGACGGTCTTTGCGTCCTTCAAAAGCATTACAGAGTCAAGCGGTGAACCCTTCTCTTCCATCACGCTGGATTCGCCCTGAGCAGAACTCTCCATGCTCTACTCCACAGCCACTCGCCATTCGTACAGTTTGTAATGCACGCAGCCATTCTGTACAAGCGGATCTTGCGCTACGATCGCGGCGGCTTCATCCATCGAAGCGGCTTGAAAGAGAAGCATACCGCCGCCATAGCAACCCCAATAGCCCGATTTTGCCTGGTGTCCTTTGGCAATTAAACCGCGCACGAAGGCTTTGTGAGCCGGAACATATTGGTCGAATAGGGGCTTATCGACGATTCCTTCTTCAATCTTGACGAACCACGGCATGACAAGGTGTTCCTTTGAGTCAAACAAACGATCGTTTTTTTGTTGCGTTGTTACCATCACAGGCGATTCAGGACTACGCCAATGAGGTGAAGCAGGTTTTTGTCGATCGCTACAACAGTCGCGCAGCGCTAAAATCACCACCCCACATCACGTTACAGCCGCCTTTTGAATGGAGGACGGCAACGCATTCTGACCTGAGCGCAACCTTAAACGAGTTTGCTGCTCAATTTGCGCCAATACCCATTATGCTGTCGGGTTTTGGGGCATTTGCACCGCGCGTGATTTATATCAATGTTATCAAGTCAGCGGCGCTGCTGACCCTACAGACCGCGTTAATGCATCGTTTGGAAGAGTCTCTAGGGATTGTCAATTTGAGTGCAAAAACGCGATCGTATGCGCCGCACATGACCGTTGGTTTCCGCGATTTGACACCAGAAAATTTTCGGGCGGCTTGGGCAGAGTTTCAGTCGCGCCCCCTGGAGCTTGAGTTTACGGCCACTCATCTAACCTTGTTAAGGCATGATGGGCATCAGTGGAGCGTTGACACAAAATTTGCGTTTTTAGCAAGTTAACGGCTCTAGCGTTTAACTATTAGCGTTCAGCTATCAGCGGTCGGCCATTAATTCGTGCGTATGTCCTTAAGTGTCAATCGCTCGATTGGCAAATAGCCCTCGATTAACAAATCTGACCCGATCGATCGCCATTGCAGTTGTTCCAGTAACAGTGCCTCTGTCATTGTTGTGAAACCCAAATCGCTGACTGGAGAGGGTGCCGTGCTGCCGCCGATGATTTTGGGGGCGACGAAGGCAAGGACTTTTTGGATCGCACCATCCGCGATCGCTCGTGCTGCCAGCGTACCGCCACATTCCCACAAGACGCTGAGACAACCGCGATCGTACAAATGCGCCATCACTCTGGCAGGCGTTAAGGAGGTGCTTTCAATCACTTCCACGCCCTGTTGTCTGAGGGCGTTTTGCACATCTGGTTTTGCTGTTGCTTCAGTGAAAACTAACGTGGGGGCGATCGCTGTTTGCCAAAGTTGGGCATCGAGGGGCAGATCGAGCGATCGACTCATCACGACTCGTAAGGGCGTGGTTGCTTGACGGCTCGTGAGGAGAGGATTGTCGCGCCGAACGGTGTTGCCACCCACAATAACAGCATCGCAAGTGGCTCGTAGCTGATGGACTTCAGCACGAGCGGCGGCACCTGTCACCCAGGCACTATGCCCGGTAGTGGTCGCAATCTTGCCATCTAACGTCATGGCGTACTTCAAAATGCCAAACGGACGCTGGTGCAAAACCCGATGCACAAACGCTTCGTTCAGCTTGCGACAGTCTGCTTCTTCGATGCCAACCGTGACTTCGATGCCTGCCTGCCGAAGCCTGGCAATCCCACCTCCCGACACTCTGGGATCCGGATCGACCATGCCAACCACAACGCGCTGCACGCCTGCCGCAACGATCGCCTCGGAACAAGGTGGCGTGCGTCCATAGTGGTTACATGGCTCCAAATTTACATAGAGCGTTGCGCCCAGGGCGCGATCGCCTGCCTCTCGCAGCGCAAAGACCTCCGCATGAGGCTGTCCAGCAGCAGGATGAAAGCCTTCACCGACGATCGTGCCTGCTTGCACAATCACAGAACCCACTAAGGGATTGGGTGCCGTGCGTCCTAATGCCCGTCGTGCCAAAGTCAGACAGCGCTGCATCAGAGCACGATCGTCCATTCCTGAATTGTCCATCGCTGAATCGTTCATATTTGGATCGTCCTGATCTGGATCGTCCATTGCTGCGGCATGGCTCACTTGAGAACGCTGGCTTTATACGCTGCCCAACCACCGAGGTCAGAAATGTCTAACCAGCCGTACTTTTCAACCAGTTCACGCGGGTAGAGAATTGCCGTCAGCACCTCGCCATCTTCTAAAACAACATCAGCAGGATACATATGAGGCGGTTCGGTGGCTAGCAGGTGCTCGTACTCGGCGATCGTTAGTTCATACACTTCACCCGGAATCGAAATGCCACCCTCAGCAACTTCGTAAATAGCAGGATGCCAGCCATCGGCAGCGGCGTGTAAGCGATACTGCGATCGCGTCTTGGCTTCTCGAATGAACGTTGCCGCTTGCAGGTTGCCGTGGTCAGGTTGTCCCCGTAGCGCCGATCCACAAATAAACACTCGCTTCGCACCCGTCGTTTCCGTCATGACGCCTCTTAAATTCGTGACAATAGGGATTTTAGCGGGAGGAACTTTGAGCAAGTATTTGTACA
Source organism: Leptolyngbya sp. FACHB-321 (assembly GCF_014695975.1). Classification (GTDB taxonomy): domain Bacteria; phylum Cyanobacteriota; class Cyanobacteriia; order Leptolyngbyales; family Leptolyngbyaceae; genus Stenomitos. The sequence continues at coordinate 48,712 of NZ_JACJPI010000073.1, forward strand.
CCTTGAACTACTGGCTCCCGCTGGGTTGTTCTAAGTTTAGGGTTAGCCCGTTCTTTGTTACAAGTTAGACCACCAAGAATCAAAGCTGAGGGAATGCTGATGCCTGTTCTTTCCAAGCTCACAGTCAATGGCGATCGCCTCAACCGTACGCTCTGGCAACTGGCAGAAATCGGCAAACTGCCGGACGGTGGCGTGAGTCGGCTTGCCTTTAGCGCTGACGATTTATTAGCGCGTCAACAGGTGCAAGCCTGGATGATCGAGGCAGGGATGACTGTTCGGGTTGATGCGGCAGGTAACATCATTGGCAGCTATGCAGGACGCTACCAAGGGGCAGCAGCATTGGCAACTGGCTCACACATTGACACTGTGCCGATCGCAGGACGCTACGATGGCTGCCTGGGTGTTTTAGCAGGCATTGAAGTGGTGCGAGTGCTGCATGAACAGAACACGCGGCTGAACCATCCCCTTGAAGTCATTGTCTTTACGGATGAAGAGCGTTCAGTACTGGGCTGCAAGGCGATGGCGGGCGAGGTCAAAGAACCACCAGAGTATTACGCGCGGTTAGATGGCTCACCGATTCAGGAGTGTCTACAAAGGATTGGGGGAGATTGGTCAAAGATTTCTACGGCTCAACGCACCCGTTCAGAGCTGGCTGCCTTCGTAGAACTCCATGTCGAGCAAGGCGGCGTGCTGGAGCATCAAGCGGTGCCAATCGGGGTGGTAGATGGCATTGTGGGACAGTATCGGTTTGCGGTCAACGTGATGGGACGCATGAATCACGCAGGCACAACACCTATGCATCTGCGGAAAGATGCACTGGTGGCTGCGGCTCAGATGGTGCTGGCAGTGAACAAAGTCGGAGTTGAAATTCCTGGTGATCAGGTGGCAACAGTTGGATATCTCAATGTTTCGCCTAATGCGACAAACACGGTGCCTGGTAACGTCGATTTCCGTATTGACCTGCGCGATCTGTCCCAAGAACACCTGGAGTTGTTGGTGAACCGCTTGAAGGATGAATTTGCCGCGATCGCCACTGCTACCCAGACCGAATTTACCCTCCGCGAGACGCTTCATATCCTGCCTACTATTGCGGCTCCCCATATCAAAGAAGTGATCAAGCAGGTTTCCGAGCAGCTTGCCTTACCTTACATTTGTCTTCCCAGTCGCGCCGGACACGATGCCCAAGAGATTGGACGTTTCACCGATATGGGCATGATTTTTGTCCCTAGCCAGAATGGCATCAGTCACTCAATCGACGAATACACAACACCGGAACAATGTGCTCAAGGTGCCAACGTCCTACTGCATACCTTTTTGCAGTTGGATCAAGCGTACCCAATCAACGAGACAGCTATTAACGGCTAAGAAGACGCTCACGACCGAGGCCTGAGGCATTAAACTCAAGTGAGATATACATTCGTTCACAAACCAGATAAACTTTTCGCTTGTAAGTAGTTTTACGCTCGTTAAAACGGAACTAAGTCATGGTCACGTATCGATCTGTTATCGCTTTTGTTTTAATGCTGCTCACTACGATGCTGGTTAGTTGTAGCAGCGTTACAGAAACAAAGCTGCTGTCTTACACCACAGCACAGGTAGAGGAAATTCAAACGTATGCAGGGGATCTTTTAGAACTGCGCGATCGCCTGCCCGAGCTTGCCGATCTGGTGCAAAAAGAAAACTGGACTTTTGTGCGTAACTTCATTCACGGTCCATTGGGAGAACTGCGTACCAAGATGATCTATCTTTCGCGCAATCTACTTCCCAATGATCAGGAAAAAGCTGCTGCACTAGCAAAAGAAACCTTCCAAAGCCTAGTAGCGCTTGATGCCGCCGCCGAGAAAGCGGATTACAAAGTAGCAGTTCGCAATCTAAGCAAGACAGTGGCGGGTCTCAATGACTTTCTGGAGCTAGTGCCTAAAAGTTAGGGAGTAAGGAGCCGAAAAGAGGAAGCAGGCTTTCAGCGCTTCCCCTATTGCTTGCAGCGACGGCTCACTGCTTCACTGACGGTGACTCAAAACTGTTCCCCTTACAGTGCATGACTAACGTTGTAATCGTCGGCTGTGGTGTGGTTGGGGCAGCGATCGCCTATGAACTCAGTGATGTTGAAGGTTTGGCAGTAACAGTACTCGATCGTCAGCAGCCTGCTCAAGCGGCAACGGGGGCAGCGCTCGGTGTGCTGATGGCAGTCATTAGTCAGAAAACAAAGGGCAACAACTTGCGGATGCGGCTAACAGGCATTGAGCGCTACAACGCCTGGATTCCTGCGCTAGAAGCAATCACTGGTCAGACCATTTTGTTTAACAAACATGGTCTATTGCGCCTTTGTTTTGAAGGGGAGCCGTTGGAACGCTGGCACAAACTAGTAGAAATCCGGCGATCGAAGGGTTTTCAGCTAGAGATGCTCGATCGCGCCCAACTAGCAGCTAACTATCCCCAACTTGGTTTGGAACGAGTGACGGCAGCAGTTTATTCGCCGGACGATCGACAGGTTGATCCAACTGCACTCACACAAGCGTTGGTAGCTGCCGCCGCACAAAAGGGCGTGACATTTCAGTTTGATACCAATGTTGAGGGCGTTGAATGCTGCGATCGCTCTCATTTACTTTCTGAAACCGCTTTACAACTGTGTCAGCAGATTCAAACGACTAAGGGTACGCTGCCAACAGACTGGCTGGTGATTGCTGCTGGCTTAGGTTCTACGCCACTAACTGCCACACTTCAGCAGCCTGTTGATCTTCGTCCTGTCTTGGGGCAAGCAATCCATGTGCGGCTACCGTACCCGCTAAAAACATTGCAACCGCAGCCTGTGATTACAGGTGAAGATGTTCATATCGTCCCGCTAAGCGGCAAGGACTACTGGATTGGCGCAACGGTAGAGTTTCCGACTGGCACACTAGCATCCACACCAGATGCAATGGCGTTGGAGACAGTTATGCAGCAGGCGATCGCCCTTTGCCCAGCTTTTTCAGAAGCAGCGATTATCCGTGCCTGGTCAGGGTTGCGTCCCCGACCCGAAGGTCGCCCTGCCCCGATCGTCGAACACCTTTCAGGTTATGGCAACGTGCTGCTAGCAACGGGGCACTACCGCAATGGCGTCCTGCTGGCACCTGCAACAGCAGAAAAGATTCGACAACTTATTGGTGTTGGCTAACAAACAAGTTTGAGAGAACCGTTCTCTCTTTACTGGGCAACAGAAAAACCCTTGCGGGTCGATCGAGTTTCTGCCATCTGTACTTCAAAGCTGACACGATCGCTCCTGTCGCCAGTTTTCACCAGCAACGTCCAACGTCCCGGCTTCGGCACCCAAAAAATGGAGCCAGGGGTTTGAGTTGCGAGCGGTTGCCCATTCAGCAGCCATTCCACAGTTTGGTTTGATGGGCTTGCCAGCTTAAATTGAAGTCGCTGAGCAGAGTCAGTGGCTCCAGGTTCTAGTAAAAAGACATCACCATTACGAGGTGAAAGAATTCTTAAACCATCGGCAGCGGTTGGTATAAGCGGCTGCATTGCCAGCCATTCGTTGTATTCTGGCGGCAGTTTCAAGCGATACTCGCGCTGCCCCTTGCTAGTTGCCACTGCTTGATAAAACGGATCGGGTTGGCGATCGTACTCACCCAAAGCCTGTGGCTCGAAATACTCCTGCACCACCGAGGGACAAGCAGGGGTAGGCCGCGCACCCGACAGCGCACAGATTGGACGCTTGACTAGCCCACTGGGTGCTGGAAAAGCGCTTGGTTCTCGCTGTTCATGCAAATGCAGCATGATACGATTCCACAACGGAGCCGCACCCGTAATACCTGACACTTGACGCATCGGTGCGCCATCAAAATTACCAACCCAGACCGCCACGGTGTAGTCTCTGGTAAAACCGATCGTCCACGTATCGCGAAAATCAGACGAGGTTCCGGTTTTAACCGCTGCCGGAAACGGCAGACTCAACAGCGAATCAACCCCAAACGCTTTAGCACGAGCGTGCGGATCATTCAGCATATCGGTGATGAGAGACCAAGTGGAGGATGAAGCATGAGGGATGGAAGATGGAGCATAAGGAATGAGAAGTTTTGCATTTTGGGTTTTGCGTTCATCCTGCCTTCTGCCTTTTGCCTTTTGCCTTCTGCCTTCTGCCTCCTGCTTCCTGCCTTCTGCCTCTCTCATCCCCCTCAACGCCACTGGCTGTCCTTGATTTGCCAAGACCAAATAGGCTCGTGCTAGCTCCCACAGGCTGACTTCGCCGCCGCCGAGAGCAAGCCCCAAGCCATAGTGGTCAGCGGTTTGAGTCAGGTGGGTAAAACCAAGCTGATGGAGGCGATCGAGAAACGCTTTCACGCTCACCTTCTCCAGCACCCGTACGGCAGGCACGTTCAAAGAGTTTGCTAAAGCGACACGCACACGCACAGGTCCTTGAAAGGTTTCGCTGTAGTCTGAGGGCGTGTAAAGCTGGGCACCGGGAATAGCATAGCGGGTCGGAATGTCAGCAAGGATCGTATTCGGACGAATCACTCGTCGCTCCAGCGCTAGTTCGTAAAGGAAGGGTTTGAGCGTAGAACCAGGTTGACGGAGCGCTTGCACACCGTCGTTTCGACCTTTTTGAGCATCTGCAAAGTAGTCCGGTGACCCGACATACGCCAGCACATCGCCAGAACGGTTATCTAGCACCAAAGCTGCGGCATGATGGACATTATGTGGCGCTAAAGCTTGGATCATCTGCTGCACTTGCGCTTCAGCAAACTGCTGCAAGGGGAGATCGATCGTCGTCTGTACCTGAGCAGGATGGGTCGATCGCTGATCAGCTAACCAAAACAGAAAGTGTGGTGCTGCAACAATGCCCTGCTGCCGACGTTGTAGCGATAGTTCTTCTTGCCACGCTCGATCCGCTTCTGCACGGCTGAGATACCGATCCTGGGTCATACGGTCAAGGACATACGTCTGCCGTCGTTTTAGCGCCTCCCAGTGATCGTAGGGGTTGAGATGATTTGGATCATTCGGAATTGCCGCTAAGACGCTGGCTTGAGCAACGTTTAGATCGCTAGCAGGAATGCCGAAATAAATGCGTGCTGCCGCTTCTACGCCGTAAATGTTGCCGCCCATGGGCAGCCGATTGATATATGCCTGAAGGATTTCGTCTTTGCTCATGCCAGCGGTTAAGCGCCAGGAGAGCCAGATTTCCTTTAGCTTCTCTGGCAAGGTGCGGGGCGACGGTTCTAGCATCCGCGCAAGCTGCATCGTAATGGTCGAGGCACCACTGACAATCTGACGGGCTTGAAGCGCTTCCAACATGGCACGCCCGATCGCCCAACCATCCAACGCCCCATGCTGATAGAACCGCCGATCCTCTGCTGCCACGATCGCCTGGATAAAGTGAGGCGACACCTGCTGCAACGGCACAGTAACGGTATGCTCCTGGTCGCGCGTTAGCACAGTGCCCAGCAGCAACCCATTACGATCAGTAAACTCGATCGCCTGCTGATCTTGCACCAAATGCACAGCCCGAATGGGAGCCAGGTAGGGCAGTGATCGCACCACGATCACCAAGACAACCAGCGTCAGGATGAGCTTGGCAAGTGAATGTTTGGCATACCATCCTGTAAGGACAAGCAGCCATCGTCGCTGCACCTGAATCATGTTTTTCAGTTGCTTGGTGTGTAACCACCTGCGTTGCTGCATCGCCATCTCCTCTGCATCGCCAACGTCGCTGTCAGTTGACTACATTCCACGCTACAGGCTATCCGGCAAGTCACACAATCTGTTAAACCCAAGAATCCTCTGGGAACTATGAAACAGATCAAACAGGGTCTGTCTTGCGATCGCCAGGGTGCTTCTTGATGAAAATTAAGCCTCACTATAGGACTGCTCTCGCCAAGCAGTTCTCTCAGCCGCCTGCTGCCGGGTTCTCCTTGCTAGAAATGATTGTGGCTATCGTCATTAGCAGCACTCTGTTTGCCATTATGGCTCCTAGTTGGGCAGAGTTGGTCAAGCTACAGCGCCTCAACGCTGCTCAAGAAAGAGTGCTGCAAGTCATGTACGACGCTCAGAATCGCGCCAAACACAAACGCATCGCTATGCAAGCTAGTTTTCGAAACCCGGACGGAGTGATCCAATGGGCAATCCACCCAGTCAGTGTTACACCAACGGCAGCACTCTGGAACCGGCTCGACGCCAATGTGAAAATGGATGACGAAACAACGTTACAGCAGTCAGATGGCGTTCGCAGAGTACAGTTTGACCACGACGGCACTGTTAATGGGTCTCTTGGAAGGCTTACCCTGTCTGCCATAAGCGGCGGCAAAGCCAAACGCTGTGTCATTGTCTCGACGCTATTAGGAAAGCTTCGCACCGGGACAGAGCATCCAACCAAAAAAGACGACAAGTTTTGCTACTGATGGTTAAACGCGTTCAACACCTTTTCCGTTTTTTCACGATCGATCTTCAAGACCAACGTCCCCAGCGGTGGCAAACAGAGGTCAATCGAATAAGGCTGATTGTGGTACGCCCATTCTTCTGTCCACTTCCCGCCAAGATTTCCCATATTACTGCCGCCATATTCACGCGAATCGCTGTTAAACAGCTCGGTATAGAAACCTTGCTGAGGCACACCCACACGATAATGTGAGTGAGGTTGAGGCGTAAAATTGCACACCGTCACGACAAATTCGTCGGAATCTTTAGCCCTACGAATGAACGAAACAACGCTATGGCGATTATCGCTACAGTCAACCCACTCAAAGCCATCCTGACCAAAGTCTTGAGTATAAAGCGCTGGTTCACTGCGATAAAGCTGGTTTAGTGCTCCTAGGAAGTGCTTGAGCTTTTGGTGAGGTTCGAACTGAAGCACCTGCCAGTCTAAATCACTCCAAACGTTCCACTCGTTCCACTGCCCAAACTCCATGCTCATAAACAGCGTCTTCTTACCGGGATGCGTGTACATATAGGCGTACAGGCAGCGCAAGTTCGCAAATTTTTGCCATTCATCCCCCGGAATTTTACCCAGCATATTGCTCTTGCCGTGGACAATCTCATCATGAGAGAGCGCCAGCATGAAGTTTTCGCTGTGGTTATACCAGATGCTGAAGGTGAGGTTGTTTTGGTGAAACTGACGGAACCACGGATCCATGTGGAAATAGTCCAGCATGTCGTGCATCCAGCCCATGTTCCACTTTAGGTTGAAGCCCAGACCACCAACGTAGGTGGGCCAGGAGACCATAGGCCATGAGGTCGATTCTTCTGCGATCGACAGAACGCCAGGAAAATAGCTAAAGACAGTGTGGTTCATCTGGCGAAGAAAATCTGCCGCTTCAATATTTTCTCTGCCACCATACTGGTTCACGAGCCATTCACCTGGTTCGCGACAGTAGTCGAGGTAGAGCATTGATGCAACAGCATCCACACGAATCCCGTCAATGTGGTATTTGTCAAACCAGAAGAGGGCATTGGCGACGAGATAATTCCGCACCTCGTTACGGGCGTAGTTAAAAACGAGGGTGCCCCATTCCTTGTGTTCCCCCTTGCGAGGATCAGCATGTTCGTAAAGGTGGGTGCCGTCAAAAAACGCTAGCCCGTGCCCGTCTTTAGGGAAATGACCAGGAACCCAGTCCACGATGACACCAATACCTTGAGCATGGCACTGATCCACAAAGTACATAAAGTCTTGCGGGGTGCCGTAGCGAGAGGTGCAGGCGTAGTGACCTACAACCTGGTAACCCCAGGAACCGTCAAACGGGTGTTCGGCAATCGGCAGCAGTTCGATATGCGTGAAGCCCAGATCCTTCACGTAGGGAATGAGTTTGGCAGCGAGTTCCCGATAGGTCAGAAACCGTGCTCCAGGTTTAAGTTCAGAAACGGCCACAACGGGTTCTGGCTCACCGTTCGGTAACAGAGCAGGTTCATTAGAGGCAGCGTGCAGCCAGGAGCCAAGATGACACTCATAAACGGTGATCGGCTGGGTTAGTGGTTCCGTATGACGGCGCTGTGCCATCCAGTCATCGTCATTCCAGGTGTAGGTTTCAAGATTGGTGACGATCGACGCAGTTTTGGGCCGCGCCTCTTGCTGAAAGCCATAGGGGTCAGATTTTTCGTAAATGTGACCATCCTGGTTTTTGATCTCGTACTTGTAGCGAGCATCCACGCCAATTTCGGGAATAAAGAGATCCCAAATGCCACCACCCAGTTTCCGCATCTGGTGCTTGCGACCATCCCAGGAGTTGAAGTCACCCAGCACAGACGCGCTGCGAGCATTGGGCGCCCAGACAGCAAAATAGACACCGCTAACACCGTTCATTTCGGTCAGGTGGGCACCCATCTTTTCGTAGATGCGATGATGATTGCCTTCTGCAAAGAGATGAACGTCGAAATCAGTCAGGTAGGGCGATCGAAACGCATACGGGTCGTAGATAAAGCGCTCGTGTTCACCTTCTTGCAAGCGAAATTGATAGTTAGAAAGTTCGACACCCTTGATCGTGCACTCAAAGAAGTGAGGATGGTGGGTTGCTTGCATAGGATATTCTGCCCGTTGCTCTGGCAGCACTACCCAAACAGCGTCAGCATTCGGCTGATAGGCTCTCACAATCCAGGCTTGCTGACCATCGTTCTCTACCATATGGGGACCCAGCACCTCAAACGGATCATGATGCTGATTCCAAACGATCCGCTCTACTTGGTCTGAAGTGATGGTCATTGTCATGAAGCTACCTGCCTAAGAAAAAATATTAAGTCGCAAAATAGGTTAAATGATGCGTAATCAACTGTAATAAACCGTAGCAAATCATTGCTAAAGTCTCAAATTTTATTTGCCTCAGTACATAATTTTAGGCGGCATCGGTCTACCATTGCTCGACTTAATCATAGCAAGAGCCGAACTACCACCGATCTAAAGACATAAACACAAAACCCGCCCCAACTTTATCATCTACCAGTCAGGGCGGTTATGCGTTTGACAAGCTCCTAGAGCTTGCTCGTTTTTCGTGTAAAAAGGCTTTCCGCGCCTTGCCCTAGCAATAGAACACGCGATCGCCCGTTCCTCAAGCGCTACCTGTAAACGTAACCTCTGGAAACTTTGCCTGCGCTTCCGCCATGGGTCGCCGCTTGCCTTCCTCTTGCCAGTAGTTGATAACCTCAGTCGCCTGGTTAAGCAACTCAACGCGATCGACCTCAGAAATCCAATGCTTCGCTTCCATCTCTGTCTTTAGCTGTTCCCACGCGTCGTTACGGGGCCAAAAAAAGTAAGATGTCAGCGGGCTAGTACCCTTGCCTACAACCTGATCGACAGCTAATGCAACGTTCTCATCTAACCAGAGAACTTTTAAAATAAACTTCGACAACCCAACCTCCAGCTTGTCCCAAACATTTCGCTTGCTCTGCAACTTAGCATTCTATCTTACTGCCGGAAGAATCACCAGCATAATCCTCGGAATCAGCCGTAAGTGCGCGGTTGGGCAAACGTGTAGGGTATAGATGCAGGCAGCATGATTCGGTATGGTGCTAAGAGTAGAAATAGAGCAGGCAGGCGTAATGGATATGGAGGCAATCGTCGTTTTTGACATTGATGGCGTGATTCGTGATGTGGGAGGATCGTATCGCCGTGCGTTAGCAGATACCGTCGAACATTTCACGCAAGGAGCCTATCGTCCGTCACCGGAGGATATTGATGCACTCAAAACAGAAGGACTCTGGAACAACGATTGGGAAGCGTCTCAGGAGCTGCTCTACCGCTATTTTGAAGCACAGGGACGATCGCGAGAAGCTACAGCCACGAACCCAATTAGGCTGGATTATGACGAACTGGTTGCTTTCTTTCAGTCTCGTTATCGCGGCACAGACCCAACACACTGGACAGGCTATATCTGTCAGGAGCCGCTGCTACTGCAACCAGCCTATCTAGAGCAGTTGACTCAGGCAGGCATTTTGTGGGGCTTTTTTAGCGGTGCCACGACGGGATCGGCACGCTATATTCTGGAGCAACGCTTGGGACTGCGATCGCCCGTTCTCGTAGCCATGGAAGATGCACCCGGCAAACCTGATCCGACTGGGTTACTGCAAACAGTGCGCCTGCTGCATGGTTCTGATGCCGCGCCTGTAATCTATGTGGGCGATACAGTGGCAGATATGCACACGATTACTAAGGTGCGCCAAGTCCAGCCCGATCGCCCGTGGTTTGCCGTTGGCGTTTTGCCACCCCATGTTCAAAAAACTGAGGTCAACAAGCAAGCCTACATTGCTACACTCCAGCAAGCAGGCGCACAGATCGTTTATGACAATGTGCAGGAGTTGACCGTAGAGGCGATCGAGAAATTAGTGAGGGGGTAAGCAAGTGTAGAGGAAAGAGCAGAGGGAAAGGGGTGCAAGAGAAGATGGTTTAGCTTTCACCTTTAATCTTCCTCCCCCTTTGCCCTTCACTCTCCTTAACTCCCCTGCCTTCTTTATCTACGCTTTTAGCTTCAAAAACTTCTCCATTGCAGACACCATTTCTGGGGGCCAGCGGCGATCGTTTCTGAGCCAATTTAGATCTTTGTAGCGCGAGTCGAGACCAACGGCTGAAACCCATTGACTTTCGGCTTCTCCTTGTTTTCCCTGCGCCCAAAGTGCGGCAGTGAGGGCGGCACGCATATCGGCAAATTGAGGATATTTGCGCACCAGATTCCGCATTTTGCGAACAGCTTCATCCTGCTTACCAAGCTGATAAAGCGCTAGAGCATAGTTGGCGTTAGCAAACGCATAATCACGGACAAGCTCGGTCGCTTGTTTGTAATCGACTACGGCGGCTTCCCATTGCCCCAGCCCAGCTTTGGCATTGCCGCGATTGTTAAAAGCAGCGGGATCTTTAGGATCGAGTTCCAAAACACGATTGTAGTCGGCGATCGCCTCTTCCCACTTGCCCAAACCTTCTAGTGCGGTGCCACGGTTCAGGTATGGATCAGGCGCATCTGGCGCTAGCTCGATCGCCTTGTTGTAGTCAACGAGAGCACTCTGCAATTTATTTTGGCTCACTTTGGCATTGCCTCGGTTACTCCAGGCAGCCGCTGTTTGAGGCAGTGTCTCAATGATTTGCGTCCAATAGTCCTCAGCCGTACGGAAGTCGCCTTCATTGGTTGCTTTAAAGGCTTTGTCGGCGATCGCATCAAGCTGCTTGTAAAGGTCTAGCGCTGTTACCTGGGGTGCTGCTGGTGAAGGCGAAGCTGCTTCTGGTGGCGGTACGGTTTCTGCTGGCGCTGCTGCTGAAGCTGCCACGGGAATCTGTTCTACTGCCAGGGCTGGATAGGGAAACCAGACCAGAAGGCTAGAGAGAAGAACACTCAAGAGAAACAGAAAGAGGCGAATCATAAAAGACTACCGAATAGAGAGCCAGGAGAATTGAGTGAGCATGAGCAGCAGTCAAGCATTTTTTCGCAAAACGAGAATCATTTCATCTTTGTTCTTGAGAAACAGCTCGACTTCAAACCCAAACTGCAAGGTTTTCTGTAAGGTCGCTAGCAATTCTAGAATTTCGGTCTGTGTCCAAACGTGGTAGTGAATGCTGTAGTCCATCGCTATAAAGCGATCAGCTTCTGCTTCGATTCTGGGGTCGTCTTGACCGTCCTGTTCACTGGTATAGCCCAACGAAGGAAATTTTGCCCAGTCTAGAAAATGCTGTTTCTTCGACCATTCTGGACCCTCGTTATAGTCTTTGAGGAGATGGTCGATCGTCGTCAGTGGACGATGAACATCGAAGGTATACCGTTTGTCTGGTATGCCCATGTAGAGAATGCCCGCGGGCTTAAGCACCCTCAGCATACTCTGCATTGTTTTGATCGGATTTTGGCAGTGCTCAATGAAGTGGTTAGCAATCACAAAATCTTGCGAGGCAGGGGGAATATGGGTTAGCTCTTCACCGTCATCCAGAATATCTACCTCAACCAGTGGCAGCTCGCTTAGCTCGGGATAGTGCTTTTTGAGGTCTGCAACAGACATCCGGTCTACGTATTGCACCTGGATTGTATCGGAGACGTGAAGCGGATTATGTAAAGCGCCGATTTCAATGCCCTTGCCTTTGAGGTAATGGTCGGCAACACCCCGGCGATCGAACGTAGAGGGCGCAATGGTTTGCGACAGCGTTTGCGTTAGATCGGAGGACGCGCGGAAGACTTTTTTGAGCAAGCCTTCAACTTTTAGCCTCAGACGGTGTGGCGCATTGACAGTGTTGGTCATGAGTTCAGATCCTTTTCTCCTCAAACATTATCACTGGCTTTAGGGGAGCAATGGGTAAGCCAAGTGGCTGGCTAAAGCATCGAAAGCTGATTGCTAGGTGGCGTATAGCCCAGATGTTTCCAGGCAGCAGGAGTCGCAATGCGACCACGCGACGTGCGGTTGAGATACCCAATCTGCAAAAGATAGGGTTCGTACACTTCTTCGATCGTCTGAGCATCTTCGCCTGTAACGGCTGCCATTGTCTCTAACCCGACGGGACCACCGCCAAAATGTTCGATCATAACCGTTAGCAAGCGGCGATCGGTCCAATCTAAGCCACAGGGGTCAACGTTAAAGCGCTCTAATGCCTCGGCGGCGATCGGCTGGTCGATCGTGCCCATCTCTTTCACTTGCACATAGTCACGCACTCGCTTGAGCAGACGATTGGCAACGCGGGGAGTGCCACGGGCGCGGCGGGCAATTTCCGTAGCGCCTTCAGATGTCACAGCGGTAGTAAGCAGTTTTGCTGTTCGCAGCACGATTTGCGTCAGTTCATCTAGTTCGTAAAAGCGTAACCGTTGAATTAGCCCAAAGCGATCACGTAGAGGCGATGTGAGCGCACCGACCCGTGTTGTCGCGCCAACCAGCGTAAACGGCTGTAATTTGAGCGATCGTGTGCGGGCGCTGGAGCCTTGCCCGATCGTCAAATCAACCCGAAAATCCTCCATTGCCGGATACAGAAGCTCTTCGCTCACTTTGTTCAAGCGATGAATTTCGTCAATAAAAAGCACATCACCCGGCTGCAAGTTTACCAGCAGTCCCACAATATCTTTGGGGCGTTCTAGCGCGGGCGCACTGGTAATTTTGCAATTGACCCCCATTTCGGTTGCCAAAATCAGTGACATCGTTGTTTTGCCCAATCCGGGCGGACCATAGAGCAGCAAATGATCTAAGGTTTCATGCCGAGCTTTGGCAGCGCGAATGGCAATATCCAGAATTTCTTTCAGGTCTTTCTGCCCAACGTATTCTGCAAGGCGCTGCGGGCGGAGGCGCTCTTCCTGTTTGCCGCACTCCTCTGGTTGTGAATTGGGCTGCAATAAAGAAGCTGACCGCGCTGGTTTAATGTTGCTGTCGTCCGTACCAGTAGCGTCTTCGATAATCTTCAGAGGCAACTGCTGCTCCTGTTTTCGCGTCCTGGTTTTTGCTGGTAGCTCCTTGCTGCTGTCGTTAGCAGTCTCCAGAGGTAACACATCGTCACGCGCTGGATCATCTGCATCTGGAGTCGGTTGTTTAGAGGAAATTATTGCCATACTTTGGAGAAGCAATCAGCGGTCAGCCGTTTACAATTCAGTCATCAGCTGCCGCAAAGCGGAAACAAGCTACAGCAGGCAACAGCTTTGAGACCCTTCTAGCTTATCGTCCCAGTGCCAGGTTGATAGCTGAGTGCTGAACGCTCAATATTCATCATACCGAGAGAACTTTAGAACATGGCAGTTGAGCCTCGTTTGACGTCTGATGACATCAGTTTTGCAGACGCGATCGCCGTCACGCAGGCACTCCTAAACGACCTTGAGCAAGGTAACGTTGATGCTTTTGGGGCAACGGTGCGTGAGTTAGTTCGCAGTGAGAATGGGGCACGAGGCTTTTTTGTGACGTATTTGAGCGACGATCGCCCGCTAGCCGATCACCTAACACCTACACTCATTGCAGCGCTGCAAACATCACCCGCGATCGTTGCGCCACTGTTGATCAAAAACCTGGTGATGTCTACAGCAATGGCAATGACGCATCGCCGTAACCAGAATGAGGACTTGGTGCAAGGGTCAGCACGAGTACGATCGCGCACAACACAACTCATACAAGCACTCCAGTTGCCTCAGGTGCAGGCAGAAGCACAGAGCTTGCTAGGGACGATCGCCACAAAAACAGGAGACTATCAAGCGTTCTTAGAGCGCTGGGGGTATGATTTGGAGCAGCAGCAGGCAATGCAACAAACTTTAATCGCGCTGGGTTTTGCTCAATAAGCCTGGCTTCGGAGCCTAAAGCGTTCAGGCAATGGAACCAGAAGCTTGTTTCAGCGTCTCAATAGAGTGATGATGGGCACTCGTCAAAATCTACTTTTCTCTCAATACTGACAAAGCTTCTAGCCCTTCTGGTTTGTCACATGGTTGACATTGGCACCAAATACAGGGAATTTAGATCAGCAATTGCAACCAGAATTCACTTCGGTTTGATCCAAGCATGGCAATCTCACTTCGGAAAAACCTTTCTCGTTCCGAGTCACAGCGCTACTGGGAATTGCTGCGTGTTTTGGTTGAACGCAACCTGAGTGCTCGCTATCGCGGTTCCATCTTGGGCATCTTCTGGTCGCTGCTGAATCCTCTGACCATGACTGGGCTGTACACGGCGATTTTTGGCGGTATTTTTGCAGAAGTGTATCACGGCTCGCTGATCAGGTATGCTCTGGCAGCCTTTACAGGGCTAGTGATCATTAACTTCTTTTCAGCAGCCACGTCGCAAGCGCTCACGAGTGTGGTGGGCAACGGACCCTTACTGAATAAAATCCGTCTGCCCGTCAGCGTTTTTCCAGTGTCAGTGAATGTAGCGAATATCTTCCAGTTTGCCGTGGGTCCTTTGCCTTTTCTGGCAATCTTTACGGTGATTAACGTCCGGCATCATGTTTTAGAAACCATGACCACGCCGTTGTCACTGCCAGATTTGGTCGGGACGATCGTTACTAAAAGTTTGATTAATCTAGCAATTTTTCCGCTACCGTTTCTGGCGCTCGTACTGGTTTGTTTAGGCGCGGGTTTTCTTGTTGCGGGCTTGTTTGTCTTCTTTCGAGACTTACCTTACTTTTACGAATTGATTGTCTTTGTGCTGTGGATTAGTAGCCCTGTATTTTACCCAGCCTCCATTGTGCCACCACAAGTAAGACCCTTCTTAGACCTGAATCCGCTCTTTCCCATCATCGAAAGTACCCGTCAGATTGTGTTGTCAGGCGAACCGCCAGAGGTAGGTATGCTAGTGCGTGCGCTGTTGGGCGGCTTAATTATCTTTGGGCTGGGATGGAGTTGTTTCCGATCCTGGCGATCGCAGTTTATGGACTTACTCTAAATGGAAGTAATTCGCCTCGACCAGGTATCGCTGTCACGACGCACTCAAGAAGAGTTTTCGTATGACTTGAAGAAGACGTTGCTCTCGTTTGTCGAAGGTAAGTACCGCAAGCCTGCCCGCAAGCTCGTGTTAGATCATATTGATCTCTCTGTAACAGCTGGTGAAAAAATCGGCATCATTGGTGCCAACGGTTCGGGTAAATCAACGTTGCTCAAGCTGATATCAGGCATCTTGCAGCCAACGCGCGGTGCCTTGCGCGTGAGAGGACACATTGCACCGTTGATTGAACTAGGTGCAGGCTTTGATTCTGAGCTAACCGTGATGGCAAACATTGTCCTCTACGGTGTGCTGCTGGGCTTTAAGCGCAGCGAGATGCTGGATAGAGCCGCTGCCATTCTGGAGTTTGCGGAGTTAGAGGATTATGCCTCTGTCCCTGTTAAGGCGCTCTCTTCAGGGATGACAGCACGGTTAGGTTTCGCGATCGCCACGGATGTCCAGCCTGATATTTTGATTCTGGATGAAGTGCTGTCAGTCGGTGACGAAAGCTTTAAGCAAAAGTGTAAGCAGCGAATGGAGCAGCTCTGGGATGGTAGCGCCACTGTGCTGCTGGTTTCGCATAGCATGGAGGATATTCATCGTTCGTGCGATCGCGCAATTTGGCTTGATCGAGGTCGCATTCGCTTTAGCGGTAGTGCTGCTGACACAGCAGAAGCCTACTTGAGCGCAGTCGAACAAAAGTTAGACATGGGGCTACGACACGTTTGATTCCGGCAGAGACAGCACCTGTCTGTAAACAAACCTGACTTCTGTCTAAAGTTTAAGCATTTTGGACAACGCACCATATCCAGCATAATCCTGTCCTAGAATAAGAAGTCTGTCGCACACCATCTCATCCTTCCGTGTCTTTAACGCTTCACGCCGAACACTTACAGGCAATTTATGCCCACGCCGAACGCACCTACCCTGAAGAGTGCTGTGGGCTGTTGCTGGGCACGATCGCCGCAAACGAAAAGGTCGTGCATGACGTTTATGCTGTGCCGAATGCGTGGGATACAGATGCTGCAAATGAACTGAACGACAGTGCTGCTTTTACCAAGACTCGCCGCTACTGGATTGCACCAGAAGCGATGTTGGCGGGAATGCGCGAAGCACGTCAGCGCAAGCTAGACATTATCGGTATTTATCATTCTCATCCTGACCATCTGGCAGTGCCGTCCGAGTGCGATCGTGCCCTTGCCTGGTCACAGTACTCTTACCTAATTGTCTCCGTTAAGCATGGCAATGCTAACGATCGTCGCAGTTGGACACTCAACGAGCAACATCAATTTGAACCCGAAGCCCTCCAACTTGCTGAAGTGGCTCGAATGTGAAGCCGTCCAGCAAACCGATTCAATCCTTTTTTATCCACTAGCCTATTGCTTCGCAGAAGCAAGCTACATCCTTTAGTCGTTCCTCCAAAGTTCAACTTTTTTTAGCCTTCATCCTTCATCCTTTAGCCTTTCTTCCCATGCTCAATCCCAATCTCAACGATATTCAGCTTGAAAAAGCAGAGTACGAGCGCTATTCGCGTCATCTGATCTTGCCCGAAGTAGGGTTAGACGGGCAGAAGCGTCTCAAAGCTGCCAGCGTGCTTTGCATTGGAACAGGTGGTCTCGGCTCCCCGCTACTGCTTTACCTTGCCGCTGCTGGCATTGGACGGATCGGCATCGTCGATTTCGATGTGGTCGATTTTTCCAACTTGCAGCGCCAAGTCATTCACGGTACATCGTGGGTCGGCAAACCCAAGATTGAGTCTGCCAAAGCCAGCATTCTCGAAATCAACCCCTATTGCCAGGTAGATCTCTACGAAACGCGCCTCACGTCTGAAAACGCCCTGGAGCTTTTCGAGCCTTACGACATCATTGTTGATGGCACCGACAACTTCCCCACTCGTTATCTAGTCAACGATGCCTG
This sequence comes from Leptolyngbya sp. FACHB-321, assembly GCF_014695975.1. Lineage (GTDB taxonomy): Bacteria > Cyanobacteriota > Cyanobacteriia > Leptolyngbyales > Leptolyngbyaceae > Stenomitos. The sequence goes on from NZ_JACJPI010000073.1 coordinate 65,938, forward strand.
CGTGTTGCTCGGCAAGCCAAACGTCTACGGCTCGATCTTCCGGTTTGAGGGGCAGGCAACGGTCTTTAACTACGAGGGCGGTCCTAACTACCGTGATCTCTACCCTGAACCACCCCCACCTGGACTCGTTCCCTCCTGCGCGGAAGGCGGTGTATTGGGTATTTTGCCAGGGATCATTGGTGTGATTCAGGCAACGGAAACGGTCAAAATTATTCTGGGTCAAGGTACGACGTTGAGTGGACGATTGCTGCTCTACGATGCCTTAAATATGAGCTTCCGGGAACTCAAGCTGCGTCCGAATCCCGTGCGTCCCGTGATTGAAAAACTGGTCGATTACGAAGAGTTCTGTGGGATCCCCCAGGCAAAAGCTGCTGAAGCAAAGGAGCAAGCTGGTATGCAAGAAATGTCCGTGCAGGAACTCAAGCAGTTGCTTGACAGCAATGCTGACGATTATGTGCTGTTGGATGTTCGCAATCCCCATGAGTACGAGATTGCAAAGATTCCTGGTGCCGTGCTGATCCCGCTGCCTGATATTGAGAATGGTGATGGCGTTGCGAAGGTCAAAGAGCTATTGAACGGACACAAGCTCGTTGCTCATTGCAAGATGGGTGGACGATCGGCGAAAGCGCTAGGCATCCTGAAAGAAAAAGCAGGCATTGAAGGCATTAACGTTACAGGTGGAATCACGGCATGGAGCCGGGAAGTTGATCCATCCGTACCAGAGTATTAAGTTGAGAGTTGTAAGTTTTGGGGTTTGAGTTGCGCTAACTTAAAACTCAAAACTTTTCACTCAAGATTTCTTACCATGCTGGAAGCGGCTCGCTTTTTCCATCAGTTCGCAGCGTTGCTCAAGGCTGGTATTCCAGTGCAGCAGTGTTTGGGCATGGCTGGTAAAGACTGTGGTGCCAACTTCCAGCGATCGCTTAAAGAAGCCAGCCTCAAAGTGGAAGCGGGTCAAGATCTGGCGACCGCGCTTAATGGTCGATCGCCTTATTTTGACCAATGGACGCTCGCGCTCATTCGTGTAGCTGAATATAGCGGTGCATTGGCAGAAGCGTTTGAGCGACTGGCGATCGCCGCCGAAGCGCAGCACCGACGACAAAAGCTCTACAGCTCTGTAATCACATCAGTCATCATCATTGGCTTTGCCCTGTTAACGCTGCTGGTCGCCTTGCTTTCGCGCAGTACAGCCTTCGTGTTGCAACCAGGATTCTTCGTTCTAGCAACATTACTGGCGGCGATCGGTTTTAGTAGTAGGCGATTACTGGAGGCAACTGGCAACGGCCAGCAACTTATGGCAAGCGTACCGTTTCTGAAAGGGATTGCCCAGTCGCGATCGCTCCTTTACTTTGCAGAACTGGAACTGCCGCTACGGTGTGGAATGCCACTGTTGCAAGCACTGGAGTTAGTGCGATCGCATATTCCTGATGTGGCGTTGCAAAAAACGTTGGCGATCGCCTCTCGCCACCTTCAAGCGGGACAAACCTTAAGCCAAAGCTTGGCTGGAAAACTGCCAGCGCTGGCACTGCAAATGCTCCGCACAGGCGAAGAGGCGGGCAATTTAGACGAAATGCTGGTCAAACTGGCGGACTATTACGAAAGCGATCTAGAGCTTCAGTTCAAGCAACTTCAGGCAGCGCTACGTCCCCTGGCGATCGTGGCGATGGGTGGTCTAGTATTGCTTATTGGCATCCAAACGATCGGCTCACTGTTAAACGTACTACCCAGTTAACTATTGAAACGCACTGAAACGCACAGTTTTTAGGAAAGCAAGGCATCAGGAGTTTAGCCCTTCACTTCGCCTCAACCACATCTCTGTAGAGAGCCATCACAGTACCAAGAGAAGGAGCGAGGTTGACGCTAAAGCAAAGGTCGAGCGATCCTCAAAAAAGGAGCAAGATTACCTTGCTCCTCTAAGCGCAAAACCGCATTTACAGCAGTATGTTACTTGGCAGCGCGGATCTCATCAAAAACGCCTTTATCGCCAAAGTACTTATCTTGAGCCTGTTCCCAACCGCCGAACTCTTTGATTGTACCGAGTGTCTTCACGGGAGGATATTTTGCAGCTAGCTCTTTGTTCTTGTCTGCGCTAGCGGCAAGCGGTCTGAAGCCGAGCTTGATAAACTCTTCTTGTGCTTCGGGCGTAAACAAGTACTGGACGAAGGCTTCAGCCACTTCGCGAGTGCCATGCTTATCGACGTTTTTATCGACTACAGCCACCGGAATGTCGATCGAGAAGTTAACTTCAGGCACGACATAGTCCAGCTTCTCACCCTTGTTTTTTGCCAGAATCACTTCGTTTTCGTAGTTTAGTAGCGCATCCCCCTGACCTTGCTTAGCAAAAGCATCAGTTGATTCACGCGCATCTTTTGCCAGGACGACTACATTCTTATAAGCTTTGGCAACGAACTCTTTCGCTTTAGCTTCATTGCCACCCGTTTTGAGGTTGTAATCCCAGAGTGCGAGGAAGTTCCAACGAGCGCCCCCGGAGGTTTTTGGGTCAGCCGTCACCCATTTCACATCGTCGCGGGTCAAATCTGCAAAGGTTTTAATATTTTTTGGGTTGCCTTCACGGGTAGTGACAGCCACTACTGTTTCGCCCACGATGCCGTTATTGGGCACTTTCGTACTCCAGTCAGGACTGACCAGCTCCGCCTTTACCAGCTTAAGTACGTCGGCTCCTAATGCCAAGTTGACGACATCGGCTTCCAATCCGTCAATGATGGCGCGGGTTTGAGAGCCAGAGCCACCGTAGCTTTGATTAAAGGTAACGTTCTGTCCCTTCTCAGTTTTCCATTTTTCCACAAATTTTGGAATAATTGCATCATGCGCTTCCTTAGGCACAGCGTAGGCAACCAGAGTGAGTTCAACATCCTTTTTCTGGTCAGCAACAGGGCTGGCACTGCCACCGGCAGCGGGAGTGGTGGCATTGTTGCCCGAAGAGCAGGCAGCGATCGATAGACTCAGCACTGCTCCCACAACAAAAAGGGATACGAACTGTCTGAAGGAGGTAAGTCTGAGTCGATCAGTAAAATAGTGAATAAGGTTTCCCAGAGGCTTGGGAGTACGCTGCCGGACAGTCATTCTATGTCTCCTTGAATATACGGCTAACCAATCGGAATAGCGTAAGTTATGCGATAAGAGATCATAATACAGACAAACGATCGCCAAAACAATTAGGAAAGCCACATTTCTGCATCGGTTTACGGGTAATTGAACAGCGCAGCTTAGATCACTCCAGCACCAGTTCTCGATCGTACTGGTTGCCGCAGACGTTCTAGCAAAAGCTCCATTTCCTCTGCCCATTCAGAAGGCACGTTGACTTGTTCGAGAAAATGTTCATAAAAAGGTTGATCGTTGGGCTTCCATAAGCTCCGCCCCTGGTCGGTATAAAAGCGAAGATTATCGAGATGGTCAGCCGCTGCCACTAATTGAGCGATCGCTGCCGCCTCACCTGTACCGTTAATCAAACGTTGGACGTACGCCTGTTTTGGTTCGGTTTTAGCGGAGGGGCAGTCCTGGCAGAGCAGTTGCATTGCAGCTTGAACATTGTGGCTGATCGACTCAAACAGTTCTAGCGGTAGCCCAATATCGCCGACAGAATGATGCATAAGTGCCACAATTGCCGCATCTTCAAGCAACTCTGCTGGCAGTAGAATTGCGCCTTTTTCTACGGTAAGAGCAGCTACTGCCAGCAGGTGACTGACAAAGGGAATGTCATGTGTTTCCCTGACTTGTCGAGCGTGTAGTTCCGCTGCCCAATGCAAAACGTTGACAAAGCGCGTCGTTAACAAAGGAGAAGTGGCGACTGGCAAAAAAGTACCCATAATTCTTCAAGCAAAAGAAACGGCATGAGTGAAGGATGCCCAAACCGTTACAAAAGTAAGCTCGAAGCAGAGACTATAGGTGAATGGCAATGTTAAGCGCTAGTTGATCCTTATATAAGGTACGCAGGGATACGGGACGTACAAGCATCTGTATTCATACGCTAGCTAGATTCACAAGCGGCTCGATCTCATTGTAAAACGTCTGTGGATGCGCCTTAGTCTAGCAACGCTTAATCAAAGGCGATCGATCCCTAACGACCGAAAAGTTGCTAACTCTAGGGCTGGGCAACTGACGTACTATAAAACATCTATGCCTTTAGAGAGATCTAATGTGTCGAAAATTACATCGCTTCGATATGGGCTTTAGTATGCTTGCAAGTTGATTCGTTCAGTTATGTGGTGTGAGGTTCTGATGTCTATTTCCAAACAATGGAAATTTCTTTTGGCGACGCCAGCCAATCTATGTACAGCTTTGGTCATTGCAGGAGCAGTCGCAGGGCTAACGGCAACGGGTGTGAGAGCCTCGCAGAGTTCTATCAACACCTTGCCAGCGGTTTCTGATACTCATCCTAAGCCAGCCAGTTTGTCCGCTGCGGCACAACCTGCTGCGGCACAATCCGTCACGGCACAACCGACTGCTGCCCAGCAAGCGCCCCAACCAACTTTGCACGCTAATGCGATCGAGGCTATTGCTAATGTTGCCGAGATGGAGCCAGCCGAAGCAGACGAGGCACAGGCAGATGATCCCAGCGCGATCGATCAAGTTACATCTGTCTCTCAACTTACTGATGTTCAGCCGACGGATTGGGCTTTTCAAGCGCTGCAATCATTGGTTGAACGCTACGGCTGTATTGTTGGGTATCCCGATAGAACCTTCAGAGGCAACCGGGCGCTGACTCGCTACGAGTTTTCGGCTGGGCTAAATGCCTGTATGGATCGGATCAATGAACTGATTGCAGCGGGCACGGCTGATCTAGTCAAAAAAGAAGATTTGCTAGCCGTACAGAAGCTTCAGGAAGAGTTTGCAGCAGAACTCGCTACTGTGCGTGGGCGGGTTGATGCAGTGGAAGCACGTACCGCCACTTTGGAGAAACAGCAGTTCTCTACAACGACCAAGCTGAATGGTTTAGTTTGGTTTAATCTCTCTGCTGCCAATGCTAGCCGGGATGTGACGTTTGAAGGACCACCTGGAAGCGTCGAGAACCCTGCTAACGGGCGCTTTTTTGCCACCCGCGACCCCGCCACTGGGTCACCAACTCGACAAGTAACAGGTTCACCAGAGCCAACGTTTAGTTTTCTGACCTGGCTGACTTTTAATACATCGTTTTCGGGTAAAGATAGCCTCGTCACTCAGCTAGCGGCTGGTAACGGCATTTCGCCGATCAACCAATATGCGTCAGCAGGGTTCTTTAACGCCTTTGGTTCACCCTTTACCGATCAGTCCGCCGGTACAGTGAACGGTCGTAATGATGTCGTGATTCACGATTTGTTCTATAGTTTTCCGTTGAACGACGCGATTAAGATCACTGTTGGTCCCCGCGTGAATTGGTATCGCCACTTTGACTTCAACCGCTTTACCTTCTTTCTCACTGGAGCAGGTAGCTTTGACTCGATCGGCAGCACCCAGACAAACGCGATCGATCGTGGATCGGGGGCTGTTATAGAGTGGAACATCAATAAACAGTTCCGATTAGCCGTTGCGTATTTGGGCGAAAACACAGAGTTTCTGCCCGGTCAGTTTGGCTTTAACACCTCCAGCAATCCTAACTTTGGTCTGTTTGGTGGCACCAATACAGCGACGGCTGAGTTGACCTTCTCACCGACGAGTTCCCTCAACTTCCGGTTCATGTACAACTACAGCCGCATTCAGGCGTATGGCGGTCAGGTTGGTGGTGCTATTGGTGAACCTATTCCTTACGGCTACCTGGATGCAGGTCCAGGCTTTTCTAACGGCATTATTGATGGCGGTTTGAACCATGCCTATGCCAACACGCTTGCTTTCAACTTTGATTGGCTGATCACCCCTGGCTTTGGTATTTTTGGACGCTATAGCTTTGGTAACACTAATCTAGAGCCAATCAACAAAGCGGTGGATGTACAGTCATTCCAGGTTGGGGTTGGCTTCCCCGACTTGCTCAAAAAAGGTGCTCTGGGCGTTGTAACCTTCCTGGTGCCGATGGACATTATTCGAGGTGAAGAATACTTTGCTGCAGGTGCGGGTGATGGCGGCACGATGTATGAGCTAGAAGCGTCTTACTTCTTCCCATTAAGCGACAATTTGGCGCTGGTGCCATCGTTCTACGCCATCTTTAACGCTAATAACTTTGATAGCAATCCGACCATTTTTGTCGGCAACTTGCGAGCACAGTTTAGTTTTTAGTGGTGGGTTGATCGTTATTAGTTTTAGTAGTTAACAACGATCAACGCATCGTTAATGTCTACGCAAAGCGATCGGGCGAGAGGTCGGGCAATAGCTCATCTTTTTGTCCGATCGCGCTGCTAGCAAAGCGTCTTGCCAGGGGTGGCACGATCGCCAGCGGATTGCTGAAGCCTGAAAACAGGTGGATTCCTTCTGTATGGGGGAGTGCGCCAATGAGGGGCAGGCGATCGCTGCTAAAGGCAATCAGACAGTGATGCCATGTACCGGGCAGTGATTCTAAAGCAGGTAGGACAGCCCCAATGTTTCGCCGCATTTTGCCTTCGCTTTCAGCGGCATCAATAGGTGCATTAAGGTCGGTCAGCACTCGGCTGATCTGCCCCATTCTTATACTGCCATTGAGCAATTGAGCGGCTCCAGGGTCTAGGATCAGCGGCATTGGCTCATGTCCGGGTTGATCCCAAAGGGGGTCGAGTGCAGCAGTGCTAGAGTCGGCTTCAAGCTGAAAACGTCTGGTATCGGCTGGCATAACGAGCGATCGCAATTGCAAAGCGACAGGCGGGGTTTCTAGCAGTTCTGCATGAGTAAAGTAAAGCCGAACGGGTATCCCTGCTGCCTTCAGTAGTGAGCGGCTGAAGGCACCTGCACAGACAACCGTATTGGCACTGTGATAGGTGTTTGCTTCACCCACCACGCCTGTTACGCGCGAATCATTACGTAGGAGGGCTTTTGCTGAATCGATCTGCACCGTGCCGCCCAGTCGCGTAAACGCCTGTATGTAGGCGGCAGCCATTGCAGTGGTTGAAATATGACCGTGCTTGACCGTGAGAGCGCCCGCGATCGCGTCTGGATTCAGCAGTGGTTCTAGCTCACAGGCTTCTGCCACGCTCACCAGCCGTGGTGGAATCGCAAAGTGGCTGTAGGACTGGGCGATCGCAGCGGGATCTTCGCCAGCGGCGATCGTCAAGACCAGATCCAGTTCACGCAACTCTGTACTAGCCCCCAATTCACCTGATAATGTGCGGTGTAACGCGATGCCCTCAGCACAAAGCCGCCTCGTGAGCGCGGTCGTTCCAGACCAAAAGGCAATACCGCCATAGCCAAAGCGGGTTGCTCCTTGCAGGGAGGGGTGTTGCTCTAGCAACAAGACAGAAAACTTCTGCTTGGCTAACTCGTAGCTAAGAGCTGCACCTGTAATGCCTCCACCAATCACAATCCAGTCATAGCTCTGCATAGTCGAAATGTCTAAGGTACTCAATTACGGCTTGCCGCTTTATTCTACTTTTGCAGCGTTTGAAGAATTGTGCAGGGCGATTGTTCTGAGGCGATTAGTTTAATGCGGTTAGTCTGGCGCGGTACAGGTCGCGGGACAAGTGCCCCCCTTTTAACAGCCAAAGACTTTAGCGTATGAAGCGATTCAGCTAAGGCAGATCAAGCAGTCTAGCAAAACAGAATCGCAGTAATCACTAATGGTTCCGGCGATCGTCCTCTTCTCGCTAGCAACCTACGATCAAGTCGTTTTCCGAATTTACATCCAATCTTTTTTGAGGAGTCAACCGTGAGCAGTCAGCGTCCTTTGTCTATTCCACGTCGTCAAATTATTCGCGGGCTGCTTGCCGCAGGTGCGTTTGGTGCCACTTCCCGCCTTTGGGTTGGTTGCGCCTCTACACCCACACCCCAGGCTGGTTCTGGTAGCCCTGCCTCTAGCGTTGCCGCCGCTAAGGAAGTGGTGATGGGCTTTATCTATGTGGGTCCTAAAGACGACTACGGCTGGAACCAGGCACATTTTGAAGGTAGAGAAGGCGTTGCCAAACTGCCCGGTGTCAAAACGGTTGAGCAGGCAAGTGTGCCAGAAACCAACGAAGTTCAGGAAGTCATGCTCAACATGATTAACCAGGATGGCGCAACGGTTGTGTTTCCGACCTCCTTTGGCTACTACGACCCACACATTTTGAAAGTCGCTCCTGGCAGCCCCAATGTGCAGTTTTTCCATGCGGGGGGTCTGTATGTCGAAGGTAAGCATCCTAAAAATGTCGGTAGCTACTTTGCCTATATCGACGAAGCCCAGTACGTAGCGGGCATTGTTGCCGCACATATGGCAAAGAACGGCAAACTTGGGTTTATTGCTGCCAAACCAATTCCTCAGGTCGTCCGCAATATCAACAGCTATACGCTGGGCGCACGCACGGTCAACCCAAAAGCGACAACACAGGTCATTTTTACGGGTGATTGGTCCTTGCCGGTCAAAGAAGCTGAAGCCGCTAACAGCATGGCAGACCAGGGCATTGAAGTCATTACCTGCCACGTTGATAGCCCCAAAGTCATCATGGAAACCGCCGAAAGGCGAGGTATCTACTGCACGGGCTACCACACTAACCAGTCTAAACTGGCACCCAAAGGCTATTTAACTGGAGCAGAATGGGACTGGTCAAAGATTTATGGGGAGTACGCCAGGTTGATTCAGGAAGGCAAAATGACGATGGATGGTGGTATTCCCCATCTAGTACGCGGCGGCTATAAAGAGGGCTTTGTCAAGGTTTCAGAGTATGGTCCTGCTGTCTCTGATGCCGCCAAGAAAGATGCGGATGCTGCGAAGGCTGCGCTAGAGACAGAAACCCTCGTTATCTATAAAGGTCCGCTCAAAGACAACACAGGCAAGATTGTGATCCCTGAAGGTAAGGAGTTTAAGCAGAAAGATACTGAATTAGAGAAGATGGATTGGCTGGTAGAAGGGGTACTGGGGAATACGAAGAGCTAGGGCTAGGAGGAATAAGAGATGAGGGATGAAGGTAAAACCGATGTCGCCCTTTTCCCTCTGATCCACGGGATTTAAGTGCGGATGGGTTCGTTCGCTGCTGGTGTTGGCTCGTTATTGATCGCACCACCTTGCACCCTCCCATTCGTACGCGATCGCTCGGCTCTAACTTCACCAATGCGTTTGGGTCGGATATAAAGGTTTTCCAGCAGCACAGCGGCTCCAGCAACCCAGGGCGGCACAATAATTGCGCCCAAAATGCCCAATACCTGAGTGCCACCAAACACGGCTAAAAGCTGATATAGGGGATGGACATTGACGGAGGAGCCAACGAGTAAAGGATCGAGGACGTAGCTTTCTAGATTCTGCACGATCGTAAAGAGCAGTAGTACCCAAAGCCAGGTGATACCACCCATTGACAGCGATACGATCAGAGCGGGAATCGCGCCTAGAAACGGTCCTACGAAGGGAATCAAGTTGGTAAAGCCTGCGATCGCGCCCAATGCTAGCGAAACTTCCGACAGCCCCAAAACGTTCAAGCCAACGGTTGTTACAACGCCCAGAATGGCAGACACGACCACTCGTCCCTGAATAAAGCTACCCATGCGCCGAGCGACAGGCTTGACCTGCGCGGTCAGACGGCGATCCCACGGTGCGGGAAAAAGTTGCACCACCCCTTGAATGAGCGTCTTGCTGCCCGCCACCATATAGCCAGAAATGAGCAAGACGAGAATGACACTAAATAGTGCACCAACAATATTTTTCGTCAAGCCGAACGATCGCAACAACACCTGCTGACCAGAGCGAATTACCCAGTTTGTTAGAGCTTGGGGATTGATCAACTGCGGCACCAGCTCTGGCTGAGAGGTATTTAGGCGTAAGGCGAGTCCTTGCACCCAGTTGAAGAGCGCCTCTGAGTAAACCGGAATTTGAGTAATCAGGCGATCGGTCTGCTCCACTACAGTGGGACCAATTAACACCCCAACGCCAACAAAGCCACCAATGAGCGCTAAGTACACGGCAATCACTGCTAACCAGCGGGGCACTCGTCGGCTTTCAGCCCAGTTGACGATCGGGCTAAGAGTTGCTGCCAACACCACCGAAATCATCAGCACAATGAGCAAGCTCTGCAACTGCCAAAGCAGCGCCAGCAGCAGTACAACAAGCAAAATGCTGAAAATGCTGGAAAGCGAAATCGTAATGCGCTGATCAGACATAGGGGAAGTTGTTAGTGGTTGGTTGTTAGTTTTTAGATTGGAAATACCCGCAAGCACTAACAACTAAAAACTAACAACTAAAAACTCTAGTTGCGGTGCCATCGCGTTACGCCATCTTTCTGGTCAATCAGCGTAATGCCTTGAGACTGAAGTTCGTTGCGGATGCGATCGCTCTCTGCCCAATTTTTCGACTGCCGTGCTTCTTGCCGCTGTTGAATGAGTGCCTCGATCGCAGCATCACTTAAACCAACTGTTAAATCGCCAGTCAGACTTGAGGAAGAAACAATTTCACCAGCTAGCATCCCTGGCTTAGCGTCCAATCCTAAAACTTCTAAAAGGCTGATGAACGTTTGCCATTGGCGTTGCAACTGTTCGACAGGCAGATCGGGGTTGCCTTGATGTACGAGTTGGTTACCTTCACGACTGAGTGCTTTCGCTAACTCAAACACAACCGAAAGGGCGATCGGCGTGTTGATGTCATCATCCATCGCCTCATTAAAGCGATCAACTACCGCTTGATCCAGGTTATCGGTAGCGGCAGACTGCCATCCGGGTAAGGCTGCAAACTGCGTTCCAAACTGGAGCGCTTCTTTCAGGGTTTTCCAGCTACTGACGGCAGCGTCCAAGGCATCGGCGGTAAAGTCGATCGGCTTGCGATACTGCGCCTGCAAAACAAAGAGCCGAAACGCCATGGGGTCATAATTCGCAAACAAATCGCGGGTAAGGCGAAAATTGCCCAACGATTTGGACATCTTCTCCCCGTCCATATTAATGAAGCCGTTGTGCAGCCAGTATTTTGCTAATGGCTTGCCCGTTACGGCTTCACTCTGAGCAATTTCATTTTCGTGATGAGGAAACGTCAGATCTATGCCACCACCATGAATGTCGATCGACTCACCCAATTCATCGCGTACCATCGCCGAGCATTCAATGTGCCAGCCCGGTCTACCCTTACCCCACCGCGATTCCCAGAACGGTTCGCCTGGTTTGGCTGCTTTCCACAAGGCAAAGTCAGCAGGGTCTTTTTTCTTATCAGCCTCTTCGTCTACGCGACCGCTGGCGCCAGCCTGCATCTCCTCTAGCTTGCGTCCCGACAACTTGCCATAGTCTGCAAACTGGCGCACAACGTAATAAACATCGCCATCGGCAGCATAGGCGTACTGCTGTTGCTCCAATTCGTGAATGAGGCGCTGAATGCCGTCGATCGCATGAGTGGCACGTGGATAAGCATCAGCACGGAGAATATTTAGACGATCGGCATCTTCAAAATAGGCAGCAATATATTTCTCAGCAATTTGCTCCATTGTGCTGTTTTCTGCGAGTGCCCGTTTCAGAATCTTGTCATCAATATCGGTAAAATTCTGGACATAGCGCACGTCATAACCACGCCACTTCAAATAACGTCGCACCACGTCAAAAACCACAAAGACTCTCGCGTTGCCGACGTGAAAGTAGTTGTACGCCGTGATGCCACACACATACATCCGCACCTTGCCTGGTTCGATCGGCTCAAATGGCTCCTTGCGGCGGGTGAGTGTGTTGTAAAGCGTGAGTGGCATAGCAATATCATTCAAACAGCGAGGACAATTATAGGGAGGCGGCGATCAGTGTTTTCACTAAACAACCCAGCCTAGATCGGTGATAATGAAAAAGTGTGCAGCGGTGCGATCGTACCGTTCATCGTAACGACTACCTTTATCTTCTAATGTCTCGGACATTTGCGCTATGCAATCAGCCACCACTCCTGCCTCTTCCTCTGCGATCGATGCGCCCAAGCGTGGCTTACCCGTCACCATCATTACAGGGTTTTTGGGCAGCGGCAAAACAACTCTACTTAACCATATTCTGACCAATCAGCACGGTGTTAAAACAGCCGTTTTGGTCAACGAGTTTGGCGAAATCGGCATTGACAACGAACTTGTCATCACCACAGGCGAAGATATGGTGGAGTTGAGCAATGGCTGCATCTGCTGCACCATCAACAATGACCTGGTAGAAGCCGTTTACAAGGTTCTAGAGCGACAAGACTCGCTCGATTACCTCGTCGTCGAAACCACGGGGCTTGCCGATCCCCTGCCCGTCGCGCTCACCTTTTTGGGCACCGAACTGCGGGATTTAACGCGCTTAGACTCCATCATCACCCTAGTTGATGCCGAAAACTTCAGCCTAGATCTGTTCAATAGCGAAGCCGCCTACAGTCAGATCAGCTACGGCGACATCATTCTCCTCAACAAAGCTGACTTGGTAGACGAAGCCAATTTGGACGCGCTGGAAGTAAGAATCCGTGACATCAAAGAGGGCGCACGCATCCTACGCACTGTCAAAGGGCAAGTGCCGCTAGCCATGCTGTTGAGTGTGGGACTCTTTGAATCTGACAAATACTTCGCTCCCGATGAAAAAGCGCATGATCACGAGCATCATGACCATGATCATTCTGGGCATGAGCATCATGAGCATGAGTCTCATCAGCATGACCAGCACGAGCATGAGTCCCACGACCATTCTGCTTGCGATCATGATCATGGGCATTGCGACCACGACCATGACCACGCGCATCATTCTCATCACCTAGAAAACGACGGCTTCACCTCTGTCTCTTTTGCCAGCGACAAACCGTTTGACATCCGCAAATTTCAATATTTCCTTGACAATCAGCTACCAGCCACTGTGTTTCGTGCCAAGGGCATTCTTTGGTTTAGCGAAAGCCCCAAGCGTCATATTTTCCACCTGAGCGGTAAACGGTTTTCGCTCGATGACGACGACTGGAAAGGTGAACCCAAAAACCAGCTTGTGCTGATTGGTCAAAACCTGGATCATGATGCGTTGCGATCGCAAGTCGAAAACTGCCTCACCGTTGCCTCTGCTGGTCGCGGTAAAGGCTTTGGCAAGTAGTAAGTCGGTTTGAGTGATGAGTTCTTAGTCGCTTCTCAACTCAAAACTCATCACTTGAAACTCATCACTCTTGTATGGATTCTGGTCGTCAAATTCTCGTCTGCCAGTACACTAATTGCCTTGCAAATGGCTCTGCTGCTGTGCTGGCAGCTTTTCAGGCAGCCTCTGTGCCCGGTGCGATGGTTATTGGCTGTGGCTGTCAGGGACAGTGCAACATGGGTGCAACCGTCCGCGTGCTGCCCGACAATACCTGGTATTGTCGCGTGAAACCCGAAGATGTAAGGGCGATCGTTGAGCAACACCTGAAGCAAGGCAAACCCGTTGCAGACCTCCTTCATCCACGCTTGCATCCGCAGTTTTAAGAGCAAGGAGAAACAAAAAGGTAGAAGAACAGAAGTGGTAGCCAAAAAAGGCAAGGAGTAAGATTCTGCTGCAAATTCATGCGGCTAGAGAACACGCTACCGAAGCGATTACTTGTCCACCGTTGTACAGGCGATCACGTAACAGTTAGCTGTAATGTTTGCTTTCGATCTACTTAAGCGATCGTATGCGGTTGAAGTGTCTGAGGCGCAGTTTCTTGAAGCGCAGTAAGGTAGCCCTGCGTAGTAGTAACCCAACCCAAAAACTTTCCGATATTGAAAAGGGTGGCAAGTCAATACACAGCTAGCCTTGCGAAATAATCGAGGGCAACGTCTATTTCATTACGTTTTCGATCGCAGTTTCAATACCTTTTTGCAGTCGCGAAAGTTTAGGGCAGCAGGGTTAAAAATAGCGTGTTGCTACAAAGGGGTTGCTACAAAGGGAGTCTGTGAGGCTATTTCTCCAAACGGACGGCATACCATTGTAGAAATTCGTCAGGACCCACATCCAGTTCGCAGGACGTTTCAAGTAAATACTGCGCTTGGTCTTGAACAGAAGTAAACTTTTGCAGATCTCTAGGAAGGTCATCTTGTCGTTTTGCTAACACGCCTTTGAGCTTGTCGAGCAATTCAGCAGTGGTAAGGAACTCTTCCGATCGCCCAGATTCCAGCAAAACAAACGTATCGCTTTCGTACATACGTGGGTCGGGCATAGCTCACTCTTCTCCTGCACGGCTTTGGGGTTGATCACTGTTGATCACTGAGGACTACTCCTATTGTGCAGTCTTCTGGAAGCACTGAGCCTTGGTTCCTGATTTGCGCGATATAATCGTTGGTACGGGAAGTAGCATGGTACGGACTGTTGAGCGATCCGCTAGTCTTTGTAGAAGCTAGCCTGAAAAAAAGTCCATCCAAACATTCATCCTAAAAACTTTAGCGTCTATGAAGCGTTCTGCCTGTCTGATCTTCAATCCAGTGGCGGGTAAGGGTGATCCAGAGCAAGATCTGGCAACGATTAAAGCTTTGCTAGAGCCTGAGATTGATCTGGATATTCAGCTAACAACGGAAGAAGTCGGTGCCGATGCACTCGCGATCGCAGCAGTTAAGCGCGGTGTCGATGCCATTATTGCCTCCGGTGGCGATGGCACACTCTCGGCAGCAGCAGCAGCTTTAGTTGGCACTACTATTCCCTTTGGCATTATTTCACGCGGAACTGCTAATGCCTTTGCCAATGCCCTGGATATTCCTGACACGATCGAAGCAGCTTGTCAAACGATTTTAGGTGGCGCAACCAAAACTGTTGATGCAGCGTACTGCAATGGACACCCGATGGTGTTGCTAGCAGGCATTGGGTTTGAAGCAGAGGCAGTAGAGTTAGCCGGTCGCGAGGCAAAAAACCGCTTTGGTATCTTTGCTTACGTGTTGGCAGGGTTTCAGGCGTTGCGACAGATGAAAACGTTTGAAGCCGAAATTGAAACTGAAGACAAAGTGATTAAGTTGACAGCCGCCGCGATTACGGTTGCAAATACGGCGCCGGCAACTTCTGTCTTGGCACAGGGTCCGTCAGGCGTAGTAGTTGATGATGGGTTGCTGGATGTAACGTTGGTGTCTCCAGCGAACAAGGCAGGGGCGATCGCGGCAACTTACCATCTCTTGCAAACGGCGCTGAGTGGCGATGCTGTTGATCGCGATGATATTGGCTATCTCCGTGCCAAACGAGTCAAAATTACAACCGATCCAGAGCAAAAAGTGGTTTTGGATGGCGAACTAATTGGTAATACGCCGATCGACGTTGAATGCGTTCCTCATGGACTCACGCTCTTTTACCCTCTAGTCGAAGAGACGTTACCGACCGAAAAACTCGAAGGGCTGCCAAATCTGGTGATTGAAATGAAGCAGACACCGGACGGTGAAGGTAGCTTTGGTGAGCATGAATGAAGTCGGTTAAGGCTCCTCGCCTTGCGCTTGCAGCCGCTTCCGTTCTTGCAACTTTAGCAAGATCTCAGCATGGACTTCCTTTGTAATAGGGTAAAAGTAAGCCAGCACCAGCCCAATCAGTAGCACCAACGTTGGCAGTGGACCGATCGCCAGCTGGATAGCTGCGATCGCAGAGGGTGGCTGCACAGGCGCGGGTTGACACGGCACCGTTTCCTTAAAGCCAGCGATCGCTAATCCCTGACCCAGCAAAAACAACCCAAGAGCCAGCCCTACCTTCTGTAGTAACACCATAAACGAGTAAAAAATGCCCTCGCGCCGTTGCCCCGTTTGCAACTCATCCAGTTCAACGACATCAGGCACCATTGACCAGGGAATCAGGTATGCGGTCGCCACACCAAACCCCGCCATGACTGCCAGCACATACATCAAGCCAATTTGTCCTGGCTTGAGAAAGTACAGCCCTGCTTGAGCAATAATCCAGACACCCATACCCATAAAATAAACCGCTTTCTTGCCCACCCGCTTGCTGATTTCCGTCCAGACAAACAGCATGACCAATGCCGTCCCCTGTACAGCTAACAGCACCGGAATGAACTGATCTTCCCGCTGCATCACGTTGACAACAAAGTAGGGAATGATCGAGGCAGTAATTTGCACCGCTAGCCAGGAGCAAAAGTAGATGCCAATAACGTAGAGAAACGGTCGATTGCTAAAGGCGATTCGCAGTTGCTCTAGCAGCGGTATGGTGGCGGTTGATTCGGTTTCGAGTCGGCGGTTTTCGGCAACCATTACCTGTCTGCGAACACCCCAAACGCACCAGTACAGCGAGACGATCGAAATAACCGCACAAACAACGCCCAGCACCGTATACTGCATTACACCAGCGTTGCAACTCCCACCTGGCGCTGCACTGGGCTTAAAAACGGCAAAGATCACCTGTGCCAATAGCAGTGAAGCAATGCTGCCCCCGATCGAAAATAAGAACCTAAAGCTATTGAGACTGGTACGCTCGTTGTAGTCCTGAGTCAGTTCGGGGGTCAACGCCGTGTAGGGAAGGTTAACCGCTGTATAGGCTGTATTAAACAACACCGAAACGAGAATGTAATAGCCAAAGAGCCACCACTGATTTGTGGCTGGGTCAGCACTGAACTGAGGCACCAGCCATTGCAACACATAAAAGATGCCAAAGGGGATTGCTCCCCATAGCATCCACGGCAAGCGGCGACCCATCCGGTTTTGGGTGCGATCGCTCAAAACACCGACAAAAGGGTCGTTGACAGCATCCCAAATCTTGCCAATCAGCAAAATACTGCCTGCCAAGCCAGGGTTAATACCTGCCACGTTAGTAAAAAAGAATAGTAAGAAAAACGCCAGAATATTGGCAGTAATGGCGGGTCCGAGATCGCCTGCGCCGTACGCCAACTTGGTAGGAAGGCTGAGTTTTGGCAAGGTCGGCGGAACGGAAGAAGCGGAATCATGCATAGTGGGATACAAGAAAAGCAAATAACAGTTGTATTATCTTTTTCAGCTTGAGGTGCTTAGCTTGAGGCTTTTTGGCTTCAGGCAGACGCTTGCACGCTTAGAGTGGTGAGTTTTAAGGTAGTGCCTTCCGCCCGAAACTCAGAACTCAACACTCAAAACTTAAAACTTGCTGCTTGCCGCTTGCTATCCCTTTCCTACGTGCTGTCATGTCAGATTTATACATCTCCTGGTCAGAATATCACCAAAAAATTGAGCAACTTGCCGCCCAGGTGCATCAGTCCGAATGGAAATTTAATCAGATTATTTGTTTAGCTAAAGGTGGGCTGCGGGTTGGCGATATCCTGGCACGCATCTTTGATCTGCCACTGGCAATTCTGGCGACCTCTTCCTATGGCGGCATTGGTGGACAGGTGCGCGGCTCGATTACCATTTCGCGGGATCTGTCGATGACGACAGCTAATTTGGGCAGTCATGTGCTGCTAGTAGATGATCTGGTGGATTCGGGTGTCACCCTTAAAAAAACGCTAGTGTGGCTCGATCGACGCTATGGGTACTACGTAGAGGAAGTGCGGACAGGCGTGCTCTGGTATAAGAACTGTTCTGTGATTACCCCAGATTATTACGTGGATTACTTACCCGATAACCCGTGGATTCACCAGCCCTTTGAGCATTATGAGCAAATGAGTCCAGACGCTTTAGTCGCATCCCTACCATCCGCACCCGTGACACCGTAGACGCAGTATTGAGTTGTGATCACTGCACGTAGATTCAACAAGCTCAAGTTGGGTATTGGTACGCAGGACGTTCAGGATGACGCGATCGGGTGATGAAATTTCGGTATTTCTGTCGATATAATAAAAAAATCAGGTGTGAAGTTCCCCGCAAATGTACGGTTCAGTTTTTAGGTGGGTTTAAGTCACTGCCTCAGCTTGGCTGAGGTTAGAGTGACTTCAAGTTTTTCCGAGGTAGCAATGCGAGACTCTAGCGATCGCCGCCCAGTCACACCAACAGCCCATACGTCCTACTCGAAGAAGCGTTTAGGTGGGTACTTAGTCGAGGCAGGCTTGTTGACTCCTGCTCAAATTGATGTAGCGCTTAACGACCAGAAGTTGACAGGCATGCGCTTCGGTGAAATTTTAGCAGCGCGAGGCTGGGTTAAGCAGCAGACGATCGAATATCTGATGCACAAGGTAGTGCTACCAGAGCAAAAAGACGTTAAGCAACCTGCAAGCCGCACAATGACGGCATCACAGCAGAGTGGTAATGTGAGCGCTCGTGCAGCAGACATACCCTCCCCTCATGGCTCCGAAGCAGGTAAGCAAGCAATTCGACGGGATGCGCCGATCGCCAAACCGCTCTCATCATCCAACCAGCCTGATGGTGATGTGAGCTGGGTGGGTTAGGGGTTGCCAGAGGATTAGAGGTTGTCAAAGGTTAGGGATTACCGGAACATAGCCAGAGCCAAAAAGGCAGCAACAGCACCAATCCTAAACAGCCTACTACCAGCGCTGTCACCGTCAATTCTTGATCAAGCTCATATGCTTCAGCAAGCACTAACGTTGCAAAGGCAGGCGGCATTGCCATCTGTAGCACGATCGTTCGATAGACCAAACCGCTAAGACCCAGCGCCCACAGCACCATCCCTAGCAGCAGCGGCACAAGCAGCATCTTGATACCAACACTGAGTAGGGCTGGTTTGACGTGTTTGAAAGACGATAGCTGGCTTAAGCGCATCCCCATCAACACAAGCGATAGGGCAACTACAAACCAGGCAACACCTCGCAGGCTATTTTCTAACAGCGGTGGCATAGGAGCATCACGGTAAGCTAACCCAAGTCCAAAGCTCCACAGCGCGGGATTCTTGATTATTGTTGCTACCGCTTGCCAGGGGCGCCAATGCTTTTTGCTGCTTGGCTGCGTTGCATCCGTTGTCTTGCTACCAAAGTGAGCCGCGATCGCCACGCCCAAACCATACGACCCTAGCGTTGATCCCAGTAGATCATAAAACAGCGTCCAGGCAAAGTATTGCGGTCCTACCAGCGCCAGCGCTACGGGATAACCAATGTAGCCCGTGTTGCCCAGCATGGATGCCAGCAGAAAGCTACCCTGAGTTTGGTGGCTAAACGGTCGATCACAGAAACGGGCATAGTGCTGCGATCGCTGACCGAGCCACCACGCCAAGCCTGCACCCAGTAGTATTGCTGCCCACGCTACGACTGGAGCGAGCCACAATGCTGCCGTTAGCTGTGCGTGACGCAGAAAGGCAAAAATGCTGATCGGCACCCCCACCCAGAACAAAAACTTTCCCAGCAAGGCAGGCACCGTTGCAGGCAGAAGGCGACCGCAGACCCAGCCAACGAGTGTCCAGCCCAATAACGGCACGTATATCGTCAGCAGGTTGTCAACGGTCATGGTGATACCAATTTAGATTGAAGGCGACGTGCCTGTAAAAGCACAGTAAGTTGATCGCCAACCCAACGAGTCCTTTGAGGCAAGCACACGATCGATGCTTTCGCTGTACTGTAAGAAGACTGTAAAAACTGGCTCAGATTTTAGCCTCGTGATTTAAGGTTGTATAACAGGGGACTGTTTCCCGTTTGTCGCTTGAACCAACCGATAAAGACACATCTAGGAGATCTGACTCAGTTTACAATTCCTGTAATCGCTATTGCTTGAGTGTAGGAGTTGAACGATTGGATAACGCTGGTACCCCCGAAAAGCCCTCAGAAACTACGCCAAAGTCGCCTCTGCCGATGGATGATATTCCCGTGGCGCAGCGCGAAGGGCAGGAGGTAGCCCCCAAGCCTCAAACAAACATCGTTTTGCTGATTGGTAGCCTAGCGGCTTTGGGCATTGCCGCACTAGCAGCAGGCAGTTTTATGGCGCTGCGTATACAGCAACCACAAACCGATACCCTGGCAATGGAAAGCCCCGCAGCAACCGCTCAACCCTCACAGGCAGGCTCACCGACTGCTGCACCCAATGCGGAGACGCTATTGGGACACTTTGCCTACCCCGCAGCACCGCAGGCAGAACTAGCACCGATCGTCGCCGATGGCAGCATCAAAATGCGAAAAGCCGCTGCTCAAGCCTATCGAGAGATGACTGCCGCTGCTCAGCAAGAAGGGATTAGCCTTGTACCGATTTCAGGCTTTCGCTCCCTTGAGGACCAAAAATATCTGTACTTTGATGTAAAAGCCGATCGCAACCAGAATGCGACTGAACGCGCTAAGGTCAGCGCTCCGCCTGGGTACAGCGAACACCACACGGGCTATGCCGTCGATATTGGTGATGGCAACACGCCTGCACTCAACCTGAGTCCTGACTTTGACAAGACAGCTGCCTACCGTTGGCTCAAGGACAACGCCAACCGCTACAGCTTTGAACTCTCTTTCACCAAAAATAACCGTCAGGGCGTCAGCTACGAACCCTGGCATTGGCGCTACGTCGGCGACATCCAAAGCTTAAAGACGTTCTACAAAGCGCGAGGACAGAAGTAGTCTTGGTTATTATTTTTTAGAAGTATTTGCTTCGTTGGTTATAAATGACGATCGACATACACGCTGGTAAATCTAAGCAAGCGGTACAGAGAAAGCGTTGGACATTTTTCAGTGAGTCTGTTCATTATTGAATTAGTGTGCTTATCTACACAACCTCTTTCTAGAGAAGAGTTGTGAGCTTCTGTCTTCAGTAGGGTTAAGACGTGTTTGAACATTTGTTAACGTTCAGAGGTCGTTTTTTGAAGAAGCTATGATAGACACCAACACAACTAAGAAGCCTGATCAAACTGTTGAAGCATTTATGCAGTTTGGTGCCGATGAGCAACTGGCGCTTTTGTGGTTTATTTATGAAGAAGTCAAAGGCTCAATTACGCCCAGCGCCTCTGATAACGAAACCGGCTTTGCGATCGCCCAAGCATCCGTTGATCAATTAGCGCAGATGTCTCAAGAGGAGCAATTGCAAGCCCAGCGTGACATTATCAATGGTTCTACTGATGGGGTTGCTCACGACTATGCCAACTTCAATTCGAGCAATCGCATTGCCTTCTGGTATCTGTTAGGGCAAGAGATGGAAAAAGGACGAGTAGTCAACGTGCCATCAGATTACAAACTACCACCAGAAGCACAGGGTTTCATGGATTCTTTCAAGGGCTATGACTTTGAAGATCAACTTACTGCTATCCGCAACGTAGTTTCTATGATGGGCAGTTCTCCCAAACCAGGCGCCATGGCTTAAGCTAAAGCCGAAAATTCAACTTCTGTCTGAGCACTTTAATAAAAATCTCAACTCTGTCTGCTGAGATTCTGAAATCTTCTTCAAAATAAGGGTTCAGAATCTCAGTTTTTTGTTTAAAGCAGACATATTTAGCGACTCTAAACCATCTTCTAAATTGTTATTCTCTTGGTAAGAAGCAATAATTCCTTGGACTGTGGCAATAGAAATACGCCATTCTAGCCAACACTAATAACAATATTTTTTGGACTGAAGGGACAGTTTACGTGCTCAGTTAAGTAAAACTATTGGAACTAGTTTTATCTGTACGTAATAACCTGCGACCTCATTTTGTCTCATTTCAAGGCTAAGTGGTGAGTAACAGACAAATCTATTTAATTGGTGATCGAAACTGTGGTGATACCATCCTGAAAAACTGTTGGGTTATTTTCTAACAGTGAAATAGTCTGATTGGACATTTTGACAAAGCAAGTGCAATTTTGTACTTGCTTGAAAAGCTGACGCTCAACATCGGCATTTCAAATCAGGTGGCAATCGCTTGGTGACTGTACCGGATGTAATTGCCATTCCCAAAGCCAGCAATCCAAAGCATCTTCGAGAGAATCGCACGGCTTTAGTTTTGACGCTTACAACCGTGGATTTAGCGAAACCCGATGCACCTTCTTACCGCCGCGCAGAAAAAGGGCACTAGTAATGAGATAGCGCTAATTTAATTACTGATGGATTTCAGCAGGACTGTTCAACCATGCCGCATTTATTTGAGCCATACAAGCAACGCAGCGTTACCTTTCGGAATCGTATTGCCGTGTCTCCCATGTGTCAATATTCCAGCCAGGATGGGTTTGCCAATGATTGGCATCTCATTCATCTGGTCAGTCGAGCCGTAGGTGGAGCTGCGTTGGTGATGACTGAAGCAGCGGCAGTTGAGCCACAGGGACGTATCACCCCTCAAGATATGGGAATCTGGCAGGATACCCATATCGAAATGCTGGCACGCATCGTGGAGTTGATTCATCACCAGGGTGCGATCGCGGGGGTTCAGCTTGCCCATGCCGGTCGCAAAGCCAGCACAGCACGTCCCTGGGATGGTGGAGCAGTGCTTGAGGAAGCTCAAGGAGGCTGGGCAACCGTTGCTCCCAGTGCCGTTCCCTTTAAGCCAGAGAGCCCTGTGCCCAAAGTATTGAGCATCGAAGACATTCAACAGCTAACTGAATCATTTGTCAACGCTGCCCAACGCGCTATAGAAGCCGGATTTAAGCTGGTTGAAATTCATGCGGCGCATGGTTACCTCTTGCATGAATTTCTGTCTCCCTTGAGCAATCAACGGACAGATGAATACGGTGGTAGCTTTGAGAATCGTATCCGGTTTTTATGCGAAGTTGTGCAAGCGGTACGAATGGTTCTGCCAGATCAAACGCCGCTTTGGGTTCGCATTTCGGCGACCGATTGGGTTAGCAATGGCTGGGATATTGAACAAAGTGTTGCCCTTGGCAATAAGTTAAATTCGCTGGGCGTTGACCTAATTGATTGCTCATCTGGTGCAATCGTGCCTGGTGAAACAGTTCCTGTGGGGGCTGGTTACCAAACTCCCTTTGCCGATCGCATTCGTCGCGAAGCCAAAATTGCCACCGCAGCCGTTGGTATGATTGCAACACCAGAGCAAGCGGATCACATCATTCGGACCGAGCAGGCAGACATGGTGTTAGTGGGACGAGCCATGTTGCGTGATCCTTACTGGGCATTACAGGCTGCGAAACAACTGCATCAGCCGATCCCGACTCCCGTGCAATACGAGCGCGCCTGGAGTTAAACGGGCTGCGATCAGTTCTGTAGTGCAGAGGTTCAAAACGATGGATGAACCCGGTTATGTTAGAACATACGTGTCGTTCTGAGCGCAGCGGAGCGAAACAAAGAAACTCAACGCTCTGCTAGAAGCCAAGCTGCTTCAAATCGCTACGCTTCATTCAACGCGGCAAAAGGCACGATTCAAGATTGCCAGGTTAATAAAAAAGAGGAATGATGATGAAAATCTTGATGGTATTAACTTCTCACGACCAGCTTGGTAACACAGGTCAGAAAACCGGATTTTGGTTGGAGGAGTTTGCCACTCCTTACTACGTCTTCAAAGATGCAGGAGCCGACATTACCCTGGCTTCTCCTAAAGGTGGGCAACCACCGCTCGACCCCAAAAGTGACGCGACCGATGCCCAAACGGAGGCAACTCTTCGCTTCAAGCAGGATACCGATGCCCAAGACGTTTTAGCTAACACCTTAACGCTAGCAAGTGTTGCTGCTAACGATTATGATGCGGTGTTCTATCCCGGTGGTCACGGACCGTTGTGGGATCTGGCAGAAGATGCAGATTCCATTGCGTTAATTGAAGCTTTTTATACTGCTGGCAAGCCTACAGCCGCCGTGTGTCATGCTCCCGGTGTGTTGCGCCATACTAAAGCTGCCGATGGTTCTCCGTTAGTGCAAGGCAAGTCTGTAACGGGCTTTGCCAACACCGAAGAAGAAGCAGTTGGACTAACCAACATCGTGCCGTTTTTGGTAGAAGACGAGTTAAAAAAGAACGGCGGCAAGTATGCCAAAGCCGCTAATTGGCAGTCCTATGTGACGAGCGATCGCAATTTGATTACTGGGCAGAATCCTGCATCATCCGAAGCCGCAGCCAAAGCGGTTTTACAACAGCTAGCCACGTCACAAGGAGTCACTCTATGACATAACAAGGTTATCCAGGGTGCCCGTACAAATAGTTTTAGCGAAGCCGCCCTGATCGCAGAATGCTAACGATCAGCCAGAGTCCGAGAAAGCTGGCGGAGAAGAAGAGGACGCTGCTCACCCAAAACAACCGTCCTGTGCGATCGTTTGCCAGGATGGTCGCGGCACCCATAATCAACGCTCCAACGACGATACTGAACGAGAGACGGTTTGCAGAATCATCCACACTCCGGCGGAGCGGATCAAGATCCCGCAGGTTCAGATTCCATTGAAGAGTTTCGGAAGTGACGCGATCGAGCAATATTTCTAGTTGGCGAGGCGATTGGAGAGAAAGGGTTTTGAGATCGAGCGCAGTACGTAAGAGTGCCTGGAGCGGTGCTTCCCCCACCAGTTGTCGTCGAAACAGATCAGTCATTAGCGGTTTGATCTGATCTGCCAGGTTAAAGTCGGGGTCAAGCTTACGAGCAACACTTTCCAAATTTGCCAACGTTTTGGCATAGAGACCCATGTTGCCGGGAACGCGCAGGTGGTTTGCCCGAGCACGCTGAAGGATATCGTAAAATAATTGGCTGAAGTTGACCTGTGCCAGATTGAGGTTGAAGTAGCGCCGCAACAGGCGATCGTAGTCACTTTCGAGTTGTGCCAGGTTAACTGTTTGCACTGATTCTGCTAGTTGCAGTGTGAGTTGGGTGCAACGTTGCGCGTCAAGGTTGACGATCGCCAGCAGCATTTCGGTCAAAACCTGCTGCGTGCGTGGATCGAGCCGCCCGACCATACCGCAGTCTAGCAGCGCCACACGACCATCTCTGAGATAGAACAGGTTGCCGGGATGCGGATCGGCATGAAAGAAGCCGTCGATGTAGATTTGCTGAAAGAAGGCATTCACTAGCAGACTCACGATCGCGCGACGTTCAGCCGTGGCATCACCACCATGACCAATGCCAGTGAAGTTCCCTTGCAGCAGCGGTACACCGTCTAGCCACTCCATCACCATCAGCCTTTCGGTGGTCAGCTCCCAGTAAATCTCGGGTACAACTAACTGCTTAGGGTCAAACCAACGACTGCTAGAGAGGTTGCTGCGAAGCTGGTCAGTATGGGTGGCTTCCAACATGAAGTCTAGTTCGGCAAGGAGCGCAGTTGCAAATTCTTCTGCCAGCGCCTTGAGGTCGTAATACTTGCCAAAGTTCGTGCGTGAAACGAGATCTGCGAGACTGCGGATGAGCGCGATATCTTGATCAACGATCGCCTCAATGCCGGGACGCTGAATTTTTAGCGCAACTTCTCGCCCGTCTGCCAGGGTAGCGCGATGGGTTTGGGCGATCGATCCAGCCGCAACAGGTTGGTGATTAATGGTGGTAAACGACTCTTCGAGCGGACGACGCAATTGCTGCCGAATCACCACTTCCACTTCTTGCCATGAAACAGGAGGCACTTCTGCCTGAAGTGCGGTGAGTGCCGTGATGTACTCTGGCGGCAGCAAATCAGGTCGCGTACTCAGCAACTGCCCCAGCTTGACGTAGACGGGTCCCAGTTCAACCAGAATGTTGCGAAGGACAGCAGGCGGTGGCAGTTGCGGTTCTTCAGCTTTGGTACCTGTCAGCAGTCGTCGCATATAGCCCCAACCATTACGGAGGACAACTTCTGCGATTTCGCGCTGGCGAGCGCTCGATTGGGCGAGGCGAGAAAACATTCTTAGTTGTTAGTGATGGTAGTGGTTAATTGGCGGGCGATCGTGATCACTGTAACAACTAACCACTAAAACCTAACAACTAAAGCAGATCTTTGAACTGTGGATTAGCTTGAATTTCTTTGAGCACTTGCTTGATTTCCTGAGTGCGGTCTTTTTTGACAATCAGGGTCACGTTGCCATCACGTACGACGACCGTATCGTCTAACCCGATCGTCACGATTAGCTCCTCTGGCTTGGAGGCATAAAAAATCGCTCCATGAGTATCAAGCCCAACGTGCGTGGCGAGTTCAACGTTGTCGTTTTCGCCTTTGAGCAAGCGCTCGATCGCATTCCAATCGCCCAAATCGTCCCAGCCAAACGCAACTGGTAGCACGTATGCCTGCTGCGTTTTTTCCATTAGAGCATAGTCAATACTTTTCTTAGGCAGCGTAGGATAAGCGGCAACGCCCTGCGTTTCTAAAGGGCTAACAATCTCAGGTGCGTAAACTCGCAGTTCATCCAGCGCTACACCCGCACGAAACACGAACATACCGCTGTTCCAGCTAAAGGTGCCCGTGGCAAGAAACTGTTCAGCCGTGTGGCGATCGGGTTTTTCTGTAAAACGGTTAACGCGATAGGCGGGAAAGTCCGCTTGCTCAACTTGGGCACCATAGACACCAACCTTATCGCCCGCCTGGATGTAGCCATAACCCGTTGAAGCAACCGTCGGCGTGATCCCCAGCGTGACGATCGCGGCTTCTTGAGCTGCAAGTGTAGCGGCAGCGTTCAGCGTTGCTTGAAAGGCAGCCTCATCAGCAATCCAGTGATCCGCTGGAAAAAAGCCGACAACCGCTTCTCTGCCATAGCGTTCAGCAATCTTCAAGGTACTCCATGCCACGGCTGGTGCAGTGTCTCGACCTTCTGGCTCAACCAAAAGATTGTCTTCTGGCAGTTCTGGCAGTTGCTCTCGTACTCCATCTGCCAGATGAGCTGCTGTGACAACCCAAACAGACTGCCAGCCACCCGCGATCGCCAGCAAGCGGTCTGCGGTAGCCTGAAGCAGACTGCGTCCGCTCCCATCCAGGCTTA
This sequence comes from Leptolyngbya sp. FACHB-321, assembly GCF_014695975.1. GTDB lineage: Bacteria > Cyanobacteriota > Cyanobacteriia > Leptolyngbyales > Leptolyngbyaceae > Stenomitos. The sequence continues at coordinate 92,497 of NZ_JACJPI010000073.1, forward strand.
AAAACTGTTTGGGGCGCTTTCTGCGGCTGAGGGGCCAAAAACGTTCGCCCTTGCCACCTGCAAGAATGACAGGCACCAGAGATTGATTAGTCATCGTTGGCGTTGGCTCCGTTAAGATTGGCTGCTGAAATAAGTGAAAAACATGGGTTTAAAAAGACGTATAGCTTTTGTACAGTATGGTGTGGCAACACCTCTACAGTCTGATACGGCAACGCCTCTACCTCAAGGTGCTGCTGCTCATCTCGGTAAAACGTCAACCCGATTGCTTCGGGTCGATCTTAGGTGAGTGTCATCATTCTGCTGATCGTTTTCTTTTCGCTTTACCTAATCTTGTCACCACACGATCAACATTAGAGACTGTGTAAAACCTAATGCATTTCTCCGGGTCGGGCGTATGTCTTACTTGCTACCATTACCAGCACCGAGCTGCATTAGCATAGGCTATACAATTATTTTCAAAAGATAGATTCTATTTATATATTCCTAATGGGGTCAGGTTTGATTTGTTACAAGGCAGCAACCAAATCTCAGTATGCACCAATGATAATTTTCTTTTGTTGAAGCGCTGCAACTCCTAAACAGCCGCTTTTGCACGATAAAAAAGCTGATTGTTGTCAGCAGCAAGCAATCGGTTATAGAAAAGACTAACGTTATAATCTGCGTTCTTTCGTAAGCAAATTACACCCATTTTTAAGGTGCCGCAATCGCTGACTTATGGTAAAGTTCATGTGAAGTAGAAACACATTGCTTGCATCGGATTAAATGTATCTGTCGCAATGTTCTGACTCGTTTTGAGTGATGACTACTAACGAAGCGAAAGCTTTTTCAGAGTGTCAGAAGAGCTGCATTAGTTCTTCTGTTGAGGTTTGAATTTAAAGTTGATTAGTTTAGTTTCGAGCGCAATAGTAACTCGCCGAAGTCTTAATTGCCTTGATAGCAGTGCGTTTCATTATTTCTCAACCACCTTATAATCCCGCCAAAGAGCTTGTTTGCTAATGATATCTCCACAGAAATGTTGTGAGGTCAGCTTCAGTATCTTATCAATATGGAGGTCATACTAATGTGCGTCAGAGATTCAATTTACTCCTGTTTCCATCTTCGGAGCGATGCAGGAACAGCATCTATCTTCATAGAATTAGTTTCCGTTTAGCAATGAATGAAGAAGGTAAGGTCTGCCTCTAAAAAGGCAAACTCGGGACTCGTCACGCCTAATGCTTGTCAACGCTAGTAAAAGTGAAGCTCACACATCATGGTTTCTTTTAGTCGAAAACGCATTGCTCTGATCTCTGTCCACGGTGATCCTGCGATTGAAATTGGGAAAGAAGAAGCAGGCGGTCAAAATGTTTATGTGCATCATGTTGGCGAAGCGCTGTCAAAACAGGGATGGCAGGTTGATATGTTCACTCGCCGCGCTAATCCTGAGCAACCCGCGATCGTGCAACACACTCCCCACTGCCGCACCATTCGTTTGACAGCAGGGCCGCAAGAGTTCATACCACGAGACGAGCTTTTTGAGTTTTTGCCAGAATTTATAGAGGGATTTTTGGCATTTCAGGAGCAGTTAGAAACTCCTTATCTTTTGATTCATAGTAATTACTGGTTGTCGTCTTGGGTTGGTATGCAACTTTGCAAAAAGCTGTCACTTCCACAGGTGCATACCTACCATTCTCTGGGAGCAGTCAAGTACAAAGCCACTCCCACAGTGCCGCTTATTGCCAAGACTCGGCTAGACATTGAGAAAACGTGCTTAGAAACAGTCACTCGCGTTGTGGCTACCAGTCCTCAAGAGCGGGATCATATGCGATCGCTCGTTTCGACTCGTGGCAACATTGACATCATTCCCTGTGGCACACGCATTAATCATTTTGGTACGGTGACTCAGGAGGAGGCGCGCCATACGCTGGGGATCACACCGGAGGAGAAAGTCATTCTTTACGTGGGTCGCTTCGATCCTCGCAAAGGCATTGAAACCTTAGTGCGAGCAGTGCATCAGTGCCGTACTCGGGAAACCGAAAAAGTGCGGCTTATTATTGGTGGTGGCAGTCGCCCCGGTCATAGTGACGGCAAGGAACGCGAGCGCATCGAAAGCATCGTAGCCGAACTGGGCATTGGAAACATTACTCAGTTTCCTGGACGGCTCAGCCAGGATGATTTACCCGTTTATTATGCGGCTGCGGATGTTTGCGTTGTGCCCAGTCACTATGAACCGTTTGGGTTAGTGACGATCGAAGCAATGGCGTGTGGTACGCCTGTTGTGGGGAGCGACGTCGGCGGGTTGCAGTTTACAGTAGTGCCAGAAAAAACCGGACTGCTAGCACCCCCCAAAGATGAAGCTGCCTTTGCAGACGCGATCGATCGTATTCTCCTGAACCCAGAATGGCGTAACCAACTGGGGCAGGCAGCGAGAAAGCGAGTTGAAACGAAGTTTAGCTGGGATGGAGTGGCAACTCAACTAGGTGAACTTTACGAAACACTGATTGAAGAATCGTCTCAAGCGGCGGCTCAAGAAGTGTCCGAAGCCCTTACTCAAGTGAGTGCGTAAGTCAGACAGAGTCTACAACAGCCGTTTGTCACTGCTCTTAATTGCAATCCATCACTTGCGACTAACTCAGCTTGAGGGGTGAAAGTATTTTTTGCCCCTCAAGTTGGACTCAACATTCTCGGTAGACGAGCGATCGCTCTGGTGCGTTCATAGCAACCGCTCCTATATAGTTCGGTGCAGGTGTAAAGAGCTGTAGTGACCATGCACGCGTTGATGCGTTATCATGCCGCACCAGTTTTGCAGTGTCATGTTGAAGGCAAACTTCGATCGCGCTTAGGCTCATCAAGCCATTGCCAGTAGCCTTTAATACCGCTTCTTTGCACGTCCAGTGCTGAAAGAAGGAGCGTAAGCAACGATCGCCCTCTAAGGCATGAATCGCGGCGTGTTCTCGTGGTGTAAAAAAGCGCTGTGTTAGATTTTCTAAGTCAGCAACCGGGCGGAAATATTCTAAGTCGATGCCGATCGCTTGCTGATAGGCGACCGCGCAAACCATCAAGTCTTCTGAATGTGAAAGATTGAATTCTAGCCCAACGCTTGCCAATGGCTCAGCTAGCGCGGGTTTGCCTTTGTCACCATAGCGAAACTGCACACGATCGGGCGATGTATTCAAGTAGCGTCCCAAAAGTGCACGCAAAGTCCCCCGACTGACAATGAAGCGATCGCGATCGCGCGGAAAGCGAAATCGTTCTGCTCGTGCTTTCTCATCAGGCGAGAGCGTTTGCGCTAGTTGCTGGCAGTCGTTTGACGAACGCACTAGATTAGTTTGCCAGACATGGATTTCGGTCTCTGTCAGCGTCAGGCTCACAAAACGCTCCTCACACCGTTACACTTCAATCTCCTGAAGCCATCCCAAAATGAGTGGATTGACGACTTCTGGGCGATCGTCATGAGGACAGTGACCCGTATCAGGGATAGACACAAACTTGAGTGGATGCGACGCAGCATGCTTCTGATAGATAGCAGCACCTGCGATCGGTGTCCAGGGATCATCGGCACCCCAGAGCACCAGCAGCGGTTGGCTAACCCTGGGCAATAGTTCGGCAGGGCTAGGACCAGGCGGCGCAGTCAAGACAGAGGCAAACACTTTTTGGGCACCTTCATCGCAGGAAGGAGCGTAGAGCATATCTACCAGTTCGTCGGTTATGGCGTCTCGGTTGCGGTACACCTGCGACAAGGTACGACGGATACGATGCTTTTGGCGAATCTGGTTGAAGACGAAACCACCAAAGCGCGGCGATCGCACCAAATTATTAAAGGTCGCCATGATGAACCGTAGCGGTGGAGCCAACTCACCAGGGCGATGGTTCATACCGCCAGCGCAGTTAAGTAAGACGCTGCCAGCAGCCGTTTCGGGATGATCTGCCAACATCATCAGGCACAGCAGCCCCCCGATCGAGTTCCCGACAAAGACGGTGGGCGCTTGAATATGGGCGCTCCAGAAATCCTTCAACAACGCCTGCCAAAGCTCTAGACTGTAGTCGAGCGCTGGTTTTGCCGAGCCGCCAAACCCTAACAGGTCGATCGCAAACACCCGATAACCACCAGCTGCCAGCACTGGAATATTCTGCCGCCAATGACCAAGCGATGCGCCAAAGCCATGTACCAGCAGGAGCGGTGTGCCTGTACCGACGACAGTGTATTGAATCGAGTAACCGCGCCATTCCCAGGTAAGCTTCTCAAGGGGCGCGAGGGTCAATTGTTGAGTCACCACGGCTTTTTATGAAGAATTCTAAACATCTTCATCATAGTATTCTGTAAGCGAATCTAGCTATGGCGCTGTAAGCGCGTTGACTTAAATTAAGCACCAAAATCGCTCGTGACAAATCTTCCTCCACCCTGGCAGCAACCGCATGTGATTCGCCATAGCAAACGGTTATTACGCAGCTTTCAGCACTGGCTCGATCGCCCACTTTTAAACCTGCAAGGCTCTCCGACAGCGATCGCCGAAGCACTGTTCAACGCTCCCTTCGTTGTGGTTTCGCATGGCACAGAGGCAGATCCCCTGCTGAACTATGGCAACCAAGCAGCACTGTCACTTTGGGAAATGGACTGGGCACAGTTCACCCAAACGCCATCGCGTCTGACCGCAGAACCCGTGGAACGAGCCGAGCGCGATCGCCTCCTTGCCCAGGCAAAAGCCAACGGTTATATCAGCGACTACCAGGGCATCCGCATCTCTAGCACCGGACAACGCTTTTGGATTCAGGCGGCTGTGATTTGGGATGTGCTGGATGAACAAAATCAACGGTGTGGACAGGCAGCAAAGTTTGCTCGGTGGAAGTTTGTTGAGAGGAAGGACGAAGGATGAGGTCTAAAGGTTAAGGGATGAAGGTAAAAGTAATTCAAAACTCAAAACTTAAGACTCAAAGAGGACAGTCTTAATGCCATCATCTCGTCAGCCCATCTAAATGTTGTAATTGATGTGTTGAGCATCACAAATGGTTCGAGCTTGCATCCTTCTTACGGTCGAGGGCAGAAACAGACATTAGCGGTAAGCTTGAGGCGTTCAATCTATCTGCTTGCTTGATTATGGCAACCCCAAATAGTCAACCTAACTTTTTCGTCCGGTACCTTTCTCTTGCCCCTGTTCTTGCGGTCGTCTCAACATCTGTTGCAGTTTCTACTTGGGCAGTCTTTAACTACTTTTTCCCAGATCTGCTCTTTCATCCCATGCCATAAAGTGCGGTTTCATCCTATGTCTTACAGCGTAAAGGGTTCGAGGCTGTAAGCATTTACCGCAGCCTTTTACACGAAGCTTGACAATCCTCTCTTCTAAAATAGGAGGGGGATTGCCAAGCTTTGTTGCTTTAAAGCAGTTTTTGTAGAACACGATCGCGCTCCAGTCTGCCGAAACCGCTTCACCCATTCAGTGATGCTTCCTTTTCATGGCTCTACCGATCGTCTATCACCCCAATTACGTCGCGCCATTGCCAGAAGGACATCGGTTTCCCATGCCGAAGTTTCGGATGCTGTATGAAACGCTGCTGAGGGATGGTGTGGCGGATATAGCGCAGTTTCATACTCCAGAGCGATCGCCGCAAGAGTGGCTAGAACTGGTACATACGCCAGAGTATGTGCAGGCATACTGCGAGGGCACGCTGGATGCTAAAGCACAACGACGGATTGGGTTGCCGTGGAGTCTAGAGTTGGTACAGCGGACATGTGTAGCGGTTGGCGGCAGCGTTCTCACTGCTAAGTTGGCATTGCAGTATGGCTTGGCATGCAATACAGCAGGCGGCACCCATCATGCGTTTCCTGCTTACGGTTCGGGATTTTGCATTTTTAATGATCTGGCGATCGCCGCCCGTGTCCTACAAAAATTAGGGCTGGTGCAGACGGTTTTAATTGTCGATTTAGACGTGCATCAAGGGGACGGCACCGCGTTCATTTTTCAGGATGATCCTAGTGTGTTTACGTTCTCCATGCACTGCGAAGTCAACTTTCCAGGCACGAAGCAACATAGTGATCTGGATGTGCCGCTGCCGGAAGGGATGGAAGATGATGCTTACCTGCAAACATTGGCAGACTACTTGCCAGCCTTGCTAACTGACGTAAAGCCAGATTTAGTGCTGTATGACGCTGGCGTTGACCCCCATTTTGGCGATCGTCTGGGCAAATTGTGCCTTACCGATACCGGGCTGTTTCGGCGTGAAATGCAAGTGCTCAGTACGTGCGTAGCTTATGGAACAGCGATCGCCTGTGTTATTGGTGGCGGTTATGCCGATGATTTGCAAGCCCTTGTCTATCGTCATGCGCTCCTGCATCGCGCTGCCAGCGACGTGTACCGACAGTTTCGGCTGTAGGACGATCGCTTTTATTGAAGCCATCAGCGTCAACCTTAAAGCTAAAAGTGAAAGCAAGATTAACATTCATAAATCAAATCCGCGTGCTGCCGTTGGTATAAAACAATGTCTGCTAACCTAAACATGCTCTTCGCACGATTTAATCAAGGGGCATTTGAGTATGGCTGCTTTGACCAAGGCGGTGCCTGACATAACACAGTTCAACATTACACCGATTGATGGGTTAGCGCCTGATCAAACGGTGCTTGGCTACTACGTCAACAGTACTGCTGCCATCAATATTGAAGATAATCCGCTCGAAACGAACAACGAAGCGGTGCTGGCTAAAATTCGCTCGATCGCCGACTATTTAATTGCTAGCCCAGAACCGCAAATTGTCATCTCGATTCATGGCTATGGTACTCAGCGATCAGATGCTGAAAAGCGCTATCAGAAAATTTATCGCCATGCTACCCAAATCTGCCAGCCGCAAACATCAGTTTTTTTAGGCTATCTTTGGCCATCTGAAAAACCGACGGGCGATCGTTCTGCACCCACTGGCGATCGGGTTACCGACGACAACTCCTTTGGCACGAAGATAAAGGATGCTTTTAGCGCGTTACCCATTCTCCTATCAGGGCTGTTTTGGGGTGGGCTAGCTGCAAGCCTGGCGATCGCTTTCTTGTTAATAACAACTGATGATTTCAACGGGTTGCTAACGCCACCATTAATTGGCTCAGTGCTTGTAAGTGCAGGGTTGTTAACGCTGATTCTTTTACGCCTTTCAACTTATTTTAGAGATAACTACCGGGCAACTAATTACGGCGTTTTAGATCTCGTTGAGTTGATTCGCCAAATCGACCAGGCAGTCTCCGAAAAACTAGCGCTGCAAGAACCGTTAAGCGAAGCAAAGAGAATTAAACTCTCGTTTTTGGGTCACAGTATGGGCTGTTTCATCGTGACTAATACAATCAGAATTCTCTCTGATGTGTTTGATACAGGCTCGATCAACCAAAACCCTCCTGCGGAGATTGGTCGCGTGTTTCGGTTAGAGCGCTTGATACTGGTCGCGCCTGATATTCCAGCCGAATCCATCATGCCCAGACGCTCCAATTTTTTACGATCGTCATTACGTCGCTGTAAAGAAGCATATGTCTTTAGTAATGAAGGCGATTTAGCTTTACGGCTTGCTTCAACGACTGCTAATTACTTTAGTTTTCCGGCTAGAAAACGCTCTAGTGGCTATCGGTTAGGCAATGTTACAGTCAGACACTTTAAAGGTCAGGCTGACCATCAAAACTACTCATTGCAAGATCAGAACTATGGCATTGTCAACCAAAAAAACGGGACGGTAGAATCACCGTTCCAGCATTTAGAAGTGCGAGCATCCGATCGTGAACATCACACACTAGAAGAACTAAGAGGCAACAAAGTGCTGAAAGAGCATCTAACAGAGGCTCCCAACGTCAATATTGTTGCTGATTTGTTCACTTACTTTGACTGCACCGATTATGTTGATTTTCAGGATGAATTAAAAGGCTCTGAGCAACCAGAACAGCCGCGTGGTGTCGTCAGTTTTGCCCTGAGAAAAGCAGCACTTAACCTGATTGATTATGCCCGCTTAAACATTTCATACTTTAAGCAAAGTCTTGGCTTTGGTGGCATCAACGTGCATGGCGGCTACTTTAATGGTGTTTGGAGCCAACAGGTTATTTACGGACTCGCCTTTATAGGGTTTCAACGCTTCTTAGCAGCACTACCAGACGCAACATCGAGCGATCATTCCACGAAAGCGCTGGAACACAAACTGGACAATTTCTCGACAATCTGCCAACAAAAAGGCATACAGGTCGTGCTTGCACCCATCCGGTACGAAAAAGATGTGAACGTTTGATTATGAATGCAAGATCCCGACTTCCTCAAGAAGTCAGGGATCTAAATTGCTCAATGCTACTTTCCTAACAGTTTCACCAAGCCAATGCCACCGAAATACAGTCCCACTACGGCTCCACCTAAGAGACTTTGAGTGAGAGGATCGGTTGAGGGGGTAAGGACGGCACCGAGAACGGCAGCTCCTAGGAGGACGTAGCGCCAGCCAAAAAGCATTTGCCGGGACGAAACGATGCCCAGCAAACCGAGGAGCATTTGGATAATAGGAATTTGAAACGCCAACCCGGTGCTGAACATCAGCAGCAAGACAAACTCGAAGTAACGATCGATCGACCAGAGTTGCTCCACTACGTCTGCGCCGTAGGAGATAAAGAAGTTGAGGGCAGCCGGAATCAGCGCGATGTAAGCAAAACCCAAACCACCAACAAAAAGAAAACTAGAACCAAAGACGATCGGTGCTAATAGCCTGCGTTCGCGGCGAGTTAGGCCCGGCAGCACAAAGGCAATAATCTGGTACAGGATCACGGGACTTGCCAGCAGAATACCGCTGTAAGCTGCAACCTTCATCGAAACGAAAAAATATTCTCCCGGCGCAAGCTGAAGAAACTTGACTGCACCGGCAGGCAGCTCAAGTACTTGCACAATCTGCTTCACAAAGAAGAAGCACCCGACAATACCAATGGCAACCGCAATGAGCGCGTAGAAAATGCGCTGCCGCAGTTCTTCCAAATGGTCAAACAGGGACATTTCCACATCGTCAAGCAGGTCTTCCTCTTCAACGACATCGGTGTCTGCGGCTGTTGCGCTCAAATTAAGGGAATCCGCATGACTGGCATCAAGGGCGAAATCCGGTTGGGGTACTGTCTCTAGTTCCGAGGGAGCCGTCATGAGTTAGCGTCTGTCCGTAGGTCTCCTCATTATTGTATCTGGGTGAGCAGTGGGAGCAAGCGATCGGGCGAAGAGTCAGGGGAAGCAGAGGAAGCAGAGGAGTGAGGGGGATAGAAAGTTTTGAGTTTTGAGTTGATTTTGCCTTTTACCTTCTACCCTTTACCTTCTGCCCTCTGCCTCTTGCCTCTTGCCTTCTGCCCTCATCCTTCATCCCTATCCCCCATTCCCTCCAAAGTGGTTCCAGTCGTCAACAATGTGAGATCCTGAAAACAGTCAGTGGGACAACGGAGGCTAAAGACAATGACACAAGATCAGAAACGCACAGTCGTGATCACAGGCGCATCGTCAGGTGTAGGGCTATACGCTGCAAAAGCCCTTGCACAGCGAGAGCAGTGGCACGTTGTTATGGCGTGTCGCGATTTAGCAAAAGCAGAGCAGGTCGCCCAGGCAGTGGCAATACCTAAAGACCGCTATACGCTCATGCATATTGATGTTGCCTCGTTAGGCAGCGTGCGGCAATTTGTCACCAACTTTAGAGAAACGGGACGATCGCTCGATGCGCTGGTATGCAACGCTGCCATCTATATGCCGCTGATTAAGGAGCCACTGCGAAGCCCTGAAGGGTTTGAGTTAACGGTTGCAACCAATCACCTTGGGCATTTTCTGTTAGCGAACCTGTTACTGGATGATCTTAAGCACGCGACGGCGGCACGGCTCATCATCTTGGGGACTGTGACGCATAATCCTGATGAGTTGGGCGGTAAGATTCCACCCCGTCCTGATTTGGGCGATCTCAAAGGCTTTGCCGATGGCTTCAAGGAGCCGATCGCCATGATTGATGGCAAAAAATTTGAACCCGTCAAAGCCTACAAAGACAGCAAAGTTTGTAACGTTCTGACCATGCGCGAACTCCATCGGCGCTACCACGAGTCAACAGGTATTACCTTTAGTTCTCTTTATCCCGGCTGTGTTGCCGATACTCCCCTCTTCCGCAACCACTATCCGCTGTTTCAAAAGCTCTTTCCGTGGTTCCAAAAGAATATTACGGGTGGGTATGTGTCTCAGGAGTTGTCAGGCGAACGGGTAGCAATGGTCGTTGCCGATCCGGAGTACAGCCAATCAGGAGCCTACTGGAGTTGGGGTAACCGTCAGAAAAAAGATGGCAAGTCGTTTGTGCAAAAGGTATCGCCCCAGGCACGCGATGACGAAAAAGCAGAACGCCTGTGGGAACTTAGCGCCAAACTGGTTGGACTGTCGTAACGCGATCGCAGTTTTATGCGGTTAGCAACGGCAGGTAATCAGTGCGACTGAGAATGAGTCGTAAGCACCGAAACAAAACTAGAGGCACTACCAGGTTGATCACACAAATTTCCTCTCCTAATGAACTGCTCTATTCGTCCGCTACAAGCCTCAGACTTAGCCACTGCTGACCATATTTTTCGGCTTGCCTTTGGCACCTTCATTGGGCTACCGGAACCAGCAACCTTTGGCGGCGATGCCAGTTATATCAAACATCGCTGGCAGACAAATGCGATCGGAGCCTTTGCGGCTGAAGTTGATGGCACGCTGGTCGGGTCAAATTTAGCTACTAACTGGGGTAGCTTTGGCTTTTTTGGTCCGTTGAGCGTACAGCCCGATTGGTGGGGCAAGGGCATTGCTCAAGAGTTGGTTGCTGTGGTTGTAGAGCAGTTTAGACAAGAGCAGATTGAGCAAACAGCGCTCTTTACCTTTCCCAATAGCCCCAAGCATCACGCGCTGTACCAAAAGTTTGGGTTTTATCCGCAATATCTGACGGCTGTTATGGCTAAAGCGGTTCAGCAGCCAGCCCCCCTGCCACCAGCCTCTCGCTATACAGAGATGTCTGTAGCACAGCAAGCACAGGCACTCAGCGATAGCCGCGCACTGACAGATACCGTTTTTGCAGGGCTAGACTTATCGACTGAAATAGCAGCTGTACAGGCACAACGTCTGGGCGATACAGTTTTTCTGTGGGATGAGGCAGGGCTGACTGGGTTCGCTGTGTGTCACTATGGTGCAGAGACAGAAGCCGGTAGTGACACTTGTTATGTCAAATTTGGAGCCGTGCGATCGCAATCCCAGGCTGGCTTACACTTCGAGCAACTACTTGGTTTTGCTGAGTCTCTAGCTGCTGCTGAAGGGATGTCGCGCCTGGTCGCTGGAGTTAATACTAGTCGTCACGAAGCCTACTGCCGAATGATGGCTCTCGGTTTTCGCACCGAAATAACAGGCGTAGCAATGCAACCAGCGAACAAACCTGGCTACAATCGACCGGATGTGTTTGCTGTGGATGACTGGCGTTAGGGGAGTAGGGAGTAGAGAATGGGCTTCGACGTATGCGCTCAGCCGAACGGGAGTAGAGAGTGGGGAATGCTGAAGTACGGTTGAGGCTCAGAGAACGACTAGAGGCGCATCTGATCCAGATTGCCCGTGAGCGTGACCCTTACCTGGCAACAGCAGGACATTTTTTTGTACGTGAATATATCCGGGCACAGTTCGCCCAATGGGGCGCAGTTGAAGCGCATGAGTTTCAAGAGCAGGGCACAGTCTTTCAGAATTTGATTCTGAACTTGCCAGCACAGGATGAAACGAGACGTCGATCGCTGCCGCCGATTCTGATTGGTGCCCATTACGATGCAGTACCTGGCTCACCGGGAGCTGATGACAATGCAACTGGGGTTGCCGTGCTGCTTGAGCTAGCGCGTCTGTTTGCAGCGTCACCAATACGGTATCCTGTTCGGTTCGTTGCCTTTGATTTAGAAGAGACGAGCTACGATCGCGCTGGCAGCACTCACTACGCCAACTCACTTCAGCAAGAACCGCTGCGCCTCATGCTGTCCTTGGAGATGTTGGGCTACTGCAATCGCACGTCTGGTTCCCAACGCTATCCAGCAGGCTTGCAGCACTTCTATCCAAATCGAGGCGATTTCATTGGCTTGATTGGCAACCTCAAAACTATTCCTGATTTAATTCGTCTGAACCATACGGTACGGCAGTGTGACGTGCCTTGTGAATGGCTACCTGCCGGAAACCGAGGGCTGATTGTGCCAGATACCCGTCGCAGCGACCATGCTGCCTTTTGGGACAAAGGCTATCGAGCAATCATGGTTACAGATACATCCTTTCTTCGTAATCCGCACTATCACAAACCAGGCGATCGCCTAGACACCTTAGACCTCGATTTTCTCACCAATGTTTGCCACAGCCTTGCACGCGGCATCCAACAGTTATAGCGGTTTTCACGGAGATGAAAAAATCGAACATTATTAGCCGTACTGCGCGTGCTCAGGAAAGCCTACAAACGCATCTAGCTAGCTTTTTGGGGTTGCCATAGCAAAAGGATGAGCGATGAGGGATGAAGAGAAGCCCTTGCTTAAAAGAAGTTTCAAGGTTGATGTCTGTTCTAACGTTCTCTTCGACTGCTATACCAATCGCTACCAAACAAGGCAGATGCGTTAGAAGGTCTGGTCATTACTGTCAGAAACCAATCACTCAAAACCTTGCTTAGAACACAGCAACGCCTTAGTTTCTTAGTTGACGGCAGACGCTTTTAAAGAGTCTGGTAACACGATGAAGTTCGTGAGCACAAACGACCGTCTGTCCCTATAGGCGATCGATAGTAAGTAAAAATCAAATGGTCTGAGGAGCAAAGGCACGCTAGAAAGTCTCACCTGAGGGCTGCTTTTCCGTCAAGCTTTCTGTAACAGGACAACGGCTAGAGACTAGGCTTTAAGTGACAAAGGTAGACCGTTCTGTTGCTCTACTTGCTTCACAAAAGCCGTTGTAACTAACACCAGCCTAACCGTACGAAGCGAGTGCTTAAAGTAAATCTTTGACGAAAGGATTGTGGCGGAAATACTGAGAAATTACTGGCACCGTTTCTGCTATTTAGAGCTATCGTGTTAGTAACAAGCATTTGGGGAGAAGGGGAGAATGGTCATGCGTCAACTCATGTTTATTGGACTTGTTGGGGCGATCGCGTTGACCACTGCCAGTTGTACGTCTGAGAGCGATGTTGCTACAGCCCCCTCGCCCGTCGTCTCTGCCCCAGCAGTGCAGAAACCCGCCACTAGCCAACCTTTTGGCACCAAAGCTACCCCCTTGGTGGCTCAAAAACCGCCTGCTGGTGACACAATCCCAGGTTTAATCCAATCCACTAACGGCAACGAGCGGGCAAAACAAGTACAGGCAAGCATTGATGGTCGGAAAGGGAAAGATCCCTTTGCTGGGCTACCGCCAAAGCTGCAACAGCCAACAGTTGTTAATCGTCAAAACGTGCCGACTGTCAATCGACTGCCGACACCGCCTCAATCAGCAACTCGTAGACCAACGACAACCGCCTTTAACCCTAGAACACCCTTGCCCCCACGGGGAACAACTGGGTCACCCCAGGGAACTGCCGGATCACCTCGAGGAACTGCCGCGTCACCCCAAGGAACAGCAAATACCCCAACCATTAGCACTCTACCGCCTCTCCCATCAGCTACCCTAGCAAATGGAGTGCAAGTCAGCGGTGTGGTTGTGGTGAACGGCGCTCCGCAAGCGATCGTTAAAGCACCGAATGAAGAAACCAGCCGTCATGTCAGAGTTGGGCAACGCATTTCTAATGGGCAGGTACTCGTCAAGCGTATTGAAATGAACGCTGGCAGTGATCCGATTGTGATTTTTGAAGAAAATGGGGTCGAGGTCGCTAGAGCCGTAGGCGCAACAGTACAAGCGGCGAACCCTGTCTAGGGCGTTCCGCCAGCGTTGACCTGTCAATTTAAGAGTGACAGGTTAACGCGTTCACTTTGGGGCAGCTTCCTAGAGGTTTTCGACTTATTAAAAGAAGCTTGACAGCGTGTAAGCTCCTGCTGGCAACAATTTACAACAACTGAAGACCTTGGCAGGCAGTAAGCGCTAGAGTGAGAAAATACTTTTGTCGCTAGTTTTTGTTTGAAGCTGTGCAATTTATGACACAGGCTGCTGTCGATCAACCGTTGTGGGGCTTCCTGGGCTCCAATTTGCTCGATTTAGTCTTCGCGCCAAGTCACCAGCCAGATCCGCGCTTAACGCAGGACGCTGACTTGCTGCGCCAGTTTAACTTTGTGCCAGGGTTGAAAGAACTTTTGATGCTACGACAGGTTCATGCCTTAGAACATGCCACTGTTTGGGTTTTGAGCGGTCAGGCAGAAAGCCAGCTAACACCAAGGGCAATAGCACCAGACAACGAGCTATTGGGCGGCATGTCTACAGATCGCGGCTTTTACCTTTACGGACAAGTCGATAGTGTTGCCTTGCGCCGTGCCGTTCAAGTAGCCTTACGACGGCTTACGGCTGGAGAATGGCATCTAGCGGTGCATCCTCGCTGTGGCACCAATCTATCTGTAGGAATGTTGTTGACGGCTGGTTTAGCAGTCGGGGCAGCCATCCTTCTACCACGGGGACCAATTGAGCAATTTATGGGCTTGGGCGCTGCCGCCGCGATCGCTGCTCATCTTACCCCCGACTTTGGCAGCCTTGCCCAGCAGTATGTCACAACTGCTATTCCGTTTAACCTGGCGATTGAGCGCATCACCATCAGCCAGGATGCCTCTGGGCGAGCTGTACACTTTGTTCAGGTGAGTTGGCAAGAAGGATAAGAAAGCCATGTCTCACCAGCTTCTTTTTATCACTGTGCGGCATCAGGAGCCGAGATATTGTCGGCAGCAGCAAGGCTTAAGTCGTAGCTGATTGTCCCAGCTGCATTAGAGACAACCACAATCTCGTAAAAACCAGATTCAGTTAATTTGCCAGACCAGCTTGTCTTGGCTGAGTCTTCTAACAGGGCAGCAGCTTTACTTGTGGGCGGATAGATCGAAAGACGAGTCTCTTGGTTCGCCTGCAATTGAATCTGAATGACTTGATCTTTAGTAAGCTCGGCAATGTATGCCTTGCCCTCTCCTGCCTTGAGCGTGCCGCTAACCTGCTGGCTAAAGCGACCTTCAGGAAATTTAATCGTTTCCAGCGTGGTGCCAGCTTTCACAGCATTGAGTTGTTCAGCAGCGATCGCCTGCCACACCTGACCGATCGGCTTGTTCAAAATACTTTGGTTGCGCGGCTGATCGGGAAACAGCTCAAAAAAGCGTACATCGGTAAGGTCATTAAGTGCCCGACTGCTAAGATTGAGCCGATTAACGTCTGCCTGCCGTGCTTTTAAGTCTGCATCGGTGTATTGGCCCAAGCGGGATCGAACCTCACTGCTAAGGGGTTTAAGTTGATCTAGCCATTGGTTCGCGATTTGATCCCATGCAGCGCGAAGGGGTGCATCGGCTGCGTCTGCCGTGAGTTGCCGTCCGCTACGGTCTGGATACTTGTCATAAAAGGTGTCATTGACCAGACTGGAGAGAAAAACAGCGTCAATGCCCAGAGCCTCACGACGCTGGTCAAGCGCCTGTTTACGCTTTTGCTCTGCCTGCGAAAATCGAGGTGCAGGCGGTTTTGTGCTGGCATTTGTTGTTTGAGACGGCTGGGGTTTGGGCTGCTTCAAGGGTTGCCAATCATGAGCAATCCACCAGGTAAACCAGACCGTACCTGCCGCTAACAGCAGGAGAGCGATCGTTCCAAAACCAGACCGGCGTTGGGGTCGGGTAGCAGGCGGATAGACAGTTGCGGCTTGAGTAACGTGACCGACCTGGGCAGGCGCAACTGCCACGGTTGCTGGATACAGTTCAGAGGCAGCGGACGATCGATGTCCCCTCGGTGGTTGCGTGGCGCGAACGTCTGAGGCTGGTAGGCTGCTACCCAAGGCTGCCATCACTGCTTGCGCCGTTTGGTAGCGTTTAGCCGGATCGGGGTCCAGCATGCGGCTTAAAATTGCAATCAGCTTTGGACTAAGGTTAACCAGCTTCAGCCATTGACGGCGATTACCTGCCAGGAGATCCTGCGGTTCCTTACCGGTTAGCAACACCAGCACCGTTGCTGCCAGGGCATAAAAGTCACTATGCGGAAAGACTTCGCCTCGATCCATTTGCTCACTGGGAGCATAGCCAACTTTGCCTAGACAAGTAACCTTGGCAGGGAGAGCAGCCACCGATCGCCGCAATTGTGAGTTCACTTCAGCGGCTGCCTGCTTGACACCACCAAAATCAATCAAGATGGGCAAGCCATCGACCGTCCGCAGCATCAAATTGTCAGGCGAAATATCCCGATGAATCACGCCACAGGCATGGATGTAGTCTAGTACAGGCAGGAGTTGCAGCAATAGTTGCGTCACATCTGCTTCTGTAAAGCCATAGCCCTGGTTTTGGCGCGATCGCTGCAATGCCTGATACGTCTCACCCTCTACATAGTCCTGTACCAAAAACAGCCGCCGCTTGCCTTGCCAATCTGCCTGAAACAGTTCCCGAAAGCGTGGAATCTGAGGGTGCTGTAGTTTGTAGAGAATGCCTGCCTCCCGCTCAAACAATTCCTCTGCTTTGTGTAGCGCCTCCGTCCCTTGCACCTGCGGCGCAAATTCTTTCAGCACACACCGCTCATGAAACCGATTGGTATCTTCTGCCAGGTAAGTACGCCCAAAGCCGCCATGACCCAACTCATGCAAGACGCGATAGCGCAAACCCAACATTTGCCCTGTCATGCCCACAGCTGGCGATCGCGGTATGATAGGCAACATCTCACCACATAGGCGACAAAAGCGATTGTCGTCAGGATTATCGTGCCCCTGGCTGCAAAAGAGAGATTTCATCAGGTTCATTGGAAAGGTATCAGGAACAGAAGATTGAAGAGGGGCTGAGGGGGCGGTATGCAGTCTCCATCATACCCACCGTTAAAGTAGTCATTAGCAATTTAGTTTAGGGGAAGGCAGAAGGCGGAAGGCAGAGGGCAAAAGGCTAAAGGCAGAAGTATTAAAGCTGAAGGCTAAAGGATGTAATTGTGGTCAGTGATGAACGGTCAAAATAACTCAAAACTCACAGCTTAAAAGTCATAATTTCTCTTATCGCCTCATCTCCTATCTTCTTAGCCTTTAGCCCTTAGCCTTTATCCTTTAGCTTTTATCCCTCATGACTTTCCACCTCGGCTGTGCCATTTGGGCGTATAAAGGCTGGTTGGGAGAGCTATTCCCCTCAGATAGCCGCGCTGCCGATTTTCTGCATCTCTATAGTCGCCGCTTTACGGCAGTAGAGGGGAATACGACGTTTTACTCCATCCCGGATGTAGAGACTGTGAAGCGTTGGGCAAGTGAAACGCCTGATGGGTTCAAGTTTTGCCTCAAATTGCCAAAGAGCCTAACTCATAATGGTTTGTTGCAACCTGCGCTTCCTGGCACACTAGCGTTTCTGACAAAAATGCAGGGTTTGGGCGATCGTCTTGGTCCCTTTTCAGCCCAACTGCCGCCCAGCTACAGCCCATCGAGGTTTGACGATTTAGCAGCCTTTCTTACCGCTTTGCCCCGCAACGAAGCCGAATTTGCGCTTGAAGTACGCCATCTCGACTGGTTTAGAGCACCTCATGCCGAAAACCTGACCGCTCTGCTAGAAGGGTTAGGCGTTGGGCGTGTGCTGCTGGATACCCGTCCTCTTTATGACGCGCCAGACGACCCACAGTTGCATTCCGAGCGTAAGAAACCCAAACTGCCTCTACAGCCTAACGTGACGGCTCCTTTCAGCCTGATTCGCTTCATTAGTCATCCTGATTTAGCACTCAATCAACGGTTTTTAGAGGAATGGGTATCGTTGGTAGATCAATGGCTCCAGCAAGGAACCCGCATTTATTTCTTCGTGCATTGTCCTGTAGAGGAGCGATCGCCCGCCACCGCCCGGCACTTTCAACACCTTTTAGAACAACACAATAATCTCGTGCCGCCGCTGCCCTGGAACACGATCAACACACCAACGCAGTTGAACTTGTTCTAACTAAGGAGCGGTAGCCCTTATCGTTCCCAGGCATTATCCCAACCAAAGGCAATTGCTTATAGCAGTCGAAGCGAGCGTTAGGGCGGACATAAACCTTGAAACCTCCTTTAAGCAAGGGCTTCTATTCAGCCCTCAGCCCTCGTCCTATTGCTTACCTAGCAGCAAGATAGCCTGCTCTAATAGCACTATTTCAACTGCCGTAACTATCAGCAAGACACTCTCAGCTTTTTGCTAAAAGTGTAAATCGTCGTGCCCATATGCATAAAGAGTGAGTGAAGGACCGCTGTTGTATTGACGATCGACGGAAGAATAACGACTAATGGATCATATCTACGAGTAAACTTTCTCAGCGGATTCACCGATTTTAAAGTCTTTATTTTTTCGTTTGTATTTTTACCCCTCTACACAAATGCATATTGCTTCACGCTCTACCTCCTTGTCTAAGCTGCAATTGCAGCAATTTAAGCCCTTAATAACGCTTGCCTGATTCCACTGCTGTATCCCAGATTCTACAGACACTTAAAGGCATACATACTTTTTTCTGCGTAATTTTGGCGGTATCAAAAAGTTACGGACGTTAGCACAATGGGACTCAACTCTTCTGGATCGTTACGACTAAACGTACCGTCCGGTGTGCCTTCAGATGTGCTTTCAAAAACGGGTGCGATCGCAAATCATCTGGCAACGCTTCGAACAACTCATTTCTGCCAGTGGTAGAGAAAAGCATGCAAGATTCGTACCCACTTTCGCCGATGCAGCAGGGGATGCTGTTTCACAGTCTTCATGGGCAGCAGACTGGAGTAGATCTTGAGCAGATGGTCTGCACATTGCATGAATGTATAGCAGTCGAACCATTGATTCAGGCATGGCAGCAGGTTGTAGCGCGTCATCCAGTCTTAAGAACCAGTTTTCAATGGGATGGGTTGGAAGAACCCAGGCAACTGGTGCAGTCAAGTGTCTCCTTGCCTTTTACGCAGCATGATTGGCAAGGTTTATCGGTTGCAGAACAAGACGATCGCCATGCCCTGTACTTGCAGACCGATCGCCTGCGTGGGTTTGACCTGGCTCAAGCCCCCCTTATGCGTCTTGCCTTGTTTCGGTTGGCTGACACTGAGTTTCGGTTAATCTGGACGTTTCATCACATTCTGCTAGACGGGCGCTCGGTGACAGTGCTGCTACAGGAAGTGTTTGCCCTTTATGAAGTGCTTTGTCAGAATCAAACGCTAGCGCTGGCAACCCCTCGACCCTATCAAGACTATATTGAGTGGCTACAGCAGCAGGATCGATCGACCGCAAAAGGGTTCTGGCAGCACCAACTCAACGGCTTCTCAACACCAACGCCGCTGCTGCCACCCCAAGCATCAAGCCAGTTGCTCGACCAACCCGGACATGGAGAAGAGCAGCTTTGCCTCTCGGCAGCATTAACGACAGCGTTGCAATCTCTTGCCAAACAGCAGGACATTACGCCTAATACGATCGTTCAGGGTGCCTGGGCATTGCTTTTAAGCCGTTATAGTGGCGAAGCCGATGTTGTGTTTGGAGCAACTAGAGCCTGCCGCCAATCGTCGGTTGACGGAGCCGACTCAATCACTGGGCTACTAATCAATACGCTGCCCGTCAGAGTTCAGGTGCCAGCAGAGGCAGCGTTACTGCCCTGGCTAAAAGCACTGCGATCGCAGCACATTGCTGTCCGTGACTACGAGCATACGCCGCTAGTAGATGTGCAGGCGTGGAGTGAGGTGCCGGGCGGCATGCCGCTGTTCGAGAGCCTGGTCGTGTTCGAAAACTATTCACTTAATACGAAGCTACAGCAACAGGGCAGCAACTGGCAGCATCGCGAGTTTCAACTGCATGAGCAACCGCCACTGCCGCTAGTGCTGATTGGGTGTCTGGATGCCGAACTGGTGTTGAAAATTTCGTACGATCGCCGTCGGTTTGATCAAGCCGCCATCCTGCGCTTACTGGGGCACCTCCAAACCTTGCTAACCAGCATGATTACGAACCCAGAGCAATCTTTGGCAGAGTTGCCGTTGGTAACAGAAGCCGAACGGCACCAACTGCTGGTGGAATGGAACGATACAGCAGTCGACTATGCTCAAGCGACCTGTTTGCATGAACTCTTTGAAGCACAGGTAACGCGGAACCCCGATGCGATCGCGGTGGTTTACGAAGCGCAACAGCTTACCTATAACGAGGTCAATCGTCAGGCAAACCAACTCGCCCATCACCTGAAAGCGCTGGGGGTGCGTCCGGGCACCTTTGTCGGCGTTTACTTAAGTCGTGACTTGGAGATGATTCCCACGCTGCTGGGCATTCTCAAAGCTGGTGGAGCTTATGTTCCGCTGGAACCAACCTTTCCCCAAGCACGGGTGCAGTGGATTCTCGACTCCCTAGACGTAGGCTGGGTTGTAACGCAGCCGCTGCATCGATCGACTTTTGAAACACTCCAAACGCAACTGCCAAGACTGGAGCATTTGATCTGCTGCGACACAATGGTGATCGAAACGGGCGATCGAGGCTGTGATCAAACACCAACTGGGCTAAAGGTATGGCAACAGTCGCACCTGTGCCAGCAGCCAACTGCAAACCTACCCAAGCAGGGCAGCGCTGATGATACTGTTTACGTGATCTTTACCTCTGGCTCTACGGGCACACCGAAGGGAGTTGTCGTCCGGCATCAGCCCGTCATCAATTTAATCGAGTGGGTCAACCGCAGTTTTAACATCACTGCAACCGATCGCGTGTTGTTCATCACTTCACTCTGCTTTGACCTGTCTGTGTATGACATCTTTGGGCTACTGGCAGCGGGTGGCTCAATTCGAGTTGTGTCCAGTGAGGCTGTACGCGATCCGGCGGCGCTGCTGCATATTCTGTGCCATGAACCCATTACCTTCTGGGATTCGGCACCACCTGCCTTGCAACAGCTTGTGCCTTTTTTCTCCAACCTAAAGGACGAGCGATCGCAGCTACGGCTGGTCTTTATGAGTGGCGATTGGATTCCAGTTACGCTGCCTGATGCGCTAAAAGCAACGTTTCCTGGTGTGGACGTAATTTCGCTAGGTGGAGCGACTGAGGCAACGGTCTGGTCGAACTTCTACCGCATTAACGACATCGATCCAAATTGGACTAGCATTCCCTACGGCAAGCCTATCCAGAACGCCCAATATTATGTGCTGGATGCTCGCCTGCGACCCTGCCCGATCGGGGTGACAGGTGAACTCTACATTGGTGGCGACTGTCTGGCATCGGGCTACACTGATCCAGTTAAAACGGCAGAACGGTTTCTGCCACACCCGTTTCAGCCATCATCGCAGGCGCGGCTGTACCGAACAGGCGATTTAGCGCGCTTTTTTCCCGATGGCAACATTGAGTTTTTGGGTCGCATCGATCATCAGGTGAAGATTCGTGGCTTTCGGATTGAACTGGGCGAAATTGAGGCTGTGCTTGCTCAAAATGCAGCCATCCGAGTGTCTGTCGTGATGGCACGGGACGATCAACCTGGTGAAAAACGTCTGGTTGCTTACGTTGTACCACGCCAGCAGCCAGCACCCACGATCGCTGAACTGCGCCAGTCCCTCAAGGAAAAACTGCCGGATTACATGCTGCCATCCGCGTTCGTCTTGCTGAAAGAGCTACCCGTCACGGCAAACGGCAAGCTCGATCGCGCAGCGTTACCGGCTCCCGAAAGTGTCTTTGCAGACGATCGACGGGCTTCGCTGTCTATGACAACGGGTAAGAGTGAGTCAGAGGTAGCAATTTCGTTTGTAGCGCCGAGAGATGAGCTAGAGCGTCAGTTAGTTGCGATCTGGGAAGGTGTTTTGCAAATCAAGCCGATCGGCATTCATGACCACTTCTTTGAACTGGGCGGTCATTCGCTGTCAGCCGTACGCGTGTGGTCGCAGATCGAAAAAACGCTTGGCAAACATCTGCCGCTGTCAACGCTCTTTCAGGCACCCACGATCGGAGCACTGGCAACCTGTCTTCGCCTGGAAGTAGCACCATCCGCATCTAGTACAGCCCAAATTGGTGCAGCCCAAGTTCGTATGGCTCAAGCCGATGTAGCTCAAGGTGGTGCAGCACTGTCAGACTTATTACCCAGCGCGACATCTATCACTCCGTCCCTGGTCGTCATTCAGCCTGGTCAACCAGCAAGCGGTAAACCACCGTTGTTCTGTATTCATGTTTTAGGTAGAGGGCTGAAGTATTACCTCCCGCTCGTACGCCATCTTGACCCAGACCAACCTGTGTATGGTCTGGCAGCTCACATGGCTGGAGAAGCGATCGCCATCGATCGTGTTGAAGCTCTGGCAGCGCACTACAATCGGCAAATGCAGGCGCTACAGCGCCAGGGTCCCTACTTACTGGTGGGAGTTTCCTTTGGTGGCTTGGTAGCGTACGAGATGGCACAGCAACTGACGGCACAAGGGCAACAAATTGCCTTCCTGGGTTTGATCGATACATACCCGTCGATCGACAACCAGCCTCTTTTAAGGCATCTGGTGAACGATCGGGCGACCAAGCATTGGCACAAAATCAAGCAGTCTGGTCTTCCTTACCTGCTGAGAATGATCAAAGCGCAAGTTCGCTGGCGTACTCAAGATCTATTGGAGGCACTATGGCATGGGTACTGCCATGCCAGCACTACCTTCTGCCGCCTTACAGGCTTGCCGCTATCCGACAAAATCACGGATTTCAACTACGAGCAAGAAAACCAGCAGATTGCTCATCGCTACTGTATCCGTCGCTATGATGGTCGTGTCGCGTTGTTTAAGGCAACTGAGCGACAGAATGTGCCTCACACCCTGATTGACAATGAACTGAGCTGGCAGCAGTTAGTCAAAGAGGGGTTAGACGTGCATCATATCCCTGGCGATCATCTAGGGATGCTGAAGGAACCCTATGTGCAAAAGCTGGGTAACGCTTTGCGAGGCTGTCTTACTGAAGCAACCGCCCCTTCTAACAGCAAACATTAAGGGCTGCTGGCGATCAACTCAATTGGACAACGGGTTGATCGTCAATCAGCGTTTGCAATGCTAGGAGGTCTTCTACCGTAATGCGGAGAAAGCGCTGCTCATCAACGCGAAACAGCACCTTGACTCGATCGCTCCCTGGATGTCCCGGTGGCTCCAGTTTGGCAATCTTGCGGGCACCGTCACGATCGTTGAGCGGCTGTACCTGATGGCTGCTGCCAAGGTGCCGAGTTACCAGACGATCGCCATCAAAGTAAACTTCTGTTTGATTGGCTTCTACACCCAGTTCGCCAATGACCAGCTCGATGCTCGGTTGATTATCCAAAGAGGCACCCAGCCGCAACTCCACTGGATCGCTCATGGGATAGGCTTGCCCCGCTTTAATCAGTGGATGCCAGTTGTGGCAGTTTTGGCGACGATCCCAATAGCGAATGCCGTAGCCGTGATAGAGAAAGTCTTTGAGTTCAATGCCCTGGCTTAGTTGCAGCGCCCCATGCGCGATCGCCTCAAAGGGTTTTTCGC
Organism: Leptolyngbya sp. FACHB-321; assembly: GCF_014695975.1. GTDB lineage: Bacteria > Cyanobacteriota > Cyanobacteriia > Leptolyngbyales > Leptolyngbyaceae > Stenomitos. The sequence goes on from NZ_JACJPI010000073.1 coordinate 115,982, forward strand.
AGCGCACCTTACTAGCTTCAAAATGGTGCTGCACCCAGCTCTGCACCGCTGGTATCTGAGCCGTGCCACCCACTAGCAACACGGCATCAATATCAGTTGTTTCTAAGCCCTGCCGTCGCGCTTGCTGCAACACTTGCAACAGGCAATCATCCAGACGCTCAAAAAACTGGTGCTGTTTCAGGATGTCTTCAAATTGCGTACGACTTAGTTGCAGTTCGTAGCTCTCAAAGGTTTCATCGTCAAAGTACACTTCTTGCGCCTGGGTTTGCAGCGAAAGCTGAATTTTGAGCCGTTCTGCCAATCGTGTGGTCAGTGGCGTTATCGCTAATCCTTGCGCCTCAGCAAAATAATCTACTAACCAGTTATCGATGTCCGATCCGCCCAGATTTTGTCCTGCCTTCGCTAATACTCTGGCTGTCTTGGGTGTTTGCCCTGACTGTTCCGCAAACGACTTTTGCCCCCATTTAAGGATAAAGCCGAGCGGTTTTGGCTGTGCCTGAGCACGATCGAGCCGTACCAATGAGAGATCCAGCGTGCCACCCCCAAAGTCGATGACTAGCAGCGTTTCTTGGTCGGCTAACCCATAACCCAGTGCTGCAGCCGTTGGCTCATCCAGCATGCGCACCTGTTCTACTTGTAGCGACTCGCACACGTGCCCTAGCCAGAGACGATATGCCTCAAAGCTATCTACCGGCACGGTAAAGACGATCGACTGTCCCGCTTCCGGTTCAATGGTCTTAAGCTGCTGTACAAGCTGAGTGAGAAACCATTGCCCTACTTGCTCAAACCGAACGGTACAGCCGTCTAGCTCAGGCAAAAAGCCCTGCACACTGGAACCAATGCCGCGCTTGAAGTTACGAAAGAAACGCGGGTCTGTAGATAAATCAAGGGCACGATCGCGCACGGTTTGACCAACCACTACTGTGCCCTGACGCGCCTCTTGCACGTAAAGCAAACTGGGAATGAGCGGTGGGTTCTGACCAGAGCGATCGCTGATGCCTGGTAAAGAGAGTGTTTCTGGTTGCTGCGTTGCACGATTCCACCGGGCAATAACGGTGTTGCTAGTCCCAAAGTCAATTGCGATTCCCATGCCGTCTCAAATCACCTTGCATACGTGGCTCTTTTAAGACAATAAATGATATGCAAGCATTACCCTCACTCTTAGGGCATTCTAATCGCGCTGCTTTAACTTGTCTTTTCTGAAAGCATGGCTCAGGCGGGGCTTGAACCTGCGACCTTGGGCTTATGAGTGCGGCAATAAAAGCACTGAAAGCCTTAGTAGAAGGACCTTTCGGGCTTTAGCATATTAACGCTAGAGCTTGTGACCTGACCACCAAACTACTTTACCAAGAAACTACCAATGATAGAACAGTAGAGTAGTTAAAAATAATTTGAAAGCAGATATGAAAGGCTTTGAGCATGTTGGACAATGGTGGCTTCCAGAATTCCCAAATAGAAAAGTATCAGGCACTCTAAAGTTTGAACCAGCCACAGGAGGAAAGCTAGAGCTAATCGGCTCTTTAACTGACGAAAGTCAAAGTGATCAACCATCATTTCCGCCAATCATATTAGGTGAGTGCTTAGCAGGAAAAATCACTTTACTAAACAACAGCTTTAGTGAATCAAAATTAACTCTTGAGGAAATTGGCCTAACAATTTACCATACAAGGCTTATCTGTGATGGCATACATCTTCAAAGCGAGAGCGACTTAAAGTTCTTAAGTATTTCAGTCCATTACTCATACCTTAACCAATGGTTAGGAGTAAGGGGTTTTAATATTGATAGATCTTCTATTAGGTATGAGCAAGATGTTACAGTTACTCAAATACACGTTAACGAAAATATCAAGCTTTCTCTTGATATTAGAACGCGCAAAAAAGAAGAATGGATGGAAAATGTTCAATTGTCTCAATTATCCTATATAACAATTATTTTTTCTGAATTGCATTTATTAGAAGAGGCTGAAAAAGTTCTACGCCATCTAAGAAATTTTCTAAGCTTTGCAGTCATGTGCCCTGTGTATCCACTTGACGTGACTGGAGTAATGCTAGGGGAATACTTTGATTCCATGGATGGAACTTATAAAAAAGGCTATATTCCTGTTAAAATCTTTCGTTCGCTCTCAAATGCTTCAGGAAAATATTCAGGATTCATTCCAAGGAGCGCAGGTGGATTCTATTCTAATATTCTATTTGCCTACCCAGGAAACCCCGAAAAGTTTGAGATTTTAATTAAAAACTGGTTTGAAAAATCAGACTGGCTAGAAATTGTATGCGAACTATACTTTTATACTTTTTATGAGAAGCTTTATCCTCAAAATGAATTTTTGATTTTAACTCAAGCATTAGAGGTTTTTCATCGCAAGAATCCTAAGTTTAAGCAGTATGAGAGCTCGGAAGAAGCTCATAAAGAAAAAATTTCTCGCATCTTAAAAGTTGTCCCAGCAAAAGATCTCGATTGGCTAGAACGTAGACTTGAGCACAGCAACGAAAAACGATTAAGGAAAAGATTGCAAGATATTTTAGCCTCTTTGCGAAGCGTTATTAAGCAACTCTCATCAAGTAGGAGGGGCTTTTCTCTTATTTCAAGCGCAAAAAGTCAAAGCAGTCTGAGTCAGCAAATTGCTTTTAATAGGAATTGCTTAACTCACTATGATGAAAGCTGCAAAGAGAAAGCCGCAGACAATCGGCAGCTTTATTACATGGTAGAGAAGCTAAAAATTATTATTTGTTTGTCTTTGATGAAGGAACTGGGCTTTGAAGAAGAAGAAATTACAGTATTGCTGTCTGAGAGCAATATTGGTCTTTTAATGGACTCGGCTTTGACTGAATCTTACGACCTTAAGTTTTTTGACTGAACCTCCTAATCTGGAGATTAGGAAGTAGGCTCTCCAACTGCTAGGCGAAGACCTAATTACTTCGCTGGACACAATTTGGACTAAATCACCGTTGAGTTATATTTTGAAATCCCGATTCTCTCGTTCCTGCTAGCTCCTATGCGTAGGCTAGGATGCCGATTCTTTCGTTGGTTAGTTGCCTTCAGCAACTCACCAGACGTTTTCAGGGTGTTTCAGCAACTAACCTTGATAACAGCAGCACTGTTTTCGCCATTGCGTCAGCGCTCACCACCTCCGTGGCGGCACTACCAAGCACTGACAGCGCCATCAGCTCCCACTCACTACGGCTGCAAAAGCACCATGAACGACCCCATAACACTCACAGACAAAGTCTTCTAAGCCCGTCCGATCCACTAGCGTCATGCATCCACGCTGGTAACGCACCCAACCCGCTTGACTGAGGACACCTGCTGCCACGGTCACACCGGCACGACGCACCCCCAGCATTTTACTGATGCTCGCATGCGTCATGGGGAACGTGTCTGCTCCCAAACTATCACTGACTAGCAAGAGCCAACGTGCCAGACGCTCTTCGGTTGTATGAAAGCGGTTGCACGCGCCGCCTTGTGCCGCTTGCGTCAGCATGGCTTGCATATAGCGGAGCAGCAAGCTGTGCAGGAATTCCAGACGCTTGAACTCGGTCAGCAGTTTCTCCGCAGGCAGTCGCCACGCTTTGCCTGTGACCTGCACCACCGCCTGCTGGCTGTGACTTATACCACTAAGCACCACTGGCAACCCAGCCATACCTTCTTGCCCCACCAAGCCCACTTCCATCGTGGCACCATCCTTCAGTGAAGACACCAAGGAAATGAGCGCTTGCTCCGGAAAGTAAACATAGTCGATCGGGCAACCCATCTCGTAGATGGGTTGCCCGATCGACAACGTGACCTGTTCTAAAGCGGGTTGTAAGCGCTGATAGACGTCGGCTGGCAAGGCTGCGAGCAGATGATTGCTTGATCGGGGAGTGGTTTGAGGTGCTGACATCTGATGTCTTGGGGTGTGTCAAGTTGAGCAAACGCAGCCGACGACGCCCCGGGGAGAGTGCTAACGCTCGACCTCAGTCTCCAAAGGTGGGTTTCTCACTCAGTAGCGGTCTGCACTGACTAACCACCGGCATTAACAGGCAGTGTTAAGTACCACTAATAGCCTTTCCCGCTGTCACTGTCAGTACGGCGCTGGACAAAGGGTCCGGCAACGCTTTAAGCCTGTTGTGCCCTCTGTTTGCCTCTCTGCCTCATGACGCAACCCACCACACATAGGGCAAACTAGAGGGATCTTCGAGGATTCTCTATGACTGCTTTAAATCTTACGGCAATTCCCAATGGTATCGGCTCAGTAGAAGAATTAGCAACTTGGTGCGGCATGGTGCTGAGGGAGACTGCCCCAACGCAGGCGATATCGGAGGCTGTGAATGTAGTCAACTTCCAATCCGACTTGTAGGAGGCGGTTAATCCAGACGGGAAGCCGATTATCGTGCTTAGGTTTGTGTTTGAGCAGTTGCCACCTTCAAGCGTGACGGGTAAGCCCTGGAACGCTACAGTTCCCATTCTTCGCAGCGCTGAGAGCCCAAGCTATTACCTGTCGAACTGAAGCCCCGTAACACTTTTGAGGATTGATTATGGTCTTTGCTGGTGAGGGCTTACGTGCGCCATCGTTGCCGCCTAGAGTCAACAACAGTCCGCCGCCGGTAACGAGTCGTGCTGTTGCCGGTGCGTTACTCAGTGCTGCTGCTGGAGTTGCAGGGACGGTTGGGCTACCGTCTGCTCCGCTCAATGCGCCATATGCAGGAGCGCCACCGCCGATTACTCGTGATGCGCCAACTCCTTCATCTAGCGCGGTTAATCCTCTACTGAGTGGGGCAACCGGCGGTCGTGCGCCTGGCTTGGGTGGATCGATGCCAGGGGTAAGATCGCCTGCTGCTGCAATGCCCCGAAGCTTGCCAGCGATGCCGTCATCAGTTGCGACACGCGGTCCTAGATTAGCTGGTATGGGTCCAGCCCTGGCGGATGCAGGATTAAGGCGATTAGGGGAAGAATTGCAAGGCACATCGGGAAGCCCCTTCTATGGGTCACCAGAGCAGCAGTTGAAGAACGATCGCTTCGCTGAAGCGCAGAGACAAAGTAACGATTACCTCAGGGAGTCTGCCAAGCAGGCTGCGCGAAATTTTGGAGACTTTCTCAAGAATCCTCTAGGTAATAGGGGGAGAGAATCCAGTAACAGGAAAGGGGATACATCCCAGACCCCTATTAAAAAGGGTAATGGTAGTGCTCCATCTGGCAGCCAGGTAGGGAAGATGTACCGTGTAGACGGCACTGTGAGCAATGGGATAAGCGGTTCTAACCCTTTTAGCTACACACTACCAGGTTCAATCGGACCGATTGTCACCAGTAAATACAGCGTTAACGGTTTTGAGTATTTAGATGCCCTTTTTTCTTCAGGAGTCGGTGTGCAGTCACTGCTAAGTGGTGGTGACAGCAAGGGCGGTGCAAGTGCTGCAATTACTGGCATTATGCCCATAGACGGCATCCCCGACCCTGCAATGCCCGCAGATCCTGATTCTTTCAGGGGCGGGGACGGGCTGGCACTGGTCGATCGTCACCAGGTCAGAGAGTTCTTGCCCATCAAAAACACGCGCCCACACCTTTATCACCTTGACTCTAGAGGCTGGAATGGACCCTAAAGACGTGGCTTATCTGGTAGGCAATTCGGCAGAGGTCATCTACAAACACTATGCTGCCGTCAAGCGCAATCTAGTTGTGCCTGATTTTTAAGTTCTCACAAATAGAAAAGGCTCCAGGAAGGCATTACAAGCCTAGACCTTGGGGCTACCCCCATTTTTTGAGGGAAACAGCAAACTCCAGAATCGATCGTCATTTTGGAGGTGTCTTTTCTGAAAGCATGGCTCAGGCGGGGTTTGAACCTGCGACCTTGGGCTTATGAGTCCCCTGCTCTACCACTGAGCTACTGAGCCGTAACAAATAACTTGATTAATTTAGCATAAGACAACAAGCGATCGCTATAGCCCGATGCTCACTCTTAACTTCTTTTCTCTCAGTTTTTCGCTGTTGCCTGTCAATTCAGAGAGAATGTGTTTGTCAGTGGTGCAGTCATGATAGTCTTGCACAGAATCGCTTGACTGTTATGGGTTAAACGCATAATCTCCTGCAAAACGGGGAAGATGCTTCAAGTAAACCCGATCGCAAATGGTCGTGGCATTAGATCATCGAGGCAATATTTCATGGCTATTGTAGATTCTAAAGGTCGCTTATTTGGCAAGGTCAGCCTTTTAGATATTGGTGCAGCGCTGCTAGTGCTGCTGGTGATTGTTGGTGTGCTGTTACCCAGTTTCACAGGTGCTCAACTTAGCTCCAACCTCAAACCAGTTGAGGTGGATGTCATTGTTAGAAGTGTTGGCTCCAAAGACCCTAAAACCTTGCTCAAAGAAGGGGACAAAACAAATCTGATTATTCGGAATCAGCCCTTTGGTGCAGTCACCCTTAAAGCAGTGAGAGAATTGCCTCGGAATATAGCAGTGCCTCAGCCCGATGGCTCTACTAAAGCGCTGCCAGATCCCCGACCCGAAGCGGGTCTGACAAAAGATTTTTTGGTAACGGTTGCGGGCGATGCAAATATGACTGACAACGGACCGTTGTTAGGTAATAGCAAGATCAAAGCTGGCACTAAAATTGAGCTTGAAGGCTTTACCTATGACTTTGCAGACCTGTATGTCATTGATGTGCGGGTTGGCGCTTAGTCGCTTTTAGGAGCTAGCTTTTAGAAGACTGGCTCTACTTCAGCAAAGCGAGAAATCTGCGGATAAGGGCGATCGATACTGCTGGTAGCTCCAATTGTGGTGTCAGCCCTACGTCCTCAATCACTTGCAGCCCGCGAATTGCTTGTGGGTTCAGTGCTGCCAACCGCTGACCAATTTCAGGGCCCGTAAACTGCGATCGCCGACCCCAGATCATTGCAGTTGGCACAGTCAACTGAGCAATATAAAGCGAAAGGTCAAAGGATAAATCGCCTCGCACAAATGCCAGTGCAGCATATTCAGCATTGGGCTGTTGGGCAGACTCCAAGTATGCCTCGACAATTTCGGGAAAAATGCGATCGGGTTGGGCAAACTGCCGCTGTTCGAGGAAGTTGCGGATACCCCAACTTACGGCAATGCCAGTGCTGTACAGTAAGCGATCAAGCACGGGCGTGCTGACCAGTTGAGCAAAAAATGTGCGCGTATAATCTTGACCAAAATCAGACAGACCCGCAGGCGTAGTCAAAATCAGCGATTGAAACAAGTCTGGACGGAGGATCGCTGCCCGAATGACGATCGCCGCCGTCAGCGATGATGCCACAACGGGCACGGACCCCTCACACGTTTGCTCTAGAAACTCAATAATTGTCGTGATGTAGTCATCTACCTGATAGTTCCGTTCTGGATGATCCGATCGCCCCCAGCCAATCAAGTCGGGTGCCAGAATGCGATAGTCCGACGCGAAAGCAGGATAGACCTTCGACCATTCGTAAGCGGAAGAACCACCGCCAAACCCGTGGAGAAACACAAGCGTTGGTTTACTTTGGCGATCGCCATCCCCGCTTGACCAGAGGGATGCGTCAGCGGTGTCATAAACCATCGTGCCAAGCGTGGTGACGATGGAACGTTGACAAAACCCAGGTGGGAGAAACATGGTAAACCTTACGGAGGGATAAGGAGATGGGGATCGATTACCGCTCTTGATACCTCTATTTCAGCACGGGTGGCGATCGCTGCACTCTACTTACAGGTTCATTCTGGCAGGTAATAGCCCAACCTCTAGGTAGCGCTCCGTTTCATAAACGCATTTCGCACAAAGACAAGAATAAAACCTACACCAGCCAAGGCTGTTGCCAAAATGTGGCTTTCCCTAGACGCGAAGGCAATGAGGACAAGGTTAGAAAGAAGAGCGAGAACTGGAATAATGGCAGGGACTTGAAACCCGTCTGCATTACCTTCTCGACGTTTAATGATCAGCAGTGACAAGTTAACTAAACAGAACATAGTGAGAATGAGGGTTGCGGTTGTGCCTGCCAAAAATTGCAGCGGCACTGACAATGCCAGAAAGATTGCGATCGGCAAAATCACGACGATCGTTCGGTAAGGCGTGGCGCGGATTGCGTGCAGTTTACTCAACCAGGCAGGCAGCAACCCATCACGCGACATACCAAAGAGCAACCGTGACGCTGTAATAAAATTCAGCAATGCCGTATTTAGCACCGCAAACAGCGCGATGAACGTAAAGATGACACCTGGAAAATTTGGCTGTGCCCGTAGCACCACATCCAGCAATGGCGCACCAGAAGCAGACAGTGCTGCAGGATCTAAGACTTGAGCCGCCAGCCAGGAAACCAGAACATAAATGACTCCAGCGATACCCAGTGATAACAGAACGGCTCTTGGGACATTGCGCTCAGGGTTTTTCACCTCTTCCGCTACATTCACAATGTCCTCAAAGCCAATGAAGGCGTAGAAGGCAAGCGCAGCGCCTTGAAAGATGGCAATCCAGCCGATGTCTCCACTGGTTGCAGTTGCAGTCGCAGCAGCATTACCAGCACTACCACCCCCGCTCAGAAAGAGGACTGAAACTAAGATAACGATGAGTAGCCCCGAAACCTCAAGCGTTGTACAAAAAATGTTAAGGCTGGACGATTCCTGCATCCCCCGAAAATTGATAAACGCAAGACCGCTAAAGAGCGCCAGGATAACTAACCATTCTGGAAAAATGGGAGCAAACTTGAACAAATAACCTGCGAACGCTTTCGAGATAACTGCCATCGAAACAACACAGGTGCAAAACATGAGCCAACCGACAATGACAGAGAGCCATTCGGTACGAAACGCCCGCTGCACAAAGATCGCCACGCCGCCGCTAAATGGCAAACGACTACCGAGTTCGGCATAACTCAACGCTGTCAGCGCTGCGACTGACATCGCCACTAAAAACGAAGCCCAAACAAGTGCCCCAGAAAGCCCAGCGATTTTGCCTACAACGGCATAAATGCCAGCACCTAAAATATCGCCAACGCCATAAATAACTAGCGTGGGTAAGCTAAACACCCGTTTTAATGAATCTGCCGCTTCGATCTTTTCCATACTTTTCTGTTTAGTGGGTTAATCCAATATCTTGTCTAGTCAACGAAGGTCTTGAAGAAACGAAGGCTTTCTGAAAGTCGATCGCGGTTGACGGGCAGAGAGAAACGCCAGTTTATTAGTTAGGGAGTTTGAGGGCTGTAGTGTTTGATGCTAGGGCAACACTGGTTACGATCACCCACACCCTTCTATTCCTATGACTGATTTCAACAGCATGGAGAATGTCTGCGATCGCGTCAAGCTTCTGCAATTATCCTGCTCCAGAGCGTTGCAGAACGTTACGATTGCATCCAATTGAGCGCGACAACGCCAGTAATTATTGCGTTTTAGAAACAATTTTCTGCACAGCTTAAGATCAAGGCTGGTCTTTCAACGTCAATCATCAACGCTAATAACATGCCAGAATTTACACGTCGCCAGTTTATGGCTACGGCTGCTTTTGCCAGCGGCTTTGCACTTGCAGTACAGCCGATCGCAGCAAGCGTCATCACAACTAATGCTGAGGGAATCGTTGCTGGTGCAGTTAAGATCCCTGTCAGCGATGGCGCGATGCCTGCCTACAGAGCTATGCCAGCGAAGGGCACAAATTTCCCGATCGTGCTGGTCATTCACGAGATTTTTGGCGTACACGCGCATATTGAGGATGTCTGCCGTCGCTTTGCCAAGTTAGGCTACGTGGCGATCGCGCCCCAGCTCTTTACGCGGCAGGGCGATGTGCTGAAGCTAAGCAGCGTTGACGAAATTCGCCCCATTGTTGCCAAAGTACCGGATGCTCAGGTGATGTCTGACCTCGACGCAACCGCAGCTTGGGCAGCGAAAGCCTCTAAGGGGAACGCAGCAAAGCTAGCCATAACAGGCTTCTGCTGGGGTGGTCGCATTGTCTGGCTGTATGCGACTCGCACTCCCACGATCAAAGCAGGTGTAGCATGGTACGGACGGCTTGTAGGTGAGCCAAATCCACTCATGCCAACGCATCCAGTTGATGTTGCCTGTGCGCTGAAAGTGCCTGTGTTGGGGCTTTACGGTGGCAAAGATACAGGCATTCCGCTCACTACCGTGGAGCAAATGCGCGATCGCCTTAAGTCCAGCAGCAGTAAGTCTGAAATCATCGTTTACCCCGAAGCCCCGCACGCCTTCTTTGCCGACTACCGCCCCTCATACCGCGAAGCGGATGCAAAGGACGGTTGGAAGCGGCTCCAAGCATGGTTTAAGCAGAATAGTGTCTAGCCTAAGCAGAATAGTGTCTAGCCTTAAAACGGTTTAACGGGGTGGCACCCAACCTTTCATCACGTCTGGTCGAGGGACTGGCGGCGAAAAGAGCGATCGTAAGACGGCTTTGCGATCGTTCGCTGGCTCTGTCACTAGCTGCCACAGTGTTTCATAGAAGAAAAACGAGACCCCTGCAAAACCCTGCTGCCGTACGATCTGAATTTGGTCGCGTACCTGCTGCATGGGTATAGGACGCTTTCTCAACCCAGTCAGAATACCAACCCCAGTTGGGATATGCCGCCGAGCCGCCTGCATCTCAGGGGTTTGCAGTTGTGCTGTAAAGGCTTGCGGACTGCTGGTATAAACCTGGAGCACAAGTTCTTCAATCAGCCCTTGCTGCTCCCAGGCTTTCCAGTCCTGCAAAGAATTATTGTAGGCAAACTCGTAATTATTGGGCGACAACGCAAAAATAACATTCTTCTTACGCGCTTTGACCGCACGGAAAAGCTGTGTCGTAAAGCTGGTGAGCTTATTTGCCCGCCACCGCACCCAAGCAGGGTCACGGGGGTTGGTAGGCGGTGCTTTACCCTGTTCACGCTTGTAAAGCTGCGCAGTATAGTCATCGTAGCCAAACTGGTAAGGCAGCCCAAAATGGTCATCAAACTGAATGCCGTCAATATCGTACTTATTGACAAGTTCCAGAACGAGAGACTGCATGAACTGCTGCACTTCAGGTTTGAACGGGTTAAGCCAGACACGCGGATAAATGCCTTCTTGCCAGACACGTGTGCCGTCTTGCTGCTGAGTCAGCCAATCAGGATGCCGTATTGCCAAAGCAGAATCTTCGGGTGCCATGAAGCCAAACTCAAACCAGGGCAGCACTGCCATACCGCGCTGGTGTGCCTGCTGCACCAGTTCTGCCAGTGAATCACGTCCCTCGAGCCCGATCGGTCGTGGGTCAACAGCAGCACCGCTCGCTTGCTTTGCCACTGCACTGGGATAGGTTGTGTAGCCCCAGTTCCAAGCGACGGGATAGAGCGTGTTGAAATGCAGTTGCGCCAGTTGCTGCACAGCATCTTTAAGCACAGACCCGTTAAACAGCACGGCGCTGTCAACATTGGTGATCCACACACCGCGAATCTCGCTACGAGGCGCGATCGATGCTTGGGAAACTCTTGGTGCAGCCGTTTGGGCTGCAAGCGGCATTGCGGCTAGCAGTAGCACGCATCCTGTCAGCAGCAGCACGAGCACGTTAGCCCGCCTTGGCACAGATTGTCGGACAACGCGTAGCCATCGATCGCACTGCTGCACTAGCGGCACATTCACCACAAGACGGCATAAACTCAACCATTTAACCCAAATGCCCCTACCAAAAACTACATGATTCATCGCGCAAAGCATGGTTACGTGTGCAATTTAGCTGACGCCAGGGAAAGCTAAAAGTAGCCTGATTTGATTGACCAAACCCAGCCGAGTCATGTTAATCGTTTGCAACGCTCCATGTCACCCATATTTAAAGGCAACTGGTAGCGGTTATTGCTTGATCCACTTAAACACTTACTGAAAAAATTAGGAGAACCGATGCCCAAACGTAAATTGCCCCGTGGTGGTAGCACTCAGGTAGCTGTAAGTCCTGATCTGGCGATCGCAGCGATCGGACTTTTTTCAACCTTTGCCGATGGCGAAGCTTCTGATGATGCAGAAACTTACGCGCTTGGGGAAATGCTCTCCAGCATTGATCTGTATGAAGATTACGCTGAGGAAGACTTTGAAGCGCTAGGAGCAGAGATTGCTGAACTAATCAGCAGCGAAGGGATTGAGGCTGTCGTTAGTCAGGCGCTCGCTACTGCTAGAGAAGAAGGACTTGAAGAAGCCGCTTTCATTGTTGCCCTCGTCATTATTGCTTCAGATGGCGAAGTGCCAGAAGAAGAGCAAGAATACATTGATAATCTGAGTGCAGCACTGGGTCTTTCACCAGAACGCTCCAACGAGATTATTGACGAACTCTTTGCTGAAGAAGAAGAGGAAGAGGAGGAAGAGGAAGAGTAACTCGAAGCAGTCCTAACCTCACAACAAAAGCTCCTTGCAACGGTATGTCATTGCAGGGAGTTTTTGCATTTTCACCGATAGAGGCGAATACTTGATGCTCTCAACTTGGGAGGAACCAGGTCTAGAGCAAATGTTGTTTAACCCTGTTATGCAGTAATTGATTAAGCACCCTCAAGACGAATGAGGGGCATCATACTATGCATACTATGCATCACTTTAGTTGAAAGCCACGGAGCTTCTTGAATCAAAGCTTTTGACTTGTTTTACTTAAATGCCAGGACGGGGACTTGAACCCCGGACACGAGGATTTTCAGTCCTCTGCTCTACCAACTGAGCTATCCCGGCGCGTCTTTAGCGCTTACCCAACTTACCAAACCTGTGTCACTAAATGCAAGCAAATTAAGGAAACAGGGATAATCGTGCCAAAAGATGGCGTTACATCACAGTAGAGCTTGTGTATGAGCTTGGTCGATCGCTAGATAGACCATTGACGCAGCCACGCTATGACATCAGGTACATCACAGGAAAGAAGGGTTGTACGGCAGAATAGAAATAATGCAGTACCCCACTGCTAATTGTTTATTTTCTTACGCATGGACTGGCAGGACATTTCTGGTAACTGGGTTTTGGTGCCGCCGCGCCCTACTGCAATCGTGCATTTTCTTGGCGGTGCGTTTGTGGCAGCGGCCCCTCATGTAACCTATCGCCGATTGTTAGAGCGTCTGGCAGTGCAAGGCTATGTCATTGTCGCTACGCCCTTCGTAAATACGTTTGACCATACGACGATCGCGCGGACTGTGCTGCAAGATTTCGATCGTGCCCTGGAGATTTTGCATACCAAGATGCTTAGCAAGCGCTATTTGCCGATTTATGGGATCGGGCACAGCATGGGTTGCAAGCTACACCTGCTCATTGGTAGTCTCTTTTCAGTAGAGCGATCAGGCAATATTCTGATTGCCTTCAATAACTTTTCGGCTCGTAATGCAGTGCCTCTGGTCGAGCAATTTTCGCCCGTTTTTGCAGTCGAGTTCACACCATCCCCCCTAGAGACCAATCAGCTTATTGCCAAGAGCTATCAGATCCGTCGGAATTTGCTGGTGAAGTTTACCAATGACACGATCGATCAAACCACTGTGTTAACAGACGTGTTGCAAAATCGGTTTCCAGGTATGGTTGTTGCTCAGACCTTACCCGGCAACCACTTAACACCACTGGGTCCCGATGTAAACTGGCAAGCGGGCACTGTTTTTACGCCGTTTGATGCGATCGGGCAGTGGGTACGTCAAGAAGTCTACCGAGAACTCCATCAGTTAGAGCGTACAGTTTTGCGCTGGTTAGACCCACTGGCATCCCTTAGCTAACGCGATCGTATCGGTCTTACCTAAACCTCCAGACAATGACTTTTCAAGAAGTGAAGTTGCGTCATGAATTTGGCTTGCCTCAGTAGCTCAATAAGTGATTGATGATGGAATTGCTCAAGCCTCTGCTGCAACTGGGAATGCTTTTTGTACTGATTTCCCTGATGTGTTTAGCGCTAATCGCGCTATTGCCAGCTAACCCTTTATGCGGCCTCGTCTTTTTTGTAGTCAGCATACTGGCTATTCTCTTGACCGTTGATGCTCTCTAGCATTGAGGCATTGCCGGTTTACCGCCATAACCTCTAAGGGTGCTTAAATCTCATGGTAGGATTCATTGAGTCTTAAGGTTAAAACGTCGGTAATGCTCATGGATACTGAAGCAAGCACTGAGTGGAATGGGCTGATGGACATTGAAGCGGTGCAAAAAACGCTGAACCGTTCTAGAGCTTCGATTTACCGCTATGCAAACACAGATCCAACCATCTTAAACTCACCCTACGATCCCACGCGGCTAAATCCAGAACTACGTTTGCACAAGGATGATGTCCTGCTCTTTCACCCCAATGAGGTTGCACGTTTCGCGAAAGATGTGCTCAAGATTAAAAACGTTACAATCGAAGTCCTTGAAGCAGCACCTACACCTACGCAGGAGCTCTTGCAAGCGATCCTGGCAGAGTTGCAAAGTATTCATCAGCTATTGAAGGAGCGATCGTAGACAACAAACCTAGAAAGTACAGCGTGCAGGCGGATTTGAGTTGCAGCCTGCTTTCTACGTTTTCTGAGACTGATGTTTTCTGAAATTTACGTTGAGTTTGTTTACTGGAAACTACAGCCTGGGGCAAACTCGTTAGAATTACTTATATAGAGGAGATTTTCTCTATACAGGCATTAAATACAGTCATGCCTTTTCAAATTCCCATTGGTGCATAGCTATTTTTATGGAATCAGGTAGTCAGCCTGCCAGTACGACCGAGCGATCGACCCACCGCTTTGCAGAGCTTGTAGGGGTGGTCATCGCTCTTTTAACGCTTACAGTACCTTTAGCAGTCATTGCTCATTATTCAGGCGGGGCACAGTTCTCCCAGCCCGTTAGCGGTGTTCTATCCCGACCGAATCGTTAGCTTTAAGAGGTTCTGCTGACAGGAGAGTGGTTAATAAAGGTAGATAGTGCTGCTATCAACTTCGGCATAGCTGCAAGGGGGTAAAATGCTAAAAGCGTCAGCCCATTACTGCCTTAGTGGCTTCGCGAGTGTCACGTCAAAAGGGCTATAAGCAATTTTGTGGCGATCGTACTTGCATGAAGGCAGCACAATCCTAGAGAATGAACAGAACGGCAAAGGCTTCCTAGGATCGCTATGATTTAAAGGAGGCACTTTTGAAATTCGAGATTTTTCAAGCGGAACCATGACATCATACGCAACCACCTCTGCTAAGGCTGAAATGAGTGAACTGCGGCGGTTAAGAACCTTACTGCCGCCAGAGCTTCAGAGTTGGGTTTCGGTTGAAGCGACAACAGCCGTTAACCCACCGCTGCTCACTTGTGAAGAAATTGGCAAGGATGAGGTCGAAATTCAAATCGACATGGTGAAGTGGGAGCAGTTAGCCACGGATCAGCGTAATCTGCTGTTCTGGCACGAGGTGGCACGCATCCAAAACGATACGATCCCCAAGGATGGTTGGGAGATGGCAGCACTGGCGATCGGTTTGGGTGGCGCAGTGGGTGAACTGTGGGTACAAGATGGGCTGCTCCTGCTCTTAGCCCTTGGTCTCTGCGGTGTTTCAGGCTGGAGGCTGTGGCAAAAAAACAACACTGAGAAGACGCTGAAAGAAGTGCTGGAGGCAGACGAAAAGGCGATCGCGCTAGCAACTCGCTTTGGTTATACATTACCCAATGCGTACAAAAGTCTTGGTAGCGCCTTGAAAGTGCTGATTGAACAATCGCCCAAAAAACGGCTGCGATCAAGATATGAAGCTCGGTTAGATGCGTTGAAGAAAAGCGCTGCTAAAGCTAAAGCCAAAATGAAAGCACCGGAAAACGAAGCAGCCTATTAAATGCTGTTCCATTTAGCGATCCCTGGTAGCCTCAAAGGGTCAAGACAAACAATTTTAGATTTAGCTAACATCAGGTTTTGACTGAAAATGAGTCAAAAATTAGAGGCTGTTCCTTAATTGGTGCACGCTCAATTCACAACCGTACGATTCCTGAAAACATAGAGTTTTCCACAGGAAGGCCTGCTTTGGCATAGGTTTTCCACAGACTTGCACGGGTTTTCCACAGATCACTTCCGCTACAGAGTGTCTGAAGCTAGCCTAATAAGTAGCTAGATAATGGAACAAAGGTGTGCTTAACGGAGCAAGGGGCTTCAGCGTGAGCGCTTAATGGAACGATGAAACCCCTTGCTTAGAGACCACTCTTCTTTGCAGAATATGGAGGGCTACGTAGCTATTCCCACTCAATTGTGCCAGGCGGTTTGGAGGTGATATCATAAACCACGCGATTAACGCCCCTTACTTCATTCACAATTCGGTTGGAGATCGTCTCCAGAAGATCATACGAAACGCGCGACCAATCCGCCGTCATACCATCTTCGCTAGAAACAAACCGTAGCACAATCGGGTAAGCATAGGTACGTTGGTCGCCCATGACACCAACACTACGGATTGGCAAAAGCACCGCAAATGCCTGCCACAATTCGTTATACAGCCCTGCTCGATTAATCTCTTGCCGCACAATCAAATCAGCATCGCGCAAAATATCCAGACGGTCTTCAGTGACCTCTCCCAAGATCCGAATCGCTAAACCAGGACCGGGAAACGGCTGTCGCAGCACAATTTCTTCCGGTAAACCGATCGACCGACCCACTTTACGGACTTCATCCTTAAACAGTTTGCGAAGCGGCTCAATCAGTTTGAACTGCAAATCTTTAGGCAAACCGCCAACGTTATGGTGACTTTTAATTTTGACTGCCACTCGCTCACCTGTCTGGGGATCAACGTTCGTGTCAGCCGATTCAATCACATCTGGATAGAGAGTGCCTTGAGCCAAGTAGTCGAACGGTCCCAGTCGCCGCGATTCTTCCTCAAAGACGCGAATAAATTCATGTCCAATACGCTTGCGTTTGACTTCGGGATCGGTAACACCTTGAATCTGAGCGAGAAAGCGTTCACGAGCGTTAACATACGCGACTGGAATGTGGAACTGTTCCCGGAATAGTTTGACCAAGCGCTCTGGCTCTAGCTTTCGCATGAAGCCCTGGTCAATGAACATACAGGTTAGCTGTTCGCCGATCGCTCGATACAGTAAAAACGCTAGCGTTGATGAATCGACACCGCCAGAAAGGGCTAGTAGAACCCGTTTGTCGCCGACTCTGGCGCGAATTTCACGAATGGCTTCTTCAACAAAGGCATCAGTTGTCCAGGTTGGTTCGCATTGGCAAATATGGTAAACAAAGTTGCGAATCAGCGCTAGTCCGCCAATGGAATGCACGACCTCTGGATGAAACTGCACTCCATAAAGCTTGCGATCATGATGAGCGACCGCAGCGCAGGCAGTGTTTGCCGTATGCGCTAACAACTCAAACCCCTCTGGAAGTTGTGTCACTGAGTCACCATGACTCATCCACATCGTTGTGCCATCTTCAACATTGGTCAGCAGATCGGTGGGATCATCGATCATTAGGGACGCTTTACCGTATTCTGCAAGCTCCGATCGCTCTACCCCGCCACCAAGCTGCTGCACCATCAGCTGCATTCCGTAGCACACACCCAGAACTGGTACGCCCAATGCCCAAATCTCTGGGTCACAGTGAGGGGCAGCGCTGTCATACACCGAACTAGGACCACCCGACAAAATGATCCCCTTCGGGTTAAGTTGTCGCAATTGTGCCGCTGTTGTCCGGTAAGAGAGCACCTCGGAGTAGACCTGAGTCTCCCGAATCCGACGGGCAATTAATTCAGAGTACTGCGAGCCAAAATCTAAAATGACAATGAGTTGGCGGTTGAGCCGATTTTGCTCAATTGGCTCGACCTGAAGCTGTTGTTCTGTCTGTAGAGTCACCGAGGTATCCTAAATTTTGCTACAAGAGTGGATAGATGCGTAGCGGTATTGACGCCAGCAGTGAGTTTCAAACAGTAGGGGGGCAAACAGCAGATTACGAAAGATCAGTAAAGCTGCGTACTGTAGTTGGATATTATATCTAGCCTAGCAAAACTTGCTCAAGTAGGATGTTTCCTCTCTGGCTCTTGGTTATAATCTGCCGACTTCGATCAAACAGAATGGTGCCCACGCTGACCACTTGCTCACTATGCGTCTGAATATACGCTTGTGAGCGATCGTCAATGGTTTGAGCGATCGATTCATATACCTGCTCCACCCAGGTTTTTCCTTCTGTCGCATCAAGCTGCTGCAAATACTGTAAACCAGCTTCAGCCGTAGCGCAGCTAAAAAGCATTTGCAGATGCTGGGTTGGTAGTCCAGCGATCGCGCACTGAGCCGTTAAAATTTCTAGCCGAGCGTCTGCCACATGATGATGGGTGTGAAAGATGCCGCCTGCCAACTTTAAGAGCTTGCCATGGTACCCGAATAAGAGCACAGACTGCACACCTTGCAACCCGGCTTCTACCAGCAACGGACCGAGCCAGTTTGCTGTTTTTACCAAACGTGACGGCTCGACCCCTAATTGCCGTACTAGATCTAACCCATTCTCGCCAACACAAAACACTAAACAGTCAAACCATGCAGCCTTTTGCCGCAGATCTTTACGGAACGCCTCAAGCTGCCCTGGCGCGCTAAGGGGTTGCGAAATGCCTGTTGTGCCCAGCAGAGACAGCCCTTCCACCACCCCAAACGCTTCATTGGAGGTACGTTTGGCAAGGGCACGTCCCTCTGGCAAAATTAACGTTACTTGAATCTTCTCACCTGCCTCTAGCCAGCAGTTGAGGTTCTCAAGCAGGAGTCGTTTGGCATAGGCATAAAGCGCTAATTGTCCGTCTGCTTGCCGTCCTAGTCCTTCACCACCCTGTAGTACGATCGCCTCTGCCTGATTTGTATTACCCCATTCGACTAATGCCCAGAGTGGTGTGTGGCGAGTCAAATCGAGATTGTCGCCAGGGTCGCTACGGGTTATTGCCAGAGCCGCACCGGGTTTTAGCCCTGCTACTTGCTCAATGTCAATCTCTACTGTTTCGGCTGGCTCAAGCAAGTCTATGCTGACTGAAACGATCGACTGTGGCTGCCGTAACCAGCGGAGAGCGGCGATCGCAGCAGCGCAGGCAAAGACAGGCAAGGTATAGCCAGCGCGAGGGGGGGATGACATGAGGCAGAGTGAAAGAGAACAACAGGTGGAGTAACACGACGATCGCCAATAAAAAAGCCACGCAAATCACGTGGCTGGCTTCGATACTTAACAAAGTAATTGAGCTAGCTCAGAGTTAAGCAGCCAAATTTTTAGCAGCAAAATCCCAGTTAACCAAATTCTCAAGATAGTTTTTGATAAAGGCAGGACGAGCATTTCTAAAGTCGATGTAATAGGCGTGTTCCCATACATCAAGTGTCAGAAGGGCTTTCTGTCCGTGCGCCAGTGGGTTCTCAGCATTAGGAGTTTTAGTGACTTTCAAGGTGCCGCCATCATCAACTAACCATGCCCAACCGCTACCAAATTGAGTTGTCGCAGCAGTTGTAAACTCTTCTTTGAACTTATCAAAGCTACCAAACGCACTGTCAATTTTCGCTGCAAGTTCGCCAGTGGGAGCACCGCCACCAGAGGGCGAAAGGCTATCCCAAAAGAAGGTATGATTCCAGACTTGAGCGGCATTGTTGAAGATACCAGCCTTTGAGGAATCTTTAAACGAGGCTGTAATCACTTCTTCGAGTGTTTTGTCAGCCAATTCGGTGTCTGCAACCAATTTATTCAGGTTATCGACATATGCCTTGTGATGCTTGCCGTAATGGTACTCAAAGGTTTCGGCTTTCATACCATGTGGCTCTAGGGCGTTAAAGTCGTAAGGAAGGGGGGACTGTTCAAATGCCATTGTGTTCTTCTCTCTATCTAAATCTGTGTTGAAGATCGAATCTACGTTGAAGTTTAAGGCAACTCACAAGCTCTCGTACTTGCGGTTTTTGTCTGCGGTTGCTTACTTTATCGATCGTTTGTCCGATCGTACAGTCTCTACCAACTGCAAAAGTGTGAGGGACGCGTAGAAACAGAACTTAACACCTGAATTCTACCGTAGAATTACACACTCAATGAGGCTTTAGTGCTCCCTCAGAGGACAGAGATTACGTATCTGAGCGTAGCTAGAGCCAAAGAATGTCAGGAAAAGATAACTTTTAGAATGTTGTAAAAGCAATGTCATGAACTGATGACCCTGACTACTAAGGCTTACAGCCGATGACAGCTCGCAGAGCAAAATTAAGGCATGGTTATGGCACGACAAGGTTCTCTATAATTTTGGTAAAGGCAGAGACATTATGTCCTGAACTGAACTATTGAGCTTACTTGATTTGCCTCCGGTTCTCAGTCAATCCTTTTTCCCAGCGAATGTAGTGACGCTGGATAACGGATTAACTATTATTCACCAGCACACACCTGCCACGCCTGTAACTGCTGTTGATGTCTGGGTGAAAGCAGGCACGCTCGCCGAACCTGATGAATGGTCTGGTATGGCGCATTTTCTAGAACACATGATCTTTAAAGGGACAGATCAGTTGCCACCCGGTGCGTTTGATCTGGCGATCGAGCGGCGTGGTGGTGTCACCAATGCAGCAACAAGCTACGACTACGCCCACTACTTCATTACTACAGCCGCTCAGCATTTAGCAGAAACGTTGCCATATCTGGCAGATTTGCTTTTACACGCAGCGATTCCAGACAGCGAGTTTGGGCGAGAGCGTCAGGTGGTGTTAGAAGAAATTCATCAGGCGCAGGATGATCCTGACTGGCTCACGTTTCAGTCACTCAACGAAATGGTGTATCAACGTCATCCGTATGGGCGCTCGATCTTAGGTACGGCAGAAACGTTGCTGGCACGATCGCCTGCCGAAATGCGTCAGTTTCATGCTCACCACTATCAGCCTGAAAAAATGACGGTCGTGGTTGTAGGCGATATTGCTCAAGATCGAGCGATCGATCTGGTAAGCGAAACCTTTCAATCCTTTCCGGTTCCAACGACGTGTCCTCTCTCTATACCGGAAGCCGAACCACCGATTACTACCATTCGCCGTCAGGAACTTTACCTGCCGCGCCTAGAACAAGCACGACTGCTAATGGCGTGGATTGGACCCGGCGTAGATTGCCAGTCACAAGATTTGGATGAGCAATTGCAAGCAGCATTCGGGCTAGACATCCTTTCGGTGCTGTTAGCCGAAGGACGCACATCCCGTCTGGTGCGAGAACTGCGCGAAGAGCGGCATCTTGTGCAGGCGATCGGCAGTAGTTTTTCCCTTCAGCGCGAGTCGGGGCTATTTACCATCAGTGCATGGCTAGAGCCAGAAAATTTAGAGCGGGTAGAGGCAATCATCTGCGATCGTGTCTCGCAGTTATCTGCTACACCAATCTCCGAAGCCGAACTTTCTCGCTGCAAACGCCTGCTCTGTAACGATTACGCCTTCTCTACTGAAACACCCTGCCAGCTTGCTGGGTTATACGGGTACTACAGCATCCTTGCTAACCCTCAAATGGCTACTAGCTACCCACAGCGCCTCCAGGCAATTCAGGCAACCGATCTTCAGCGCCTCGCCAATCGCTACCTTTCGCCCTACCATTATGCGGCGACAGTGGGCAAACCATTGTTGTAACTGTGTGGAGCTATCAGCGGTCAGCTTAACTGGTGTCTATCTATCGCAATGCTTGATTGAGTGTGTACAACCTGAGCGAAAAGCCTTTAGCCCTTGCCGTTGGAGCAGTAATGTCAGTTGAGAATCACTACATCCATGACCACTGTTAGTTTCTAGAAATTAGCTGATGGCTGACCGCTAACCGCTTTCCATTGTTCGCTCTTCGCAAAAAGGATGGTTTCGTGAATCTAGGTATTAAGCAGTCTCCTCAAACGCGCACAGTGCTCAAAAACGGCATCGTTGTTTTGGTGTGGGAGAATCCTGCCGCAGACATCGTAGCGGCTCGCATCTTTGTCCGAGCGGGTAGCCAGTGGGAATCGTCAAAGGACGCAGGTTTGTCGCATCTAGTCGCTGCTGTATTAACGAAAGGTACTGAGCAGCGATCGTCCCTGGAAATTGCTGAACAGGTTGAGTCTGTCGGGGCAAGTCTTAGTGCTGATGCGGCTACTGATTACTTTTTGTTGAGTCTCAAGACTGTCTCTTCAGATTTTGCTGCCATTTTGGCACTGGCAGGCGAACTGTTGCGATCGCCCACGTTTCCACAGTCAGAGATCGACCTGGAGCGCCGACTGACGCTTCAGGCAATTCGCTCTCAACAAGAACAACCCTTCTCGATCGCCTTCGACCAACTGCGACAGTTGATGTATGGCGATCACCCCTACGCGCTTTCGGGTTTGGGTACAGAAACTAGCGTGTCGCAGCTTGAACGTGCCGATCTTCAGCGCTATCACCAGACACACTTTCGCCCCGACAACATCGTTATTAGCCTCTCAGGTCGGCTTCAGCCCGATGCCGCGATCGCTCTGGTTGAACAAGTGTTTGGCGATTGGCAAGTTCCCTCCACGCCCTTACCCGTTCTTCATCTGCCCGCCATCACCTCTACGCCAGCAAGAGCAGCGATTGCTCAAGAAACCCAACAGTCGATCGTGATGCTGGGCTATCTCGCACCCGCTGTTGTCCTTGATCATGCTGATGTACTGCGGCAGAGTAACGGAACGTCCGGTAAGCCTAGCCCTCACCCTTCCCCCCCTACTATTCAGGACTATGCCGCACTCAAACTACTCAACAGCTACCTCGGCAACGGGCTTTCTAGTCGCCTCTTTGTCGAGTTGCGCGAAAAGCGTGGTCTAGCCTACGAAGTGTCTGCTTTCTATCCCACTCGCCTGCATCCCGCGCAGTTTGTCGTTTATATGGGCACCGCTCCTGAAAACACCGCGATCGCCCTTGATGGGTTAAAAGCAGAAGTCGATCGTCTGCGAACCCACCCCTTCGATCCAGAAACGTTGCAAGCCGCTAAAGATAAAATTCTGGGGCAACATGCACTTGGCAAGCAGACCAACGCTCAGATTGCTCAGACCTTTGGCTGGTACGAAACAGTCGGCTTGGGCATCGGCTTTGATACACAGTTTCAAGCACAAGTAGCAGCTGTTACAGTTGAAGCAACTCAGCATGTGGCAGAACAATATCTTGTGGAGCCGTACCTTTCCTTAGTTGGTCCTGCTGCTGCTGTAAAGGCATAACTGCTGAAGCAGTGGCTGGTCAAGAAATATGTTGCACTCCGTGATTCTACGGAGGATTCACATAAAACCCTCAAGAAGGTTAGAACAACTACTGAATACGGCAAGGTGCCAAAGCAGTAGGCTGTATTGCAGAGGGTGTGTTCTCAGCAGCTACCAGGGTGCGTTCCGGTCAAGCAAGTGTAGACAGTCTTCGCGTCTTAAACTGATTGACTAAACTTGTGAGGCTTGGACTTGTGACGCTTGCCTTATATAAGGGATCTACCACCGTTTGAACCACTACTTAAACCATTACACGGGCTGACAGTTGCTTAACATTGAGCGTCTGAACAGTGTGTTTGAGCACTTCATCCACTGTTAATAGCCCGAACACTCCCCGGCTATACCACCCAAGCAACGACATTATGAACAGCGACCTTGCAGCGAGAGACCAAACGCCTGCATCTTCCCGCGAGACAGTGTTTCCCTCTGAGCCTGAGCTTCTAGCTGCGAAAGCCATCGGCTCCTTTAGTGACTCTAACGAAACGCTGGTAGCCGATGCAGCACAGGCAATGGCAGAGCGCTTTCTACATCAAGGCTGTGAATACTATCAGACAGGGCAATTTGAAGCAGCGCTAAAAGCATTTCAGGAAGCCTTTTTGCTGTACCGCGATCGCCAGGACGAACATGGGCAGGAGAAAGCGTTAAGCAGTTTAGGCTTAACCCACTATAGCTTGAGAGACTATGCTAGAGCAGTCAAATACTCTAAGCAAAGTTTAGAAGTGGCTCAAAAGCTGGACGATCGTCATAGCCTGGTCAAAATCTTTGGCAATCTGGGCAATGCGTATCGTCACCTCAAAGAGCAAGCAAAGGCTATTGAATGCCAGCAGCAAAGCCTAACGCTCGCGCAGGAACTTGGCGATCGACGTGGTGAGATGGCGGCACTTAATAACCTGGGCTTGGCGTATAAAGCGTTAGGTGACCACCCGATCGCCATTGGCTACGAAGAACAAAGCCTGGAGATTGCCCGTGAGCTGCGGGATGACCAGATTGAGGAGCAAATTCTCAAGAACTTGGGCAATGCCTGTTACGCGCTGGGCAACTACACCAAAGCGGTTGATTATTACGAGCAACGACTCGTCTTGGCACGAGAACTCAGCGATCGCCGTACAGAAGGACAAGTGCTACGAAATTTGGGCAATGCTTGCTACGCGTTAGGCGACTACGATCGTGCGATTGAATACAGCAAGCAATGGTTAAGCGTCTCTAGAGAAACACAAGATCGTCGCGGCGAAGAGCAAGCGCTGGGCAGCGTGGGCGTTGGCTATGATGCCTTAGGTAACTATGCCCGAGCGATCGACTACTACGAGCAACGACTCGCGATCGCTCAACGAATGAAAGACCACCGCATTGCCGAACAGGTCTTAGGTAGCCTCCGTGTTGCCTACTATGCCCTCGGTGATTATGCCAAAGCTGTCAACTGCACTAAACAGCGCGAGACACTTATAGGAACTAGCTGAGCAATGTCAGGAGATGATGACGCTAAGCGACCAGTAAACCTCCTTAACCACTAGTTAGAATCGGCATTGCAAGGATTAGCGGTTGTCGATTAAACCCCTCGACAGGGATCGGAATCCGCACTAGACTTAAGTTCTAACGTTTAATGCATCGTTCGATACAAATTCATCTAAGGGTTGGTGGTTCCTAGTGCAACTGCAACAACGTGTGGCTGTAAAGCGGGTGACTGGCGCGTTCGCATTGATTGACAGTTTAAAGCGCCACGGTGTCAAGCATATCTTTGGCTATCCTGGTGGCGCGATTCTGCCAATTTATGACGAGGTTTATCGGGCACAGGCAGAAGGTGGTTTTCAGCACATTCTGGTGCGGCACGAGCAGGGTGCTGCCCATGCTGCCGATGGCTACGCCCGCGCGACTGGTGAAGTCGGCGTTTGCTTTGCCACCTCTGGACCTGGCGCTACAAACCTGGTAACGGGGATCGCAACGGCTCATATGGATTCCATTCCGCTGGTCGTCATTACTGGGCAGGTTCCCAGCTATGCGATTGGTAGCGATGCCTTTCAGGAAACAGATATCTTTGGCATTACGCTGCCGATCGTCAAGCATTCCTATGTTGTGCGCGATCCGAAAGATATGGCACGCATTGTGGCTGAGGCATTTTACATTGCGACTACGGGTCGTCCGGGTCCAGTGCTCGTTGATGTACCCAAAGATGTCGCGCAGCAGCAGTTTGACTATGTACCGATGGCGTTGGATGAGGTCAGGTTGGCAGGATATCGCCCCACTGTTAAGGGCAACCCCCGTCAAATTGCCCATGCGCTCAGACTAATCCGGCAGGCAAAACAACCGTTGCTCTATGTGGGTGGTGGCGCGATCGCCTCCAACGCTCATGCCGAAATTAAAGAGCTAGCCGAGCGCTTTAGCCTACCTGTTACGACCACGCTGATGGGCATTGGTGCCTTTGATGAGCATCATTCACTCTCAGTTGGGATGTTGGGGATGCATGGTACTGCCTATGCAAACTTTGCTGTAACAGAGTGCGATTTATTGATTGCCGTTGGTGCCCGTTTCGACGATCGCGTCACGGGTAAACTGGACGAATTTGCCGCTCGCGCCAAAGTGATTCATATCGATATTGACCCTGCTGAAGTGGGTAAAAATCGCGCCCCAGAAGTGCCGATCGTTGGGGATGTGCGCCAGGTCTTGATTGAGCTATTGCGCCGGAGCCAAGAGGATGGCGATGTG
This sequence comes from Leptolyngbya sp. FACHB-321, assembly GCF_014695975.1. GTDB lineage: Bacteria > Cyanobacteriota > Cyanobacteriia > Leptolyngbyales > Leptolyngbyaceae > Stenomitos. The sequence continues at coordinate 141,712 of NZ_JACJPI010000073.1, forward strand.
CGTGAGCCGCAGCGTAACCGAGCATGGCTGAACTGTATTGCTCGCTGGCAGGAAGATTATCCTCTGGAAGTGCCTCATTATGCCGATAGTCTTTCTCCTCAAGAAGTGATTGTCGAACTCAGCATTCAAGCGCCCAACGCTTACTACACAACTGATGTTGGGCAGCATCAGATGTGGTCAGCACAGTTCCTCAAAAACGGTCCGCGTCGCTGGATTTCTAGTGCAGGGCTGGGCACAATGGGCTTTGGGCTGCCTGCGGCAATGGGCGCCAAAATTGCTGTACCAGATGAGGATGTTATCTGTATCAGCGGCGATGCCAGCATTCAGATGAATATTCAAGAACTGGGCACTCTGGCGCAATACGGCATCAACGTGAAAACGGTGATTATCAACAATGGCTGGCAGGGTATGGTACGCCAATGGCAGCAAGCTTTTTATGACGAACGCTATTCTTGCTCCAGTATGGAAGTAGGAATGCCAGATTTCGTTAAACTAGCTGAGGCTTATGGCATTAAAGGCATGATGATCAGCACGCGGGACGAGCTCAAGAGCGCGATCGCCCAAATGTTGACTCACGATGGTCCCGTTTTGCTGGATGCCCGTGTTCGCAAAGATGAGAACTGCTATCCAATGATTCCGCCGGGTAAGAGTAATGCTCAGATGGTGGGCTTGCCAGAGCGCAAAACGTTGGAGAAAGCCGCCGAACTGATTTATTGTGGCAGTTGTGGCGCAAAAAACGTGACGAACAATAACTTCTGCCCAGAGTGCGGCACGAAATTATAGAGACGATCAGCGGTTCTTACCTCACTTTAAAGTGGGGCTGTAGGGACGTTCTATGGAACGTCCCTATTTAAGGGGTGAATCGCGCTTAGATTTCTGCTACAGCACGTTCAATTAAACGACGGGCAAGTGTCTGTGTACCTGTGTGAGTGTAGTAATTCACTGAAATATCTAGAAACGCGCCGACATAATCTAGCTTGTCTTTAGAGACTTCAACAAACTTGGTCAAGTTGTCAAGCACATTGTCCTGAGTCAAGTTGCGCGATGTGACAAAATCGCTCATCCAGCCTTTGACCGAATCAAAACTTTGGTTGATGAAGCCGAGTTTGCCAGCAGAGTCGCCACCGGGAATCAGTTCGTTTACGCCCTTAAAGGTCTGATTACTTTCTAGCTCTTTGGGCGACATATTCTGAATGGTCGACAGCCCTTTCAGAATAAAATCAGGACCCAGCGGAATCAGCCCGTCAAAACAAACGAGTGCTGCCATCCGCATCAATGATTCGCCGCCGTAGTCGCCCAATGCTGCCAAAAAGTCACCAATGCTGTCACCAGGAATGCCGTTAATTTGGCAAAAAGCAACCAGTTCAACGACGAGCTTAACGGTCAGGTCAATGCTCTGTGCTTTTTCTGGTTTGGGCGTAAGGTTGCCCAAGAAGCCCAGGAAAGAAATGTCTTGCCCAACTTTATTTGCCATAGCAGCCGCGCCCAGCGCTCCAGAAGCGCTGTCTACGGTTTGGTAAAGCCAAAGTGCACGCTGATAGCCCTGAGACTTGTCATTAAATAAATAGACTGCCCGTTCGCCGATTTGCTGAATCAGCGCCTCGTCAGTTTCGCCAGTGACATCGCGGATTGTGTTGGTGAAGCCAGTCAGGTTCTGCCATTGACCAGGAACCGCGAAATCAAGCGCTCGTAATGCCTTGACTGTAATGCCACCGGTTGGCAGTTCATCAACCAACTCAAAAATGGATTTGCTCATAAGTTAAAAGTAGTTTGTCTACAAAACAGTGATCTGCTAAAAGTTGGCTATCGCTTATTTCTTCAGTTTTGCTAACCCAGCTAAGTCAAACCGCTGAATCCAAGCCTGACGATCGACTTTGGTAAACAATGGGTTACGCGACAAGACCTTCACCTGGTAGCGATCGGAAACCAGCACGGCTGTTTGTGTTGTGCCGACATCTACGGCTGGATAACCCGCAATCTTGGTCACGCTTTTTTCAAATTTCTTTGTCGCGCTAATGCCACCTGTAGAGTCACTAGCAGCATCTGAAATTGCCAGCACTGCCAAATCTTTGCCATCTTTCTTCAGCTTTGCTTCGGCAAAGCCTTTTTTCTCTTGCGTAAAGACGCGCTCATAACCATTACCTGGCTTAGGGAAGAACTTATTAAAGCTGCTACCCTGGGTTGCATTTTTAGCAACTGCGGGTTGTGCGCCTTTTCGAGTGCTCTCTTGTTGTGCTTGATCAAATTGTGACGGCTCGTTTGCAGTACAGCCTGTCACCAGAAGCAGTAAAGACAACATGAGCGGCGCGATCGCTCTGCGCCAGTTTAAAACAGTCATGCTACTCTCCTTGATTGTGTGATGCGTAGTTGTGCGATGAATGAAGCTCGATGGCTGAAGCGTAGTGCTCATCATCTAAAGCTAGCTTGCCTTTTTATTAGACATGAGTTTGATTAGACATTAGATAGTAGTGCACCGATCTGGTCATACCTAGAAGTATCGTCTTCCTTCTAGCTGCCCCCAAGCACAGTTTTTCTTCAAGTTTGCTGAAAAAGCTTGATCGTAGCCTGCCTGCTTTACCAACAGAGGCGTTAGGGCGATCGTCCCTAACGTCTAGCGGAACCCCGGTAGATCCGTTCTGCTTGTTCTGGGGGTAGCCCAAACTCATCCACAAGCTCTTGAGTGGCAGACAGTTGACTGTTCTGAGTTATAGGACTCTTATTGCCATTAGAAGAGGTTGATTTAGAGGTAGATTGCAATTGCTCAAAGCGCTGGGGCAGTTCACATGCGACTGGCGATGGGAAGTTACCTGTTGATTGCCCTGATGGGTCTTGCTCGTCCCCAAAAAATTGCGGTAGAGGTACATAGGTGTGGTCGGCAGCGTCATAGGCAAACACTTCCCCTGATTCAATGTGGTAGATCCAGCCGTAGATTTTGAGGCGTCCCTGATACAGCCGTGAGTGGATGACGGGGTAAGTTCTAAGGTTATCAATTTGCGTCAGCACGTTTTCGGCGATCGCAACCTCCAGCAGTTCCTCGCCTTCATATTCACCGTAGTTTTCCATCACTAGTCGGCGTGTTGCTTCAGCATGTCTTAACCAGTCATAAACCAGCGGCATTTCCTCTTCGAGCGTGCCCAATTGCAGCATCCCCTTCATGGCACCACAGTGAGAATGTCCGCAGACGACAATTTGCTCAATCCCCAGTGCATGAATGGCATACTCAACCGTTGCACCTTCTCCACCATTCGTCGCGCCAAAGGGTGGAATGATGTTGCCAGCGTTGCGAATGACAAACAGTTCTCCCGGCGCTGCCTGTGTGATTAAGGTTGGGTCAATCCGAGAATCGGAGCAGGTAATGAACAGCACCCTTGGCTTTTGTTTGTGTGAAAGCTGTTCAAACAACTCTCGATGCGTTGAGAAGTAGTTTGCTCGAAACTCTCGTAGCCCTCTCACTAATTTCTTCATGGCACTAAATCCCTGCTCCCTTGAAGTACCTGGCTGTTGTCGTGCCGATGATCGCTTTTCTATCAAAACATACTTCCTTGAGCGCAACGGTGATCAATCTTGAAGATTCCTTCCACCATCGCCAGAGCTAGCGTGTGTGAATGACGTAACTGCGACATCGCCGCACTCAGTTTAGCGTTTGTCGCCGACATTGCCACTTGCATGGAGCGATCCTGATAGGGTAGGAAGAAAGAGACGCCTTTAACGCCGTGCGTGTCAGTGCGTCTAGCATGACGAAGGAGCATTCAACCAGTGGAACCCCATGCATGGACAGCACACATAATCGCTAATGCTGTAACGGTTGGTTCAACGGTGCATCCCTGGGATATGGGAGCCAATGTTGCTGAACTACAGGAACTACTTGTTGCTCACGGGTTCTCAAAGGTGCGGGTAGACGGTAACTTTGGCTATGTAACAGAGGCGGCAGTCAAAGCCTTTCAGCGACAGCACGGGTTGAGGATTGACGGCTGTGTGGGACCAAAAACATGGATCGCCTTGAAAACAACTGTCCAACCAGGCAGTCGCTTGCTCCGACCAGGGCACACGGGCGTGGATGTGGCAGAATTACAGGGCTTACTGCATATTAATGGCTACGCGATCGAGCGCACCGGCATTTTTTGCCCTGGAACGCAGCGGTGTATCACCGCTTTTCAACAGCAGCACAAGCTAAGAAATGATGGTGTAGTGGATGCTGTCACCTGGACAATTTTACGCGGACAACCACTAACAGAGCCTCGCCGCCAACAGCGACGTTGGTTTTGGGATAATCGCCAATGGTGGTAAGTCGCTGGATCGCTTCGTAGAAATAGTTAGTGCTACCGATTGAATAGAGAGGTGCAGATGCGATTGAATGCTGGTTGTGAACTATCCTTTGAGGCAAGCGCCCCCACCCCTCTGATTCTAATGCTGCGACCGCGTAGTGGTTTGGGTCAGTGGGTGGTGCGCGAAGAATATACGCTAGAACCAAGTACGCCGATCGTTGAATATACAGACAGCTACGGCAATCTGTGTCAGCGGTTGATGACTCCTGAGGGTGTCTTTCGCGTTTACACCACTGCCTGTGTTGAAACTGCCGATGCAATTGATGTTGAACCGGATGCACCCTATCTTCCCGTGCAGAATCTACCCGATACCGTGCTGCAATTTTTGTTGCCTAGCCGCTACTGTGAAGCCGATCGTCTGGGTGACTTAGCAAGTGAGATTGTCGGCGACAGTCCACCGGGCTATGGGCAAGTAGAAGCCATTCGCCATTGGATTCACACGAATGTAACCTACGAATACGGCACTAGCGATGCGTCTACGTCAGCGGTCGACATTGCTAAAAACCACGTCGGCGTTTGCCGAGATTCTGCTCATTTAGGGATCGCCCTTTGTCGGAGCCTCAGCATTCCAACGCGGATGGTGGTCGGCTATCTTTACCAGCTTGACCCGATGGATCTGCACGCCTGGTTTGAAGTCTATCTAGGCGATCGCGGCTCTTCTACAGAGGGTCGCTGGTTTACCTTTGATGCCACCCAGCCAAAGCCACGGGGTAATCGGATTGCGATCGCCTATGGGCGCGATGCTGCTGATGTTGCCCTGGCAACCCAATTTGGACCACTCACGCTCAACGAAATGAAAGTTTGGGTGGATGCCGACGAAACGTAAGCCGGCACGCTTCAAAATCCAAAGGTCACTCGGTCAGAGGGGAAAGAAGAAAGTCCCTTTAAATTGAGAATCGACTGCACTCGCTCTACAACAAACGGTTGAGTGCAGTCAAAACCTAGTTGATGAGTTCTACCTAGCTTGCAGATCTACGACAGTTGCTATGCAGTGACAACACCGATCGGGCAAGTCACATTTGTTCCACCCAGACCGCAGTAGCCACCTGGATTTTTGGCGAGGTATTGTTGATGGTACCCTTCTGCGTAGTAAAACTCAGGCGCATCAATAATTTCAGTAGTGATTTCCCCATAGCCGGAAGCATTGAGCGCTTTCTGATAGGTAACACGGGATGCCTCCGCTAGTTGGCGCTGTTCGTCAGAATAGGTGTAAATGCCAGAGCGATACTGTGTACCTGCATCGTTCCCCTGTCTCATGCCCTGGGTCGGGTTATGGCTTTCCCAAAAGACTTTAAGCAGCGCCTCGTAGCTAATTACAGAAGGGTCAAAGACAACCTGAACAACCTCGTTATGCCCTGTCCGACCCGAACAAACTTCCTGATAGGTTGGATTGGGCGTAATGCCAGCAGCGTAACCAGCAGCAGTCGAAAAAACGCCGTTTTGCTGCCAAAATTTGCGCTCTGCACCCCAAAAACAACCCAAGCCAAACACTGCGACCTCAAAACCTTCTGGATAAGGAGGTTTGAGCGGATTACCATTAACGAAGTGTTTAGCGGGTACAGGAATGGGTTCTGTACGCCCTGGCAAGGCTTCTTCAGGAGTCGGAAGGCTGAGCTTTTTGCCAAGTCCAAAAATTGCCATAAGTTTTGACTCCGATTTCTAATCACTTCACCTTTCTTTATAGTAGCTTGTCGCCCAGAGGTCTGCGATCGCCATTGCTCCTCAAGCAGACCAGGCAATGATAAACGGTTGCAGGTACATTGCATTCGTGCTGTTTTAGCCAAAAACACTCAAGTTTAAGGTTTGAGTAAGCTGTTCCAGGAGAAAAAGTCCGGCGACCGAGTTGCCTGTATCATCCAGCGTGGGGCTGTAACAGGCGATCGCCCCTTGCCCTGGCACAATAGACAGCAAGGCACCGCTGACTCCCGATTTGGTGGGTAGTCCGATGCGTACGGCAAAGCGACCCGACGCTTCATACAAGCCACAGGTCAGCATCAGGGCATTAGTCGCACGCTGGTGGATTGGCTGGACTTGAACATTTGGTTGAGCGAGTAATAGTCCTACTTGCGCTAGATCCGTGACGGTGCCAGCGAGACAGCAAAGATGATTGTAGGTATCAAGGGCAGATTCAACATGATTAATGTAGCCTGCTCGCAGAAGGACATCTGCGATCGCCCGATTGACCTCGTTTCGCAACGATCGTACCGATGCCAGCATGGCAGTGTCCAGCACAAAACGGCTCCCAGCAGCCTGGTTAAGCCACAGCCGCAGCGTTTCGCACCGCTCAGCACCCTTTTCTCCTGGCAGCATAGCAGCAAGCGCGATCGCGCCACTGTTGAGCATCGGGTTACGTGGAAAGCCACGATCAGCATTTAATTGTGCCAGTGAATGAAAGGGCTGTTCTGACGGATCGATGCCCACTCGCGCAAAGACTGCGTCCCAACCCAATGTTTCTAGCAAGAACAGCAGCAACAACGGCTTGACCACACTCATTAACGCAAATGGTTGGTCGATCGCGCCTGCAACGTATCCCTGTCCTTCTGTTGTTCGTATGCCTACAGCAATTAGTTCAGCGTCTGCCTGTGCCAGTAAAGGAATATAGTCCGGCAACCGCCCAGCGTGAGCATAGACCTTCGCTTGCGCCACCCAGCTTTCTAGCTGAGGTTGAGTCAACGCGGCAAAAGGTGTGAAGGAGAGGACCACGGGAGAAAAGGGGGAGGGGTAAAAGTTTTAAGTTTTGGGTTAATTCAGCCTTTAGCTTATTTTGAACGTGAGGAACTCAGCAAACTACTTCTAGCAAACTACTTCCTCTTCATCCTTTACTCCATCACGCTTTCACTCCTTCATCCCCTACTCCATCACGCTTTCACTTCTTCATCCCCACTTTCTCCTACCCCGGCAGCAGTGAAACATGAGCTGAAACAATCTTCCATCCTTGCGGCAACTTGCGCCAGACTTGGCTTTGTCTGCCTGCACGGAGCACGTTATCAGTAAGGCGCTGAAACTCTAGTGTGACGATCGCAGTATCAGCATCAAAGGTGACCACTTTGAGGTTAGAAATATCTCGCTCCAAGTTTTTGGTCGAGCGACCTTGCCGAAAGGCTTTAATTGCCTCCATGCCATAAAGATTTTCGGTGACGCCAAACCGCAGAACATCAGGAGAATTCCAAAACAAGTTGTCTAGGGTAGCAAGATCATTCTCAACCAATGCCTTTTCGTAGGTGAGATACAGTGCTGTGAGTTCAGTGACGATCGCGGGATCGTTAATTTGGGGCATGGGGGAAGGAGTGGGAGAGTGAAGGGATGGAAAGGGGGAAGAATGAAGGGGTGGAAAGGGGGAAGAATGAAGGGGTAGGAATAGGTTTAATTTAGCCTTCTGCCTTCTGCCTTTAGCCTTCAGCCCTGCCTTTCGATGCTAAAGTCCAGAATCGCTGCTGCTGTCACTTGAGGCTGTTCCAAATGAGGCACATGACCACAGTTTTTCACCCAAACGAGTTTGCTGTGGGCAATCGCCTGCTGGAATTTAGTGGCATCTTGCGTGCCCAAAATCTTGTCGGAGTCGCCCCACACAAGGAGGGTTGGCTGCTCGATCGCTGCAATTTTGTCTGCTAAAAAGTTGTAGCCACCGCTTTTGGTAAACGAAATAATCGCTTGCTGCCAGTTGGCACACGTTAGATGCAGGGCACCACACACAAGTGCATCAGGTGAGACAAAGCTAGAGTCGTAGTATGCCTGAAAGCTCACCCTGCGTCGCACACTGGGGCTACGAAGAAAGTTAGCTGCGAGTTCGCCCAACGGTGGAAAGAGAAATCGTGCCATTGCTGGACCGCGTGCAAAACCAGCGCTGTCGATAAGTACCAGTTTCTGTACAGCATCGGGATAGGTCAACGCAAAATCGATCGCGGCGGCTCCACCCATCGACGCACCCACCAAAATCATGGGTCGAGCAATGAGCGTTTTCCAAAAGTGATAAAGATGAGTTTTAATTGCGGCTGGGCTGAAGAGACTACCAACAGGGCGATCGGTGAAACCAAAACCAAGCAAATCGACGCTCCAGGTTTCTTGCGTTTCTGCCAATAGCGGCAGCAGACGACGAAACTCAAACACAGAGCTATCAAAACCGTGTAGCAGCACGATCGGTATGCCTCCGGAGCCTTTGCGGATGTAGGCAGTTGCGATCGGTGAAACACAGAGCGACGTTGAAATGTCTGTGCGCTCAATGCTTTGGGCTAGAGCGATCGACGTGGCTTCGGTTAATTGGGCACTTTCGGGCGGTAGCATCGTCATCATAAAGCTCAGTTTATCTCGTTCCAAGCATCAAACAGAGCTGACTACCAGCCACCTTCCCTTGCAGCAACGATCAGAGTTCGCTAGGCTTTGGTTGTTGTTATTAGATGACAAACGATGCCGAAAGCAATTTGGAATGGTGCTGTGCTAGCCGAGAGCGATCGGTGCGAAGTGGTAGAAGGCAATCAATACTTTCCACCTGATGCAATCCATCGCGAATATTTCAAAGAGAGCAACACCCACACGGGCTGTCCGTGGAAGGGCACTGCCAGCTACTACACGATCGAAGTAGATGGCAAAACCAACCCGGATGCTGCCTGGTACTACCCCACGCCCAAAGATGCTGCCAAAAATATCACTGGCTACATTGCCTTTTGGAAAGGCGTGAAAGTGGAAGCCTAAAAGGCCCCAGCGGTATGACAGCACAAAGTTTGCTGTTATGCCGCTGTAACGAATGCAAGGTGCAACGTTCCTGAAACGTCCATGAAACGTCTATGAAGACGGACAAGTATTCGTAGCTGCAATGGGATGCCTTGCCTCACTGGCAATGAGAGGGCTAACGATAACGCATTTGCAAGTGTGTCATTGGGCGCGATCGCAGGGCAGACTAACAGGGTGAAACCGTTCTTACCCCCATGAACACCTCCCCCCATGCCAGCCTTTATTGGCAACACCTCCAGCAGGTATGTCCATCGATTAACCCTGCCACTTTGTCCTACATCCACACGGCGTTAGAAGCAACCAATTGGGACGAGCCACAGTCGCCACTCGATTGGAACAACTACGGAGTCATCGCCCTAGTTGAGGCAGAACAAAGCACAGATCCTGATCTCCGTGGTCTCTATATGGAAACCGCGATCGCAGCCTTTGAAAATGGAGCCGATGCCCACCCGCTCTGTGCGGCTCATCTTGCCCTTGCCCATACTCTGATTGGAGAGACAGAAAAAGCCGTTCAGATTGCCTTCCCCGCATTAATCAACGTTCTGCAACCTGCTTTTGCCAGCCAAGCTGCTGCACCCGGTTTAATCTACGTCCCGGTTCTATGGCAGGAGCCGCGATCACATTATTTTGAAGGCTCAAGTAGACTTTGGACAGACACGAATGCGTTTCAGCAGAGTGTGTTGTTGCTTGGGGAAATTGTCTGGCGATCGCAAGCGATCTTCTACAATGCAACCGGACGCCGTATGCTTCAGGTTGCTGCCCAAGTCTTACCAGACTCTGCCGCTGTCCACTTACGGCTGGGGCTTGCCAATCTCATCAGTGATCAGTGGGAAGGGCTGATTCATTTACAGCGTGCCAATCAGCTTGTACCCAATTGTTCACCGATTCTGCAAGCCCTCTACCTTGCCTATCAAACGTTGCAGCAAACGGCAGCAGCAACAACCTGGTTAGAGACGGCTCACGCTTTACATACGCAACACCCCAACGCGCTCGAGTGGCAGTGGGCGAAACTTGCACTAGACAGTTCGACGACTTGTGTTCCGTTTGAAGGTAACCTGCTGCTGGTAGTCGAGCCTAGCTTTCACAGCATTGTGACAAGTGTATTGCTAGGTGCTGGCGATTGGTTTGAACGCGAAATGGAGTTCTGGCGCAGTGCCATTCAACCCGGCATGACCGTGATTGATGTCGGAGCAAATGTGGGTGTCTACACCTTTAGCGCGGCTTCTCAAGTCGGCGCCAGTGGACGGGTGCTGGCGATCGAACCTTTTTCTGGCTGTGTGCAGTGTTTACAGGAAACGTGCCGCCTCAATCAGTTTGATTGGGTGACAGTCTGTCAGGGCGCAGCGAGTGATTATGACGGTACAGCACGGCTATCACTACAGACAGCTAGTGAAATGAATCAGATTGTCACTGCTGGAACAGAGAGCGCTACACAAACTGGACCGTTTGAAGACGTTGCTTGCTTTTCGTTAGACAGCTTGATTAAGCAAGAAAAACTAACTCAGGTCGATTTTTTGAAGATTGATGCCGAAGGTCACGAGTTACAAGTGTTGCTGGGTAGTGATCGACTACTAACCGAGTTCGCACCCGTCATCATGTATGAAAACATCAGTGGCAATCAAGGTAGCAACTCACCAGTCGCTAATTTCTTGAACGCTAATGGTTATCAACTCTTCCGCTATCAACCCTACTTACAGACATTAGTTGCAATTGAATCTGTAGAGGATTTACAGGGAAACCTCAACATCATCGCAGTACCGCTGGCGAAGGTGGCAACCTTTGGTCTGCGAAAGTAAAAAACGCTGTTCAATCTATCCTTTGAGAGCCTTACCTATGGCACTTTTTCTTCCAAGTCTTAAGAAAAACGGTTGTTTAGATCCAGTTCATATCACCCTGTGCAATGTTGGTTCTCGCAAAACGGGCACCAAAGATGACTATGGAACGCAAGCATGGGGTATGTTTGCGCCTAATCTGACGATTTATGGGTTTGATGCTGATGCTGCCGCTTGCGAAGCCGCGAATGCTGATGTTGAAAGGCGTGAGATTAATTGGCTCGAACAACACTTTCCCTTAGCGCTCGCTAAAGAAGTGGGTACATCAACGCTTTACATCACGAACAACCCGCAGTGTAGCTCGTTGTATCCACCTAATGCTCCTTACTTAAAACGTTTTTTGCGCTTGCAAGAGATGGTGGCTTTAGAGTCTACTACTGACATTGAAACCACTAATCTGGATACAGTCTTTCAAACTGAAGGCATTGATGAAATTGATTTTTTGCAAATTGACGTTCAGGGTGCAAGTTTGCAGGTTTTAGAAGGTGCATCCTGGCTTTTAGAGCGCAGTGTTTTGGCGATTCAAGTCGAGGTTGAATTTTCTCACCTATATGCCAACGAGCCATTATTTGCCGATGTTGATACGTACCTGAGGCAGCTAGGCTTTACGCTCTTTGACTTAGCGCCGATTTCACGGGGATATCGATCGCTACTTCATTCCACAGAACGTCCTGGTCAGGTGCTTTGGGCAGATGCTATCTACTTTCGAGATCTCCTTCAAGAGAATGTAAACGCTCAATTCAAAAGCCCTGATCAGCTTTTTAAGCTTGCTTGCGTTGCAGACGCCTTAGAGTTTACTGACTATGCGTTGGAACTGCTGGAGCACCTGACACTACACTACGGTAACGACCCAATTTATAACGTTGCAAACCACATTGTTGAAAGTCTGACTCAAATCCCTGAACTGGTTCAAACTGGGCTAAGTACGTTTCCAGCCGTTGCCAATTTACAGGATTACATTACAGGTGCTGCTGCCGATTTTTTAGCAGCAAACCCACCTGCACCATCGATCGGTTAGTTTGATCCTCTCTTGTCAAAGGAAAGCTAGGGAGGATCGCTCGACCGATGTATACGGTAGCCTAGTACAATTTCTAGAACCATTACTGCGTGTGAATTTTCCACATTTGCTCGTAAGCGTTTTCCATTTCGCGGGTAAATTGTTTAGCATTCCAAAGGGGTGAGGTATGTCTAGACTGGCGCAGCTTCCAGACAGCTTGCTGTCGCAGTTGAGTATCACTACCTAACCGAACGCCCCACTCTACATACTCCTCGTCCGTCCAAGCAATGCCTTCGGTAATACCTGCATTTACCATCATGGTGTAGCTGTTACGAGCAGCAAATTGCTCACCAACGCGAGTGACAAGCGGAATTCCCATCCAAAGCGTTTCTAGAGTGGTTGTCGCACCGTTATAGGGAAATGTGTCTAGTACAACATCAGCAATAGTTAAATTGGCTCGATGAATCGCTTCTGATTCAACCCCTCCTAAGAAGCGTAAGCGATCGCTGCTAATCCCTTCTGCTTCAGCAATCTCAGTAAAAAAGCGTTTAATTGAATCTCCGTCTGCTAAACCTTTAATAAGAAAATAGCTATTTGGTACTTGTGCAAGGATTCTCATTTGCAGCCGCGCTGTCTCGGCATGGCGTTTGTAGCCCTTCTGAGCGCTCAGATATACAACTGCATCTTCAGGGATGTTGAGATCGTCGCGACGAAGCGTCGGTACGGCAACTTCAAACCCATCCACCGCAATGTAGGTTTGAGGTAAGCGCCAAATTTTTTCGGGGTAATAGTCCTGTGCCCAATCCGGCAACACGTAAGGATCAGCAATACAGTAGTCAACTGATGGCAAACCAGAGGCATCCCAACCTAACCAGGTAACTTGAATAGGCGCAGGCTTGAGCGCCAGCAAATCACTGTTCAAATCTAGAGTCAGGCTGTCTAGATCAACCAAAATATCAATTTGGTCCTCATAAATCTGGTCAGCCAAACCAGAAATACTATTAGAGCAATCAACGCCTAACTTACAAGCCTTCTCAACCTGATTAACGTACCAGTCATGCAGTGGGTCGTTCTGTCGATTGTTAATGAAGTAACCATGCATCTGAAAGCGATCGCGATCGTGGTACCGCAGCAGCCACCGGGCTAACCAGCCCACAGAATGCGTTCCCATGCAGTGAGAGAGATAGCCTATTTTCAGGCGATCAGTAGAGCGACTGCCGTGATGGAGTTTTTGGGGTTGCCGATACCGCTCTACTCGATCTGGGTGTTGATTTCGGATGTAGTCATGACATAATGCCGAAGCACGATTTTGAATGGAGCGGGTTTCTCTTAAGTCGTCTTTAAAGTACGGCAGGAAGTAAGTCGAAGTAAATAAACGGCTGACATGGGCAGGTTTGGCATCTTTCAGTGTCTCAGCACTTAGTGAGGTGAGCAATTGTTTGTGCCGCTCAAGCGTTTCCAATGATTCTTGCCAATAGCCTCCTGCTGTCATCAACCCCCGTAGCACAAGAAAGTTAGAGAAAATTTTCTCAACCAAACTATCTGTCAAGCCATACAGTCGTTTCGCTACTTCAATGCCTTTGTCGTAGTAACCCGCATTCTGATAAAACGGTGCCAAATGACCTAGCACTTCTACATTGTCAGACTCCAGACGTAGATACTGTTCTAGTAGATGTGCTGCAAGTAGGGGAAAACCTTCTGAAAAGCCAATTTTAAGTGCAGCAGGCAACAGAACCACTAGGAGTGGTTGATACTGCTCAACCGCTTCAATGTTCGGTAGGCAGGCTTCTGTAAAATCAAGAATAATCGGGTCTGGTGCAAGCGCTTCCAAAACATTTTTCAACGACTGCAACAACAAATCAAAGTCAACGCTGATGTGTTGCTCTTGAAGTTGCTGCATTATATCTAAATCACGCAAGTCGTCGCTATTGAAATTATCTAAAGCGATCGCGCCTTGAATAAGGTGCAGCAAATTAGCGATGTTATTCGGCTGAATTTCCCGAATGTACTGCCGGATTGTCCAGGCAACAGAGTATTCTTGACCTGCCTCGCGCCGCTCTGCCTCAGTTAGCAACACTTGAAGGAGTTCGGTAGTCCACTGCTCAATTTGCTCCGGTTCGCCATCTGACATACCAAACAGCCATGTGGTCTGTGCTTCGCCCTCCTGCCCCTGCAACAGCAACAGCAATCCTAAATGCCAGTAGTGTGCTTTGACCTCAGGTTCAGCCTCGATCGCCTGTTCATAGAACTGACTCGCCTGTCTGTAGTCGGCTTGCAGCAACCATTGATAAGCTTTGGGTTGCCATGTGACTGGGTTTGACAAATTAGAGGTAGCACTCATGGGCAGTTACAGTGGGGGTAGATAGGGGGAGCAGCCATTAAACGGTGACAAAGGGCTGTCAGGTCTAGCACAGACACGAGTAAAAGCAGGTAGGAGAGAAATTAGAAAAAAGCAGAGAAACCAGACTCAAAGTCAAGCCGATTCGCGTTCAAAATGCTTACATTAAAACAGTTAGTCTAGCGCTACAGTTTTGTAGTTAATTCAGTATCACCACTGAATCCCTAAAAAAAGAAACGGCAATAGGAACAAGCCCATTGCCGTTTAGCGAAACAAACATATAGAGGAACCAAAGCAGACTAAATGCCCCCTTCCGATCCCTCTACATGTTAGCCGCAAAGGGTTTAGTTAAGTGTAGTAAAGCTACCGCCGCAGGTAGGAGCCGCTGTCGAGGTGAACCCTAGACCAGCAGCGCTACCTTGAGCGCCACTGTTGACAGCCGCAGCATTCGCTTCGCACAAAGTAGCAAGCGTTGTAGCTTCGCTGGTCGCTGCTACGGTACCAACTGCTACGCCACCAGCATAGGTTTTAAGAGGCGCTTTTGGAAGTACAGTGTCAGCCCAGTTTGTCACCTGAGAACTGGTGCCGCCACCACCAGTGATGCCGTACTTGTAGTTCGTTGTTTGAGTGGCAACACCCAGACCCAAGTTGCCAAAGTCAGTCTGAGCAGCAAAGGCGTTCTTCTCCAGGTAGTAAGCTTGTTGCGCCCGGTTCATGGAACCAACGTAGGTCTTAGCTTCGGATTGCTTGGCTTTGTTTGCCTGGTTAAGGAAGGAAGGCAACGCGATAGCTGACAAAATACCGATGATGATGATAACAACCAACAGTTCAATCAAAGTGAAGCCTTGAGCTTCTTTCTTTTGAATCAAGTGGCTCAGGAACTTTGCTTTAAATTCGGACTTCATGAGAGGATCTCCTTAAAGATGCGGGGTTGGTGTTGGGGTTGGGGTTTCTAACTCCTGAATCTAACTTGCCCACATTAGTCAGCTTTCATATCACCCCAACGCAGAAAGTTTGGGCAATTATTTCAAAAGCTTTTATGCGGAGCACGCCAGCAGAATGTAGCCCAGGCTTTCGAGCGTTGTGAGGCGTTGCTGCACCCGTTCAAAACCGTTTTCAAGCGTGGTTGGTTCCAGCGTGACAGGATTGAAGGGGCAGAGAGTTTGCCACCGCTGCGCTAGAGCCGTCACGGGTTGCGGTTGCTCTAGCAGGGGCAGCAGGCAGCCTGCCATCAAGCTGTCAATGCTTACAGGCTCATCAACTATTTTGAGATGGCGGCTAATTTCAAAGGGATTTGACTGTGTAACGCAAGCAATGAGATCTTCTTTCAGCGCTGTCGTTTTTAGCTGCGGATGGAGATGTGCGTAGGCAGTCTGCCAGGAATCGGCTGTCCATTCTGCTACTGGTGTGTAAGGTATACCCTCATGCGGATGACCACACCAGAGATCTAGCAGGCGATCGACTGGATGCAGCAGTTCAAACAGGTGTAGCTGCTCCTCTGCCGATTTTTCGCCGATTTCCAACGTCACAGAAATGGGAAGTTCTTCAATATCGGTAAAGAGACTGAGCAGATCCCACTTTCGCCAGTTCACCATGCTAATGAATTCCAGATCAGCCGCACGCATTGCAGCAAAAAACTCTGGAATTGTCCAACCTTTGTCACCCTGAAGCAGATAGTTGGCGAGAACAATTTCGTCATCCGTTTCAAAATTTGGGTTCCAGACCATGGATTTAAGAAAAACGTGGTTCTTCAACGATCGCATGGTTTGCCGCACCAGTTCTATATCCTCGTCCTGAGTGGTGCCGCCCATCAGCCCCACTGACTTGAAGAAGGCTTGAGCGCGAAAGTAGATCATCCGCTGCAAGGCACTGTGAAAGTTAGTGCGGATAATGCCATTTGGCTTTAAGACTGACCGCATTGCCTGAAGCCCTGCAACTGGGTCAGGTAGCAAATACAGCACTTCATCCGCATTAATATAGTCAAATTGCAGATTCAAGCTGGGCAGATCTTCAATCGAGATGGCATGAAACTCAGCGTTATGAAAGTCGTAATGCTTCAGGCGTTGTTCTGCTAGCTTGACTGATTCTGAGGAGAGATCAACGCCAACGATCGTGGCTCCTGGGTTCGCCTCTGCCAACATCAAGGACTTATAGCCAGTGCCGCAACCTGCATCCAGAATGACGGCTCCTTGCGTGTTGACGATCTGCTGATTTCTGAGATAGAAGGCTGTGGCTAAGTTGTGCGTATAAAGATTAGTGGCATCATTTTTGGGAGATTGCTCTAGCGGCACTCTTGGGTATGGAGCTTGGTCAAACTGTTGACGAACTTTTTCTAGCGCATCGATCCCTGGCTGGCTCATGGTTCACTCATCCTAGTGGTAAAAGACCGTGGTTTCCTGGTTGGCTTTTGGTTTAAGTCAGCATACCCATTTTTTATAAAGGCGAGCCAGGCAGTCTACATCGACTGCTGTGCACCAAAAGGATGGTTGCAATGCGCCACTACCGTCTTGCACTGCACGATCGAAGTTCTGTCGCCAAAGTGGAAGCGAAAAAAGCAACGTCTGGGGTAAACAGCTAGATGTCATGGTGGAAAACTGTGCATCAATGCCTGAGAATGGCAAGGGATCAGACGCGAAATGGTCGATCGATCACTAACTTGAAAGCCAAAGCCTTGAAAGCCAAAGCCTAGTGAGCAGCTTAATGACTGTGCTGAAATTTCTCTAGAGTTGCGCGACTACAGGACATCTGAGCTAGATAGCTGCCTGAGCTAGAGGACAGCGCTTGATCCCTCTATTTTCAGAGTTCAGACGGGCACCTGGACTGGTGGTGCTGTTTAGTAAGCTTCTGTGTTGTTTTTCATAAAAGTTTTTTCATCAGCCTTTTAGTTGCCGTTTATCTCAATCTTGAATCATTGCTAGAGTAAAGCCGTTGAGGTGAAAGGCTTTATGCCCTTGCTTTCCAGCACTGATGGATGGAGCGAATGAAGAACCATTGGTATCGTGCCTTTTTCAGTGTTCGCACCCGGCTACTGGTTTGGTACTTTTTGCTAACAACGGGCACCGTCTTTATCTCGATTCAGACAACGTATAGCCTTTTCTGCGATCGCATCCGCATCCAGGCAGAAGACTCCGCGTTGCAGCAGGCGAACCAGTTTACGGTGTTAGTGCAAAAGCATCGTGAAAAAGGAAATTTAGGACCCAGTAATATCAGTGTGTTGTTCGATCGCTTGCTCTCTAGCTATGTGCCAACGCGGGGTGAATACATCATTACGCTGGTGGGCAATCGCGTTTATGACACCAAGCCAGCACTACCGTCGGGCTGGCTAACGCAGCACTCTAAACTGATACAAACCTGGACAACGGCGGCAGGAGAACGCCGTCAAGCTAAAGCTCAGGAGAAACAGCTTTACTACGTGGTAGAGCCTGTGACCTGGCAGGCGACCAATGAAACCGGCTTAATCGTAGTTCTGAATGACAGCACACTGGATTATCAGATTGCGCGGAGTGCGATCGGATTGGTAATGCAGGTAACGTTTGTGCTGCTGCTGATCTTCTTCTTGCTTGCCTGGTTTACGGCTGGACGGGTACTGTATCCGCTGCGGTTGCTTACAAAGACAGCACATTCCATTACCGAGTCCGATATGACTCAACGCCTTCCGGTGCAAGGTAGGGATGAAATTGCTGAGTTAGCGACCACTGTAAACGAAATGCTCGATCGCTTGCAAGCTGCCTTCGATAGCCAAAAAGAGTTTTTGAAGGATGCTAGCCATGAGCTGCGAACGCCGATCACGGTGATTCAGGGACATCTGGAAATGCTGCAATATCAGCCAGAGAAGGATGCGTCGATCGCCCTGGTGATGGATGAGCTAGAACGCATGAGCCGTCTGGTAAACGATTTGCTGTTGCTGGCAAAAGCGGAGCGATCGGACTTTCTGCGGCTTAAGCCAGAAGAGTTGGATTGGTTGACGGAGGAGGTTTACCTCAAGGCACGGGGGCTTGCCGATCGCGCTTGGCGCTTGGAGTCAAAAGGGTTAAGCCCGATTACAGTCGATCGTCAACGGCTGACGCAAGCCGTGATGAATCTGATTCAGAATGCCATCCGACACACGAAACCAGGCGATCCAATTACGCTTGGTTCCTCAGTGAAGGGAGACTGTGCCTACTTATGGGTTAGCGATACGGGCGAAGGCATTGCATCCGTTGATCAAACCCGCATTTTTGAACGCTTTGTACGGGCAACGGGCGATGCTCACAGTGAGGGCTACGGCTTGGGGTTGTCGATCGTTGCAGCAATCGCTCAGGCACATGGCGGTCGCGTGGAGCTTGCTAGCCAGGTTGGGCACGGCTCCACGTTTACGATCGCCATTCCGCTAGATGGCACGCTTACGAAACTTCCTGCGGAACGGTTAGAAATCAAAGGCTAACAGCAGATTAGCTGCTATCTTTTTGTAAAGTAAATATAAACTTTTTTTCACAAAGCTTTTACCGCTAATTTATCCGCCTGCTTGAAACTTCTGAATAACGATTGACGCAACGCTTTTGTTCTCTAGCCCTTTTATTGCGAACTATGAACAACGTTGACCCTCAAGTTCAGACTCCTGACCCATCTACTACTTCTGAGCCAACGAATCAGTCACCTAAGCCCAAACGCTGGGTGTGGGCAGTCGTGCTACTAATGCTAGCAACGGGTGGCATTGCGACCTGGCGATCGCTCACAGCAGGACAAACCTCAAAGCCTGCCGTTGCTCAACAAGCACCTCCACCCCGCGCCGTGGAAACGATCGCTCTCGCTGAGGGTAGTGCTGCTAGACCCGTGCAGCTATTGGGACAGGTAGAAGCAGCAGAGCGGGCAACCGTGCGCGCCCAAACCAGCGGTGTAATTCAGGAACTATTCGTGCAACCGGGTGATCGCGTTGCACCGGGCACCACGATCGCCGTGCTGGATGATGCCGACCAGCAGCTGGCGCTGGCACGAGCACAGGCACAGTTGGCACAACAGCGCAGCAACCTGGCACGTCTAACGGTGGGGACCCGTCCCGAAATCGTTGCTCAACGCAAAGCCGCACTCAGCGCTGCCACAGCCCGCGAGCGGGAAGCGATCGACAACCTCAGCCGCACCTCTGCGCTGGTCAAAGACGGGGCGCTGTCGCAACGGCTGCTGGTCGAGGCAAAAGCCAGCGTTGATACGGCGCGGAGCGAGCGACTCCAGGCCCAAGCACAACTGGCAGAAGCGCAGGCGGGTCCTATGCGTGAAGAAATTGAGGCGCAGCGAGCCAATGCAACGGCAGCCCAAGCAGAAGTCAATCAGGCACGGCTGACCCAACTGCGGACACAGGTAAAAGCAACGTCTGCTGGCGTGGTCGATCGACGGGTGGTCAGTCGGGGCGACTATGTAGAAAGCAACGGCGAAATTGTGTCGCTCATTGCGGGCGATCGTCTCGACATTTTCCTGGAATTACCCGAAGAGCTGACGGGCAGAGTCACGGCTGGAATGCCCATTCAGCTCACCTCACGGGCGCTGCCCCAGTGGAAACAGCGAACCACGATTACAGCCGTCGTCCCAGCAGCAGAAGCATCCTCTCGACGGCAGCGCGTGCGCGTGCGGCTAGAGAATGCAGGACAGCGCTTGCTGCCTGGTATGGCGATCGCTGGCACGTTAGAAATGCCCGCTGATCGCCGCAGCTTTGTGGTGTCGCGTGACGTGCTGACCCAGCGACAAAATCAGTGGTTTGTGTTTGCGATCGAGGCTGGCAAAGCCAAGCAGGTTCCGGTGGAACTGGTGACGGATATGGGCGAAAGGGTTGCTATTTACAGCAATGCTTTACGTACCGGGCAGGAAATTGTCTTACGCGGCAGCGATGGACTGCGGGACAGTGCACCTGTGAAAGTCGTTCAGAACAGCAACAGCTAGAGGATACTGCGATGAATCTCATTGAACTGGCTGTGCGATGGCGACACGGCACCTTCGTCTTGTTTTGCTTGCTGGCAATCTTTGGGGTGTTTGCCCTGTTAGGGCTGCCGCTGGAGCTACAGCCCGGTGGCGATCGTCCCGAAATTACCATCACGACCACCTATCCTGGAGCGGGACCCACTGAAGTAGAAGACTTGGTGACACGCCCGATCGAAGAACAGATGGAACAGGTGTTGGGCGTGCAAGAGATTAGCAGCAATTCTCGTGCTGGACGCAGCGCCATCACCCTGGAATTCACGCCCGGTGCGGATCTAGAAGGGCGATTGGTGGATGTGATCAATCGGCTCCAGCAAGCAGATAGTTTGCCTCCCGAAGCAGACGAGTCCAACGTGGAACTGGTGGGCGGCAGCAGTTCGCCGATGATGTGGATTCCGATGGTGCCCCAGGATAGCAAAGGCGACCCCAACCACTACCGCGATCTGGCAGAAGAGGTGATTGTACCGCGACTGCGACGGGTAGAAGGCACCGGGCAATTTTTGATTGTGGGTGGACAGCGGCGAGAAGTAGAAGTCAAAGTTGACCCGAAAGCGCTGTCGGACCGCAACCTGACGATCGGTGATGTGGTGCAAATGCTGCAAGCCAACAACCGTGATATTCGCGGCGGTCCGTTGATTCTGGGACGGCGCGAATACCGCGTCAGAACGCTGAGTCGATCGCAAGATTTGGCGCAAATCGAGGGTTTTGTGCTGCGGCGAGATGCCTCCGGGACGGTGTATCTGCGGGATGTAGCCAAGGCGCAAATGGGGCGCAAAGTGCAGGATAGCGCGCTGGTTTTTAACGGTACGCCAACGGTGGCGATCGGCGTGATTCGGCAAGTCGGTGCCAACGTGCCCGAGGTTGCCAAGGGGGTACGCGATACTATCACGCAGTTGGAAGGCGAGCTAAACCGTCAGGGAGAAGCCCTGCGCTTCGCCTACAACTACGACGAAAGCCAGTACATTCAGCAGTCGATCGACCTGCTGCAAGGAAACCTGATCAGCGGTGCCTTACTAGCCACACTCGTGCTGTTGCTGTTCTTGGGTTCGATGCGAACCGTTGCCGTGGTAGCCCTGACGATTCCCATTTGCTTGATTACTATTTTCATTGTGTTGCAACTGTTTGGTCGCACGCTGAATCTCATTAGTCTGGCTGGAGTCGCTTTTGCGGTGGGTATGGTGGTGGATTGCGCGATCGTTGTGATCGAAAACATTTTCACCCACATGCAGAAGGGCAAAAGCGCAATGCGGGCTGCGATCGAGGGCACGCAAGAAGTGTGGGCAGCGATGCTCGGCTCGACGCTGACTAATGTAATCGTCTTCCTGCCTCTGATTATGGTGACCGGGGAAGCGGGACAGTTGTTTGCCGATATGGCGATCGCCCTTTCGTGTTCTGCCATCTTTGCCCTGTTTTCGGCGGTTACCCTGGTACCTATGCTTTCTGGGCTATTTCTTGACCAGGCAGAGGCACAGCGAATGCTATCGACCACCACGTCATCCGCTGTACCGCTTCCACCGGGTCTGTTTGGCAAAGTGCAGCAGGCGGTTTACCGCACCTCCGATGTCTTCCGCTACTTTCAGGGCAAGCTAGAAAACTTTCTTGCCTCAACGGTGAGTTGGTCGATCGGTCGCCGACGCGTAGGGCGTAGACTGCTGCTATTGGGCATTCCGGTCGGGTTGCTCTTGCTGAGCATTCTCCTGTTGCCGCCTGCCGACTATTTGCCCGAAGGCAACCGTAACCTAGTAGTGCTGCGGGCTGAGCCGATGCCCGGAACCAGCATTCCCGAAGCCATTCGGCAGTCGCAACCTGTGCAAAATTTCCTACGATCGCAGCCGGAAGTCGAGCGCATCATGTACGTCGATCGCCCCGGTGCCTTGCGTGGCATTGCTACCATCCTCAAACCAGAATTTGCCACCACCGCAGGGTTAGCTGAGATGGTCAACCGCCTGAGGGCAAAGGCTAGCGATTTTGCGGGCTATCGCTTTGTCATTCCTACCCGCATCTCCATCTTCCGCGATCCCGGTAAGGAATTTGATGTGGATATTGTGGGAGCCGAGCTGGAGCAGTTGAGTGACCTGGAGCAAGAAATTACGGGTAAACTGCGTGCCTTGCCCGGAGTGCAAAGCGTGCGATCGAATTTTGTGATGGGCGCTGGCGAAATTCAAGTCATTCCCAACCGCGAGCGGCTAGCAGAAGTAGGGTTGTCTGAGACAGAAGTTGGTTCACTGGTGGAAGCAGCGCTGGGCGGACGGTTAGCATCGAATTTTATCGACGGCAAAGAGGAACTGGATGTCTCAGTGGAATTGAGCAGCGCAGCGGTGGAAACGCCAGAACAACTGCGCCAGTTGCCCCTATTTGCACGGCAGCGACAAATCCAACTGAGTGATGTTGCCGAGGTGCGAGAAACCACCGGACCCGATGTGATCAACCACGTTGATCTAGAACGGGCGGTTTCGCTAACCATTTCTCTTGCCCCCGATGCGCCACTTGGCTCTCTTGTCCAACGCACCGAGAATGAAATTTTGGCTCCTCTGCGATCGCAGCTCCCCGCAGGCTACCGTCTGGAGCTTGCAGGTTCAGCCGATCAATTAGCAAAAACAGTGTCTGAGTTGGCAAGTGCCTTCGCGTTTTCTGTCTTCATTACCTACCTGTTGCTGGTCGCGCTCTACCGCTCTTTTCTCTATCCACTGGTGATTATGGCAACGGTGCCGATGGGCATGAGCGGGGCGTTGTTGAGTCTGGTGCTGGTGAATCGGGTGCTGGGCTGGGTAGTGCCGCTGGATATGATCACGGCGCTGGGTTTTGTTATCCTGACGGGAGTCGTGGTGAACAATGCGATTCTGCTGGTTGATCGCGCCCTGCAACTCCAGCAGGAAGGCGACGACTACGATGCCTCGCTCTACAACGCTACCCGCGATCGTCTGCGGGCGATCTTCATGGCGGCTGGCACCAGTATTTTGGGAATGCTGCCGCTGGCGGTGGTTCCCGGTCAAGGCGCAGAGCTGTATCAGGGCTTGGGCATCGTTCTGACCGGCGGACTTGCCTTCTCTACCATCCTGACGCCCACGGTGGTTCCAGCTATTATGGGGCTGCTGCGTGATTTCTCCGATCGAACGTCCTCAAAGTCTCAACCTGCCACACCCAAAGTCAAAGTCCAAAACCCTACTTAGCTGATGATCGTAGGGTCATTACCAGGGGGAGCGATCGTTTTCCCCTATGGTAATTTTGTATGTTTGCACAAATGCGGTGATGATTTTGGTTTCTGCTATCGGGAAAGGCTGCCTTAATTCAGATCTCCTTACAGTGCAGTAAGCTGACGCATTGGCTTCGGTGCAGCCGCTTCAACTTCTACAACACCCTGAAACATATTCATGCCGCAGGTGAATGGATAGTGCCCCGGCTTATCGGGCGTAAACTCCACCGCTGTGACCTGATTCAAATTCAGCTTCCGTGCAATGTGGAAAGCGGGTACTAATACGGTTTCAAGGCAACTACTAGGATCTTTGCGAAAGAAATTGAGCCGGACGGGTTGCCCCACGCTTGCAACAATCCGGCTGGGTTCATAGCCACCATCAACGATAATGGTCAGCTCTTGCACGCCTTGCGTTGCTTCTGCCTTACGTGACTGCTTTTTGCTGAAGAGAAACCACCAAACTTCTAGCCCTATTAATGCAGCACCACCCACAACCACACCAATTTTTAGACCCAGAGGTTGCTCAAGGCGGTGAAACTGAGACGTTTGATGGTCAGGCATTGCCATTGCCATCTGAGCGTTAGCGTAGTCGCTCGAAGAAAGAAGTGCTCCGCTTGAAGCTAGACCCAGAAAGAGACCTAAACCTGCAAGCTTGGTAACTAGCGTTTTTCTGCTAACCATTGATTAAGCCTCCTGTCAGCTTGTGTTTGCCAGCTTATGTTGTCGCTTTGAGCTGAAAATTTCGTAACCGCAGGGCATTTGTGATGACTGAGACAGAGCTAAACGCCATGGCACCACCTGCAATCATGGGACTCAACAACCAGCCAACGAAGGGGAACAGAATGCCAGCGGCGATCGGAATGCCAGCAACGTTGTAGATAAAGGCAAAGAAGAGATTTTGGCGAATGTTTTGCATCGTGGCACGAGACAGTTGAATGGCGGTGACAATACTTTGCAGATCGCCCGAAATCAAGGTGATATCGCTCGCGGCGATCGCCACATCAGTGCCCGTTCCAATGGCGATCCCTACATCTGCTTGAGCTAGAGCCGGAGCATCATTAATACCATCACCTACCATTGCCACGATTTTGGCTTTAGTATGTTTGGCTTTAGCACCTGCCTTTAACGGCCTAGGGGCAGCGGCGGGTACGCCCATAGTGCCGCGTTGCAGTGACTCAATCACAGCGACCTTCTGGTCGGGACGCACCTCGGCAATGACGTTTGAGATACCCACTTCACGAGCGATCGTCTCAGCCGTAGGGCGATTGTCTCCTGTCAACATGACTACGTCTAACCCTAAGCGCTGCAAGGCTCGAATGGCTTGAGCCGACGAGGGTTTAATGGCATCGGCAATGCCCATAATTCCCTGCACCTCACCATCAATGGCAAGACAGATCACAGTTTTGCCGAGTGCTTCCAAGCGGTCTCGATCATGTTGCAGTGCTTGAGTGTCAATACCTAGCTCGTTAAACCAGCGTTGTGTACCAATCTGTACCAGCCGATCCGATACGTTGCCTTGCACACCACTACCCGGGACCGCTTCAAAAGCCTGCACGTTGGTTAAGTTCACCTGTTGCGCCTGAGCATAGTTAACGACTGCTTCCGCCAGGGGATGTTCTGAGTTGCGTTCAACCGACGCTATTAAGCGCAGCAGCTTTAACTCATTGCTATTCGCCGTGCCCTGCGTGGTGACAAAATCAGTCACCGTTGGCTTGCCCTGCGTGATGGTGCCTGTTTTATCCAGCACAATGATCTGGATTTGATGCGCTAGCTCTAAGCTCTCTGCGCCTTTGATCAAAATGCCGTTTTCTGCGCCCTTGCCCGTACCCACCATGACAGATGTGGGTGTTGCTAGACCCAGCGCACAGGGGCAGGCAATAATCAGCACGCCAACGGTGGCGATCAGCGCCAGGGTAAAATTGCCCATCGCTAAAAACCAGATGACAAAGGTAGCGATCGCAATGGCAATCACAACTGGCACAAACCAGCCTGTTACCTGATCGGCTAATCGCTGGATGGGCGCTTTCGAGCCTTGAGCCTCCTGCACCAGCCTGACAATCTGAGCCAACACCGTATCTTTGCCAACGCGGGTGGCACGAAATTTGAAGCTGCCTGTCTTATTAATTGTGGCTCCAATGACCTCATCGCCTGCTTGCTTCTTAGTGGGTACACTTTCGCCCGTAACCATCGACTCATCGATCGTCGAGGAGCCTTCGACAATTTCCCCATCGACAGGAATTTTTTCACCCGGACGGACTAGGACGACATCGCCAATTTGTACTGCCTGAATGGGTACTTCCATCTCTTGCCCAGCACGGATAATGCGGGCATCTCTAGCCTGTAGCCCAATCAGTTTGCGGATGGCATCTGAGGTTTGCCCTCTAGCGCGGTTTTCAAACAGCCGCCCGAGTAAAATCAAGGTGATGATGACGGCTGCGGCTTCGTAGTACACCTCGGGCATCAGTCCCTGAGCGGTAAAAAAGCCAGGGAAAACCGTGGCAAAGATGGAATAGCTGTAGGCAGCACCTGTACCGATCGCCACTAGCATATCCATTGTTGCGGTATGCCGCTTGACCGCTTTCCAGGCATTTTTAAAGAAATCAGCCCCACACCAAAACAGCACTGGCGTTGCAAGTACGAGTTGTATCCACGGACTGTCTAACGCTCGGATGCGAAACGGCAAGTTGAACATGGCAGACATGGCTCCGACCACAATCACAGTGCTAAGAATGCCGCCAACTAAAACTTTGCGTGTAAGCTGCTGCCGTTCTGCTACACGCGCCGTTTTTTCGGTATCGTCTTCACCAGCCAGCAGGCTTTGGTCTTGGAGCGAGAATGCTGCATAGCCTGCTTCACTCACCGCAGCTTGAATGTTTTCTAGATCGGTTTTTTGAGGGTCGTAGGTGACAGTGGCTTGCTCGGCACCAAAGTT
Source organism: Leptolyngbya sp. FACHB-321 (assembly GCF_014695975.1). GTDB lineage: Bacteria > Cyanobacteriota > Cyanobacteriia > Leptolyngbyales > Leptolyngbyaceae > Stenomitos. The sequence goes on from NZ_JACJPI010000073.1 coordinate 168,003, forward strand.
TACAGTGCTTGCACTGACTCCTGGCACCGAACGAATCGCGCCCTCAATGCTGTTAGCACAGGACGCACAGCTCATGCCCCGCAGTTTGAGATTGACGGTTTCCATGCTTCTATGCCTCATTTAAGTGACAGAATAGCCAGCCGCCACGATCGCCGCTTTCACCGTTGCTTCAGGCGTTTGCGTTTCAATCACGACGAGTTTAGTTTTAGTATCGGCTTGCACTGTTGCACTAGGGTCGATCGCCTGCACAGCCTGGGTAATAGTATCGCTACATGCAGAACAAGCCATATTGGGTACAGTCAGTTCAATCGCCATACTTCAAGTTCTCCTAATAAGGAATTACGCTCATCTTAAAGTCTCCATCCGGCTGGACAGTCAAGTGGTAGTGATCAATCATTTACAGTTCTCTACGTCGTTATGTTTGCGCTCTTGATTGAGCAAGTAATAGTGAGACTGTTTCTTCTCCAAGGCGTTTTTTGCTTGGAGATCTCCTTATCGAAACAGGTAGTGTTTCTTCCCTACAGCAGCTTGCAATGCTTGCGGCTGCAACTGCCGTTGCAAAAATTAATACATCTTGTCAGGTTTGCACGGAGAGGGTATCCAACAGCCAGTCTTCCGTCAGTAAGCCATGGCAAAGTACGCCACGATCGCCCTTATCACTCACCGAGTTTCCATACGTAGCACGATCTCTATCTAAAGGTTACACCGCTTACGGAAGCGACTATTCATACTTGAGTTCGTGGTGGGTAAAAAGAAAGGTGCATATGAGTCCGATTAATCTGGTTGTACAAAAGGCAATTTGTCGCGGCTATCTCACGGCGGAAGCGGAGCAGACCTTGTGCGAATACTTTAATAGCAACTGCAATCTGCAAGATATTACGGCGCTGACAATGCTACAACGCACCTTGATATCGGGTCAGGTAAAGCGCTTGTCAAATGATGATCAGATAGCGTTGACCAATCGGCAGGCACTTCACCCCTACATTTAAGGGGTTTGTGTGCATTTAGGCATTGACCAGTGGTTGAAATGCACTTCCCGCAGCGATGCCGCAATTGATCGCTTCTTAAAACTAGAGGGATGAACAACGTTAGTTTAGGCTTCTGACTGTCACCAGATGATGCTATCCTAGTAAATGATCCGGACCCATGCGATCGCAACGCCTAAATCTTGTCAGGACCGGAAGGTAGCAGCAATACAGGATGCTTGTGATAGGCGTGGACTCCGGGTCGCTTTTTTTGAGCGATGATCCCTTCAGCCATTGCTCAGCTTCGTTTATTTCATCAGCGTTTTTGGTACGGTTTTCCACCTGAAAGACCGATGACACTCGTTCATCTTTGTCCCTATGCTAAAAACATTGCAGACGGCACTGTAGAGTCGTCGTTCGCAGAATTGAGATTTTCAGGAGCTTAAAGCATTATGGGTTTGGGAGATTTAGTCCAAAAAGCAGTGTATCTCGGTATTGGCGTTGCTTCCTATGCAGGCGAAAAGGCAAGCGCAAAGCTTGGAGAACTGCGATCGCAGTTTCAAATACTTGCTGACGAAATGGTAGAGCGAGGCGAAATGACGAGCGAAGAAGCCCGTCGTTTTGTTGATGAAATGGTAAACAAAGCACAGCAGCAAGCGGTTGAGGCTCCAGAGACCCCACGCCCAACGGAGCCACGTCGTATAGAGATCGTCACTGATGATGATGAACCTGCTAAAGCAGACCCATCCGATGTAGGGCAGATGCGGCAGCAAGTTATGGATTTGCAGGAAGAACTCAAACGACTGAGACGCGATCAGTGAGGTAAGCTTGACCTCAGTCAAGGTGAGCTATACTTGAAGGATCTCACAGATATGAAGGCGACTCAAGCGTCCTAGAGCAGACCCCTATGTGACCTTGCATCTGTGGCGTTAGAATGCTTACGTTTAGGTGCAGAGGCTTAACGGATAGGCGTATGAAAACTTGGTCGCAGGAATTTTCTGAAATGCTTGAAACAATGGTGAGTGAAGTAGAGCAGTTTTGTACTGAAGTTGTCACTGACTTTGGTGAAATGGTTGATTCCTTTCTTGAAGCATCAGAAGAAGTTGTAGAGCAGGTACAATCTGTTTTCGTTGTTGAGCTTGAGCAACGCCTTGGTGATCTCATTGATCCCATTTTGGAGGCGTATTTAGGCATTGAGCTTGCGGTGGAAGAGACAGCACAACCAATGATCCATACAGTCGAGCCGTTTTTGAACGATCGCCCGACCTGTGTAGGGTGCCGACATTATCATGGTCAAACCTACGGTGGCACAATGCTGGTTTGTGGGATGCATCCTTACGGCTGGGAAAGCGACAAGTGTCCCGATTGGCAATCAACCTGGCAGGAATAGCTGGACTGTTAGTGTTTAACAACGCTTTAACTGCTTGCTGACCACGAGTTATGGACTAATAAGGGAAAGAAGTGCCCAACGGGTCCTTGTCCCTTGCCGATCGCCAGTGCGTACTTTAAAGCAGTAGTGACATATTCTTTGGCGCGGCGGGTTGCTGTAAGCGGTTCGTAACCAAGCGCAAGATTTGCTGCGATTGCGGCTGACAAGGTGCAACCTGTGCCATGTGTATTCGTCGTTTCTACCGTCTCTGCCGTTAACGTTTCCAGCTGCTGACCATCAAACCAGACATCAACACTGCGAAGATCGCCCTGTAAGCCACCACCTTTAACCAAGACGGCTTTTGCGCCTAGTTGATAAATTCGTTGAGCGGCAGACTGCATATCTGCTAGGGTGTGAATTTCTAGATTGCCAAGCATTTGTGCTTCGTAGCGATTGGGCGTTAGTACCGTAGCGTGAGGAATAAGCGCCGTTCTAAGCGTGGCGATCGCGGCATCATCAATTAACTGTGCTCCCGTCCGTGACACCATTACTGGATCAACGACCAGATTAGTCAGGTTTAACGCCTCCACCTGAGCCGCAACTGCCGCAATGATAGTCTGATTCAGCAGCATTCCCGTTTTAGCTGCCTGCACCCCAATATCCGTCACGATCGCTTCCATCTGAGCCACCACGCTTTCTGGTGGCAAGGCATCCACACGCTCTACACCCAGCGTATTCTGCGCTGTAATACATGTAATCGCGCTGGTTCCATGTACTTTGTGAAAGGCAAACGTCCGCAGATCTGCCTGAATGCCTGCACCGCCGCCACTGTCAGATCCCGCGATCGTCATCGCTACGGAAATCTTCGGCGTACCAATGTCCTGCTGCTTTTCCATACGTTTTACCCTCAGCCTTCTACCTTCAGCCTTTAGCCTTCTCTCCCACCCTACACCCCCTACCCCACACTCTTGTAAGATGGAGGCTAGATTCTTTAAGAAAGATTGCGAACGATGAGACTCACACGGATTGACCTGAACAGTTGGCTCTTTCATCTTGCTGGGCGCACGATTCTCGTTGACCCCTGGCTGGTAGATCCATTGGTTTTTTATGGTCAACCCTGGCTGTTTACGGCTTCTCACAATACGCCTCTCGCTGTCACACCCGAAACCCTCCCCCCGATCGATCTGATTTTGATCTCTCAGGGCGTAGACGACCATTGCCACAAACCAACCTTAGAACGGATCGATCGCGCCATTCCTGTCGTTGCCTCGCCAACGGCAGCCAAAACAGTACGGCAACTTGGCTATCAACAAGTCACCACGATCGCCCATTGGGAAACCTTTACGCTAGATGACACGCTTAAAATTACCGCGATTCCGGGTGCAGAGCTTCAACCAGGACGGGTTGAGAATGGCTATCTGTTGAGCGACCGTACCACTGACGAAAACCTTTACTACGAACCGCATCTCTTTCCCCTTAAGACACCCATAGAGCGCCTTGGTCGAGTGGATGTAGTGATCGCACCGGTTGTCGGTCAAGTCTTTCCACTGTTGGGGCAGGTTATTATGGGTCCCTTAGAAGCCATGCATCTAGTCGAAACATTGAAGCCCCACTTCTTTGTACCAACGGCAATCGGCGACATTCGCGCTGATGGCATCCTTCCCAAGCTCATCCAAACCATTGGCAGCGTAGAAGAATTTCGCGATCGGTTACTTGCTTCCGGCTTACCGACCCAACTGCGCGTTCCTGCTGCTGGAGAGACCTTGGAGTTAACGGCGATCGTTCGCTAAAGCCTGCGGTCAGCGTTGGAACAAACTTTATTGAGAAGGGATTAGGGGCGATCGTGATGAGAGGGCGAAAGAATTTGTTATGATAAGCTTCCTGCCCCACGGGTGACTGGCGCAATGGCAGCGCATCGGACTCTTAATCCGCTGGTTCTGGGTTCGAATCCCAGGTCACCCATTGCTTGAGCACTGTTTGCTTTCCATTGATCATGTGACCTAACCTTACTAGCCTGTTCCTGCTTTCTCCACTTCCCCCTAGCATCGATTGAGCCAAATTTCTTTGGTTCCAGCAACTGGTTGAATGAAGCCAAAGCCTCGTTCGTCCTTCCATTTGATCAGTCGACTCGTATGCAAACTAGGTTTTATCAAGTTCGTCCTGCACTTCATCAGGTACAAATTTTTGGTTTAGGCAATGTTTAGTGGCTTTTGATACAAATATCTTATGTTTCTATTCCTACTATAGGGCGGGTGTAAAGACACTATCATGGCCGTGTAAAAGCTGAAATTTAGGAACTTACCGCCTCATTTATGACATCACGTAATGAGTGATTAGGCTCAAAGCTTTGATTGCAGGCAGGTTGACCAGGAGTAAGGAAAGAATTACAACAAAAGATTGGAAAGCTCGGCTTCTAAGTTCACCTCGTGTTACATCTGTCTAAAGAACTGTACAAAACGTTGTAGAGATAGAGGCGTTAGTCTGTAGTGCTTTACCTATCATTTAACGGTATTTGCCTTTCTAGATCTGATGTCGCTTAGAAGGTTGTGTTCTCTTAGAGCCTTACCTTTAAGCCTGTCTGTTAGCTGCTTCGCCCTCATGTCATGTAAAGGCAATCATGGAACCCGAAACTGTAAACGGCACCAACTCGCCCACTACAATGCCAGAGTCTTTAGCTGCGGAGCCGAAACACTCGAAGAAGAAGGACAAGAAAAAGAATAAGAAGAAAAAGGATAAGAAAAAGAAAGAAGCCGAGCTGGACAACGCTAAGCAGGACAAAGCTGAGGAGCAGAAGCCGTTCTACCATCTTTCTGAAAGCGAAGGTAGCTCTAAACTTTCAAGCAAAGTATACGAAAACGAACTGTCTCGTTTGCAAATAGAGCTAGTGAAAATGCAATATTGGGCAAAGCACGTTGGTGCCCGCATTGTCATCTTGTTTGAAGGGCGAGATGCTGCCGGTAAGGGTGGCACGATTAAGCGCATTACCGAACCGCTCAATCCTCGTGGCTGTCGAGTTGTCGCTTTGGGTACGCCCAGTGATCGCGAAAAAACTGAGTGGTATTTTCAACGCTACGTAGCGCATCTGCCTGCTGCTGGTGAAATTGTGTGTTTCGATCGCAGTTGGTATAACCGGGCTGGAGTCGAACACGTGATGGGTTTTTGCACCGATGAACAATACCAGGAATTCTTACAAAGCTGCCCTGAGTTTGAGCGGATACTCGTCCGGTCGGGCATTGTTTTGCTGAAGTACTGGTTTTCGGTGAGTGATGACGAGCAGGAGCGTCGCTTTCAGTCTCGTACGACCGATCCGGCGCGTCGGTGGAAGCTAAGCCCGATGGATTTGGAGTCGCGCGATCGCTGGGTGGAATATTCCCAGGCAAAGGACGTGATGTTTGCCCATACCAATATCCCTGAAGCGCCCTGGTTTACGGTCGAGGCAGACGACAAAAAACGCGCCCGCCTCAACTGCATCCATCACTTCTTGAGCAAAATTCCCTATGTTGATATGACACCAGCACCGCTAGAACTGACGCCACGTAAGTCTGCTCGTAACTACGTGCGTCCGCCACACAACGAACAGTTCTTTGTTCCACAAGTGTACTAAGCTCTCACCTACAGCCTGGTCAACTACAACGTCCCTTTTGTAGAGGTTGTGGCGTTTAGTTTCGTTCGTCCGTAGATTCCAACCGTTTAGGAAAAAAGCCCCATGACCCATGAATTGCGCGTTCAAGCTGTTTCTCAAGTCACCGATCGCAAACCCCAACCACCCAAAATGCCCCAACGTCTGGAAGCGCTGTGGGCGACGGATGTCTTCACGCTGAGCAAGATGCAGGCAAGCTTGCCCAAAGAGGTATTTAAGTCTATTAAAAATACGATTCAAACGGGTGGAAAAATCGATGTATCGGTGGCAGGTGCGGTTGCCGCAGCAATGAAAGACTGGGCAACGTCCAAAGGCGCGCTCTATTACGCGCACGTTTTCTACCCGATGACGAATGCAACGGCTGAGAAGCATGATGGGTTCATTTCAGTGCAAGGTGATGGCACGGTCATCACCGAATTTACTGGCAAAGTGCTAGTGCAGGGCGAACCAGATGGTTCTTCCTTCCCGAACGGCGGACTGCGCTCTACGTTTGAAGCGCGAGGCTATACGGCATGGGATGTTACCAGTCCTGCCTATGTGATGGAGACCGACAATGGCGTGACGCTTTGCATTCCCACAGTGTTCATCTCCTGGACGGGTGTCGCGCTGGATAAGAAAACGCCGTTGCTGCGATCGAACGCCGCGATGAACAAAGCCGCCACTCGCGTACTGAAGCTGTTAGGACACACCGACGTTGCGCCTGTAAACTCCAGTTGTGGTGCAGAGCAAGAATACTTCTTAGTAGATGCTCACTTTGCCCATAGTCGCCCCGATCTGCTGCTGGCTGGCAGAACCCTCTTTGGCAAACCGCCTGCTAAAGGACAACAGTTTGATGACCACTACTTTGGAGCCATTCCCGATCGCGTCCAGGTGTTCATGCAGGACGTAGAAGAGAAGATGTACAAGCTGGGCATTCCAGCCAAAACACGACACAACGAAGTAGCGCCGGGTCAGTTTGAGATTGCGCCCTTTTTTGAAGCGGCGAATGTAGCGAGCGATCACCAGCAGCTCACGATGACCATTCTCAAGAGCACTGCTAAAAAGCATGGCTTTGCTTGTCTGCTGCACGAGAAGCCGTTTGCTGGCATTAACGGTTCTGGCAAGCACGTCAACTGGTCGGTTGGCAATGCGACTCAAGGCAACTTGCTTGATCCAGGCGATACGCCTCACGCCAATATGCAGTTTTTGCTCTTTTGCGGCGCGGTCATTCGGGGTCTGCACAAGTATGGTCCCTTGCTGCGGGCTGTGGTTGCTACTGCCAGTAATGATCATCGCCTGGGTGCGAATGAAGCTCCTCCAGCAATTATCTCTATGTATCTAGGGACGCAACTGGAGCAGGTGTTCAATCAAATTAGCCAGGGACAACCCACTAGTTCTGCCCACGCTGGGGTCATGGAACTCGGCGTAGACACATTGCCGATCTTCCCTAAAGATCCGGGCGATCGCAACCGCACGTCACCCTTTGCTTTTACAGGCAATCGTTTTGAGTTCCGAGCCGTTGGTTCGGGGCAGTCGGTTTCGGGCCCGCTTGTCGCGATGAACACCATCCTGGCAGATTCCCTTACCTGGATTGGCGATGCCCTGGAGAACGAGATGGCAAAGGGTACGGAACTCAATGCTGCCGTTCATACTGTACTGAAAGAGGTGATGGACAAGCATGGCGCTGTCGTCTTTGGTGGTAACGGCTATTGTGAAGAATGGCACAAAATGGCGGTCGAAGAACGTGGTCTACCGAATCTGCGGACGACTGCCGATGCACTACCCGTCTTAAAAGCTGATTACATTGAAGAACTGTTTGAGCGCGTTGGTGTGCTGACTCCGGTGGAACTCGAAAGCCGCTTCGATGTGTATGCCGAGCAATACATCCTGGCGATCGAGGTAGAAGCCAAGCTGGTAGTGAGTATCGCCAAAACAATGATCTATCCGGCTGCAATGCGATACCTTTCTGAACTGTCTACCGCGATCGTCAACGCCAAGGCGATCGGCATCGAAATGGGCAAGGAAAGCGCCGAAAAAGTGGCAGCGCTGATTCAACCCATGCTGGATAACATCAGCAAACTCAGTGAGGCAATGACTAAGCATGATTTTGCTGCACCGGAAGAGCATATGCAGTATTCTGCCCAAACAATTCGTCCATTAATGGATAAAGTGCGGGAGTATGCTGATGCACTTGAAAGCGAAGTAGCCGACGATTTTTGGCCGCTACCGACCTATCAAGAAATGCTGTTTGTCAAATAAGCTGCGTTCGGGATAGTAAGCTCTTTGATTTCATCCCTGCTTCAAGGCTTCTCTAGCATTACGTTAGGGAAGCCTTGAAGTTTCAGGTCAGAATTTTCTGATAGAATCTGGAGTTTGCCTCCCAACGGGTAGGACATTGCTATCAGAGCCAATCAGGGAGCTGCAATCATCTTTACTGAGGCACTTGCTTTAGAGGAATTTCAATCAGGAACTCTGTACCTTCCCCAGTAGAGGACTGGCACTGTAGCGAGCCGCCATGCCTCTCTGTAATGATTTGGTAGCTGATAGATAAGCCCATGCCAGTGCCTTTGCCCACGGGCTTCGTGGTAAAGAAGGGATCAAACAGCTTTTGACGTACCGCTTCGGGGATGCCGGGTCCATTGTCTGCGATCGCAATCAGGACGCGATCGCTGTCGCAAACTTCGGTGCGAATGCGAATGACACTGGGATTTTGCTCCATCATTGCAGCATCACGTCGACTGTCGCGCTCATCCAGGGCGTCGATCGCATTACTCAGCACGTTCATAAACACCTGATTAAGCTGCCCTGCATAGCATTCAACCAGCGGTAAATTGCCGTATGCCTTCACGACTTCGATCGCGGGTCGGGCATATTCACACCCCTTTAGCCGCATCTGTTGTGCTTTGAGACGGCTTTGCAAAATCATCAGTGTGCTGTCAATGCCTTCGTGAATATTGACCGCTTTAAATTCGGCTTCATCCATGCGCGAAAAGGTTCGCAGAGACGCGACGATTTGCTGAATGCGGTCTGCACCGACTTTCATTGATGCCAGCAATTTGGGTAAATCTGTCATCACAAACTGAAGGTCGATCGCAGTAGCAACGGTCTGAATTTGTTTCGTCGGTGTTGGGTACTGCTCTTGATACAGGTTAATCAGTTGCAGCAGATCCTGAATGTATTCGTTGGCATACGTGAGGTTGCCGTAGATAAAGTTAACGGGGTTGTTGATTTCATGTGCGACCCCTGCCACCAGTAGCCCTAGGCTAGACATCTTCTCGCTTTGCACCATTTGCGCCTGCGCCTCCTGAAGTTCTTGCAGCGCTTCCTCTAGCTGCTGTGTTTGCTGTTGCGCCGTGTTGGCAGCAATCACGCTCTGGTGATAAAGCTCTGCCTGGTTGATGGCGATCGCAAGTTGACTTGCTACGGCTTGCAGTAGCTCAATTTCTGATTCGCTCCACGGACGTATAGCGCTGTGATGACCGCAATGAATACCGCCCCGTCGCCCCGAAAGTATCTGTACCGGCAGTAGTAGCTCCGAGTGATAGTGATAAAAACGCAGAATGTCGCGGGCTTCTGGCTTGAGACGTGGATCGGTCTCCACATCATCAACACGGTAAGGGGTCTGGCTTAAGAGGCTTTCGATAATGGGGTTATGGCGATCAGCTGGCTTACTGAGGTCTTGTGGGTATGTGCCCAAAAAACTCGGAAAGTCAGCACCCCGCGATTCGTGCGTAAATTCGAGGTTCGCAAGCTGATCGGCTTCGGCGTGAAACCAGCAAAAGCTACAGCGATCGATTTGCAACAGATTGCGGACTTCATGCACGGTCGTTTGCAGAATAGTGTCCAAATCCAGCGAACTACGAATCTGGTTGGCAACGCGATTGAGCAATTCTTCGCGCTGCGCCAATGCTCGCAGCTGTGCTTCATTTTGCTGCAAGGCGGCTTCGGCTTGTTTGCGCTCAGTGATGTCTTCGGTGATCGCTAAAAGATACTGTGGGTTGCCGTCTTCATCAAAGACAGCAGTTTTTTTAGTATGCAAGATGCGTGTCTCTCCCCCGTCGGCTGGCACTAACTCTTCGGGAAGATCCAGGATGTCTCTGGTCTGCAACACCTGGCGATCGTAAGCCATTAGCGCCTCAGCTTGCTCTAGAGGCAACAGATCGTAAGCATTCTTACCCATCACCTCTTTAGCGGTCGCACCGAGTACTGCCTCAGCCGCCGGATTCCACAGTACGTAGCGCAAATCCTTTGCCTCTTTCGCAATCACTGCTACTGGCAGCGTCCGGAGTACAGATTCCAAAAACTTGCGGATGTATTGCAGCTTTGACTCCGCTTGATCACGCTTGTGCAGCGCTGCTTGTCGTTCATGAACTTGTTGCTGAAGTTGCACAACGGTTTGCTGAAGTTCGACTGTGCGAGCCTCTACACGCATTTCTAGCTCTTCCTTAGACTGCTTTAGCGCAGCTTCTGCGGCTTTTAAGGCAGTGATGTCGCGCATCGTGCCAACCATAAATTTATTGCCAGTAGCATCGCGCAGGCACGACTTTTTGGTTGAGAAGAGGTGAGTCTGACCGTGCAGATTGGTCAGGCTTTCTTCGTCTTCTCGATCGCATTCTGTGGTCAGCACAATCTGGTCAGTATCGCGAAAAAAGTCGGCTTGTTCGCTATCAGGAAAAACCTCATGATCAGTCAACCCCAGCACATTAGGGCGATGCCAACCCATAAATTGACAGAAGACATCGTTCAAGAGGATGTAGCGATGCTGCTGGTCTTTGACAAAGAGAGGATCAGTCGTGGTGTTAATGATCGCGTTCAAAAAATCGCTGGAAAGGGGTGCGATCGAGTGTTGTGTTGTGTCGTGAGCCTCTGTCAATACGGCTGTGGCGGGCGAGTCTACGTTTACGTGCACCAGGGAAAGCACGCCCGTCACTTGTTGCTGCCCATTCATTAGCGGTGCGTTGTGCCAGGTGTAGACAGCAAGCTTGCCATCCGGTGTCACCGTTTGATGAAGCGTGCGATCGCCGGGCGCTTGATTACGTGCGGTAGCTATCAGTCGGTGGCTCTGTTCTAGCGACAGCAGATCGGTGACATGACGACCGATCGCATCTTGCTTGCTGTAGCCCAAAAGCCTTTCAGCCGTCAGATTCCAGTCAACGACCTCAAGCGCGGCGCTCCACTCGATGATGGCGATCGACGACTGCTGCAATGGCACTGAGAGCTTTTGATGCGACGCTTCCAGGGGCAGTTCAGCTTGCTGAAAGTGCAGCAACTGCTGACCCATCTGGGTCAGCATGAGGGCTTGTTCGGCTACACGCTGTCGTAAGTCAATTAACTCTTGGTGCAACGATTCAGACAGCATACTGTTCTAAGACCATTCTGAGGCTTCAGTGCGGAGAAGTGTTATCTATCAGTGCTATGGTTTAGGGCGGGTATAGGGGGAAGCTCTGGCTAGGAGAAATACACCCACTACTCCTTTAAGGCAAATGTTCTTAGCTCTTTCAAGATAGCGATGTAATCAGCGACGATCGCTCAACGTAGTACTGTAAAAGTTCTGTCTATAGCGGTTGGGGCAAGCATTCGCTAAGGTCGAGAGCAGAGATGCACGCTGCGCTCTAACGGGTGAGGTTGTCTGGAGGTGATGTAGCACATCCTTCTCTTAAGTTATCTTAAGGCTCGTTGACTGTACCCAGCGTCAAATACCGCACTTCTATCCAGTTAATTGATGAATTTTGGGTAAAGATTGCAGTTTTACTCTGCACATGCGCGGCTTTTTAGCTAGTCGTCCACTGGAGCTTCGCTGACTCGGTAAGTATTCTCAACATTTATCAGAGGGAGATATGAGCTTTGTTTGCAATTAGGGGGTTTCAGCCCCTTCACTGCTAAAACATCCTTGGGATTAAGCATTGAATTACCTGTAACGTTGACAACTTACAGGAGGTATAGCATTGCCATAACCCTACACAAAACCTGACTTTAGGAGATTTCTAGCAAACAAAATACCCGTAGGGGCAGGTTTGATACCAACGTGGTCGGTTATTCACAAAGCTTCTGGCAAAACCTGTCCCCTACAAGCGGTACATTCTTTCTCAGAAATCTCTTTACTTAATCTAAGCCTCACAGTTTAACTATGCCCAACAACTGAGAGGATGCTGCAATCAACGCACACTTTTACTCATGTAGTTGCCCCAAAGTTGGGCTGCTTCGCCGCTGCTGCCAGACGTAGGGGAATTGTTATCATTCCCTAACCAAACACCCGTGACCAAGCTACCGGGGATATAACCTACAAACCATAGGTCAACATTGTCATTAGTAGTGCCTGTTTTTCCGGCTTCGCCTTGCCCGATTGCCGCAGCGCGTCCCGTACCTCCACGCACGACACCTTGCATTAAACTGGTCATTGTCTCTGCAATGTCTGGGCTGAGAACGGGTTGTCTAAGCTGTGGATCTCGGTCGGCACTGTAGATAATGCGGCAGGTTTTGACATCTTTCGGAATTTTACAGTCACCACCGTCCAGTATGCGTCGGATAGCACGGGGTGGGTTGCTAACGCCGCGATTGGCAAAGATGCTAAAGGCTCCTGTTAGCTCTAGCGGTGTCACTTCACTCTCGCCTAGTACCAGCCCAGGTGTGGCTTTGAGGGTAGAGCGGATACCCATGCGTTGAGCCGTGCGGATGGTGTTGTCTAGCCCTGCAGCTTGAGCTACTCGTAGCGCAATGACGTTCTCAGACTGTGCCAAGCCTGTAGATATATCGAGGCTACCGCCGCCAGTCCGACAGCCTGCAAACGATTGTCCCTGCCAGTCTAGCGGTGCACACGAGTAGGTGGTGCCAGGTGAAATGCCTTGCTCAAATGCTGTTGTATAGGCAAAGACTTTGAACGTAGAGCCAGGTTGCCGTAGTGCCTGGGAGGCTCGATTGAACTGGCTTTTTTTGTAGTCTACGCCGCCTACAAGCGCAAGTACTTCGCCGTTTTGAGAATCAATGGTGACGATCGCCCCCTGCGAGAAGCCTGCGCTAGCCCCAGCATTATTGACCGCCTCTTGCAGACTGGCTTCGGCGCGGGACTGTAGTTTGAGATCAAGTCCCGTTTCAATGATGAAGTTGCCTTCTTCGGCAAGCTCTGAACCTAAAAGCTGCTGAAGTTCAGTAAACACATAGCTGTAGTAGTAGGGCGCAAGCACATTATCTAGCTGCGCTTTGGCTTTGGGGTTGACATCAACGCGCGATCGACGTGCCCGTTGGATTTCTTCAGCGCTGGCTAGATTTAGCTCTGCCATGCGCTGCAAGACACCATCGCGGAGTTCGATCGCCTTGTTGTAGTCGCGCACAGGGTTAAAGCTATTGGGTGCAGGCAGAATGCCCACTAGAGTCGCGGCTTCTGATAACGTCAGGTCTTTGGCAGACTTACCCAGATAAAACTGCGCCGCATCTTCAAACCCATAAGCTTCGTTGCCCAGATAGACACGGTTGAGATAGGTCAGCATGAGAAAATCTTTGCTGTAAAACGTCTCCAGCTTTAGAGCAACTGCTGCTTCGCGCAGTTTGCGTCCGGCCGAATCCTGGGTGCCCACGTACTGCCGCAGCAGGCTACGAGCAAGCTGTTGGGTCAGCGTACTGCCGCCCTCACGAATTTCGCCGCCTCGCACGTTAGCGACCAATGCCCGCAGCGTGCCGATCGGGTCAACGCCAAAATGCCAGTAAAAACGGGAGTCTTCGGAGGCGATCGCCGCCTTCGCAAGGTATGGCGAAAAGTCTGACAGGTTCTTAAACTCGGTATGGGTACGGTTTGTCACCGGACTAAGCGGCGTTTGCCCATCCCGCGCTAATACTACAAAGGGTCCCTGTACCGAATCAGGCAATGGCTGTACCGAAAATTTTTGCCACTCCAGCAGCACCCCTGCCACTGCAAGGGCTGTCACGCCACCAACGCCATACATCCAGTAGCGAACGGCTTGCACATACCAGGGTGGTGGATCAATAAACTGAATGCGAACGGCAGCCGCTAGTTCTGGTGGACCGAGCGTATAAGCTGCTTTGTGTCGTAAGCGAGTCGATCGCACCCGTCGCTTGCCACGATAAATGCCATTTGTAGAGTTTTCGTCTTTAAGAAAAAACGGCGGACGAAACAAGGTGCTCAAAAGGCTTTGCCGCTGGCTGTCTCGGTTAAGCGAGAGATGCACCTGGCTAACAACTGGATTCCGCACGACTATATCGCACGTTTTGGAGCTGCGCCCCAGCATATAGCGATCGCCTAGCAATGGATAGACCTCTGCCTGCTCGGCTCCTGCCTCCTGCACCCATAGTTCTGGCACCCGTGCGTTTGGCTTTAGCTTCAGCTTAGAAAAATTGATCTTTGCCTGAACAGTCTGCACTGCCTGGGTAATGGCACCGACAAGCGTTTGCGATCGACGAGGGGGCGGCGGGGTCATGAGGGTCTACAAGTAGAACTGCTGAGATCAGAATCACAACCGTATTTGCAAGTTCCGACCTACTTCAGACTCATTCTAGACAACCACCGCCATTTCTGAACTTTACTCATTGCCAGTTAAAGGGTTGGGCGATCGATTCAGTTGAGTCAGGCTAATACGCAAGGGAGAGATGCAGGGGAAGCCAGGCGAAGCCCTAATACCCTTCACTTCTTCACTCCCTCATCCCCCCACATGAATCCCCGGACGCTGTTCCGGATTAGGCTCTGCTCGACGAAGCACTTCACGCGTCACGACGGGAATATCGCCTTCACCAAAGAGGATGAAGCGCAGCAAATACTGGATGGGATTGCCCTCAATCCAGCCAAAGTAAGCGTGTGGGAGCTTGCCGGTTTGGTTGCGAAGCTCTAGCAGGATGGCGGCAATGGCATTCGGCACAGCCGCACTCTGAGCGCGCAAAATGCGGTATTTACCTACTTCTACCCCTACGACCTGGATCTTATCGATAAACTCAGACGCATCAGCGACTTGAATCTCAAGAAACAAAACGGGATCAGTTGGGGGAATCAGGTTGTCCTCACGGACTTCTCGTTCTTTTAAGTAATACTCCTCTACATCGCCTGTATGGAGCCGATTGGCAATTAAGCGGATGGTGCCCTGACTTTCTTCTGCAATGAATTGACGTGCTGTGGCATCAAATTCA
This sequence comes from Leptolyngbya sp. FACHB-321, assembly GCF_014695975.1. Taxonomy (GTDB): domain Bacteria; phylum Cyanobacteriota; class Cyanobacteriia; order Leptolyngbyales; family Leptolyngbyaceae; genus Stenomitos. The sequence goes on from NZ_JACJPI010000073.1 coordinate 183,085, forward strand.
ATGTGCTCTGCTCGTAGCTCGGTCGATCGCCAAACTCGTGAGATGAGAGAGGTTGCCACGATCGCGCCGATAAAGAAGGCAGCAATTCTGATGCCCTCTGGGCGCTCGATAATATTAGTGACAGTGGTATAGAGAAACACGAGCGTAATGAGGCTAAAGGCAATCGTGCCCCGTTGCGATCGATGATGACGCGCTGCCAGAGCGACTGCAAAGGCACCAGAACTCATCAGCACTAGCACACCAGTGGCATAGGCTCCACCCTGCGCTTCTACGTTTGCCTTAAAGAGAATCGTGACTACAAAGGCAATGAGCGTATAGACCACTACTAAGGGTCGTGCTGCCAGTGTCCAATTCGGAGCCATACCATAACGAGGCAGATAGCGCGGCACAATGTTGAGCAGCCCTGCCATAGCCGATGCCCCTGCAAACCAGAGAATGGCGATCGTGCTCAGATCATAAATAGTACCGAAGGCATCACCCATATAGAAATGTGCCAGGTAGGCAAGGGCGCGTCCATTGGCTTTACCGCCTGCCTGAAATTCGGCAGTAGGAATGAGTAGTGTCGTCACCAAACTGCTGGTCAGCAGAAAGAAGCTCATGATGACTGCTGCCGCCGTCAGCAGCTTGCGGGTATTGCGGATGCGCCCATGCGGAAACTCTTCAGTGTCAGTACTGCTTCCCTTGACTAACGGCATTACCACTACACCTGTCTCAAACCCAGACAGCCCCAGCGCTAACTTAGGAAAGAGCAACAGCGCGACCCCCAGCATGGCAAACGGGTTTTGATGTCGGGTAAAGAGCGCAGTTTGCCAGTCTGCGATCGCCGATGGATGTTGCCAAATCTGGTATGCACCCACACTAATGGTGATCAGGTTCAGCAGCAGGTAGATACTTACCAGGAAAACAGCAAGCCCGATCGCTTCGCGGAACCCCCTCAGAAACACTGCACCCAGCAGCGCGATCAAGACTAGGGTAATCGCGATCGCCTGGTCATGTAGAAAGTCTGGCACCAGCGGATTTTCAATAACGTGTGCTGTCGCATCTGCTGCCGAAAGGGTAATAGTGATAATAAAGTCGGTCGCGACGAAGCCCAGCAAACACAGCACAAACAGCTTGCCCTGCCACCAAGGGAGCAGATGTTCGAGCATGGCGATCGATCCTTCACCATTAGGGCTTTTGGCAGCAATGCGCCGATAGATTGGCAAGGCACCAAATAACGTTAACAGCACCAAGATTAAAGTTGCTAGCGGCGAAAGCGCTCCTGCTGCCAGCGCCGCAATACCAGGCTGATAGCCCAGCGTCGAGAAATAATCGACACCCGTTAAACACATGACCTGCCACCAGGGATGCGTTGAGTGCGCTCCTCCCTTTTCGTGGCGGTTTTCTTGCAAGAACCAATTAATAAGCTGTTGGCGACGCTGTTCAATTGGATTAATCGATTGAGCCATCAACACTACTCCCATGCTGTGTCGCTACTGTTAGGTTATGGCAAGTTGCAGCAATGCTCAAAGTAAATTTCACTAAATCTATAGTCTGGTGAGCAGCGTTTCTGATAGACGGGGAAGGGGGGAAGGCAATGTGATTTTGTTCCACCCCTCTACCCTTGATGCCAAACGCATTGTTAGACATCTTTCTCTTGATGAACCGATATGACACGGAAGAGCTTCAGAATATTGCTAGTGCTCAGTTGGCTACTTGTAATTGCCGGGGTTGTAACCTCTTTCGCAACCGAGAACTCCCTCCCCCCCGAGTTGCAAAGTTACCTTGCAAGAATAGAAAACGCTCCGCTTGCGAACGGCGAAATTGTTCTAGTCGTCGTGGATATGACATTTATTGTTTTTGCTGCCGTGCTTACCGTCGGGCTTTTCCGTTTCAGGCGATGGGCATTGACCCTCCTGCCAGTGAGCTACGTCCTCGGATTTGTTCTCATACCCGTTAATGGGCCTTATGTTGAATCAGGGTGGGTGAGCATCCTGTTCTATTTGGGTAGCTTGGTGGACGGCATCATTTTGGCTCTCGTTTACTTCACTCCCTTGAGAGAATCCTTCGAGACAAACGGTGCTGTCTAACCAACGGCAGGCGGCGGACGTGCAAATTAGCGGTCACCTCAAGATGAAATTGAATGCGCGTCGTTGATGACGGGCGTTAAGTGTTCATTCACTCTAAATGCCGCTTCAGGCGAATAATGAATAGATTTGCATTCACAAGGGATAGATCATTGGCAGCTTACGCTATAAACTTTAAATGGAAAGCGATAGGTATTGTTGCTCACTCTTTTCTGATCATTTCTTTCTACCTTATCTAGTAGAGTAAGTTGAAGGTTTTGCAACGCCCTTACACCGTCTTCGCCACCCTTCTCCTAAGGAGAGGGAGCCATATTGTAGAATTAACCATTTGAACTACGCGCTGCTTCATTGCATCACTGAACCCGATCGCTTGCCCCTGTCCGCCTGCCCACACCCACGCCGTTATTAAACTAAGAGAAGTCATGGCTGTCGCAACCACCCAAACCCTCGAACAACTTTGTATTAATTCCATTCGCTTTCTCGCGGTCGATGCCGTTGAAAAAGCCAAATCTGGTCATCCCGGCTTACCGATGGGTGCTGCGCCGATGGCATTCGTCCTTTGGGATCAGTTTCTGCGGTTTAATCCCAAGAATCCCAAATGGTTTAACCGCGATCGCTTTGTGCTGTCTGCGGGGCACGGCTGTATGTTGCAGTATGCTCTGCTGCATCTGACAGGCTACGACAGTGTGACGATCGACGACATTAAACAGTTCCGTCAGTGGGAGTCGAGAACACCCGGACACCCCGAAAACTTTGAGACGGCTGGCGTAGAAGTGACAACGGGTCCGCTAGGCCAGGGGATTGCAAACGCTGTTGGGTTAGCGATCGCCGAGGCTCATCTAGCAGCTAAGTTCAACCAGCCTGACCTGACTCTAGTTGATCACTACACCTACGTCATTTTGGGCGATGGCTGCAACATGGAAGGCGTATCGGGTGAAGCCTGCTCTCTTGCAGGGCACTTAGGGCTAGGCAAGCTGATCGCGCTCTATGACGACAACCACATTTCGATCGACGGCTCCACCGACATTGCCTTTACCGAAGATGTCTCCAAGCGCTTTGAGGCATATGGTTGGCACGTCCTGCATGTTGAAGATGGCAACACGGATTTGGAAGGATTAGCAAAGGCGATCGCGGAAGCAAAAGCCGTGACCGACAAGCCCACCATGATCAAGGTGACAACCACGATCGGCTACGGTTCTCCCAACAAGCAAGGCACCGCAGATGCGCACGGCTCGGTGCTTGGTCCCGATGAAATCCAACTCACTCGCGATAACCTGGGCTGGGAGTACGAACCCTTTGTTGTGCCCGATGATGCACTGGCACATCTTCGCAAAGCGATCGATCGTGGGGCTAGCCTCGAAGCCGAGTGGAATGAAACCTGGGCGCAGTACAAGACGAAATATGCCGAAAAAGCAGCGGCGTTCGATCGCCTTCTCAGCGGCAAGCTTCCCGACGGTTGGGAGAGCGTTTTGCCCACCTACAAGCCCGAAGACAAACAGCTTGCCACTCGCAAACACTCCGAAATCACCCTGAATGCGCTGGCGAAAGTGCTGCCGGAACTTATTGGCGGTTCCGCTGACCTCACCCACTCCAACCTCACCGAACTGAAAGGAACTGGCAACTTCCAGAAAGGGCAGTACGAAAACCGTAACGTTCACTTTGGCGTGCGCGAACACGGTATGGGAGCCATCTGTAACGGCATGGCGCTGCATGGGTCTGGGTTGATTCCCTATGGTGCGACCTTCCTTATCTTCACGGACTACATGCGGGGCGCGATTCGCCTGTCTGCACTGTCCCAAGCGGGCGTAATCTGGGTGATGACCCATGACTCGATTGCGCTGGGTGAAGATGGTCCTACCCACCAACCCGTAGAAACGATCGCCTCGCTGCGAGCCATTCCCGAACTCACGGTGCTACGTCCCGCTGATGGTACGGAAACTTCAGGAGCTTACAAAGTAGCGGTGCTAAATGCTAACCAGAACCGATCGACGTTGATTGCGTTCTCACGTCAGGCAGTGCCGAATCTAGCCGGTTCCTCGATCGATGGTGTGGCAAAAGGAGCCTACGCAGTCATCGACTCTGATGGTACACCTGATGTCATTTTGATTGGTACAGGCGCTGAAGTCGGTCTGTGCGTCAAAGCGGCTGAACAACTCACCAGCGAAGGCAAAAAGGTTCGCGTCATTTCCATGCCATCCTGGGAACTCTTTGAAGCGCAAGATGCCGCCTACAAAGAATCCGTGTTACCTAAAGCCGTAACCAAGCGCCTGGTTGTAGAAGCAGGCATCAGCATGGGCTGGCAGAAGTATGCTGGGGCTGAGGGCGATATTCTTGCAGTCGATCGCTTCGGTGTTTCGGCTCCTGGCGGCACGATTATGGAGAAGTTCGGCTTTACCGTTGAGAATGTGGTTGCGAAAGCAAAAGCATTGCTTGCGTAAGTTGTTGGTTGTCAGTAGTTGGTGAGCCAACGCTTTCGCCATGAACGATCGCCCAGAACCGCTCTAATGCCATGCCGAAGGCTCTCTGAAATTTCAGGGAGCCTTTTCGGCTTGTGCAACTAGGCGATCGATAATTGGCAAAAAGCGCTGAGTTTGAGCCGCATAAGACCAGCCCACACCGTCTGGATCGCGAGTTTGAGTCCAGTCGCTTAAGAGCGGCAAGTGCTTTTTGCGACTGATAGTTTTTGCTGCCACGCCCAGCCGTTTGGCGAGTTCAGTTTGCGTTAGAGAGTTGGGCAGCGCTGCTACCCCGGTGTGGTCACCAGCGACAGTGTCAACTACTGGTATAGAGGCAGATGGCGATCGAGACAATTGCAGTGATGAGAAGACGTACACTACATCACCGTGCTCTGTCACTTCAAAGCGGGCTGCAAACTCTTTGGCACGGCTATCCAGATAATGACGAGCCGCGATCGCGGTTATCTCTGCTGTCATCGCAAAATCAAGGAGTGTAATCTGTCCGTGATGCTCTTGCAGCAATTGGTAAAACGTTGTGTGTAAGTGCTTTTGTCGTCGTCTCTCCACTTTGGAATGGCGCTGCCAAAGCCACCAACCAACCACCCCCGGCACCAGCACTCGCAGTACTGGCAGTAGTTTATGCAGAGCAATCGAAGCCAGTCCAACTAGACACAAGGCACCCACAAAAAAGGCGACATAGCGCACCAGACCACTTCTACTCATATCGTCTGGTTTAGCCAAACGTGCCATCTTTCTCCTCCAGTAATGAGGTTCTCTAATATACGAGTTGACCCCAACCTTAAAGCGCTTGGTAAGACAGCAAAATTGGGATCAACCGCATACGTGATCGGTACTTAGCTACGGGCAAAAAGCAAATTAGTTTGACTCGCGAAAACAACCCCATTTTAGTACAAACGCACTGGAATGCAATCACTTTTGCGATCGCCAGCAGGTGCGGTTCTCCCCAAGCAACGATGCTGTTCCAAGCCTAAGTAAGAGGGCAACTGTCATCCGTCCCTATCCCGCTAAGACTGCTGTAGCGCTGAAATGAAGCAGTGTCCGACTCATCATCCGTGCCTTTTTGCTCTTTTTGCTCTGTGCCTCTGGTCGGCTGACAGTTCTCTGGCAGCATTGCTTACACAGATCTCAAACTTTGCCCGATCAATGCCGTCCGTTCGCTGTAGTGTATGCATCCCTTAGCAAGCAATTGCAACACACAAAAAAGCCGTGGTGAGACGCTTCTGGGCTTTAAGCCGCATAATCCATAGTTTATTTGCTTAAGGTAAGCCACAATCGATAAGCAAAACTTTACCTTTCGCATAGCAACTCTGTATAGCGGCTCTAATTGATCTTTCAAGCCTATACAGCTAAAGTATTTTCAAGATAGATTTTTAGCTATTAGCTTCTTACTACGAATAGATTCTTATCTATGGTAAAGGCTAATAGTTTGATGCCTCTTGCCAGGTAGAAATTCATCTTTTGTTATTAACCAAGCACTGGTAGCAGGTTCACGTGAAGGACTGATGGGTTCATTCAGCATGAACCTGAAAATTTTGTAAACGATATAACCCTGTTTGGACAGTGTGCCTTTTTGATTGCAGCCCCATCTTGGACTGTTAGGAGATTCTATGTCTGATTTTTCAAATGTTTCTCGTCGTCGGTTCATGACGATCGCCACGGCATCGGCTAGCGCAGTGTTTTTAAAAGGTTGTTTAGGTAATCCACCAGAAACGACCCAATTTACTCCAATTGCCACTCCAGTTGCCGATTTAAAGCCGGAAATGATGCCGGAAGTCAAGACAATCAAACTAGGCTATATGCCTATTGTTGAAGCCGCGCCCTTAATTGTTGCAAAAGTGAAAGGGCTATTTGCCAAGTATGGGATGCCCGATGTTTCAATTGATAAGCAAGCAAACTGGGGTTCTGCACGCGATAACGTGAAGATCGGTTCTGCTGGTGGCGGTATCGACGGTGGGCAATGGCAGATGCCGATGCCGTATCTGATTTCAGAAGGCATCATTACCGACAATACAAAAGTGCCCATGTATGTGTTGGCGCAGTTGAATACCCAAGGCAATGGGATTGCGATCGGCAACAAACACTTGGGTAAGGGCTTATCCATTAAAATCACGGAACAAGTCGCCTTCTTCAACAAACTGAAGTCAGAAGGCTCAAAATTCAAAGCGGCGTATACCTTTCCTAAATCTAACCAGGAATTTTGGCTGCGCTATTGGCTGGCTGGAAATGGCATTGACCCCGATCAAGAGGTTGAGCTGTTGACAGTGCCCACCGCTCAAACCGTTGCTGATATGAAGCGGGGTGCAATGGATGCCTTTAGTACAGGCGATCCTTGGCCACATCGGATTGTGGCAGATAAAATCGGTTTCATTCCAGTCCTCACCGCAGAACTTTGGAAGAATCATCCCGAAGAATACCTTGCCATTCGCAAAGACTGGGTAGACAAACATCCTAAGGCGACTAAAGCCATTCTCAAAGCGGTGATGGAAGCGCAGCAGTGGTGCGATAACTTCGACAACCGCAAGGAGCTAGCGAGCATTCTGGCTCAGCGCGAATACTTTGGTATGCCAGAGTCTGTGTTGCTAGAACCGCTGATGGGTAAATACAACCTGGGTGAGCGATCGATTGATGATAAATCGATGGCGGTACTGTACTGGAAGGACGAGAAAGGCAGTGTTTCTTACCCCTACCAGAGTCATGATTTGTGGTTCCTGACTGAAAGCGTGCGTTGGGGCTTTTTACCGAAGGATACGTTGGCTAAGGCAAACGATTTGATTAAACAGGTGAACCGTGAAGATCTTTGGCGGGAAGCTGCGAAGGAACTAGGAGTCGCTACGGCTGATATTCCCAAAAGTACCTCTCGTGGAGTTGAGACCTTCTTTGATGGCACTAAGTTTGACCCTGAGAACCCACAAGCGTATTTGGATAGTTTGAAAATTAAGCGAGTTTAGAAGCTGACTTGTCGCTCCATCAGCCTTAGCAATCTTCTTAAGCCCGTCCTCTTTTCTGCCTCTACAACGCTTGGCTGCACTGCAAAGTTGTTGTGACTTCTTTGTAGGTTTCTGAGAACAGTTGCACCAGTTTTTCAAAGGTTGTTAGGTGGAAATTTGATCCACCAACAGGACGTTAATTATTCACCATTGCACTTAAAGGATAGACCCATGACGCTCGCTCGTAAGCAACCGACCCCAACCGTGTTTGACCTGCCCTTATTGGCTCGCTTTAAGGTGAAAGAACGACTAGGTGACTTAATACCACCGATCATCGCGATCGCCATTTTTCTTGCGCTTTGGCAGCTTTTCTCATGGCTTCCAGGAGCCACACTCCCAGGTCCCATTCGGGTTGTCCAAGAAACGTGGACTTTGATCCTCTATCCCTTCTACGACAAAGGTGGTACTGATAAGGGCTTATTCTGGCAGATTTGGGCTAGTTTACAACGGGTTGCGATCGGCTATACCTTTGCTGCCCTGGTCGGCATCAGCGTAGGCATCTGGGTTGGATTGAACAAGACATTATCCAAAGCTCTCGACCCCCTCTTTCAACTGCTGCGAACTGTGCCGCCACTAGCCTGGGTGCCGATCGCACTTGCCGCATTACAACAAAACCAACCTGCCGCGTTGTTCGTCATCTTTATTACTGCTGTATGGCCCATTTTGATTAATACAGCCGTTGGTGTTAGACAAATTCCTCAGGATTACAACAACGTTGCTCGTGTATTGCGGCTATCGCGCAAAAAGTATTTCTTCAAAGTGCTTTTTCCGGCTGCCTTGCCCTATATCTTCACAGGCTTACGCATCTCGATCGGTCTAGCTTGGTTGGCTATTATTGCTGCTGAAATTGTCATGTCCGGCATCGTGGGCATTGGTTTCTTCATCTGGAATGCCTACCAAAATAGCCAAGTGAGCGAAATCATTTTGGCACTGGTGTACATCGGTTTTGTAGGACTGTTGCTGGATAAGTTCATGGCATGGTTGCAAACAAAAATTCTGCCAGAAGAACAACGGTGATATGAAAGTTTTGAGTTTTGAGTCGATTGCACGTTCAGCGGTCAGCAATCAGCAGTCAGGGGCCAGAAAAAGTTTTGAGTTTTAGTCTGGGCAACGTTTATAAGACATACCCTAGACCGCTTCTCTCGCCCCTCTCTTTACAAATTAAAGCTTTCCCTCTGCCTCCTCTGCCCCTTGCTTCCTATTCCTTACTCCCCACTCCCCACTCCCTACTCCCATGACAACCTTTGTTGCTGTTGAAAAACTTGAGAAAACCTTTTCCCTAGCGAATGGCAATAGCTATGTAGCACTAAAAGGCATTGATTTAGAAATCCGTAAGGGTGAGTTTGTCTCACTCATTGGGCATTCGGGTTGTGGCAAATCAACCCTGCTGAATATGATTGCAGGGTTGGATTTACCGACCGACGGTATTGTTCTGCTCGATGGCGAAACCATCCAACGACCAGGACCTGACAAGATGGTGGTGTTTCAAAACTACTCACTGTTGCCCTGGCTCACCGTGCGTGAAAATATTGCACTGGCAGTAGATGAGGTTCTAGCGTATCTCTCTTCAAAAGAACGTTATGAGATTATTGAGCACCACATTGATTTAGTTGGCTTGCGTCATGCTGCTGATAAGCCTCCGGGTCAACTGTCGGGTGGTATGAAACAGCGAGTGGCGATCGCCCGTGCTCTCGCGATTCGTCCTAAACTGCTACTCCTAGATGAACCGTTTGGCGCGTTGGACGCACTCACACGGGGCAATTTGCAGGAACGCTTAATGCAAATTTGTGAAGAGAGCCAGGTGACAGCGGTAATGGTCACTCATGACGTAGATGAGGCACTGCTGTTGAGCGATCGCATTGTCATGCTGACCAATGGACCGGAATCCAAAATTGGGCAATTGATGACGGTGGATATACCTCGACCCCGCAAACGACTAGAAGTGGTGAATCACCCCAGCTATTACTCAATGCGGAGTGAAATCATCTATTTTCTAAATCAGCAGAAGCGGATTAAACAATTGCGAGCGCGCAAAAAAGGAGCGGTTGCCCGTCATGGTTTAGAAAAAGTCAACCTGGAAATTGGCTTTGTTCCACTTACTGCTTGCGCTCCGCTTGCCATTGCCAAAGAGAAAGGTTTCTTCGCTCATCATGGTCTGGATGAGGTCAACCTGGTGCGTGAATCCAGTTGGCGTGGCATTCAGGATGGCATTGCGGGTAATTATCTCGATGCTGCCCAAATGCCTTCAGGGATGCCAATCTGGCTCACGCTGGGGGGTCTAGAGGGGCGCTCTTTGCCAACCGTCAGTGCCCTAACACTCACCCGTAATGGCAATGCCGTTACTCTCGACAAGCGCTTTTATGACCAGGGTGTTCATACCCTACAAGACCTGAAGCAGATGCTACTGGCTACTCAAGACAAACAGCATGTCTTTGGTGTGGTGCATCCAGCCTCTATGCATAATTTACTACTCCGCTATTGGTTAGCAGCCGTTGGCATCCATCCCGATCGCGATGTCCAACTCAACACCATCCCTCCAGCACAGATGATTGCCAACTTACAGGCTGGTAACATTGATGGCTTTTGCGTTGGTGAACCCTGGAATGTGCGGGCAGCGGTAGAAGGCATTGGTTACACGATCGCCACTGATCTAGAAGTGTGGGATGGGCATCCCGGTAAAGTTCTGGGTGTTCGAGAGGACTGGGCATTGGCCTACCCTAATACTCACATTGCTCTTGTGAAGGCTCTTTTAGAAGCGTGTCACTACTGTATGGACGAGGCAAACAGTGAAGAAATTCGTGAAATTCTGTCTCGTCATGAATACCTTGGCACTGACCTGCAATACATCTATTTGGGTGATCCCAATCCTCACGTGTGCAGTATTCACCCTTCGCCCAAGGAATACGCACATCATCAGTTCTATGGTCAGGGTGTATCGCGCCCCAGCCGGACAGAGCATCTGTGGATGATGACGCAAATGGCACGTTGGGGCGACGTTCCCTTTCCCCGCAATTGGGTAGAAATTTTAGAGCGAGTCTGCCGTGTCAGTGTGTTCAGTACAGCAGCACGGGAACTGGGGTTATCTGATATCACCTACAGTCGAGGGTCGATTCAACTGTTTGATGGCACAACCTTTAATGCCGACGACCCGATCGCCTATCTCAACAACTTAGAGGTCAAACATGACATTTACATGGCAGACGTACCACTGAATAATGCACTCGCAATATCCTAAGCGACTAAGAAGCGCGAGCAGCCGTCAGCGATCAGCTTTTTCTGGCTGCTGATCGCTGATAACCAATCCCAAACAGGTCTTAAAGAGCACATTTACCCGTTCTAACAATGCAAACTCTAACCACTCAAACTACCAGACAGGCTCATTCCAAACAGGAACCGTTTCTCGTCATTGACAATGTTTCTAAGGTCTATCCCACGCCGAAGGGCAACTATGTTGTACTTGACCAGGTCGATCTACAGGTTCAAGAAGGTGAATTTGTCTGTGTGATTGGTCATTCAGGCTGTGGCAAATCAACTTTATTGAATATGGTGTCAGGGTTCGCCACTCCAACGCATGGCTCGGTCACACTACACGGTAAACGCATTACGGAACCAGGACCCGATCGCATGGTCGTTTTTCAGGGCTATGCTCTGTTGCCCTGGCTCACTGCCTACGAAAATATTTATCTGGCAGTGGACTCTGTACATCCCAACAAATCTGAAGCCGAAAAGAAACAGATTGTACGAGAACACCTGGCGATGGTGGGGCTGTCAGAAGCTGCTCACAAGCAACCAGGGCAACTTTCGGGTGGGATGCGTCAACGAGTATCGATCGCCCGCGCCTTAGCCATTCGTCCAGAAGTCCTGATTCTTGATGAACCGTTTGGTGCACTCGATGCCATTACCAAAGAGGAACTACAGGTTGAATTGCTCAAGATTTGGAATGATCATCGCTGCACGGTGTTGATGATTACTCACGACATTGATGAGGCGTTGTTTTTAGCTGATCGCCTGGTCATGATGACCAATGGGCCCGCTGCCAAGATCGGCGAAATCTTAGAAATTCCCTTTCCAAGACCCCGCGATCGCGATCGCATCATGGAAGACCCTGAATTCTACAAAATGCGGAACTATATTCTTGACTATCTTTACAACCGTTTTGCTCACGATGATGAGTAGCGCGATCGCTTTTCGCTACCAAGCTCTTTTCGCGACCAAACGGAGGGGTGGCTTGGTTGCCATAAACGAAAGCGATCAGAAGCAAAAGAGAGGCATTACGCCACCACTGAACTGTCTGCTTGGGGTACAGATCCGTGCCCCAGGCACTTTATTTCGATCGGGTGAGCATCTTTACCGACAAAGCAAGCATCTCAGAGGGCTAATTAACATAACCAGGTAACGCCTCGGCTTTAGCCAAGTTAGCTTCCAGTTACCACTAAGTTTGAGCACGATCGCGCTGTTTAAGAAACGCGGTGCAACTTTTAGACAGAGTTGTTGAACCAGGGCGATCGCTCACGCAAGCGATCAGTAAGCTAACCTAGACCATGTAACGGGTCATTGCATCGTGATATCGCATCTCAACGTGAGAGGACGATGCTGTTTGTCGTCATCATTCTTGTACTTGCTCTAAGAATGATCCTGAGGTCATCAGAGGGTCATTGAAAAGGTGATTGATTGCTGCTAGCAATCAATCACCTGGTACTGCTATAAACGCAAAGCTACGCTTAGAATCAGTTATAAACTTAGGGAGCATCAGATCGCTCAGAAAGTTGGATTAACAACTTTGCTAACTATTATCTGAAGTGTAGTACACTCTGCCTGTCGCCTATCCTCGACCTACTCTTCCAGATGCCTGATCCTCTTTATAACCTTGTTGCTTTTCTGGCGTCCTCTTTAGTAGTTATCCTGACGACCCCGATCGTTAAGAAAATTGCCCTGAAGAGCGGACACTTTGACAAACCGGGCGGTAGAAAAATTCACAAACGTCCGATGGTTCGTCTTGGTGGCGTTTCCATTTTTCTTGGCACCCTTGCAGGACTACTGCTTGTCTGGTGGACGGGTGGCTTTGGCGTTTTATCACCGGAGAAAGAGTACGAGGTCTGGGGTGTCACGATCGGCGGTTTAGCCTTCTTTTTGATTGGGCTGGCGGATGATCTGTTTAACTTGTCTCCCGTTACCCGGTTGATTTTACAAGCGATCGTGGCAGGGCTTGCCTGGAAAGTTGGTGTTCAGATTGACTTTCTCACCATCCCAGCGATCGGTCTGGTTTCTTTGCCCGATTGGGTGAGCCTGCCGATTACGATCGTCTGGCTGGTGGGCATGGCAAACGCCATCAATTGGATTGATGGACTTGATGGTCTGGCTGCGGGTGTAAGCGGTATTGCTGCGGTCGTGATGTTCATCGTATGCGTCTTTATGAAACAACCTGCCGCTGCGTTGATTGCTGCTGCATTGGCGGGTGGTGCCCTAGGGTTTCTCCGCTACAATTTCAACCCTGCCCAAATTTTTATGGGTGATGGTGGCGCTTACTTCATGGGCTTCTCACTGGCAGGCATTGGGATCATCGGTCTGGTTAAAGGTGTTACGACTGTAGCGTTGACGGTCGCCGTTGTTCTGCCTTATTTAATTCTGGCAGTCCCCATTCTCGATATGTCAGCCGTCATTTTCGATCGACTTAGGCGGGGTAAGTCGCCTTTTGTGGCAGATAAGCGTCATTTGCACCATCGCTTGCTTCAGGCCGGTTTGTCTCAGCGGCTTACGGTGCTCTTTATTTACTCACTTACGCTTTGGGTGGGCACGCTAGCATTGGCGATATCTGGGATGCCGAGTGGTCTGGGTTATGCGATCGGGGCAACCGTGCTCTTAAGTTTCATTGGCTGGCAGGTGTGGAAAACAGCTCGTCAGTCGCAGGCTTAAGGAGCGGAGCATCGAAACTGGCATTAAATTTAGGCTTGGCTTGAGGGTCAACCTTTTTACTCCAAAGCTTAAAACTCCCCTTGGTTCGACAATAGGGAGACCAAACCGCAAATCGTCCCCTATGCTTTAACGTGATGTCTGAGAGTGTGGAAAGCAAGAGCACGGACAAGAGTGCGGAGATTATCTGTGTTGGCACAGAACTGCTGCTGGGTGATATTCTCAACAGCAATGCCCAGTTCTTGGCACAGGCTCTGGCGCAGTTAGGGATTGCTCACTACTACCAGACTGTGGTGGGAGACAATCCGGCACGTATTAAAAGTGTGGTTAACCAGGCGGGCGATCGCTCCCAGCTTCTCATTTTTACAGGCGGTTTGGGCCCAACGCCTGATGACTTGACTCATGAGACACTGGCAGCCTGTTTCAACGTGCCCCTGATTGAGCATCCTGAAATTCTCGCAGACATTACTCATAAATTTGCTCAACGAGGGCGCGTCTTTACTGAAAACAACCGTAAGCAGGCGCTACTGCCCGAAGGTGCATTGGTGCTGACAAACGAATCAGGCAGTGCCCCCGGCATTATCTGGCAACCGCGACCTGGGCTGACTATTCTCACGTTTCCTGGGGTGCCAGCAGAGATGCAGCGAATGTGGCGCGATGTTGCCGTTCCCTATTTGCAAAGCCAGGGTTGGGGTCAAACGACAATCTACAGCCGGACGCTACGTTTTTGGGGTGTTTCTGAATCAGCACTGGCAGAGAAGGTGAATCCCTTCTTCGACCGCCAAAATCCGACTGTTGCTCCCTATGCCAATCATGGTGAGGTGAAACTGCGAATTTCTGCACGTGCTAGTTCAGAGGCAGAGGCGCAACAGTTAATTGCACCTGTAGAGCAGCAGTTGCGCGAACTTGGTGGCTTGGATTGCTATGGTGCAGACAACGATTCGCTTGCGTCAGTTGTGGGTGCACTGCTGAAGACAACCCAAACGACTCTTGCCGTTGCCGAATCCTGCACAGGTGGCGGTTTGGGTGCGATCATTACGTCAGTTCCGGGTAGCTCTAGCTATTTCTTGGGCGGTGTCATTTCCTACGACAACGCTATCAAAGTGCAGTTGCTGGATGTGAGTGAACACGACCTAAACGAGCATGGTGCCGTTAGCCATGCGGTGGCAAAACAAATGGCGGCTGGTGTGCGATCGCGCCTTGGCACTACCTGGGGGCTTAGCATCACGGGTGTTGCTGGACCTGATGGCGGTACTGATAGCAAACCGGTTGGCTTAGTTTACATTGGTCTCGCTGGACCGACTGCGGTGCAAAGCTTTGAGTATCGGTTTGGGGCGTCGCGTGGGCGAGACTGGATTCGTCTACTGAGCACTGCTACTGCACTTGATTGTTTGCGACGGAAATTATTAATAAAACTGGATCAATAGCGCGATCGACTTGCTTATTTACAACGTTTGATTAAGACTTAAAAGATGCACTCATAATTTACAGGCTCTACACAGTTTCTTTCCGGACTGTTAACTAACCGATAAATTGGGTACAATTTGAAATAAGTGACCAGGCTACAGCCGTACTGCGCTCATGTAACTGCAAGGCGTGAATGACGGCGAAGCTATAGAAAAGGAGCGATCTGTTCGATGGATTACCTTGATAAGGTGCTTGAGAAGGTGAAGGAATGGGCACGTAGGCTCGTAGAGGCGATCTTGGGTCCCGAAGGGCAGCCAGAAGGCGAGCTGATTCCGATTCCCGTAAAAGATTCCCCACGTCGCTAATTATCAGCGCTGTCACTACTGCGTGGTAGGGTCTTTCATGTCTAGGCTAGCTGCGATGCCTGCTTGGAAACGTATGACCTGAGATAACCGCGCAAATGTATTTTTAAGAAACAATCAGCTTTGTGAGGAAAGAGGCTTCGATTGTTTAGTATTTTGGTGCTTCATGGACCAAACTTAAATTTATTGGGTCAACGAGAGCCAGGTATTTACGGTTCGTTGACGTTGGAAGCGATTGATCGACAGCTCGAAGAAGCTGCGGCAGTGCTTCAAGTAACGGTTTCATCGCTTCAGTCTAATCATGAGGGTTTTTTGGTTGATGCCATTCATGATGCGCTTGAGCAATACCACGGTATTTTAATCAACGCGGGCGCGTACACGCATACCAGCATCGCTCTGCGAGACGCGATCGCAGCAGTGGCACTCCCTACAGTTGAAGTGCATCTTAGCAACATCTATCGTCGCGAACCATTCCGTCATCACTCATATATTGCCCCTGTAGCGATCGGTCAGATTAGTGGCTTTGGTGCTGACAGTTATCGCTTGGGTTTGCACGCATTAGTGCATCATCTGAAACAGCTTGAGCTGTCAACCGGCTGAATTTAGTTCACGTATCACGGACGAAGAAGTCTTAGGTGGAGTATTAGAGTTGCATCGACCCTACGCGATGTGCAGCTAATTTACCCTCATCGCTAGACCCATCCCCTACATAGCTTAAAAAGCAGCATAGGGAGAACCAGGAACTTAGGAGCTTGCCAAAATTCTACGTGCTGGTGTTATTGATACAGCAAATATGGTTCAATCGGGGGACATTAGTTACGGCGGCTGATGCACGTATGAACCCGACTCGAATGAAAACAACAGTTGATCTTGCCGTAAACGGTACGCTCATGCGAGGGCTTGAACTAAGCGCCAATATGGCTCTTGTAGAAGCTGAGTTTGTGCGAGAAGCGTTTACAGAGTCCTCCTACCGTTTATGGTCAATTGACGATCGCCATCCTGCCATGCTGCGAGTTAGCACCGGTGGCGTAGCGATCGCGGTCGAAGTTTGGGCTGTGCCTGCCAGCAAGGTCGCCGTTTTGTTGCTGTTAGAGCCGCCCGGACTCTGCATCGGTAAAGTGCGACTGGCAGACGGCGAAGAAGTATTGGGCGTTATTGGTGAGCCAATTCTCTGTGAAGGTAAGCGGGAAATCACTGCATGGGGCGGCTGGCGTGCTTATATTGCTGATCTAGCTGGTCAAAAACAGGCGATCGCTGCGGAGGCAGTATGACTGAGCCATCACCTGACCCAGCCATGCTCGTCGACCAAATGGCAGCGTTGGTAGGATTATCGCTCCAGCCAGACCATCAACCTGGCGTGATCGAAAATTTTGTTCGCATCACGGCGATCGCGCAGCTCATTACTGAGTTTCCCTTGCCAGAGGAGATTGAAATTGCTCCCATTTTTGAACCATGAGCCAAGACTATCCAGATGCTACCAGCATTGCCGCCAGCGTGCGGAGCCAGGAAGTTTCGGCAAGGTCAGTTGTAACAGCAGCCCTAGCACGCATTGTTAACCAGAACCCTAGCCTCAATTGTTTTACCAGCATCCTTGCGGAGCAGGCATTGGCGGATGCGGAGGTGGTGGATCAGGCGATCACTCAGGGCAAAGACCCCGGACCATTGGCAGGTGTGCCCTTTGGGGTCAAAGATTTATTTGATATTGCAGGGTTAACGACTCTGGCTGGCTCCAAGATCAACGCTGAACGCCCGCCTGCAACACGGGATGCCACCCTGGTGACACGTTTGAAGCAAGCAGGCGCAATTTTGGTTGGCGCACAGAACATGGACGAGTATGCGTATGGCTTTGTCACCGAAAACAGCCACTATGGTGCTAGCCGCAATCCCCACGACTTGCAGCGTATGACGGGCGGCTCCTCTGGTGGCTCAGTGGCTTCCGTTGCAGCCGGATTGGTGCCCCTTAGCCTTGGGTCGGATACAAATGGTTCGATTCGCGTACCTGCCTCGCTATGTGGCATTTTTGGGCTAAAGCCAACTTATGGGCGGCTCTCTCGTGCAGGGACGTATCCGTTTGTCCACAGTCTGGATCATTTGGGTCCCTTCGCTCGATCGACCCGCGATCTAGCCCTTACGTTCGACCTGCTTCAGGGCACGGATGCGGATGACCCAGCCTGCACCAATCGCCCTCCCGTTGCAACATTACCTGAACTCACTAAAGGTATTGATGGACTGAGGATTGCAATTGCGGATGGCTACTTCACTAAAGGGGCAGAACCTCATGTGCTGGCTGCCGTGGAAGCCATCGCTACTGTGCTTGGTGCAACACGACAGATCACAATCCCCGAAGCCCATCGCGCCCGTGCCGCTGCCTTCATCATCACTGGTTCTGAGGGCAGCAACTTACATCTAAACGACTTGCGCCAGCGTCCCCAGGATTTTGATCCTGCTACCCGCGATCGCTTTCTTGCTGGTGCGCTCATTCCAGCAAGCTGGTATTTGCAAGCACAGCGGTTTCGCAGTTGGTATCGTGATCAAGTCCGTGCGCTCTTCAACACGGTCGACATCATTCTTGCGCCAGCCACTCCATGCTCTGCACCATTAATTGGTCAAGCAACACTGGTGCTCGATGGAGAAGAAATGCCTCTACGACCGAATATAGGGCTTTATGCCCAACCTCTCTCCTTCATTGGCGTGCCGATCGTTGCTGTACCAGTTCAGTGTCCAGGCGGTTTGCCGATCGGCGTTCAAATTATTGCTGCTCCTTACAACGAAGGACTGGCGTTACGGGTTGCCGCATTCCTAGAGTCAAAAGGCGCTGTTGCAGCTCTTGTACCAACATGGAAGCCTCTTAAATAAGGTAAGCGCTCTTACCCCTGAACATTAGAGGGGCTATTCCAAGCAGACGCCTTTTGACCCTCCGCAGCAAAGTTGTTCAACTTGCTAGCTTTAAGGCATCAACCTGTGTTGCTTCAATTTCGACTTTAGGCTGCCTGGGCACTTCAACAGTAGCTCTTTGCATCTGAACGTAGGCAGCAAATTCGTCAGCATCAGAAAGTATTGTAACGACCTGGTCTAAGCCAGTTAGCTCAAACAACATTCTGATTTGCTGACTCAGCGAGCAAAGAAATAACTTGCAACCCGATGATCGCACTAACTTCAGCGCCTTTACAACTGTAAGAAAATTAGCGCTGCTCATTGATGGAATGCGTTCAAAATCGACTAAAACAATCGCTGCATTTGATGCAATAGCTTTTTTGATTTCTGTAAGAAACAGATTGGTTGCAGCAACGCTCAAAAAGCTTGATGGTTTGATCACTCGAATTGCAAAGCTCATAAACACCAGTCCACTATAGGTAGTAAAAGTTGTAACTCAAATTCACTCTAGGAAGGCATTAGCAAAGTTTTCAAATGAGTTTACCTTTGCCAAATTGAGTGAACTAACTATCATTAACTCCAAGCGCTAGTAGTGCCCTAAAGCGGTGCCATTAGTTGGTTAATTCTAATGAAATTCTATGCTGCTTTCGTTTTGTAAATATCCATCTGAAGAAAGAACCTAGACTCTTTGATACTATGTAATCTTGTAGCGGAGCGTACCAGTCGTTGCCTTCATAACAACTTCACAATGTTAGGAAGCTCCTTAGTTGGAAGCCACTTTAGCGCTGACTTAAACAGCAGTAATTGGAACGATAGACTTTTAGTTATGCTTTGTATCTAGAAGCTAATGTAAGGCTACTTCAAGTCTGATGTTGGAATTGTATTGAAAGTAGCAGTGCGATCGCGTGTGGTTTTGAACAGGTGATAAACAGTCAAAGAAACCGTTTTTGAGCAAGAAGATTCTAAGCAAAAAGGTTGCTTTGGTTTCAAGACAAGCCGATTGGCGTACCTCTATACTGCTCTTCTGTACTGCTCTTTAGAGATCAGGAGAAATTAGACAGCGCTTTAAGATTTAGCTGGGAAGATCGCCGGTTTAAGTTGAAGCGTGCGGGTTTGCCCATCGCGGCTAATTTCAACTGGCAAAGCCTTGCCGATCGCGCTGGACTCGACTTGTTCCTGAACAGCTGCGGCTGTTTTGACCGGCTTTCCATTCACCTTCTGGATAATGTCGCCCTGGCGTATGCCTGCTTGTGCGGCTGGAGAATTGTCAAAAACACGCACAATGAGGACACCTTGATCCTGTTTAACCTTCAGTTTTGTCTCACCATCCTGGTTGATTTCTTTGCGTAAAGCAGGCGTGAGATCCACCATTTGAATCCCCAGGTACGGATGCTCCACTTTACCTTTGGCAAACAGCTGGTCAGCCACTCGTTGTGCTGTTTCGATCGGAATGGCAAAACCCAGCCCCTGAGCATCGGCACGAATCGCTGTGTTGACACCGATCACTTCGCCCCGATCATTCAGCAGTGGTCCACCGGAATTACCAGGATTGATGGCAGCATCGGTTTGAATGAAGCTAACACGCTTATCTGGCACCCCTACTTGAGAACTGGAACGCCCTGTTGCACTGATAATGCCTGCGGTGACAGTATTATCCAGCCCTAGCGGATTGCCAATTGCGATCGCCCACTCGCCAGGAGTCAAGTTGTCAGAGCGTCCAATCCTCACGGTTGGCAGCCCAGTTGTATTGATCTTGACTACTGCCACATCCGTCACGGCATCTGAGCCAATAACACGACCCTCAAAGGTGCGACCGTCTTTCAACGTCACCTCAACGGTGTCTGCCCCAGCTACCACATGGGCATTTGTCAGTAGGCGACCATCGCCACTCAGAATGAAGCCGGAACCAGTGCCACGCTCAACGCGCTCTCTAGGCACTGGCACATCATCGCCAAAGAAGCGCTTGAAGAAGGGGTTTTGAAGCGCTTCAGGAAGATTGTTGACCACTTTACGAGACGCATCAATACGGACGACAGCTGGACCCACTCGTTCCACTGCTGTGGCAATGAAATTAGCGCTGCTTGACTTGTTGTTCGGTTCATACGGGGCTAAAGCGGCTGTTTGACTAGCTTGCTTGGGGCTTGGCTGCAACACGGCTGGTACATCCGCCGGATTAAGTTCAACTTGCTTATGAGGCAAGAAATATTGGCTCCCTAAGACCCCTACACCGCTTCCGATCGCCAAGAGCGAAACGTAGGTTGCTAACTGCTTCAGCGAGAGATTCATAGTTTTATCAGCTAACAACGGCAGTACTTAGCGCGAATGCTCAAAGCATGAGCAATCAGCGCAGGCAATTAATATGGGCTTATTGTAACCATGTTCTCTCTTCAAGCCTCTTGTCGTCCCCGCCCTTCTCCTTCTGGTACCGCCATCCGGATTGCGATCGCGCTACCAGAAAAGCCACAAAAGGTGACGCGATACAGTAGAAGAGCCGCAGGCACTTTTGCACGTCCTTTTGCACGTAAACGTTGGGAACCTGGCAGTATGAAATGCTCTCGCTGGTTAGCAATATTTTTTGTCTGTAGTGGCATTACATTGGCAGGGACAGCAGATGCACGACTGCGCCTTCTTGCACAAACTGCGTCACCAGAGGTATCTTCGCCTACTTGTGCGCCGCCTGTCCTCTCACGGCTGGTGCGTCACAAAGTTGCTGCGGGTGAAACATTAGACAGTATTGCACAGCAATATAATCTGATTCCATCAACACTGATGGGGTTTAACCCCGCGCTTCGTAGTGGCAAGGCTCCGCTTGGTGCTCAAATTTTGGTACCACCCTATAACGGCATCCGTGTCGAGCTGAAGCCAAATCAGACTTGGCGCGATGTCGCAAAAACTTACAATGTACGACCGGATGTCTTATTCGAGCTTAATGGCTGTCAGTCAGCCCCACGTGCAGTCTTTGTACCAGGAGTCAACTGGTCGCCTGTGGCGACTGCCGCTGCCAAACCTACCAGCAGCCCGCCCGGAAGTATTCTGAACAATTACCCTCTGGCAACAAAACCGTCGCGATCGGCGCTCTTGCTGAACTACGGTTGGGGTATTCAGCCTCTTACTGGCAAGGTTGGCTTTCATAGCGGCATTGACCTAGCTGCTACCGTTGGCTCGCCAGTGCTGGCAGTCGCAGATGGTACGGTTGCTTTTGCGGGTAGCCAGAGTGCTTATGGCACTCTAGTTGTCATCAACCATGCAGAGGCACTGCAAACCCGCTACGCCCAACTCGCTACCCTCAAGGTCAAAGTAGGGCAGGTTGTGAAGCGGGGGCAAACGATCGCCACTGTCGGTAGAACCGGCACCCCCAGCACAACAGAACCACACTTGCATTTTGAAGTCCGATCGCGCTCCGCATTAGGTTGGGTTGCCGAAAACCCTGAGCCATATGTTTTAAGGGCAGTGTCGCGATTAAATCACGCACAAAAGTGAGCTGATCAACATGAAAAAGAGTTGTTGAAAAATGAAGAGTTGAAAAAGCGGCATTAAGCGGCTTGTGGAGTGCGTTTTCGGCTAACGATTGGGTCGCTTGCAGGCTGTATGATTTCTACAAAGCTTGGCAAACGCCTCGCCAAGCGCGAGAATAGAAATAGTTCTGCTCTATTTCAACTTGCTGTGAATAACGTCCGCACCGTCTCAGACACTAAGAGAGCCTTCTACAACACTCATACTCGTCCGATTAATTCAATCTACCGTCGTGTGGTAGAAGAACTAATGGTCGAGATGCATTTGCTGACGGTCAACGTAGACTTCCACTACGATCCATTCTATGCACTGGGCATTTTTACCGCGTTTCATCGGTTTATGCAGGCATATCGTCCTGAACAGGATGTAGCCTCTATTTTTGATGGTCTTTGTAAAGCGTTAGAAGACGACCCTCAACGCTATAGGCATGACGCAGCGCGGTTAGAAGCACTGGCAAGTCGATCGCCCGCCGAAGAAATCTTGGCATGGCTAGAGCAAAAACACCAAATTGCAGAGTTTGATGATTTGCAGGAGCAGGTACGTGCGATCGCTCATAACCCATCCTTCAAGTACAGCCGGCTCTTTGCGATCGGGCTGTTTACCCTGTTGGAAATTGCCGATGCCGCTTTAGTCAAAGATGAGACTCAACGGGTTGCAGCGCTTAAGCGTGTGTGTGCTGCCTTAAACGTTTCGGAAGATAAGCTGCAAAAAGATCTGGAACTGTATCGCAGCAATCTCGAGAAAATGGCACAGGCGCAGA
Source organism: Leptolyngbya sp. FACHB-321 (assembly GCF_014695975.1). Classification (GTDB taxonomy): domain Bacteria; phylum Cyanobacteriota; class Cyanobacteriia; order Leptolyngbyales; family Leptolyngbyaceae; genus Stenomitos. Next base: position 205,441 of record NZ_JACJPI010000073.1, read on the forward strand.
TTGTGTTGGAAGATGTGCTGAAAGCAGACCGTAAAAAGCGAGAAGAGCGTGAGCAAGCGAAACTTGCTGCCAAGACTGCCAGCCCTGCCGATTCAACTGAGGCCAAAGGCGAAGCAACTCCAGGCTCTTAGGCTGAACTATTGCCCACTGAATCCTCTAGCTTGCTGCAAGTGCTTCAAATTTAGGAGACAGAGCTAGAGGATGAGGGTTAACCATTTAGTATTTCAAATACGTAGCCTTTAAGCCTGCCTGTAATCATCGCTAAAGTGATGTGCCAATCTGGTTTAGAATGCCCTTATGAGCAATGTAACGACGATCCCTAGGGATTAACCATTATTTCTTGTGTTACTTGCGATCGTTGCCTAGAAAATGTCATTACAAAGGAAGAGCGAGACTAATGAGTGAGATCTTAAGTACTACTTTACTGCTCCCTGTCTTAGTGCTGGTCGGTCTTAGCGCTGGCTTTTTACTGCTGAAGCTTCAGGGTGGCGAAGAATAGTAATAATGGGCAAATAGCTAAAATTCTGCGTTTGCCTACGGTTGATTGATGGTTTGATGGGTCTCTGGCAAAGTACCAAAAACCTGTTCAACAATTTGTTGGGTTTTGCGATCGAGGCGGTTCCAATCTACCGCCCCCGTCTCCTCAAAGAGGTCAGTATCAATGCTGACTGTTTGACTGCTGCTAGTTTCCCCCAGAGCGTGAGTCATTCCGCTTGCAGCATCGTAGTCTTTAAAGCAGATTTGGTAGCAAAGATTCCAGAGGTCAACAGTGACCCGTTGATCGGCTTGTTCAAGGTGTAGATGATAACCCGTATGAGCTGAAGGCAGTTGTGCTAAAGCGGCTTCGATTGCAATTACATCCTCGGCTGAGGCGCTCTGAAGCTTTTCCTGAAGCTGCGTGACTTGAAGCTTTACGTCATCACTTACATCTTCAGCCCAAAGCGGCACATCTTCATACGTCCCTTTCCATGAAGACTGTTCAAGTTGCTTGCGAAGATTATCAATCAGCCGGATAAACGCAGGCTGCATCAGTTGCTCTGCTTGCTGCCAGGTTTCTACATCTGGGAACTTTGGCATGGCCAAATCGCTCAAGCGTCAGTTCGCTAAATTGTATCTTCCGTAACGACACAAGACACCTGGAATAGAGAGACTGCTCAAAGTTTTGTAACGAAATCGCAACAATTGGCACAATCAAAAACGATCGCCCAACAAAGAGCTGTAGTGCTACAACGTCCTAGCTAAGAGCGTCGTGTCGCTTTTGTAGAAGGCAGGCGTACTATGGGGCAGAAAGATTTCTCCAAAAAGCGTCACATAACAGCTGACAAAGTTTAATTAACTTAATAAAGTGGGGTAACATAACCCATAGGTACAAATTCTTATCAATTGTCTGTTTAACACGTCTGCTTAGTCTGTCACGGAGACATCCGGTGAGCGCTATCGAAGGTTCCAGCTTCATGACCTTAAGCGAATTGCTTCGCATCTGGCGTTCACTGCTCAATTATCAACTGCAAGCGCGTCTGGTACTATCCAGTCCTCCACTTGGATAAGTGGGCTTCTCTGCGGATTAAGTTTGGGTCGCTGCCGTTATTCAGCAACTCTAAGGCTCTTTAATTCCCGCAACATCGAGTAAGTTCTCAAGATGGATACTCAATTCCCTTGGCTCACGATCGCTACCCTGCTGCCTCTTGCTGCCTCTCTCTTTATCCCAGTGCTGCCAGACAAGTACGGTAAGACAATCCGATGGTATGCCCTTTCCGTTGCTTTGATTGATTTTGCACTGATTGTCTACGCATTCTGGCAAAACTACGATTTTCAGAACCCTGATTTTCAACTGGTTGAAACGATCAACTGGATTCCGCAGATTGGCTTGCATTGGTCTTTAGCCGTTGATGGCATCTCAATGCCGCTGGTGTTGCTATCCGCTCTCGTAACAACGCTGGCAATCCTTGCCTCCTGGAAAGTAACAGAAAAGCCACGCTTGTTTTACTTTCTGATGTTGGCAATGTTTAGCGCTCAGATTGGGGTGTTTTGCGCTCAAGATATTCTGCTCTTCTTCCTGATGTGGGAGCTAGAGCTAGTGCCTGTCTATATTTTGATTTCGATTTGGGGTGGTCCAAAGCGCCTCTATGCAGCGACCAAGTTCATTATTTATACGGCAGTCGGCTCTATCTTTATTCTGGTGGCTGCTCTGGCAATGGCGTTTTACGGTGGTAATGTCACCTTTGATATGCGCGAGTTGGGTCTAAAAGACTATTCGCTCACCTTTGAACTGTGTGTTTACGCCGCTTTACTCATTGCTTACGGGGTGAAGCTGCCTATCTTCCCGCTTCATACGTGGTTGCCCGATGCTCATGGCGAAGCTTCAGCGCCTGTTTCAATGATTCTGGCTGGCGTACTCTTAAAAATGGGTGGCTATGCGCTGATTCGCATGAATATGGAAATGCTGCCGAATGCTCACCTTTACTTTGCTCCGTTGCTAGCGGTTCTGGGTGTTGTCAATATCGTTTATGGCGCGATCATCTCATTCGCACAGCAAAACTTGAAGCGTCGGATGGCGTATTCCTCGATATCTCACATGGGCTTTGTACTGTTGGGCATCGCCTCCTACACAGAGATTGGTCTTAGTGGTGCAGTGTTGCAAATGGTGTCACATGGGTTGATTGCCGCTGCACTGTTTTATCTCTCTGGTGTTACCTACGATCGCACCCATACACTAGCTTTGGACAAGATGGGTGGCTTGGCAAAATCAATGCCAACTGTCTTTGCTCTCTTTACAATTGGCTCAATGGCATCGTTGGCGCTCCCTGGCATGAGTGGGTTTGTCGGCGAACTCGGTGTCTTCCTGGGCTTTGCTACTAGCGATTCTTACACTGATACATTCAAGACAGTTGTTGTATTGCTCTCGGCAGTCGGGCTGATTATTACGCCTATTTACCTGCTCTCAATGCTACGGGAGATGTTCTACGGCACAGAAAGCGAAGACTATAAGGGTGAAGCGTTGCGGGATGCCAAGCCCCGTGAAGTCTTTATTACAGTCTGCTTGCTGTTGCCTGTGATTGGGATTGGGCTTTACCCCAAGGTACTTACTCAGATGTATGACGTGAAGACGGTTGAGATTGCCAGCCATGTGCGATCGGCAGTATCGACAGTAGCGCATCAGCCGCTAGAGATTTTGACACAGGTGTCTGCAACGCCACAGTTCAAGCCGTCGGCAACATCTGAATTGCTTGGCATCGTGAAGTAACAACCCATCGAAATCTCTTCTTCTGGTACGTTACAGCATCGTTTAACGTACCCTACAACTGAAATTTTGCAGCCCGGGCGATTGAAGGCAATTGTCCGGGTTTTTACGAGCAATGTTAGAGTCGTAGTGGTAAGCGTAAGGCGCAGAGTGTCAAATATTCCCACGCCAGAGCAGAAAACGCAGTGTTTCAATCTCTGCGTTTGGTTCAGTAAGCTGTATTTACCTGTCAATGTCGTTCGTATTGATGAACGAACCGGTAATATCTTTTTTCTTGCGGGCGAAGAGAATATTCTTGAGATCTATCCTAACGGCAAGTGGAGGTACGTAGGATGAGTGAACCTAATTTCCAGGCAATGAGCTGCAAAGAACTTCATGCTTATGTGCTGGCTCACCGAGATGATCAAAAAGCATTCTATGCTTATGTCGATAAGCTATACGCGGAGGCTACCTGGGTAGAAATGCCACCGTTGCAATCGGTAGAAGAGTTAGAGCACTACCCCGAATTTCTTGAGCATCTTCGCAAAAGTGCCTAACTACATAATCAAGCTGTGTAGCACCGCCTTGCAGTATTGGCATAAGTATGGCTGGCAGTGAGCGAAGAGTACCTGTTGCTGCTAAACACGAACGTTATTGAGTTGGCTTATGACTGAGATGCGGGCAATTCAGATACAGCAGGGTGCTGTTTTTGAAGATGGCAGTACGAAGGAAAGTACGGTGCCGTTGAGTTTTGGTAACGATGCAGCAGCCGTACAAGCAGCTCGATCGGGTGTAGCAGTGTGCGATCGCTCCCATTGGGGACGCATTCAGCTTGGGGGTAGCGATCGCCTCAGCTTTTTGCACAACCAGAGTACAAACGACTTTAAACGTCTAAAACCAGGAGAGGGCTGCGACACCGTTTTTGTGACGTCTACCGCTCGCACGATTGATTTGGCAACTGTCTACATTCTGGACGAAACAGTTTTGGTGCTGCTTTCTCCCAATCGCCGCGAAGCGTTGCTCAAATGGTTAGATCGCTACATTTTCTTTGGAGATAAGGTCACGCTGACCGATCTGACAGAACAAACGGTTACGTTTAGCCTGATTGGTCCAGAAAGCACCGCCCTTTTACAACGCTTAGGGGTGGACGATCGCTCCAAGCAGCCTTACGGTAGTCACTGGCTTGCGACCTTGTCGGGACAGACTGTACGGATTGCCCTTGGCAGTGGTTTAGCGCTGGAAGGATACACTTTAACGGCTGATCGTGCGAGTGCGGCAATGGTGTGGCAGCATTTAACAGATGCCGGTGCCCTACCGCTTGGCGATCGTGCCTGGGAGCGTCTGCGTATTGAGCAGGGAAGACCTGCCCCCGACCATGAACTGACAGACGACTATAACCCTCTAGAAGCAGGGCTGTGGCAAACCATTTCTTTCAATAAGGGCTGCTACATTGGGCAAGAGACGATCGCCCGTCTGGATACCTATAAAGGCGTAAAGCAGCAGCTTTGGGGCATTCGTCTGAGCAATGCTGATGCAGGCACTATTGCAACAGGTACTATCATCACGGCTGAAGGCGAAAAAGTTGGGACACTCACCAGCCTGGCTAAAACAGAACAGGGCATCGTTGGACTTGCCTATATCCGTACAAAAGCAGGCGGCGCTGGCTTACACGTACAGGTTGGTGAGGCAGAAGGTGATCTCGTAGACGTACCGTTTGTAACGCACGCTCGGTTGGACGATCGTCCGTAGCTAACGTCAGTTCGGGTTAAGCCGGAAGGAGCAAATTGTGGTCAAGGGCAATGGATGGCTTCTTTGGCTGATGGCAATAGGCAATCAATCCGCCCAAGATATTGACAAAGCAATTGACTGGAGAACG
>NZ_JACJPI010000074.1 GCF_014695975.1 Leptolyngbya sp. FACHB-321
ATGAATCACGTCTTAAAAGCTGTTGCATTAGACCCTGAACAGCAAAATGCTTCCTATTCTGATCCAACGCTGCCAGTTGTGCCTGAGCTAGTTGAGGGTATAAGTCAATTTATTCACAGCAGTAGAATACGCCGTGAGTCTGACCAGTCGCTGCACCGGAACGTGTCAAGTTAAGTGGTTGAGTTGCAAAGGTTGTCTGCGTCCGGTGAGCTTGGTCGTTAGCCAGCTTTCGCAATAGGGTTATCGAGGGGTTGGGAAGCTGAAGACCCCGGTACTTCAACGGTATCAGTGAGGGGCGATCGCCCCCACAGCAAGAGGTTGCGCTCATCGAGGCGATCGCCCAAGTCTCAAGTCCCACAGCGTTAGCGTCTCAGAGATCGCTCCAGTGCCATAAATATCCACTTTGCATCGGCTAGAGCGTACTCTTCCAGGCGACTAAAGGAATGAGCAACAGCACACCATTCAAAGCGGCGATTGCCCAGCTACAGTACACTAACCACTTCCCAGTTGAACGAGCCATCCAGCGATAGCGAACCAACAGCCAAACAAAGACCCACTCCAATAAACAGCCTCCGACAGCCATGAAACCAAGATAGATTGCCGCACGCTCGCTGATGTCACCGGGATAGAGGTCAGGATTGGTAATAAAGAAACTGCAAATAGCCATCATGCCAGCGGTTAGAAGCATTACAAATAGGCTCAGTAGGCTGAGGCAGAGAACCAGAATGGTTTTAACCAGGGGCGATCGCGCTGATGAAGAATCGTGAGACATGGTTGGCTAAAGAGCGAAGGCAGAACCCATTCGCTAAACTTATGGATGTAGAAAATATTATAGTCATCGCAGAAAACTATATCTGTGTTGTGACAGATGTTGCTCCAACGGGCGATCGCTAAAGAGCGCAAGCTAGCACGTCGCTGCAACGCGCTATTTATAAGTGTTGGTGGCGTGGCAAAGGTTACTTGCAGTCATTGAACTGTGCCGTTAGACACCCTCCACGAACCTGTTGGATACTACCTAATCTTTGCAAGGCATAAAGAGTGAGTTGCTGATAAGCAGGGCTTCAGGATACGTATATATACTTACGAACGTTTCACTTAAAAGAGGAAATATTTTAAGATATTGAGCTGAGTGTCTAACAATTCTGTTGAAGCAGACTGCCAAAGGCACTGGTGTAGATGCAAAGGTTATTCACATCCGCTTAACAGAACCGTTAGCCATCCATCTAAAAAGTGGCAGTCATCCTTTTCATCATGTCTATGGATGTATGAGTGGGTACAAAACTAGCCCGGCGATCGCTGCAATCATGATAACTACAGGCTCTGGTAGCTTTTTGCCGAGCTTCCACAACGCGATTAGCGTAACAAGCCCAATCAAGAGCGTTGGAATGTCCCGCAGGGATTGCCGTCCCAAAATTACAACGGCTCCCGCGATCGCCCCAGTTGCAGCAACAGTTACACCATTGACGAATGCAGAAATCCCAGGGTTCTTGCCGTGCTTCTTGAAATAAGGAGCCGGGATGATGGTGAGCAGGTAGCAGGGAATGAACATGGTGATCGCAGCTACACAAGCTCCGGGAAAACCTGCCACGAGAAAGCCAATAAAGCCTGTTGTAATCACGACGGGTCCCGGTGTAATCATGGCAACGGCAACCGCATCAAGAAACTGTTGAGTATTGAGCCAATTGAAGTCTTTTACCACTCCGCCATATAAAAAAGGGACGATAGCTAAACCACTGCCAAACACAAATGCGCCTGCTTTTGCAAAAAATAGGGCAATCTGCCCAAGCAGCTCAGGTGGAGCAGGCGGCACTGTTGCCAGAAACGGTACGAGCGACACTCCAATGAAACTGTTCAGTCGATTTTGCTTGAACCAATTTTGAGGCGGGAATTTAATGAGCAAAACGAGGAACCCTGAAGCTAAAATTAGCTCCACTCGTTCTGACTCTGTAACAATCGTTGCAGCGGCATTGACCAGAAAAATGCCCCACAGCAACCAGTCCCTACCAACAGTTTTGCGCGTCAATTTATAAGCACTAATGGCAATGATGCCAATCACAGCCGCTCCAACACCATAGAATACTGCCTGCATCCAACTCAAACCACCATAAAGGGTATACGCCCATCCCAGCGCAGCGACCATCAAAAATGACGGCAGGACAAAGGCAATGCCGACCAGTGCAGAACCTAAAATGCCATAGTGAACGTAGCCCAGGTAAAACGACAACTGTGCCGCCAGTGGACCGGGAGCTACTTGAGCCAGGGTTAAGCCTTCTTGATATTCCGCTTCAGACATCCACTGGCGCTCTTCTACCAGGTCCCGATGCATGTAGCCAACCAGTGCGATCGGTCCACCAAAGCCTAGCGTGCCTAGTTTTAGAAAATACTGAGTCAGTTGTTTGAGAGAATAGTCTGGTTGATGAGTGGTTAAAGGGTTAGGAGCCGTCATGGTTTTTGAGTAGAGCGAGTTTGAAGATCTGATTGAGTGGCTGCTTTAGAAGCTTTCTGCAAACAGTCGGCATATAGCCCCTCAAATAGCGCAATTCCATGAGCTTCCAATGCCGCGTTGCTAAAACCAGCCAGCAACCAACCGCGTAATAAAGCATCAACACCTGCAATTTGAGGGTGCAAGTACAGCCCATCCCGCAGATCAATTTCATGGACAATTTCTGCGATCGTTTGCAATCCTGACTCCTTCAGACCAAAGGATTTCACCATGACCTCAAACGTACACAAATTGCCCTGATGGCGAAACTCACCTTGATTCATATCAAAGGAAATTTCGCGATCTTTGGCAGTTTTGGCATAGCGAATCACAGCTTCAGGATGAATAAAGCGTCGAATTAGCCAGATACAAGCTAGACGATCGACATGAGGTTGAGGTCTTGTTACCCACTGGACATGACGATACTGTTCGATCGCTTGGGGAGTAATGTTTACAGCAGGACGTTGTGGGAGGAGTGATTGAGTCAGCTGCTTGAGGCGCGCTATGATCCTCTCCTGTTCAGGACAGTCAAAGAAATCGATTTGGCGAATTTCGGCATGGTGCTTGTAGAGCTTTTCTAGGGCGTCGCGAATTGAAGTGCGTTGTGAAGCAGTTCCCCCTTCGGGGTCATCGACAGTTTCATCCAGGTCTGTCAAGGCGCTCTCTAACTCCACCAGCTTCGTCTCTAGTCCTGCATAGTCCTCCTGGCGAGCCTGACGAAACCGATTGATGATGTCTTGATCACTCACGCCTTCAAACCACTCTACCCGCATGATCAGTGCTTCTCCCTTTGCCTGTTGCACCTCTTGAGCCAACCATTGAAACGATTCCAGACAATCCTCTTGCTCAGGCAAAACCTGTACGCCACTTAGGGCGATCGCTCCAATTCGCCGCAACCGTCGCCACAAAGTGACCCGTGGACTGGAAGACGATTTGGATGGTAGAGAATAGGTAAAAACTAACCAACTCAAAGCAGTAGCTCCAGCCCGAAAGAAGAGTAACGAATGCAACTGCAAATTGCAACATCTGTTGCTTAAATATATGGTCAGCCACATCAACCAATAGCTAACAAACCCAATGCACACTGGCTGCCAAGAGGTTATCTTTTGAGCACCAAGGTTTGTCTACGGCGGGTGATTGGGGTCGTTAGCCTGTTTGCGTTTCGGGTTTTGGTAGCCGTTGCAGAATTCTTGAGGAGCATTCAAGATTTGGCTATTGAAAAATAGCCTGTGTGGTAAGTGCGATCGTCGATCTTATAGTGCGATCGCAACTTTGTAAGGTGCGTCATGACGCACCTTTGATTATGAGGTGTAGCCACAACCAAAATAACTGACAAACAAAAATAACAACCCTATTCTGAATATGTGAGCAACAAACCTGCTGAATTGCTAAAGTACCCAATGAGCAATCCTGAATCGAATCTTCCTTTCCAAGTCACGCAAACTGTTTCGCGCGGTGGCACGACCATCGAGCTTTTAGAATACAAGCCACTGGCAGGCAGCGAAAACTTTGCCATTGCTGAGCAGCTTTACACGCTCAATCGGGCGGGGGTACATCTTCGACAGTTGCGTATCCGCCTCGACAACGATGCCGTTCGCACTGAGCCTGGAGCGCTGCAATTCCTCAAAGGTCGGATCAGCATGGAAAGTTCGACGGGCGCAGGCAGTGGCGTTGGTAGCTTCATGAAAGGCGCGATCGCCGCTGCCCGTACAGGAGAAACCATCTTCAAGCCGCTTTACCGAGGCACAGGCGAAATTTATCTGGAGCCAACCTTTGGGCACTACTGGCTGATGCAGCTTAACAACCAAACGCTGTACGCCGATCAAGGTTTGTTTTGCTGCTGCGAAGATGCAATAAAAGTCGAGGCACACAAAGTCGAGAGCTTCTCGGCACGAGTGGCAGGCGGAGAAGGTCGCTATCAAACCAAAGTCAGCGGTGCAGGCATTGTCGTCTTTCGCATTCCCGTTCCTCAATCTGAAATTCTTTCCCTGTCGCTCAATAACGAAACGCTTCAGGTAGACGGTTCATTTGCCTTGCTGCGTACTGAAGGCGTACGATTCAGCGTCGAGCGAGCTTCTAATTCGTTTTTAGGAGCCATTACCAGCGGGGAAGGGGTGCTGCAAACATTTCAAGGAACTGGCAAAGTGTGGGTTGCTCCCACTCAGCCAGTGTACGATCGCATGGGCTTTCTACCCACTCAATAAACATAAGTGCGATCGTAACTTGTAGGGCGCGTTCCTTAATATAACTCTTGCTAATCCATTGGTAGATTTCTGGGAACGCACCATGCTCATGCTTGAAGCCAGTGACCGCAGTCTAACAACGACCATGCACGCCGACCGTCTAGAAGTTATCTGTTGACATTCAAAGGTTATCTGTGGCGGGTGATGAGCAACGTTAAGATCATCAATCAAACGTCAGTAAGCAAGTAGGGTGAAAACGCCTGTCCTATACGTTTGTGAGATGGAATCGTTCACATATAGTTAGCGTAGCGATCGCTAATTCTTAATCGCCGAGCTTGTAGGTTCGATTTGGGCGTAAAATTCTACACCTTTAGGCTTTAGTTACAAGCTGCCAAGTACGATCAGCTAAAATACACAAACTCTCGATAGCTCATCGGCGATAGGAGGTTGCTGTGATCGATTTTCAGGAAAGTGTCTTGTTCAAGCTCGAACCGATCGCGGTCGATCAAATGCTTAAACCGATCAGCAACTTCCTTCTTGAAGACGAAACAGTGCTGGCAGTATTCAAGACCGTGCGTGATCAACTTGTCTTTACTAGCAAGCGAATTATTGCTGCCAATGTACAAGGATTGACTGGCAAAAAGGTTGATTACACATCGATCCCCTACAGCAAAATACAAACATTTTCGGTAGAAAGTTCAGGTACTCTTGAGCGAGATTGTGAAATAGAGATCTATATCAGCTCTATTGGCAAGATTCGTTTTGAAATACGAGGCAACTTTGATGTGATTGCGTTCAACAAAGTGATTAGTAAGTATGTCTTGGCATAAATGAGTTGACACGGTACGGAAGGGGAAAGCCATACGATTGCTTGATTCATTACGTTGAGTCGCTTTTTAACGAGCGTATCTTTGTGATCGCAACACCTGTTCAGCCGTTAGCATTAGCGCTTCCAATTGGGATTGGACGATCGCTTCCCCCCTGTATTCTTCTGCTTCGTAGAGCCGAGCAACCAGCGTGAAAACCTTTACTTTGGCTAGACGAATGGGTAACGATCGCTGCCACAAAGCAGCGGAAGAAAATAAAGAGAATTTGGTGCTTTCCGAAAGACATCGGTTATTCTGTGTTTCCTAACGTGTCATTTCTTCTTGCCGTGCAACTATGACTGCTGCTACACAACCGCCCCGTTCCTACGATGTGATTGGCTTTGGTGATGAAGTGCCTGGTGTGCTAGCGCTGGTCAGTGCTGCTAGGGAGTATCGTCGTCGCACGGGTAAAGCACTGCGAACGCTGCTGATGTTCAAGGGTAATTCCCAAGAGGGCGTTGGCGGGCATTTGGTACGGGGAGGCTTGGCATATCTCGATCGCTCCACCATTCCGGCTGATATCCGTCAGGCGTATCAGTTGCCAACCTTTGGTGAGCCAGCTGCCATCTATCAAGAGTTTTTGCAGCGATCGGGCGTGACACAAATCGGGCTTGATCCACGCAAAGCGGATGCTGCGCTGCGTGCCATGTTGAGCGAGGTTGGCGCTGACATCATCAGTCGCGTGCAAATTCAGTCTGTGCTAAAGGATGGTGCAGCGTTGACGGGTATTCACCTTGCTAACGGCAATATCTTTTTGGGCAAGCAGTTTATCGACTCCAGCGTTAATGCAGAACTGGCTCAAGCGGCAGGCGTGCCGAAGTTTCAGGGCTTTGGCACCTTTGGGTTGCCCGATTCAGAGTTACCCGTGACGCTGGCATTTGAAAGCCAGGGCTTGAGCCTTCAACGGCTGAAAGAGGTGGAGCTAAGCTATCTCAAACGCTTCACCAATCCCTACGATACGGAGGCACAACGCTACATTGCGATCGCTGCTGGTGCTGACCCGGCTCTGATTAATCAAATCCGTAGAAGCCTTGCTGATGAACAGGGTAGGCTCCGCACCATGTACGTGGGGCAAGACCACGCAGATGTCCGCAGTCAAGCCCTCTCTGTGACCTATCACGCTTTTCGCGGCAAAAAAATGTTTTTGCCTGAAAGTGGCGTGCTGCTGGATCACGCAAACATTGCCATTTTGCCTGGCGGTCGCCTTTCGTGGAATGCGCTCATGTTTTATGTCAGCGGTGCCCAGTCAGAGGCGCTGGCACGGGGAGCCGCCAAACCTACGCCTGCCATGCTGGAGGAAATGAGCTTTGTGACCAAATGGCTAAAAAGTTTTGGCGCAACGGTGGTGAAGCCTGCATCAGAGCTTTACATTCGCCATGCGGGTAATATTCAAGGCGCTGTAGAGCCTCTGAGTGGTGCTCAGATGCTGTTTGGGGGTGTACCCGCTGCCAGCGCGATCGGCACGTTTGGCTATTACCTGGATGTGCGGGGTGGCATTACAGGCTTGGGCAACAAAGCAACGGCAAAAGGTATGAGCAGCATTTCGTTTCATCATCCGCCGCTATTTAACATTGGCATTCGCCATGCGCTGCTTCGGGCAGTACCCAACCTGGCAGTCGTTAGCCCAGCATCAGGCTTTGATGGCTATGCCTGTTCCGCAGGCAGAATTGTGGAGTTCAATACGGCTGTGGGTCATGGTCTTGGCATTGCGGCTGCGATCGCGCTCACCAGTAATCGCACGCTAGCATCCATCACCAATGGCGAAGTTAGACAAGTGCTAGCAACAACGGGGAAACTGCCGCGCATTTACGGTCAAAGCTACGCGCTGGAGGCGACTCGGTTGCAAGATTTTGAGTCACTTATGATGATTGCGTGATGGAAGCCAAAGGCGAGATCTAGGAAGCAAGGGGGCTGGGAAAGCAAAGGGATAGGGAAACAGAGTGATTCACAACTTAAAACTTTTAGCCTTCAGCTTTCAGCCTTTTGCCCTCTGCCTTCTGCCCTCAACCCTTAAGCAACCGAAGACCGCTGAGGGTAACGATAACGGTTGAGCCTTCGTGTCCGATTACGCCTAGCGGTAAGGTGATGTTGCCACCGAAATTGGCAAGCAACAGCAGTAGGATGAAGCCGATCGCAAACACAATATTTTGCTTCACTACCCGCTGCGATCGTCGGCTCAAAGTAATGGCTTGCTCCAGCTTTTCCAGGCGATCGCTCATCAGCACAATGTCGGCGGTTTCGAGCGCTACATCACTCCCAGCAATACCCATCGCAATGCCGACGGATGCTTGAGCCAAAGCAGGCGCATCGTTAATGCCATCGCCAATCATGGCAACGTGTTGATACTGCTGCTGTAAGCGCTTAATGACGTGTAGCTTGTCTTCTGGCAGCAGGTTAGCGTAGACCTGATCCAGTCCCAAAGACTGCGCTATACTTTGCGCGGTGCGCTCGTTGTCGCCTGTCAGCATCACGATTTGTTCGATGCCCAGCGCTCGTAAGCGGGCGATCATTTCAGCAACATGAGGACGCAGGCGATCCGCAACTGCAATCAACCCCATCACCTGCTGCCCTTGAGCGACCCAAACGACCGTTTTGCCATCCTGCTCTAGAACCTGCGCTGTTTCAATGAGCGATTGAGAAAGCTGCGTCGTCTGGCTAACAAAATTTGCGTTGCCAACCGTTACCGTTTGCTGGTGATAGGTGCCAACAATACCTTTACCAGGAAATGCCTGCACATCCGTTGCAGCAGTCCATTGCAAGCCTTGTGCCGCTTGCACGATCGCGTCTCCGAGGGGATGCTCCGAACTGGATTCCAGCGCAGCGGCAACCTTGAGCACGTCGGCTTCAGCATAGCCATCGGCGGCGATGACCTTGTAGACTTCGGGCTGACCGAGGGTGAGCGTACCTGTTTTGTCGAAGGCGATCGCCCGTACCTGCCCGATTAGTTCTAACTGTGCGCCATTTTTGAACAGAATGCCCTGTCTAGCTCCATTCGCAATGCCCGACAGCAGCGTTGGCATTGTTGCCGCCATCAGTGCACAGGGCGACGCCACCACCAAAAAAATCAGCGCTCGATAAATGGTCGTTTCCCAACTCCAGCCCAGCAGAAAGGGTGGCAGCAGCACTAAGAGAATGCCTGCGAGCACAATCACCTTGGCATAGCCGCGTTCAAACCGCTCAATAAACTGCTGTGAAGGCGGCGTTTCAGTTTGAGCTTGTTCGACCAGACGAATGACGCGCTGAATCAAGCTGCTTTCAGGTGGTTGATGCACTGTGAGCTTGAGTGCGCCATGTCCGTTAAGGGTGCCAGCAAAGACTGTATCCCCGATCGCCTTCTCAACAGGCATCGATTCGCCTGTAATGGCTGCCTCGTTGAGCGTGCTATACCCTTCCTGGATCACGCCATCGGTGGGAATCAACTCTCCAGGTCGGACGAGCACGCGATCGCCCACCTGCAATGTATTGACGGGCATCAACGCTTCCTGTCCGTCCCGCAGCACTCTCGCCGTATCAGCCGTGAGGCTCATCAAACTGCGAATACTTCGCTCAGTGCGCCGCATCGCATACCCTTCTAGCGCGCCACTAATGGCAAAAATGAGGATCAGCGTTGCCCCATCCACAATGAACGAGTATTCGCGTTGCCACAAGCCCAAACCTGCTGCCCCCAGCGCTGCCATAATCATCAGCAAATCCACATCCAGTTCTTTTTCCTGGAAGAGAGTGGTCAGCCCTTCACAAGCACTCTCGTAGCCACCAACAACATACGCAGCAGGCAGCAGCAAGAGCGCTAGCCCTACCCACCCGATATGTAAGGTGAACCAGCCAAACAGCAGCAGTACACCGCAGAGGGCAGCAGCAACAACATCAGCGTGGTTTTTAGCGAGTTGGGTTAAGCGCGAGGGGTACAGCATGGCGATCAAACGGGAAGACTCCTACACGCTAAACCTTGACATTGATGTTAATGTCAAGAAAAAAGGCAGGGGCAAAAGGCAGAAGGTAGAGGGTGGAAGGCAGAGGACAGAGGATGACGCGATGGTTGACCGATCGTTAACGATTAAAGAACTAACGGATGCCGTTGGGTGTGGTATCTCGCCTCGCATGGTGCGGCATTACCATCAGTTGGGGTTGCTGCCACAGCCAGCTCGATCGTCCGGTAACTATCGCCTGTATAGCCAACGGGATGTGCAGCGGCTTCAACGCATTGTGGCGCTCAAGCAGCAAGGCTTTCAGCTCTCTCACATTCATAAGCTGCTAGAAAGTGAGCCAGAAACCGACACGGCTGGAACCTTGATGGTGCAGCTTCAACAGCAATATCGATCGATCATTCAGCAGATTGCCCACCTACGGCAAACGGCATCGGCGTTAGAAGGCTTGCTGGGGCGTGATCAGCAGTGCCAGCACGTACAGGCAGAGGCGATCGCTCAACTCAAGCTTCTAGAAGTCGAAACCCAGACGCGGCTAGATGGGCTAGAACAACTCTGGGGTGGGTTAGATGCAGCTGTTCATGCCCATCCTGAAGCGTTTCAAGAATCGCTGGAGCGGCTGTTACCTGATCTATCCGATCGCTCCGAGATTGAAGTTGATTTGCTTTCAAAGCTAGTGCTGGCGTGCGGGGATGTGAGCTTAGTGCCGTTTGTGAAAGTAGGTAAAGGGGCGATCGCTGCTAGCCGGAATGCTCTTAAAGCAGGCTGTCGTATTGTGGCAGACGTTCCCATCGTTCACGCTGCGCTCGATCATACTCGTCTCGCCCATCTCGGTTGTACGACCGAAACCTTGGTAGATGACTGCCATATCACCAGTGCCGCCGAGGCAGAACAAGCATTTTGGCAGCATTCAGAGTGGAAGGCGCGACTATGCGACTTGCCGGATGGCTGCATTATGGTGGTTGGGTACGCGCCTTCAGTGCTGTTTGCAGTATGTGAGGCGATTGCCACCCAACAGCTCCGTCCCGCTCTCGTCATCGGTATGCCGATCGGCTTTAGCCACGCGCCTGCTGCCAAGCGACAGTTGATGCAAGTCGGTATGCAAGGTGGTGTGCCCTTTATCACACTGGAAGGCACGATCGGCGGTGGACTGCTAGCAACCGTAGCCTTAAACGCGATCGCCGCTTCTCTTCTTGAAAAGCCTGATTGCCACTGTTATTTGAGCAAAGCTTGAGGGATGGCAATTAGCTATCAACTGTCGGCTATCAGCTATCAGCTTTTTTAGATGTTGCTTAGAGGTGTAAATTTGGGCAGAGCGAACCACCGTTTGCACCTACAGCATCGGTTGCAATTTGAATTAACAGCCCACTTGAATGTCTACCGTCTGACCGCTGACTGCTAACCGCTGACCGCTAACCGCTATTACCTCAAAGTTCTTGCCGTTATCTCCGGAATGGCAAAGTCTCATGGTGTAGCTAGCTTTGGCTAATTTTGCCTCAAAATTTTTGTCCCAGAGAGTAGACATCGCAATACTACACGTGTAGTATGTACAAAGTAAGTTTTTGTCAGAGCCATTCCATGATCAGCACACCCTTATTGAACTTATATAGCGCGATGCAGCAGCGACCCGATAGCGGTTCGGCAGCAATCGTCGTGCGGCTTAAGTTTAAGGGCGAGTCTGTGCTGTCAATGGGCAAGGCTCCAGCGATTACAGGCACGATAATCACCATTGCGAAGTGGTTTCTTTCTGGGCTTCTTTTGGATCGATCAATGCAAAGCGGGCGGTGTAGGCATAATCCTGCACCAACATAAGGCAACCAGTACGGACTGACGCTATTGACCCCCGCTTTTGGATAACCAGAGGCGGGGGTTGTTTTTTAGGAGGCAAGCAGGATGTTAAAGCTGACCTATATCGAGGACGGGTTACACCTGGAGCGGATGACCGCTTCTTTAGATGTGCTGATTGCACAACGAGTGCTGTTGGCAGTGCGTGCCGGACAAAAACTCTACATCGAACCCAGCCAAGCTGCTTTTTTGCTGCCTGCGGATGCGCCTAGCCTGTCGCATCTAGAACTAACGCTGAAGCTCGATCGTAGCCAAACCATCACGGTGACAACTGTTGATCATGCGTTTGTAGAAATCAGCCTACAAGGAAGCTGGATTGCGGAACATCATGACGCGCACGAAGGGATGTTTCTCACAGCTTGCTCCGATCGTGCGGAGTTCTTTATCTACAAGCTCTGGCAACTAACACAACTGCATGCCTCATCCATGGCAATCGGCGATGGACGCTAAAACAGGGCGTTGAAAGAAGCGCTCGCTTCCTTCAACGCTTCTCCCTTTGCTGGTCGATTCAATCTGTATCTATGACATACCAGACGTGTAACCAAATCAAAGCCTTAGTGCAAGCGTTTGAGCAGCACACCTTGCCGCGATCGCAGTGGACGCATACAGCCCATCTCACCCTTGCTTTGTGGTATCTGGCTCACTATGCTCCGTCTGAGGCGATTGATCGAATGCGTGATGGCATTCAGCAGTACAACGCTGCACAAGGCATTCAGCAAACCAAAAACAGTGGCTATCACGAAACGATTACGCTGTTCTGGCTTTGGGTTGGGCAGTGGTATCTAGCCGATCGTCGAGTCTCTCGTTTAGCGCTGGATGCGATCAATCAATTTCTTGAACGCTGTAATGACCCAACGCTACCGTTCCACTATTACAGCCGCGATCGTCTCCTGTCTTGGGAAGCCCGCACGAACTGGGTTGAGCCAGATTTACACCCATTGCCGTAAAGTTGCCCACCCAAAAAGATGCGTCGCTACAGTTAACCCCTGCTTTTAGCTCTTGAGAGGGAGGTTGATAAGCGTTGCTTGCCGCGACAATCAAGTAATCAAGGCTGTTTTTAAATAGCAGGTTACTGAAGCTTATGAAAATACTACGAATCATTGCGGCTATCCTCCTACCGCCCCTCGGTGTCTTTCTGACATCCGGTTTGAGTCTCGCTCTTCTAATTAATGTCGGTCTTACAGTGTTGGGTTATGTTCCTGGCATCATTCATGCGCTGTGGGTTGTGCTGAAGTCGTATGAACACGCGGCTGTTGATCGCGGTGCTTACTAAAGCACAGAGAGAGCTTCGCGTAAAGGCTTAGTTAAACTGTGAGCGCTTCTGTTGAAGACAAAGCTCCTGCATCTCTTTTTAGCAAATGATGGGGCTACGATTGAGCAGCAAAGGTAGCTACTAGCAATTTGCTAGCTATCAAAACAAATATAGAAATCAAAAGCGCTGGAGAGTCTTAAGCGAATTCTCCAGCGCTTTTGTCGGTTTATTTCAGAATCAGCGATCGCACTCACGGCTGCAAGCTAAAAGCTTCAATCCGCAGTCTTAATTTGCCGTGCCATATCTAGGAAGGACGACATATTTGCACCAGGACGACGACGACCATTCGAGCTACCGTTAGAGGCCAAATACTTAGGCGCAAAGGTAGTCACTGTCGGCTGCGGCAGGTTTAAGGCTGCGTTTGCCGCTACAGGTTTAGGTGCTGGTTTGGGTTCAGCTACAACAGGGGGTTTAACCTGATTTGACTGCACCACTGCTTTAGCAGGTTCCGCTTTAATGGGTTCTGCTTTAGCAGGTTGCTGCTTCGACGCTTGTGCAGGAGTGGCAGCACTACCAACACCTTTTGCATCGTCAAGCTCTAGGAAATAGCCAGAGTTCCGGGCTTTGCGTGGCTTAGGCGCAGCTTCTGCGATCGCCTCCTGAGATTTTTTGGAGCCAACCAGTCCACCGAGAAAGGAAAAAAGACCAGACACTATATTTTTGAGAAGATTGACAAAACTGCTCATTGCAACTGCTCCTGAAATGCGTACCGACGTACTCGCGCAACGGTTGGTAAAAGGTTTTTCTATTAAGCCTCACTACCAGACTCAAATTATCGCGGTTTTAGGCGTACATAAGGGCTAGTGTTGCGATTTATTAATTGTTTTTGCTGGCTTTTATTAATTACGTTCACCGCTTTAGACCATTTGCCTGTCTGTCCTATTATGATCGCGCCTGCCCTCTCCCTCGATCTAGACTCAAGACATGAGTACGCAGCACACGCAATGAACCCTTCAATACCCAAGCATCCCGTTCTTCTCCTTCATGGTATCTGGGATACAGGCACGATTTTTCGCCCGATGACTCGCTACCTCAACAGTTTAGGCTGGGAAACGCACGACCTCAACCTCACGCCCAACAATGGTGATGCCTGTCTGACTTCTCTAGCCCAGCAGGTTGCAGATTATGCCGATCGCACCTTTGCCCCCGGCACCCCCTTTGATTTGCTTGGGTTTAGCATGGGTGGCATCATTGGTCGTTATTATCTTCAGCGCTTGGGTGGACTCGATCGTGTGCAGCGATTCCTCACCCTCTCATCACCCCATAATGGCACCTGGGTTGCCTATGGTTCTCTACGACTAGGCTGTATGCAAATGCGTCCTAACCATCCCTTTTTGCACGACTTGAATCGAGACATTAAAACGCTCGACCAACTCAACTTCACCTCCATCTGGACGCCACTTGATGCCATGATTGTGCCCGCCAGCAGCTCACAAGTGCCGGTTGGTCAAGACGTTAAAGTTTGGGTGCCCCTCCACCGCGATATGGTGTCTCATCCCCAAAGCCTTAAAGCCGTCGCTACTGCACTAGCTGAACCCGTGACAGTCAAGAGCTTGCGCTGAAAGTAGTGGGCTCAAAGAATGAAGGAACAATAAAGCTATCTAAATAAGTCAGGGATTTCTCGGTGAGGGAAACCACACTTAAAGAACAATGAAATGTTGAACGATGCACTTGTAGCTGTACGGCACTAAACAATTGCTATCAAGTGCAGTTCAACATAATGGACAAGTCTAATCAAAAGCTGTCTTCATCTTTGCAACAGCTACTCGAAGAACTGGAAAGTTTAATCGTTCTTGAACTTGAAAGAAGCGGTAACTCTTGGATTAGTGTGGCTAGGCTCGCTAAGTTATTTCATAACCAGTATGGAATATCGCTTGAAGAGAAAATAAAAATTCAAGGCTATAGTGACGGATTGAGGAGTCTACTCAAAAGTAGCAGACGCTTTTCGATTTACAGTAGCCCAATACCTCAACAGTTCTATGTAGCTCTTCTTCAAAGAATAGTCCCTGATTTTCAACAGCCGCCAATCACTACTACATATTATAAAAGCGAGCGACTGCTAAAAATTGACGGGCTGCTGAAAAGGATGAAAGCCGAGAGCACTGAAGAAAGTTCATGCTGTCAAGCTCCTCTAAAATCAGAACACTGCTCAAGTATGCCAACTGAGATTAAATCAGTAAATGACTTAGAGATAGCTTTGATGAAAATCATCAAGAATCTATCAGAAAACAATCCGAAAAAGTTTGTACTTATCACGGTATTAAGCAGAAAATTTTACGATTACTATCAGCAACCGATCAAAGCTATAGTAAAAAGTATGTGTCCTGGTATCAAACTAATAGAGCTACTTAAAACTATTCCTGATCTTGATGTACAGAAAGTGAACCATGTTTGGCAGGTTGCTGTAAAGCCGTATTCAGTTGAGTAATATGTTGATGCGAGAGCATCAACATACTGTAATTGGATCTTCTACAAGCTCTTACTTTCTAATGTTGTAGATTAAGTTCGCTTGCAGGTGTTAGTGAGAAGATGATATATGGCTGATAGTAGGTTGATCGCTTCTAGCTAGAAGAGTTTGATTGTGTGAGTCAGGATTAAACAAGTTCCATTGCTAGAGACATTGCACTTGATGACTGCTCATCCTTTAAGCGGTAGCTCGATTTGAAAGGTTGAACCTTTTTCCACAGTGCTGGTAGCGGTGATGCGTCCTCGGTGTGCGGTGATGATTTGTTGTGCGATCGCCAGCCCTAAACCAAAGCCACCTGTTTGCCGCGATCGTGCTGTATCTACGCGATAGAAGCGCTCAAAAATATGGGGCAAATCCGCCGCAGGGATGCCGATACCGTTATCTTCGACCTGAATGATGGCATGGCGTGACATGGTTGAAAGGCGCAACTGTACATTGCCGCCTGACGGTGTGTATTTGAAGGCATTGCTAAGAAGGTTGGTTACAGCTTGCTTAAGCAAATCTGGGTCAGCGTTCAGCGTGACTGCTTGCTCTGGTAGCTGGCTAGTAAAGGTTAGCCCTTGTGCAATTGCCTGAGCCGTTTGGTCATGGATGAGCGATCGCAGTAATGCTACTAAATCCACAGGCTTTAAGCTCTCTAAAGCGAGCGCTCCTTCGCGGCGAGAGAGAAACAGCAGATTACCAATGAGCACACTCATCGACTTCGCTGTTTCGACAATCTTTTCGAGCCGCAAGTGCTGTTGTGCGCTGTCCTCAGGGGACATTAGCCCCACCTGGGCATTACTTAACACTGCTGCCAGTGGTGCCCGCAACTCATGGGATGCATCCGCTGTGAACCGTTGAAGCTGGTCGTATGCCCGCCGCGTGGGTTGCATGGCTATGCCACCTAGAAACCAGCCTGTAATGCCGATGATACCTAGCGTGACAGGCACCCCCAATGCCAGATAGAGCCGCACACGATCGAGGCTTTCTCGAAGCGGTGTCAGTGGTTCCGCCACCTGGAGATAGCCTACCAATTGCTGATTCTGTAGCAGTGGGAGGGTGATTTGACGCAGCCACTGGCTTGACGGCTCACCTCCCTGCAAGTCAGCGATCGCGATCGTTTGGAACTCTGGTACTGCGGTCAGGCGTATGGGCGCAGGTAAGCCAATAAACCGGACTAGATAGCCTTTCGCGTTATACCAACGGACGTAAACTAAATCACTGCTGCGTGAGAGTCGATCGCTCCCCAGCCACGGTGCCTCTTCTGGCTCAATCTGCCACTGCCCCCTGTGCAGCCGAATTGTTGCACCAGACGCGATCGCCTTACTTTTCTTGTAAAGCGCCTGGTCAAACGCTTGTAGCTGACCCTCGACGCTTAAGTAATAGCTCACGCCTGCAAACAGGACAAGAATGCCCCCCATTGAGAGAGCAAACCAGTAAGCTAAATTGCGACGACTGCGGGTAAACATGGAAGGGCAAGAAGTTGTTAGTTGTTAATTACTAGAAAAGGCTAAGGGCTAAAGGCTAAAACAAAATACTCAAGCTTTCTCTCTCTGCCTCCCCTGCTGCCTCTGCTCCCTCTGCCTTCTCTTTCCCATTTCCTACTCCCCACTCCCCATTTCCTTATCTCTCTCCGGTGGCTGTAACCGATAACCCATGCCGTAGATCGTTTCTAGCCAATCTTTGGCGTTCACGGCTTGCAAACGCTGCCGCAGCCGACGAACGAGCGTTGTGACAGCGTTGCTTTCTGGTTCGGTGCCCCAGCCCCAGAGCGCTTGCTCGATTTGATCGTGAGAGAGCACCTGTCGGGGGTGACGCATAAGGTATTCCATCAACTGAAATTCTCGGCTGGAGAGTTGGGTCGTCATCTGATGGCACTCTAACGTTAAGGTGCTTAGATGCAGGCGTAAGGCTTCTAGAGACAGCAAATCGCCTTGCCAGAGAGGCGATCGCCGTCGCAAGGCGCGCACTCGTGCCAGTAGCTCTACAACATCAACGGGTTTGACCAAGTAGTCGTCAGCTCCAGCATCTAGCCCAGTCACCTTATCGGCGATCGTATCTTTTGCCGTTAGCATCAAGACAGGCGCAGTTTTACCAGACTGGCGATACTGCTGGCACAGGGCGACGCCGCTCGTGCGGGGCAACATCCAGTCAAGAATCAGCAAGTCATAGTCTTTTTGCGACATGAGCCACTGTGCCGTTTCACTATCCGCGATCGCATCCACAATATGACCCGCTTGCAAGAGTGCTGCCTGCAAGGGTTCCAGTTGTGCTAAGTCGTCTTCCACCAGTAGAATCAACATCGATCGCGGTGACGGTTCTTTCTGCTCTATCGTAGCGAGTGAGGAGTGAGGAGTGAGGAGTGAGGGGGTTTGAGTTAATTTAGCCTTCAGCCCTCTGCCTTTTCCCTTCAGCCCTCTGCCTTCTGCCTTCTATCTTCTGCCCTTCCCCTTTGCCTTTTACCTTCTCATGCAGCCTGGAGAATACGATGCAGTGCTTGGTGGTTCTAGCCCTTCGCCTATGGGCGCAATGGTGCTGGGTGGGCTGGAAGGTGTCAAGCAGCGCTTTGGTAGCGCGATCGTTGCCCAGCGGATTGCCGCACTGCTGGAAGCACATAAATATGGTCAAATCGAGCTAGATTTGCTGATTCAAGCGTTGCAAGACGAATCCACTCAGGTGCAGAAAGTTGCTTACTTGAGGTTGCAAACGCGCCAGGAATCCAAGGCGAAACGGGCACTGCAAGCGTATGACCCTTATGCATTATTTGAGAGTTTGGCGACACTCAAGGGGCACTTAAGCGGTGTGACGGCGGTGGCAATCAGCCCTGATGGACGATCGCTTATTAGCGGTAGTCGTGATGAAGTCATTAAAGTATGGGACTGGTGGGCGCAAGAAGAGATTTTTACGCTTAAGGCGCACTCGTTTGTCTATGCCATTACCATTAGTGAGGATGGCGAAACGTTTGCAATTCGCGGTCGTAATCACATCATCAAAGCATGGAGCCTGCGAACAGGCCAGCAGATCCGCCCGGAAATAGGCGCGCTGAGAACGATCGCCTCTGTCACCTTGACGGACGATCGCCACCTGATTAGCAGTAGCCAAAACGCCATCAAAATCTGGAACCTCAAAACAGGACGCGAACTCTGCACCTTGCAGGGGCACAGCAGTTTAGTGACAGCCGTAGCCGTGAGCGCCGATAAGCAAATGATTATTAGTGGCAGTGAAGATCGGACGGTGCGAGTATGGGGAGTGGCGTAGTGTACGCTGCATCAAGATGGGTCAGGAAACGTTTCATCGAGCTGGAGTCGTATGCCTAAAAACGAGTTGCCATCAGTATGGCAAGTGAGAAACCAAACGTTTGACTGGGGCGATCGCACGTATTTGATGGGAGTGCTGAACGTCACGCCGGATAGCTTTAGCGATGGTGGTTTGTTCCATCAACCAGAGGCAGCGATCGCGCAGGCACGGGCGCTCATTGCGGCGGGTGTAGATATCCTCGATGTTGGTGGACAGTCTACTCGTCCCAATGCGATCGAAATCTCGCTGGATGAAGAGCTAGAGCGTGTGCTGCCGATTATTCAGGCAGTGCGGCAAGAGTCTGATGTGCCGCTTTCTATTGACACAACGCGAGCTGTTGTCGCCCAAGCCGCGATCGCCGCTGGAGCCGATCTAGTCAATGATATTTCTGGGGCAACCTATGATGCTGAAATGCTGTCAGTGGTGGCAAAGCTGGGGGTGCCGATCGTGCTCATGCACATCCGTGGTACGCCTCAAACCATGCAGCAGCTAACGGATTACGAGGACTTAATTAGTGATATTCTGACGTTTCTAAAGGCACGTATTGATGCCGCGATCGCTTGTGGCATTGACCGCTCTCGTATTGCGATCGACCCCGGCATTGGGTTTGCCAAAACTTATGCTCAAAATCTGGAAATTTTGCGTCGTCTACCTGAGTTTCATGCCCTTGGCTACCCGCTTCTTGTTGGCGCATCCCGCAAAAGCTTTATTGGTCACATTCTGAACCAGCCAGACCCTCAGCAGCGAGTTTGGGGCACAGCGGCAGCTTGCTGTGCGGCGATCGCAGGCAAAGCAGATCTGCTTCGAGTCCACGATGTCAAAGAAATGAAAGATGTTTGTCGTGTCGCGGATGCTTTGTTCAGATCCTAAGTTCTGCACACCAAACTTTAGCTCGACTTTAGCTAAATTGTGAAATCTCCTTCTACTGACACCTCTAGAGATCAGCAAATTGCCGAACCTTTCTAAGAGGCTGTCTTAAAAATTCACTTGCTTGTAGCTTTAGCGACTGAAGTTGTAGCTACATGAAAAAAAGCTGCCGCCCCAGGTTGCAAAACCCTTTCGCTCGGTTAGTCTGCGTCGGCGGACTTTGTTCTCATAGTTGCGGTTTTAACCGCCAGACACTTTTTATTTAAACATGCAAAAATCGATCATCTAGACAGCATTGGGACAAGCGCCTGCACCTGGTATTACCCTCATCCTGGTAGAAAAAAGCTTGATGAAGCATCAAACGATGGTAAGGGCTGTGATCCTTGCTTCTACGTATGAAAGCTTAGGCAGCAGTGCTGACCAGTAAAGTTTAGATATTTTTTATGCAAAGAATATGTGAAGACCAGTCAAAATACTGGTAATACACGCAGAAGCTAACTAAATTTATGGCAATAGCAATAGAGCCGCTATGGATTCTCGTCATCCTTCAGGAGTAGGACTACAGACAGTCTAAATCCTAGAAAATCGACAAATAGGGGCTTCTCGCTTCTCTAGAAGTTAACGTCTGGATGAGTGTCGCTATAAAGCGTTTAACTCCACGTGCAAAGAACAATGAAACTAATAGATTATTTTGAACGTGTATACATAATTCACTTGCCCGAGCGGACCGATCGCTATCAAGCGTTAAGCCGTGAGCTAGCGGCTATTGGGGTTGATATTAAAGGACCGAAAGTTCACCTACCACCGCCCCCTCGCCCATCGGAGTCGAACGGCTTTCCTTCTATCGGCGTTTACAGTAACTTTATTAGACACCTTGGTATTCTTAAAGAGTGTTTGAAAGACGGTATAGAAAGAGTTTGGATACTTGAGGATGATGCCATTTTTCGGCGACAGCTTCGGCAAGAGAATGAGCAGGAAAAGCTGATCAATCGATTAGACAAAGATGACTGGGGTTTATGTTACCTTGGTCACGCGATCGAGCAGAGTGCTTTACGCTCTTATCCAACCGGTCTTGTACCGTTTAAGGAAGAATTCCTCTGGGCACATTGCTACTGTGTTCATGCCCGCGTACTGCCTCAACTCGTGCACTATTTTGAAGAAACGCTGCTGAATCCTCCAGGTCATCCTAGGGGTGGTCGCCTCTACATTGATGGTGCATTTAATCTTTTTCGCTGTCTTCATCCAGATGTCGTTTGCCTGGTAAGCAACCCTAATCTATCCAGTCAAAAAGGCTCACCAAGTAGTCTGGCAAACAGAAATTGGTATGATCGAGCGACAGTTTTTAAGCCTCTTGTTACAGCGGGTCGCTCCATTCGTGACGAGCTATGGCGGTTAAGTAGCTAAGACAGCTTTGTAAGTTATAGAAATAGCATTCAGTAGTTTCGGCAAGCGAGTCCTTTCTCAGTTCTTTAGATTGCATCAGTGGGTGATCTGATCTAAAGAACTGAGAATATCAAAAGCTTTTGAGATGGCTGGTCTGACTTATATTCTGTATATCTCAGTTCAGATCAATAAACTTCAGATGCAAATGCCTTTAGCGAATCCATAGCTAAAAAAGTTCCCAAGCAAAGCGCCTGGGATCTGTGTGAGGTGTGACTAGTTAAACGCGAACGTATGGATATTAGCAACGTGAGCTAGCGCCTTCCTCAATCTTTAGGTATCCATTCATCTCTACCAGAAGGCTGACGACAGCTTCAAAACAGCGCTTGGTCAGGTACATAGCTAACGAGCAGAAAGCCTCTTGTGCCGCTTTAATTAAGGATTCCTAACAAGATTAGCTGCCTCTAATCTCAGGCGCTGTTGCCAGCGTTGCCGCACCCCGTTGCATCGCCTCCACATCGTTAGCTGTCCAGACGCGAGAACTTTGGCAGTGATGCGCCACTAGCAAGCCCCACAGTCCTTTTGGCGTAAGAACAGGCACAACAAGATTTGCCCGCACGTTCATGCTGCGTAGAAAGTCGCGATGGCACGCCTGAATTGGTTCCACTTCGATATCAGCGATCGCTCGCACCCGTCCTGCCTCATACATGGCAGCATAATCACCGTTGAAACACTCATCGGGTCCGGTTGAGCCAAAGATGGTGTATTGTGCATCGCTGAGGGATTCAAACGTGACTCGTCCCTGCCATTGACGATAAAAGTAGTACAGCACCAGGCGATCGACTTGCAGCAATTCTCGCAACTGGCTCGTTGTTTCCTGGATGAGCGCATCGCGCTGCAACGTGCCAGAAAGACGCTCAAAAACATTTTTTAGTCGACGCTCGGTCTGGTTCCCCAGAACGGTATTAAAGGCTTTGCTAGGATCAGTACTCACAGCTTTAGAATGTTCCGCTCACTCAAAGACATGAATTATGATCGTAGCTGCAAATTGAAGCAGCAGGCTCTTGAATCTGCATTTTTTTAGCGCTGCCCCTGCGATCGTTGTCGTAGCAGGCGTTTTATACAACTGCAACAGCATCAACGTGAGTACATAATATTTCTCTGACTCCTGGTTACTCGCGTTTCACGACGGTATGCCCAAGCAGCTTCTATTGACTTCATTTGATATCTGGGAACCTCATCACGTTTCTAATGCGTCTGATGACCTGCTGGCAGCGATGGAGCAGCAACGGCTGTTAGCTTGCATTGAGGCAAAGATAAAACTGTTACGCAAAGTGCCCGTTGATTTTGTACTCGCGCCTCAACAAGTCATTGCTGAAAGTGATGCTTTAAAGCCAGATCTCATTCTCTGCTGTGGTATGGCTGAGAGCCGAACACTCTTAACCCTGGAATCAAATGCTAAGCATCAGCTAGATCATCAACTAGACATTCTTTGGACGACGATCGACATTGAGCGCCTGGTAGGAAAAATGCTGTTTACTAAAGTCAGCCATGATGCTGGAGCGTTTGTTTGCAATCATCTTTATTACTCAGTTTTGAAGCATATTGAAAGTCATCGACTATGCTGTCAATGCCTCTTTGTCCATGTTCCCGTTTTAACTAAAACAAACCTTTCCCTCATACTGAAAGACTTCTATACGCTTCTACAAATGCTTGTCTAGTCTTACTTAAAGCACCTGGAGCTTGTTGGCAAAACTCAGAGAATAGCTCAACTGTTTTAAGAGCGATCGTGGTGTATGCTCGTTTGAATTAGCTGATCATTTCGCTTCTAAAACTCATCTACAGAGATAATTTAGTATCCATGCTTTCGTTGTTTTCTAGCCTCATTCTGGCGCAAACCACTCCAGCCGTACCAACGATGACTAGTCAAGAAGTAGTGGTGCCACAGCAAATGCGATCGCTGCCGGGGCAACTTGATGACGTATTAGTTTTCAACAGCAATAGTCCCGAATTGGTGCAGGAAGAAGGAATTCTGCTCTCAACGTTTTCGCCACAGGGAAAACAGACCCCTGACGCACATTTAGACGTGCTGTTGCAAGGACGCTTTGATGTGTTTGCTCACCATATTGCTAAGGCTAAAGCAGACGATTTACGCACGCTTTATCTAGGCATTGTGCTGCACAATCCGGGTAGCCAACCCATTACAGTGGATGTGTTGCAGGCTGCCAGCTACCTCAGCCAGCCAGATGCCCCCTTTGCGACCCTGCCACCGTCTGTCGAGAATCCCACTGGCGATGTCTTTGCGGGACCCGGTAGCCGTGCAACAGATGCAGTGTTACGTGGGCGGCGGCAGAGCGATTTTCCGGCGCAGCTTGCCATTCCCCCGGGTGAAAGTCGGTTGCTGCTGAACATGCCGATTCCAGTCAAAACGCTGACGCCACCGTTAAATGGACGATCGACCGTGATGCGGCTTCGCAGTACGGGTCGGGTCTATGCTGCCAGTCTTGCTAAGTTCGCCACCCAGAATGCCGATGACAGCGAAACGGCTCCTACCCTGGAGGAGTGGCAGACGTTGTTGGAGACTGGCAAGCTGGCGACACCGCGCGATCGCACTCCAACGCCGCTTGACCAAACCAAAGGGGCAATGGTTTATGGGCGCGTTGCTGGCGTTGCTCAAGGCTCACGGTGGATCGCCCAAATTGTTGACCCTGAGCAAACCAGTAAGTCCAACTCGCAGCAATGGTCTCTTGCTATTCCTCAGGCGGGACAGGCGTTTTCTTACGGACTCAGTACCTTACTGCGCGGTACGTTAGGCACTGGGCAAGTGCAATCAGCGCCGATGGTGGCACGGTATCCCGATACGGCATATCAAGCGCATGGCAACTATGCGATCGAGTACAATCTGACGCTGCCCTTGCAAAATACGACGGATCAGCCGCAAACGGTGGCGATCGCCCTCGAAACGCCAATCAAAGAGGAGCAACCCAAGGAAGGACTCCGCTTTCTGGAACCACCTGCCAAACAGGTCTTCTTTCGTGGCACGGTGCGCCTGCGTTACAACGATGATCAAGGGCTACCCCAAACACGCTATGTGCATCTCGTGCAGCGTCGAGGGCAACAAGGCGAACCGCTAATCGTGATGAATCTGGCAGCGGGCGATCGTCGTTTGGTACAGGTCGATCTCCTGTATCCACCAGACTCCACGCCGCCACAAGTCCTGACGGTAAGAACGTTAAAGGGTGAGCAGTAAGAAAGTAGCAATGATTGAATACCGGGAGAACGAGAATCTGTCCTTTGAAGAATATTATGACTTTTTGAAACGGAGTGATCTTGGGGGGCAATACCCTAAAGAGCGTTTTGAGGAGAGAATCAGAAGGCTCCTGGCTAGGCGGTCAGTTGCTATCACTGCCAGGAATGATGAAGGGAAACTAATTGGGATAGCCTTCGGTGCTACAGATTTTACCTACTTCCTTTTTGTCACAGATCTCGGCGTCGATAGGGCTTATGCAAAACAAGGCATAGGAAGTGAATTACTGGTTCGCCTTCAAGAGGCGGCTGGTGGAAAAGATGATATTACGGTTGTTACTGTGGCACATGAAACTGTTACAGGCTTCTATGAGAAGTGTGGCTACGTCTCTGAGAATCGTCTGTTCTGGAAGCGCTGCAATCTCTGGAGCGAATTTAAAGTAATTTAGATCAGCGTGATTGAGAACGGTATGCAAACTAAATGAGCGAGTCGTGAATCTCTAGAACACTATCTCAATCTCCGCTATCCGATCACGGTGTATCCAGAGCCAGAAGGTGGTTACGTAGCGATGATCAAAGATCTGCCGGGATGCATCACGCAGGGCGAAACGCCAAATGAAATTATGGCGAATATTGAGGAAGCGCGACAACTTTGGATTGAAACGGTATACGAGAACGGCGACGAGATTCCGCTACCGTCTGATGCTTTATAGCTGATGAGTGAGGTTTTCGTTTTTCGGACGATCGTGCTCGCCCCAATGCTATCGTGCTCGCCCCAATGCTTAAGATGTACGCAAGTTTTCTCAAAAGAATAAATAAGCGTTGATAATCGAGCTGTTCCTAGCAATATTTTTTTGCTTGGCTGAACAATTATCGTAGCTGTAGGCTCGGATCTCGTATGCGTGTTTTACTCCTCTATCCGCTGTTTCCAAAGTCGTTCTGGTCGTTTGATAAAGCCCTCGAATTAGTCGGACGGAAGGTCTCGTTACCCCCTTTGAGCTTGACTACAGTGGCAGCAATTTTGCCACAGACCTGGGAATTTCGGTTAGTCGATCGCAACGTGCGGTACGAGAGTAGTGCCGACTGGTACTGGGCAGACCTGGTGATCATCTCTGGGATGATTGTGCAAAAGCCCGATATGCTCTATCTTATCGAGTCGGCAAAGCGGCAGGGTAAGCTAGTAGCCGTAGGTGGTCCCTATGTTACCTCTGTGCCAGAAGCGGCGCAGGCAGCAGGAGCAGATTTTTTGGTGCTGGATGAGGGCGAAATCACCTTACCCATGCTGGTTAGCGCCCTAGAACGTGGTGAGACCTCAGGAGTCTTTCGAGCAGGTGACGAGAAACCTGCCGTAACGGATACGCCCGTGCCCCGGTTTGATTTGCTAGATTTAAATGCCTACGGCGATATGTCAGTGCAGTTCTCGCGGGGTTGCCCCTTTCAGTGCGAGTTTTGCGACATCATTGTGCTGTACGGACGTAAGCCACGTACAAAAACACCCGCTCAATTGCTGGCAGAGTTACAGGCGCTGTATGACCTGGGCTGGCGACGATCGATCTTCGTGGTCGATGACAACTTCATTGGCAATAAGCGCAACGTCAAGCTGATGCTGAAGGAGCTTGCTCCCTGGATGAAAGCGCACGGCTATCCCTTTACTCTGTCCACTGAAGCCTCAGTGGATCTGGCACAAGACCAGGAATTGCTCGACTTGATGATTGCCGCAAACTTTACGGCTGTCTTTTTGGGCATTGAAACGCCAGACACCGATAGCCTTTCAATGACGCAAAAGTTTCAGAACACCCGTAATTCTCTGGTAGAAGCGGTCAATACCATCAACCGTACCGGTCTGCGGGTGATGGCTGGGTTCATCATCGGTTTTGATGGCGAGAAAGCAGGCGCAGGCGATCGCATTATTGATTTTGTGGAAGCAACTGCCATTCCTCAGGCGCTTTTTAGTATGCTGCAAGCGCTGCCCAACACAGCTCTGTGGCATCGGCTCGAAAAAGAAGGACGGTTGCGGGCAGACGATGGCGAAGCCAACATTCACCAAACCACGCTCACTAATTTTGTGCCAACTCGTCCACTTGAGGAAATTGCGCGGGAATACGTCCGTTGCTTCTGGGAACTGTATGAACCCGATCGCTATCTAGCGCGAGTCTACCGTCACTTTTTGTCAATGCAGCCCAGTCCCAACAAAGCAAAATTCAAGCGACCAGGGCTGGTAGACATCCGGGCAATGCTCACCATTTGCTGGCGGCAGGGCGTACAACGCAGCACCCGCGTCCAGTTTTGGCGGCAGCTTTTTTCGATCCTGCAACGCAATCCTGGTGTGTTCAAGCATTACTTGACCAACTGTGCGCTGTTGGAGCACTTTATTGATTATCGCGAGATTGTACGCGCAGAAATCAATGCCAAGTTGGCAGAATATACCCCGGAAGAGGCAACGGCGAAAGTGGAAGCGATCGCGGTCAACTAAACGCCTTTGTAGGGACGTTACCTCTAACGTTTCTACAAAGAACGTCTCTCTTTCAAAGCTAGAAGCGTGTCAGATGTAGCGACCCAGCCGATCGCGCCATTTTCGCCCAGAATGACCGCGATCGCGGCTTGATGTTCGGTATCACTAAACGCAGCACAGCAGTCTTCTAGCAACAGGCAGTAGAAGCCAAGATCGCTGGCGTGGCGGTAGGTGCCCAACACACAGCATTCAGTCGTTACGCCTGTCAACAGGAGATGGGTGATGCCGCGATCGCGCAACTGTGCTTCCAGATCAGTGGCAACAAAGGCAGATTGAGCGGGTTTGTCGATCGTACGTTCTGTCGGTAAGGGGTGGAACGCATCCAGCAGAGCCGTTCCTGCTTCGCCCTGCACAAGAAATCTTCCCATGTTTCCCAGTGTGCCGACTGGATACCCAGCATTGGTATACCGGAGCTGTTTGCTGGGGGAGACATCGGACAGATCGGCTCGATGGCTTTCGCGGGTATAGACAACCAGAATGTCGTGGTGGCGACACCACTCAACCACTGTTTGAATGCGAGGCACGATCGCAGTAACAGCCGACAAATCAACACCCAAATTATGACCACAGAACCCGTCTGGATGGCAGAAATCGTGCTGCATATCAATGACTAGCAGTGCGGTTGTGCCCAGGGCGATCGGAAAAGGGTGTGGTGTCGCCGCCACAGAGAGAGAAGCATGACCAATCATTCGCGCTGTACCGTTGTTATTTCATCGCTGTAACGTATTGCGGTTCCAGCACTTTTGCAAGATCCGGTACGGTTTGAATTTGTCCCTGGTCTTTCAAAAAGGCTGCCAATTGGGTCATCGGCTTCAGCAGGTATTGGTTGCTTTTGGGATCACCTAACATCGCTATGTTCGTTGCTCTATCAGGTATCTGAATGCCTTTAAGCTGTTGATCGAGTTCTTCTGGTTTAATCTTCAGCCTGGCTGCACCAATTTTCAAACCTTCTTCACGATTGCTCTTCAAGAACTCAACGCCCTTGAGGTTGCCTTCCACAAACGCCGCAACAGTCTTAGGATTTGCCTGCGCGAATGCTGAGCTGAAGATGTAGAGGTCAGCGATCGCCGTGGGCATTTGCTTCGAGCTATAGATAACTCGTCCGTCTTTCTGCGCAGCGATCGCCTGATCACTAAACGGTGAATACGAATAAGCTATTTCCACTTTGCCCGCCTGGAATGCTGCTGCTGCCGCATCAGGTGGCGTGTTTATAAGCGTCACATCTTTGCCCGTTAAGCCAGCTTCAGCAAGAATTTGCAGCAAGAAGAAGTGACCAATGCCACCCAGCTCAACGGCGATCTTTTTGCCTTTAAAGTCTTTGATACTTTGGATGCTGTTACGCGCCAGCACAACATCGGCACCGAGCGACGTATCTTCCACCGTTACCACTTTGAAGTCTACGCCTTTAGATGCCAGCGTGACAGCTTCAGACGTTACAGGTGCCAGCGCATTAATTTGACCTGAGATAAAGGCTGGAAATCCCTGTGCCACAGTATCAAAGACTTTAATGGTGAGATCCAGCCCTAAGTCCTTAAAAAAGCCTTTTTCTTGAGCAATATGCAGCGGTGTGTTGCCAATCCAGGTAGTGATACCGATCGAGGCTAGTGCCACTCCACCGGCTGTCGTCGGTGCGGAAGACTGCGCGGTTGGTGCTTCGGGCGGTTTGGCACAGGCATGGAGACCTGCTCCTGCGATCGCCCCTGTCATCATCCACAAAGCTTGGCGACGTGTCCAACGGGGCGACTTAGAGAAATTCATCAATCCTGCCATCCTTGTAAGCTAACGAAGAATTGTGACATTTGTATAAAGCCCAGAATGCAGCAAGTAATACAGCAAGCGGAACGCGATTGTGAGGGCGAAGTGAGGGATTAGGGATGAAGGATAAAGGCTAAAAGTTTTGAGCGATGCCCCTGTTTCCCCTGCCTCCTTTGCCTTCCCTATTCCTACCTGTCTGTGCCTGACTCTGGCTTCTTACATTCGTATACCATACGCCGTTCATTCTGCCTCACTGTGGCTAAATTCACGCACGATCGCTGCTGCAATGCTATCTGTAAGCTGCTCTGCCATCCCTTGCCCCTTCTCAGCGCTGGCTCCCTTAGCCGATGAAAGCACCCCGGACGGTGGCACCCATTCGGTACGAGTGGGGTACATGTCGTAAGGTGGAAAGTCTGCGGGGCGATCGTCTGGGATTTGCTCCAGCCTGACTAGCTCGGGATAGAAATGCAGCATCAGTGACGTTTCAATGACGGCAGCATGTTCAAGCGCAAACCCTGGAAAGCCGTCAGGGAAAACGTGGCTTAACGTCTCTTCGGTGCAAAAATCCCAATACTCCAGTCGCATGATACGGAGTGGATGGGAAGTACCAAGCTCACGTAGGGCAAGGTCAATGCCTTCGGTGAGAAACCACTGATTTTCGTAGTGTCCATCAACGACGACAAGGTTTTTGACCCCGTGGCGAGCAAATTCACGAATGACATCCCGTGTCATCTGACTCAAACTTTGTCCATCCAGGCTAGTTGTCCCAGGAAAATGCTGTCCACCGCCCGATTTTGGCTGCGACTTATAACCATAGCTAAGGGTTGGCGCGACCAAGCCCCCTACCTTAGTGGCAACAGCCTGGGCGATCGCCGCACTCAATAGCGCATCTGTGCCCAAGGGCAAATGCGGACCGTGCTGCTCTAGTGCGCCACAGGGAAGCAATAGCACCAAGCCGTCATCCTGCAAGCGTTCTTGATAGGCAACCCAACTTAACGAACTCATCAAGACTGGATTCATGCTTACTGCTCCTCTTTTCAGCGATTAGCGATTAGTCATTAGCGCTGGCTCGGCTCCTGCTGGTTCGTTGCCTATTTGTAGCTCATGCTTGCATGAGGGCGTGTCTGCGTGTCCAATGAGGTGTTTTAGAGAAATGCATCAGTGTCATCCCTACAAACGAACGTGAACGGTTGTCACCGCTGAGGGTAAAACGCACTATACACACTGATGCCGCTAAGATTATGTGTCCGATGATGTGTTTCAGGCATTAGGTTTCGAGGCGATCGATCTTATACCAGCGCAAAAAAGACTGGCTACAGATTTTCCTGATTGATCCCCCAGCCTCTCTTAATGAAGTGGAAGCTTTAGACAGAGGGATCCTGCCTGATAGATGTAAAAAGGAAACTAGCCTCATGTGTTTCCGAGTGTCGCTGGGCAGGAGACGATCGCCTGCTGGCGATAGGGATTGGATGGCACAAAGGCTTAGCAAGAACACAGGTTTGGACAGCATTCGATTCAGGCAACAGACGGTGCTACAGCTTAACGGAGTGCTCAATGGGACGATTAGATGGCAAGGTGGCATTGATTACAGGTATTGCATCGGGTATTGGGCGGGCAGCAGCAATGTTGTTTACCGCAGAAGGTGCCCAAGTCTTTGGGGTTGATCGCGATCAGCCGACAGGACAAGCGCTCGCAGCGGCATTGCAAGCAGACGGGCGATCGTTCCACTTTTTCGCTGCCGATTTAGCTAACGAATCCGCGTGTGTGCAAGTGGTGGAGCAGTGCTGTGCAGTCTATGGACGCATTGATATCCTTTACAACAATGCGGGCATTGCGCTGATCGAGCCATTTGGCAGCACGGATGCAGCGATGCTAGAGCGAGTCATGGCAGTGAACTTTAAATCGGTCTTCTACCTGTGCCAGCAGGCGATCCCTCAAATGCAGCAGCAGGGCAGCGGTGTGGTGATCAATACGGCATCGGAACTGGCGATCGTGGCGCAACCCCTCTATACCGCCTACTGTGCTAGCAAAGGAGCCGTGCTGTCGCTAACCCGTGCGCTGGCGCTGGAATATGCCAAAGACAATATCCGCATTAATGCACTGTGTCCAGGACCGATCGCCACACCTATGCTGCAAAGTGAGTTTGACCAGGCAGATGATCCCGCGCAGGCAAAGGCAGAAGGCATTGCCACCATGCCGATCGGACGCTTGGGCGATCCGGTTGAGATTGCTCAAGTGGCGCTCTTTCTTGCCAGTGATGCGCCCGCTTTAATGCATGGTGCTGCACTGGTAGTCGATGGCGGTAAGACAATTTTTTGAGGGTGAGCGATCGTCAAGGGGGC
Organism: Leptolyngbya sp. FACHB-321; assembly: GCF_014695975.1. GTDB lineage: Bacteria > Cyanobacteriota > Cyanobacteriia > Leptolyngbyales > Leptolyngbyaceae > Stenomitos. The sequence continues at coordinate 30,460 of NZ_JACJPI010000074.1, forward strand.
GATCGCTCCGGTGAGGCTTGATGCTAGATTGTGACTTTGGCACTGGCGTTTCCTGGAAACAATGAATTATTGAGTGAGATCACAGTAGTGCTGATGTCCTCACAACCATTGCTCTAACCGTTTTTTGGCTTGAAACGAATGCTGCACTTTATTTTGACCTGGTTGGCAACAGCCCTATCGCTAGTGATCACTGACCACTTTGTAGAAGGCTTACAGATTGATACCTTCACCGACGCACTGATTGGGGCAGTCATTTTGGGTTTGGTCAATGCGATCGTCCGACCCATTCTGACGCTGCTCACGCTGCCGTTGACGATCATGACGCTGGGCTTGTTTTTGTTTGTGGTGAATGCCTTCACTTTCTGGCTTGTGGCAACGATCACTCCAGGCTTTCACATTGCGGGGCTATTCACTGCGCTAATTGGGGTGATCGTCCTCACGATCGTCTCTACGGTTGTGTCCTGGCTGGTGAGAATTATTGACCCAAGCGCGTGAAGGTTCCTGAAGCCGTTTAGTTTCTTAGCAGCGATGGGTGGCTCAAGAGCGATCGCCTCTGCCTAGTTTGGTATTGTCTCGTTCAAGCTAAGAAGTCCTCGATCGCCGTCCAACTGCACACTGATGCCCACAGGCAGCGCAGCGTTAACGCCATCATGACCAAAGGGCAAGTTTGATACAACGGGAATGCCAAGGTCACCCAGGCGATCGCGCAGCACCTCCTCTACCGTAAAACTGGGAATATTGGCAGGCGGATTGCACTGGCTAAAGCGACCGATCGCGATGCCTTTTACCTGCTGCAATGCACCGCAGAGCCGCCACTGGGTCAACATGCGATCGATGCGATAGGGCGCTTCCCCCACATCTTCTAGCGCCAGAATCGTGTCGGCAAAATCGGGCTGTGCAGGCGTTCCCAGCAGATTCGTTGCGACTGTAAGGTTGACGGTTAGCAAAAGTCCAGTAGCCTGTCCGCCGCTCCAACCTGTACCTTGCAAGGGTGCCAGCGATCGCCCCTCCACCCAATCAAACAATCGTTGTACCGACCAATCCGGTTCTGCTGCCAGCGTTGTCAAGAGCGGTGCATGAACGCCCGAAATGCCTTGCTGACTGAGGCTCATCAACAAACTGGTGATGTCCGAAAAGCCGATCAGCCATTTTGGTTCATGTTTTGCCCAAGACCAATCTTCCAGTAACCGCGCCCCGCCATAGCCACCTCTGGCACAAAGTATCCCGCGACAGTCTGGATCGTTAAGCGCGGTCAACAACTGTTTGCGTCGATCGCCATCTTTACCTGCCAGATAGCCCCAGCGATCGTCATAGCCAGGAGTGAGTTCAACACGGTAACCGTGCGATCGCCAGATCTCGACTCCACGCTGAAAGGCTTCAAACTCTCGCAACGTCCCGCTAGGTGCAATCACTTGCAGTAAGTCACCCGGTTGTAATGGCAGTGGCGGTTGGCAGGGACGCATAGGTTATGGCATTGCAGTCTAGACAAAAGGTTGAAACAGCGATCGGATACTCCATTTGTTCAAGCTTGTTCAAGTATGGAGCCAATACGCAATGAACTGACTAATAGCTGCGGTGTTGGCTTCTAACTGAATCTGAAGGTGCTGTTGAACTACGTGGGAAAGTTGACGAAGTTTGCTCCATTCAGGAGATTGAAGATTATCTACATGAACAACCTCTTCAGAATGCTTATCAACAATTATATGGACTGTGTTTAAGAGTTCTTCTATGAGGCTGTTCACAATCTCGGCATCCTGGCTTCTTGATTCATCTGTCATGACCATAAGCCAATTGAGAAGACCATTCAGACAGTCTTCGTAAGCAGCTAGCAACACTTCAAGCGGGTTGCCTGTCAACAAATCACCTTGTGAGAAATCATATTTTTGTTTCTTCTCCAACGTCGGTAATACGTCGATTTGTTGGCTCACAGGCAAAGCAAAAAACATGATGGCAGGTGATACTAAATCTAAGCGTTCTTTCACTTCTTTGCTCAAATTGAGCGTCATAAAAACCTTGTTGACCCAACGCGCTTATTTTCAGTTTGCTTGTTCAGCGATCACCTCACGCCGCTACGACTGCATTCGTTTCCTGTTTCTGTGTATCCAACCGTTCCAGGATCTCCAACATTTCGCGTTCAAACGCAACTTGAGCACGATTGGTCAGACCGCCAATGTAGAGCTGTCCATCCTTCTGAAGTGCCCAGATTTGGGAGTGAGAGACGTAGCTCATCATCACGCCCAACATGAGCAATCCAAAACCAGCGTAGACGATCGGTATGCTGGGGTCGGCTTTAATTTGCAGTCCCGTACTCCCGACAATTTCTTTCACTGCTAGCGTGACGCCATTCACCGGGGTAGACATTCCTGCGCGAACAGTGGAAATTAGCTTGCCAGATGTGTCATAGATCAGCAGCATTCCCTGCAAATCTTTAGCAATCAGGGAGACGCCAGCGCTCAAGTCAGGTTTTGTGGGAATCCACGTACCCCAGATGCGCCCACCTTTACCGCCTGTATCTAACTGCGCCATCGGTAGCTGAAAAATGGGGCTGTTGTTAATGCGAACCTGGATAGCAGAAATGCCCCAATCCGCCTGATACAGAGTCACACCGCGATAGCGCAACGGTTCATTCACATGAATGGTTTTGCGCTTGACTTCCTTCCCTTCACTGTCTAGCACCGACATATCTGAGTAAAACTGATCGATAGCCCCTGCGGGAGTGTAGTCAATCCAAAAGCGGTTGACCTTTACCGACCAATCTTTGGGAATCTGCGACTCTGCAAACGGTCCCGCATCCAGAATGTTTTTAATCTGAAACGTTTGACCGCTAGGCACCATCTCTTGCCCCACAAACCCTGTTAGCGCACCAACGATCGCGCCCACTAAAATCAGCAGCATACTGGCATGAACGACGATCGGTCCAATGCGCCCAATGATGCCTTTGCGTGCGTAAAGCGCGTCGTCCTGCCGAAACAGCTTGTACCGCTGCTCCTCTAACAGCGGCAACACATCATCCAGTGACGTTTGTTCAAATTCGGCACTGAGAGCAAATTTCTGAAACTGACGTGGCTGGCTGTAAAACTTGCGAGACGTGCGCGAAAACCAACGCAACGCCGGTAGCTGCCGCATAAAGGTACAAGCAGTCAGGCTCGACCCAAACAAAATTAACAGCGCCAAAAACCACCAGGTGCGGTAGACGTGATCCAACCCCAGAGTCAGCAGTACTTTCCAGGACAGAAAGCCAAACAGTGCCGGATGCTCTGGATAGTTTGCTTGGTAGAACGCAGCAGACTGCCCCTGCTCAACGACCGTCCCAGAAATGCTAAAGACCGCGATCGCCAACAGCAGGACGATCGCCAACCGCAGATCAGCCAGCACCGGCAACAGTTCCCGCCTAAAAAAGGTTTTGGGAGCCGTGCCCCAACCGGACAGACGCGTTAAGAAGGAAGGATTTGCAGACATTGGGTCAGTTTTTGGTTGTTAGTTTTTGGTTGTTAGTTGTAGAGCAGTCTAAGAACTAACCACTAAAAACTAGCAACCCTGGAAAGCAAAGAGAAAACGCCGAATCCTACTAGCAAAGCGCCGCTGGCTGGCGTAATCCAGCCCGACCAGCGACGGAGTTCCAATAATTTTTTGATCGAAGCTGTAAAGGTACCTGCCAGCACCAGTGGAGCTGCATAGCCAACGGTATAAGACAGCAATAACGCACTACCCACAACCGGATCTTTCGTCGCTGAAATCCATGCCAGAATGCTTGCCAAAACGGGAGTGCTGCATGGCGACGCGACCAAGCCAAACGTCAACCCAATGAAATACGCACGCACACCAGGTGGCAAGTCCTTAGAAATCCATTCCAGCCCCCCAACGGATGGCAGTCGCAAGGGCAGCGCTTCCAGCAGGTTCAGCCCCATAAGGATGGCGATCGCACTCACGACGATCGGCAACCCCAGTCCAATTTGTCCATAGATTTTGCCCACTACTGCCGCCACAATGCCTAGCCCTGCCAGCGTTGTCGCCAGTCCTAACGCAAACCAGGTAGACTGTGCTGCTGCTTGTAACCGCGTCTGGGTTTCGTACCCGCCAATGTAGCCGATCGTGATAGGCAGCATCGACAGCATACAGGGCGTAAGGCTTGTCAGCAGACCTGCCAGAAAAATGATGCCAACACTGGCTGGCGTAAGGTGAGCCAATTGCTCAGAAACTAACGTATTGGCAAAATGTTCCAACCAGTAAAGCTGGGTTTGCAGCGTTTCAATCATGCTGTATCTAATGTCTTGCTCTAAAGAATTAGCGCTACATCTATCTTACTGGAGATAGAGAGGCAGAGGGGAGTGGGGAGGCAGAGGGGGAAAGGGAGGCAGAGGAAGCCGGGGAAGAGAGCTTTGCTTTCGGCTCACTGACCCCAAAAAATCTTGCCCGTTTTACCAAGCTCGCATAGACTGATTAGCCTACACTAAGTTCTGATTGATGTAGAACCGTTCGTCCCTGGCTTCCCTCTCTGCCCCTGCGCCTCTTCCTTTCCCAAACTATTGTGAATCTGCGCCTCTTTATTCCCTTTTTTGATACGTCGGCTCAAGGTTGGGCTTCTGAAGCACGCTGGCTGCGATGGCTAACGTTTTTGTGGCTGCTTATTGGTCTAGCGGTGTTGTTTTCAGCGTCGTATGCGGTTGCGGATGCCGATCGAGGCGATGGACTTTACTACTTCAAAGTGCAGATTCTTTGGATTTTGGTAGGGTTGGTCGGGTTTAACCTGGTTGTACATTCGCCGTTACGCTACATCGTTGGTATTGCCGATTGGTTCCTAGTCATTATTTTGGGACTGATTCTCATAACGGCGATTCCTGGGTTTGGTACGTCTATCAATGGTGCAACCCGCTGGCTTTTTCTCGGACCCTTTCAGATTCAACCGTCCGAACTGATTAAACCGTTCCTTGTCCTCCAAAGCGCACGCATCTTTGGGCAATGGGATCGGTTGAAGCGGGGCACTCGTGTCCTTTGGCTGGGAATTTTTGGGCTAGTGCTGGTAGGTATTCTTCTACAGCCAAATCTTAGTACCACAGCACTATGCGGGATGTTGCTATGGTTTGTCGCTTTAGCAGCGGGGTTGCCCTATACATACATGGGTGGCACAGCGCTGGCAGGCATTGGTTTAGCTATCATCAGCGTCAGCTTTAGAAGCTATCAGCGTCGACGCATTTTGTCCTTCTTGAATCCCTGGGCTGATGCCACTGGAGATGGCTATCAGTTGGTGCAAAGTTTGCTGGCAGTTGGTTCTGGTGGGCATTGGGGCACAGGCTTTGGGCTGTCGCAGCAAAAGCTATTTTATTTGCCGATTCAGTACACTGACTTTATCTTTTCGGTATTTGCCGAGGAGTTTGGCTTTATCGGCTGCGTGTTGCTAATGGTGATGCTTCTTGCCTATGCCTCACTGGCGCTACGGGTTGCTATGAAGACACAAAACCAGGTGTATCGGCTGATTGCGATCGGCATCATGGTGTTGATGGTTGGGCAATCACTGCTAAATATCGGTGTGGCAACAGGGGCACTGCCCACAACAGGCTTGCCGTTACCCTTGTTTAGCTATGGCGGTAGCTCGATGATTTCTAGCCTGGTGTCAGCCGGTTTGCTAATTCGGGTCGCACGTGAAAGCAATGAAGCGAAAGTGGTGCGCCTCGACGATCGTCGCCAACCGAAAGGATTGAAGGCGCGGTCGGAGTCACCAAGAGCAACTTGATTGGGAGGAAGGGCACTGGAGAGGAGGAAGCAAGGGAGGCAAGGGAAGTAAGAGTAAAGCCTCCGAATGCGCTCAAAACTTTCTCTCATTCCCTTACTTCTCTCCCCTCATTCCTTACCGCTCCGCCGTCACAGGCTCGCGTACCGACATTTGCGTCACCGCTGTTTCTAAGGCAGTACTGTAGACTTCGCAGGAATTGTTCGGGCTTTCGATCAGTTTGATTTTATGCAACTGTGCGCCGATGTCGCGGATCGGTTGCTCTAGCAACGCGCGGATATGCACCGCGATGTTCTCGGCGGTCGGCACGACTTCAGCGAAGTAAGGAATATCTTTGTTCAAAAAGGTGTGATCAAACGGTTCCACCACGTAATCATCCACAGCTTTCTGGAACGCAACGAGGTCAGCAATCATGCCTGTGCGAGGATCAATATCGCCCTTGATGGTGACTTCGAGGTGGTAGTTGTGACCGTGCCCGTTGGGACGAGCGCACTTGCCGTAGATCTCACAGTTTTTTTCATAGCTGAGGTCGGGGCGAGCCAGTCGGTGGGCAGCGCTGAAGTGGGTGCTGAGGGTAAGATAAGCTTCCATGTTGTTTCCGTAGTAGTCTGCCCAAAGTTCGGGGTGTTCAAAAAGCTGAATATGGACGATCGGCAAGTGAGGAGACAACCGTTGCCAAATGGTACGGGCGATCGCCTCTGTCGTTGGCAGAGTTTCCTGAAACTCCGCCCAGGCTTCATTGAGGTAAGAAAAGTCTAACTGGCTGGTTACTTCTTTTTTGATGACCTGCTTCACGTCAGACAGGTTCAACACCATGCCGTATTCATCGAGTTCGCCTGCCATCGAGACATAGAGGACGTAGTTGTGCCCGTGTCCGGGCGATCGAGCACAGGCACCAAACCGCTCAAAGTTCTCAGCCTCACTCAGTTCTGGTAGCCAATAACGATGACTGGCAGAAAACTGGGCACGGCGATCGATAATGCATTTCATAGGCAGGGAAGAAGAATGGAAGGTCTGTTAAGTTCCGTTAACCACGCTCTTTTCAGGATAAACCATTCGCTCAAGTTAAAGACTGAGTTACTTGACCTAGCGATCGAGCCAAACACACATTACAGCCGCTACCCAGTCTCTTGACCGTTCCTAACTTTTGGTGTCAACCAGATCCGGCACAATAGTTCAGAACGCTTTTACCCGATTGATGCATGAATTGGTTGCTTGACGGAATTCAGACCACCCTTGCCGAACTACTGCGGCTCTTTGCTGCTCCTCTGTTTGAGGTCGGCAACAATCGGTATTCGCTCAGTTTGATTGTGACGCTGATGGTGGTCAGTGTGGCTGTCTTTTGGGTGTCGCGTGCCGTCAGCAATTTGATCAATCGACGACTGTTGGTGCGGTTGGGGTTCGATCGTGGGAGCCGTGCTGTCGTTACCACCTTTGTCCGCTATCTGTTGACTGCGATCGGCTTTGTCATCGTGCTGCAAACGGCAGGCGTAAACCTGAGTTCGCTGACCCTCTTTGCAGGGGTCTTGGGCATTGGTTTGGGCTTTGGGCTGCAAAACCTTGCCAGCAACTTTGTCAGTGGGCTGACACTACTCGTCGAGCAACCTATTCGTGTGGGTGACTTTATCGAAATCGACAACTTGCTGGGTACGGTCGAAAGCATTTCGATTCGATCGACCACTGTACGCACCCTCGATGGCGTGTTTGTCATCGTGCCCAATATCCGCTTTGTCGAAAACAACATCATCAACTGGAGTTACCGTGATCCTCGCTGTCGCCTTCACGTTCCCGTTGGCGTAGCCTATGGTAGCGATACGCTCATTGTCACCGAAGCACTCCTAGCCGCCGCGCGGAAAGATCCGAAAGTGCTAACCGATCCTTCACCCCGTGTTTGGTTCAAACGCTTTGGTGATAGTGCACTGGACTTTGAATTGCTGGTTTGGATTAATCAACCCACTGAAATTGAGCCAATTAAAAGTTCGCTCTATTTCACGATCGATCGCGAACTGCGTCAGCGCAACATTGAAGTACCCTTTCCCCAGCAAGATCTCAACATTCGCAATCTTGAACAACTAGCACACCTGTTTCAGCGAGACGGTGCGGTGGATGGCAACGGCAAACATGCAGAAAAAGATTCCATTAGCAGCCGCAAACCCACCCCAAAAGCACCCAACAATTTGACCCTGCGCGATATGCTGCGACGGATTTCCTACTTCGAGCAATGCACTGATGAAGAACTCTTGCAGTTAATTGAATATGGCTATCGGCAACTCTTTCCCGCCGACCAGATTGTCTGCGAAGAAGGCACCCCTGGCGAGTCGTTCTACATTATTCTCAACGGCTCGGTCGAAATCTTTTCTAAACGAGCCGAGCAGTATATCGCCACCCTGAATGAAGGCGAATTCTTTGGCGAAATGTCGCTGCTCATGGGCATCCCGCGATCGGCAAGCGTTAGAACACTCGACGATACCGTTCTCTTCGTCATTGAGCGCAACGATCTACAAACACTCCTCCAAGATCATCGCGGACTCGCCGACCAGATCGCTCATCAGCTCATGGAACGCCAGCAAACCCTGCGCCAAATGGGCATCCTGTCGGAATTTTCTGAAGAAACGCCATTCGACAAAGTTCGCAAACGACTGCAAACGCTGTTTGGGATTTAGGGAAGGCTAAAAGCTGAGGGCTGAAGGCTAAGGGCTGAAGCATTGAGTTTTCTACTCAAACTCTTCAAAGAGAGAAACGAGAATGACGTTGGAGAAGAGAAAGCCTTCAGGATCACTCAGTTGTAGTCGCCCAGAATCCGGCAAGGTTGCTAGAGAAGGCGCGATCGCCTCATTTAGACCAGAACGAACCACCACCCAACCTTTCTGATGAAACGGCTGTAGACACGCCCAAACTTGCTGCATTGTCTCTCTACCAAACTGCTCAATCAGCGCCGACAAACTTAAGCCTTCCGCTAACCGCAAACCCAGCATCAGCGTATCGAGAAGAATGTCTGAAGTCTGTAGCTGGCTTTCGCTTTGCAGTGGGATGGAGGATGAGGGAGACGGTTCTGGCTTTCCCCACTCCCTACTCCCCACTCCCCGCTCCCCACTCCTTTGCCTTTCCCCCACCCACTCATAGTATTCTCGCGTCTTGCGGGGGCGGCAGAAACGGTCATGCTCTATGTAGCTTGTTGCGCCCATGCCAAAGCCATAGAACGATCGGTTCTCCCAGTACACGCGATTGTGGCGGCACTGGTAGCCCGGTTTGGCGTAGTTAGAGATTTCATAGTGGTCGTAGCCTGCTGCTGTAAGTAATCGTTGTGCAGTGCGGTACATCTCAGCCGTGGTTTCATCGGACGGTAGCGGTTGCATCCCCGGTTTGTACTGCTTCCCAAACGCGGTGATGGGTTCAATCGTGAGGTCATAGCAAGAGAGATGAGTGGGCACAAGGGCGATCGCCGTTTCTAACGACGCTTGCCAATCTGCCAACGTTTGGTGCGGTAAGCCAGAAATTAAGTCCAGGCTGAAGTTCTTAAAGCCTGCTTGCTGCACCCACTCCACAGCCTGGTATACATCTGCGACGGTGTGCGATCGCCCACAGGCTTGCAACAGTTCTGGCTGAAATGCCTGCACGCCAAGGCTCACCCGGTTTACGCCTGCTGCTCGATAGCCTTGCACTTGCGCCAGGTCAAATGTGCCAGGATCAATCTCCATCGAGATTTCAGCACCCGCAGCAATGCCAAACTGTTGGTTGAGCGTGTCAAGAATCTGGCTCAGTTGCTCAACGGATAGCAACGAGGGTGTCCCACCGCCAAAGAAAATCGTTTGAAGCGGTTTGCCGAAGGACGCAGTGCCACGAATTTCTTGACGCAGAATTTCAACGTAGCGGGCGATCGTACCAAACGTGCCACTTTGCAACGGCTCAGATTGCAGCTCATTGGTTCGAGCTACGGGTGGGCGATCACCAACGATCGAAACTGCAAAATCGCAGTAGTAGCAACGCCGCCGACAAAAGGGAATGTGGAGGTAAGCCGCTTCCGGCAAGGCGGAAAGGTTAATTGTTTCCTTAGAGTCTGCCGCAGACAAAAGCATTGCAGTACGAAGAGTATAATGAAGCCATGCCGCCTGACTGCCATGCCAGTTGAATTACTGCATTCGCTTGAATTGCCGAATTCGCCACGCTACTGACCCGACTGCGCTTACTGGCTCGACATCCAGATCGGTTATTCCTCAATCCTTTCAAAGGTTTGGAATCAGTCCCCCAACCAACCTGAGCTTATGCTTGACGCTATTATTATTCTTTCATTTATCCTAGCAGGGGCGGGGATCGGTTTTAACGGCATTGAAGAGTTGCCAGTGAGCGCCTTGCAGCAAGTGACCAACGAAAGCGCTTTGCGCTGGGTAACGGCTGGCTTTGGTGCTTTAATTGGTTTTGCGATCGGCTTAGTTGTGCAAACAATGTATCGGCGCTTCGAGCGGCGGTTTCGTGCCTTGCCAGCCGATGTACTTTTGAGCCGCGCTGTGGGTCTAGTCATTGGGTTGCTAGTGGCAAACTTGATGCTGGCACCGATTTTTCTACTGCCGATCCCACCTGAATTCTCTTTTCTCAAGCCTTTGGCAGCCGTACTAGGTAGCATTCTCTTCTCGTTTTCGGGGATCACGCTGGCAGATACTCACGGTCGTGCCTTGCTGCGATTGATCAATCCAAATACGGTTGAAACAGCCCTGTTAGCAGAAGGAACATTCAAGCCTGCGTCTACCAAGGTATTAGATACAAGCTGCATTATCGACGGTCGCATTGAAGAACTGCTGAACACGGGGTTTGTGGAAGGGCAGATTCTGGTGCCTCAGTTCGTGCTAGCAGAGCTACAGCAGGTTGCCGATGCCTCTAGTGACATTAAGCGTGTGCGGGGTCGTCGTGGGCTAGATATTCTCAATCGGATGAAGGAAGCTTACCCCGATCGCATCATCATCCATTCTGCTGACTATGAGGATGTGCCCACAGTTGATGCCAAGTTAGTGCGTCTAGTGCAAGAAATCAACGGCACTCTTCTGACAAATGACTACAACTTGAACAAAGTAGCAACGGTGCAACAAGTGCCCGTCCTTAACATCAACGACCTGACTCAAGCTGTCCGTCCGTCCTACCTTCCTGGTGACAGTCTTGACCTGAAGATCTTGAAGGAAGGCAAGGAGCCGACTCAGGGCGTGGGCTATTTAGACGATGGCACAATGGTGGTTGTTGAAGAAGGTCGCAGCTTTGTAGGTGGCGAGTTGCAGGTGATTGTCACTAGCGCTCTGCAAACATCAGCGGGACGCATGATTTTCGCTCGACCAAAGGCATCTATGCTTGCGTCTTAAGCGCTTGTTTTGATGCCACGATCGCGCCAAAAGCCCTGCACTCTCTGTAGTCAAACTGCTTCCCGGCTCTACCGTGTCAAGCACGATGCATCGGGAGCATGGGTTTTCGTATGTCCAGAATGTTGGACAAAAATCAGCCAGAACAATCCCTTTTATGTGTACGGCGGCACCTGGAAAGCCAGGAAAAGCAGCTAACTAAGAAGCCATTCGCCTACTGCAACGTTGTTTTAGAAACAATGCGGGTCTTCTTGCGATCGCCCTCCGAGAGTTCTTCCCCTGCCTGAAGCTTGGTGGCATTTACTTGTAGCACTGTGGCAGCGCCCTGATCGCCCATTTGCAAAGCAGTTTTGGCAGCGGTTTGCAGCATGGTGGCGGCTCCTGTGCGATCGCCCTGCTGGAGCTTGGTTTCGGCAATTTGCGTTTGTCGATACTTTGCCAGCGCCAGAATATGCTGCTGCACGTCGGCGTTAAGCGCTGGTTGGTAGGGTGAGACGGTATTAGCAGTAATGGTAAGCGTCTCAGAGAGTAAGGCTTCTTTGCTATAGGCAGGATCGTCGTAACGAATTTGAACGTGAGCAATCGGTTGTTCGCCTGCTGGCAATTTACCAATGTAGAGATTTGCCAGCACTACTCTAGGTGCATCCACCATCAAATCGCCCAGACGCACAAGGTATTTCCCAGCTTCTTGCTGTACCGTTAATTCGATCGTGTCGGGTGCCACTTGGGCGATCGGCTTCATCTCTGCCAACCGCACATCGGGCGCTAGAGTTAACAGCAGATGGGCATTCGTCAGCCCTACAGACTGCATTCGGGTAAAGAGTCGATCAAACTCCGCCACTGCCTGTTCTGGGTATTGAATAAACGACAGCGTACCGCCGCCTGCATCCGCAATTTTTTCCAGCACATCCTGATTCCACCGATCGCTAAAGCCAAGCGTATTCAGCGTCAGATTATAGTCAGTTGCCAGCTTTGCCAGCTTCAAGCAGCGATCGTTATCGCCATGTTCATTCTCGCCATCGGTCAGCAAAAATGCCTGAGAAACCGTGTCTTTCTTGCCTTTTGCTAATTCTTCAATACCCAGCCGCAAGCCTTCATCGATCGCCGTACCGCCCCCTGCTTTTAGCTGGTTAATTTGCAGCTTAATGCTGGCAGGGTTGTCAATGACCTCATTGGGCACCAGCACCTTTGCTTTGTGGTCAAACGCTACCAGCGTAAGACGATCGCCGGGTGAAAGTCGATCAACAAGCCGAATCGCTGCCTGCTTCACTGTATCTAGCGATCGCCCACTCATCGAGCCACTGTGATCCAGGATCAGGCAAAGATTCAGCGGCACGCTGCGGCTTAAGGGTTCTGCAATCGCTGCGATCGAAACCGAAAGCTGACGCTGGCTATTCACTTGAGCAGCATCGATATTCGCATCATTCAGAACAGACTGCAAACCAACTTTCATGGCGCAAAACTCCTGGTAAAGCAAAGGGCAAACAATGATCGCCTGGTTAATACCTAGAATAGGCGAAGTGCCAGGGGTTCGGTCAGGAAGAACGCCCTGGGATCGCTAACCATAAGCAGCCAGGCGAAAAACCCAATCCCCTTCACCCTTCACCTCTTTACCTTTTCACCCCTTCCCCTCTCCACCTCCTCACTCCTCCCCCCTTACTGCTCCACAGTGCCAACTGTCACGCTAGTATGTAAAGACAGCGCCAATGCGTCCGATGACACACGTTCAGGCAATACGTTCCAGGCAACCCTGCTATGACTTCATCCATTCAAGCCGCACAGTCTCCTTACTATGGTGGTGGTGATTCCTTCTATCGCACACCGCCACCCGATTTGCCCTCCTTGCTGCTGAAAGAGCGGATTGTTTACCTGGGAATGCCGCTGGTGCCTGCTGTAACTGAGTTGATTGTGGCAGAACTGCTTTATCTTCAGTACGAAGATCCCGAGAAGCCGATCAAAATCTACATCAACTCTACAGGTACCTCGCGTTACGATGGCGAACCAATCGGGTTTGAAACCGAAGCGTTTGCTATCTGCGACACCATGCGCTACATCAAACCGCCTGTGCAAACTATTTGCATTGGTTCGGCGATGGGTATGGCAGCAATGCTGCTCTCCGCAGGCACGAAGGGGTACCGTGTCAGTCTGCCAAACGCTACGATCGTGCTTCATCAGAGCAAGAGTTATGCACGTGGGCAAGCGACGGATATTCAAATTCGCGCCAAAGAAGTTCTAGCGAACAAAGCGACGATGGTTGAAATCTTGTCTCACAACACAGGTCAATCGATCGAACGAATTGCCAAAGATATGGATCGGCTCCTCTATATGTCTCCTGAACAGGCAAAAGAATACGGACTGATCGATCGTGTCCTTGAAAGCGAAAAAGACATCCCCGTACCACTACCGGCTGGCATCATTTAGCGTTGCGAGCTTTGAGTTACCGCACTGAACTCAAAACTCATCACTTAAAACTCAAAACTATCTAACAACGGAGCTTCTTATGCCAATTGGTGTTCCCAAGGTTCCCTACCGTATGCCGGGAGAGCCTTACACACAGTGGATTGACATCTACAACCGTCTTTACCGGGAGCGCATTATCTTCCTGGGTAAAGATGTTGATGACGAAATTGCAAACCAAATCGTGGCTGTAATGCTCTATTTGGATTCTGAAGATCCAGGTAAGGATATCGTGCTGTATATCAATTCTCCTGGTGGCTCTGTTACCGCAGGGATGGCGATTTACGACACCATGCAGCACATTAAGTCTGATGTGGTGACTATCTGTGTGGGTCTAGCTGCTTCAATGGGTTCTTTCTTGCTGGCAGCAGGCGCAAAAGGTAAACGGCTCGCCTTACCCCACTCACGGATCATGATTCACCAGCCGTCTGGTGGCACTCGTGGGCAAGCAACTGATATCGAAATTGAAGCACGGGAAATTATCCGTATCCGACGGCAGCTTAACCAGATCTATGCCGATCGTACGGGGCAAGCACTTCCCAAAATTGAGAAGGACATGGATCGCGACTACTTTATGTCAGCAGAGGAAGCGAAAGAGTACGGTTTGATCGATCGTGTGATTGAATCTGCTTCCTAAGCCCTTCCTGTTTGCATCTTTTTTCTCAGTAGTGGCAGAATCTAGTAATTCTGCCATTTTTCATCTTAATGAACCTTGCAGAGTGTTATCGCATCTTAGGGCTAAAGTCTGGTGCATCGTTTGATGAGATCAAAGCATCCTATCGACGGCTGGCAAGGCAATATCATCCAGATGTCAATCCAGGAAATCGGCAAGCGAAAGAAAAGTTCATTGAGCTAACCGAAGCTTACAAATTTTTGCTGTCTGAAATGGGTAGCAGTGAGCCTGCGCCAAAGGCGGGTCAGGCTACTGCACCAGGAAAAGCACCAGCCGCCCCGGTGGCTGGCGATATCCGCATTACGCGCAAGCAGCCTCCCCTGCAATTCACAAATTTGTCGCCCTTGGAGCAGCAGCTCAAGACCAACTCCTACCAGCAGTTGCAGCAGTTGCTAAAGGAGCAGCGTTTTCCACGGGCGATCGCCCTTATTGAAGGGTTAGCCCGTCGCCTTCCGCAAGACTCAGAGGTAAAGCAATGGCAGGCGATCGCCTATCAACGGTGGGGGCGGCAGCTTATTCAAGAGCGCCAGCTTGACAAAGCTAGAATTTATCTAAAGAAAGCGCTTCGCACCGACCCGCACAACCGCTCTCTATGGGCTGAGGTTGAGCGTGATTTTCGTTATATGGAAAACCTTTTCAAATAACCTTTTTCAGGCACACTGATGCCTTGCTTTTGGTTCATGAGCCTTTCACGAGCCACTATCAACCGCTCGACCTTTCGAAAGTTCATATTGGACGTGCGTTCTCAGACATATTTTGATACTATGAGTTAAGTGGAGTTCATCCGATTGGAGGATTCCAGTCAAGAAAAATATTTTTTGTAAGAGTTTTTCTACCTCCGTTTAAGAGCGGTTTTGACGATACTTCACTGTTTTAAAGCTTTATAAAGTCACTGATTGCGCTGAATACGCTTATTGAGCAATTTTATAGCTGCCTGACCTAAGCCTTGATAACGCTTGAAGGGTACTTAATTTCCCTGGTCAACACAGCATAAATTGCATTCATCCATTTGAAAGCTACAGGGTTTTCTGAGTGATTGCTGTCTCACATCGTCCCGTCAAACGTCAGTGGAACACGGTTAGCTTTGCTTCTACGCTTTACCTGATTCCAATTCTTGACATTCTTCTGGAAGAAATTCCACATCGCTGGAAAGCCGAAGTACGTTTAGGATTGCAGGAAGCTTTAGTAAACGCTGCTAAGCATGGTAATGCTTTAGACCCTAGTAAGACAGTACTCGTTCGTTTTTCAGTTGTTGCGAACCATTATTGGTGGGTTATTTCAGATCAGGGTGTTGGTTTTCAGCCCTCTTATGTTTCTGAAGCCGAGCTTGAACAAGTGTTGCCCTGCGACGAACAGGAGTGCGGTCGTGGGATGTATCTTTTGCACAAGATTTTTGACCAGGTTCAGTGGAACTCCCAAGGCACTGAGCTGAGACTCTGTAAGCGTGTAAAAAGTCCCAGCAGAGCGCCACTGTTGCTGTAAGCCTACTCTTGTACAACTGCTAATAGTTGTTTCGGTAGGCAGCGATCGGTAATTCTGGCTTTAGCTTGCGGAACCAGGCGTTACAGTAGAACCGCTGGAAACAAAGTGATACGGCGGTAGGGCAGCTCCTAAGACTAGCTGTAACTGAGGGTATTGCTGCTGTAAGGCTTGGATGAAGTCGCAGAGCTGCTGTTCATGATCGCGATTAACTAGTAGATGCATTGCTTTTACGCCAGTGGCATCCTGGCTACCGCAGTATTCAGGATAGGTTTGAAGCACTGCCTGCTCGATTTGCTTGATCGCTGCTTGCTGTTGCTGTTGATACAACAGTTGTTGTTGATACTGCTGCTTTTTGGCAAGAAAGTAGTTTTTCCCTTTAATTTCGGGTGCAATCACTGCGTCTGGTGGCTCCACAAGCATGAGTTTCAGAGTGTATTCGGCTTTCCCGTTCAAATGGGTTAGCTGGCTCAAGTATGCTTGCTGATATGTCTCTAGATGCGCGGACAAGCCTTGTAAGGAGTTGAAGCATGTACCAAAGCGCAACGGCAGGATTGTTGACTTCAAACACAGGCTACGGATGACGCGATCGTGCGCTAAGGCAGCTTGCACTAAAAGCGTGTCATCTTGTTGCAGAGGCTCTAGAGAGACGGCTGGTTCGACGATCGCTGCTAGTTGGTCGACCGTAACCATCTGTACAGTTCCAGCAATACCTTGTGGAAGTTCTAAGGGGGTAAACGGTGTTTGACAAAAGGCGTAGGTGTACATCAGGGTGTATCAGCAAAAAAGACAAGGCTTAAACTAAGCGTCATTGTCCCAGATTGCCAGTCTTGCTCAACGTCTTTCAGCCAGTCAACTGCAAAACCATTGACTAACAACTGCTGTTCCGGTGAGTTATCACAAAGCTGCTCTAAATGGTCTGCCAACGTTGCGATCGCGGTTGGTTGCTGGCAAAAGGCTGCAATACAAGATTGAACGATTGCGTCCCTTGGTAGCGGCGCTACAGCCACTGGTACCGCTCGCCCGGTTGATAAATCAAGTGTGTAACTCAGTTCAGGTGCTGTTATTTGCAGCACTGCCAGCAGTCGCAGTGTTCCTTGCTGCCACTTTTCTCCTGGCTGTAGCACCTGCGCTGGCACGCCTCCCAATAGTTGTGTCATCTCATATGTATGGCGTGTCAGTGACCACAATAGTTTAGGTGCAAGTTCGTCCAGCAGTAATGTCGGTTGCTGTAACCCAATGCCAATCAGTCTCGTTTGGTGAGCAAGCGCAAGGAGCGCAGCTTGCACAATGGTTGTAAGTTGCTCACTCTCATTAGTGTGGCTAAATTGACGTTGGAGTAGGCAGAGGCTTTGGGCAAGCTGTTGACGGGTAATCTGTTGAATGTAGGGTGCTAAAAGTGTTGCATCGCTTGCGCGTACAAGCGCGGCTGGACTAAGCGATTGCCCCAATGCTTTGACTATAGCTACCTGAGCCATCGCGATCGTGCCGTTGATCTGCGTCTCGTCCTCCATCAACTCTGCTTCGATTGGCTCAGCATGGCTTTGTATCGCCTTGCTGTTGTCGAGATCTAGCACTTGAGCCGTAAATTCAAAGCCAAACCGTAATTGAAGCTTGCCTGCTTGCCAACCCGCACCAGGTTGTAAGAGTTCGACTGCCACCCCTTGAAGGAAGCCTCCTAACCCAGTTTCACTTTGTAGTAGCTGTAGAATCGCTTGAAGTTGATACTCAACCTGACAGAACGTATCGCTTCCGTCGTTAGCAGCGCCAGTATAGACAGACTGTTGCAGTGGGAGCGCCTGTTCCTCTGACTGGATGATCGAACTCGATTCAAGCAGACCCTCCGCAGGTTCCCCCGTTGCCAAATCGAAGCACCAGCGTACAGTGGGCGCTTCTACCTCTAGCATAACTACCAGGCGCAGCATACCAGTAGCCCATCCGGTCTCTGACTGCCAGCACCTACCTCTAACACCTTCAATAAGGTGCATCACGCTGTAATCGCTTCGAGCAATCCGCCACAGCAAAGAGGGGATCAAAGTTTCGATCGCGATGAAGGAGTACAGTTTGCTCTCCGAAAGACTTGAAGATAGAAGCGTTGAGGCTAAGGGGGTGAGGGGATCAGATGTTTGAGGTGTAGCGTTTTGAGTGGCGGGTGGCGTTGCTGCACAAAAGCTGTTGGGGCTGATCGGCACTTCTTCACGTTGCAAAGCTTCCAGCACGTCATAGGCTTCTTCACTGACATAGGGGAGCAACGCTTCGATCGCGCCAGGTAATGGTGAGGGTACGCCTTCTAAAAAGAATGGTTGGGACGATCGCAGCGTGGTAATTATTTCCATTAAGCGCTGCATTGCTAACAGTGCTGAATCAGAAAGATTGGGCACTGAAGGTAGCTGGCAAAGCGGGTTCACAAGCTTGAGCACAGTTTGACGCACGGTTTCCAGTGTGAAGGATGTTTCAGAGTGCTGGGTAGCCGTGCTGTCGGACAAAATCACGGACGGCTGCGAAAGTTTGGGCATAATCTCTGGTTCACTAATGTGCTGTCAAAACGTGTGAGGCATTGCAAGGTGTCAAAAACAACCCAAGAACCGTCCTTTAAGCTGTCAAAGTAGAAGCGACAGGCGATCGGGTAACTTAAGAGTGCCCATTTCAAGACGGCTTTATGATTTAGGTACGCCTTTTCTTGTTGCGATTTGTGATGCTCAGGTTGTGTGGCAATCGCCTAAGTCAATCCGGCAACCATAACGGTTCAGTGAAAATGTTGTGCATGGTTCAAGGCTTCACCGATCCATCAGCATCACTAGCGCAGAACTTCTACTGTAAGCCCCTCCGTTTTGGCGTTAAACCGTGATGGCTCGGTCAGAATGCCCAGCAACACTTACAATTTTGAGTGTGCAGTCAGGTTCACTTAGGACTGGCTCACTTAATGCCTAGCTAGATTACGCCATGCCCTTTCTTCACGTCTGCGTCATGTCTCTGCTTGACTTACCGATCGCCGCTCAGTTCACCTCCCCCGGTCCCATGCTGTTCGAGTGGGGAGCCTTTGCCGTACGGTGGTATGGTTTTTTGATTGCCTCTGCGGTGCTCATAGGCGTGACGCTGGCTCAATATTTAGCCCATCGTCGTGGTGTTAACCCAGAGTTATTAAGCGATCTGACATTATGGCTGGTGATCGCGGCAATTCCCAGCGCACGGCTGTACTACGTCGCGTTTCAATGGCAGGAGTACGCCCAGCATCCTGATCAGATTCTTGCTATATGGAAAGGGGGGATCGCTATCCACGGTGCTATTTTGGGTGGGTTAGTAGCTAGTCTACTCTTTGCCCGCCTCCGTCGGATTGCGTTCTGGCAATTAGCAGATTTAGTCGCGCCCTCGCTGATTTTGGGACAGGCGATCGGACGATGGGGAAATTTTTTCAACTCGGAGGCGTTTGGTCGTCCAACAGACTTACCCTGGAAGCTCTACATTCCGTTAGAACGCCGCCCGACTGGCTATGAGAGCTTTGAGTACTTCCATCCGACCTTTCTCTATGAATCAGTCTGGAACGTAATGGTCTTTGGTCTTCTGATCGCGCTCTTTTTTTGGGGCTTGAAAGCAAAAGCTAGACTAAAGGTTGGCACACTGTTTTTGGTCTACTTAGTGACTTATAGCTGCGGTCGCTTGTGGATTGAGGGTCTGCGCACTGACAGTCTGATGCTAGGGCCGTTACGCATCGCGCAGGTTGTTAGTCTTACCCAAATTGCGATCGGCATCTTTGGCTTGATTTGGCTCTACATCCTGCATCGCCCCTTACCAGATGTTGTAGCCACACCACGAGAGAACGATCATTCAGAGCCTTCGCAGCAGTCCAACAAGACGTTATAGGCGCTAAAACTAGGCACGACGTGGCTGAAATGCCAAAAAAACACCCCAGAGCTAGGCTCCAGGGCGAAATCAGGGTGCATCTACCACTCCATACTTCGTTCATACTGCGATCCGTCCGGAGAAAACGAAGCACGCTGCTATTTTTTAAGCGCTAGTAGTCTAGCCTTTTGGTCAGCGGTCAGTAGTCAGTTAAAGAACTCAAAGCTTGCCAGCGCAAAGCCTTTCTCGCAGAACACTACATGAACTGCATGAAAGAACGTGGAGGCTACTAACAGATTCAATCATTCAAACTCTATCCTGTGACTAACTCATCCATTCAGGACTGTTCATTCTCTCTTCCAGCGGCTGTTTACATCGTGGGTGCTGGACCCGGTGACCCAGAATTACTCACTGTCAAAGCACAGCGCCTTTTAGCTCAGGCGAATACGATTTTGTTTGCTGATTCGTTGGTGCCCGAACAAATTCTGCAAGTGGCTCGTCCTGACGCAGAACTCATTCGTACCGCGCACCAAACACTGGAGGAAATACTGCCGCTTATGGTGTCGCGAGTGCAGGCAGGACAGTCTGTGGTGCGTTTACATTCAGGCGATCCTAGCCTTTATGGAGCGATTCAGGAGCAAATGCAAGCGTTGTTAGAGGCAGGCGTACCGTTTGAAGTCGTACCAGGGATCAGTGCGTTCCAGGCAGCAGCAGCAAAGCTACGGGTTGAGCTAACGGTGCCAGGGTTAGTGCAGACAATTATTCTAACTCGCATCAGCGGTCGTACTGAAGTACCCTCAACTGAAGAATTGGCGGCTTTGGCAGCCCATCAAGCCAGCCTATGCCTTTACTTAAGTGCGAAACATATAGACACTGCAACAGCAAAGCTAAGGCAGCATTACCCTGCCGAAACGCCAGTTGCCATCTGTTTTCGCTTAGGTTGGCAAGATGAAAAAATTTGGCTGGTGCCATTGTCAGAGATGGCAGTAACGACTCAGCGAGAGGGCTTGAGACGAACAACGCTGTATGTGATTAGCCCAGCACTTGCTGCCGCAACTATACCTAACACAGTAACGTGTGATTGGCATGGCAGCGATCGCCCACCGACCCGCTCGAATCTCTACAATCCCACTCACGCCCATCTCTTCCGCCCTGCAAAACAGTGAAAGCTTCTCTTTGTACAAAGTGAACAATGTACGAGTGAACAACGCCAGCAAGAAGCAGACGCTTCGTTAGCGTTTTCGGCAGTTCATTTTGCGATCGCCCAATTCTCCGGATTCGCTCCTGTTGGCTGTGTTGTAAATCCTATGAAGCACTCATAGGTATCAGACCCGTCGGCGATGCTGACGGGTTTTTCATTATCAAACTTGTTGACAGCCTGGCTACTTTTCAAACCTATGTATTCAGCAAAGCTGTAAGAATGGATCTCATCCTCCCTCAGCCTACCAATGTTATGAAAGCCCTCGCGATCCTGCTTACATCTCTTTTACTCTCTGTCTGGATTAGCGCGATCGCGATTCTTGCGATTCAGAACTTTACCCCTGTTTCGCTACGATTTTTGGGCTTTCAATCGATTGAGATTCCAGTCGGCTTAGTGCTGGCATTTAGCGTTGGGCTAGGCTTGTTAGGCACCGCGATCGCTCAACCATTGCTAGGATTCTCCAGCTTTCAGCGAGACAATGAGGACTATTGAGACCGTTACGGAGAGCCGTGCGTTCTGAGTTCGCCGCTTCAACTCGTTAATTAACTCGTTTTACAGTGCGTAAACCTGCCCATCAATCAGTAGTCGCGTGATGCCCTTTGCCTGAAGATGCGACGACGTTTTTTGTAGCACTTGCCCATCAGGAAGCTTGATTACTCGCTGTGTCCGAGGATTGGAGTAACGTTTAGCGATGCGATGATTATCAAAGATCGGCAACGTTTTCTCTAAAGTCTCTGCTTCTGGAATTTGACCTAAATCGCCAAATTCTTTCAACGGTCGGGCAATTAACTCAGCTGCTCGATCGACCACTAAATAACAGGTACGCGGCAGTGACGCTTCCGCTAGGGGTAGCACCTGCACCAGCATTTTGCCAGCGATACGACTGCCAACCAGTAATGACCCATTTTCCAAGTCGTCATCCAGGTCATCGTCGTCTAAATCGTCGTCATCCAGCTCGTCTAAATCGTCGTCATCCAGGTCTTCTTCCTCCAGATCGCCTGTCAGATCAACCCCATCGTCAAGTAACGCTGTGCCTTCAACAATCGCAGCAGCCGTTGGGCGATCGTCAGCAGGGAGATCAACTAAGGGAATGATTGCTGGCTCGTTAGCGTCTGGTACAGCTTCTTCCAATCGACTTGCAGCTGAGCGATCAACTCGTTCTGGCATCTTCGATCGAATCGTCGGTGGCGCAATTGAAGCAACTGGTTCAGATGGGGCTAAGGAACGTTCTGGTTCAGATGGGGCTGAGGAACGTTTTCGTAAGCGCCGCCCATTTGCATTAGCAGGTTCAGGCTCATCCACTGCCATTGTAGGGGCAGCTAGAGACTCATCGACCCGGATGGGAGGCAAGGATGGTATCACGACGCTCGCAGGTTCAGCGTCTAGCGGGGTTTCAACTTCAATGGCACCTGCGTCCACAACTGTAGATACCGGCTCCTCAACTATAGATAGCGGCTCTTCTGGTGCTGGCGATTCGGTCGCAATGCTTGTAAGCGGCTCGGTGTCTAGTAAGGAGGGAGGGAGCGACTCGATCGAAGAACGCCCGCCACGCTTTTGCTGAATGAGCGTTTCGTATTCTGCCTCAGAGAAGCTAGTTTTAAGGATGCGGCTAATGGTGCTGTTGCTGACACCATAACGGCTTGCCAGGGTTGACGTGGTCTCCCCTGGTTGCCGATAGAGCTGCAACATTTCCTGCTTATCAGAATCAGACAGTTTTCGAGAGGTCATGCTTTAGGCTACGGATAGAACAAGCCACTTGCCTCATTCTATGCTGAACCGCCATCAATCTGAGGACAATTGCTGCATTGAAGGGAAAGTAGACACATCATTTGCAGTCGTTCGCAGTTTGGCTAACGCGATCATGTTGAAAGGGCAGATCGTCTATCGTTGTCCTATAACGAGGCACGTCTGCGCCCACTTGATCGGCTACGGGCACGGCTCGACAGATCATGCTCCAGTGCAGCGCCAATGCCAAACAGCACACCGCTAAACACCCAAAACACCTCTAAAAAGCCGCCACTTTGATAATTTGGTACGTACGTTGTTGTGTACTTGAACCAAATGTCCGCAATATAAAGCGAAAAGGCAGCGGCGGCAATCATACGCCAGGATTGAGCAAACCGTCCGCCCCAGAAGGCTAGCAGCAGTGTCGTTGCAAGAATCAATAGCAACACATCGCAAACAATGTAAAAACCATTGACGTAGGACTTCAGCGGGTCCAACACATTCTCTAGGGATTTAACCCATTCTGGTGGCTCTACTTTCGGCGCAGCAAGGGCGGCTGGAGCCGTTGGGGTTGCGGCTTCAACAGTGAGCGCATTCTTATCCGCAGCCGCAGGCACAGGTGCAACGGCAGGTGGTGTTACAGGAGATGCCACAGCAGCAGGCTTTGGTTTGGCGGCAGGCGCAACTTTCGGACTGGCTTTGACTACAGGCTTCGTCGTTGGTCTGGTTGCAGGAGCAGTCTGTGCCGCAACAGGCTGTATCAGCAAGGATTGGGTCACGTTGCCACCTGCAGGGGGTGAAGAAACAAACCATGCAATCACAATGCTAATGGCGGCAATAATCGCGACGACTCCCCACTGCCACATCTCCAGACTCAAACGTCTAGAAGAAACCGCTAAAATGATGCCCAGAATCAGAAAAATATAGGTCAGGATGTAGAAAAAATCGCCGGGTGAAACGGCAGCATCCTGTCCAAGTACTGTTTCCCAATAGAAGAACAGCAGTCCACCCAGGAAATAGAACGATACCCCCAGCCCAATGCAGAGCCAGACATTACGACCACTAACAATCTGTGGGCTACGCCAGTTTCTGAAGCAGAGCCATGCTGCTGTTAAATAAGCCACTTCTTCAAAAACAGTGGTGCCGATCGCATACCACTGTGGTCGGTCTTCTCCTGGTAACGACACGCTAAAGAGTAGAAAGAAGAGAAGCGCCAGCACTGCCCAGACAATTTGAGCCAGGACGAGCGTCTGTACCGAGGGGAACGCTTTGGGAGAGCTAGATGATTTGTCCAAGGAACTGCCTACCAAACTTCAAAAGGGTGACGAACATGGGCTGTTGGACAGATGACTCAACAAGGGTGCCTGCTGCAAGACTCGCATCGTAATCGAAAGTAGCAGTGATGACGCAAAGCGGGAACATTTCTTCAAGCTCATAGCCAGACGACGTTGCTTTGTAGAACAAAAACAATAGAGCAGTTGTTTTTTAAGTGGGTTCAACTCTTCAGAAAATGCTTGACAGACTACTAGCGCCACATTTTACCTAAAGGTGACTGATTGAGCCAAGCCTGAAAGACTGTGCGATCGTTGGGTGAAAGATCTTGCAATGTGTCGATCGCTCGTTCTGCAAACGTAGTATTTCCGAAATATGCTTTTCCTATTCGGTGCAGCTCTTGTAACAGTGTATTGAGGTGGTGCTCTTGCCAGGGTGGAATATGAGCCGCATCTAGAGGATCAACCGTCAGCAGATACTTGAGCGCGTCTGGTGAGTCTGCCTGGGGAAAACGCCACTGCTTAAACACCTCGGCAATATCCTTCTGAAATAGCCCTGCCTGACGATTACCAAGCAAATCTTCAATATCAATGTAAAGCGCTTGCAGCATCAACAGGCACGCCCTGATGTAGATCGGTGTTGCCGCTGTATCTCCTCCACCAGCTTCGGTATCGGCTGCCAGTTGCTCTATGCGAATCTTGCCCCAAACGCTATAACGCTCAGGCTCTTCCAACAGCACACAAGCTTTACCCTGGTTGTCGGTAAGATCGCGCCAAAATGTTTTGGCATCTTCCTCCTGGCTAGCGTTGAAGACACTAATCAGGCGAAAGGTCTGCCCCTGATAGGTAAGGATCGGGATTTGCTGATCCCGCTTGGGGTGCTGGATACTGGTAATCTCAACATCCTGCCTCTTCAGAATAAACATGACGCTGCCAATTAACTCCTGTCGGGGCTGGGCGTTTAGGCGGGATCATCTGAAACGATCTCGCCAGTGGGAAAAGGAGGTAGTTTGATAAATGCGATAACAGTTAACAATGAGTTGTGACGTTGGGCTAGGAAAACTGTACCTTAATCAATTCCCATTTTTGAATTGGTAATTGACATTGCTGCAAAGATTAAAGTCTTTTAAGGTTGCTAACGCAACTTAATGTGTCATAACAAAAGAGTTAAAACGCCAGAACGCGTAATGGGGTAGCTCCGACTAAAGGGCTTTTTGATAAATTAACTAGATAGAAAAGCGTTGATGTCATTAGCTAGCTCCATCAAGGCGATCGCGCAGATAGAGTCAGAGTAGCGCAGAAACCAAAAGTTGAGCATGGTTTATTACCAAAGTCCCAACTGAGTAGTTGAGCTTTGTACCCTAACGGCTGTTTGAGTCTTGGTGTTAGACTGCCTGTGCCTTCAGCTTTTCCCATCGTCTCAGTGCTTTGTCTTAAGTCAATCGTCTTGATCCAGACGATCGCTCAAAAATCAGAGCAGACGTAGGGGGTTCTTGGTTTATGCTGGTCAATATAGCGATACGTCATATAAGGACCCTTAGCTCAGTGGATAGAGCAACCGCCTTCTAAGCGGTCGGTCACAGGTTCAAATCCTGTAGGGTCCGCTTACGTTTCAAGGCTTCTAGCCCTTTTCTGGTAAAGTCGAAAACGGCCAGAAACGACCGTAAAAGTAGGGGACATTAGGGGATGCTAGCAACGCTGTGCTGGCAAGACCTAGCGTCGCACGACTACAGGTGTGCCAATTTTCGCCCAGTTGAACAGCCAGCCAGCGTGATCAACTGCTAAATTGACGCAACCGTGGCTGACGGGCGTGCCAAAGCGGTGGTGCCAATAAGCTCCATGAATGGCATAGTTGCCGTCGTAATACATGGTGTAAGGCACATCAGCAATATCGTAATCAGCGCCTCTCATACGGGCAGAACGATTGCGCGTCTGAATGGCAAATACTCCAGTCTTGGTTGGTGTTGAAGCTTTGCCTGTAGAGATCAGAATGGCGTAGACAGGTGTTTTGCCTTCCCGAGCGATGAGGCGCTGACTGGAAAGATTTACCTCAATCCACCGCTGCTTTGATTGTTCGAGCCGACGCACTGAGGTGGCGATCGTGTTGGTTTGTGCAATCAGCATGGGGGCACTCACGGGCGGCATAGCCTGTACTGACACAGGCAAGATGGCAGTACCGATAAACACCAACAAACTCAGGCTTTGCTTGAAACCGCGTGGTGGCAACATGATCGTTCGCTCTCTGTAGATTGTTTTATACATTCCTATCTACAGTTTTTCCTGTTTAATGACTAATAATTGGCGAGTGTTTAAAGCGGCTTCATGGTCAGCAGCCTCTTTAGCGTTTAAGGTTCACGATCTGTTGCCTTAGGGCTAGTAAGACAATGCACTAGCACCTTTGCTTGTTGGGCGATCGCATCCCAGTTGCCGTCCGCCACTGCCTGTCTGGGGAATAACTGACCCGAAAGCCCAACGGCAACAGCACCAGCTGCTAAAAACGATTGGGCATTTGCCAATGTGACACCACCTGTGGGAATTAAGGGAATGTTGCCCAATGGTGCTTGCAAGCTTTGAATGTAGGCTGCGCCACCCAATGCCTGCACAGGAAAGACCTTAACGCTGCTTGCTCCTGCCTGCCACGCGCTGACAATTTCGGTTGGGGAAAGGGCACCAGGGATAATGGGTATGTTTTGTGCCACGGCAAGCTGGATCAACCTGGGAGCGACATGAGGCGTGAAGAGGAACTGGGCACCGGCTGCGATCGCATCTCGAAGCTGCGTTTCGTTCAGCAATGTACCTGTTCCGATCGTGCAGTGAGGTAAGTCCTGACGCAGTTGATCAATGAGTGTCGAGGCGCGATCGCTATTCCAGGTGATTTCGATCAGCCGCATCCCTCCTGCTGCGACTGCCTTTGCCATTTGGTAGCCGCTTTCATACTGTGCCGCACGGATCACTGCGATCGCTCGAAACGTTTTTAGCAGGACAAGCCAGTCTTGAGGCATGGTAAGGTATTGCACAAATAAGGTAGTGCACAAAATAGGTGTAGTTGTCGATTAAAGAGCCGCAACTTACCACACCAAAACTATAGAGCGGTCAGCGATTATACTTAAGCTGTCGACGCACTAAACAATGCTGTTTAGGAGTCTGTAAGCCAGTAGTGTACCAACAAGCTGCGGTGCAACTGGTCTTTTCACGCAAGTTACTCCAGGGTGAAGCCTTCCTAGTTTTGTAACCCTATTAGCCGTTTTCCGACCCTTTCAGCCGTTGCTCAAGAGGTTCGCACCAGCCCATGAACTACGCCTTACCAGAAAACGTTTTGCAACTGGCAACCAACCGCCGCCCTTTGGAGCGATCGCTGCTGACCAAAATTGATGCGCTTAAAGAGAGGCTAGATACCTTCACCGTCGTTGACTCACAGAGCGAAACGGTTGGGGAAGTACGCAACCTGGTACTGTATAAACAGCAACTTCATTTGGTAATCGTACAGCCTGATATGCATTGTCACTGGCGCTTTGTGCTTTTGGGTAGCTCGTTGGTGCAGCGGATCAGCCTGGTTGATCGTACTTTAGTGATGCAGATAACCCAGGCAGATATGAGCTATTTGCCAGAACAGCGATCGCTGACGGAGCGTTCTAGCCGTAGATATCATGCCAGCACCTTTGCGTCTGTGATCGCACCTGTTAGCCAATTGCCAGCATCACCAACGATCGAGCAAGCACCTATGACTTTGCTGGCACCGATCGCGCTACCAACACATGGGAAGGTTAAAGAACCGCTACTCCTTGAGCATCCTGCAACACCCAAAATGGTTGCACAGGTAGTTGATGAGCTAGGTGAGCGAAACCCCAACAATGCAGCCAACTCCAAGCAGTACGTTACTGCTTACCCTGCTCGTCGTGACAGCGCAGCGCATCCTGGTTAGAGCCGCTTAACAGTGGGGGATGCTGAAAGATGAGCTTTGGGTTGCAAGCGTAGAGCCTTCTTAGAACTTACAACTCAAAACTCATATTAACCCGGCAGCTTTTGTTCCTACGTATTTTGAAATTGCGCCATGATTGCGTAGGGTGCTGTTAGCGACAGCGTAACGCACAGAGACATGGGTTAGCGGTGCGTTACGGCGATGCCTAATAGCACCCTACAGCTCTACAGCTTATGCAAGATAAAATATCGCCAGGTTAATAGCACCCACAAACTAGGCAGCTACTCTCTCCATTTCAGATGCATACTGCCCTAGCGATGCCGCGCTATTGCATTTTGCACGACGATACAACTCTTTTTGAGCCGCAGAAATATTAGCATCCTCGCCTTTCCAGGCTTCTAGCGCTGCTTGATGAAGCGCACGACCGTAAGAAAAGGTGAGCTTCCACGGCAGTTGGTCTTTGAAAGTAGCATTCATGGCATTGAGATGAGCGGTTGCTACTTCATCGCTCTGCCCGCCAGAGAGAAATGCACAACCAGGAACGGCAGCAGGCACTCGCTCTCGCAAGCACTTGATGGTTAAGCGAGCCACGTCTTCCACACTCGCCTGTTGAGGGCAATCTTGACCAGAGATAACCATACTCGGCTTAAGAATCATTTGATCAGGTTCGACACCCTGAACGTAAAGTGCATCAAAAACGGCTTTGAGTACATCGTGATGCACGGCATAACTGCGCTCTAGCGTATGGTCGCCATCCATTAGTACTTCAGGCTCAACGATCGGCACCAATCCGCCTTCCTGACAGAGCGCGGCATACCGGGCAAGAGCATTCGCGTTTGTGTCGATACAGCGGTGAGACGGAATGCCATCGCCAATTGTAATGACGGCACGCCATTTCGCAAAACGAGCACCCATTTTGTAGTATTCAGCAATGCGATCGCGCAAGCCGTCCAGACCTTCGGTTATCGTCTCGTCAGGAGACTTAGCCAGCGGTTTTGCGCCTGCATCGAGCTTGATACCGGGGATGATGCCAGCTTCTAGCAGCAACTTGGTGAACGGCTTACCATCCTTTGTTGCTTGGCGAATCGTTTCGTCGAATAGAATCACGCCGCTTAAGAACTCACCGATGCCAGGAGTGGTAAAGAGTGCTTCGCGGTACGCCCGTCGCTTTTCTTCTGTTGTGGGAATGCCGATCTTTTCAAAACGCTTGTTGGCTGTACCGTAGCTTTCATCAGCCGCCAGGATGCCTTTACCCGGAGCGACCATTGCCTTTGCTGTGGCGATTAATTCTTGGGTATACATGGTTTGAACCTCTGTCGGGGGCAATGCATCAGCAGAGCTAGCCAATGCTTCTTAAGCCTAGCTAATCTTGCAAAATCCTTCCGTTTGCTGCATTACTCTTGAGCAGTCAACAGTCAATGTAGAGTTTATGGCTCAAAGCTCAAGCCTGAAAGCTAATACAGCGTCAAGGTTTACCAGTTAGAAAGATTTACCCATGTGGTTTGAAAGAAATTAGGCGAATAGCGAGAAGGCTTTCATCCCTGTCTCGGAGCGTAGAGCGATAGAATGGGAAAGATTATTTTTTCCTGTCTCTATGCCCGATCGCGCCAACGGTTCCAAGACTAACGGTTCTAAACAGCCTGTAGCGGAGTCACATGATGGTCATCCTGCCAGTCATGCTGTTGCTCAAAATACGATTCGCATTCGAGGGGCACGACAGCATAACCTGAAGGATGTTGATCTGGAGTTGCCGCGCGATCGCCTGATCGTGTTCACAGGTGTATCTGGCTCTGGCAAGTCATCTCTGGCTTTTGACACCATTTTTGCCGAAGGGCAGCGGCGCTATGTCGAGTCGTTGAGTGCGTATGCCCGCCAGTTTTTGGGACAGGTGGACAAGCCCGATGTTGATGCGATCGAGGGCTTAAGCCCCGCCATCTCGATCGACCAGAAATCTACGTCGCACAACCCACGCTCAACCGTCGGTACTGTCACCGAAATTTATGACTATCTGCGGCTGCTGTATGGACGGGCAGGCACGCCCCATTGCCC
Organism: Leptolyngbya sp. FACHB-321; assembly: GCF_014695975.1. GTDB lineage: Bacteria > Cyanobacteriota > Cyanobacteriia > Leptolyngbyales > Leptolyngbyaceae > Stenomitos. The sequence goes on from NZ_JACJPI010000074.1 coordinate 60,144, forward strand.
TCACTGCGATCGCGCCATTTCGCCCCAAAGCATTGACCAGATGGTCGATCGGGTGATGGAACTGCCTGATCGCACCCGCTTTCAAGTTCTTGCTCCTGTTGTACGTGGCAAGAAAGGCACCCACAAAAAGCAGATATCCAGTCTGGCAGCCGAAGGCTTTGCGCGGGTTCGCATCAACGGCGAAGTGCGAGAGCTGAGTGACTCGATCGATCTAGATAAGAACCAGTCGCACACGATCGAGATTGTGGTCGATCGCCTAATCAAAAAAGCGGGCATTGAAGAACGCCTGACAGACTCCCTTGGCACCTGTCTGAAGCATTCTGGCGGCATTGCGGTAATTGACATATTGCAGGAGGAGTCAGCTACTAAAAGCCAGGATTCCGGTAGCAATGTGGTCGAACTCCCCACTGGCAAAGCCCTTCGTGCGGCTGAGAAAGGTGGCGACTATGGCACATCTGCTCCTACGCCCCAGGCTCCGCCTCCTACGCCCCTCGTCTTTTCTGAGAACTTCGCCTGCCCTGAACATGGCGCCGTGATGGAAGAGCTGTCGCCTCGCTTGTTTTCCTTCAACTCGCCCTATGGAGCCTGCCCTGCTTGCCATGGCTTGGGTAGCCATCGCAAGTTTTCGGCAGAGTTGGTTGTGCCGAACCCGGATTTGCCTGTATATGCGGCGATCGCGCCCTGGTCAGACAAAGACAACACCTACTATCTCTCGCTGCTCTGTAGTGTGGCGGCGGCATTTGGCTTCGATATTCAAACGCCCTGGAGTCAGCTCACCGACGAACAGCATCAGGTGTTGCTGCATGGCTCGAAGGAGGCGATTTGGATTGAGGTGGATTCTCGCTACCGCCAGAATAAAGGTTACCAGCGTCGGTATGAAGGCGCTTTGCCATTGCTAGAGAAGCAATACCAGGAAGCTAACTCAGATGCTTACAAGCAAAAGTTGGAGCAATATCTGGTTGATCAACCTTGTGCAGATTGTCAGGGCAAGCGGCTCAAACCAGAAGCGCTGTCGGTGCGGTTGGGACAATTTCAAATTGCTGACTTAACGAGCGTCTCCATTCGTGATTGCCTGAATCAGGTAAACAGCATTGAGTTGAGCGCACGGCAGGCACAAATTGCTGATCTGGTCTTGCGTGAGATCAAAGCCCGCTTGCAGTTTTTGCTGGACGTAGGGCTAGAATATCTCTCTCTGAATCGCACAGCGATGACGCTTTCGGGCGGTGAGGCGCAGCGTATTCGGCTGGCAACCCAGATTGGCTCGGGCTTAACTGGTGTGCTCTATGTGCTGGATGAACCCAGCATTGGGCTGCACCAGCGAGATAACGCCCGCCTGCTAAAGACGCTGACCCGTCTCCGCAATCTGGGCAATACGCTGATCGTTGTAGAGCACGACGAGGAAACGATTCGGGCAGCCGACCACATTGTCGATATTGGTCCCGGTGCTGGTGTCCACGGTGGACGGATTGTTTCACAGGGCAGTCTGGAAACGATGCTGAATACGCCGGATTCGCTGACGGGGGCTTATTTGTCAGGACGAGAGGTGATTGCTACCCCTGCCCAGCGTCGATCGGGCAATGGTCGTGCCCTCAAAATCCGCCATGCCTATCGCAATAATCTCAAGCACGTTGACGTTGATATTCCGCTTGGTGCTCTCGTTTCGGTTACAGGTGTCTCTGGCTCGGGCAAATCGACGCTGATTAATGAATTGCTCTATCCCGCCTTGCAAAATCACTTTGGTAGCAAAATTCCACAACCAAAGGAAATGGAGCCAATCGGTGGTTTAAGCGCACTTGACAAGGCGATCGTGATTGACCAGTCGCCGATCGGTCGCACCCCACGATCCAATGCTGCTACCTATACGGGTACATTCGATATCATCCGTGATGTCTTTGCTGAGACGATCGAGGCAAAAGCCAGAGGTTATAAGCCGGGTCAGTTTTCCTTTAATGTCAAAGGCGGACGCTGCGAAGCCTGTGGCGGTCAGGGTGTGAATGTCATCGAAATGAACTTCTTGCCTGACGTGTACGTGCAGTGTGAGGTGTGCAAAGGTGCCCGCTACAACCGTGAGACGCTTCAGGTGAAGTTTAAAGGGAAGTCGATCGCTGATGTTCTGGGTATGACCGTCGATGAAGCGCTGGAGTTTTGCAAAAACATTCCTCAGGCAGCAGCACGGTTGCAAACCCTGGCAGATGTGGGTCTGGGTTACGTCCGGCTTGGACAAACTGCACCGACCCTTTCTGGTGGCGAAGCGCAGCGGGTTAAACTAGCAACCGAACTATCGCGTCGTGCCACAGGCAAAACGCTGTATCTCATTGATGAGCCAACGACCGGACTGTCGTTTTACGATGTCCACAAGTTGCTAGATGTGCTGCAACGACTGGTAGATAAAGGCAATACCGTCCTTGTTATCGAACACAATCTAGACGTAATCCGTTGCTCTGACTGGATTATTGACCTAGGACCCGAAGGCGGCGATCGGGGCGGCGAAATCATTGCTGTCGGCACTCCCGAAAACGTTGCCGAACACCCGCACTCCTATACAGGGCACTACCTGAAGCAGGTGCTACAGCAATACCCCCCTGTACCTGTAATGGCTTAAAGCCGTTTGCCAAGACCGACATCAGGCATGACGATTCGCTTCTTCCTGGAGCCAAGTGTCAACTGGCTGTCCATCCTTGCGGCGGAGTTCAATTTCGACAACCGTGACCTGTCCTGATCCCGGTGGAGCAGGTTTTTGGTGAAACAAAATGTCGTAAGCGGTAGGGTCTTCGTTACGCTCCTTCAGCCAGTCCTGCACTTTGAGAGTGGCAAAAAACGCTTGCCCCTGCTCAAACATTCGAGTAACCTCCATCTGGAGCGTAAACGGATTAATCCGGGGCATTGTCCATCCTCATTATGTGGCGCGCTTATTGTAACTCACAGACCACAGACGCATCTTAGGAGCTGTATGAGTTGGCTGGTTTAGAGAGTAAGCCTAACAACGGACCGAGAATGGCACCAAAGACAAAGCCTCCTGCGTGCGCCCAGTAAGCCACACCGCCGCTCTCCATGCCGATGTTCATCGGCGCTTCCAAGCTAGCCAAGCCATAGAGAGCTTGCTGTAGAAACCAGAAGCCTAGAAACGCAAAAGCTGGGACACGAAACGTCCAGAAGAAGAAGCCAAGGGGAATCAGGGTTAAAACTTCTGCTTTGGGAAAGCGCAGAATGTAGGCTCCCATGACACCCGCGATCGCGCCACTAGCACCTAGCGATGGTACAGATGAGCCAGACGAGACAAACCACTGAGTCAGTGCTGCGAGTGCCCCACACGCTAAATAAAAGATTAAATACTTGACGTGCCCCAACCGATCTTCAACATTATTGCCAAAAATCCAGAGAAACAACATATTGCCAGCAACGTGCAAAAAGCCGCCATGCAGAAATTGGGATGTAAATAAGGTGAGCCACTCTGGGAACGGTTGGGCTGACAGTTGACCTGAAAAACTGGCGGTTAGCTCTCTAGGAACCACTGCCCACACACGAAAAAACTGCTCAAGCTGTGGGGGTGACAGACTGAGTTCGTACAAAAACACCAAAATGTTGGCGGCAATTAACGTATAGGTTACAAACGGAGTAATACTCGTTGGATTATTGTCACGCAGAGGAACCACTGATTTTTCCTTGTAATGAGGTAGGACAGGAGATTGCGTACTTCGGTCAATGATCAAGCGCTTTAAGAGCTGGTCTTAAAAGTGTTTTTGATCGGTCTGAATAAAGTAAAGTAAAACAACATAGCTATCGTTCCAGCGCTCAATGAAGCGTTTGGTAGCATTTTGCAACTCTATTAAACGTGCACTACATCAATACGTTGTAAAAAATACGTTTGTGAAAATGCTTCAGTGAACAGCATGACATTTTAGAGCTTCTCAAACATCCTCTCAGGATAGATTGCTAAGTTATAAAACATTGACTGCCTTACCAAAACACAGCGCCTTTACCATCGCCTACAGAAGCGGAAAGAAGCTTAGTTACTACCCTTTTCTAGTGAGAGAGACTTAGAACTGAAGCAGTCGTGTCAGTACGAAGGATATGTAAGTACAAAAAAGCTCCCTTGATAATTTCAAGAGAGCTTAAAGCCTATGTAGCATTCGTTGATCGAACAATTTTGCTGCTTTAACAGAGCACAAGTTCGATCATTGCCCAGTGATAATACATAACGCGCATTAGTAGATGCCTACCATCCCTGTTGCGATTGCTCCAAGACATAGGTAGCTACATCTTCAATCTGCTCTGCGCTTAAACGTCCACCAAAGGCAGGCATAGCATTTTTGCCTTTTGCAACCTGATGCTTAATTGCGTCTAGAGATGCCATCTCGTACTTCTCCAGAGCCTCTTTTTTTAAAGTCTTGTTAGCAAGAATGACATTATTACCGCCCATGTGGCAGGCAGCGCAATTAGCGTTAAAAAGTTTTTCACCGTTCACAAGGTTTGCTGCCTGTGCCGGAGAGCCTGCCATGCTAAAGATAAAAACGATCGTCGCCAGTAGCGCGATCATCGACAGTCTCTTCAAGCCGTTTCTCCTCTATCTGGATTTTAATATCCCACTCGTTTAGCTGGGCATTGAGTAACGGGTTCACGTAGACAAGGCGGCTTTAGGCGTCATCTTGCTTGCTGTGCGATCGCACGACAAAAAAGCTGGAACTACCTACCGCGTTCTGGGTAGATAGTTCCCGTTGCTTCGCGAAATTAGCCTTCAACCGTTAGTTTGCCAATCATGCCAGCACCTCGGTGAGGAGCGCAGAAGTAAGAGTATTCACCAGCCGCAAGATCTTTAGGGATGGTCAACTCATAACCTTTGCCAGGAGCCATTTCAAGCTGAGGATGGGAAAGAGATTTTGCCAAATCCTTGTCTTTGCCAGGAATTGCTTTGTCGTCGAAGATGACGTTGTGGGGAGGCACTTTGTTAACAACCCAGTTCACAGTATCACCAGGTTTGACGGTTAGGTTAGCGGGTTGGAAGACTAGCAGACCGTTATCAGCGCCCATTTTAACTGTATAAGTCTCAGCTGCTGCGGGAGCCACTGACGTAAAAAAGCTACCAACAACAAGCAGGGCAGCCAGCACGGTGAGGCAGAGGCTTTTCGTAACAAAACGGATTGATTTCATAGCTCTCTTAGTGATTTAAGCGCACTTACATCTATGGATCTTAAACCATATCTACGACAGCGCGTCGAAGAATCTAAACAGTGATGGAGAGCAAGCGATGAGACTTTATGCCTTTACAATCCTCTGAGTCATTGCACATCCTTAAACCAAGGACGTTAGAGGGTGTAGCTTACTCATCCTGGAAAATTGCGCCGCCCCATCCGGGTGCTGTTTGCGCTGCTCTCAGCACAAAACCTGCCAGGCTTTCTACCTGCGCTTGCGACAACCAGCTTTCAGGCACTTGGCGGCATAAAAATGTTTCTTCAGTGCCGTCGTAAGTCATTGGTTGTCGGAAGTAAGCAACCAGGCTGCTAACGTTATCGCGTCGTGGTGTTGCGCCCTGTAACGTTGCTAGCGCTAACGACACAGTGGGATCCGGTAAGGTTGCTCCACCCACATGACAGTTAAGACAATTGCGCTCAAAGAGTTGCTTGCCAGCTGACAGTTCTTCTGCCGCAAACAAGCGAGTGTTGCCTTGTTCATCCAGTGCCAGTGGGATAGGCTCGGTGACGCGCAGGTAGCGTGTTACATAGGCATCACCGGCAGCATAAGCGGGTAACACACGGGTGAAGAGTGAACCGATAGCGATAACCAGAACCAGTAGACGAACCCAAAGAGAGCGTTGCATCTGTAAAATTCCGCTTGAATGAACTCTCGCTTGAACAAAAAAGACTTTAGACATTTAAACTCTAGACACTCGATCGGTCTATTAAGTCTGATGTCTAAAGTCTTACTGTAGAAGAATGTAAGGCAGTGATGCCTAATCGCTTAATAGTAAATCTTGCCGCCGCCCCACTTGTCGCCAACCACTTTAGGCTGAAGCAAAATGTGACCCGCGATCGCAACCAGGTCGTCTTCTGTCAGGTTACGCATTTCGGGGAAGTTGTCTTTACTCTTAAGGCTAGGATGCACTTCGGCGATCGACTGTGCACCGTCGTAGGTGGTGGGGTCTTTCATGTAATCCACCAAAGAAGCCACCGTGTTACGGGGTGGTGTTGCTAGTGCCAATGATTCTGGCTCAAGACCAACATTAGGATCTGTCTTGGTCACGCCACCGGCATGGCACTGGGCACAGGCATACTGAAACAGGCGCTTTCCTTCTTTCACCTGCTTGAGACTCAGCTCAAGCGTTCCACCTTTGTCATCAAGGGGAATTGTACGAATTGCTGCATCCAGTTCAGCCGCCGAGACGTTGCCGACAAACATCTGAAAGGCGAAGAATACAGTGGCTACAACAAGCCAGATGTACCTTTTAAGCATGGTTCTCCTTACTGTGGCTCAGATATTGGGGTTATTAAGAGGATTACCAGACTCCATCAACTGCACCTGGATGCCTCAAAGCACACTCTTCAAAGCACACTTAGCAGCAGTAGCCCAGGTCATAATTTCAGCCGTACCAAAAGCACAAGCCTTAAAGAATGAGAATCATAGCCTTCACATTCACCAAAGCCAGACGGGTCTGGGGTCTAAAATGAATTCCTTTCTGATTGTACAGGCGAAGTGTACACGCTACAGAGCGGTCAAAGTTCTTCACACGTGCCGCTGTTACCTAGGGCCTGACAGTGATCGCCCATAGCCGCGATCGCTCCATAGAACAACTGTGACAACACAACGCTCTTATGCCTCTGGTGCTGTGATACTAAACGGGCGTGCCTCTGGCAAATGGGTGGGTAAGTGCGTTGGCGAGGCGGAGGGCTGATGTAAGCGGATAAGTTGAGCCAGCGTTTTCTTGAGCTGAGTCCGAGGCACGATCGCGTCCACAAAGCCATGTTTCAGCAGATATTCTGCGGTTTGGAAATCATCGGGTAGCTTTTCGCGTAAGGTTTGTTCAACCACTCTGCGTCCGGCAAAGCCGATCGTTGCCTTTGGTTCTGCCAGAATAATGTCACCCAACATGGCAAAGCTAGCGGTAACGCCGCCTGTCGTAGGGTGTGTAAGGACGGGGAGGTAAAGCAAGCGAGCAGCACGATGACGTTCTAAAGCGCCAGAGATTTTTGCCATTTGCATTAGGCTAAGCATCCCTTCCTGCATTCTGGCTCCGCCTGAGGCGCAAACAATAATGACTGCAAGCCGTTCCCGGGTGGCACGCTCGATCAAACGAGTCAATTTCTCACCGACTACAGAACCCATGCTGCCGCCCATAAAGCGAAAATCCATCACGCCTAGCGCAACTGGCAATGTATCAAGCTGACCAACGCCAGTTTGAACAGCATCTAAAAGTTTGAGCTTATCCTGGGTTTCACGGAGCCGATCGCTGTAAGGCTTGCGATCGCGAAACTTAAGGGGATCGGTGGCATACAGCCCTTCGTCAATGGCAATCCAGGTGTTGGGATCAATCAGTTGACGAATACGCTCGTCGCTGTAAACCCGAATGTGGTGATTACACTCTAAGCAAACCATTTGATTAGCACGTAGGTCTTTGGTGTAGGTCAGCACATCGCACGCCTCACACTTTGCCCAAAGCCCATCGGCAATCTCTCGTTCCTGACGATCTTTGCTGATAGGACCAGCTTTTTGCCGATTAGCGAACCAATCAAATAATGACATAGGTGCGGTAGTTCCTTACTTTTTGACTACCTGTCCATACCTAAGTCAGCATTCTAAATCTGCGATCGGAACGCGAACAGATAGCCTGATTTTACAAAGCTTTTATTTTAAGACTTGACGGAGCAACCTTTAGTTGCCGATTGATCATAGCAGGTTACTCGCTTGTTTCTGTTTTCTCCTCAACGGGTCTCAGTAAGTTAAGTGCTGTTTGTTCGTCCTCTATAAGCACTTGCAGAGCAGCCGGACTTCCCTGCCCCATATAAAGACCGAGACCGAGCGCTACAAGGCGGGTGGGAATGTCATGCGCCATCAGTACCTGCTGCATTAGTTCCGCTTCCCAGCGCAGGTTTGTGGTGCTTACCGTCACCCATGTCTCGTTTGTATCAGCATCTTGTGAAGTTCTGGTAAGCGCTTCAAAGAAGCGGGTTACTTCGGTACGGAGTCTTTTTAATGTCTTCAATGACACAACGTTAATTCTACTGAAAGCTGGGAATGCTAAAAATGACACCAAGAGCGGCACGGTGATATGGACGGCATCACAATTTCAGGATTGGTAGGTTCCTCTCAACATGACGCGATCGCCGATGATTCGCTAAAAGACGAAGACAATGCAGCGTGGGTAATGGAGTTAGAGCCTTGCATCCGTGATGAGTGGATCGAGCGGATTAGCTGGATTCGGCTGATTGATCGACTGGCTGAAAATGAACTGGTAGATTCTGATAGTGCTGAATTTCGCAAATTTTACGCTGGTTGGAAATGGCTTTTACTTTGGGGGCAGGTTAAATCTGGATGTGCCTATACAGACGTATTGAACTGTATCTATACACGCTGGTTTGGCACTTCTAACCCGTTCGATCGCTTCTCGATTTGGTCATGGAACCGCTACCTAAAAGCGATCGAGCGCTACCACGGTCATAACCTCGTCATTGATACTCTTGATCAGTATGAGGTCATGCTCAAAGATTTAGGTGGAGCTTTTTTTCAAGTCCTCCCCTTTCTATCACAGAACTATTGGCAACCTGCCTGCTACTTCGGTGCCTTAGACCAGTTCTTTAACAACCTGCGCGATATGCAGGAGGATGCACAACGCGGCATTTGTTACATTCCCGAAGCCACGCTAGCCCAGTTTGGTGTCACACGAGAAGAGATCATCCAGCAGACTGCTTGCCAGAACCCAGGTTATGCAAAGATGATGCAGTTTTTGCTTGATCACTATCTCAAAAGGCTACAGCAGAAAGCGTATCCCCTCCTGATAGCAGAGGATTTGCACTCGTCATGGGCAATCTTGCGGGATTGGTCGGTGCATCGCTACCACCGGATTGAGCGCATTTTCCGCGACTGTAATTTTGACTACACTCAGTTTCCACAACGGTACTGGTCTGAGGTGCAGCAAGATTTGCCAGTGCTCATTGTTCAGCTTCGTCAGCAGCAACAGCAGTATGCTCATAGTCCAGTCAAGCGCTGTCCGCATCGAAGCGTCTTAACGGTGCTATCCTCACTAGAGACGATCGGTCGCAACGTGATCAAAGTTGCAAGTATGGTACTAAGCCGTCCCGTCTTCTCAGGGCAGCAATCCAGCTAATTGCCTGTGCTAGCTACACTAAGGCAGCGCTCAAGGAATTAAAGGCTATGGGTCTATCGTTAAATCAACTGCTAGGACGTGCAGTGGCGATCGCGGCAACCGCGCACCAAAACCAGTTGGACAAAGCGAACGCACCGTACATTTTGCATCCACTGCGGCTATTGCTACGCGGACAAACGCCATTAGAGCAAATTGTAGCCGTGCTGCATGATGTGGTAGAAGATTCGGACTGGACGCTAGAACAGCTTGCGGCTGAGGGCTTTCCGTCGGAGGCGATCGCTGCCTTGGACTGTCTCACACGGCGATCGGACGAAAGCTACGACGAATTTATCGATCGCGTGCTGACGAATCCCCTTGCTATGCGGGTCAAGCGCTACGACCTGGAAGACAATATGACGCTTACCCGTATGACGGTGCTGACTGCAAAAGATACGGAACGGTTGCAGCGGTATCACGCTGTCTATCAACGCCTGCTGCAAGCGCTAGAGACTTAATCGTTAAGAGACAATAGCGCCTTTCTTCTGCCTCCTACCTTCCGCCTCCTGCTTTCTAACTTCCACCTTCTAAAGCAAACCGATCGCGTGTAATGGACCACGACCCATAAAGATCTCTAGCAGCACGGCAAGAATACCCACCATGGCAAGGCGACCGTTCCAAACTTCTGCCGAAATGGTCATACCCCATTCCCAGCGCTCTGGCGGATACATCTTCACTTGCTTCTCTGGATGCATGACTTGAGCCAGCTTCAAATGTGGGGCGTTGAACGCTTCTATCACCAGATCTGCCAGGTCATTGATAAACCCAGGATGTGTATTGAGAGCAGGAACGCGATGGAAGTTTGCAATGCCTGCTTCTTCTGCCAGTTCCCGATACTCCATATCAATTTCTTGCAGCGTTTCAATATGTTCTGAAACGAAACTAATCGGCACAACTGCGAGATCTTTGACGCCTTGCTCGGCAAGTGCGGTCAGCGCATCATCGGTGTAAGGCTGAAGCCATTCCACAGGACCCACACGGCTTTGATACGCCAGCACATGGGGGTTGGGTCGGTTCAAGGTCTTCATAATGAGCGCAACGCACGCTTCGATTTCACGTTGATAAGGGTCGCCAGCTTCTTCGACGTAGCTAACAGGCACTCCATGAGCGCTGAAGAAAACGTGAACTTTGTCGGGTTCAGGGAATTGATCTAACTCTTTGGCAATTAGGTCTGCCATTGCTTGAAGGTAACCGGGGCGATCGTACCAGGAGGGAATCGCGGTGTAGTCGATTTGCGAGAGGCTGGGATCTTCATTCCAAATTTGCTCTAGCAACCGAAAGCTGGAGCCACTCGTACTAATGGAGAAATGAGGATAGAGCGGTAGAATCACCAGGCGATCAACCCCATCACGCTTAATACGGGCGATCGCTTCCTCAGTGTAAGGATGCCAATAGCGCATACCGACATAGACATTGGCATCATGCCCCTTTTGCCGAAGCTGTATCTGGAGTGCTTCCGCTTGTTCATCTGTGATCCGTCGCAACGGTGAGCCGCCGCCAATTTGCTGATAGTTTTCCTGAGATTTTTTTGCCCGCGTTGTCGAAATTAACCAGGCAAGCGGACGTTGCAGCCAGGGAAACGGCAACCGAATGATCTCCGGATCGGAAAACAAGTTGAACAGAAAGGGACGGACATCTTCCAAGTGGTCTGGTCCGCCCAGGTTTAGCAGCAATACCCCAAATCGACCCATAACGGCTACGGCTTTCCCTTGCTCTCAGGTTTGTAACTGATTTTAACCTTTGTGCGGGACAAGGTAGAGTACAGAATTTACAGATCGAGTCTTTTCTGTCGGAGTTGCAAGCAAACTGTTGACAGTAAGAGTGAGGTGGAACGGTCTGGGAAGCGACGATCGTCCCTTTAAAATAGAGAGCATCTACGCCACGTTCACGACTTGCTACTAAAACGCCGATTATGACCGATGTTGCTGCGATCGATGACCGCCTGCTTCAGCTTAATCAACGCCTGAAAGCAGCACAGATGGGCTTTCAGATTGAGCGACGAGGACAAAAACTGAGTTTACGAGGTCTGCTGCCCCCCCGCCCTGGTAGCTTACGACTTAAACCATCGCAGCAGCGGTTGAGCTTGGGCTTGCCAGCCACGCCTGCTGGGTTAAAGCAAGCAGAACAAGCGGTGAAGGTGCTCGCTGCACAACTCATTCAAAATACGTTTGACTGGCGCAACTACGACAGCGGCATGGGTTGGGGGCGACTGGATCAGATGGGTCTGTCACAGCAAATACAAGCCTTCGCACAGGACTTTCTCGCGGAGGCATCACGAGTTCAACAGCCTGCTTCTGCCAAAACGACTTGGGAGAAGGCGTATGCTCCGTACTACCGCAAGCTAGAGTCGATCGCGCAGGCAAATCCTCAGTTGAGCTTAGTAGAAGCAATCTACGCAACAGTGCGTGCTACAGAAGATAATTCTCGCAGTCGTCAGGTTTGCTGCACTGCCTTGAGCGCCCTTGCAACGTTTCTGCACATCGAACTTCCTACTGATCTAAAAGTTTTCTGGGGCAGCTATGGTGCAAGCCAAACACAAGCCCGTACCTTACCGTCAGATGAACTAATCGCTGCAACCTGGGAGCAAATTCCCAATGTGGGCTGGCAGTTTGTCTATGCCGTTATGGCAACCTACGGCTTGCGAAACCATGAAGTTTTCTTCTGCGACTACTCAGCGTTACTTCAAGGCAAACCAGAGGCTGTTATCCGCGTCCTCAACACTACTAAAACTGGCACTCATGATGTGTGGCCTTTCTACCCCGATTGGGTCGAACACTTTAACCTGCGATCGCTTCAACTCCCAACCATTCAAACCGATCTCACCCAGACCACACTCCAGCGCATTGGGCAGCGCGTCACGTCGCAATTCCGGCGCTATGAGTTGCCCTTCTCGCCATACAATCTGCGCCACGCTTGGGCAGTTCGCACTATCCACTTTGGCTTGCCAGATACCGTTGCCGCTCGCATGATGGGGCACTCCGTTGCAGTGCATACTCGCACCTACCATCAATGGCTTACGCATCGCGATCAGCAGCAGGCTGTGGAGACAGCGTTGAATCGGAGCCAGTTTGCTGCGCCGGGAGTAGGGAGTAGGGAGTGGGGAGCGGGGCGTAGGGAGTGGCAAACGGTAAAAGGCTAAAATCAGAACCTGTTCAAAATTCAAAGCTTCTCTTCCGCTTCCTCCGCTCCCCATGCTTCCCTAGCTTCCTTGCTCCTTAACCCTCACCTCCTATGGCAACCATTCTTAGAGATTGGAGTTACCAATATCAGTGGCTCTACGATGGCTTTTCGCGGTTGGCAGCGTTGAGCGTGGGTGGAGAGCGGCGGTTTCGGCAATTAGCGTTAGAAGGGGTGGCGATCGCCCCTGAAACCAGCGTTCTCGACTTGTGCTGTGGGAGTGGGCAGGCAACGAAATTTTTAGTAGAGCGATCGTGCCATGTGACTGGACTGGATGCTTCGCCACTATCGCTGCAACGTGCTCAGAAAAATGTGCCTCAGGCGAACTATGTCGAAGCCTTTGCAGAGGCGATGCCGTTCCCTGACAACCAGTTTGATGTAGTGCATACTAGCGTGGCACTGCATGAAATGGAGTCACAGCAACTTCAGCAAATCTTGAAGGAAGTACACCGTGTCCTCCGACCAGATGGTGTTTTCACACTGGTTGATTTTCACAAACCGACCAACCCGCTTTTTGTGCCCGGACTCTCGCTTTTTCTGCTGCTCTTTGAGACGGAGACCGCATGGACGTTGATCAACTCTGATTTAGTAACGTTATTAGAAACGGCTGGGTTTCAGCTTGTGCGGCAAACACTTCATGCGGGTGGCAGTCTGCAAGTCATTCAGGTAAAGAAGCGGTCTTAAACCGATGCGTCAAGTTTGTGTGCCTAACGATGGATAAAAAAGAGTTGCGAAAAGCGCTTTTAAAGGCTCGGCAGTCGATCGACCCAGACGTTTGGCAGGCGAAAAATAGCCAACTTTGCGACCAGTTGCGATCGTCGTCTCTTTTCACCACCGCTCAGACTGTGCTTGCGTACTTCAGCATTCGTCAGGAACCTGATCTTAGCGAGCTGTTCAAAACCCAAAAAAGCTGGGGCTTTCCGCGTTGCGTTGGCAAAACTTTGCACTGGCATCGCTGGGAATCTCAAGCGCCACTGCCCCTTCAAACTGGAGCTTACGGCATTCTAGAACCGCATCCAGACTCGCCTGTGCTGGAACCAGAGCAGGTGGATTTGCTGTTGGTGCCCGCGATCGCCTGTGACACTCGTGGCTATCGGTTGGGCTACGGCGGCGGCTTTTACGATCGGCTGCTAGCGACACCAAACTGGGCAGAAAAGCCAACGATCGGCATCGTTTTTGACAGTGCCTACCTGCCTACGCTTCCTGAAGATGGATGGGACCGACCGCTCACAGCCGTTTGTACGGAACAGGGGCTATTCTTCTCGAAGCAGCGGTAGTAACCGATTTCAACGGGCGATCGAATCCATCTTCCAAGCGATTCTTGCTTCAGGCTTGACAGTAGCTGTTAGAAGTAGAGATACTGGTTAACTGACTGTCTATTCCTGCTCGGAACAGGTCAGGCAAAGCAAAAGCCCTTGAATGAGTGATGAGTTCATTTTAAGTGTCGAGTTTGAGGCGTTAGGCTCATGCAAAACTCAGTGCTTAAAGCTCAAAACCCTCATCGGCTACCTGTACGGCAACTTCCAGGACTATCTCATGACTTCTTACGCAATTATCGAAGCGGGTGGCATACAGTTACGCGTAGAGCCAGGTCGGTTTTACGACATTAACCGTCTTGCGGCTGAACCCGACTCTCAAATTACAATCGACAAAGTGCTGTTTGTACAAAACGATGGCGACATCAGTGTTGGGCAACCCCACGTAGAAGGCGCAACGGTTGAAGCAACTGTGATGCAGCATCTGCGCGATCGCAAGATCATCGTCTACAAAATGCAGCCTAAAAAGAAAACCCGCAAAAAGCAAGGGCATCGTCAAGAACTAACCCGCTTGATGATTGATAGCATTAGTATTGGTGGTTCTAGCCTCAAGGCGGCAACCAAAGCCGCACCAGCAGCGAAAGCAGCGGCACCTGAACCTGCGACCGTGTCCGACACCGACGACGCATAGCTACACTCGATTAAGCAGGAGGTTTGGCTGCAATGCTAGACATGACTGCTGCGATCGATTAAGTGATGTGCATTAGATTTCTGTTAGATAACGACTCAGATTGGGGGAACAATGGCTCATAAAAAAGGTACAGGCAGTACACGTAACGGTCGCGACTCTAATGCTCAACGTCTAGGCGTGAAGCGTTTTGGTGGACAGACTGTTAAAGCAGGTAATATTTTGATCCGGCAGCGTGGTACTAAAATTCACCCCGGCAGCAATGTCGGTCGTGGTAGTGACGACACACTGTTTGCGCTGATCAACGGTATTGTTACTTTTGAACGCTACGGTAAAAGCAAAAAGAAAATTAGCGTCTATCCGATCGCTGAAACCGCGACTACGGAACCTGTGGCAGTCACCGCTTAGTCAACCATTCAGACTCCTTTAAAACTCTCAGCACGAAGCCTTTTGCAAATTGGTCTTACGCTGAGAGTTTTTTTATGCGTATGCGTTTAAGAAACCTTGCCGCCGCGAAATCTATAGCCTTTGACGAGGTAATAGTTTTTGATCCAGATGCCAAAGCGCACGATCGCGATCGTAGTTTGTTCTGAGGTGCGATCGAACTGGGCAAGCAATTCTGGTTGTAACGGATGCCAATCATCCGACAAAAGCAGCGCATTACGACCCTTGAAGGGGGCATCACTGGTATACCAAAAGTCAAATTGATCAACGCGATCGGAAATCGCCATTACCACTTTATCGTTAAGCTGATACGCCAATGCTGATGCCGAACGATAGTCTGTCGTAGCTAAAAAACGATTGCGACCGACTGCTTCAGTTTCTGTTTTAATCGCCGCTTCAACCTGTTGCCAACCGAACAACATCCGTGAATCTGGATCACTCTCTTTGTCGAATAAAGCTGATAGCGGCAGAACGCTGTAGTGAAGCACCAACAGTGTTGCGAATAATAAGCCATAACATTGGGCGGCAACAAAAAGACGCTTTGGCAAGGCATGAGAGGCTGAAGACGTAGAGGTTGAAGCTTGCAAATTGTTAGTTAAGCCTCTGCCTTTGCTGACCGCTGACTGCTGACCGCTAACCGCTCCAAAAACAGCAGGCAGCAAGGGAAACAGCAATAAATAAGCCGTAATATTCCAGTAGTAAAGTGCAGCAGACAGTAGCGAAATGATTGTAAGCGCTACGGTAGAGAGAATGAACACCCAAAATGCAACTGTTGGATAAATTGAGCGGATTTTGCTCTGTTGCATTGAACCTTTTAAGCCACGAAAGAAACCCAAACAAATGATGGGTGAGACGAGCAGAACTGAGAACAATAAAAAGTTGAAAAAAGGCGAGAATCTAAGGCTAAAGTTGTTCGCTCCAACGCTACGATCGACATAGTAACGAAACGACTGAAAGTCATTAAAAAGATTCCATAAAAAAATAGGAATTAAGGCTGTAAGTGTGATTGCGCCTGCCAAATAGAGGCGGCGATCGCGCCATAAAGGACGCAAGCGTTTGTCTACAGTCAGCGTTGCCACAAAGCCTAACATGACAAAAACAGCATTGTACTTAGACAAAAGAGCTAGCGCGATCGTGCCTGCCGCACCGTATAAACGCCAGCTTTCGCCCGTACCATTTTCGATATAGCTATCTAAAAAGCGGATAAAGAGATACGTCGATGCTAACGAGAGCGTAATCAACAAATGGTCATGCCATGCCAGCGCTAGAAACAAGAAATACAGCGGTGAGGACAGCACCAATAGCACTACCAACCAAAAAGATTGCTGGCTTTTCTCACTGTAGAGATAGCGAATGATTTGATAATATGTGTAGAAAAGAATTGCATTACTTAACAGATTGGGAAGCCGTAGTACGAACGTAGAACGTCCCAGTACTGCTGTAAATAACCCTTGCACCCAAGCTTCTAGTGGTGGATGATCGTAGTAAGATAGCGCGGGATACTGCCCCCATAACCAGTAATATGCCTCATCAGGATTGGGAAAAGTGGCGAACCAAAAGACTAAGCGCAGCAGAATAAAAGCAAGGAGAAACGGCAAGAACGATCGCGGCATGGATAATTCGTCTCAAGCATCTGCACGCATTATGCCTGTTTAACTGATTCAGGATGGCAAATGGCTGCGATCATTATCCCTCCTCAAAAAAACGCCTGCGTGGTTTACGCAAGCGTTTCGTTCAGAGCAGCAATGATGTCTAATGAAATCAGTTTAGTTGTTAAGGAGAACCGTTTCTTTCTCCTTCATCACCAGTGGCGTTTCAATCAGTTTTTCGGTCGGCAACCCCTCGATCGGGCATTCCTTCACGCCCACCGTCGGACGAGTGATCGACTCGGAGATTTCCTTTGCCTTCGCTGGATCATTGATCCAGGTGTGGTAGAACTCAAATGGGCATTCCTTGACGCCTTCAGCGCCTTCACCCGAATTGATTTTGCCGGTGTAGCCACGATGCAAGAGCTTGAACAGATGGTTTTGCGATTGAGCGTTTTTGCGGAAGTCGCGGATCGCAAATTTAGATAGAGCGGCATACTGCACACCCATGTCTTCTTCGCCACATTCGCCCAAGGTTCGACCATCAAAGCTGACGATCGCCGAGTGCCCAAAGTAGCTGTAAACACCGTCGAAGCCAGCAGCATTAGCAACGGCAACGTAGACGTTATTCATCCACGCCATTGCCTTAGAAACCATCACCTGCTGTTCTTTCGCGGGATACATATAGCCCTGGCAGCGCACAATCAGTTCAGCACCACGCATCGCGCAGTCACGCCAGATTTCAGGATAGTTGCCATCGTCACAGATGATCAGGCTGATTTTCAAGCCTTTGGGACCTTCGGTAACGTAAGTGCAATCGCCAGGATACCAGCCCTCAATGGGTGTCCAGGGCATGATTTTGCGATACTTCTGAACGATTTCGCCCTGATCATTCATCAAAATCAGGGTGTTGTAGGGCACCTTGTTGGGATGGTCTTCGTGACGCTCGCCCGTCAGTGAAAAAACGCCCCAGGTTTTGTTGCGGATACACGCTTCGGCGAAAATTTCGGTTTCTGGCCCAGGGATGGAGACGGCAGTTTCCATCATTTCGCCAGCATCATACATAATGCCGTGGGTTGAGTATTCTGGGAAAACTACCAGATCCATGCCAGGAAGACCAAGCTTCATGCCGTCAATCATAGAGGCAATATTTTTGCAGTTTGCAAGCACCTCTTCCTTAGTATGCAGGCGCGGCATTTTGTAGTTGACTACCGCCACCCCTACAGCGTCGTCACTAGACGAAATATCACCGTGATAAGACATTCAAGCCTCCTAATAATCTTTGCTCGGCACAAATTCTTTGCTTCAGGACAGATCAAAGTACTGGCAATAGGGGCTAGTTTATAGACTTCGATCGTCCCACCCTGTAACGACGGTTACAATTTTTTCCTATAGTGCAACTGTAGGAGCAACGACTAAAGCTAATGCCCAATCATCCAGGGTCGTCCACCATTGTGCGCTTGTGCTTTCGGTCGCTCTGGCTCGCGATCGTTCGATCGTTGGACTAACTCTGGCTCTGAACGTGCCGTTTTTAAGCGCAACGAACCCGATAACAGTGCTGGCGCTGAAAAAAGCCGTCTGGTGGCACCTTCGCAGGTAGGGCAGCTAGCCGGATCGTTACATTCTGCGATCGATCGCCATTGATCAAACACGCCACAGTTATCACATTTGAACTCGTAGAGAGGCATTTTAGTTAGTAGTTATTGGTTGTTAGTTATTAGTTGTTAGCTGTTAGTAAACAGGGTTTTCGTAGGATGGGTTAGCAATAGCGTCACCCATGCTGCTCAAGGAGTTGATGCGTTACGGCTACCGTCTTTAGCGAAGCCATGCCGCAGGCTTTACACATCCTACGTTTAATTAGGGAGACCTACTTAGTTGTTAGTTGTTAGCTGTTAGTGCATCAAAAGATTGAGACTGAAGATAGGTTTTCAAACACCATCCGGTTTTCAATTCAAACTCTAAAAAACAACAACCAACAACTAACAACTTTTTTTACACAGGCAGAATGGGCTTGTCGAAGATCGCAGTTGGAATTGCCACCGTACAGCAGGCATTGGGAATGTCTACAATGCCGCTCACTCTGCCTTCCACGGGAGCGCAACTGAGCAAGAGATATGCCTGCTCACCCGTATAGCCAAATTTCTTCAGGTACTCGATCGCGTTCAAGCACGCCCGTCGATAGGCAATGTGTACATCCATGTAGTGCTGTTTACCTGTGAACTCATCGACCGAGATGCCTTCAAATACTAGGTATTCGGAGAAGCGAGGCTCTACCGGACCGGGTTTAAAGATGGGGTTGACCATGCCGTACTTCTCAACCCCACCTTTGATGATGTCTACATGGATGTCGATGAAGCCAGACATTTCGATCGCGCCGCAGAACGAAATTTCACCATCACCTTGCGAGAAGTGGATGTCGCCCATTGATAACTTTGCGCCTTCCACATACACCGGGAAGTAAATGCGGGTGCCCTTTGAGAGGTTTTTGATGTCGCAGTTGCCACCATGCTCACGCGGGGGTACAGTTCGTGCGCCTTCAGCCGCCACGCGATCGAACTCAGACTTTGGCAACTGACCAAGAATGGCGTTCTTAGGATTTGGCAGCGCTGCCAACACTGGTTTGTCGCCAGAAAGACCCGCGCCATAGGTTCGCAAATCGGGAGCCGTATCTACCAATTCTTTTTCGCGCTTGTTCCATGTTGCTAACAGTTCGTGAGACGGCGCACAGCCAATTAAGCCAGGGTGAATGATGCCCGCAAACTTCACGCCTGGAATGTGTCTGGAGGTGGTGTAGATGCCTTGAAAATCCCAAATCGCTTTCGCTGGGTCAGGATAATGATCGGTCAAAAAACCGCCACCGTTCTTCTTGTCAAAAATGCCTGTAAAGCCCCATTCATCGCCTTGAAGCGCACCAATATCAACTAAATCAACGACCAAAATATCGCCAGGTTCAGCACCGTTGACATGGATGGGTCCGCTCAAAACGTGAACGACGGTTAGATCTACATCGCGAATGTCATCCGGGCTGTCATCATTTTTGATCTGACCATCTGTCCAATCCTTGCACTCGATCCGAAAGACATCGCCAGGATTGACAGAGACAACGGCTGGAATATCTGGATGCCAGCGATTGTGACCAGGTAGCTCTTGCTGATCCATCGGCTTGGTCAAATCGACTTGGAATAATGTTTTTGGCATAGAACGCTCCTGCTCACCGAGTTGCTTTAACGAAAATTTTTACAGCAACCAACCCAAAGAAAGGCTTTGCGATCGCTCCTTTCAACTACTGCTTTGAACCGTTATGATGTCCAACGCAATAGCTAAAAAAGCCTACAAAGCTCTTGGGTTGAAAGCTGCAATAACGTGCTCCAACCGCTTCTGAATCAGTATTCAAAGGTTCAGACAACGTCTAGACTCTAGTGTCAAGCCTGCGTGCAATCTGTAGCTTTTGTCACATTTGTTGCGATCGTAATCATTCAAGGTGTGCCTGCTTTATTCATACCAATCAGCTTTGCAGCGGCATTGTTAAGCAAAAGGGTTATAGCTTATAGTTGTGACCTTTTAGTGGCGATCGTCCTACCCAAAGCTCTCATTAAATACGCAAGCAGAGGCGGGAAACAGCAGAAAAAACCTAGCGATGTGGTGTTGTATCCAGTGTCCTGATTGCTTAGACTGTTTAACATTAAAACATACGTTACGGATGCATGATGATGCGATGTAAAGCCCTTACTGATTGCTCTTCATCTAACAACAAACTATTTATTAAAGAAAAGCCCTGGTTGTTAAGGCTGAAAGGATTAACGCTGCTGACAATCACCTGTTGTACTATTGTTTGCAGTCACATCTCAACTGCCTCTGCACAAGCGATCTCACAAAACGGCACTACCAGACAGTTCAAAAATTTTGCTGATTGGTGCCTCAAAAAGTCTACGTTGCCTGCATCAACTAGGCAGACGATCGATGTACTGCTGAAGCGATCGCGTACACTCGATTGCTATCAGTCAAGCGAAATTCTTTCTGGTCTAACAACCCTTGACCTCAGTGATAGCAAGATTGTTGATCTCAGCCCTTTACAGGTATTAACGGCATTAAACGAGCTTTATTTAGGCAACAATCAAATTGTCGATCTAAAGCCTTTAAGCTCCCTGATTAATCTGACTCGGCTTTATCTGAGTTATAACCGTATTGCTGATCTAACTCCGCTCAAACCTTTACGTAAATTGAATGCTCTTTATCTAGGTAACAATCGTATAGTAAACATTAATTCACTACAGTTTTTAGAGGATTTAGATGGTCTTGATTTGGTTTCTAATCAAATTATTGATCTTAATCCTCTAAAACCGCTCTCAAAGTTAAATAGTTTAGATTTAAGCTTCAATCAAATTGCTGATATTAGCCCCCTACGATCGCTAACGGGTCTTACAGAGCTTTCACTTTCTGCCCAAAAGATTTCTGACCTTTCGCCACTCACATCATTAGTTGATTTAACCACGCTTGACCTTAGCGGCAATCAAATCGATGATGTTAGTGCTTTAAGAGCACTGACAAATCTCACCAATCTAGCTCTAGGTGGCAATCAAATCGCTGATGTTAGCGCGCTCGGTGCGCTGTCTAACCTTACAACACTGTATTTAGGTGGTAATCGCGTTACTAATCTCACTCCTCTTAAAGCACTCACTAACCTTAATGTGTTGTATTTGCAGAATAACCCCCTACCCAACCAAACTTGCCCTATTCAACCAGAGTCTATTTGTCGCTTTTAGAACAAGCATTGTTTATTTGATTTATTTGTCGCAACACAGTTTTTCTGATTCTGCTCCTCAACTTCTTAAGCCTTTTTTATGACGATCAACCCAGGCTGGCGTGGCAGTTTAAAGCTCGTCTATGGCAGTGTTAACCACACGACTCACGTTGCTTTCGCTCAGGCACAGGCACCCCTTAAAGTGCAACGATCGCTCTATCCAGAAGGTCAGTCCGTTTGCCATAGCATTATTTTGCATACGGCAGGCGGCATTGTGGGCGGCGATCGCCTTGCGCTTGATATTCAACTGCAACCGCAGGCAAACGCGCTCATTACCACGGCTTCGGCGGGCAAAATCTATCGCACTAGTGGGCTAGAAGCGAACCAAACAACCCATGTCAATGTAGCGACTGGAGCCTGCCTGGAATGGCTGCCCCAGGAAATGATCGTCTTTGACCAGGCGAGGTATCGGCAGGCAATGCGGATTGAACTCGCTCCTGGTGCGACCTGGCTGGGTTGGGAGATGACCCGCTTTGGACGCAGCGCCAGAAACGAGCAGTTTTTGCAGGGCGATTGGCGCTCGCAGACCGAAATCTGGCAGGAGGGTCGTCCCTTATGGATCGATCGTCAATGGCTTCCTGGCAGTGAAGTCTCGTTTTATGGTAATCATGGCTTGGCAGGTTGCCCGGTGGTTGGTAGTTTTGCCTTTGTGGGGCAGCCAGTGGATACAAAGTTGGTGGAGCAGGCGCGATTGCTCTGGGCAGGAGCGGGGGAAGGCGGTGTGACTCGCTTGCAGTCGGGTTTACTATGCCGTTACCGAGGACACTCAACGGCTGACGTTCGCCAGTGGTTTGTTGAAGTTTGGCGGCTAATCCGCTTATCATTCTTGGGTCGCTCTGGTTGCGTACCAAGAGTTTGGGGCGTGCTGTAAAGAAGAATCAATGGTGAGGATTGAACGATGCAACTAACGCCACAAGAAAAAGATAAATTATTGCTTTTTACGGCTGCCTTACTAGCAGAACGACGGAAAGATCGTGGAGTAAAGCTCAACTATCCTGAAGCGATCGCCTATATTTCAGCCGCTATTTTAGAAGGCGCACGCGATGGACGCACGGTCTCCGAATTGATGAGTTATGGCACCACGTTACTAACGCGCAGTGATGTGATGGAAGGCATACCCGAAATGATTCACGAAGTACAAGTTGAAGCAACTTTTCCAGATGGTACAAAACTAGTTACCGTTCATGATCCCATTCGTTGATCGCTCGCTAAAAATTGGCTTACGGAGTAACTATGATTCCAGGTGAATTGTTCGTTGAAGATGGTGAGATTGAGTTAAATGTCGGTCGTGAAACCGTGACACTAAGTGTGGCAAATACAGGCGATCGCCCTATCCAAGTTGGCTCTCACTTCCACTTTTACGAGGTTAATCAAGCGCTGAGGTTCGATCGCGATCAAGCGCGTGGAATGCGTTTGGATATTCCCGCCGGTACAGCGGTTCGTTTTGAACCAGGTGATGAAAAAGAAGTAACGCTGGTGACGCTTGCAGGCAGCCGCGAAGTGTATGGTTTCAACAACAAAGTTGATGGGTTCTTAGATGGTAGAAACGCTCAGGAAAAGACGAAAAAAGAAAAAGGCAAGAAGAAAAAATAATAACCGCGTGAGACGATTTTGATGACTCTGAGAAAGGTGGTAATTGGCAAATTTAGTATCGCTTTGATGAAGGCGATCGCGATTGGTCTACCCGTAATTATTCATTTGCCTGCTCTTGAAAAGAGTGTTGCAGAGCAGCCAAAATCACCGCCTTCTAAGCTTGCTCAATTGGCTTACTTTCAAGGAAACTGGGTTTGTCAAGTTCAGGATGTTGGCACAGCTGATTCTGAGTTAGCAGGAAAAATGGCTTGGAACGTCACCGCTCAGGCTGCCAAACGATCCTACAGAGTTCAAGGAACATATATTAGGAATCGAGAGCGTAACAAAAAGATTCTCATTCAAGGTTCAATGGCATACGATGTAGCATCTGATCGCTTTGTGCAAACAGTATTAGCGAATGATGGTAGTAAGCTAATCTTTAATTCTGTAGGATGGCAAAAAGAAGAATTCGTTTGGCAAGGAGCTCAAACAACACAGGAAGAGGATTACATTCTACGTCGAACGATTACAAGAAAGAGCGAACGGACATTTAAAGTTGCTTATGCTGCGTTAAATCCAATAAATTCTCAATGGTATTCAGTCACAAATCTTGTTTGCACTAAATAGCAATATATTCTTCTGCCACTGCCTGCTCTTGGACCAATGACTGCGATTGCTACCACCCAATTATTTCTTTACTAATTTAACTAACTATCATATACAGGAGCAAAGACCATGACAAACGCGAAAAATGTGCTTGGCGAAAAACTTGAGCTTTGCTGCACCGACCCAGTGACAGGTTTCTTTCGTAATGGCGTATGCGAAACCGGTCCTCAAGATCTCGGAACTCATGTCGTTTGCGCCCAGGTTACCGAAGAGTTTCTCGCCTTTACAAAAGCCAGGGGCAATAATTTGAGTACCCCTGTCCCGTCATACAATTTTCCTGGCTTGAAGCCTGGCAACAAATGGTGTTTGTGCGTTTCGCGCTGGAAAGAAGCGCTGGATGCGGGTGTTGCGCCCCCGATCATCCTTGAAGCGACGCATGAAGCTGCACTGAACGTCGTACCACTGGAAGTGCTGCAAGAACACGCTTTGAATCTTTAACTAAGTCTGCTTGCAGGGCATTGCCCTGCAAGACTTCTCTAAGAAATTCGCACCTTTAATCAGCAACGCTCAATAATTCAGCGTCTGTTATCCGCTCTTTGGTTAACCCGATCGCAAACGCGGCTTCCTTCAAAATAGGTGGTTTTTCGCTTCTTTCAGGTTGAGTCGTGGTCGCCGCACCAAAGAACAAGGTGCTGGAAATGGATTGAGCTAACAAGCGCCGATAGAGATCGCTCAAATGCACCGCTGCACCTGACCAGCTAAAGTTTTTCTGGACTCGAATGGGTGCCTGCTGTCTCAACTTTTTCGCCCACAGTTCATCAGTTAGCACACGCTCGATCGCCTGAGCAAACGCCTCTGTATCTTGTGGTGGCACGAGCAAACCTGTTTCATTGGGTACGACTGTGAATTTCAGACCGCCTACATCAGAAGCGACAACAGGTGTACCGCACGCCATGGCTTCGATCGCCACCAGTCCAAACGGTTCGTAGTGACTTGGGATAACGCAAACATCAGCGGCTGTGTAATAGAGCGGCAGTTGTGTATGTCCAATTTGTCCAGCAAAAACGGTTTGTTCTGCTAGCCCCATCGACTGCACCAGTTGATCAATCCGCTCTCGTTCCAACCCATCAGCGCCGTTTGGATCACTGCCACCCACAATCACCAAGCGCAGGTTCGTAGGCTTTACTGCCCTGTCGCCTGTTTCCTTATTGACGATGCCCTCATTCAACTGGGCACAGGCACGCACCAGCGTTTCAACTCCTTTGCGGGCATCAAAGCGCCCCACATAAAGAACGATCGCGTCATCTGCAGCAAAACCCAGCGTGGCTCTGGCTTCTGCCCTGGGTATGGTGTGGAAGTTGTCGATATCAGTGCCGCAAGGGATTACTTCAATGTAGCCCTGCTCTGAAACCATCTTGCGTAGTGCGTCCTGCTCTTGAGGACTGGTTGCCACAATGCAGTCTGCCTGTTCAAGAATCTGACGCTCGATCGCCAGACGAGTATCAGCAATGGCTGGGCGATCGGGCACGGTTTGATATTTCACCACACCCAGCGAGTGATAAGTATGGATGAGTTGAATGTTGCTGTGTTGCTTAAGCTGCAACCCGACCCATGCAGACATCCAATAATTTGTGTGTACCAGCGGATAGTGGCTGCCTTCCTTACTTTGAAAGGCTCGGAACGCCTCAACAAACTCTGGCATATAGGGGAACAGCGCATCGCGGGGAATAAACTGCTCCGGACCTGCCACCAACCGAATCGTACGGCAGTGGGGAGAGTGTTGCACGATCGCCGCGTCCTGGGGATTAACCTTGCGGGTAAACATATCCACCTGCCAGCCTAGTTTAGCTAGCGCTTCGCCGACCTGCCGCACGTATACATTCTGTCCACCCGCCGCGTCTTTACCGAGCTCTGCGGCTGGGTCACCATGCTCCGAGATCAGCGCGATCGCTTGCCGTGTCGGTACAGTCTTGCGAGGCGCAACATAAGGTTGGCTTGCCGCTGTAGGCAAAGAGATACCGGGTTTTGAGCTGTAGCTGACCATAACTTCTCCTCATAACCTCATAAAAAAGGTGGAGACTCGTGCCTCCACCCAATGACTAACTACGCTTGCTGGCAGCACTTACTGCATGGCGAGACTGCCCATTTTGGGCAAACCGTTCATTAGCAAGTTGCCGATAAACCGCTTCGTACCCATCGACCATACGCTTGACGCTGAAGTTGCTAACAACGTGTTCACGACAGACACGGCGATCGATCAGTGGGACTTGATCGAGTGCAGCCACACATTCATCAACGCTGTGACACAGGAAGCCAGTCTTACCATGCACGATCAGTTCTGCTGCCGAACCAAGGTTCATGGCAATGACGGGGGTGCCTGCTGCCATTGACTCCACCATCACTAAGCCAAAGGGTTCGCGCCAGGTAATGGGGAACAAGGTCGCAAACGCATTGCCAAGCAGCACGTTCTTCTGCTGGTGGTTTGCCTCGCCAAGATACTCAATTTGCTTACCGTCAATGTGCGGCTTTAAGGCAGTTTCGTAATACTCCACATCCACTGGATCAATTTTGCCTGCCAGCTTCAAGTGCCAGCCGGTGCGCTGAGCAATCTCGATCGCTAAGTGAGTACCTTTTTCTGGTGACAGCCGTCCCAAAAAGACTAGATAAGGTGGGTCGCTGGGCTGCGGATAAAAGTTGTAGCTATCGGTATCAATGCCGTTGTAGACAGTTGCTACGCAGTTAAGCCCTAGTCTTGGCTCACGTTGGGACTCCGAAATGCTGACAAACGGCTGTTGTTTCGCATGGGTAAACATCCGCTCGTTATCTGGGGTGAAAATACCGTGCAGCGTATGTACAGTGGGCGTTTTCACCAACTTGGCGTAGGACAACGCCGAACAGCCCATGTGGGAGTGAATGATATCAAATTCGTTAGCGCGATCGTAAACTGTGCTCAGTTGCAGCATTTCGTAAATGCCATACTCTCTCACGCTGTCATCCAAACGAAGGGCACGAGGATGTACTGCCTCTAACCTAGCAAGGGTCTGAGAATCACCAGAGGCAAACAGAGTTACTTCATGACCACGCCGCACTAACTCATCTGTTAAGAGTGCCGCAACCAGTTCGGTGCCGCCGTAAGTAGGAGGCGGTACGCGCTCCCAAAGAGGTGCAATTTGAGCAATCCGCATATGGAAAATCTCCTGAAAAGTGATTCTAAATGAGTGCTATGTCGCTCTCAGTCAGCGTTGTGAGCAAAGACGTTAAGGCACGCTAGATTCAGATGCAAAAGAGAACACATTGCTAAAGCTTTAGTCAAAAATCTAATGGAAACTTTACATTCTGTCTAGATGGACATCCGGGTTAAATAGGGTGGAGATTGCCGAACCTGCACCTACCATCGGATATGCATCGTTGTGTAGCATCCATGTTCGCAATAACACACGTGACTGCACTTTACCTGTCTTTCTAGCGGATGCAATCCCCCTTGAGGCTAGATGTCAAAACACAGCCCCTAGCTACTTGACTGCTTTGGACTAAGTTGATATGTTCCGCCACAGTTCGATCGTGCGCTCTAGTCTTTCTTAACAAAAAAATTGCTTTTCACAATGACCACTATGATGGGTCTACGCAACGTTGCGTTTTCCCTCTGTTGATGCTCGATGAAGGTTTTTTGGAGCCTGCCCTAAATGGTTAGAACGCTGCTTCTAGGAGTTGAGTCGATACTGGCAGGCAACGGTTGCTATCACAATGACTGCTTTCATACTCGAGTAACTAAAGGCAATTGCGCATGATCAAACTTTCGGAAAAGCTCCTTGCAGCCGTTGACTGGCACACCCTCGCGCTAAACCTTAGTCCCAAATGCGGAGACTGCTACGCCACCCACAAAGGCTCCTTAAAAGTGAGTGCCTTTGAGATTAAATGCTATAAAGCCTCTGATGGTTTGGCAGCACTGGATGTAGAAGATATCGAGCGGTTTTTTCGGGGTTGTCCCAACTGTGATGCACCAAGCGATTGCCGCCATTGCAATCAAGTCGCAAACGCTGCTGAGGGTCAAAGAACCGCCATTAAGCTTGAATCAGAAGTCTAAGCTTAAAAAGGATGGAGCTTCAGTCCTGGACACAGTTTTTAGGCTGAGGGGAGAGATACGACCGACTGCCAAAACGGCTTAAACGCTTTAGTCATGGTATAGCTTTAGCCAAGGTTGATTGTGTGAAGTGAATTGAGACAGCATGACTATTAATGTGGTGACGGGTGCAGCAGGCTTTGTGGGGTCTCATCTGGTCGATGCTTTGCTTGATCGGGGTGATCGTGTCATTGGGATTGATCACTTTAACGACTACTACGATCCCCTGCTGAAGCGTAAAAACATTGCTCACTTAGCCCAGCACCCGTCCTTTCAACTGATTGAAGCTGAGATGCAGCAGTTGGACTGGTCTACACTCTTGTCCGATGTGGATGTGGTCTATCATCAAGCCGCCCAAGCCGGAGTCCGCGACAGTTGGGGCAGCGGCTTTCGCAGCTATACGGAACGAAATATTAATGCGACTCAGGTACTACTAGAAGCAGCAAAAAACGCAAACTTAAAACGCCTCGTTTTTGCCTCGTCGTCATCTGTGTACGGTGATGCGGAAACATTGCCGACTCACGAGCTGATTTGCCCTCAACCCGTCTCACCCTACGGGATTACAAAGCTCGCAGCCGAACGTCTGTGCTTGCTCTACCATCGCAATTTTAGTGTACCCACCGTAGGCTTGCGCTACTTTACGGTCTATGGTCCACGACAGCGCCCTGATATGGCATTCCATAAGTTTTTTAAGGCGTTTTTGACCAGGCAGCCGATCGCAGTCTACGGCGACGGGCAGCAAACGCGCGATTTTACCTTTGTGAGTGATGCGGTAGCGGCAAACCTGGCGGCGGCGACGGCGACAGGGGCGATCGGTGAAGTCTTTAACATTGGTGGCGGCAGCCGTGTAGCGCTGACAGAAATCTTGGCGACGATTGAGACAATTGTCGGTGAACCACTCCAACGAGAAATAATGGCACCTGCTACAGGCGACGCCCGACATACGGCTGCGGATGTCTCGAAAGCCCGCAGAATCTTGGGTTATGACCCGCAGGTGGCGCTTCCAGAAGGGTTAGCGAAAGAATGGGCGTGGATGAAATCTCTATATGTTAAGCAAAACGGAAACTAAAGAGCTTCCCAATAAGTAGGGATTAAAGGAATTCTGACCTGAGCCAAACTTTAACAACGTTTGACCAAGCGTGTTGAGTCCGACCGATGTCATGAGGAGCAAGGCAAGGAGAAGCTGAGCAACCATCAATTATCTAATGACGACAAACACGTAAGACACCAGAATAAGGCAAAGTAGCAGTGTTCCGCGACGTTACGCTACGCCGTCAGCTCAATTTCGTTACAATCCTTAGGAGTCCTGGTCAGAAAGTGTTCTCCTAAATGTGTCGATTGCTGGGTTACTTAGGCTTACCGGTTACGCTCGATCGCCTGCTCTATAAGCCGGAGCATTCTCTTATTTCTCAGAGCTATCAACCCCGCGAAATGACTTCTGGCTTGCTGAATGCAGATGGTTTTGGCACTGGTTGGTATCATCCGCAACGAGAGTCAGATCCATTCACCTACAAAAATACGGTGCCGATTTGGAGTGATAGCAATCTACCGAGCCTCAGTCGATATATTGAGTCGGGCTGCGTGCTTGCCGCTGTGCGTAGTGCGACTGCTGGACAGTCAGTTGATTTAAGCAATTGTCAGCCGTTTCAGCAGCGTCTCATCTTAGGCATTCATAATGGCTTCATCGAGAACTTTCGGCAGACCCTCTATCGACCGATTCGCGAGCGCCTTAGTGATGCTACCTATCAGTCGATCGATGGTAATACCGATTCAGAGCACATTTTCGCTTTGTTGATTAATGTGCTGGAAGCGAATCCGACTATGGCGTTGGCAGACGCTTTTCACAAAACCTTGACCATATTATCCGACCTGGGACAGCAGTATCAAACCGAATTTTCTGCCAATTTAGTGATTAGTGACGGACGCCAACTGGTAGCATCGCGTTTTGCAAATCATTCCCCGACACCATCGCTCTACTGGTTACGCGACGACCCACTTTTTCCTGATGCTGTGCTGATTGCCTCTGAACCGCTTTTTGCTGGCAACTGGACTGCTTTCCCAGAACGTAGCATTCTTACTGTGACTCATGACCTCGATATCCAAAGCCGATCAATCTGATGTTGTCACCAATAATGTTTTAGCTGATCCTGTTTTAGCCGCTGACGATCGCGCTAAGGAGCGATCGCACGCCTCCAACTCACTACAAAACCGCCGACAGCAAATAAAGCAGCAGATGGAAGCCTGTCGTCTTGCTACGTTGGCGCTGTTTCAAACTGTCGACTACAATACTTTTTGCCAGCAAGCACACCCAGACTTTAGCCCGATCGGCTGGCACCTGGGGCATATCGCTTATACAGAAGCCCTTTGGCTACTGGAGCACCTTGCTGGGCTGCCGCCCCAATACCCGCAGTACCGTCGGCTCTTTGCTGCGGATACCTTACCGAAAGCAGAGCGCGTTTATCTGCCCGACCTTGCCGAAGTGCAGACGTATCTAAGTGCCGTTCGCAAGGCTACTTTTGCCTATTTAGAAACAGCACCACTGGATGAGCAAGAACGGCTCTGGCGTTGGTTGCTGCAACATGAAAGCCAGCATGGAGAGACGATCGCGATTGTGCTGGCGCTTATAAAAAGGCAGAAGGCAGAAGGCAAAAGACAAAAGGTAGAAGAGAGCGGTCAGCCCTCAGCTCTTCGCCCTCAGCTCTTAGCCATTAGCCGTCAAGGCACAACTCAAAACTCAGAACTTAAAACTGTTCCCTCTACGTCCCTACCTCTTTCGCTCCCCACTCCCCACTCCCGCTCGGCTGAGCGCTCACGTCGAAGCCCACTCCCCACTCCCCAAATCCATATCCCCGCAGGCTCCTTTGAGTGTGGCAATGAATCCCTTGAGGCGCTAGATAATGAACGTCCGGTGCATCGGGTGTATGTGGAAACTTATTGGATCGATCGCGCTCCTGTCACCTGTAAGCAGTACCAGGCATTTATGTCAGCCGGTGGTTATCAAGAGCCGCGCTGGTGGTCGGACGAAGGCTGGGCGTGGCTACAGTCGGCTCAGGTCATACAGCCGCTTTACTGGTCTGATGCTCCTGATCGTGCTAACCATCCGGTCTGCGGTGTGAGCTGGTATGAAGCCGATGCCTATGCTCGCTTTGTGGGCAAGCGTCTGCCCACCGAAGCGGAATGGGAAAAAGCAGCAAGCTGGAACCCGATCGTCAAGCAACGACAAACCTACCCCTGGGGTGAAGCCGTACCTAGTGAGCACGACTGCAACTGCAATCATGCGGTTGGACAAACTACACCTGTCGGTGCGTATCCTGCTGGCACGAGTCCCTTCGGCTGCGAGGATCTGCTAGGCAATGTGTGGGAGTGGACAAACTCCTGGTTCGATCGCTACACAGGTTTTGAAGCCTATCCTTATCGCGGCTACTCTGAGGCATATTTTGATGGGCAACATCGAATATTGAAAGGCGGCAGTTGGGCAACGCAACCGTCATCCCTGCGCTGTGCGTTTCGTAACTGGTACCATCCTCACGTCCGCGAGATTTTCGCTGGCTTTCGTTGTGTGTCTGATGTGGGATAGCGAAAAGCTCGCTTCTGCCTGAAAAAAGCGGTTTGAAGCTAAAAACCTTGCAACTTTGATCTTTTAGCCTTCAGCTTTTAGCCTTCATCCTCTAGCCTTTG
The DNA here is from genome assembly GCF_014695975.1 of Leptolyngbya sp. FACHB-321. Lineage (GTDB taxonomy): Bacteria > Cyanobacteriota > Cyanobacteriia > Leptolyngbyales > Leptolyngbyaceae > Stenomitos. Next base: position 91,424 of record NZ_JACJPI010000074.1, read on the forward strand.
CCCCCAATTTGCTCGATCTCTTGGATCACTCGCTTTTTGCTAGCAAGGAGATGGTCTTGAAGGGCTGCGACAGCAGCAGTTGGGTTGCGATCGCTCACTGCTTGATAGAGGGAGCGATGTTCGCTACGAATTTCTAGCACGTGCGGATTGTGCTGCATCGTCCGCAGCCGCAGCAGCATCATTTTGTCAAACACCTGATCGAGCAAGGAAACCAGCCAGGGATTGTCGGCACTTTCGGCTAAAAGCCGATGAAATTGATAATCCATGTGCAGCAGTTGATAATTGGTCAACTGATGAGTCGGTTGCTCTATGGCTTTCTCTGCCTGCTGAATCGCCAGGTCAAGTTGCTCAAGCTGAGCGGGTGTGGCATGGCGACATGCCTCTGCAACTGAAACTTGCTCTAGCGCCATGCGGCAATCGTAAAGATGTGCGGCATCCGTCACTGAGAGCATAGCAACCCGTAGCGCCCCATGCGGATCGGTCGTAACGAGGTTCTCTCGCTGTAGCTGACGAATTGCTTCACGAATAGGAGTACGGCTCACTTCTAGGCTGGCTGCCAATTGAGTTTCGACCAAGCGATCGCCTGCCGACAGTTCTCCTGACAAAATTGCTGTACGCAGCGTTTGATACGTTTGTTCGTGAAGTGATTGAGCGCGTTGGAGCGGACGAGTAGAAAGAGGCAAAACGGGTGGGAACGCCAAAGTGAATACTCCTAGAGTGTCGGAGAACTATGCAAGATAAGCAAGCGCCTTGGCTGCGATCGACATCTAAGCTTTGTAGCGTAACGTACACCAAACAACGGCTCATCTCACTATGGTATACGGTGTATAGCAATCTGCGTACTGCATACAGGCTATAGCGTTTCAGTTTTTTGTTTCAGGTTCTTGCTTCAAGTAAGGCTGCAAGTCATAGCTTGTGCAGGCAGTCTAAAGCGCAGTCTCAATCTTTCAAACTAGCTTCGTCGTGTCTATGCTCTGCCCATGTTCTTAACATAGGGCGATGTTTGCTGCACTCTGAAAGATGCCATTGGCTAGGGGTACAGCGAACGGTCACGAGCGACCAGTTTGCTTACTTGTGTGAGGAGTCATGTATAAAGCAGCGATCGTGCAAAGTTTCTTCTTAACAGCACCCTTTCTAACATGGAGCGTGGTTGCCCAACCGTTACTGGCTGTAGCAACTGAGATTCAACCATCGGTTCCAACACTAACCACTGCTAGACAGCCAGCGATCTCTACGTCAGACAGGATCGTAACGGAGCCTGTACAGGTGGTGGCAGCGCCCTCAGTGGCAGAGCAGGTTAGCCCTGCCACTGAGCTAACCACGTTAGAACAGATTGATGTAGAGGCTCAGTCTGACGAAACTGATGTTGATCAAACGACATCGGTTTCACAGTTAAGCGATGTCCAGCCGACCGATTGGGCGTTTCAATCGCTGCAATCCTTGGTAGAACGCTATGGCTGTATTGCTGGTTATCCCGATCAAACCTATCGCGGTCAGCGTGCCCTTACCCGCTATGAATTCGCGGCTGGTTTAAATGCCTGTCTCGATCGTGTGAATGAGTTGATTGCCGCTGGTACGGCCACCCTGGTCAAGCAAGAGGATCTCACTGCTCTGCAAAAACTGCAAGAAGAGTTTGCAGCAGAATTAGCGACCGTGCGAGGACGAGTGACGGCACTGGAAGCCCGCACTACCACCCTCGCAGCGCAGCAATTCTCAACCACAACAAAGCTCAATGGGCTGGTGTGGTTTAACATGACGGGGGCGTTCGTGGATGGTTCTGTGACGGCTGAACGTCGTTTTTCAGAGAATGCTTTTGCCGCGCCGCGCCGCAATCCGATTACATTGGCACCGTCTACATTTGAACGGCAACAGCCAGAAGTGACGGCGAGTTACTACACCTTTCTCACGCTCACGACCTCGTTTACGGGCAAAGATTCTCTCATCACCCAGTTAGCAGCAGGAAATGGCAACTCGCCTGCCAATCAACTTGTTTCGGCAGGCTTTTTCAACTCGTGGGGCACACCCTTTCTCGATCAAACGGGTACTTTAAGCCAAGGCTCGGTCGTCATCCGCGAACTGTCCTACGCCTTTCCCATCGGTCAGAGCGTGCGGCTTGTTGTTGGTCCCCGCATTAACTTTTATCGCTACTTTGACTCGAATCGCTTTACGTTCTTTCTTACCGGAGCGACCAGCTACAACTCAAACGGCAGTACGCTTTCTAATGCAGTCGATCGTGGGTCTGGTGCTGTTGCTATCTGGACGATTAACCCACAGTTGCGCTTTACAGCTGGGTATCTGGCTGAAAACACAGAATTTGTCAATTCGTCTGGTGGCTTTAACACCTCTAGCAACCCAGCCGATGGGTTGTTTAACAGCTCCAATACCATCACGGGTGAACTCACCTTTTCACCAAGCAAGCGTTTTAACATACGGCTGCTCTACACTCGTTCCAAGCTCAAGGCTTACAACGGCTTTATTGGTGGCACGGTGGGAGAACCACTGCCCTATGGCTATGCCGATGATGGCTTTGGTGGGCAGCTAAACGATGCGGATGCCGATGCCGTGGTACTGAATTTTGACTGGCTTATTACCCAGGGCTTTGGTATTTTTGGGCGCTACTCGTACGGCAGCACGCAGATCGATCCGGTCAATGCGGCGCGATCGGGTGGCAGTGTCGATGTGCAGTCGATCCAATTTGGCGTGGGTTTACCTGATTTAGGTAAAAAAGGAGCGTTGGGTGTCCTTTCTTTTTTGGTGCCCCACGACTATTTAAGTGGGCGGCGCTTTTTACTGTCGGGTGCTGGTGATGGCGTTACACAGTATGAGTTGGAAGCCTCCTACTATTACCCGTTGACGAACAATATTGCGATCGTGCCTGCCTTTTATGCCATCTGGAACCCAAATAATTTCAGTAGCAATCCTACCGTCTTTGTCGGTAATGTTCGCGCTCAGTTCAGTTTTTAGCAATCAGCGTTTTTAGCAATCAGCAGTTTGTAGCACCCTACACACCCATTGGTTGCCAGAGTCATTATTGTATACCGCATACAAAAACTTGTGTGCAACATAGGATCCTTAGCGATCCAGGCGCTCGGCATTTGGCTTTAAGCAACGTTTTGCAAGCTTAGGAGGCGATCGTAAAGATGGCACAGCGAGAAGAGACCCGCACCTTGCAGGAGCTTGAATTACCTGAGGCTCAAGGTTTTCCAGAGCTATCGGCAACAGGCTCAGAACTGATCTATGGACTGTACGACAAACCGCCCGTGGTTGAGTCATTCTTTGTCGCTGTGCAGCACGTTTTAGCAGCGTTTGTTGGTATTGTGACGCCACCGCTCATTATCTGTACCAGTCTTGGGCTGGATGCTGCTAACACAAGTTTCATTATCAGTATGTCGCTGCTTGCCTCTGGCATCTGCACTTTTATTCAATGCAAAACTTTTGGTCCTGTAGGGTCGGGTTTACTCAGCTTGCAGGGCACTAGCTTTGCTTTCCTGGGTGCCATCCTGGGCGTAGCGGGCACTGCGATTCAGGCTGGAAGGACGCCCGAGCAGGCACTATCGCTGATTTTCGGCGTTTGCTTTTTTGGTGCTTTCGCAAATGTAATGTTGAGTCGCTTTTTGCATCTGCTTAGTAAAATCGTGACGCCGATCGTGTCAGGAACGCTGGTGATGTTAATTGGACTTAGTCTCCTCAAAACCGGCATTACCAGTATGGGAGGCGGTACAGCAGCATTAAAGGCGAATACATTTGCCAATGCTCAGAATATGGCACTGGGCTTTGGGGTCTTTTTGATCGTGATTGTTTTGACGCTGGCTAAGAATCAATATATTCGGATGGGCGCGATCGCCATTGGCTTGTTCGCTGGCTATGTCGTCTCTGCTTTTATGGGCATGGTTGATTTCAGTCTTTTTAGCAAACTTCCACTTGTTAGTTTGCCGATTCCGTTTCGCTACGGCATGAGTTTTGAGTTCAGCGCCCTGATTCCCTTTCTCATTCTCTATCCCCTTACTGCGATTGAATCTGTGGGTGACATGACTGCTACTTCTATGGTTTCTAAAGAACCGATCGCTGGTCCTGTTTACGTCCGCCGGATTAAAGCTGGAGTGCTGGCGGATGGTCTGAACTCTTCGTTAGCGGCATTGCTTAATACCTTTCCCATCACCACATTTAGCCAAAATACAGGTGTCATCCAAATGACGGGTGTGGGCAGCCGCTATGTTGGCTTGTTTGTTGCTGGCATTCTGGCGCTGTTAGGCTTGTTGCCCATTGTTAGCGGCGCGTTTCAATCTATTCCTCAACCTGTTCTAGGCGGTGCGACCACGGTTATGTTCGGTTCGATCGCGGTTGCTGGAGTCAAGATTGTTGCCTCTGAAAAATTAGATCGCCGTGCAACGATCATCATTGCTGTTTCATTAGCGCTGGGCTTAGGTGTGGTCTTCGTACCAGAGCTCTTTAATAACCAGCCTGCCATTATCAAAAATATGTTTGCCTCTGCAACTTCGACGGGTGGTTTAACTGCCATTTTGCTCAGTTGGTTGTTACCCCAACCTTCACAGGCTGATGTGGCAGTACCAGAAAGTGTAGAGGTTACAGATGGCTAGAAGGTGTTGTAGACACTTAGCTATCAACATGGGACGCTATGCTTAAGGTTGTTACCCGTAGCTTTAGCGCCTTTGTGCTGTCGTTTGACCGCAGGTTGGCAAACCCTTGCGTTTCGATCATGCACGCTAGCAAGCTTTGTTTCCGTCGCCGCAGTTTTAACTGCCAGACATTCAGGCAACCTCTAAACGTCTATGCCTCACGACTTCTCCTTTCTGCCACTGGCACATCTGGCTGCTCCACAGCCGACTAGTACTGAATTTTCACCCCTTTTGAAGGTGGTTATTTCGTTCACTCACCCTGTTCTGATGCTGGGTGCCCTCATCGCTACCTTTTACGCCCTCTACTTAGGTCTTTTGGCTAGGCAGACACGCAGTGCTGATGCCGAAATCCGCAAGCAAATGATGAAGCAGAAATACAGTCAGCGGCACTTTCAGCTTGGTGCGCTTTTGCTAGCCGTCTGGGTCATTGGCACGGTGGCAGGTATGGGTGCAACCTATCTCTTATACGGCAAGCTGTTTCTTAGCCCACATCTGCTGATTGGGTTAAGTACAATTTGTTTTGCAGCCTTGTCAGCAACCCTTGTGCCACTAATGCAGCAGGGCAAAGAGTGGGCAAGATTGGTGCACATAACGTTCACAACATTGGTACTGGGCTGTTTTCTAGCGCAGACAGTGACCGGATTGCAAATTGTGCAAAAAATGATTGGCGAGATGCTAAAGACTGCCTAACGTGTTGCACTTAAGCGCTTAGACGTATGGCTGAATTAAGACGAGAGCTGCTCAAGCTTGTTGTCCTGCTGTGCATCAGGTCAGTTGTGTTTCCCAACCCAAATTGTGCGGCAGCTTGTGACCGACGGCAATGCCCCCTGGGATCGCTTCTCTCAGGCTTACAGCAAGTGGTAAGTTCTTGCACCGCTGAGTGGGGGCGCAAAAGCATACACAGGGGAACCTTGCAACTCCTACCGCAACTACATTTTCCCTGCTGACGGTAGCATCGCTTCAGACTAAAAAAATTCTTTTGCTACACAATTTTACAGGCGAAGGTGGGCACATTAACAACAGATTTTCTATCTTGTTGTTAATGTTGTATGACAATCCAACAACCCGCTTTAACGGCTCTTGCGAAACAGGGAGACTTAAACGCGATCGCTGCTCTGATGAATCGAGCCTTGCAGCCGCAGGGGATTGGGGTCAAAATTGCTCACCAAAAGGGACATCTGCGCGTGCTGTTAGAAGGGCAAACGGTTCCCGGTGAAACCGTCCTTGTGCCATACATCCGCAAAGGAATTTTGACATTGCAGATCCCAGGCTTACACACATTGAGTGTCTTGGGGCAATTGCAGGGAGCTGATACACCTGCTTGGAGTAAAACGTTTGCGCTTACCGCACCACCCACCACATTAAAGCCAACGCCTGATACAGAGGTTGCACCAGCGCAATACAACAGTCAGCAACCAGTAGACTATGCAGAATCTAAAGTAGAAGCCAAGCTAGAAGATCACTCAATCGTGAAGCCAGAGCTTGATGCAAGCGTTGATTTAGAAATGGCTTCAGTCGCTAACCCAACGGCGATCGCTACCCACATTAATCAAGCACTGGGAACAGAAACGCTGACCTTCGAGGCAACGCTGGACGATCGCACCCTCAAACTCATTGCCAAAACCAACCAAATTTTAGAAGGTGATACCTTTGCTAAGGCGGTGCAAAATCTACTGCTACCGCTCAGCTTAGCGGGCATTGATACCGTTTATTTGTATAAGCAAAAAACAAACGGCAAGAACCCCTACAAAATCAAAGAATTTACGCTTCATCAAGAGTCTGCAACAACAGAAGTTGCAGAAACCGAGACTAAGTCCCAGCCAGCAACACAGCCTTCTGCGGCTTACTCTCAGCTCAACCCTTCTCAGCCCATCCTTTCTCGCTCTACCGATTCGCAGACAAAGCTAAAGCCCCAAGCCTCCAGTCAAGCCTCACAACGGTCTAAATTTGTGATGCTTGGGCTAGTAGCGTTGTTTGTTGTGGTGCTCATTGGGGGTATTAAGCTTCTAGCCAAACCGCCTGCCGCTACAGAAATCTGTCAGGATGCAACGGGGGCACCGGGTTACTGCCAGCTTGCGGTGCAAATGGTCGGCGAACAAACCCTGCATGACCTGAAAACTGCTGCTACGCCCTTTACCCCTGAAATGGAAGCGAAAGGGTTGAGCTTTTGTGAAAACACCTCGGACTTACAAATACAAGAGACACAGCGGACCCCGAGTCAGCGAAGCACTCGCTACAGTGCCTCTATTAGACCAGAGCTAGTCTTCCCAGGTGTCATGCTTGTGGAGACGCAGCTAAAAGCGTCTCCACAAGCGAATACGCCACTGTTTCGGACAGCCTGCCTATTCACAGGCAATGAAAATCAGGTAGAACTGATCACAAAAGTTGTCTTACCAAACGGCTGGCCACAAGAGCCGTATCAAGGGAAGCAAGAATGGGAGCCAATGCAGCGATCGCTGAAGGTCTACCAGATCCTCATCATGTTAGGCAGCGGCACACTGTTTACAGCGATCGGGTTGTTTGCCTCTGCCGCCTTCAATTTGGGTTTCCAGATTTACACAATACGGGGACTGTTCCGAACAGCATCCATTCTAGGGACTCTCGATACGCTGTTGATTGTGATGACAGGCGCAAAGCTAAATCTTTTTGGTGGGATACCTTTGACCTGTCTAGCGCTGGGGTTAACTCAAATATGGGTCAAAGATCTTCGAGTTGACTGGACCTCTGGTTATCGCACGGTAGCTTTCGGAGTCTCTTTGATGATCTTGATTCGGTTCATCCTGAATTGGCTGTTGCTAGGTTTCATTTTCTCAGTGCTTTAGCCTTTTGAGATGTGCAGCTTCTTCAGTTTTAGTTATCAACCTGGTAACAACTACTTGATAACGGCTAGCGGCTATCTGCATTTTCTTCTCTAGCTCTAGTGTCCTTCCCAGCGAGTCAGCGGCACGCAGTCAATATCCAGCTGATCCAAGGCACGGGCAATAACGAAATCAACTAAATCTTCGATCGTCTGCGGCTTGTGATACCAGGCAGGAATGGCAGGTACAATGCGTGCTCCAGCTTCTGCCAGAGTCGTCAAATTGCGGAGATGGATCAAGCTGAAGGGAGTTTCACGCGGTACGATGACGAGCTTGCGACCTTCCTTAAGCTGGACATCGGCGGCGCGTTCGAGTAGGTCAGAGCTAAGTCCGCCTGCCAGTTTAGCAACGGTACTCATGCTGCACGGCAGGATGAGCATACCCAGCGTCCGAAAGGAACCGCTAGCGATCGTCGCTCCCACATCGCTCCAGGGATGGCAGGTGAGTTTGCCCGCGTGATCGACCCCTGCCTGCTGCCGCCAAAACTGTTCTTGCTGCATCGGTTCTGGTGGCATCCGTGTCTCTTGTTCTGCTTGCCAGACCATGTAGACTGCTTTAGACGCAACTAGCTCGATCGTATAGTCCGCTTCTAGAAGAAACTTCAAAGCACGGACGGCATAAATTAGTCCAGAGGCACCAGTGATGCCCAGGATGAGGGGACGAGCGGAGAGCGTTGAGAAAGACAAGGGTTTAGAAGTTTTAGGGAAAGGTGAGGCGGCGAGGAAGCAGAGGAGGCAGTTTCAAGTTTCAAGTTTCAAGTTTTGCATTGACGGCTGACCGCTGATAACTGACCGCTCTTTTCCACTGACCGTTTGCCTTCTGCCCCTCCTCTCTCCCTTTCCATTACTCATCATCAAACTCTGGTTCTGCGTCTAATACCTGTACTGGTTCTGCAACAATTTCGTCATCCGTTGCCTCGCTGCCACCGCCGACTGCAATGAGGTCGATTTGCTGGCGGTAGTAGTCTACGCTCTTCACCTGAACTTCTATGCGATCGCCCAGACGATACTGCTTACGGTTTTTGCGCCCGACTAGCGTTTGTTGGCGCGATCGATACTCGTACCAGTCGTCTTTAAGCGAGCTGACATGTACTAAGCCTTCGACGAGCAACTCTTCGATCTCAACAAACAGCCCGTAGGACTGCACACCCGTAATCAACCCGTGAAAAATTTCGCCGGTGCGTTCTCGCATCAGTTCAGCTTTCTTCAGTCCTTCCAGGTCTTGCTCGGCTTCTTGAGCGACTTTTTCGCGTTCGCTCAGGTGGATAACTTGAGCCGCAAAGTAGGTTTCTAACTCTTGCTGAATTTCGGGTGGCAGCACGTTCCAGCTAATGTTGCCGTGCGATGAACTGTGCCGCAAATTGACAGTTTCTTTAGAGCGACTGGATTTGCGATCGCGCCCTTCATCAAACAGCGCATGGAGAGACCGTTGCACCAATAGATCGGGATAACGGCGCACTGGCGATGTGAAATGAGTGTAGCCATGCTCTAGCGCCAGCCCAAAGTGCGGTCGGGGGGTTGTGCTGTAAAACGCAGGCTTCAGCGTTTCGAGCAGCAGATAGGTCATGACTCGCTCGGCATCAGATTCGGCAAACTTCTGGGTAAAGTGCTGATAATCCTCTGGGCGTACGAGATCTTCTTGTTCCAGGTGCAGCTCAATACCCATGCTGATGGATAGCTTGATGAGTTCTTGCACATCGTCTGGGTCAGGAGTGGGATGCACCCGGTAGAGACTTGGCACACTCAACGCTTGTAGATGACTGGCAACAAGCTGGTTTGCCAGCAGCATGAATTCGGCGATCGTGGCGTAGGTTGGCACTGAAGGAGAGACGACCATCGCGCCCAGCACACCTTCGTCGTCATAGTGAAACTTCGGCATGAAGACGAGCTTGCTGGTATCTTGAGCCTCGCTGCTGCTGGTCAGGCTGCTCGAACTGGGCTTTTCGGGCAGGTTCAGTTCAAACGCGCCTCGCTTGTGGCGTTGCTCTTTTAGCGCATGGCTCAGTGCCGAGAGTTGGTCTAATAACGCAAACACTGGCTCAAGCGGCTGAATGTCTAGATTCGACGGCTGATCGCTGGCGGTCGATCGCTCTAGAATTGCTTGTGCCTGCTGATAGCTCAATTGATGGTCAACGTTGATCACCGTTGGCTGAATTTCGTACTCAATGACATTTCCTTCGTTGTCCAATGTCACCAGGACGGACACAGCGAGCCGATCTTCGCCCGCCTGAAACGCGCAGAGAGAATGGGCGATCGCATCTGGCAGCATGGGAATAACCAGATCGCCTAAATAGACAGAAGTGCCGCGTTTGCGAGCTTCGCGATCGATCGGCGAGTCAGGTTCAACATAGTGTGAGACATCCGCAATGTGGACACCCAAGCGCCAGTGCCCTGTGTCGGTTTGTTCCAGCGTCAGCGCATCATCCAGGCTATCGGTATTTGCCTGACTGCTATCGGCTTTGATCGTCACTGTGGTCAGTCCGCGCAAATCAACCCGTCCTTTCAGGTCTGTTTTGCTCAGTTTGGTGGGAATTTCTGCTGCTGCTGCTTCTACTGCATCGGTAAAGGTGCGGGAGAGATAATGCTTGCAGCACACAATATCAATGTCGGCAGCATCGGTATCAGTTCCAAGAATCTTCGCGACGGTGCCGAGCGGCGGTTGTTGTCCAAGCGGGTAACGCAGCAGCTTGACGTGCGCCAGGTGGTCGATCGCCTCACCCAGATTGGCACCGTTTTGCGCTTCATCGTCCTGCTGTAGATGCACTTCAAACAACAGGCGATCGTCTAATGGTACGGCTCGAAACCCATCTTCGGCTTGCTTCACTCGTGCCAGCACAGACGGATTAGACCGCTCTACGATCAGACGCACTTCACCTTCGGGGCTGCGGCGGCGACTACCTTCTTTTGTGACCCGCACCAGCACGCGATCGCCATTCCAGGCATTACTAAGCTGGCTTTCGCGGATGTAGATATCTTCTGCACCTTCGATATCTTGGATGGCAAAGCAAAAGCCTTTACTGGAGCAACGCAGCTTTCCTTCCACAACGCCTTCTTCTGTCACCCGCTTGTACCGCCCCCGATCTTTGGTCAGAATGCCGATTTTTTCGAGCGCATCTAGCGCAATCTGGAGTCTTTGCAGGTCATCATCGTCTCGGCAATCCAGCTTTTTTTCTAAAACTTTGGGAGCGACCAGCTTGTCATCGGTGAAGTTTGACAGCAGTGCAGCGATCGAAAATTCCATGAAGCGATAGATCCTTGTACTTAATTCTGTATCAGATTCGTAACAGAACCGTAAGATGAGGCTTTTCTTGATGAACGCCATCAACCAGCGCTAACCAGCAGTTCCTCAAACACCAGTTCTTCAGACGGTTTAGTCAGATGCGCTTGTTGCCTCGCCTGCTGCCTTCCGTTGCGCTCCTTCAACTCGGTTGAGCCGCCAGACTGGAGCCATGACTCAGAACACGCTGAACCGTTAAAGTTACTACCGCTGCCTTTAGCGCTAGCTCAAACCAACGTTGGCTTAAAACGTTAACTTAAACTGAGGGTAGCTTTGATGAAACGGGACAGTAGCAGTTGCGGCTTTGCGTAAAGGGCACTGTTTGGAATAGCAGACAGCCAGGAAGCAGAGTCAGAGAGGTCATCACCTTGCAACTCGGCACTATTGCATTGTGTAAGCGTTGTCCTTGCAACCGCTGTCAACACGAATGAGCGCTTAACAGTGGCTAGAACGGGTACGTTATGGGTCAGCGTCCATGCCAGAAAGCTGATTCTGTCACTGGTCGATCGCCAATAACTTGCTGCTTACAGGCTAGTGCCCAAATCCTAGCGGTTTCCTTACTCTATTAAAACTCTATTTAGCGCTTTCGCACCAATGGTACTGAACAAAATGGTGTTAAGCCTGCGATCTTTCGAGCGAAGACAAGGCAGAAAAGCGATCGTTTAGTCTGGTTGCCAATGGGTATTAAGCAGGCTAGTCAAAATGTGGTCTTCCCATTTGCCATTAATTAACAGATAGTCTCTTGCATAGCCCTCGACTACAAAGCCTATTTTTTTTAGTAAGTTGCCGCTCCGCTGATTGCGAGGCATATAGTTAGCAACAATGCGATGAAAATTTAGCTCATCAAAAATGTACTTAGCGCAGAGACTAACGGCTTCTGACATATAGCCGTTTCCTTGCTTATCTTCTGCCAGACTATAGCCTAAGAGACAGGCATGAAGTGGCGCACGAAAGAACTGAGTAAAGTTAACAATGCCAATGATTGTGTCTGGATTTGCTTGCTCAAAGACAAAGAGCCTGAGCGATTGGTTGTAGTTGAATTCAATGAGATTTCGCTCTACCTGTCCCCGCCAAAAGTCTTCCTTAAAAAAATCGTCGGGTCGAGTTGGCTCAAAGGGAGTTAGAAAAGCACGATTGGTGCGATAGTAACGCACGATTTCACGGACATCGCGCCTGGTTCCTAAGCGAACTAACAGTCGGTGCGTTGAGAGTTGCGGTGGCGCTAGAGGATGCTCTTTCATTAGGCTCGAAGGCGCTGTAACAGGCTATTAAAAGGTTGCCAATCATCGTTCTCAGCGATCGCATCCCAGACAGTTTCAATCTCTGGTCGCAAGGGTGTTGCAGTTGGATTGTGGTCACGAAGACGAGTAGCGATCGCGCCCATTTCCGCTTCTGGTAAGCTTAACAACAGATTGAAGTAGCAGCGCTTCCAGTGATCCCAGAGGGTGGCAAAGTCACCGGGCGAAACGCTGACTTGAGGGAAAATGTGACTGATATCCTCGCGCCAATGGCTCGAAAACTGCTGCGCCAGTTCGGCAAAGAAGCTGTGATAGCCTACTTGCGTTTCCTTTAAAAGCTGTAGCGTCAAGTTAAGCAACTCATCCAGTTCAGGACTTTCTACCGCTTCAAAGCCCAATTTTTGCAGCATCCGTTGCCGATAGGCTTGTTCATAATGCTGGTTAAACGTCTCTAGCCCTGCATCTAGATCAGTAGAAGCAATCACTCGTTCTAACGGACGTTGCAGCATCTCTAAATTCCAGCGGCAAATGGCAGGTTGCCTGCCGTAGCTGTAGCGCCCACCATAATCAAAATAGGCAGCCGTAAAACTAGGGTCGAGTGTAGGGATAAACGCAAAGGGACCGTAGTCAAAACTTTCGCCCGTAATTGCCATGTTGTCTGTGTTGAGCACGGCATGGCAAAAGCCGGTAGACATCCACTGCGCCGTTAATGTTGCCACGCGCTGCACCAGTTCGGCATAAAACAGCGCATATCGATCGCTCTGCTCCCATAGATGCGGATAGTAAACCTCAATGACATGATCCAGCAGAATGGCGATCAGGTCTTTGCGATCGAGGCGATGGAGCCGCTCAAAGGTGCCAAACCGAATGTGCGATTGTTGAAACCGTACCATGACGGACGATCGGGTTGGTGAAGGTTCATCCCCACGCCACAGTGATTCCCCCGTCTCGATTAAACTCCAACAGCGAGAGGTTGTCACTCCAGCCCGATGCAGCGCCTCTGCTGCCAACACTTCACGGACGCCACCTTTGAGCGTTAACCTGCCATCGCCCCCCCTGGAGTAAGGCGTTGTACCCGATCCTTTCGTGCCCAAGTCGTACAGCTTGCCATCTGTGCCCCGCACCTGCCCATAGAGAAAGCCGCGACCATCGCCCAGAAAGGCGTTGTATTCGCCAAACTGATAGCCGTGATAGCGCAACGCCAACAGCGGACGCGCTCCTTGAAATTTGCCAAACGCTTCCACAAAATCAGCATCGCTAACTGCTTGTGGATCTAAGCCCAACGTTGGCAGTAGATCATCATTGCGAAACCGCAAAATGTGTGCCGGAAACTCAGCCGCAGCAACCTGATCGTAATAGTCGTCGCCCAGCCTTTCGATGGATGGTTCGTAATCGAGGAGTAAGAGAGGATTGGCAGACATTGCAACAGTTGAGGAAGGGCAGAGCGGAAGGCATCACAACCTTCTTGAACTATGCATGAAGACCAGACAATGATCAATCTTGACTAAGACTGATTGTGCAGCTGCCAGGTTTTAGCCTGCGAAAGCTCTAAAACCGATTGGTGGTACTGAGTGAGCGTCGATCGATGTCCCACACTCAGAAACGTAGTGCCGATCGCTCGTAAATGTTGATATAGCCGCGCCTCGTTGTCCGCATCTAAGGCACTGGTGGCTTCATCGAGAATGGCATAATTTGGTTTTTGCAGCAGCAACCGGGCAAAGGTCAACCGCTGCTGTTCGCCCAGAGACAGCACATCTGCCCAGTCTCGTTCGACCTCGAAGCCGCCAAAGCGTTTAGCTAAATCAGCCAGGTTTACTTGCTCCAGGATTTGCGTCAAGTGCTGGTCGTCTGCTTCAAGGTGGGTATTGGGATAGAGGATCTGATCACGTAAGCTGCCTAACACCATGTAAGGACGTTGCGGCAGAAAGAGAATTTGGTCAGCGTCAGGGCGGACGATCGTGCCCTTTCCAGCGATCCACAGCCCTGCGATCGCTCTCAGCAGTGAACTTTTGCCGCACCCACTGGCTCCCATCACCAGCAAGCCTTGTCCAGTGGGCACTTCAATTGACAAGTCTTCGACCAGCGTCCGCTGATAGCTTGGGGTTTGCAGCGTAAGATGCTCTAGCGCCAGACGATCGGCGGTGATGGTTTGAATCGTTGTTAGAGTCATAGCGGCTGTTTCGGTTGCCTCAATTGGCTGGGTCTGCTCCGGCTCGACTGGCTCCAGTTCGGCTGCTTCCGGTTCCGCTGCTTCCAGTTCGGCGGCTTCCAGTTTGGCTGGCGCTAATTCAACCTGTTCTAAAAACTCAGCAAACGTATACAGGCGGTTAATCCCAGCCCCAAAGGTTGTCAACGCCTGGAAGCGAGCCACTACCAAGTTCAGCGAGAAAAAGACTCGGATGAACGCGCCCTGTGCTTCGCTAACTTTGCCGACTTCAAGTTCTCCTGCAAAAATCGCGGGCGCTACTACCAACGCAGGCAGAATGAAGGGAATGAACTCGTAGGCATTGGTCAACACATTCAGGTTTAGCTCCCAGAGCAGGAGCCGTTTGACGTTATCAAAGACTTCGAGAAACCGATACTTGACCTGGGTTGCTTCCTGCTCTTCACCGCGATAGAACGCGATCGCCTCCGCGTTTTCTCGAATCCGCACTAGACTAAACCGAAAATCTGCTTCTTTCTTGAGTTGCTCAAAATTCAGCCGCACCAGCGGTTTGCCAAAGACAACCGTTGTTACCAGTGTGCCGACGATCGCATAGAGCAACAGAAATAACACGAGAGAACGAGAAATCCCCCAGAGTACGCCGCTAAAGGCAATGACCGACAGCACCGATTCCACCAACACGAGCAAAAACGTGAGCGATTCCTGAGTGAAGCTGCGAACATCTTCGGCAATGCGCTGATCGGGATTGTCAATGTCTACATCGGATGTGCTGAGGTTGTAGTAGGCACGACCGCCAAAATAGTTGTCTACAAAGCGATTGGTGAGCCAGCGTCGCCATTGCAGACTGAGGCGATCGCGCAGATAGCGGTAACCTGCCAGCAGTGGCGCATAGATGACCAGCACGCCAATGAAAATCACAACCGTTTCCCAAAAGCGCGGCTCATCTTTGGCAGAAAGGGCTGAGATTAGCACACCTCGCTTGTTGTTGAGCACTACACTTAGCCCGGTATACGCCAGCAAAAATAGCACGACTCCCAGCAGTAGTCCCCTGGCTTGCCATTTTTCCTCACTAAACCAGTAGGTTTTGGCGATCGCCCAAAACTGTCGGAAGACTTGCAAATTCAATCGATCCATCCGTTTATGTTCCTTGAAATAGCGATCAGCATTCAGCTATCAGCGGTCAGTGTTCAGTGGTTGGAGTTAACGCAAAACTCTCTAGCAACGTGGCGCAAGGCGTTACTCAAAACTCCTTCACTCCCCACCTATCCTACTAATGCTGACAAACTGATGCTGACGAAGCAGCGCGATCGCACCCAATTCTCCAATCCTTGTCTAACGCGCAAGTCCTAACGGTAAAATAAGGGCTTGCAACAGCTTTGGGAGCTATCAGCTTGCCGACACTTGGCGTTAATATCGATCACACCGCAACAGTACGGCAGGCACGGCGCACAGTAGAACCTGATCCCGTGGCAGCCGCTGTTTTAGCGGAATTAGCGGGTGCCGATGGCATTACCGTACACCTGCGCGAAGACCGCCGACACATTCAGGATCGCGATGTGCGCTTGCTGCGGGAAACGGTGCGAACTCACTTAAACCTGGAGATGGCAGCGACGGATGAAATGGTGGCGATCGCCCTCGACATCAAGCCTGATTACGTGACCCTCGTACCCGAAAAGCGCGAAGAAATCACCACTGAAGGCGGACTAGATGTGGCAGGGCAGGCAGATCGCATGGCGCAGATTGTCACCACACTCCAAAACGCTGACATTCCGGTGAGCCTCTTTATTGATGCTGACCCCAGGCAGATTGAGGCTTCCGCAGTCATGCACGCTCAGTTTATCGAACTGCACACGGGGCAATATGCCGAAGCCAAAGCCGAAGCCCATCGAGCGAAGGAGCTAACAATCCTGAAAGACGGCTGCGAGCAGGCGATCGCCGCTGGCTTGCGCGTCAATGCTGGACACGGACTCACATACTGGAATGTGTATCCGATCGCCTGTCTGCCAGGAATGGAAGAACTCAATATCGGTCACACGATTATCAGCCGTGCCATCCTGGTTGGTTTAGAACGAGCCGTGCGTGAAATGAAACAAGCGATGCGAGGAGAGTGAGGCGTAGAGCGTTTTGAGTTACGAATTTTGAGTTTTGCGTTAAAACATTCAAGCGCAAGATTCAATAAGACGTACTGTTCTCTGCCTTCAATCACCACCAAAAACTTAACACTAGAACTAGGCTTTAAAACTAAGCGTTCTAACTCTCACTTCTATTCATTTCTGTCAACACTCAACACTACTCCCATGACCATGCAAACCTACTACTACGTGCTTGCCAGCCAACGGTTTCTTACTGAAGAAGAGCCGATCGATGAAGTGCTGAAAGAACGCACCCGGCATTACCACGAGCAAGAAAAAGAAATCGACTTTTGGCTTGTTAACCAACCTGCGTTCTTGGAAGCACCGGAACTGGCAGAGACTAAAGCTAAGTGCCCACAGCCTGCGAGTGCTATTATTTCAACCAATCCTCAGTTCATTACCTGGTTGAAACTACGGCTGGAATTTGTGGTGACGGGTGCGTTTCAGGCTCCTTCTTACACCATTCCGCAGCCCTTAGCCTCCTTAGCATCCATTTCTTAAGCCTTTGGCGTGAAGGTTGCTTGTTGGCTTTCCAGCGATAGGAGGGCATCGCCAACTTAAACCCTCTCAAGAAAGTCCATGTTTCAGATTGCCCGACGATTCCAATTTTTGTTGCGTCCAGTGCTGTTCTCTGGAGCAAGTTTGGTGGCGGCAGCGATCGCCTCTGCCCAAATTCCACCGGCACCGCCTACATTAAATACTCCTGCACCAGCAAATACTCCTGCACCAGCAGGCTATGCTGACTGCCAACCGCCTAGCCCCAGTGAATATTTGCTATTGGTGGTGAGCAAGACACCCGAAAGCCAGGAGCAAGTGCGTCGTACCTTACCCTCAAGCGCTACGGTGACGGTCTGCAACTACCTCAATGACGTGGTAACGCGAGTGGGTGGGTTTCCCACGGCTGAAGCAGCCGATGCCTGGGCAAAGTATGTGAGAGAGTCGATCGGGCTATCTGCTTTCGTGGCGCGTCCATCAGAAGTAGCGGCGCAACCGTCACCAGCTCCCACGCCGACGGCTCCGGCTCGAACAGCAGGCGTCGCGAGATCGTCCTCGCCTCAAGGCACAGGGACGTTTAACCCTCAGGCTTTAGGCGGCGGCTATGCTGTTTTGGTCGATTACTTTAGCCGCCCAGAACTGGCAACCCAGGTGCAGCAGTTGGTTGGCAAAGAGATTGGTCTGGCAGCCTATCGCCAGCGACCGTACTTGTTAGCGGTGCATACTAGTGACCAAAGCCTTGCTAATTCAACCTTGCAAGCGTTGACCGATCGTGGCTTTTGGGCAATGGTGGTCGATAGCCGCCGCGTCATGTTGCTGCGTCAAGCGATCGCCACACCACAATCAACCGTGAAAAAGTAACCTGCGCTTTTTCTTAGCCTAAAAGCCAGCGTTTGAAGCTTTGCTACTGCTGTGGAGCTGAACGCTGATTGCTGATTACTCATGCTGAACGGCTCTTTAGCTTGGCTACGCTTTAGTCTGAGCCTGTGCCGCACAAAGTCGTTCGATCGCCTGGTCAGCCGTAATCAGCCGCTTTAAGACTACTTGTCCGATCGCTTGTGTTGTGGCATCAAGCTGAGCCGGATCGGTTGGTTTAACCTCAACCATCAAAACCGCGTCTTCGACCCGATAAAGCCACAGCTTCTCCTCCTTCTCCCAAACGCAGAGGTTAATCTGGCTAATGTCTGGTTTGCGCCTCCAGGCGCTTTCGTTCCATAGCCCTCCTAATTCCCAGACTCTACCAACTGTCCAGCCATCCGACAAAAAAAAGTACTTCACAACGGTATTCCGAATTGCTGCAACGTCTCATCTATCAAACTACGAACAACCTTGCTAAACTCAGCCGCCTTTATGGAAGTAACACACGTCACACTCAGCGCAACCAACCATAAACTACAGTACTGCGAGTAAGATGGCACGATCGCTCGCACAAGTTTCCTAACTGGTTTTCTGATAGCAATGGTTCGCGATCGTCTATGCCCTACTGTCTGCGATCGCTTACACTCAATATCACTTATTCAGCATCCACGTTCTTCCAGTAAATTCGTTTCAGCAAATTCATGGACATTCAGGCTCTTATTCGCGACATTCCAGATTTTCCTAAGCCAGGGATTATCTTTAAAGACATCACCACTCTTCTGCGTGATGCGGATGGGTTGCGTTACACCATTGATGCGCTGGCAGAAAAATGTGCTGACTTTGCGCCAGACTTCATCATTGGGATGGAATCGCGTGGCTTTATTTTTGGCGCTCCGCTAGCGTACAAGCTAGGAGCAGGCTTTATTCCCGTTCGTAAACCGGGCAAACTTCCGGCAGCAGTGCATTCCATTGAGTACGAGCTAGAGTACGGCATGGATCGCCTGGAAGTGCATCAGGATGCGCTTCATCCTCCCGATTGCAAAATTTTGATTGTGGATGACCTGATTGCAACAGGTGGCACGGCAGCGGCTACTGCTCAACTGGTGCAGCAGTCTGGCTGTCAGTTAGTTGGCTTTGCCTTTGTCATTGAGCTTAAGGATCTGAACGGACGCAAACGGCTACCGGAGGTACCGATCATCACGCTGGTTGAGTATTAGGATAGTTCTAAGTTGTTGGCAGTGAACCCTTGGTCATGAAGCTTGAAGCCAACAACGACGGCTGAACAATCTTTAGCGAAACACAAACTGATGACTATATCCGATCGGAGCAGGCGAGAAGCAGGCGTTGATGCGCTGATGACGTTTTTTACCAGCGATACGTTTGTTTACATCGTCAAACGCCTGTTACAAGCACTTTTGACCCTGTTTCTGGCATCAGCGTTGAGCTTTGTGATCATCCAGCTTGCCCCTGGAGACTTTTTGGACACCTATCGCCAGAATCCTAAAATTTCGCCAGAGTTTTTAGAGCAAAAGCGGCAGCAATTCCGCTTAGATCGACCGTGGATTGAGCAGTACTTCTTCTGGCTCTGGAGCATTGTCAGATATGGCGATGCGGGTCCCAGTATGCTGTACAACCGCTCGGCATCCGCAATTATTTTAGAGCGGGTGCCAGCTACGCTGCTGTTAGCCTTCTCTTCGCTGCTGGTCACTTGGGCGATCGCCATTCCATTGGGTATTGTCGGTGCGGTCAATCAAAACCGCTGGAGCGATCGGTTCTTGCAGGTCATTAGCTATGCTGGACAAGGCTTTCCCAGTTTTATTACAGCGTTACTGCTGCTGATTTTGGCGCAAAACACGTCGCCCCTTTTCCCCGTTGGCGATATGACCAGCATCGACCATAACGAATTGACCCCACTGGGTAAAATCATTGATATTGGCTGGCACATGATCTTGCCGACGATCGCTCTTAGCATCACTAGCTTTGCTGGACTTCAGCGCATCACCCGTGGCGAACTGCTTGATGTGCTGCGGCAAGACTATATTCAAACCGCTCGTGCCAAAGGACTGCCAGAAAACAAGGTGATCTATATTCACGCGCTGCGTAACGCAATCAATCCGCTGATTACGCTGCTTGGGTTTGAATTTGCCAGCTTGCTGAGTGGCGCGTTTGTTGCTGAGTTCTTTTTTAACTGGCCTGGTTTGGGTCGTTTGATTCTGCAAGCAGTGCAAGCACAGGATCTTTACCTAGTGATGGCAAGCCTGATGATGGGTGCGGTCATGCTCATCATTGGCAATTTACTGGCAGATTTACTCCTTAAAGCGGTTGATCCTCGCATTAAGCTAGAGGAAGCTAACTAGATCTAAAGCTTACGGGTGATTGTTCTTTAGTACTACCGTTGAGGCTAAAGAAACCAACTTTTGGCTATTCAAAGGGCAACGATCGCGATACCTCGAAGCAGCGATCGTACTGCTTATTCTCTACAGATAAGATACGTGAAAAGATTGCTTGAAAATGAGTTTTTCATTCACAGTTTTTCACTTACAACTAAAAAATTACTAATAGCGTCATGTTTTCGGAAGCTTATTACCTGATTCGATCGAGAGCCGACGGTAGCTATTTAGTCGCGCATCCTCATGCTGGTAAAGACGCAAACGCAGCCCAGTCTAGTCCAAGTTTTTTACTTTTGTTTCGTGAACACTTTGATGCCTTGAGTTACCTGAATACTCATGCTTCAGAAATTGCTGATCGTTTCTCTGTAGAATCCATTCCTGGCACCCAGATTGATCCCTTACTCAAACGTTGGAGCTTTACGGGGATTGGGGTTGTCCAAGATCCGCTGATTCCGCGAGTTGAATTTCTGACCAAAGGCTCGATTTGAGGCTTCTTGCCTGCATCATGCCCTCAGCAACGCTAGATAGGTTGGATGGGCGATCGTGTTTCCTCACGTCTAAAACCTTGTTCTGGAGCGGTGACACCGAAACCATCCGCCGCTTACATCTGTTTTAAGCGTCATGGCAAAATCACTTTAAAAAGCGCGATACAACTATTAGATCGCTTGTTGCAGCGTTTTAGTGGCGTTTTTACTTCCTTCGGTTTGATAAACTCAAGTAGCTCGCTTAGACAGCCACAAACAGTGGTTCACAAGCTTATAGCGTGCGACAGTCTAGGCACCTTTATTCCTAAGTCTTTCTTTAGAACGTACTCTATGAAACTTGCCATTGCTCTCTTTTTCTGTGTGGCTTTGTCAGGCGGTGCTGTGGCGGCACCACCACCGCTTGCGGCAAACCCTGCGATCGATATGGATGGGTATCTCCGTGTTTCGTTTGAGGCGGCAAAGCATCGCAAGACGCGCAGGCTTTCGGAAGCCGATTTCATTCGTATGAGCCGTGAACCGGGCACGATCGTTCTAGATGCCCGTAGCCGTGAAAAGTACGAGCTTTTGCACATTAAAGGCGCTGTCAATCTGAGTTTTCCAGACATTACAGTGGAGAGTCTGAAGCGCACTCTGCCTGATAAAACGACTCGCATTCTCATCTATTGCAACAATAATTTCGTCAACGCTGAGGAGCCGTTTCCCTCCAAAATGCCATCAGCATCGCTCAATCTCTCAACTTACATTGCGCTCTATAACTACGGCTACCGTAATGTGTATGAACTTGAGCCTCAAATCGACCCGCAGCAGTCGAAGCTTGCCTTCGAGTCAATCCCCTCTAAACCATTAAGCCGAAAGCTTTAAAGCGATTTGAATTGCACAGTATTGGGGGAACCTCCACACGAACCCCCTCCAATCACTGCGATCGATTCTTACGAACTTTCTGCTTGGTTTCGATCAGTTCAGTTAGATGCTGTAGGGATTAGAGTTCTATGCCTTCTGTATAAATGCGATCGACTAGAACATAAAAGGCTTCATCCTGCGTACGATGGTTAAAAAATACGGGTAGTGTCCTTTAGTAAAGAGTAGAGAGAATTAGGACTAGCTATCATGGTTGAGTCTTTTATCATGCATCTCCTGCTTCCGAGTCTTCCACCATGAAGCCTTATCTCCTTTGCCCGACCTATAGCTCAGACGGCATCATGAAAAATGGCACGACTCGTCGTGGCAAGCAGAATTACAAGTGCCGTGATTGTGGTCGTCAATTTGTCGAAGACCTGCAATGGAAGCCAATTGACCCAGACCGCAAGACGATGATTGACTACCTGTTGTTGGAGAAGATTCCCTTGGCAGGGATTGCTCGTGTAGTGAATTGATCGGAGGGCAGGCTACAACGCTATGTCCACCGTTGCTATGCCCAGGTGCGGCAACGGGTACAAGCTCAACCGAAAGCCAAGGAGCACTTAGCGGTGCAGATGGATGAATGATGGTCGTTTGTTGATGACAAGGGCAACAAGCAGTGGGTGTGGCTAGCACTGGATGTAGAAACGCGTGAGATTGTGAATGCTACATTGGCGACTGTTCAGCAGAGGGGGCAATGAGGTTGTGGCAATCGACGCCTGCTGTCTATCAACGATGCACCATTGTGTACAGCGATTACTGGGAAGCTGACGCCAAGGTTTTACCAAGTAAACGTCATCGTGCGGTAGGTAAAGAGAGCGGCTTAACCAGCTACATTGAACGCTTCAACAACATGCTGAGGCAACGAGTGTCACGCTTAATGAGGAAGCCGTTATCATTCTCTAAAAAGTTGGAGAATCACATGGGAGCGACTTTGTATTTCATCCATCACTACAACAACCTGATAGGTACGGAGATGCTGAATGGTTAGTGAAGGCTGCTTATTCCCTATCCTTTACTAAATAGGACTACCGTTAATTTTTCTACCAACAGCCTCTAACTCTATCACTTTTTGCAATAAGTCCCCCTTTTGGTCTCCGCTGCTATATAGAGGCGTTATAGCGTGAGTATACTCTTCTAGTTGTGCAAGTGCTCCAGAACTGCCTCTAGACGCTGCTGTCGTTGTCGCTGCTCTAACCACTGACGACAAACCTGCTGAGTCAGTTGCGACTCTTCCTCGGTCAAAACCCGACCGCTTCCTTGTGCTACCAGGAGCTTCGAGACAGCAACCGCTTGCGAGTACTTAATGTTGTGTTTCACAAGCTGTAAACAAAGGATGCTTTCTTGTTCATCAACAGGGAGAGAAAAACTTTTCATTTGCGTCAGGTGCATCAGAAGCTAGCGGCTGCAGCGGCTTGCCCAAGGCAGAGCTTCACCAGGTCGACAGCATCATTGTTAACAAATGTAGGGAATGTAACATCTACCCAAGTAAATAATCCTAGGAAAAGGTTCTCATTAGTCAAGCACTACTTCATTAGCAGCAGCGCTTGCACACTGGACCACCTTTGGATGAAATGTCTCTAATGTGCCGTTAGGCAAGGCTTGTGCTAATTGTATGTTCGCTGCGAGCCGATGAATAACTCAGCTTTGTTTATGACTCAGTCGCGCATAGGAGCTGTTGATGAGGTTGTGCCAAGACCTCAGCTTCAAAGCGAGTCTTTACTAAGACTGCACAACAATCGTCCGGATTTTTCGACTGTTCTGAGAATTGGTTAAGCGAGACGCTCTCTGGTCAGTTAAGGCAAGAGCGACATAGGGCGATCGCTGCTGTGGCAATAGTTGCTTCGCTCATGTTGAGCATTGGTTCTGGCTCGACACCGAAAGCTACAGCACCGATTACCCTAACCCTTGCCAACGCCAGTCGGAGACCAAACCCTTGAGGAGAGAAACATGCGCAAGTTGATGTCTGCTGGGCTGGCTGGGTCGGTCGCTTTGACCGTTGGTAGTTGCTCCTCTCATGCTGATAAGGATGCCGTGATCACGCTGCCGCCAGAACCCGCGAGTACAACAGAAGCGCCTGCTACAGCAGAGCCTTTTGCTGCTAGGACAGCGCCGTTGGTACCGCAAGTGGCAGCTCCTGAGTACATGCCAGGACTGCTCCAGTCAACCAACAGTGTTGAGCAGACAAGACAAGTGCGGCGCAGCATTCAACGTCAAAGCAGAACTGATCCGTTCGCCAGCCTACCACCAAAGTTACAACAACCGCGTCCTGTGGCTGCTCGCCCCGATGTCCCCCTTCTAAGGCAATTACCAACGCGAGCCAGGCGTATGCCGCGCTTGATCCAACGGCGACCGACGCTTGCTAACAAACCGAAATTCTCCCCTTACATAGGATTTCCAACGCCACCGACGGTCACTGTGCCCCCACTGACTCAGCCCCGCACCCGCCTGGCGGCTTTAAAGCCGAAGCGCACTACGCCATTGCCGCCCAAGCAAAGCACACCGTTGCTCAGCGCACTGCCGCCGTTACCAGTGGCAAGCCTAGCAAACGCGGTAGAAGTCAGTGGTGTGGTCGTGGTTGGCAGCGTGGCTCATGCGATCGTTAAAGCACCCAATGAAGCCAGCAGTCGCCATCTTCAAGTGGGGCAACGTTTTTCCAATGGGCAGGTGTTGATCAAGCGCATTGAGGTCAAGACTGGCTTTGATCCCATCATTATTCTTGAAGAAAATGGTATTGAAGTGGCTAAAGCAATTGGTGAAGCCATACAGACCCCCAACCCTGCCTAGTTGTAGCGACTCCAGAGAGAGACCCCGAATTGGCAATGCCAGAGTGAGCGGTCGTTAACTTGAGCTTGAGTGGAGTGGTTTGCCTCTTCTTTGCACGCGAAAGCCCGGTGCCAGCGACCGGGCGCTGTAAAGTACAAGTAGGGTGCCTCTAGGACTAGGCTAGCAGTCTTAGTGGTACCCAAGGCAGCTTTAGACGCTGAGCACTGGTATGGCAAAAACGATTTTCAAAACTGTCTTTTGGCTGACCGCTCTCAGCCTGATTACGCTGGGTGTGTTGAGCTACAGAGATGGCGGCAGCCCTACCCGTAACAAGCAAACAAGGTTGGACCACATGTTGTGTCGACTGAACCCCAGTCAGTGTTAAACATGCAACTAAGCTTATGTCGCTGAGGCAATAAGCTTTGGCAGATTTTAACCAACATCACTGGCAAACCCTGTGCCAAGTGTTGGCGCTTCCCAGCAGCACGAAGACTATGCCCGTCCTGGTGATAGCGCCCCGGTGATGTGGTACAACTACTCATTGAACCCCGATACGCCTTTTCTTCTCCTTAACTCATACACCATAAATAACCATAGCTCTTTCAGTTCTTCCCTCAGGCTGGTGGCTATAGCCCTATGAAATCTGCCTGTAAAGTTCCGGTCGTTAAACCAGTGACAAACTTAAAGATTGCTTCTGAAGCTTACATTGCTCAGCTAAGCCTTCTGTCGCTGAGTTTGGAGTGATGAACAACCAACTTGTACCTAATCTTGAAAGGAGCTTTGCCACGATGACACAACCCATTCTTGCCCACGAAATTATCGGAGAGGGACCAGAAAAAGTCATTGTGATGGGCGGTTGGTTAGGTGACCATACAGTGTTTCAACCGATTTATCACTGGCTCGATCGCGCGACGTTCACGTATTGTTTTGCCGATCCACGCGGTTACGGTGATTCTAAAAGCATGGTAGGAAACTACACAAATGCAGAAGTGGCAGGAGATGTAATGACACTGGCAGCTATGCTAGGTTGGGAAGCATTTCACTATATCGGGCATTCGATGATGGGCAAAGTCGCCCAATACTTGAGTGCTCATTACAGCACCCACCTTAAGTCTGTGATAGGAGTGACCCCAGTACCTGCAAGCGCTGTCCCCTTTGATGAAGAGACCCAAAAGTTGTTTGCTACTGCCTGGGAAGTACCAGCCAATCGCGGCACCATTTGTATGATTACGACTGGCAATCGCTATACGAAAGTCTGGGAGCGGTACATGGTCAATGAGTCATTGAGAACTACTCATCCTGATGCTTATCGTAAATACTTTAAGATGTGGTCGGCAGAAGACTTTGCGGCTGAAGTCAATGGTTGCGAAGTCCCCTTCCTGGCTATTACAGGTGAACACGATGCCGCAATAACGACTGCTCTCGTCGAAAGCACAATCCTACAGTGGTTTAAGAAGGCTGAGTTGCACGTCATGAGCAATGCAGGGCACTATCCGATGCAAGAGGTGCCAATTCAGCTTGTAACTGTATGCGAAGCATTCATGAATCGATTTTAGAGGCTGTCTGAAAAGTTGGCGTGAAACGGGATCCCGATAGCAAAGAGTTTTCATCGCGAAAGCTCAAATATATGAGGGCATTCGCTGAAGCTTATCCCAACAAGCAAATTGTGCAGCAGGTTGCTGCACAAATTCCCTGGTTCCATAACTGCGTTCTAGTCGCTACACCACCATTCCCAATCATCCAGGCGATATGTCAGAAGGAACGCTAAGAGCCATCCTGAAACAAGCAAACATCTCACCTAATGATTTTCTGGACAGTGAGTGAGACTAAGAACGCGCTGTCCGTTTATTCAGCTTCCTGCCATCCTTCTAACGCAGCCAGCAAAACATTTACCAATGGATTATCGATCAATTCTTTTAAGGTTTCTATACCTCCCGCTTTAAGCGCACCAACTACTCGCGCTTTTAGTGTTGGATTTTTCTCAATTGCTTCTACCGCTTTTGTCACCAGCGCCATTTTTTCGGTTTGCGTAGTGGTTGGATAGGATTGAGAGAGTTGTTCAAGCAACTGCTGAATTTCTGCGGCGGCTTCTGCTAAGGTTTGACGCTGTTTTGGTGCATAGTTGTGCAGAATTGCCTGCTGCCGAGCATTGTCTTGCAGCTTATTGGCGTAGTTGGTGATGTTTGCGCCACGTAGATCGGTATTGAAGGTTTCTGACATCAGCCTACTCTCCGCTGTTGCTATTGCTTGAACATTGATAGGTCGATTAATCGCCCATTCAGCCAATCTCATTATGTTTGT
Organism: Leptolyngbya sp. FACHB-321; assembly: GCF_014695975.1. GTDB lineage: Bacteria > Cyanobacteriota > Cyanobacteriia > Leptolyngbyales > Leptolyngbyaceae > Stenomitos. Next base: position 117,921 of record NZ_JACJPI010000074.1, read on the forward strand.
GTTCTCCCGACGGTAGCTTTCAATTTCAATATCTTTTGCTTTTAGTTCATACCGATACTTTTCACCCAGTACTTTCAGCGCCAACTCATACTCGTGCTTCAAACGGATCTCAACCGTTGCTTTGTCTGCATCAGGTGGCACGTTGACCCGTACCACAAAAGCACCATCATTTTTGTTTTCAATTGCATGAATTGATAGCTCTGCTCCTTCTGCTTCAACTCGCAGTTTTTCTAACGAGATGAGTAAAGCTGCCCAATCAACACCATTACGGAAGATGAGATCAACAGTGCTAAGCGCTTTTTGAAGGAGTTTTGTAAACTCGCCTTGAGCAAATTTTTGGTTGGGATTACTAGGACGGCGCTCAAAAAAGTTGCCTTTTATCTCTTCATCTTCTTCGTACCAATCAACCCTCAAATAAATATAATCACATTCAGCCTTCTCTAACTTTGTTTCACTGTTGATATTCCAATCCTGCAAACACGCTTCAGTAAATATTGCTTCAGTAAAATCAGTTGCCAGTGCTTCAGTTGCTATTAATATAGCTCCTGTAAGATCAGCACGACTTAGATTTGAGTAACTAAGACTTGCTCCGCTCAAGTCAGCTCCAACCAGAATCGACATAAAAAGATTAGCCTCGCTGAGACGGGCTTGGTCGAGTTGAGTTGATGCTAGGTTAGCCATGAAAAGTTGAGAACTCTGTAGGCTTGCTCTGCTGAGATCAGCCTCAAAAAAGTTTGCTTCACGAAGGTCAGCTAAAATGAGGTTTGCCTTGTAGAGATAAGCCTGGCTGAAATTGGTCAAGATACAAATTGAGTGGCTTAAATCGGCTTTAATAAGGTCAGCTTCAGTGAGGTCAGCATAACTCAGATCTGAATGGCTCAAGTTAGCTTCACGGAGCTTAGCCCCACTGAGGTCAGCCGCGATAAGGCTAGCCCCGCTGAGGTCAACCCCGCTAAGGTCAGCCGCGATAAGGCTAGCCCCGCTGAGGTTTACTTTTACTGCTAAATTATTTCTGCGCCATTCATTCCAGACTTCTACTCCCTGCTTGAGCCGATTGACCTGTTTCTGATTTGCCACAACGACTCCGTTGCTTTTGTTGACGCGGCTGTTACAGCTCTAATTTCTACTATTCAGCTTTAAATCTGCAAATATCAAGCTTAAATCCTGGAGTAATAAAAAAGGTGGTCATTGACCACCCTTTGTACTGAATCTATTAACGGACTATTCGATGCCTTCGATGCGGTCTTCGACTTCTTGATAGAGTTCGCGGAGGCGATCGAGGTTTTCCTCAGTGGTTTCCCAATAGCCGCGACCGTTGGCTTCAAGCAGCGTCGTCACCATCTTGCGGTAGGAGCTGGGGTTGAGGTCGAGCAAGCGTTTCGACATTTCCTCATCTTTGAAGAACGTCTCATTTGCGTCTTCATAGACCCAGTTATCTACTGCGCCTGCCGTTGCCGACCAGCCCATCGTGTTTACCAACCGCTTTGATAGTTCCCGCACGCCTTCGTAGCCGTGGCTCAGCATCCCTTCGTACCATTTGGGGTTAAGCAATTTGGTACGGGCATCCAGACGAACGGTTTCCGAAAGGGTACGAACTTGGGCGTTGGCGGTTGTAGTATCCGCGATGAAGGAAGTAGGCGCTTTGCCATCATTCCGTAGGCGCGACACAACCTTAGTGGGGTCAGAGTCGTAGTAGTGAGAGACATCCGTCAGCGAGATTTCTGACGAGTCCAGGTTCTGGAAGGTGACATCCGCCGTCTTGAGGGCAGACTCGAAGATCTGGCGGTTCTGATCCATCGTGCCAGGGTTATCTGACGAGAAGGCGAAGGATTTCCGCGCCAGGTACATATCCTGAAGCTCGGCTTCGCTTTCCCAGGTGCTGTTTTCCACCGCCAGGTTGATGTTGGAGGAATAGGAACCAGAGGCGTTGGAGAAAACGCGAGTGGCAGCCTGACGCAGGTTAATGCCCATTTCTTCGGACTGCTTGAGGGCGTGCTTGCGGACGAAGTTCATTTCCAGTGGCTCATCGGCTTCGGCTGCCATTTTCACGGCGCGATCGAGCAGTGCCATCTGGTTAATAAACAAATCGCGGAACACACCGGAGCAGTTCACCACTACATCAATGCGAGGACGACCGAGTTCTTCAAGCGGGATCAGTTCCAGCTTGTTCATTCGTCCCAGCGAGTCGGGCAACGGAGCCACACCGAGCATCCAGTAGATTTGCGCCAGCGATTCACCATAAGTCTTGATGTTGTCGGTGCCCCAGAGAACCGCCGCGATCGTTTCTGGATACTCTCCATCATTCTCCGCGCACTGACGGGCAAGCAGGCGATCAACTACCACTTTGGCAGACTTCACGGCTGCGGAGGTCGGAATTGCCTGTGGATCGAGGGCGTGGATGTTTTTGCCAGTCGGCAGCACATCAGGGTTGCGAATCGGGTCGCCGCCAGGACCAGGGATGACGTATTCGCCTTCCAATGCCGTGAGCAGGGCACCGAGTTCGTTATCCGCCACGATCTGCTTCAGGCAGAATTCTAGATAGTTGAACAGTGGTTTGATTTGCTCAACGTCCACCTTGGGATAGCCTGCCTGGTGCAAGGCTTCTACCCAGGGTTCTTTCTTGCCCATGTTGAAGAAGTTGAGCCTAGAAACTCTGGAAACGCGACCATCGGCATCGACCTGAGCCTGCACCAGTGATGCAACAGACGATCGGGTTGCCAGGGTAATGTCTTGCAGTAACTGCACGTCTTCTAGCACACCGCGATCGCTGCCCTGATAGATTGCTTCCATTGTGCGCCCCAGACTGTTCGCAATAATGCTGGGCAGGCTGAGAATGTTGTCTTCAGGACGATCGAGGCTAGCAATGTTGACTAGAGTGGCGATCGCTTCTTCTGCCGTTGGGGGTTTGCCGATGACGTGTAGACCACAGGGCAACAGACGCGACTCGATCTCCATCAGCTTGATGTAGACCTTGCCGACCACCGTATCGCGGGCTTCTGGCTCCAGTTCCTTCGCGCTTTCAGGAAACTCAATATCCTTGTCCAGGTTGCAGATCCGCGCTTTGTCCATAATCGAATCAACGATCTGGGCACCGCGTCCCGTGTCTTTCAAGGTCTGGTAGGACGCAACCAGTTCACCCAGTTCCTTCAAACCCTTATACAGTCCGGCGTTTTCAGCGGGTGGTGTGAGGTAGCTGATCGTTTCCGCGTAGGAGCGACGTTTGGCGATCGTCGCCTCCGAGGGATTGTTCGCTGCGTAGTAATAGAGGTTTGGAATAGTGCCAATCAGACTATCGGGGAAACAGGTATCGGACATCCCAATCTGCTTGCCGGGCATGAATTCTAGCGATCCATGAGTGCCGAAATGCAAGACGGCATCCGCTTTCCAGATTTGCTCCAGGTAGGTGTAGTAGGCGGCGAACCCATGATGGGGGCTGGCAGACCGTGAGAACAACAGCCGCATGGGATCCCCTTCATAGCCAAAGGTCGGCTGCACGCCAATGAAGACGTTGCCAAACTCTTTGCCAAAGACCAGCAGATTCTGCCCATCGGTGTTGAGGTGTCCGGGCGGTGGTCCCCAGGATGCGTGAAGACGCTCGGAGTACGGGGTCAGCGCTTCATATTCTGGCACCGACATCCGGTAGGCAACGTTTAGTTCAGGGCTGTTGTACTGAGCGCGGGCATCATGCAGCACTTCTAACATCAGCGCTTCTGCCGTTTCGGGCAAGTCTTTCACGTCGTAGCCGTTGTGCTGCAAGGCTTCCATCACTTTGTAAATGGAACCAAACACGTCCAGATACGCTGCTGTGCCAACGTTGCCTTTATCGGGTGGAAAGCTGAAAACGGTGATCGCCACTTTCTTGGTCAGCTTGGGCTTGCGGCGCAGGTTTGCCCACTTCATAGCACGCTGAGTAATCGCTTCTACCCGATCTTGCAGGGCGATCGCGCGTCCCGTCATGCCATCCCGACCCGAAAGAATGATGGGTTCGATCGCGCCATCCAGTTCGGGCAACGCAATTTGGAGCGCTACCTGAATCGGGTGCAGACCCAGATCGCTGTCCTCCCATTCTTCGGTGGTTTGAAACACCAGGGGCAGCGCCACCATATAGGGACGGTTAAGGCGCTTGAGGGCTTCGATCGCCTTTGGATGATCCTGCTTGGCGGGTCCACCCACCAGGGCAAACCCAGTCAGCGAGATCACGACATCCACAATGGCGTTCTGATTTTTAGAAAGGGGATCGTAGAAGAACGCTTCAACGGGCTTGGAAAAGTCCAGGCCGCCTGCAAACACCGAAATCACCCGTGCACCCATGCTTTCGAGTTCCTGCACCATCGCTACATAGTGGGCATCGTCGCCCGTTACTAAGTGCGTCCGTTGCAGCACCAAACCCACGCAAGGGGCAAGGGGATCTTTCAGTTCGTCCGAAATATCAGTGCGCGAGTTAAACCAGTTGAGGTACTCCTTCACGTCCTCAAACATGGTGGGCGCGAGGGGATGCCAGATGCCCAAGTCAGGATAGGTGACGGGATCACGATACTGCAAGGCACCGCTGTCTGTGTCGAGTTCTTTGTATACGTAGCGATCGGCAAGCATCAGCAGGAAGTTCTCTAGATTTTCCTGCGAACCACCGAGCCAGTATTGAAAGCTCAACATGAAATTACGGGCATCCTGCGCTTTGTCCATTGGCAGGTATTTCAGCACTTTGGGCAGCGTGTTCAGCAGCTTTAGCATCCCATCCTGAAAGCCAGACCCGGATTTCTCCTTACGCTTTTTCATAAACTGGGCGATCGCGCTCTTGGATTGCCCTAGCTGCGCCATCGAAAAACTGCCCATCTTGTTTAGGCGCATCACCTGCGGCATGGAGGGGAAGACAACTGCCACATCCAGGCGATCGCGGTGTGGCTCTACCGCTGCCACTACTTTGTCTGCCAGATCTTCTAGAAAAATCAGCGATGCAATGAAAATGTTTGCCCGCGCCACGTCACGCTGAAAGGCTTCGTAGTTATCCGAATCGCGGAGTTCCTCGATCAAATAGCCGCTAATTTCGACAGCCAGATTGGGATGGTTCTGGTTAATGGCGCGAACCGCTGCCGAAAGCGAACTCTGATACTGAGGCTCTAGCACGACATAGACCACTCTAAGCAGAGCGCGTCCCCGTAGATCATCGGGTGTGACGTGTCTGATGGTGGGCTTGACGTGTGTGAACATGCAGTTAAGCTCCTTAGTCTGGTAATGCGCGAGGTATGCGGGGCAGTCACGAGCAGGCAGTCAAATTGGCACCACACCATCTTTCAGGAGTATGGGTTGCGGATGACTAAATACTGACCGTTACAATAATCGCATACACACCGTTGTACCAGAAAACCAGTCCACATAAGCGTTCTAGGAAATATCCGACACAATTTGATAAGGATGTCTTAAGTATTTTGTTACATCGAACCCATTCTTTCTGAGCAGTTACTCCGCTAATTTGTTGCAAAAATTCATCAACTCCCTGACCTTTGGGCATCAGACTTTTCTACCAACTCTTTCGGTTGGATAAGGTGTGACGTGCAAGGGCGATAGCACTGATCGCCCAGCGCGTTAAAGCAGGTAGCGCTTAAAGTTCCCGCCTGATGCCGCTTCACTAACGGACTGGTAAGAACGGAAAAAAGGTTTTGATAAATCTGCGGAGACGCAGCAAATTAAGGTTCTTTTCAAGTGGTCGCCCCACTTGCGGTCGAGAGGGTCCGGGCGTTTGCAACTCTGCCTGAAGCTGAGCATACTCACTTGCCGTAATCGGTTTGCCATCAAGCGGCGATCGCGCTCCAGTAATGACTTCCAACCGCAGCACTTCTTCAGGTTTATCCTCTGGATTAGGTAATGCCAGTACTGGTTCGATCGCGACCAAGCCCAGCCCCATCAGAAGCAGGAGCACCGTGAGTTGATTGACTTGACGGCGATCGGTCGCCAATACCACACTCAACGACTGTGTTAGAGACTCTTGAAGATTAGGTTGTGTCTGTTTCATACTATTGCTCGGTTTCATCGCCTTGCTGAGACAAAACACGTCTTTTGGCGGGTGACTTAAATCTAACGAACTAATAGAGCGTACGTTTGAATACAGCTTCAGTGCCTTCAAACTTCTAACATAGCTATACAGTGTTGCTTTATACAGTGTTAAGTAACAAAACAGCGTTAATTGACAAAACAGGGGCATCTTTACTGTAGTGCTTAGGCTCTACGGTCTTACAGATTTTTAAACAGCGGTTTCCGGTCGAGTGGAGTGCTGTTGCGATTAGGTAAAGGCAGGGAACAGATGGCAGGAGCCTTGCTGCTTTCTCTTTCTCTCCAATGCTTTGTCTCATCTTTAAGCGACTCGAAAAAAATGTGATGCCCTTTTGGACGAGTAACTCGCCCTAATTATTCATGCTGTCTGCCTTTTTTACCCTGCCTCGTGTGTTTCCTAAATTTCGTTTGGCTAAAGTATCACCAAGTAATTGGTTGGAGTATCCCGAAAAACAAAATGCCCAACTACGGCGGATTGTTGACCGTGTTCGCAATTCTCTAGAGTTGCGGGTTGTGCTGCAAACGGCAACCGATGAACTGGCAACCTTACTCAAGTTGGATCGCTGTAGTTTCTTGTGGTATTTTCACGACACTAAGCGGGTTCAGCTTGTCTGTGAGAGTGGTAATGTCGATCGCCTGCACCGAAAAGCTTTCGCACCAGGCTACTATCCGCTGGCTATGTTTGGCTTCACAGCGACCGCAATCGCCCGTGGCGAACTCAGCATCACTAGTGGGTTGAGTAGTGGCACTTCGCTGGTGCGATCGCTCAGGCACTGGATACTACCCTGGCGCAAACGTGATGAACAACCGCCTCCGCTAGTATTGGGCGCGATCGCTAATTTGTTGGTGCCCGTCAACTCGCAGGGCGGCTCGAATGGGTTTATCGCTTGCCTGTCTGACAAGCCCCGCCACTGGTCACCCGGAGAAGTGGAGTTTATTCAGTCGATCGCTCAGCAACTTGAGATTGCAATCCGGCAGGCGCAGCTTTATGAACAAACCCAAAAGCAGGCGCAGCGAGAGCGTTTGGTAAACCAGATCACTGCCCAGACGCGCCAAAGCTTTGAACTAGGAACGATTCTCAGTGGCGCGATCGCTCAACTGCTAGAGGCGCTCAAGGTCGATCGCTGCCTGGTGCATCTGGTTGAAGATCCTGGCGATTACGAGAGCGAACCCGTTGTTGAAGCGGTGATGGATGAAACCAACGATCGTGCTGCCTTTCGGCTCCAGCATCTGTATGAAGTCTGCCGTCCACCCTTTACAGGCACCATTGATGCGTTTGACACTAATGGTCCGATTACCCGCTGGGTGATTCAAAATCGCCGTCGCGTTGTCATTGCTGATGTGACTCAGGACGATCGCATTGGTCCCCACAACGAGGAGTATCAGCAGGCGGAAATTAAATCATCGCTGGTGGTGCCCGTGCAGAACAAGGAAAAACTGCACGCTATTCTCTATCTCAATCAGTGTTCTCACACGCGCTATTGGTCAAAGAACGACCAAAAACTGACACAAGCAGTGGCAGATCAGTTAGCAATTTCGATTCAGCAGGCGCATCTTTATGCTCAGACAAAGCAGCAGGCAGCAGAAAGTGCAGCACAGGCACACCATCTTGCAGAAACGCTGAACGAGCTACGTTTAACCCAAGCACAGCTTATTCAGAGCGAAAAAATGTCTAGCCTAGGGCGCTTGGTGGCAGGAGTGGCTCACGAAATCAATAATCCGATCAACTTCATCTACGGCAACGTGCCCTATGTCGAAACCTATATTCACGATCTGCTCCAGTTACTGAAGGAGTATGAGGCTCGCACACCAGAGCCAGATGAAGCTTTACAGGCAATGATTGCTGAAGTTGAACTCGATTTTTTGCGGGGCGATTTGCCTCGCATCCTCGACTCCATGCGATCGGGTGCCGAGCGCATTCGTCAAATCGTGCTCTCACTCCGCAACTTCTCGCGGTTGGATGAGGCACAGCGCAAACGGGTCAATCTCCACGAAGGCATTGAAAGTACGCTACTCGTACTCAAAACCCACTTCAAAGAAGACATCGAAATCATTCGTCAATATGGTGATTTGCCCCTGGTGGAATGCTATCCCGGCGACCTCAATCAGGTGTTTCTCAACCTGTTGCTGAATGCGATCGAAGCATTGAGTACCTGGCAGGGCAAAAAGGCGATCGCCATTTGCACCGATATGATTGCAGCCACAAACAACCAACCCGAAATGGTTCGCGTTGTCATCACTGATACAGGACCGGGCATTCCCCACAACCTGCAACACCAAATTTTTGATCCATTCTTCACCACAAAAGAGGTGGGGCAGGGGGTTGGGTTAGGGCTAACGGTGAGCTATCAAACTATTGTCAACCAGCACCACGGCTACCTGAAGTTTTACTCTGAACCAAAATTTGGTGCCGAATTTATGATCGAAATTCCTGTCCATCATGCACCCGTCCATCATCCGGCAGACTCAAAGTAACCGCGTACCGAGCTATCCTAGGAACGGTGTTTTAAACCACGATTGTGACCCAAAATCCTCGTCAGTTGGCTTTTTTGGCACTGCGATCGGTGCATCAGGGAGCCTTTGCCGACGTGGCGCTGGACAAAACGCTGCGGCAGGCAAAGCTCACTAATCTTCTCGATCGTCGCTTGCTGACCGAGCTAGTGTATGGCAGCGTTCGTAGGCAGCGGACGTTAGATGCGCTCATTGACCAACTGGCGAAAAAGCCTGCCCATCAGCAACCGGCTGATCTCCGCACCATCCTCCATTTGGGACTCTACCAACTGCGCTTTTTGAATCAAATTCCAGCCTCTGCTGCGGTGAATACAACCGTTGATCTGGCGAAGCAAAACGGCTTTGCTGGGTTAACAGGCTTTGTGAATGGCTTGTTGCGGCAGTATGTTCGTTTGAGGGAGGCAGAGGGAGCGGAGGGCGCAGGGGCGGCAGAGGGAGTAGGGGAAGCAAGGCAAAACTCCTCACTCCTCACCTCGCCCTCCCTCATTACCCGCCTTGGCATCCAACACAGTTATCCTGATTGGCTGGTGGCGCTTTGGCTGGAGCAGTTGGGGGTAGAAGCAACAGAGCAACTGTGTCAATGGATGAACCAGCCGCCCCATATTGATTTGAGGGTGAATACACTTAAGGCTTCGGTTGAAACGGTCGAGTCGGCAATGCAGACCGCAGGCGTTGCAGTAAGCCGTATTCCACACCTTCCACAGGCGTTGCGCTTGCCCGAAGCCGCAGGGGCAATTCAGCAGCTACCAGGCTTTGACGAGGGCTGGTGGATTGTGCAGGACAGTAGCGCTCAGTTAGTGGGCTATCTAGTCGATCCACAGCCTGGAGACGTGGTTATGGATGCGTGTGCAGCACCAGGCGGCAAAACCATGCATCTGGCAGAGTTGATGCACGATCGTGGTACGGTGTGGGCGTGTGATCGTGCTGCCTCTCGGTTAAGAAAGCTCAAGCAAAATGTCGATCGTCTGGGTTTGCAATCGATTCAACTGTGTGAGGGCGACAGCCGCAACCTGCCGCGATTTGTAGGGCAATGCGATCGTGTGCTGGTTGATGCTCCTTGCTCTGGCTTGGGCACACTCCATCGCCATGCTGATGCTCGTTGGCGACAAACGCCTGAAACTGTGCAGCAACTGACGCAATTACAAACAGAACTGTTGGATCAGGTAGCGTTATGGGTTAAGCCTGCTGGCAGTTTGGTTTATGCTACTTGCACCCTGCATCCGGCAGAAAATGAGGCGATCGTGCAGAGCTTTCTGGCTCGTCATCCTGACTGGGCGAGCGAGCCACCGCAACCGCATACGCCACCGGCGGCATTCGTCACTTCAGACGGATGGATTAAGATTTGGTCGCAGGAACACGATATGGATGGCTTTTTTATGGCGCGCTTGAAGAAGCGTTAAGTAACGGTGGGTATGGGTAGGGTGCAGGGTGTAGGGTGTAGGAAGCCTGCTCAGGTTGCTTGGCTCATTTACCTTTGTACCAGACCTATGACAACAGATCCTAAGGTTACAACGCTGCTAAAAATTCTCATTGGTGTCGCCTGGATTGATGGTCAAATTCAACCAGAAGAACGCGAGTATCTGCACCGCATTGCTGAAGAAAAGGGGTTAGAAAACGAGCCAGAGCTTCAGCCGTTGCTTCACGAATTTAGACCTGTAAAAGCAGCAGAATGCTATAGCTGGGTGAATGAATATCTGGGTGAACAGCCGACCTCAGAAGCTTGCCAGCAGCTTATCGAGGCTATTAGTGGGCTGATTTATAGTGATGGCACCGTAGATACCAGCGAGGCAAAACTGCTAACTGATCTCCAGCTTTTAGATACATCGCACCCGCCCTCTGAATCAGTGAAAAATTCAGTGCTTACAGCGATTCGTAATATTTACCAACGCTGGGTAGCTACTCTAAATGCATAAGTGATGTTATTTCATAGACATTTTTTGTTTTAGCGATCAGCTATCAGCTTCAAAGCTAGAGCTAACGGCTGACGGTTGAGAAGGCTCTCAACCGTTGTCCTTATTGATCGCCCAAAAACCTTACAACCCAGGAGTTTCCTCTTTCTTTACTTCAGGTACTGCATCAGGACGATCCTTGCCTTCCCAGCCAGGTGGACGCTTGGAGTTATACCAGGCGATCGAACCGATCGAAACGGCTGCAATAAACCCAACAACATAAACCAACGTAAACGAAACTGGAAACTGCATACCCGTGCTTGCAGCATCCGCAACCATTAATATATTCATCAGCAACACTCCATATTATTTTGAAATTCTACAGCTAAGGATAGAACTGTGGATCAGTCAACACATCTTCCACAGGGTTAGTTCTTGCCATCGGCTATCAGATAGAGTTTGGCAAGTTCAATTGAGCTGTGAACATTAGTCAGACAGGCTTTAGGGCTAGTGCTTGCTGCTTGAAGGACAGACTGAACACAATAAGCAAATCAATGGCAACGGTCATCTACTTGGTAAAGTGTGTGAACAATTGAGTAGCATTGGTGAACGTTAGAAAGACGCTTTACAATCCCCACACTTTGCAATTTTTACTATGAAGCCTGCCCTGACTCAACTTGGCAACCAAATGACCCGCCTGACTGGTGTGCGGGCAATTATGAAAGATATTGCTGAAACGTTGCGATCGGGTGCAGGACAGGACTTTATCAATTTAAGCGCAGGCAATCCGTTGATTTTGCCCGAAGTTGAACAACTCTGGCGCGATTGCACTGCCGACCTGTTGGCGAGCGCTGAGTATGGTGATGTAGTGTGTCGTTATGGTGCAAGTCAGGGCTACCAACCGCTGATTGATGCCATTGTGCAGGATTTTAATCGGCGCTATGGGTTGCAGTTGACCGAGCGCAACGTGCTGATTACACCTGGTAGCCAGAGCCTTTATTTTTACGCTACTAATGCGTTCGGTGGCTATACCGAAAGCGGCACCTTAAAAAAAGTTGTTTTGCCTCTGAGTCCCGACTACACAGGCTATGGTGGCGTAGCGCTCGCTCCAGATTCACTGTTTGCCTACAAGCCGTCCTTAGATATTGATACGGCTGCCCATCGCTTTAAGTATCGCCCCAACTTTAGCCAGTTGACGATCGCAGAAGATACAGGCTGTGTCCTTTTCTCTCGCCCCTGTAACCCAACTGGTAACGTTCTGACTGATGACGAAGTGCAGAAAATTGCAGCCTTGGCGGCTCCTCATCATGTGCCTGTCCTGATTGATTCTGCCTATGCACCACCATTTCCGGCGCTCAACTTTACCGAGATGACTCCGCTGTTTGGCGAAAACATTTTGCACTGCATGAGCCTTTCTAAAGCGGGGCTTCCCGGCGAGCGCATTGGTATTGCGATCGGTAACGAACAACTCATTCAAGTGCTGGAATGCTTCCAGACCAATATGTGCATCCATTCACCTCGCTATGGGCAGGCGATCGCCGCTCGTGCCATCAACTCTGGCGCGTTGGCAGACATTGCGGCTCAGGTGATTCGTCCCTTCTATCAGAAGAAAGTTGCGATCGTTGAAACAACGCTTGATCAGGCAATGCCTGCTGTGCCCTGGTTCTTACATCGCGGCGAAGGTGCTATTTTCACCTGGCTGTGGCTCAAAGATTTGCCCATCACTGACTGGGAGTTTTACCAAGAGCTAAAGCAGGTCGGCGTGATTGTTGTTCCTGGCAGTTCCTTCTTTCCGGGGCTGCATGAAGATTGGGAGCATACTCGTCAGTGCGTTCGCATTAGCCTGACTGGTAGCGATCAGGAGCTTGAAATAGCGATGCAGCGTTTAGCAGCAGTGGTCGAACGTGTGTATCAACAGTCCATAATCGGTAAGCAAGCAGTGGTGGCATCGTGAGCGATCGCAATTTAGAACGTAAAGAACCCGTAGCGCCAGACAGCACCAGACAAAAGGCAAAAACTAAAAGTAAAAAGGCAGAAGGCAAACGGCAAAAGGCAGAAGGGCGAGCACAAAAGACAGATGCACTTCAACCTTCACTCCTACCTCCTCACTTCCTCCCCATCGGTAAAATTGTGGCAGCGCAGGGCATGAAGGGCGAAGTGCGCGTCTACCCAGAATCGGATTTTCCAGAGCGCTTTTTAATACCAGGAACGCGCTGGCTCCAGCGATCGCCGTCCACAGCACCAGAACCGATTGAGTTGGTGCGGGGACGCTACCTGGATGGCAAAGGGCTGTACGTAGTGCAATTTGCCGGAGTGATCGATCGCGACCAAGCTGAAGCCTTGCGAGATGGTCAACTGTTTGTACCAGAGGGCGATCGTCCCCCTTTAGAAGAAGGTGAATTTCACATACTCGATTTGATTGGGCTAGTAGTGTTCGATCAAGCTACACAAGTGCTCATTGGCACCGTGAGCAGCATCATTCAGGCAGGCAACACCCTTTTAGAAGTGCAACGCAATGCAGTAGAAGCAACGAAACAACCTACTGTGTTGATTCCCTTTGTGGAGGCGATCGTGCCGCTTGTCGATTTACAGCAGCGCCGCATTGAAATCACACCACCACCCGGATTGATTGAGTAGAGCGGCAGCGCTTCGACATTGAATTCCTATTGCACTGAATTTAGTAGCCAGGTACGCTCTGTTGACGATCGCCGTTGCTATGAGAAGTTAGTTGCCGTCACTAACTCTGCGGGGTCAGTGATCAGAAAATCGGGTTTTTGTGCTCCTAACACCTTGCAGGAGTTGAAGCCCCAACAAACCGCAATGACTTTAATGCCTATTTTGCGGGCGGCTTCAACATCTCTAGTTTCGTCTCCGACATAAATAGCGGTGGCAGGATCAATTCGGTTATGGCGCAGAATTTTTTGAATAATTCTGCCTTTGCCAAAGAGCGTCAAGCCAGAATCGACGAAATCAAAGACCTCTCTCATGTCTTGAGCTGCCAAAAAAGCGATGACATTCTGTCTGGAGTTAGACGTAACAATACCTAGATGATGCCCCTGCCGTTTTAGTTCTAGCAACGCCTCTTTAATGCCAGCAATTGGTTGAAGTCCAGCAATCTCCTGGTTAAGTTCAAAGCGTAGCCGCCGCAATAAAAAGGGTAGTTTAACGAATGGTACGTTCGATCGCCTGAGAATTTCTTGAGAACTTAAATTCTTCAAAGCATCTACATCTTCTAACGGTGTGATTGGAAAACCAAACTCATCTGCCAATCGGTTGCTAATGGCAAACACAGTGTCAAAAGAATCAGCGATCGTGCCATCAAAGTCAAAAATAACTGTCTTCGCAGTGTGATTTGGCACTAGCGGCAGGGATTGCTCTAAAGTCTGCATGTTTTATGAAAGTGAGTGCTAAAAGTGGATCGAAAGATAGAGAACGGAGAAACAGTGAGCGATGATGTCTTTTTAATTAATACCTTTTTGATTTGATGTCTTTTGGATCATGACGGTCTGCAATAGACAATAGCGTACCCATAAGCTGCTTTTTACAAACTTATGTCATGCCGTCTTTGGCGATCGCTAACGTCAAGGAACGCGATCGTAACGTCTTGACCAACTTAGGATCATCAGTCTGACGATTCAGGGTTTGCTACACGAATCACTCCTTTCACTCCTCCACAAGAACGATGGTTTACATTGCTAAAACGTGCTGTTGCACCTCACGTTTCCAACATTTGTAATTGATATAAGCTGGCGTAGAGTCCACCCTGACGGAGTAACTCGTCGTGGTTACCAGATTCGACAAGCTGACCGCGCTTGAGGACGAGAATGCGATCGCAGTTGCGAATTGTAGACAAACGGTGAGCAATGATAATTGCCGTGCGGTTTTTTAGTAAATGGTCAAGCGCATCTTGAATCAGTGCCTCGGTGCCTACATCCAGACTAGCAGTTGCTTCATCTAATACGAGAATGCGCGGTTCGCGGATAGCCGCACGGGCAAACGCTAACAGTTGTTTTTGCCCACCTGAAAGATTAGTGCCTCGTTCGCGCAGAGGGGTATCGTAACCTTGTGGTAGTTGCTCAATCAGGGCAGAAACATTGGTGCGTTCAGCCGCAGATTGAATGGCTGCAAAGGGGTACGTTTCGCCCAAGGTAATGTTGCTCTTAACATCGCCTGCGAACACAAAGCCATCTTGCAGAATCACGCCCATGTGACGGCGTAGTTCCGTTTGTGGCAGATCGCGGACGTTCACCCCGTCTACCAAAATACAGCCTTCGGTGGCTTCATATAAACGGCTGAGTAGGCGAATGATGGAGCTTTTGCCTGCGCCTGTGGGTCCGACGAGCGCTACTTTTTCACCAGGACGAATCGTGAAGTTAAGGTCTCGCAGGACATAATCGCCTTCTTTGTAAGCAAACGAAACGTGCTCAAAGCGAATTTCGCCAGTGGTGGATTCGGGGCTGCTGTCTAGCGTTTTGGGGTGTTCGGGGTCACGAATGTCGATCGGCTCGTTAAAGATATCGCTGACTCGTTCCACTGCTGTAAAGCCTGCCTGAATCGCCGTGAACTTTTCGGCAAACTGACGCAGCGGATCGAAGAGGCGTTGGGCAAAGAGGATGAACGTTGAGAGTTGTCCGAGGTTAAGGGTTTCTCTCAGAATTAGGTTGCCACCCAGCCACAGCACAGCAGCGATCGCGGCTAGTGAGATCCACTCCAGCGTGGCGGAGATTGCCGAATCGTGAAAGATAGTTTTGTCAACTTCTTTGATGTAGCGCTTGTTAATCGTGCGAAACAGGTCAGCGTTGAAGGCTTCGCGGCGAAAAAGCTGCACAACATTAATGCCGACAATGTTTTCTTGTAGGGTCGAGTTGAGTATCGATAGTTCTTCGCGCGCTTTGTAGTTGGCTTTGCGATACTGCTGCTGAAAGTAAATAATTAGCGCTGTAGCGGGAACCAACATGGCTGTGAGCAAGAGCGCCAACTGCCACTGCAAAAGAAACATGGCGATCGCAATCACAATGATCGAAAAGAAATCGCCCAGAATGCCGATCGCACCGGTGGAAAAGACATCGCCTAACGCTTCTACATCGCTAGTGAGGCGGGTAATTAACCGTCCGACGGGCGTGCGATCAAAAAAGCGCATTGCTAACGACGTAACGTGGTGAAACAAATCTTGCCGAATATCTGCCGTGATGCGCTGCCCCATCTTTTGCACAAGGAATCCCTGCCGCGAATCAAAGATGGTTCGCAACACCAGCGTCAAGAGCAGCAACCCTGCCAGCGTATTGATGCCATCTGTCAGAGGCATCTGCCGCAGAAACGTCCAGCCCGTTGGCTCTTGCCGAATAAGGGAAATAGCTTCGCCAATGAGGATGGGCTGCATCGCTCCCGCGATCGCCGTCGGCACTAGGAGCGCAAATGACCATGCCAGCAACCGCTTATCGCGTAACCCGTACTCTGCCAAACGCATAAACAAGCGCCAGTCTGTCTCTCGCACGCGGCGATCGGGTTTCGTTTGGGGTGCGATCGAGCCAGTCATAGGTAGAGTCAGCTAAAAGGACGAGTGAAAAGAAACGTGTCTTCCAACTGTAGCGTAGTCAATTTTACTCGTACCAGGTAACGACTGCTACGTCTACATTTGCCAGGAGAATCAGTCAAGTCTTTTAAGCAATAGTTCATCAAATCTACACATTAATAATTCAGTAGAATTACTGGCTTGTTAACGGTGCGTTAGACCTGTCTTAAAGTCTCTGTGGGATTTATGGAGGGTGGTAGGCATCTACCTCCCCTTCTGTAAATGGATGAAGGCAGTTTAGCCATCAATGGCGGAAGGGGTGACACGAAGAACCTTTTACCTTCGTTTTGTTAGCGCGTCTACGATTCCGCACATCTACCTTCATCACATCTAAACGAACTATGGCAGACGTAACACTTAAAGGTTTTGCATCGCTTCCAGCCGATACGTTTGCTGAGGGACCTCCAGCGGGTAAGGGCATTGTTGCTAATGGGCGCACGGGTCCTTTTCCTGGTCAGCCAGTACAGGGCTTTAGCAGCGTGCAGTTTGCCGATGAAAACCGCTTCTGGTTTCTGTCAGATAACGGCTTTGGCGCCAAGAACAACAGCGCTGATTTTCTGTTGAGAATCTATCAGGTAGACCCCAGCTTGCAGGGCGCAGAACCTTCTGGTGACGGCAGCGTGGCGGTTAGAAAATTCATTCAACTACGCGACCCAGACAACAAAATTCCGTTTGAAATTACGAACGCTACAGGCGATCGCTTCCTGACAGGTGCAGACTTTGACGTTGAATCCTTTGTGATTGCCAAAGACGGCACCATCTGGGTGGGCGAAGAATTTGGTCCCTTTTTGCTGCACTTCGACGCAACAGGTAAACTGCTGGATGCACCGATCGCCACGCCAAATCTAGTTAACCTCAACACACTGGACGGCAAGCAGCCGATCGTCATTGGGCATCGCGGTGCCAGCGGCGAACTGCCAGAGCATACGTTGGAAGCGTACAAACTGGCGATCGAGCGCGGTGCCGATTTTATTGAACCGGACTTGGTGGCGACCAAAGATGGTGTGTTGATTGCTCGCCACGAACCCATTTTGGGTGGCACGACTGATGTTGCCAACCGTCCAGAGTTTGCCGATCGCAAGCGCAGTGGTACGGTAGATGGCGTGCTCTACGAAAACGAGTTTTTTGCTTCTGACTTCACCCTGGCAGAGATCAAAACCCTGCGGGCAATCATGCCTCAAGGTTTCCGTACCCAGGCATTCAACGGTGTCTTTGAAATTCCCACGCTGCAAGAAGTGATTGAGCTGGTGCAGCAAGTTGAGAAAGACACAGGCAAAAAAATCGGCATCTATCCCGAAACCAAGCACCCAACCTATCACGATGATTTAGGGCTCTCGCTGGAAGAACCGCTGCTAGCAACGCTAGAGCAAACAGGCTTCACCGACCCCAGCCGCGTCTACATCCAGTCGTTTGAAGTCTCCAACCTGAAGGAACTAAACACTAAGACCGACATCCCTCTGGTGCAATTGCTGGATGCTTATGATGTGGACTACAACACGGGCGAACTCCTTTATCAGGATGTCAATGCACGTCCTTATGATTTTGCAGTGGCAGGCGACACTCGCACCTATGGCGATTTGCAAACTCCCGCAGGCTTGGCGGAAATTGCCACCTATGCAGATGGTATTGGTCCCTGGAAGCGAATGATTGTGTCGCTCAAGAATGTGGATGCCAACAAGGATGGGCAACCAGACGACCTGAATAACGATGGCACGATTAACGACGCTGATCGCGTGACCCTGACTCCTACCAGCTTGGTCTCAGACGCTCACACGGCTGGTCTCCTAGTGCATCCTTACACCTTCCGTAACGAAGGACGCTTTCTGGCTTCTAACTATCAGGGCAATCCAGCGAAAGAGTTTGAGCAATTCATCAACCTGGGCGTGGACGGCTACTTTACTGATTTCCCTGGTACGGGTGATTTAGTGCGCGATCAAATTACCAGTCCCTTTGTCCGATCGCCCCAAAATCCTGATGTTCTCGCTACTACCGAGTTCAACACATTGGATGGCAAGCCGCCGATCGTCATTGGTCATCGCGGCGCAAGTGGCGAACGTCCCGAACACACACTGGCGGCTTACAAAAAAGCGATCGCCGATGGTGCTGACTTTATCGAACCCGATTTAGTAGTTACCAAAGACGGCATTCTCATCGCCCGTCACGAGCCAATGTTAGCCGTGTTGAATGCGAATGGCACTCTTAACACCACCGACACCAGCACCGATATTTACCTGCGTCCTGAGTTTGCCGATCGCAAAGCGACCAAAGTATTGGATGGCAACACAGTGACAGGCTGGTTTGCCGAAGACTTCACTCTGGCAGAGATCAAAACGCTGAACGCGATCGAGCGCATTCCAGCCATTCGCGGTACAGCCTTCAACAACGATGGGCTAAAAGTACCGACCCTGGATGAAGTGATCGACCTTGTGCAGCAAGTGGAAGCCGAAACGGGACGCAAAATTGGCATCTATCCCGAAACTAAGCACCCCACCTTCTTTACGGCGCAGGGCTTCAACACCAGCCAGTTACTCGTGGATACGCTGGTAGCGCAGAACTTCACCGATCCATCACGGATCTACATTCAATCTTTTGAAGTCGCCAACCTGAAGGCATTGAACACAACGATTCTGCCAAACGCAGGCATCGACATCCCCCTGGTGCAACTGTTTGGCGGCTCTGGTCGCCCCTATGATTTTGTCGTGAGTGGCGACACACGCACCTACACCGACCTCTCGACCCCAACCGGACTGGCAGATATTGCCACCTATGCGCAGGGCATTGGTCCCAATAAGCAACGAATTGTGCCGCTAGCTACCGTCGATCGCAACAACGATGGTCGTCCCGATGATCTGAATGGCGATGGGGCAATTAGCGACGGCGATCGCATCACAGGCACTCCAACCTCGCTTGTCACCGATGCTCACGCGGCTGGCTTGCTGGTGCATCCCTACACCTTCCGCAACGAGAGCTTCTTCTTGCCCAACAGCTACAACGGCGACCCGCTGGCGGAATTCAAGCAATTCATCGAACTGGGTGTAGATGGCTACTTCACCGACTTCCCCGGCACAGGCGAAGATGCCCGCAGCACCTTCATCACCCCACCAGCAGTCGCTAACCTTGGTCGCTCCCAAGGGTTTGAAGGCTTGGCAATCAGCCCTGACAAGTCTACGCTATACCCCTTACTGGAAGGCACGGTCGTCGGTGATCCGGCAGGCTCACTGCGGATTTACGAGTTTGATATGGCAACCAAACAATACGAAGGCTTGGTCGGCTACTACAAGCTGGAAAATCCCGCAAATGCGATCGGCGATATCACCGTCGTTAACAGCAACGAATACCTGATCATCGAGCGTGATAACAACCAGGCAGGTGCCGCCCAGTTCAAGAAGATCTTTAAGGTCGATTTTTCTCAGCAGGATGCCAACGGGTTTGTTGCCAAAACGGAAATTGCCAACTTGCTGGACATCAAAGACCCTGATGATCTCAACAAGGACGGTAGCACCAGTTTCAACTTCCCGTTCCAGACCATTGAAGATGTGTTGGTGCTTGATGCCAACACCATTCTGGTAGCGAATGACAACAATTATCCGTTCTCAGTTGGTCGTCCGCCCGCGATAGACAACAACGAAATCATCGTCCTGCAACTGGAGCAACCCCTCAAGCTCGACCCACGCATGGGTGTGGCAGGGTTAAATGTCAGATCCTATGAAGGCACCGAGGAGAACGATCGCCTGCGGGGAACGAAACGCAATGACTACATCGAAGGTGGTGCAGGCAATGATTTTCTAAGCGGCGTCAAAGGCAACAACTTCCTCGTTGGCGGTGAAGGACGAGATCTTTTCGTACTCGCGAAGGGTGGTACACAAACGATTGCCGACTTTGAGAACGGCACAGATCTCATTGCGCTGCCAGCGGGCTTGGGCTTTAACAGGCTCTCGATTCTGCAAGGCACTGAACTGAATGCTAATGACACACTGATCAAACGTCAGGGTGCAACGTTGGCAGTACTGTCGGATGTGCAGGCAAACAGTCTCACCGCCAGCAACTTCATCTCGATCTAAACGATCGAGTAATAAAAAAGTGGGGCAGAGCGTAAATTCTCTGTCCCACTTTTTTATCATCAAAGCGACGGAAGTGAACTGGCTTACGCTGCTACAGGCTCAGGCATGATGTCCTGGCAGTAGGTTTCGTACACGCCATCTAGGAATTGCCAGAGCGCATCGGCGGCTTTTTCAGCTACTTTCAGTGCTTCAGCTTGCTTTTCAGGTGTATCGGCGTACTGCTCAATGAGCTTCTGTGAGGTTGCGGTGTGCCACACGTCTGCCTGCTGATGCACCGTGAAAAACTGATAGTCGTCAGGGTTCGTCATGCCATAGAACTGTTTGAGTCCATCCACTTTGACGGCTGCAATGTCGGGAATTTGTGACTCGTAGGCATAGAGTGCTGCCAAGCCTGCGTAGAAGGGCGATGTCAGGCAAAGCTGACGGAAGGTCTCTACCAGGTTCGTTGTTGTTGCCAAGGCAGACGTTGCTGCTAGGTCAGCTTCCGTTGCACCAAGGGCTTCCGCAAACCGCTTCCATAAGGCAGGATGGTTGGTTTCGCCACGCTCTTCTTCGATCAGGTTTTCGAGAATTTCTTGGCGAACGGCAATTGCGTTGTCAAAGGAGGGCGTGTTGAAATGCACTGCACTCAGATAGGTCGGAAACGCCAGCACATTCTGAAAATACTGGATCGCGTAATGCTTCAGGTGTGTGCGAGTGAGCTTACCTTCTGTCCAGGCAATGTAAAAGGGATGGGTCAAAAGATGCTTGCGATCGACGATCGACTTCAGGTCTTCACAAAATGCCATATAGCTTCCACCAGCTAGAATATGACTGGAGTTTACCTCACTCAGCCGCCATTTTGAGCCATCCAAACACCTGATTCGCGGTTGTAAGAGTTGTGTTGGCGATCACTCTGTTCTTCGTGTAGTGCTACATATGTACTTAGATCAA
Organism: Leptolyngbya sp. FACHB-321; assembly: GCF_014695975.1. Taxonomy (GTDB): domain Bacteria; phylum Cyanobacteriota; class Cyanobacteriia; order Leptolyngbyales; family Leptolyngbyaceae; genus Stenomitos. The sequence continues at coordinate 138,935 of NZ_JACJPI010000074.1, forward strand.
GCAAAAGCACGTTTCTCAGAGTTTTATCAAACCATCCCCGAAAAGCACAAGCCTGCCTCTCCTTACGTTGCAGTACCAAGCAGCGAAGCTGAAATCAAAGCAATGGAGAAGGCCCTGAAGCTGTCTTTCCCTGCTGCTTATCAAGAATTTCTGCTGTGGATGGGAAAGGACATTCCTTCTTTTATGAATTCTGAGGTTTTTAGCCTCCGTACTTTGCCCCGCAATCGAGAGGATGCGATCGAATTGCTAGAGGAAAATGAGTGCAATGACAGTCTGCCCGATGATGCAATTGTTTTTGCCTGGTATCACTAGGGGGGAAGTTTTCACTTTATCCGAGCCTCTGAGGGAGATAATCCACCTGTTCACTTTTACTACGAAGGTAAAGATGATGGTAAAAGCATCACTTGGAATGCTTCTCCAAACTTGGAGGCTTTTGTCATTCTTTATATGGATAACTTCCTGTCCAACATAGCGCGATGGGAAGAGTGGAGCCGATCATTGAATAATGGTTAATGTGCTTGCGTCGTGAGTCAGCGCGTCTACTAACTTCTCCTCAAGCATCTTCATTACCAACTGTCTTTTACTTGTAAGCACAAATTCCCAGTGAGCAAGGGCGATGTTTTACACTCAAGAAACGAATCGCTCTCGGCTCAAACGCGAAATACTCAAATGTGAGGTCAGCATGGTACAGGCAGTTTATCAAGTTGATGCCCTCTGGGATAACGATGCGGCTGTTTGGGTGGCAACCAGCGACGATGTACCAGGATTAGCAACAGAAGCTGACACACTTGAGGCATTGAGCCAAAAGCTGCGGAATATGGTGCCTGAATTGCTGCGCCTCAACCATGTCATTACGGCTGATTATGTTGGTGCGATCGCGATTCAACTCACTAGCCAGCGACAGGAACTCATCGAGGTTGCATCATAAGTGGCTGTATCGCTCACGCCATTGCTCAAGAAACTATTGTCAGAATCTGGTTGTTTCTTTGAACGTCAAGGCAAAGGCGATCACGAAATTTGGTACAGCCCTATCACAGAGCGTCGATTTGTGGTGGATAGTGCAATCAAATCGCGTCACACAGCTAATGCAGTGCTAAAGCAAGCAGGCTTACCGAAGACGTTTTAGCGTTCTGACGTGCTGTTTATACTGCTCAAGTAGCCACGATCGTTACCTGCGATCGCAGTTTTTCAATCCACTCGCTTAAACCATCGGTGTTGAGACGGTAACTCAGGGGATGCGCGATCAGGCGGGCAGTCGTTTCAAAGAGGATATCGGTTTCAATCAAGCCGTTTTCGCGGAGAGTCGTGCCTGTAGCGACCAAATCAACGATCGCCTCAGACATCCCTGTAATCGGTCCCAGTTCCACCGAGCCGTTGAGTGGCACAATCTCGACGGGCAAATCCAAACTGTCGAAATATTCGCGGGCACAGTGGACAAATTTGGAGGCTACTCGCCCATACAACGGTAAGTCTAATGCCGATCGATAGGGGCTAGACTGCTTCACCGCTACAGACATCCGACATTTGCCAAAGCCAAGATCAGCAAGATGCGCGACCTGAGGGACTTTCTCTCGCAGTACGTCATAGCCAATGATTCCTAGCTGCGCCTGACCGTATTCCACATACACTGGCACGTCGTAGTTCCGCACCAGGAATGCTTTTGCCGTTCCAGTGGGGTCAGTAATTTGCAGCAAGCGGTTGGCTGGATCGAGAAACACGCTGAAATCTAGTCCCACTGCCTTCAACAGTCGAATGCTGTCTGGTAGGAGAGCGCCTTTGGGGAGTACAACAGTCAGCATAAACAGTCTTCAGTGATCGGCAATCAGCACGATAATAATAGCTGAAAGCTGATGGCTAGAGGCTAATCGCGCTGATGCGGATTCTTTTGGTGGATGACGAAGTAGAAATGGCAGACCCGTTAAGCCTCCTTTTGACCCGTGAAGGCTATGCAGTGGATGTGGCGTATGACGGCGATCGTGGCAATCAGTTGGCACAGCAGGAGCACTACGATCTGCTGATTCTAGACTGGATGTTGCCCTGCTATTCGGGGTTAGAGATTTGTCAGCAAGTGCGATCGCGCGGTGATACGACACCCGTTCTGTTTTTGACGGCAAAGGACACTATCGACGATCGGGTAGAGGGGTTGGATGCTGGAGCCGATGATTATCTCATCAAACCGTTTGAGCTGCGAGAACTGCTTGCTAGAGTCCGGGCATTGCTGCGCCGTCCCGCCACCTTAGAGCCTGTTGCACCAACTCAACGGTTGCAGGTGGATGATTTAGAACTCGACATCAGCAATCAGCTTGCCTACCGTCAGGGGCGGGCGATCGAGCTTTCCGAAAAAGAAGCACAATTGCTGGCATACCTGATGCGCCTGCCTAACCAACTTCTCACCCACGAGCAAATCCACCAGCATCTCTGGGGCGACAGCGTAGAAAAACCTACCAGCAACGCTCTTGCCGCTCAGATTCGGCTCCTACGGCGCAAAATTGAAGCCAATGGTGAACCGCCCTTAATCACCACCGTCTACGGAAAAGGCTATCGGTTTGGCGTTTCGGCTGAGTAACCGTTGGTATGTAGAGCAGACATCTGCTCTGAAAGAGGACTGGGAATGACCCTTTGGCACTGTCTTAGTGCCCTCTGCTAAAGGCTTTCGCCCTTATCGCTTATAACGTTCACAAATCCCTAATTTCCTAAAATAAGTCTGTTTACTGGGTCACCTTCACGATAATTATCCCTGGGGTAGAGATTTAAAGGTTTGATGAAAGGTAAGATAAAATCCCGTTTTTGATTTTGTAGTGCATACTACCGTTCACTAAACCACAGATTATTCATGCCAATTTTCGGACTTGTATGGGTTGCCTCGTGGGTTGGTTGCTTTTTTTCGTCTAGCCAAGACCTCTTACGAGCGCCTGCTGCTTTAGCCCGTGTTCTACCACTTCAAGCCGTTTACAGGGTAAGTGGTGCTCGTGACGAACGATCAGTTGCTGCCAGCCGCGATCAGGTCATCTCCGTGCTGCCCTCGCAGCAAGTGCAACCATTTGGCTCCATGATGCCAACTGTGCCTCAGGCTCAAGCCCTTTCTTTAGCGCTGGCGTTTGATGCCAGTAGTATTCTGTCAGCCCCAGTTGATTTTCTAGGCGCGTTTAAGAACCTCTTCTCAAGCTTTCAGAAATTTACAGCGTCTCGCTCTACTCCACCTGTCGTTGTGGTTCAGGCAGAACCTAAGAGAGAGACCAAAACGAGCATTAAGCAGGTCAGCTCTGGGCTAGGCTTTGGTCACTGTCTGTCGATCGCTCAACGTAATGCCAAAGGTGGTACAAACCCCCGCCTTAAGCATCAGACCAAAAGCCTGTTTCAGGTCAAGATTAAAGACTCTATTGTTGGCTCTGTCTTTAGTCAACGGCAGGCAAAGCAACTTGCTAATCACCTTGAGCAGGCTTTGGACAGTGCCACTGCAAGTGAGGCTAAAGTCCCCTTTGACCAGTTGCAGCCTGGTTTAATCAATGGTGTGCCTGGTGGAAAATTGGGCGATCGCATATTGTTTACTGTGGATCAGCAGATGGCTAACCAGTGGGACTGTCACCCCGAAGTTTTAGCAATTCAGTGGGTTAACGCTTTGCGAACAGCGTTAGCCGAGCCGCCTCTGGCACTTGCCGACGCGCAGGCAAAAATGCGTGGCTTGCAAGCAACTGGGGAGCGATTGGAAGGTATTGCCTCCTGGTATGGTCCCTATTTTCATGGGCGGCAAACAGCGACAGGCGAACGGTTTAACCAAAATGACTTCACCGCCGCTCATCCATCGCTGCCCTTTGATACCTATCTGAAAGTAACCAACCGCAACAATGGAAAAGCTGTCATTGTACGAGTCAACGATCGCGGTCCTTACTTTGACAACCGTACGTTGGACCTGTCTCGGGAAGCTGCTCGGTCTCTGGATAGCGAAACTAATGGTGTTGTACCAGTAGAAGCTGAAATCATGCAGCCCGCCACGTCAACTGCTGACCTAAGTAAGTCGATCGCTCGCAGGCTATAGCGTTGCGCTGAGCGGCAAAATAATATGGCGGTTTGCATCAATGATCAGCCGCCCTTCGCTACGAAGCTGACCCAGTAGCCGAGTGACAGTGACGCGAGTGGTACCGATGGCACTTGCTAGGTGTTGATGGGTTAGCCGTACGCTGAGGCGAGTGCCACCAGCAACTGGCTGCCCGACTTCCATTTGTAGCAACAGCAGCAATTGCCGTAGCCGATCTTCCACCCGTCGATAGCCTGCCATTGCTAGCATTGCTTCGGTTTGCCGCAGTCGGCGTACTGTATGACGACCCACTTCTTGAGCTAGTATGGGGGATTGATCGATTTCGGTGATCGTCAGACCCATGACATCAACATCTGACAGCGCTGTTGCTTGGTAGGGATAAATGAGCGTTAGCGGCAATCCGAACGGCATAGAAGGACCTGCTAACCCTAGCAAGGCATCGTCACCATTTTGATACAGGGTACTAAGCTGCACTACACCCCGGCAGACAACCCACACATCCTGAGGATTCATGGGAACTGTTTGTCCGGCTCGGAAGGAACTCAGGCTTCGCCCTTGATAGAGTTCTTCCAGAAAATGACGCAGATCAGGCTGAACAGCATCTCTAGAAGCGTAGGCTTGCAGCATAGAGCTTATAAATGTGATGAGGAGCACCACAAGCCTAGAACCTGTATTTCAAGGGAAGTTAATTAGAAGGTTGGCTTTAGGTTAAGTTTTGCTGATGGGGCACGATTGCCAGCAGCCCATAGCGTAATGAAGCTGACACTGTTACAGACCTACTCCTCACTCCGTTCGGTTGAGCGCTTACGTCGAAGCCCTAGTCCCTATCTCCATTCCTTACTCCCTTTCCTTCCACGCATCAATCAACTCATCCATTGACAGACCCAAAATGCGTGCCAACGGGTTAAGTTGGTTATTCTCAATATCTTCGTTTCGATAAATCGCTTGTAGCTCAGCGCGGGACAGTCGAAACGTATCGCAGAACTTGGCAAACTCCTCATCGTTTAAGTCCAAGTCTTCCTGGCGTTGTTTTAATAACAGAGCGACTAAAGCCGTACCACTTGTGGGGCTTACTGCTTTAGCCATGTACTGCTGCACTAGCTCGCCAACACCCATTGCACTACCACCCGATCGTGCTGTCAAGTCATAGCAAGCCAACTCTAGCGCTTTATACAACTGTTCTCCCTCAGTCAACTGTTTCACGATATAACGAGCATAGGCTGGCTGGCAAAAGCCAACCACCTTACCCTTATGCGTCAGAGGAATGAAAGATTCATGGTCATTAAAAGCCCAGGACGACGGCTGTGGTGTCTTCGCCATGTAATTCTCCGAGAAGCATAAAGGATGATAAATGGTGAGTGGCACTCATTGAGCCATTTTATTGCTTCACCCACTATTTATTCATCCTTCACCGAATTACGGTAGCGCTTTAAGCACTTTTGTAAGCTGTTCAATCAGTTGATCAATGTGGCTTGTCTCGATCGTGAGTGGTGGCGACAGGGCAATAATATCGCCGGTTGTGCGGATCAACAACCCTTGCTCAAAGCAGTTGACGAGGCATTCGTAGCCACGGGCACCGGGAGTGCCAGACGATGCCAATTCAACACCAGCGACCAAACCCATATTGCGAACATCAATCACGTGGGGTAAGCCTTTAAGCGAATGAACAGCGTTTTCCCACTCGCTAGAGAGCCGACGGGCGCGATCGAACAAGCCCTCTTTTTCGTAGATGTCCAGTGTCGCTTCAGCAGCAGCACAGGCAACAGGATGACCAGAGTAGGTGTAGCCGTGGAAGAGTTCGATCGCGCTGTCGGGTCCATGCATAAAGGCATCATGAATGCCCTGCCGTGCAAACACTGCACCCATCGGGACGGTGCCATTGGTAATGCCTTTTGCTACCGTCACCAGATCGGGCATCACGCCAAAATGCTCGGTTGCAAAGCCCGAACCCAAGCGCCCAAAGCCCGTAATTACTTCATCAAAAATCAACAGAATACCGTATTTGTCGCAGATGGCTCGCAAGCGTTCGAGATAACCTTTGGGGGGCACTAGCACTCCTGTTGAGCCAGCCAGCGGTTCGACAATCACAGCGGCGATCGTGGAGGCATCATGCAGCGTTACAATGCGTTCCAGTTCATCTGCCAAATGTGCGCCCCACTCAGGCTGACCACGAGTAAACGCGTTGTGTTCCAGATTATGCGTGTGCGGCAAGTGATCCACACCAGGAATCAGGCTACCAAAAAACCTACGGTTGGGTGCAATACCACCCACTGAGATACCACCAAAACCAACGCCATGATAGCCACGCTCTCGCCCAATCAACCGGGTACGCGCGCCTTCTCCCCGCACACGATGGTACGCCAGCGCTATTTTGAGGGCAGTATCTACCGACTCAGAACCAGAATTGGTAAAAAAGACGTGGTTTAGATCGCCCGGAAGCATTTTAACCAGTCGATCGGCAAGGGCAAAAGGACCTGGATGCCCCATCTGAAACGTCGGTGCAAAATCCAGTTCCATCACTTGGGCGTGTACGGCTGCCGCAATCTCTTCGCGACCATGCCCTGCATTGACGCACCACAAGCCAGCAGTGCCATCCAACACTTCACGCCCATCGACTGTTGTGTAATACATCCCTTTTGCTGCCGCCATCAATCGGGGCTTGGCTTTGAACTGCCGATTGGCGGTAAAGGGCATCCAAAACGCATCAAGGGATGCAGGGTGAGTGGTCGGTTGCTCTGGTTGCATAGCGGTAACTAAGGGCGATCGGCTTCCATCAGCTTACCTTGGAAGCAGCCATCCAATTAGGTGAGCGATCGTTGGCTTCTGTCCACCTTCAGCCTACGCTTCAAGAAGCAAGCCACAGCTTGAAAGCGCACGCTGGCAGTTTGCTAGTGATAGAACGCTGCGAACGCAAAGGCAGCTAGTAACGGTATAAGGATGGGTACTGTGACGACAAGCCCCCATTTACCCAGCCGAATGGGTTGACCGTCTGCCTTCATGAGAGCAATCACAGCCGCTCCTCCCATGACGACCCAGAGCAAGCCAAAGGCAAGAAAAATAGCGTAAGTAGAATCTTCCATCTTCTTGTTTTAGCGCATGAGTAGAATTATCACTAGCATAAATTTATGCAAGAGGGAAAGGTTCAATATTGGCGATCGCCTTCTTAATTGCAGCACCCATCAGGATAAGTGATCAGTTGCTTCGTTGGCTTGGCAGTTACTAAGAGCGATCGCGTTTCAACCGATGGCATTAAGTTTCAAAAGATAAACTTTGATTTCAACCCTAGAAATCACAATAGAAGGGGAGTATTCTAAAAACAAGAAGCAAAGAAAGGAGGCTTCTTAATTCAAAATAAATGGTTCAGCTTACGTTAAACAGGAGGTTTTTATCGTTTTAACGTCTGAATCGATCTCGTCAATATGTGCAGCATTCAACCAGGTTGTTGATACCTCTTCATCTGCAACATCGAGAGTAATGCAATAGATACCTAAATACCCAAAAACAACTCAACGACGGTATCGCAGCAGCTCTAATTATGATCGTCATAAGCGAGGAGATCCCTCATCTTAGCCGTTCTAAGTGCTGTACAACCTTTAATTTGTTGCTTTTGATCCATTGATTGAAAGCCTAGATAGCCCCGACTATAGCAATATATGGTCGGGGTTACCTTTTGTTTGTGTTGCGCTGCATCCTCGAACCACGATCGCAGACGTAACCTCTAACTCAGTGCCAACGCTTTGCAACCATCCGCTGCAAAAACTTCGTTCTAAGGGTGCGATCGCTCAATCTGATGAAATTAGGATTGCTTCATCATTTGCAGAAGCCTCGTCGCAGAAACGTACGAAAATCTCAAAATGGAGCGGCGGTGAATGCATTGCCGCTCCACAATTAGGTTGAAGCATCAACTCAAGCGGTTTACTTCTCCGTCACGACAAGGCTTGAGGAAGCTGATCGCCCGAATTCTTCTGGGGCGTATTGCAGATGTGCCTCAGCACCAGGATAGACGAACGTGCCGGGCGTCACGGAGCGCACTAGATAATGCAGGGTGTACACGCCTGGATCAAGCTTATCACCAAAGGCAACCACGCGATCGTGGTAAATCGTTTGATAGGCAAGCTGCCAGCTATCACCTTGTGACTGGAAGTAGGGTGTCGTTGTCTGGAAACTGTCATCCACCGCTTCAAAGCCTGCAGGTAGCGGATCAGTGACGACCACATGATCCACTGAATGATCGGCAATGATCTCTAGCCCAATGTCGTAGACTTGCCCCACTGGAACAGTCAGTGGTTCTGGTGCATAAAGCCCGGTTTTGTATACCACTTTGTCTTCGTTGGCAGGACGAATAGTGCGGGTGATTCTTAACCCGTTAAGTTTACCGGGTTGGTTGCCCTGTAGACGATAGCGGTAGGCAACAAGGTAATGCAGAGTGCCCTGGCCCGTCTTAGTGAGGATCAGGTCATTGCGATCGCGCGGTAACGCAGCCATTTCTACTTTTTCGGTCGTGCTGGGAGTACGGTAGCCTGAAAATTTAGCAGTGGCGATCGGTTTACCCGCAAGTGCAGCGGTAGCTTCAAACGTGGGTGGTGTCGGTTGGAGTTGGCTATATGCCACCAGAGCCGTGAGCGCTTCGGCGTTATCGTGGGTGCTTTGCCAGGTGCCGTTACGCCGCTGAGATAGTAGCCCTTGCAGGAGTCGATCGGTGTCCTCAGCTTTAGCTTTTTGAGCGACAAAGAGCCGTAATGCCTGAGCCTGAGCCGTTGTAGGAGAGTTGAGCCAGCGCCAGTTAGACGGCAAGTTGACGGTGGCGTTACGTCCCGTTTGGTAAATCGTTTCCTGAAGCTGATTCACCATGGTGGTGGCTTCTTGCTGCCAGTCGGGAAACTGAGACAGATACCGCGCTAGCTTGATCTGGCTAACGGGGTCAAACTGGCTCCGCTGGCTGTAGAGGTCAGCAAGGAAGTCGTTGCGTCGATCGCCCAGGTCTGCAAGAGCAATCAACGTTTCCAGACGAACCTGATTTTTGCACAACGCTTGTTTGCAGAAATCGTACTGTCCGGGGTCGGCAAGAAGCTTCTTGAGATAGGCGGTGAGAGGGGAGAGGAGTGAGGGGGAAGGAGTGAGGGGAGAGGAGTCAGTTTTACTAAAGGCACGATCAGCAAGGGCGATCGCTTGGGCAGCGTGGGGAGTGATAAACGGATCAGAGGTCTCCTGTCCAGGGTAGGCGGCGAAACCGCCATCGGGTTTTTGGAGGGTTTGCAGGCGATCGAGCGCTTGGGTTGCCTGCTGAGTGGGGTTAAAGCTGGCAAAGGTTTGCCCATAGGTTTGGGTAAGAGTTTGCAGGTTGGCGGCGATCGCGAGCTGACTGGCAGCAGGCTCCAAGAAGGGTAGGTTGGTTTCGTCTAGCACTTGCCTTGCGGGAGCAACCAGGGTGGGAATCAAACTGCTGGCAAGGGAAATGTCCAGTCCACCTGCATCAGGCGCTACATTTTTATCTACGTTCAGGGGAATGGTCGCGCGATCAGTCGTGGTGCCTGCTTCCACCACTTGTTCGGTTACGTCTAGCGGCTTCACGTCTAGCGGCAGTTCAAAGACATCGGTGGCGCTGCCAAGCTGAGTAGTGAATTTCACCATTGCTTCGCCTGCTGACTGCACGACAACTGGAAAACGATACGCCTTCGTGCCAGCTTCCACCTGCGCTTGCTGCTGTCCTGAGTTATCTAGCTTGAGCGGCTCGGTAACGGTGCCATTTACTGACAGGTTACCGTTTTGTCCCGTGTTGTTGGTGACAGAAACGCCTGCCTGAAAGCGATCGCCCGGTCGAGCAAACTGTGGCAGCAAGGGATTTGCTAGCAGCGGTTTAGTCGTCACAAAGGTGGCATCGCCGTTGCCAAAATGCATATTCTCATCGGTAGCGACTGCCATCACGCGCCAGGTGGTCAGGTCATCCGGCAGCTTGAATTTGACTATAGCGTTGCCGATCGCATCTGTTTTCACCGAGCCGTTGTAGTATGCCAGCGCTTTGAAGTTGGTGCGAATTCGCGTATTGCCAGCGCCTGCCGACGAACCACCGCCATAGCCCCAGCCTTTTTGTAAGGGCGATGCCTGTGGTTGCAGCACTACGTCGGGTCGATTGTCGCTCAAGCGGACTGAGACGGGTTGTTCCGCATAGACGGTCTTCACCAGATCAGGCGGACGGTAGCCGGTCAGTTGCAGAACGGCTTCATTCACGACCATCAGTGTGACTTGCCCTTTCGCCGGTTGGTCTTGTGCAGAGACTCGTACCTGCACCGTTTGTTCGTCTCCCGGCTGCAATGAGGGCGCAACGGTAGCTTCTACCTTCAAATACTGAGGAGCAAGGCTCGTTTCAAAGGGTGCGAAGCCAATGCGAACGAGTTGATCCAGGCTACCAGGTTCCACCTGTTCTAACGGTTTGCCCTGACGCACCAGCACAGCTTCGATCGCTGCATTGGGCAGCATTTCGGGTGTCACCTGAAACTGCACTTTAGGCGCACCACCCTGTACTTTTGTCAGTGTTTTGTAAAGGGTGTTGTGGCGCACGACAGCAAAGTAAAGTTCACCATCGGCATAGGGCGACTGGATCAGCGCTGTAGCCGTTTCGCCGACTTGGTACTGCTTTTTGTCAAGCTTGATTTCAAGTCGATTGTTGCGGTAGCGGTTGCCCCATGCAGCCGCATCCCCCGTTGCCCAAAGCTGTACTTCGGTAGCGCTGACCACGTTACTGCCTGCAAACGTTGCCTGTAGGCGATAAGCACCAGCGGTAGTAGGCTTGAGGGTTGCACCTTTCGGACTGACATCAGACTGGATATCCGCAGTGGCGACGGTTTTGTACTCGACCTGATCTTGCTGAGTGCGGCTGCCTTCCACCAGTTTCGACACGCGGCTGTAGTTCATCTGCTGGAGTTCCAGATGCACTTTTTGATTCAACACTGGCGCACCTGCGGGGTCGGTAACGATGACTTTGACAGGGAAATCCTGCCCTGCGGTCGCTACAAAATCGCTTTGCAGCCCAATGAATTTGTCTGTCGGTAATGCCAGAAAGGTCTTGGAGTCAGAAACCGAGAGGTTTGACACATCCGATACCTGGGCATCAACGCGATACGCCATCGGGTAGGGCAACTCTTTTTCAACCGTGACGGTCTGACTGCTATCCCCGTTTTGACTCAACACTTGATTGGTTTGCAGTACGTCGCTGGTGACGGTGGGCGCTTCTTCGGGCCAGAACCACTGCCGCCCAAAGGCAAAGCCATCCCAGCCCTTGGGTACGAACTCTGCTTGCTTGCGGGTGACATAGTAATTAACCTTGCCGCCCTCTACAGGCGAGCCAAAGAGGTAGTTGCTCTGGGTCTTGGCGGTGATGGTTTGACCAACGGTGGCGATCGCATCAAAGTTTTGAGTTTCGGCTGGTGAGTTTTGCGTTGCATTTGATGGCTCAACAGGTTTACTACCTTCTAACGTCAACGCCACTTTGAAGTTAGGTGGCTTAAATTCGGCAACGCGGAATTCGCCTGTAATTTCAACGCCACGATCGTTTTTGGCAAGAATCGCATAGTAACCAAGGGGCTGGTTTTTGGCGACTGTCCACTCCTTAGAAAACGTGCCGAATTCATTGGTCGTCTGAGTGCCCAGGCTGGTTTCCTGTCCGTTGGAGTCCCGCAGTGTGAGGGTATAGCGGGCGTTTTTGTCTTGCTTTAAAGCACCGTTTTGCAGGTAGTAGGCGGCTCCGGTAAACCAGGCAGTTTCACCCGGTTGATAGAGATTGCGATCGGAGAAAACTACACCCCGTGACTCAGGGGCGCTGCCCTGCCAGCCAGCATCAATCCCGTACCCATAGGCACCGCTATATTCCGTCGTGCGGGTAAACGCCCAGTCCTTGCCTTCTTGCGCCACAACTAGCAGGTTAGGTGCATTGGCAAAGCGTCCGGCTCCACCCATGCAGGTTTGTAAGGTTGAGCGATCGAGCAATAAGGTGCCGGTCTTGTCGGTTTTGCCAGTTGCACAGGCGCTTGGAGTGGGCTGGTCTTTCGCCTCCAGTTTCGATTGATAAACTTGCACAGCGGCATTTGCAACAGCCGATCCGTCTGAGAGATGGCTGACTCGCACCATGCCCGATTCAGGGAACCATTGGGCAAATACGCCCAAATTGGTCAACTGCACCAAGCCATAGGTGGTCGGTTCGCGCCACTTTTGCTGTTTGCCGTCTTGATATTGATTAGTGCGTGCCTGAACGCCATAGGCCAGCATCCCAGTAGTGCTGCCCAATTGTTGTTGCAGCGGTATAGTTGTGTCGATCGCCTGATTCTTTTGCCCCTTCAAGGACGCACGTTTCCACGCAGAGGGACTGGGCAACAGGCTGCCACCATTGGCGTTGGGGTAGGCAGAGTCGGTATAGACCAGATCCGTCGGCTGGACGATCGCAAAGGCAGCTTTGTAACTGGGAAGATTAACCGTTGAGAGATTTAGTTGAAGATTCTTGCCTGTCGGGAAAATATTTAGCCCAGAGGGTGCCCACAGGTCAGCCCCAACATCGCCAGTTTGGTAGTCTACCGTCATTGGCTTGCCGAGGGTTTGCCCAAATTTATCCTTTAGGTCAGCACCCAGTTTGATCGTGTATTTGGTCGCTGGCTCCAGTGCCCAGGGATTAAGGTTGACCAGACGCTCGCCCTCGTAGACCCGCACTAGGGGCACATCTTTTTTCGGGGGCGGTTCAACGGAAATGTTGGCGATCGCGGCTTCTGCATCTAGTTCGTTATTGAACTCCAACTGACCACTGCCATTGACAAAGCGTCCCGTTGTCCCGCCTGCATCGGGTTGCCCGTAGTAGTTTAGTTTCTGAAATGCTAGCGGTGCGTAGGTTTCCACCTGGCTAGCAAACATACTCTCGCTAGCCAGATTGCCTTTTGCTGCCGCTAATCCTGGCGTGATTTCCAGACGATAACGAGTGGCTTTGGCAAGTGCTTGCTGGGGTTCCAGTGTATAAATCCAGTCGCGGGCGGAGGGATCAAATTGCGCATCGGGTGTACTTTCGGGGTACTGCTCCTTTGACTGTTCTTCACTCTTCTCCAACGCCGCATTCATCGTTACGCCCTTGTTCGCCTTTGGCTCGTTGGCTGGAACCAACTTGACGCGCTCTTTCAGCGATGCCAGATTTAGCTCAACGTTGGAGGTAAATTTGAGGACAGGCTTGAGATCTAGTGGTCTTGCTGCCTCTGCCGCCTCTCCGGGAACAGACATCCCGGGCAAGTTAGATAATTTAATGGCTTCAGTATTGAATGTCCAGGCAAGATCCTGATCTAGTCGATGATTTTTTAGATCTGCCAACCCAGCTTTAAGCTTGACTTGAACACGAGTCGCTTTTGGTATTGCCTGATCACCCTGGAAGCCAACCATGCGAGGGGTAAGAAAACGAAACGTTCCCGGCAGCGGTGGCACAACCTCAAATTTCTTCAGCAGTTCCTGTGACCCGTTCTCCAGGTTTTCCAGTGGAATGATTGGTTCCTTAAAGCGAATGCGGATCTGTGCGGTTGTAGCAGCGTCTCCGAGCGGGCTAATCTGCTCAATCCAGTCTGGCAATTTAGGCACTGGTAAGGCGGCAACCAATGGCTGCGGGCTGGTATTGGAGGTGATGTTGGCGAAGCTACAGCCTTTGATGGTAAGGGCAACGCATAGAGCCAGCAAAACAAACCAGGGCTTAACGCCACTGCCACTTCTCATCACCATTCTCCCCGCTTCCCTACTCTATGAATGATCGCTGCTAACAAACAATTTGTTACCACAACCATTCCTACTCGCAAGGATAGGTCGATTCCGATGTTGACTATAAATCTTTACGATTTGACAAGCTGGACGGTAGCAGGGACAGCAGTCAAAACGGTTGTTGGCTTGTCTTGTTTGAACACCAACCTACAGTTCATCTAGCGTTACGAAAAGGCGAATCTCATCCTAGTTATTTATACTGATGAGTAGGGTGACTAGCTGATAGGACGTAACCAGCAATAAGTAGGAGTCACGTAAGATGTTTCGTACTGCTCTGTCTTTAATTTGCGCGATCGCCATTGCAGCACCTACAGGGGTACTGGCTGGCGAACGGTATGAGCGTGGCTACTCCCGCGATGGGGGCTACAATCGTGGCTACTCCCGCGATGGGGGCTACAACCGTCGAGTCATTCAACGAGTTTATACGCTTGATGGCTACGACCGTAATCGTTCCGTTCTTAGACGCGATCGCCGCAGTTGGGATCGTCGTGATTGGGAACGGGAACGCTACTTGCGTGATCGTCGTGACTACCGCGATTACGGCGATCGTCGTGACTATAAGCGCGATCGGTACAGCCGTCCCAGCATTATTATCATTCCGCGCATCTCGTTCTAAGAAAAGCGTGATTGCTTCAAGTCGTGGCGTAGAGGTGCAGGCGCTTCCCTATGCTCTATGAAGAGATCAATGCTTACATCAGGGGCAACTACTTTGATGGCGCAAGCGGTGGGCAGGTTTTGTATGCAGGCGATAGTTTGTCAAAGTTGCATTGGTAAATCGTGCTTTTCTGCCAGCTTGGCGGGATTTCTAGAAGGTCGCGGGTGCCTGTGATTCCTTGACCCACAAAGAGCAATAGTGCGACGCCGTTCAACACAATATGGGTAGTACGCCAGCGGTTTGCCCGATCCTGGTAGATGTCACGGACGATCGCCAGTGAAAAAATCATCAGCAACGCTGCTATTAACCCATAGTAAAAGTGAGACAAAAACCAGTATTTATCAAGACGATACACGCCATCCTGACAGCCGAGAACCACTAGTCCAATCCCGGTCAGAGTAGCGAAAACGCCACGCCAAAGCTTTTCTTGCGCGCGGTACAAAAAGACAAGTGAGGCGATCGTCGCAATATAGAAGAGCACAATCAAAATGACTTGCTGTGGTGCTTTAGCAAAACCCTCTTCCTTCTGGATTTGTTCAAAAATCGGGAATGTGATGCCAAGAAAGTAGATACCAACCACGGCACCTGTGAGCCAGCGACCGAGTTGAAGATGCTCTTGCCCAACTGCTGACGGGATTTTACTCTTGTTGTCTGCCTTCACTTCCAGGCGACGTGCCCGTGTCTGCCATGCCAGTCTTACAACCATGCCAATCAGAGGAAACACGACTGTTACTGCGATCGCTGGATGCAGTAAAAGAACAATATCCTCAAAATTAAGATCCATACTGCTTCTCTCAAGTTGAGCGTAGAACAGCTTGAGATGCAAAAGCATCCAAGAATGCTAGTAGATTATCAGGTCAAACTAAGAGTCTGCTGAGTTACAGCAAATTTTCAACGGGTAAGCCACTGTCTCTGACAGTACGTGAAGAGGTTAAAAAGTGAAGGGTGGAAAAGTTTGGCTTTTGCAAACGGAAATGCTTGTAAGCTGTGGCTTGCAGCAATCCTCCAAAAAAGAGGGGTAAGCTTGCTTGCCTTAACTTCGAGTGCTAAGTACAACATTCAAAGCCCAAGCATTGCCGCATCCCCTTTACTAATTGCTCAAACGTCTAAGCTGCAACTTATACCTTCAGTACCCAGTTACTGCGCGTATCAGCGCTGATAAAGGGAACAGGTATAACCGCCAGGTCAACCCCCAAGGCTTTGAAAGCAGAGCGAATCAAGGTCGCATGAGACGCTTCGACTGCTCCAATGCTGGCTCCGGCTGTGATGAGCGCTGGAGTTTTGAGTTTAGCTGCCTCTTGACCATAGGCGATCGCCGCATCGGTTTCGAGCGCCAACGCTAACTTTGCAATGTTGACATCAGAGTCGAGTGCGCCCTCACCTGCCTTCAAATAAGACGATAAATCGTACTGCTTTTGAGCTGCAACAGGAGTCCCACCCAATTGCTTGATGACGGTTACCAGAGTATCACGATGTTTTTGGTGGTCTGCCTGGTTCGCCAAGGCAACAGCCAGCACTGCTTTACCCACATCTGTACTGGTCAGCTTAGTTGCTGCAAAACTGTATGCCCAGATTGCTTGATGCTCATAAAACAGCGCTCCGTTTAGCACCTTAGCATCGTTGGCATTGTTCGCGTTTTTGGGTTTTTGGGCTGGGGCAGCATCAACCTGCTTCACTATTGCGGGAATGCTGATCGCGGTAGCAGCAGCACCGACAACAGCGCCTGTTCGTAGCAGATTGCGGCGCGACCAATGCTTGGCACGGCGGGCGCTTACGTCAGACAGCATCTCTCTTTCCTGATCCATGTTGGTGTTCTCCCAAGTAGTGTACGAATCGGCTCACGTGCAACTCACGTCTGAACGTCTAACGGCAGCACCAACTTTGGTTGCAAACAAAGCGTTCACAACCAGAGCAATCGCCCTGACACTCAAATAATTCATCGCCGAACGGTGCTTAAACCCGTTTAGCCTGCTTCTTCAGAGCCAATAATGCACACGCAATCTGCTTTGATAGATAACCAGATTGACGCATAAGCACTTGCATTCAAAAGGTGATACGCAATCCCTTTGAATTCGGATCTGTTACACACAAAACCGAACTTAGCTTTCGTTCTATAGGAGCTTTGATCAGGCTCTTGCTGCATTCAAAAACGAAGGTTCCGTAAGGCGGGAGGCTGGTTACTGCATCACGCTAGGCACACTGAATTAAGCCAATAAACACGCGATCGGAAACATCAAATACTCAAGGAAAAACAGCTTCCAGATAAATTGGTAATAAGAGCTGATAGATGATTGCGTAGTTAGATCGACTTGAGTGCTACGGAGCCACAGCAACCCCAACGCAACAAGATGAAAGACCACCAAAACTAAATGATTGCTGCCAGGAAGCCCTAATAGTCCTGCCAGAACCATGCCTAAGTAGCTGCTTGTAATGACCCAAAGCGCAAGACGAAAAACAGCCCCTTGCCCCAGACGCAGCGTAAAGGTCTTAATGTTGTACTGGCGATCGCCCTCCATGTCGGGAATATCTTTAAAGATGGCGATCGCAAACGTGAAAACCAGCACAAAAAGGGTCAGTGCCCAAACCGAGGGCAAAATCGGTAAGCGACCTTGAAAATGCAGAAAGAGTCCGAGATTGACGATCATCCCTCGCACTGTGAAAATGCAAAGCGAAGCCCAAACTGGAAACCGCTTGAGCCGGATGGGTGGCAGCGAATAGGCAGTGCCAATCAACACGCTTATCCCCACCGTTGCCAGCAAAAACAGACCTTGTGAGAGTGCCAACAGCAGCGCTAATACACCCGCAATCGCCACAATAATGCTGCCCTGCCGACGCGAAAACTCTCCCGATGCTAGCGGCAGGTCTGGTTTGTTGATGCGATCGATCTCAATATCTTCAAGCTGGTTCAGTCCCACAATGTACACGTTGCCGCACAAACAGGCGAGCAGAGGCGGCAAAAGTACCGTTACAGCAGAAAAAAAGTCGGCAGGGACTAAGCTCGTTGCAGTGCCGAGCGCCGTGTCACTACCTGCAACAGCCAGCAAATACAGCCCGAGGACACTTAGACTAGTGCCGATAATAGTGTGTGGACGTGAAAACTTCCAGAACGCATACAGCCAGGGGGCATAGCGCTGAAGCAAACTATGCTTTTTAAACTGACGCGAGGTAAGAGAAGGTTTTGAGACAGTCCGGCTCATGTGTACCCTTAAAAGAAGCAACTTTAAACTCTGGACTGTAGACGTTTCGTTACGCAAAGTCTAGTAGCTTCAGTCTGGTCATACTGGTAGCAGGCGTACAGCACCATACGTACTGTTGGAGAACCTGCTGGCAGCCCGCGATGCGCTTCCATCTTGACCCCCTACTTAGCTGCAATATCCCGGTCACAACAAGGGGTTATGAAAGCCAGTTGGTGCTAGCAGGCGGCACCTTTATCGACGGCAGCACCTCCAAATTTTCCGCTGATGTCTACTCCGAGAACCCTACGTTGTTTTTCGTCAGGGTGGCACTACTTGGACGTATGGAGCGATCGCCCTGGAAGCCACGATTGACGCGATCTAACTGTTGAGGGAGTGCAAAGAATTAGGCGAAATTGATGAACTAGAAGCATTACACCCAGTTAACAAATCCTACGTAAAGGGCACTATAGGAGAAATCATACTGCGCTCAGTAACACTACACGGAATCAGTCCTGATAATAGAAACCCTTCAGTGTTATACGGAAAAAACCATTAGCCGCTGATTCCAATTGTACAGCGAGGTTCTGATAACCTTCTTGGTCAAGTTCTTTTGGAAGAAGCCCGATGTATCAACAGTTAGGGTTGCAGCTAAAGTGCTGAATCTGTTCTCAACTGAGGTTAAACGATGAAATCAGTCGATCCAATGAAACTAGTTAAATATACTTTCCTGGCAACTGGTATTGGTATGCTAGCAGGCACAGTCTTTCTATACTTAAATACTAGTGCGTTCCTCAAAAATGCCATAAAAGCAGAAGGAACGGTGATAGAGCTGATACCATCTTACTCGGATGGCTCCACGACATATCGACCAGCCGTACGTTTTATTAACCAACAAGGTAAAGAAATCAAGTTTGCATCGTCGTCAAGCTCTAACCCACCAAGTTACTCAGAGGGTCAAACGGTAGAGATTCTTTATCGACCAGAAGAGCCACAGAAAGCAGAGATTAATAGCTTTTTTTCACTATGGGGTGCTCCGACCATTTTGGGCGGTTTAGGTAGTGCTTTCTTCACAGTTGGTGCTGTTCTCCTCGCTGTGCCTAAGCTTAAAGGACGTGAAGAAAAATATTTGAAACAGCAAGGAACCCCCATTGAGGCTGAATTTCAGAGTGTAGAGATCAACACTATGCTGTCAGTGAATGACAGGCATCCTTTCCAGGTCATAACGCAGTGGAAGAACCCGTCTACTTCGGAAATACATGTCTTTGAAAGCGGCAATATATGGTACGACCCATCAGAATTTATTACAAACCAGAAAATTACGGTCTACATCGAGAAAGAAAATCCTAATAAATACTGGGTTGATCTTTCGTTTCTTCCCAGGATGGCTGAATAATAAGCCACACAGTGAGTTAGCTAATAAAAACACTAGAGTGATCGCCTTCTGCATAGCGATCGCTCTAGAAGCCGCGATCCAATATGCATAGGTAAATAGAGCATTCTATATAAGGGGTGATCGTGCTGCATCTGTACTGCAATGTTTAAGAAAGCTGCCGAAAAGTGGATACTATACGAAAACTTTTAGATCATCGTTTCAGAAAGTATTTATTCCGCAGCTTTCAGGTATAAATGCCGAGAAATAAGGGTTCTATTGGAAATTTTAGTAAAACAAACTTTTGTATATAGCCAAACTATGAAGTGTTTCTAATTGGTTACTTGGGCAATCCTTCGATCGCATCCAGAAGAGGTATGACAGATTTGGAATAAAAGCGCGCTCGATGAACACCACCTGCTTCAATGACCCGAAAATAGCCTGTTATACAGTTTCGTTGGACAATATGGCCATTAAGGTGGCGTAGATCATCCCAGTCTCCTGTGTTACCAATTGCGATCGGCTGCCAGGGTTTCTTCGCCTTTTCAGAACTTTTAGTCCCTTGAGGATGAGCAAGAAGTCCAACAATACCTGGGATTAAACGTGAATATCCGGTATATCCGCTATGAGTGCAGTTCACTTTCATATTCTCAAAAACACCAGCATTCAAAAGCCCATTGGTTCCAACTGCGGTACAGCCCTTTGCATTGAAATAGACTTGATTCAACACTAAATCCCATCTAGGGGCATGATAGTTTAAGGCGTAATACCGAGGGGCTATATGCTGAACCTGAGAGAGTGTATTTTTTTGAGGATAAGCTACACCTAATAGAATTACGCTATGAAGCTTTGAGAAGTTGGGATGGAGTTCTAATGCTTCTAGTAGGATGGCACCGCCAAGACTATGACCAGATAGTATAACTTCTTCTTTTTCGACTGCAACTGCCTCTACTAGGCGAACCGCAACTTCTTTAATGCGACGCTCAGACTCATGGAAATTGGCAACTAGTTTAGTTGGATTTCCTTCTAAGGTGTTCCACTTAAACTCTTGGATCTCCAAATCCCAATGAAGTTCCTTAGCAAATTTCCGATATTGATTGGTGATAAGTGATTCCTGCCCAAGTTCTGAAAACCCATGAACATGAATTAGCTTCATAGCGGTTCTTCTGTTTGTCAAACTAGCTCACCTAGATTGCCCGCATGAGTCACAAAAACTTCAAATTTCCTCGGAATCAAACAATGAAGCCAGTTGTACAGTCTTCCCGCGATATGAACTTACCACTTTCTTGCTAAGTACTCCTCCAACTTTGCCAAAGTGATCGCCGCTCACTACAGTTTGAAGTAACACGATCGTCCCTAACTCAAGTCCATTGCAATGCCTCAACTCAACCGATAAAACCATTAAAGCGATCGCAAATACGTTTTACGATCGCTCCCTGAAACGGTGGTTCAACAAATAAAAGCAAGAGCTAAAGGACAAGCTTTAGCCCTTAGCCTTTCTCTAAGCCTCTTTTCCGTTGTCTACGATCGACAACATCCCTTGCAACGTGGCGGGAATGCTGCGCGGATCCATAAACATCACCTTACTGCTGTCACTCTTCCCGATCGTGGTTCCCATATCCAAATAATTCAGCGCCAGGAGCATCTTGCCTGCTTCAGGGGCGCTGGCATCGGCTTTGAGAGATTGATTCACAATCTGAATCGCTTCAGCGGTTGCCTGTGCCTTCAAGACTTGATTTTGCCGTTCTGCCTGAGCACGCAGGACGATCGCCTTTTGTTCTGCTTCTGCCTGCAAAATAACTGATTTCTGACGGGCTTCGGCATCAAGGACTTGCGCTTCTGCCTTGCCTTTAGCAGAGTTTACAGCCGCTTCGCGTTCGCCTTCAGAGTTTAGAATGGCAGCTCGTTTGCGTCGTTCTGCCGACATTTGGAGTTCCATCGATTCTTGTACAGCTTGCGACGGAATAATGTCACGTAATTCTACCCGTGTTACCTTCACGCCCCAAGGATCGGTAGCTTCGTCTAGCTCTTGCAGCAAGAGATCGTTGATCTGCGAGCGAGCAGTAAAGGTTTCGTCCAGCTCCAGCTTACCCATTTCGGCACGAATTTGAGTTAGCACAAGATTGACCATCGCAGACTGCAAGTCCTGTACTTTGTAGTACGCTTTCGCCATATCAATAATGCGCCAGTAAACCACAGCGTCTACTGTAATGGACACGTTATCGCGTGTGATGGAGGGTTGGGGTGGAATATCCAGGACTCGCTCCCGGATGGTTCCCTGGTAAGCAACTCGCTCCAGCACTGGTATGACGAACTTCAGTCCGGGTTCCAGTTTGCGATCGTACACACCAAGACGCTCAACCAGAGCTTCATTTCCTTGCTGAATGACTTTGGCGGACGAGAGCGCTACACCGCCACCACCAATTAATAGGGCTAAAAACCAACCAAACATTGCAGGTGTCTCCTCTTTTGTGATTGTGAGTTGAAATGGTTACTTGTACGTTCGCCAACGTTGGCTATTGGTACTTCAGGAATGCAGCAGATGTTGTGGCATGACAATCAACGTCGTGCCCTGTCGTGCTACCACGTAGACTTTTTGGTTTGGGGCGATCGTCACTTCATCATCTTCACAGCGCGCTGCCCAGGAATTGCCCTCATAGCGCACCCGCCCGCTTTGCCCCGGTAGAATTTCGGTCAGCGTTTCGGCTTCAGTCGCATCAAACTTACGGGCGGCTCTGTGTTGCACCAGTCGGCGAGAGTAGAACACAAGCGACAGGGATAATACCATCCAGAGCACCACCTGCAAGCCTAATGGCATAAGGTGTGCAACAGCAGCGACGACTAACGCGCTAATGCCTAGTACACAAGCAACGAACGCAGTGGGCACAACCACTTCGACGAGACAAAGAACTGTTCCAACGATGAGCCAGATGATAGTAGGAGTCAGCGCCATAGAACCATTTCCTGACAAAGTGAGTGAAATTGAACGCGATCGCTACTTTTAGATCCAAGCTGTAAAGACTGCATTTCGGATGGAGCAAAGCGATAAATTTCTTAAGCCAAATTTCTTAAGAAACCGATTGAGTCCGTTTGCCGATTCAACCCTATAGTTGATAGGCAATTAGTCTAAATTGGTCTACGATGCGCTACTTGTAGAGTGCCTTGTTATAAAATTCCCCGAAACGTATAGCAGTGACCAGAACGCTCAATTTCTTTACGCTCCGTTATTTTCTGCCCTGTGCTTATAGATTCAATGACGCTCTGAAACGATGTCTTTGCTAGCGCTATAACCAGTGCAATCCTACCCATAGCGAACTGTTTGAGCGATTGCACCTTTCCATCCCCGTCTCTTGACCAGCACGTACCATCTGCCGTAAACGTATGAGTGATTCCAAACCACAGCTTTGCTGCCCTAACCCAAACTGTGCTGCGCCCCTAAACGCGGTCGGGCTTGAGAGCTGCGAATCGTGCCAAACACCATTGATTTACCGCTACTTCTGGGCAGTTGGGCAGGGCATAGAACAGTTTCCCGTAGGGTCGCAGGTTGCAGGTAGGTATGTCGTCACTGCACCACAGGTTTGGCTAGAGACACAGCCCAGTTTGCCGCCAGAGCTTCCCCTTGACTGGTCAGAGGCGGTGTTGCCGTATCTGCATCTTTATCCCAATCGGCTACACGTGCCAGAGGTGTATGGCTTTTGCCCAGAGACAGAGTCAGTCCAGCCAGGTACGTTGTTGTTGCTAGAAAACGTGCCATTAGATGGGAAGGGTACGCTTTATACTGCGATCGCCCATGCCTGGAAGGACGCAACGGCAGTACGTCAAGTCTACTGGCTGTGGCAACTACTCGAACTCTGGACACCGCTGCTTGAACAGGGCGTTGCTTCCAGTCTGCTGGCAGCCAATAATATTCGGGTCGAAGGCTGGCGTGTGCGCTTGTGTCAACTCTTTAACGATGCAGACGTGCTGACTGCATCAGATGCAACAACACCTACTACCGCTCCAGAGTTGGCTGATCTAGCAAATCGCTGGCTAGAATGGGTGGCTCATACTAAGCCAGACGTGGCAGAGTCGTTGCGGGCATTGTGCCATCAAATGCGAGACGGCGTGGCACTTAGTACGATCGCGACTCAACTTAATCAATTGCTTATGATGCAGGCTGCCCAATTGCCATTGCGGGTGCAGCTTGCGGGTGCAACCGATACAGGACCGCAGCGCTCGCACAACGAAGATGCTTGCTATCCCGTTACTATCACGGGCAGGGATCGAGCAGAGGCATTAGCGTTGCAGTTGGCGATCGTCTGTGATGGCATTGGTGGGCATGAAGGCGGTGAAGTTGCCAGTCAAACAGCTGTGCGAACGCTCAAGCTTCAGGCACAGGCACTGCTAGCGGAGGTTGCAGAACAAACAGAGTTGGTCGCCCCCGACTTACTGATACAACAGCTAGAAGCCTCAGTGCGCGTGGTTAATAACTTGATTGCTAGCCAGAATGATACTCAAGGGCGAGCCGATCGTCGCCGCATGGGCACCACGCTGGTCATGGCACTTCATGTCGCACAGCGTCTGCCATTAGAGGAACAGACGACAGACGGAGCCGACACCGGACACGAACTTTATCTCGTTAATGTGGGCGATAGCCGTGCCTACTGGATGACCCCTCGCTACTGCCATCGGTTGACAGTAGATGATGATGTGGCAGCGCGAGAAGTGCGACTGGGACGATCGCTCTATCGCGAAGCACTACAACGACCCGATGCTGGGGCACTGACCCAGGCGATTGGTACCCGTGATGCCGAATTTCTTCGACCAACCGTACAGCGCTTTATTCTGGAAGAGGATGGCGTGTTGCTGCTTTGCTCTGATGGACTCAGCGACAACGAACTAGTTGAACAAGCATGGGCAGAATATACGGATGCCACTCTTAAAGGCAAATATTCTCTAGATTCAGCTGTAAAAAACTGGATTAGCTTAGCAAATCAAAAGAACGGTCACGACAACACATCTGTTGTCATCCTCCGCTGCAACGTTTCGTCTGCCTTGCCAGAACCCTCCTTACCAAGCTCCGGCACCAGTAGAACCGAGTCTGAATGGTCGCCTGCCTCAAGGGCGCTGCTAGAGGATGAACCGTCAGCAACCAGCCACCCCGTTAGCTCAAACGCTGCGCCCTCAAACGGTAAACGTCGATCGTTAGTTGTGAGCGCTGGATTAATTGCTCTCTTGTTGCTTGGCGGCGGTATCGGGTTAGCTGCCTGGTCACAGCTCAACCCCACCAGCTTTCAGCAATTTCGTGAGCGAGTGTTTCCACAGACGTAGTAAGGGGTGCAGTCTTATGCAAAGATAAGAGACTGTCGAGAGTATTGAATGCACTGACAGCCGAGATGGCTGTTATCCAGGAAGCCTTAGTTATGCAAGTTGGTGAAACGTTCCCAGTTGGAAATCGTGTCCGCGTGGTGGCATCAGTTGTTGTCTACCATCATCCAGAGCATCGCAATGAAGCGTTTGACTTAAAGGGGCAAGAAGGGGAAGTGATCCAGGTGCTTCAGGAATTGCACGGTAGACCGATCAGCGCCAACCTGCCATATATCGTTAAGTTTGACAAAAAATTCCGCGCCCATTTTCATCAGAGTGAGCTAGAGCAGGTTTAACAGTTGTTAGTAGCTGTGGGTACTGATCGTTAACGATCGCTCAAAAGTGCAAAACCTTCTGTCGGTGACGTTATACATAACATCCCCACTGCTGCTCTATTGCAAGAAAAACACCTTTGAAGGCTATGTCCGATCGTGGTGCTAGCTTTGCCGTCGATTGAACCAGCCGAAGAAATTGAAATCGCCCTGCATCTTTTGCAGTTCTGCCTGATTTGCTGCTGCCGTGCGGTAGTACCAATCGCAGTAGTCCTCAAATTCGGTGCGGTACTCTACTTCACGATAAAAATCGCGGGTCAACGCATAAGCGACAATCGCCTCTGAAACGGATGGAGGGGCGAGCGTAAACCAGCGAATATGCTTAAACATAGTTGTTTGTAACAGAGGAAAATTACTGTCTCTAGCTATTGCGTTAGTGACACCTTAGATCAAGAACTGTAGTATGTTCAAAGTCTCCAACCATTGTGTAAACCAGATACAGTCCCTTCTCGTCTACCGCAGATGTAGACCAATTAGCAAGCTGTTTCAAGCCGCTTGGGATAACGCCACCAATTTTGCCATTCTGTACAAACGCCACTTGTGCTTTGTCATTGTAAAAAGCCTGGATGCTAGCTCTTGTTCCTTGATAGCGTCTTAGCTCTCCCACAAAGTAAAAACAGTGCTGTCCGTTACCAGGGGGGCGAGTTACTCTGCTCTGAAGCATTACTGATGACGTGTTAGGCGAATGTTCGGTCGCTCGAAGGTCGTTTTCGTATTCGCTAAGTACACGGTTGTTAGCAAGATATGAATCAGCACTCGTCACAAGGAGCAAAAATAGAGTGCCACCAACCGCTAAACAGATTGCTACTAAAGGAATGAACAAAAGACTGTGGGTTAAATGCTTCCAGGCTGTTTTTGATGCCATACGGCTTTGACGGTCAAGCAATTCAGTTCGCTGAGGTACGGCTCTCCATTAAAACCCATACCTCAGCAATCTCTACCCTATTAAACAGTGTACTCAAGCTTAAGCATTACTGTTGGAGATGAGAACTTCACCTTTCAGCATCCGTTGGGCAGCATCCAGAAGTGCTTCTTCCAGGTAGGGTTTAGTGAAGTAACCACTGGCTCCAAGAGAGACTGCCATCTGACGGTGACGATCGGCACCGCGAGAGGTCAGCATTGCGATCGGTAGGTGCGTAAGGTTGGGGTCTTTCTGGATACGGGAGAGCAGTTCCAGACCATCCATGCGAGGCATCTCGATGTCGCAGAACACGATATCGCACGGTAGTCCAGCGCGGAGTTTCTCCCATGCTTCCTGACCGTCGCGTGCCTGCTCTACCCGGTAGCCAACCTTGTTGAAGGTCATAGATAGCAGTTCGCGTACTGTGATGGAGTCGTCCACAATGAGTACGGTTGGCTCGGTCTTGGCGATCGGCGCTTCCTGAATCATGCTCACGCCGTCTTGTTCCCACAGCGAGCCGCCTACATCCTTGCGAATGCGACCCAGCGAGAGGTCAATCAGCTCCAATACGTCAGCGATCGGCATGATCCGACCATCCCCTAACACGGTTGCCCCTGCAACACCAACAGGCTTAGGAATCGGTCCTTCTAGCTGCTTGATTACAATTTCCTGTTCGCCCAGTACTTGATCCACTTGAAGCGCCAGGAAGTTGCCAGCACTGCGTAGAACGACGATCGACACAATATCGTCTTCCTGGTTACCGCCATACACATTACCTCGACTGAGGTGACGGCTGTACGATAACAATTCACTCAGAGGACGCAGGGGCAACAATGAATCACGCCAGGGAATGCAGGCTTGTCCGTCGGCATTGGTTTGAATGCGTTCTTTCGGCACGTCGAGCATATCTTCTACCCCATCCATTGGGAAGGCGATACGGGCACGATCGCTAATACAGCACAGTGCTTTGGAAATACTCAGCGTCAGCGGTAGCCGAATCGTGAATGTTGTACCTTTGCCATAAGTGGAGTCAGTGTTAATGGCACCACGAATTTCACTCAGGCTGGTACGAACCACATCCATGCCTACTCCCCGACCGGAGAAGTCATCAGCTTGATCCTTCGTGCTAAAGCCTGCATGGAAGAGTAAGTCGTAGACATCTAACCGTGCCATGTTTCTGGCTTCGGTTGCGGTAATCAGTCCTTTTTCGATTGCTTTCGCTTTAACGCGATCGATGTCGATTCCTGCACCGTCATCAGAGACCGAAATGATGGTCTGGTTCCCCTGGTGAAATGCACGAATGGTAATGCGTCCAGAAGGCGGTTTGCCGGCAGCACGGCGCACTTCAGGCGACTCAATGCCGTGGGTAATTGCGTTGTTCACCAGATGGGTCATTGGATCATAAAGCTGTTCCAAAATCATCTTGTCGATCAACGTTTCACGCCCTTCGACGTTCAGTTCTGCCTGCTTACCAACTTTCATCGCAATGTCACGTACGGCACGCGGCAGCCGATCGGCAGTTTGAGCAAAGGGCACCATGCGCGATCGGGTTAGCCCTTCCTGCAACTGAGTGGTTACCTGACGGAACATCCGCGTCACCTGATCCGTTTCATCCACAATGAACTCAATGTCAGACGACGACTCACGCACTCGCACAATCAGCTCAATCATTTCTTGTGAGAGGCTGTGGAAACCCGTAAAGCGATCCATTTCTAAGGGATCGTATTCAATCCCAGTTGCATTAGCCGTTTGAGCAAAGACTCCACTCTCACGCGCTGACGCTGATGCCCCAAAGGCGCTGCGGTGGCTCTGGCGGCTAGCAAGAAGCGAACTTTCAAGGAGCGATCGTTCATACAAATCTTGCATCCGTTGCCCCACATCGCTAAGTTGCTGCACCTGATACAGCAAGTTATCGAGCGACTGACGAAGACGTTCCTGGTCTTCCTCCAGGCTGTTACGGTTTACCACCAGTTCCCCAACAAGGTTACTGAGATTATCCAAATGCTTGACTGGTACCCGCATGGTCTGCTCACTAAAGACTCGACCGGGGCGGGTAGGGCGGCGATTCTGAGCCGCTACGCCACTACGGGCAATCTTTACCGTTGGCGAGCCGCCCATCTTTTCTTCAGCATCTTTCAGCAGGTCGTCCAGCTCATCAAACTCAGAGATGCGAGTGACGGTTGTATCACCTCGTTGATTGCCAGTATCGGACACTTCAAACGAATCATCTTGTAACAGGGATTCGAGTTCAGCAAAGTCATCTACTGATGACGCAGATTCCCCTGCGCTTGATGTATTCCCCAATCCTGATAAGCCAGCAGAGAAATCTGAACTAGAGTCATCTGCTAAGAAAGCGTCTAACTCCGTTAAAGCATCGGCTGAAGAGTCTTGATCAAGAAACGTCTCTAAGCTTGAAAACTCATCTTCTGCGGCATTATCTGATGCTAATAGGCTGTCCAGGTCATTAAACGCATCAGTTTCTTCGCCGAGTAGATTATCAAAAGCTGACAGTTCTCCAACACCTGCTGGTTGGCTTTCATTAATAAGTAGGTCATCAAACTCGTCAAGGGCATTCGTTGAGGCAGGCGCGCTTGATTCATCCATCAAGCGATCGAATTCGGTAATGCTATCGCTGGTGCTGTTATCGTCGCTCGTGCCTTCCCAATCAAAATCGAATGCAGCGGCTTCTGGCGTTGCTGCCTCTGGTGGTGCGGCTTCAAAGAGTGAGTCTGTTGCAGCAGTGTTATCAGCAGGCAAGGCATCAAAATCAAGTGCATCGAAACCAGAATTCTCCAAGTCGAGTGCAAAGTCTTCACTCTCAGCATTTTCTGTGGCAGTGCTGTCGCTCGTGCCTTCCCAATCAAAATCGAATGCAGTAGCTTCCGGTGCTGCCTCTAAGGGTGCAGTGTCAAAGAGTGAGTCTGTAGCAGCAGCGTTATCAGCAGGCAAGGCATCGAAATCAAGTGCGTCGACATTAGAATTCTCTAAGTCGAGTGCAAAGTCTCCACTCCCAGCATTTTCTGCGGCAGTGCTGTCGCTGGTGCCTTCCCAATCAAAATCGAATGCTGCCGCCTCGGGTAGTGTGGCTTCAAAGAGTGAGTCTGTTGCAGCAGCATTATCAGCAGGCAAGGCATCGAAATCAAGTGCATCGAAACCAGAATTCTCTAAGTCGAGTGCAAAGTCTTCACTCTCAGCATTTTCTGTGGCAGTGCTGTCGCTGGTGCCTTCCCAATCAAAATCGAATGCAGTAGCTTCCGGTGCTGCTGCCTCTAAGGGTGCAGTGTCAAAGAGTGAGTCTGTTGCAGCAGCGTTATCAGCAGGCAAGGCATCAAAATCAAGTGCATCGAAACCAGAATTCTCGAAATCGAGTGCAAAGTCTTCACTCTCAGTGCTTTCTGTAACAGTGCTGTCGCTGGCGATATTTTCGTCGCTGGTGCCTTCCCAATCAAAATCGAATGCAGTAGCTTCCGGTGCTGCTGCCTCTAAGGGTGCAGTGTCAAAGAGTGAGCCTGTAGCAGCGTTATCAGCAGGCAAAGCATCGAAATCGAGTGCAAAGTCTTCACTCTGAGTGCTTTCTGCGGCAGTGTTGTCTAGAGCCGTGCTATCGCTCGTGCCTTCCCAATCAAAATCAAATGCATTGGCTTCTGGTGTTGCTGCCTCTGGTGGTGCGGCTTCAAAGAGTGAGTCCGTAGCAGCAGCGTTATCAGCAGGCAAGGCATCAAAATCGAGTACGTCGACATTAGAATTCTCGAAGTCGAGTGCAAAGTCTTCACTCCCAGCGTTTTCTGTGGCAGTGCTATCGCTGGTGTCTTCCCAATCAAAATCAAATGCAGCGGCTTCTGACGGTGCTGCGTCTGACGGTGCTGTCTCTGGTGGTGCGGCTTCAAAGAGTGAGTCTGTTGCAGCAGCGTTATCAGCAGGCAAGGTATCAAAATCAAGTGCATCGAAACCAGAATTCTCGAAATCGAGTGCAAAGTTTTCACTCTCAGCATTTTCTGTAGCAAGACCGTTAGTGCCGTTTTGATCGCTGAGATCAAATGACAACGCATCGCCAAAGTTTAAGCTCTCCGTAGCTGGCGAAGTAGGGGAGAGGTTAATGTCAACGTTTTCAGGAGCATTAGAGGCAAATAAATCATCACCAAAGCTTAGACTGGCTTCAGCCGTTGAGTCTTGAGAAGGAACAGTATTGTCTAGAGCATCGCTCTCAAACAAGTCGAAGTTTAGGCTCCCATCATCAAAACTGGCTTCACTAGCATTCGTAGCAGGTTCAGTAACGTCTTCACCAAACGCCGCGATCGCATCAAGCTCGGTGCTAGTAGCGTCAGTGTCAGTTGATGCAAACAGGTCAAAATCCATAGCATCATGATCAGGCTCTGGTTGTTGACCCGCACCATTAGTCAGCACAGGCTCATCTAACTCAAACAGATCATCGTTTAGAGCAAGATTCTCATCTAAGGGCGCGATCGGCTCCAGACCATTCAGATTATTCAAATCATCCAGATCATCTAGACCATTCAAATCAGTAAGACCAAGTAATTCGTCGCTGAGTGTGTCAGCTGTCTCACTAGATTGCGGTTCCGATGAGACGCCGATGGTCAGCAGATCGTCTGGCAGATCGAAGCTCTCATCCGATTGATTTGGCTGGTCAAAGAAATCACCCAAGGCATCCGTTGGTTCCAGTGGCTGCGTTACTGAAAGGTCATCTAGCGAGATAGATTGCGGTTCTGATGAGGCATCAAAAGCAAAGGCAGTAATATCAGGCCCGTCTAAAGAGCGATCGAGCAAGGACTCACTGAGCAAGTCGGCTGAATCGGCGATCGTGTCTGGTGCTTCACCAAACGGATCTCCAAGGGCTTCTACTGGGTCAGTTGGCTGCTCTGAAGGCTCCGAAACCAGCCAGGAGTCTGATGTATCCAACAGATTTGTATTCAGAGCGCTATCTGTGCCAAAGCTACCAAAATCAATGTCCAGCCCGGTCTCTAAGTCAGCCGCTTCTGAAGTGCTGCTGCCAGCAGTGCCAAAGTCAGACTCGTTGAAGTCAAATTCGTCGAAGGCAAGGCTCCCTGCATCCGTTGCTAAGTCATCTGCTATTGGTAGTTCAACCGTTTCAGCATCTAACTCTGAAGCATCTAGATTAAAAGCATCTGAAGTATTAGGAGCTTCCTGAGCCGAAGGCACTGCCCATGGGTCAGAAAAATCGGTCTCGAATGCTGTATCGGCTTGCGGTGTCGGTGCTTCCCCAGAGGGTAAGGACCAATCTAAAGATTCAAGATCAGCATCGGCTGAAAGAGTTTCGGGTAATGTCTCATCAACTGGCGGTATGTCATCAGTGAGCCAAGACGCGATCGATGGCTCAAGCCCGTCATCCGTCAGTTCTTCTAGTGCTAAATCTTCTACCAGCTCAAGTTGAGGGTCGCTCGGCGGCTGTTCAGCCGTTGAACTCAGCAGACTGCTAAAGTCCAGATCATCCTGTTCAGACAATCCCTCAAGTGATTCCAGCATAAAGCCGTCATCGCTCAACTGATTACCGAAGTCCTCTGTGTCAGTTGGGCTTGTGGCAAGATCTTCGTCACCGAGTGGTAGCACAGGCTGCTCGTCAAACGATAAAGCTGGATCAGCAACAGCCGCGTCAGGTTCGCCCCAGGGATCAACGATCGTGGTTTCAAGCAGGGTTGGAACTGGGGGGAGCTCAAACATTTGCTCATCCAGTTCCGTGGTGAAGGGGTCATCCACATCGTCCAGATTCAGCTCTACAGGCTGAAGCTCTGAATTAGTTTGGAACTCTGAGAAGGTAAGGTCTGGCTCGGCATCCATGCCAGTAAAGAGTCCACCTAAATCCTCCAGGTGGGGAGCGGACTCAGGTGCATCATCAAACGTAAGTCCGGCAAGGTCTGATTCAACAGCATCCGGTGAACCCATCTCAGAGTCTAGGTTCAAGTCGCCAAAAATATTGTCAAAGGCAGTGCTGCTCTGCTCTGCTGGTGTATCCGTTACGCCCAATTCACCCCAATCTTCGGCACTTGAGTCAGCCAACAAATCGTCTAGATCAGCTTGAGCTTCGCTGGTAGTATCAAAGAGACTGCTGGCTTGATCTGTAGACGTGTCCGTTAGCGCTGAAACACTCAAGTCTGTAGAGTCCAAGCCCGTAAACAGAGCGTCCAAATCAGCTTGGGCATCGCTACTGGTGGGAAGGGCGCGATCGTCAATCAATTCGCTTGGTAGCGCGTCTGGTTGCAGCAGATCATCGCTGAACAAGTCGGTGAGCGCATCCTGAGAGGAGGTCGAAGCCTCTTCCTGACCAATTTCTGACTCATCAAATAGGAGATCAGAAAAGTCGGCAGCCGTATCAATATCGGTCGTATCATTAGCGCTGACGACCCGCACATCTGCAGGAAGAGCAATGACCTCTTCCTCTTGCCAGGTTGAACCGAGGTCGGGCATCTCGCCTTCAAACAGGTCTGCCAGGCTATTGAGTTCTGCCATGCCTACTTCGGGACCATTTTGGTCAGCGTGATCGGCTTCAGCAGGTACTGTGCCGAAACTGTCATTCAGGTCAAAGCTATCGCCAAAATCGATTTCAGGCGCAGCGTCATCCATTTCAGCAAACAAAGCATCGTCAGCCGTTGCAGTGGATGGCTCTGTGAGCCAATCAGCATCATCTGTAGCCGCTAGCAGATCAGCAAAGTCGTCAATCGCAGGTTCAACAGTTGGTGCCGATGGCTGTAGCGCTTGCAGTTGAGCGCACGGCACAATTTCGGACGCACGCCCCGAGAGAACTAGTTCTTGTGCCTGCTTAATGTCTTTGATGACAATTGGAGCCAGCATTCGATAGGCATTATCACGATGAGCAATCGCGGCTCTTGACAGCTCGATCAAGGCACACCAATCAGGCAGGTCAAACTGCTCACCAATGCTGATCAAGTGACGACAGAGATCCTGCAGCTGTTGGCGGTTGGCATCATCCAACTCCGACTGTTTAAACAGTTGCAGCATCTCGCGCAGACGCAGAGGAATGTCGTTTTGGAACAGTAAAACGAACGCACTATCCTGTTGGGCGGAAGAAACAGCAGGACTGCTGACGGCGATCGGGCGACTAGCAGCGGTAGCCGCAGTTGCTGGAGCAGCATTACTTGCCAGCACATTCAAATGTGTTTCTAGCGCGTTAAAGACTGGCTCAACGCCAGCTACAGTCGCTTTAGCCGTTTCATCAGTTAATCCAAACGGTCCTTGGAGCTGTCCAACCAACTCTTGCAAGGCATCAAAGACTTGCAAAAACAAACCTTCGAGCTTTTGATCGACCTTGACAGGGGACTCTTTAAGAATCTTGAAGTAGTCTTCGAGCCGATGGGATACTTGCTGGATGCTGCTTAAGCCCAGCATTGCTGCACCACCCTTAACAGAGTGTGCCGCCCGAAACAGTTCGTTGACCATTTCCTGGTCTTCGATGGTGCTTTGCAGATTGAGCACACCTTGCTCGATCGTATTGAGGTGGTCTTTTGCCTCCTCAATGAAGTAGCCCATGATTCGCTGTTGCTGTTCAGGCTGCATGGCAGTATCCTATCTCTCTGGAAAGTATGATGATTGCTACCGAAAGGCATGGTACGCTCTACCAAATCGATCGCACTCAGGGTTTTAATCAGGAAACCTTAGTCGTGGTGTGTCTAGCTTGAGGCTTTGTGAGCCGCTATCCAGGCTGACAGCAACGATATAACGAGGCTTATATAAGCCAGTTCGCATAACACACCTGAATTGCTCTACTGTACCTGATACATCTGAAATTGACACCTGACGCCGAGCGCTGTGGTCTAACGCTATTTGCGCTCGATCGTTTCAACGCGGAACCGTTCTACAGATGTAAGTAGATCGCGGGCAACACCCACCAGGTTTTGCAGCGAACCAGACACTCTTTGCGCCTCCTGAGAGGTTTCCTGAGCGGTCAACTCAACCGATTGCATGACCTGAGCGACCGCGCGTGAGGTCTCAGTTTGCTCAACAGTGTCTGCTGTAATCGAACGCACTAGTACGTCGATTCGATTAGAAACCTGAATGATATCTTCGAGCGATCGCTTTGCCTGTTCTGCTAATCGAGTGCCTTCAATAACCTGCTGCGTCCCTTCCTCCATCGCGGTCATTACAGAGCCTGTTTCACCCTGAATTTGCAATACGATTTGTTCGATTTCTTTCGAGGCTTTGGCGGCACGGTCAGCTAACTGTCGCACCTCGTCAGCAACGATCGCGAACCCACGACCCGCTTCGCCTGCCCGTGCTGCTTCAATACTGGCGTTAAGTGCCAGCAAGTTGGTACGAGAGGCAATTTGCGAAATCAAAGCGACGATCTTAGAAATCTCTTGCGATGATTCTGCAAGGCGTTTCACCTTGCGCGTGGTTTCTGCCACCGTTTCGCGGATTTCGAGGATACCTGCCACAGTCCGTTCTACTGCTTCCCCACCCTTAAGCGCGGTTGCCGATGCCGATCGTGCGACTTCCTCCGCTTCCCGGGCGCTTTCTGCCACCCGTTGAATCGAGTCGGTCATCACCTGCACCGAGTTCAACGTGACTGCAAGCTCTTCTGCCTGTCGGAGTGCATCAGACGACAAACTACGGGCAAACATTTCATTGTCGGTCGAGCCTTTACTAACCTGCCGCGCTGCTACTTTCACCTGTTGCACAATTTCTCGCAGGTTTTGGATCGTCAGGTTGAACGAGTCAGCAACGGCACCCAGCACGTCTGCCGTTACCTCTGCCTGCACCGTCAAGTCACCACGAGCTGCGCCTTCCACATCGTCTAGCAGTCGAATCACCTGACGCTGCAAATCTTCCTTCGCTTGCTCTTGCTCTTCTGCCTTGCGTTGCGCTTCACTGGTAGTGGTAAGAATGACCCGTGCCATCTGGTTGAAGCCCGATGAGAGATGACCAAATTCATCTTCGGTATAAACCGTAGCACGAGCATTCAAGTTGCCCTGACAAACCGAATTAAATTGCGCTTGCAAATCATCCGTCGATTGCTTGATTTTCTTGGCAGTAAATTGCCCTACAGCAAAGGCTGCCATCCCACCCGACAAACCGCCCACTAAAGCCATCGCCCAGCCAGTGCCCTGAAGTCGCGAAATGACCGCACTGGAGAGTTCCTTTTCTCGAGGTGTGGCATTCTCACCCGTGCCAGGTAAGGTGCTAGTAGAGATAAGATTCACCACAGCCACAGCCACTGCTGAAAAGATCCCCGCTGTGACCGCAGTGTAGAACTGCTTACGTTCAATAGGCGCATTCTCTAAAAACGCTAGTGCCCCTTGTTCAACGCTAGGACTAGGTTCAACTCCTTGCTGGTCAGACTGGGTAAATGTTGGTACTTGCTCAGACGTACTGGAGATGCTGAAGACTTCATCATCGGAGATGGTAGAACGGGTGCCGTTACTGCCAAAGCCCATGGAGTCAAAGTCACCAGCAGTACTACTACTTGCTAAAGCACCGCTTCCTGGTAAATCAAAACTAGCATTGACAGAGGGGCTTGTAAAGCCAGCAGAATTTTCTGAAAGATCAAAATCGGCGAGATTGCCAAGATCATCAAATTCGTCAAACTCATCTAGAAAGTCGGCGCTGGTTTGCCTGCTGCTACCAGAAT
This sequence comes from Leptolyngbya sp. FACHB-321, assembly GCF_014695975.1. Classification (GTDB taxonomy): domain Bacteria; phylum Cyanobacteriota; class Cyanobacteriia; order Leptolyngbyales; family Leptolyngbyaceae; genus Stenomitos. The sequence continues at coordinate 174,143 of NZ_JACJPI010000074.1, forward strand.
CTGCATTAGCACGGTCACTGTAGAGGGAGTCTGCTGGCTCTTGTGTAAAGCCGCTGGCTGCCCCAAACTGATCACTCTCATACACCCCCGTACTACCCATAAACAGGGTCTCATCTTCGGTGATGCGGTGATTGCTGCTGTTACGAGCTGTATCTAAAGGGGGCGTGGAGTGATCGTTTTCAATCGTGTAGGATGGCTGATCGATCGGTGATGCGCCTGGCAGATCCAGTGGTGCAAACGCATCATCAAACTCGTCTAAAGCGGCAGCAAACTGGTCATTGTTGGGAGTGGATAGTGTGCCGTAGCTCGACGTACTAAAGTCCGACGTGCCGTAATCAGGCGTACTGAAATCGGGTACATCGAAGTCGATCGCACCAGGTGTACTATTAGTGTCAAAGTTCAGCGGTTCTGCTGGCAGCTGCGAGAATGCGTCATCTTGCGGATGATCCAGTGCTGCATCAACCGAGAATGGATCAGAGAGAGAATCAAAACTGTCTAAGGCACTGGCTTCCTGTAACTGCGTACCATTATCAAATGGGCTAGCGAACGGCTCGTTTGCTAACGACGCAAAATCCTGCCCGTATGTGTCTGATGCAGAGTTAAAGCTGGAGTCGAAGTTTGAGTCAAAATTGGGGTCAAAGCTAAGGTCATCAGCACCGAACGCATTGTCAAACTCATTACTTAAATCCAGATTGTTGAAGCTCAGGTTATCATCCTGGTCCCAATCCGTAGACGGAATAGCTGGTTCGGATGACGCATAGACATCAGACGCGATCGCTCCACCAAAATTATCTTCACCCGCATCGCCTGCCTGGCTATCAATGTAAGCTAGACCATCGTTAGCGTAGTTGATAAACTCCTGATCGGTTGTCAGCCCCAGCACTGATTGGTATTGGTCTCTAGCGATCGCGAACTGCTGTAGCCCGTAGCAATAGACATGACCACGTAGCAACGATGCGCTGGGATCTTCAGGAAATTCTTTAATAAGGCGATCAACGATTTCCGCCGCCTCCTCATAGTTGCCCTGCACATATGCCTTTTGCGCTTGCTGATATTCTTGTGCGTATTCAGTGCCAGTTGCCATTTGCCTCCTCCCAGTTGCGTATTGAGTGCTGTAGCTTAGGCATAGCGGAGGTTCTGCGACGTACGGCTTGGCTCTGACCGACACCGCACTCAATCCGCGTGACTTGTTTCTCAGTTTTACCGCTAGTTCGTGTTTTTTTCACGTCAATTTCTCTCCTAGGCTGCCCATCGAGCAGATCGCAGAATGGCAATCTGATCTAATAGTCGGAGAAACTTATTTGCTTGTGCATCTAAAACCCACTCACCACGTAGAAACGGAGCAACGCTATCGGGCACATTGGTAGACATCTGCACCTCCTCAATATCCAGCCAGTCCATACCAACGATGCGATCGACCGCTAAACCTAGCATAATGTCTTGGTCTTCAACAGCAATAACTTGAACTTCTGGTTTATCTGTATTCAATGGCGTTGGATCGCCCAAGAATTGACCAAGATCGGCAACCCAAACGACACGTCCGCGTACATTAAGAGTACCCAAAAGCAGTGGTGAAACATTCGGCACGGGCGTAATCCGATCGGGTGATGGCGACAATACCTCTCGAATCCCCATCGCTGGTAGCGCAAATTCACTGCCGGATGTGATGTAAAACCGCAAGTGCAGCTCACCTTCAGGACTTTCCAACTCCTGAAATTCGGGTGCCTGATCTTGCCCCCTGCCCGTTAAAAAATCTGGATTGCCGACCATTGCTTTTGCTTAACCCCGCAACAATTGCTTGACTGTTCCCACTAATTCGGTCGGCTGAAAAGGTTTGGCAATATAAGCATCAGCGCCCTGTTTCATGCCCCAGTAGCGATCGAACTCTTCCCCTTTGGATGAACACATGACAACGGGCACATCTTGAGTCTTAGGATCGGCTTTGAGGCGACGGCAGACTTCATAACCATTCATGCGCGGCATGACAATATCTAGCACCACTAGATCAGGTCGATGTCCTTGAATTTTCTCTAATGCCTCAACGCCGTCACCAGCTACCGTCACACTTAAACCACTCCCCTTTAAGAGATCGGTAATCATCTCTCGTTGAGTCACACTATCTTCCACGACCAGAACTGTACTCATATTCCTTTCCCTGCTTGCCGGCTGAAACGTTAACGGGAAGACCCAACGCTATTCACCTTAGTATTCACCCTAAAACTATGTAATCCATAAAGTATCCTCGATTTAGCGCTAAACGGATGTCAATGTTGAGTCAGCATCTGTCCAATCAATTTCCAGATCATTGTCTACATTATTGAGTGCATCGTTGTGCTGGCTACTATATTGTTCGCCTGCACCAATGTACTTTTCAACCAACATTAAAAGCTCACTTTCACCAAAGGGTTTTGTTAAGTAATCAGTTGCACCGACCATTTTGGCTTTCACGCGATCAATAAAGCCATCCTTGCCTGTCAGCATCACGATCGGAATTTGGCGAAATGCGGTGGACTTCCGCAGCATGGCGCAGATTTCATACCCGTCCAATTCAGGCATTGCAATATCGCAAAGAATCAAATCAGGCTTGAGCTGAAAGACAAGACTAAGTGCCTTCAACGGGTTGCCGATCGCTGTTGCTTCATAGCTATGTTGCCGCAAAATGTGCTCCACCGTTTCTCGTACCGTTACGCCATCGTCAATGCAAACAACTCTCAACGGTCTAGGTTCGGGCAGTCGTCCAAATTCTCTAGAACGCACGGGCTTGACACCGCTACCCGACTCATTTTCTTTGGTAGTACCATAAATAAGTTGAATTACACCCTTCTGTACATAAGGATAGATTGCCCGCGCTACGGTTAAACTATCGCGATTCAAATAACGTGCAATTTGACGAATCGACGTTTTACCGTCAGCATAGCGGTCTAAGGTTGCCAACGTGCGTTTAGACAGCGTGTCTTGAAGCATGGCAAGGTCTGCGATCACTGGGCATTGGTCGGGCGATTGAATATGGGGATGAAACTGCTTCCATTCCTGCACCTGCTTCATAATTTTTGCCAGTAGAGGTGTCATCTCTAGCGTGGTCAACTGTGGTGAAAGCGCTGGTCCCAACTCAAAGATGAACGAGCCTTGATGCAGGCTTAACAGGTCAAACAGCGTCTCATGCACCATGCTTTGAATAATGCTGCGACCCTGTGCTGGGGTTAGGATATGGTTTTCAAGCAGTGCCCATAAATAGCCGTACTCTGGTGCATTGGTGGTTGCGATCGACGGCACCACTAGACTACTCAGCGTCGCCTCTGCCCGATAGCGCCGAAGGTAATCTGACAGCCGCGATAAACTGGTGGCGCGATCAGCTGCATAGACAATCTCTCCATTTAGGAAAAAAACAAACCAATACTGCTCTGCCAGTGCTTTTGACGCACGCACATCTTGCACATAAACCATGCCAGGGTTGCCCATGCCGCTTGGTTGCGATGGATACGCTTCGACAAAAAGCTCACCCGTTCGCTGCCCCAACTCAATGAGTTGCAGAATGCTACGAATGTCAATTTCATTCAACTTCCCCTGCATGAAACTCCAGCCTTTTCCTCAAACGCTTGGAACTTGTTTCGATTCAGGCATCTTTTGCAGCAGTAGTCGCTTGGCAAAGAATCTCTGATGTACCAGCCGCTGACTGGCTAAGACAACGGGCTGATACAACTTTTATACTCCCCCTTGATACCTTTATTGATCGAATCTCTCAGTTTTTCCAACTTATGGCTGTTGCAACTAGCGATCGCATAGGTCATCGCGTGACTGTCTATCTGCGTTAACATCGCGTAATAGGAGCACTCTTCGCTTTCCGTCGGCGTTAAGAACAGAGATGTCTGAAGGTAGAGACTTACCGTTTCCTACGTTACAGTTCTTTACTGTTCGTACCTGGGGGGGAATTATGTGTAATACCTTAACCTGTCTGAAAAGCTGCTAGCTTTACGGATGGCAAAATGGCATACTCAGGGACTAGAGTGCTAATGGGTGCGATTGACGTTATCTTTGAAAGTACGTCTAAGAGAAAAATTGGTGCCTGGAAGGGGCGTCTAACCTGGAGTAGCAGGGTAAAGACTGACTAGTCTGTTGACAAAGATGGTCTGTCTTAGCTTTCAGCAGTGCTAGTCTGTGGTAGAGATACTTTGATGCAGGCATAATTCGTAGAACTACAATGCTGTAGTTCTTGATTTGAGCATTGCAGTCAACATCGTGCGTTATAAACTAGGTTGAAGACAAAGGTATACGGTAGCTGATGACGTTGATTAAACGTTGGCGCACTGGCATTAAGCAACTAGATTTGCACGATCGCGACTAGATATAAGGATTGTTCTGATAGGGTTGTCTGATTACACTAGGTTTAGTGGCTTTGGTCAGACTATCCCAAACTAGTCTATTGGACACCAGATTGCTTAAGTGGCGATCGAGATTGGGCACAGACACAGAAGAGGATTATCAGCGTGCTGTATCTTGCAGAAGTACAAAAAAAGAGCGGTGGCTTGCTGGGTGGCGGCAAGGCAGAGTTGAAGCTGCTTGCTTGCCAGCGGTCTGAACAAAGCTGGAGTGCAGTAACTAGTGAAGAAGTCGTTGGTTGCGATGAGGCAAACAACTACAACGGTGGCGCTCTAGTACTGGTTGACCTTACAGCCAATAAGCAAGTGCAGCGTGTCCAGGAAGCCGGACGGCAACTGGTTAGCATTCTCCAGAACTTTTCGCGACTGCAAGAAAAGTTTAAGACACAAGAAGAAGAGATTGAACAATGGAAGCAGTCTCTGACGTATCAGAGTCAGGAACTCAATCGTCGGGAAATGGAGATGGAAACCCGACGTGAGCAACTCCAGCAGATGGAGGACGACTTTGAACAGCTAGAGCAGCAGCGTCAGGAGTTTGAAACCCTACGTGATGAAGTGAACCAGCAGCGCGATGAATTTGAGCGCAACCGTCAGGAGTTAGAAGGAGCTTGGAATCATCTGCGTGGCGAGATGAGTCGTCTAGAAGAGCGGCAGGCAGAGTTTCAGCAGACTGCCTTTCTCGACGATGAGCAGGCACGCATTATTCAAGACTTGCTGAATCGGTTGGCAGGTGCAGTACCCTCTACAGATGTGGTACGAGACCAACTGAATGCTTCGGTAGAAATTTTGGTGCAGCAGCAAAACACGCTCAATCAGCAGTGGCAGAATTTGGAGCAACAGCGATCCACCGCGCAGCAGTTGCAAGACGAAGCCGATCGCCAAACTCAAGACATTCACCAGCGCTGGCACGAGTGGAACCAGGCGCAAGAGTCGCTAGAACAAGGGCGGGCAGAACTGAAGGTACAACAAACGTCGCTCAACGTGCGGCAAGAGTATGCCCGGATGCTAGGTATACAAATCCAAAACCAAGAGGATCTACATCAGCAGCTTTACGGCTTGGCAGACAGCTCTGATAAGGTCAAGATTGGGCAAAAAGTGGATGTTGAAGCCCTTGAGAAGCTGCCGATCGACGAACTGCAAAAGGTCGTCAGCGATCTAGAGCGCGATTTGCAGAAGCTCTCTCAGTTTGTGGAAAGCCAAGAAGAGGAACTGCGTTACAAGCAGCAGGAAATTAACGACCTACAAGCAAAGATCCAGGCAGCCAATGAGTATGATCGTCTTAACTTGGAAAACGAACTGGCAGATGAGCAAGACGGCTACCAGATGCTCAACGAAACTCTGGTTGGTCAGCGCCGTAACCTGCGAGAACGCGATGGTCTGTTGAGCCAGCACCGCACTGTGCTGTTACGTCGTCAGGGCAATACTGATTCAGCGATACAAGAAAACGATATCGATCTGGGACCCATTCTGAGCCAAATTGAAGCCCAACGGCAGCAGCAAGTCGAAGAACTGCAAAAGCTGGAGAGCCAAATCGAACAAATGCGCGGCGCGATCGATCAGGCACAGGGCATGGTCAATACACAAGCAACGGAACAAGAAAACAAGCGCAACGAACTCAAACAGTTAGAACAAGCCCTGCTCGATCGCCGTTCTGCCGCCGCTGAAACCTGGGGGCGCGTGAACCTCTATCAGGAAATGCTTCAGCCGATTCAGGATAATGTAGACAGTTTGCGGCAACGGCTTGACGGTATTTCAGGCACAATCACTCAGTTTCAGGAAACAGGAGAACATCAAGGGCAGGCGATCGCCGAAATGCGCCAAATCCTCGCCAACCTTACCAGCACGCCAGAACTCGCTGCATCTTAAGAACTAACTTTGGGTAGTAAACTACTTTGATCTTGGTTATGCGTTTCTTCAGCCGCAACTGTCATTGTAGTGCTTGAGCCAGATCCAGTTAGCTTCGACGTGAGCGATCGCACCGCCTGGAAAGGGATCGGTTTGTGATCGATTCGGTGCTGTAATTAAGCTCACCAGTTTCTCGATGTGGTCAAAGTTGGGAGCGGAGGGTAAGGCTTGCTGGAGAAATTGACGGGCAGTGCGGCGTTGGAGTGCAAGGGGAGCGTGTTTTAGAAGAGAGCGATCGAGTCCTGGGCGAGCAGGATGTTGTGCCTGCTGAAGTAACGCTGCTGCTTGTGCTTCAAGGTACTCTACGTCTGCCTGGAGTAGTTCTGCTGTTTGGGACAAAGCATATTCTACTTGTGGATTGAAGTGATGCAAGGAAGGCAAGAGTTCTTGACGAATGCGGTTACGGGCATAGGTCAGGTCGTCGTTCGTTGTGTCGTCCCAAACTTGTAACTGAGCATCATGGCAAAACTGCCCTGTTGCAGCACGAGTCATGCTTAAAAGGGGGCGCACTAACTGAATAGCAGGGGTGAGGAGACGTTTCCAGACAAGCGCTTGCAAGCCATCAGCGCCACTACCGCGCATCAGGTTGTAGAGGAGGGTTTCTGCACGATCGCTGGCAGTATGTCCTGTCGCAATGCAGGAATAGTCGTGCTGTTGGGCAATCGTTGTCAAAGCTTCATAGCGCCACTGCCGTGCCGTTGCCTCGCTGATCGTGCTGCTTTCAGCAGTCTGTTGGTAGTAAGGGATTTGCCAGTTGCACGCAAGTTGACTCACATAAACAGCGTTTGCATCAGAGTCTAACCGCCAGCGATGGTTACAGTGAGCGATCGCCAAATGCCATCCCCATTTAGGTTGCAGGTCTAAGAGCAGTTTGACCAGACAAAGCGAATCTTGACCACCCGAAACGGCAACTAGCACACGTTGTTTCTGTACTAACAATTGCCGTTCTTTTAGCGTTCGATGCAGGTGTGCATGCAGGGGTATCCAACCCTGATTAGAAGAGCCTTGCGAATGCCGAGCATTAGAGCGATCGAAGGCTGCCTCTGGCATTAGTAATCGTCATCAATATCGTTATAAACATCATCAAATTTGGGGTCTGGCTTCTCAGGGCGGCGTGTTCGTTCACGAGGCACATCTAGCATTTTAGGTTTGCTGGCGTCTGGGACAAACTCTAGACGAATGCGAACCCGACCACGCTGCCAGCCTTGAGTGCCAAAGCGGAGCGCTTCGCAGGGTAAACCCTCACCAAACCAGCCTTCGTTATCGTCAGACCAGTCAGTTTCGCGATCGCTAATAGCCTGAGCCAGGGCATCAATAAATTCGCCCACTTTAAATGTGGGATTCACCATCAATACCCGACCTACGTTGATAAACAGCACCTCGTCATTATTCAGCGGTTCAAATTGGTTATCCATCGTCTACTGTTAAACGTCAATTACAGGGAGTGAGGTGAGAGGAAATGAGAACGTAGTTTTGAGCTTTGAGCTGAACGCTAGGAGTGCATTGACTCTAATCACCCTTTTAGCTTTTATCCCTCATCTTGTATCTCTCATCCTTCCCACTTAAAGAAACCACCCATAGCTATGAAGTCCCTTGCCCAACAAATTTACACCCAGGTAGCAAACCCAGACGACTACGAACCCAACGGTTGCTAAAAGGGCTGGACGACGACCTTGCCAACCTTTGGTAATGCGAGAGTGCAGGTAAGCGGCAAAGACCAGCCAGGTGATGAGTGCCCAAGTTTCTTTAGGGTCCCAACTCCAGTAAGAACCCCATGCTTCGTTTGCCCAAACACCACCAGCAATAATACCGATCGTCAGTAGCGGAAAGCCTAGCCCAATAATGCGATAGCTAATATTGTCTAGCGTATCGGCAAGACTCAGGCGTTGGGGTGAGAGCGGCATTGCAACAGGGGCTACAGTCGGAGCATTGAGTACTGCCGTAGCGGTGCTACCATTTAGCTCTGTTTGCGGATTCGTTGATGTGCTGGAAAGCGCTGTTGCAGGTATCACCAGTTCGCCGTCACGTCGCAGTTGATACGTACGATCGCGATACGCCCCTGTACCCACTGAACTGCCACGTAGCTCAATTTTTTGACCCCGTGTAACCACTAAAAAGGCGATCGACAGCAGCGATCCCACCATGAGCGTGGCGTAACTCAACATCATCACGCTAACGTGCATCATTAGCCAATTGGATTTCAACGCAGGCACCAGAGGCGCAGAGGCTTGCATATCCTTCGGTAGCGTCAGTGCTGCAAAAGCAGTGATGCCTGTTGCAACTGGAGCCGTTACTACACCAACAAGGCGGCTGTCGCTCATGTTCTCGGCAACCAAATGAATGGCGGTGATGCCCCATGTGAGAAAAAAGAGCGACTCATACAAGTTGCTGAGGGGAAAGTAGCCAGCTTCTAGCCAGCGTGCGCCCAAAAGAGCAGCGATACAGAGGTTGGCGATCGCCATGCCCGTTGTGCCTAACAGCGACAGGTAGGGTACACGAGGAAAGGCTGCCCCAACCCAATACACCAGCGCTGTCGCAAACAGAATTGCAAAGGACGCATTATCAAAAATAGTTTGCAGTCTAACCAAATCCATGCCGTATTTTTCTCCAGGCTTTGAACCAATGCCCTTTCTCTATCCTACGATTCTTGAGAATAGTTAGGAAGTTTTGTTAGGGGGATGGAACAGCACCAGGAAGCTCGAGCGCTGGGCTATTAGTTGGCGATGGAGTATTAGCAGGCACTGTAGGGCTAGGCAGAGGGGCAGGTTTGCCAGCCTTTTGCAACAACACGGTGACATCGTAGCGCGTGGTGCGAGCGTCGCTAATACCTGCTGTGACACCGATCGAGCGAATAGCATCAAGCAGATTTTGATTGCCAAGCGGCAGTTGCGGTAGCGGTAGGTTCTTCGCTTTGTAGGCATCCACATTCACGAAGAAATTGCCGTTGTTAGGAGTGGGACCAGATGGGACACTGGTTTTAAAGGCTTGACTATCGGCTAGCGAGGCAGAGGGTTTCGGCAAGATTTCGTTCACCACTGAAACGGTTGGCGAACCAAGCGCAATAAACGCCACATTGTCGGTCAGCCAACCGTGGGAGGCAGTAAACCCAAGTGCTGGCAACGACCAGTTAGTAAGGGGTTGATCGCCTGCCTTAGCCGCTTCAACCTTGAACTTATACTTCTCTGCCATTGTCTGGTCTAGCTGTTTGAATGTGGCTTCCGTTGCTCGTCGATCGTTCGACTGCACCATAAACAAGAGGTTGAACGGTAAACCAGCGGGACTACCATCGGGTGTCGCAACCAGTGCTAGTGAAAATTCACCCTGCATCCACGTCAGAAAGTCCTGCTCTAGATCCAGGTTAACGGTTGATTTCAAAGCGTTTGGCAACCAATCTGGTGACGCGGGTACTGCAAGGTTAATGGCTGTTGCGCCCTGGCTGTAATTCTGCCAGAACTGCCTCAAGTTGCCGCCTGATGCCATCAAGAGCGTGCTGGCTGGCAGACGACCCGGCATACTTTTGCCCTTGTTCTCCACTTGAAAGGTTTTTTGGCTATCGGGCTTGTACCAGGTTACACCTTTAAACTGAACGCCCTCGGTCTCCAAGCTTAACGTCGCTGCCACACCTTGCGTCTGTGTCTGTGCCAGGTTCGGTGGTGCTGCCTTGCCTGTATTGGCTGCCGTAAAGGCAGTAGCGGCTGGAAAGTTGAGGTAAAGCTTACCAAACGTTTGTGCTGTCTGGATCTTACTAACCGCTTGGGCATAGCCTGGAGTTGCCTTCAGCGCTGCTTGCCCTTGTTCACCTTTATAGGTATCGATCGCTCGATCCATTGCTTTGGGATCGGTGGTGACCACCAGTAATCTGCCGTCAAACACCGTTGCCGAAATATTCTCTGCCTTGCCCTGCGTCTCTTTAATCTGGAAACCTTTGTAGGTGCGGTCTACTAGCTTGCCTGCCTGGGGTCTCGGCTGCTCCAAAAGCTGCTTTGCCTGTAGCGGGTTTTGAATCGGCAGTACCACGATCGCTAAAGGCTTAGGAGCCGCAGGTGCAGGGGTATTTGGCGCAGCGGCAAGGGGCTGTGGTGACAACAAGGCAATGCTTGCTTCTTTGCCAATCCAGGGTTGAATATCTTTTGCATAATCGTAGCCATTGGCAGTCAAGAGTCGATCGCGCAGTTGCGCCAGGTTCTTGTCAAAGGCTGCCTGACTTTGAGGTGTACCAAACTCGCGCAGTTGTTGCCATTGCCCAGGGTCAGTCGAGACCGAGAGCGTCATCAGTGCATCTTGCGGAATCACTTCAGCACCGATCGGCAGGTCTCCTGGGCCGCCCCGCTGATTTAGAAACCAGTAGGCAGTAGCACCTCCACCCACTAACAGTACAGCAGCACCTACGGGCAATAATAGGGACGGCTTTTTTTTCTTAGTCATGGGGGAGGGCTTTCCTATCTAGACAGCGCGAGCAATGCCCCTGCCACTTTAGCAAACCTGACACGCAACCGGGGAAGAAGATGACATGAAAGTTAGAGCGGCAAGAATAAAGAAGTAATGGACTAGATTCTGTAGAAGTGACAAACGCTCAAAGGAATACTTGCTTAACGCTTTCTTCTATTCATCGCGACGCAAGATCACACCACCTTCAACTGGGGTAATGTCTGCTCCTTCAAACGTATCGGTGCCACCCGTCCAGTTAAAGTCACTAATTCGCAAGCCTAAGGAGCCAATGGACAGGATTGGGTTGTAGCGTACGATGATCGCGTAGGTGCGGCGGCTGTATTCCAAAAAGTAGTCAGTGCTGATCTGATTGTTTGTATCTAAACTGATAGCAGTTTGAAAGCCAACTCGAAACGGACCGTAGATCTGTTGGGTGATGCCAAGACTAAGAATGCGATTATCAACTGTGCGATCGAAGAGAAAAGGCGATTGCCCGCTTCCAATGTATTGAATGTAGGCAATATTGAACGCAGTATAGTCAAAGAATTTGCGGGAAAAATGCCCAAACTGACCGCTCAGACCTACACTAGCAATGAGGTTTTGCTGAGTATCACCGCTTGTATAGGCACTGGCAACCCCTCTCAGCGTCACCCCCAAACCAACGTAGGGCGTGAGGGGTACTGGGCTATAGCGTAAACCTTCTGTTGGGGTTGGCGGTAGCGCAGTCCCCTGCCAGAGGGTAAAACCACGCGCTAGCTGCACCGTTCCCTCAAACCGACCCAGGCTAATCCGGTTGTTGCTGCGATCGGCGCTTAAAAGGTCAAGGCGATCAGTATCCGCATTCACGTACTGAGCACCAACCTGGTACGTTAGCTCAATGCCAGACTTGCCCAAAATAATTCTGGGTGAGATTAATACGGCTCCCAGGCTACTTTGCACCGTCTGGAACCCTAGCGAGCCGTTAAACAGGCGATCGCGATAGCTATACTCAAACGCTAACGTGTGATCGCCTACCAATTGCTGTGCCCGTAGGCTGGCTCTGACATTATCTTCAAGATCGTTCAAATCCAGGCTTGTAAAAGATACCCTGCCTCGAATACTGGTCAATGGACCGGGGTTAACCTCCAAAGACCCTCGCAAGCCAAAGTTTTCTGCCTTGAAGGGGCTACCACCGTTAAGGATGGCTTGCTGCACAAAAAACTGCGGTGACAGAGTAAACCGAACGGTATCAGACGATAGCACTCTGAACGGACGTTCGATAAACAAGCCGCCCCGATCTTCGTCATCGTAACCAAACTGAAAGAGAGCCGGCGATCGCTGCCGCCGGTCTAAAGCAACTACAGGTAGGAAGAAGGGCAGGGTCAGACGCTGGTCAAACACCAGCCGGGGGCGTTTTGTCCGCACCTCATCCCGTAATGGCGAAACGCGGGTAAACGTCGCCTGTTCTGCTTTTAAGACTAGCTCTGGAGGCGAAAAAGGGTCGTTGGTGATCTGAATGTTCTGGGCAACCCAGCCATCTGGGGTGAACTCAATTTGATCCGCTTCAAAGCGCAACCGTCGGACTGCCCCCCCTTGAGGCACACCACCAGGAATCCGGGCTGCATCTCGTCCAAAGCCGACGCCGACACCGAGGCTGCCGGGGCTACTGACATTTTGCGTCGGTTGGGCAGATGTTACTCGATCGCTCACAGAACGTGCGATCGTCACGCCTTCATTTCGTGACCCTAGCGCCAGATCGGTACCTGTATTGGGAAGAAAAATTTCACCCCTGGCATTCAACAGTGTGCCAGCACCCTGAACAAAGTTATAGTCGAGCCGTTGTCCACGCAAAACCTGGCTGCCACGGGTCAACGCTACGTTGCCCTCTGCCACTGCTAGCCGATTGTCCAAATTGACCTGGATACGATCGGCATCTAGCAACGCACCCTGAAACCGCATCAGAACATTGCCTTCAGCCGTAAAAATCTTGCGTTGCTCATCATATTCCTGACGGTCTGCGGTTAGCTCAATCACCGATCCAACATCCGGAGTTGTCCCAGGAGTCGGTGAACCACCAGTGGTCGGTGAATCACCAGAGGGTGGTGAACCAGTGCTCGGCGGAGCTTGCGTTGGTTCTGGTTGCGTTGGTGGCTGAGTCGGAATCTCTAGTTGAACGGGTGGTTGCTCAGTTGTTGGGGTTGGCACTGGATTGCCCGCTGGTTGATCCAACGTTGGCATCGGTAAGAGTAGCGGCGTTTGATCAGGCGCTTGAGCACGGATCACCAGCCCTGGCTTACCAGACATGCCCGTTTCTTCCTGTGCCAAGGTCTCTTGGGCAAACTCGTCCAGGATAATTGCGTCACTCAGCCCTGAGATAACAGCCGATTCACGGGTTGACTGGTTTGGCTGCGTTGTCCCTGAGAGAGAGTACACCACAGACTCACCGGAGTCTGTGGCACCTGAAACAGGCAGCGATCGCTCTACAGCAGTACGTTTATTGCGAGTCGCTGGAGCGCTAACTGGTGGAACGGCGATCGGCGGTATCTGTCTAGGCAATGGGCTGGGCAACGGGGCTCCATTAGCTAAACGCTGCCTTCCTACGGGCTGTTGCTTCCATTCCGTGACCGTATCAGCCTTGTCAGGCGTTTCTTTAGGCTTGACAGCCTTTGATTGAGGGTTAGAAACGCTCGCTTGTTGATCATTTTTAAGCTGGGCATCCTTCAACAAATAACCAGTTGTTGTTGAGGTGCCAAGGAGCGACGCTTGCGACACCCCCGACTGCTCAATAAAAGTCGCTGCTGTCGGCAAGCTTTCCGTTTCAGGAGCCGCTGGGCTAGGAGCTACAGCATTCTCTTGGCGGAGCTGCGTCAGTGGTACCGTCTGTTGGGTTGCTGCTGGTGCTGAAACAACCAATGGAGCGTGTGGTGAGTGCCTAACGTCTTGAGACGGAGTAGCGATGAGGGCAGGAGGAGTCGGTGGCGAAACCGGATAGGGCATATAGCGACAGTCTCAAACGAATAAGCAACCCCTGGGGGTTGCTTTACTGGCAAATGGCGGGTAGCCCACGCCACCCCCACCATAATGTTGCAATGCAGGCTCAGTCTACTCTAAATCGCGCTGCTTCGGGTTACGGGCAGGGTCATTAGACAAAAAGCCAAAGATAAACAGCGCAACAAAGAAAGCAACAACAATATAGACGGCAATTTTGAGAGTGACCATACCACTAGCTCCAGAAAAATCAAAGATACACGATCGACCCGCATGGCGCGATCGCTCTCCTATCATACAGAAATGCCGTTCCGTTTTCGCTTTAGCGGTTGCGTCTGCTGTTTGCACGACACGGTATCATGCCTCCATAGTGATGTAAAGATTCAGTGAAGTGTCATTGCTCATAATCATCTATCACAGCAAATTTCAGACGAGTAAGCGACAGTTTTTGTGAACAGGCGTACAGCAAAAGGATGACGAATAAGGGATAAATAGAAGCTCTCGCTCAAAGGAAATTTCAAGGTTGATGTCTGTCCTAACGTTCTCTTCGACTACTATTGCTTGCTCTCTGGAATAGGTAGGAGTGTATAAGTACAGGTGGAAATATTGCTTACGTTTAGCAATGTGCTAGCCAAGTAACAGTTCTCAGCGAGCAATTCAGTCAGGCGAGCGTGCCTGCCCCATAGATACGGCATGAGTTTTACGAGCAACAACTAATGCATCGCCAATCAAACAATCTCACAGCTCAGACCATTAACACCCAAAAACCGTATCGCTTTGGAGCCATCCTGAGCGTTGGCATGGGCAACATGACCCGCTACCTCAGCTTCCGCAAGTACGCCGAGCGTGACTCTGAAGTAGACCTTACCTGGGCACCCATCAAGCATTTTATTGCGCCTGATGAGCCAAACCCCTTACGGTACTTACCCGAACCGTTCTACACGCGGGCAGTAATTCTTTACCAATCGTTTCCCGTGCTGCGACACATGCATCAGTTTGATGCCGTGTTGTTCCATATGTTTGAGGCATACACTGTTGCCTGTTGCCGCAGTGTGCTTTGGAAACAGCCCCTCCTCATCTGGAACAATGATGATCCACCGGTTGTTAACCCCTCCACGCATCCGCTGTATCCCAAAGACTTCAACAAATTGCTGTGGCGGCATCGGTTTCGGTTAGGGCTAGACTTATGGTGCGCTAAACAGACAGCAGCATTCATTCCCTGGTCTGAGTGGGGCAAAAATATTTGGGTTGATGAGTGTGGCATTCCGTCTCAAAGGGTGCAGCCTATTCACCCAGGCTTAGATTTAGAACTGTGGTCGGACATGACGTTCCTCCGCATTGATGCGGCTGCAAAACCAAAAATTCTGTTTGTGGGCGGCGATTTTGTCCGCAAAGGCGGCGATGTGCTGCTGCAAGTTTTTAGTCAACAGTTTGCGGAAAGTGCAGAACTCCATCTGGTTACCAAAGAGCCGCCAACGGTAACGTTGCCAAATGTGTATGTCTACACAGATCTTGCTCCAAATGATGGTCGTCTTGCTCAGCTTTACGCTCAAGCGAGTCTCTTCGTCCTGCCAACAACGGCGGATCTTTCGTCTTGGGCATGCTTAGAAGCAATGGCATCTGGTTGCGCGGTCATCAGCACAGAGGTTGGCGGTGTCCGCGATATTGTACGTCACGGTGAAACGGGTCTCACGGTGCCCGTAGGGGATGCATCAGCCCTTGCCGCAGCCATGCGATCGCTACTGAATAATCCAACGTTGTGTCACCAAATGTGCGTGCAAGGACGCAGCGTTGTAGAGCGCGACTTCAACGCTGCCATTAATGTGCCACGCATTCTTGCAGTGATGAAAGAGGCGGTCGATAGTAAGCGTGCGTCAAGCAAGAGTTCCTAAGAAAGAACCTAAGGAATGGAAATTAAATAAGTTTGATGTTTGGTAGGGGCAGGTTTTGCCGTCAAATCTATTGCACGGTGCGGATTGGTCTACTAAACTCGCCCGTACAGTTTGCGGATTGATTAAATCTACGATCCTAAATGAAACGCTGAAACCGCAAAATTTCTGCCAGTAAACTACTGAATGCTAATGTGACACAACCGATCGTCTAAGTTTGCTGTGATTGACTGGGGGTATCGTCATAACGTCGCGCACGAGGCGTGGCAAAGCAACTCAGGAAAATACCAATTTGACGCTGAAACAGACACGCTTTGACAATATCCGTTGTCAACTCACTGCGGTAGCGCAGATAAAACGCTGCTACTCTCAAACCGCCTAAGAGGATGAATGCGGGCAGCAGCAACGTCAGCAGTGGTTGTTGCCAGGGATGCAGCTTAGACAACCGCAAAGCATGAGCCGACAGCCCACTGTTGCGAGCAGTTTTAAGCAGATACTCAGGCTCTAAGCGTCTTGCAGGCATATGGTGCCATACCTTCATCTCACCGTTATGCCAAACCTCCCAGTGACTGTTGATGATGTAGTGCAAGACCTCCACATCTTCGGCACAGGTTGCCACCATACTCCGGGACGCATCCCTACCCCATAATCGGCGATGTTGAGGGACAGCCTCCTGCCATGCCTGCTTACGAATAACGCACCCTGGATTGACTGGACAACGGCGGCGCACAAATGTTTTGGGGTAGCGGAAGGCTGCGTCTCCAGAATCACCAACGGCGAGCAAAAACTTGATCTGATGAAAGTTTTCTGGTGAAGCAACTTCCAACCGTGGATAAATGTTGCCCCCGTAAGCCCCTGCCTTAGGGTGTTCTTGACCAAAACGATAGGCTGCGGCTAGCCAGGTTGGTTCTGGAAGATTATCGTCATCTAAAAAGCCGACCAAAGCTTCACTTGCTGCTTCACGCATTGCCAGTTCACGCCCATAGCCGCATCCCTGCCGTGGTTCGCAGAGAAAGCGGATTTGGCTGTCCTGCCGCCATCGCTGAGCATATTCGGCAACAATTGCTGCTGTACGATCGGTGCTGTTGTTATCAACAATGAGCACTTCCCACTGCAACCCCTCCGCATTAGTTTGAGCAAGTAGGTGGTCTAGAACTTCGGGCAAGCGTTTCTCAGCATTATAGGTACGGACAGCAACAGTAAAGTCAATTGGCATGACGAGATGGCGATAAGAACCCTACATCATTATGAGTACCCAACGTTGGAGAACTCTTACCTTGTAATTTCTTCATTTCTACGCTACTTTCCATGAAGTTTTGATGATGTTTGCAAAAAACATTTTCTAAGTATTTATGTCAAACTGCCTTCAACTGAGCCGCTAGGAAATAAGTGGTACTTCAAATAGCCCCTCACCGTAGCTGATTGAGCTTGCGGAAATCTAGCGGCTTAAAGCACCGCTTCATGAGCTAACCTACTCCAAAAAACTCATTTCTATGTCCAGAAAAAAGCCTGCTGTTGACGATCGCTCCTTCTGGCAACTGCCCTTGCTGTCAGCGCTGCCCCTATGCTTCATGTCTATGCTTCTGGCGATGAGTTGCTGGCTAGTCGCACCGTCAGCTCTGGCGCTGCCACTGCCAGCGACATCCACTGTCGGGGCACTGTTTTCTTTCGCGGGCGAGCGTCCAGCAAATCTAGGCGTAGCGGAGGGTAAGTTTGCGCCCTGTCCAAGTACGCCCAACTGTGTAAGCAGCCAGAGCCAAGATCCCGCACACGCGATCGCTCCACTGCGCTATGCCACTGCGCCAGAAGTCGCTTTTGACACGCTTAAAGCAACGCTTCAGGGGCAACCAAGAGTCAGTCTGCTGACGGCTACTGCTGACTATATTCGTGCGGAATTTACCTCATCAATCATGGGCTTTGTCGATGACGTTGAGTTTTACCTTGATCGCGATGCCGATCGCATTCAAGTCCGTTCTGCTTCTCGCTTAGGCGAATCTGATCTAGGTGTGAACCGCAAGCGCATTGAGGCAATACGGGCAACGCTAGAGCCTTAAGAACGGTAAAGACAACAGGTGCCACAGGAAGCTAAACTCTGAGGGGGTTAGCCCAACACTTGCAAACCTTCCACAAGCGCTGAAAGACCGTGAAGCCCTTTCTCTTTGTGACTGATCTGGACCATACGCTGGTGGGCGACGATCGTGCCATGAGTGACCTCAACCACCAGCTAGAGAAGCACCGCCAGCAGTACGGTACAAAAATTGTGTACTCCACTGGGCGATCGCTCACCAGCTATCGGCAGCTCAGCACCGAAAAAACGCTCCTACAGCCAGACATTCTGATCTGTGCTGTTGGCACTGAAATTTATCATCAAGGCGGCGAGGCTCCTGACCCAATTTGGTCTGAAATGCTCTCGCAAGGCTGGAAGCGTGAACAAATCGTCAACAGTGCTGCCCGTTTTGTTGACCTTACGCCGCAACCTGATTCAGAGCAACGCCCGTTCAAAGTAAGTTATTTTCTTAGCGAACAAGCCGCTGTTGAAGTTCTCCCCGATTTGGAAGCGTTGCTGGCAGAACAACGGTTGGAGGTTCAGCTTATCTTTAGCGGTGGTAAAGATCTGGATCTTTTGCCACGTCAAGCGAATAAAGGCATGGCAATGGCATTTATCCGTCAATATTTAGAATTCGACCCGCTGCAAACGGTGGCGTGTGGTGATTCTGGTAATGATGTGGCACTGTTTCGCGATCGCCCAGAACGCGGCATCATTGTTGGCAATGCTCGTCCAGAACTCCTTCAATGGCATCAAGCAAACCCGAACCGCAACCGCTATCTTGCACTAGCGGAATGTGCTGGAGGCATCCTTGAAGGGCTACAACACTTCGGCTTTCTTTGAATTTTGGCGTTGCTGTTTATAGGGATGATGCCTTACCCTTTTCTGCATACCTCTAAGCTTTTGGTCCCTATTAGAGACCTTTTAGTCCATTCCACCCGCTTTTGCTTGTAGTGGTATAGACGCAATCAGGTCAAATCTTTCATGCGAGGGCACGCCATTGCCTTGCTAATTGTTCATCATTATGAGAGTCCAAATATACACTTGGGGTACGCTGCGTTTTACTTGATCTATTGAGCACCGTTATGCCGCAGCGAACGCACATGACAGAACTGGTCAGAAACTCTACCGAACGATCGCCTGACGCTGCTGTATCTGCTGCCAGTTTGCTGCTTCACTATGGCTTTGATTTGGGTGGTGACACGATCGCGCCCTTGCTGTCAGTATGGCAAGCGCAGTACCCAGAGGCGTGGATACGTCTAGCAACCATTGAAGCGCTTTACCAGGGCCGCTATAAAGCGATTTCTGTGGAGCAAATTCTCGCTCTATGGCAGCGACGTAGTCAGCCTGTTTATCACTTTAACCATGAGTTTGAGCGGTTAGTTTGCGATCGGTTGCCCCATACCCCTGAGTCACTCAACCCGTCCTCACAGGAAGAGCTGTTTTTAACGCCAGCAGCCCAGGCGTTAGTTGCTACGGTTCCGTACCCAGTCGTTGCGTTGCCACTTTGTCAGAGTGAGCCAACTGTTTTGCACAATGCGGATGCGATGCAGGCTCTAAGAAACCTTCAGGGCGATACGACCATTGATTCGCCATCTGTCGATCGCGTCGCGGTATCAACTGCGGCACCCAACGAACCATCGCTAGTGCAGACCTACTCTTATATGCTGCGATCGGATGAACCATCACCTCAGCCGCTTGCTTATGCACAGACGGAGGGACACGCGCAAACGACTGTAGACTCAGCATTATTGCCTTCTGCGCTACCGCCTTCAGAGAGTGCTGCACAAGTGGCGATCGATGACACTGCTCAAGCTGGATTGATTGAAGCAACCAGCGCTCGATCAGACGTTGAGCAGGCGTGTGCAACCGACCACGCTACTACTGCTACAAACTCTGTGACTTTAAGCAACGGTGCTCAAATGCAGACCCCTAGCTCTCAGGCAGCTTCGATCACGAGAATTTTGCAGCAGCTCGATAACCAGGAACTAAGCGCCAAAACAATGTTTCCTGGTTTTGGGCTACTGGCTCATACGCTCCAACCAAAGCTCAGGCTGCATCTAACAGCACGTTACCAGCCTCTTTGGCTAACCGATCCGTCTGACAAGCAGCCCATTCATCAATTCACGCCCGCCCCAGAAGCCTCAGACTTTCACAGTAAGCTCAAGGCAGTCGCTCAACCTCATGATGAAGCGCCAGCGGTGGAGCCTTAGCCCCCTCCGTTTCCTTTTTGTTTGTCTTGCGTCAGGTTAATTGTTTGATCGACGGTTAAGCCTTGGTTTCGGCAGGTGGAGCCGTAACACCCTTACGAATTTCGGTGTAAAACGCTGCCATGCTAAAGCCATTTGCCTGCTTAGAGAGGCTGGTGCGTAAGCGTAAGTTTTCGCTAGCAAACCACAGCCGTTCCTCTGCATAGAGCGTCTCGTTCTCAATGATCAGTGTCACTGCGTCATCATTGCCCACTACATAGCGTCCTACGACGGATGTTTCGGCATTGTTGAGCGCGTGCAGCAGCTTGCCTTCATTAGGTTTGCTTGAATCGGCGATCGGCACTAGCACACTGCTACCGGGGTGTTTCTCCTTATCCCATGCGGTTGAGCCGTCTCCACTAACTCGCACCCCACAAAGCGCTACGGCAGGATCAAGCTTGTGTTGTTCGCATAGCTTGATCACCACAGGATCGGTCTTGGGTAGCAGCTCAACCTGAAAATCTGACTTGCCGCTTTCAGACTGCTTTAGGGTTAGATCGTGGCTGCTACGCTGCGAAAACCATTTACCGCTGCTGAGTTGAAAAAACTCCACAATATCCATCGTTAACGACGATCCTTTTTCTGGATGCTTGCTACTCACTTATTGTAAGGTCGCAGCGCTTTACTTATAGCAAAAAGGCGAACGATGAAGGCTGAGGGATAAATAGAAGCCCTTGCTCAAAGGACCTTTCAAGGTTTACGTCTGTCCTAACGTTCGCTTCGATTGCTATAAAAGCAAATGTCTTTGCTTCTGAACAAAAGGGGTAGACATGATGCCCACCCCTAACGCAGATGATTAAGCTAGCAGTTCGCCTGTTTCCTGTAAGGCGTGGAGGCGGCGGTAGATACCTTCCCTATTGAGAAGTTCGTCGTGGTTGCCGACTTCGACAATATGACCGTTTTCCAAAACCACGATTTTGTCTGCCTCGCGAACCGTGCTGAGACGGTGGGCAATGATGATCAGCGTGCGGGTGCCAAGGATGGCACGCATAGCAAGTTGAATTGATCGTTCCGACTCGTAATCCAGACTGGATGTAGCTTCGTCAAAGATCAGTACATCCGGCTCCATAATTAAGGCGCGGGCAATGCCAATGCGCTGCCGCTGACCACCAGAGAGCCGCACACCTCTTTCCCCAACGATCGTGGCGTAACCTTTGGGCATACTGCGGATAAAGTCATCCGCTTGAGCAATGCGACAGGCTTCATGGACTTGCTGAATGGTCGCGCTGGGATTGCCGTAGACGAGGTTATCTAGCAGCGTCCCGTTAAAGATATCCACTTCCTGGTGAACGATCGCCAGTCGTTTGCGGTAACTTGTTACATCCAGGCGACGTACATCGAGTCCATCCATCAAGATGCCGCCGCTGTTTGGCTCGAAGTAACGGAACAGGAGCTTGACCAGGGTGGATTTACCGGAACCCGATCGCCCAACGAGTGCCACGGTTTGATACGGTTCGATAAGCAGGTTGATATCTTTCAACACTGGGCGGTCTGGGTCATATCCAAAGGTTAAGTGCGAAAATTCCACTTTGCCTGTGAACTGGTACGGTTCAGCATCTTTGTCTCGCACCAAGCTACCTGCATCCTTGCCGTCTGGAAGCTGCATAAATTCGTGAAACCGAATCATAGAGGCATAGCGACGGGCAAAGACTTCTGCTAGTTGGCTAATCGGCTCGACCTCGGCATACGCCATGCTAGAGACTGTCAGGATGGTGACAAAATGCCCTAGCGAAATTTCGCCCCGCGCTGCTGCTATCAGCGTGAAAATTAGCACCAAGAACACACAGCTTTGTACGATCGTACGCTCATACATACCCAGCATGACGTAACCTTTGTGGATGCGATAATCCAGCACCTTAAACTCGCGACCAAACCGCTGTCGCTGGCGAGTCAGCTCTTGTGCTTCCGTCGCAAAGGCTTTTACCGTTTTAATGTTGGTGATGATTTCAGAGTTACGGCTTTCGGTGTCTTCGGTGTAGCGATCGAGCGTTGTCTCCTGTTGGGTCAACCGGGTTAAACCAGACAGGCTAAAGCTGAGAATGCCAATGAACGAGAAGAGGACGACGATCGCAATACGCCAATCGATCAGCGCGATGACTGTGACAATACCCACAATACGAAAAAACTTGGGTAGGAGCTGCCCTGTGATTTCGGGATATGTCCAGGTATGGTTCGCCAGACCTTTGGCAACCCGTGCGGCAATGCGTCCCGGATTGTTTTCGTCATAGAACTCTAGCGGTAAGGTCAGCACTTTTTCCAGCGCCTTTTGGGAATGATCCCGACGGGCACGAAAGGCCGTATCCCATTGAAACCAGGAACCCAGCCAAGGTTGAAGCGGTGCTCGACCGACCGAAACGATACCAATCAGCGCTAACAGCACAAGCAGCGAGAGCGTCTGACTTTGCGGTTGCCCTGTTGCTCTGGCAACGCTTGCAATGAGGGCTTGTACAGGTTGATCAAGCGCCTGATTAGACAACACATTCAAAATTTGCCCGATCGCGTAAGGTCCAAATAAATCAATGACTTCAAAGGCGCTCATCATTGCAATGCTAAAGACGGAGATCCGCCAATACCTGTGGTAGTAGCGAACAATGTCTTGAAATTTCGCCATGATTCCTCCTAAAACGATCGATGCAGTTTGTCGAGCGGTGTAACCGATCCGGTCTGGTTTGTAGCGGTCAGCAGTAGCTCTGCTATAGCAAAAGGATGGGGATGAATCGAAGCCCTTGCTTAAGGGAAGTTCCAAGGTTTATGTCTGTCCTGAGGTTCTCTTCAACTGCTATAGGAAGGTTTCCTTGCTAGAAATGCAGATGCTTGCCCTGTCACATGCGACGCGCAGTACGCTTCTAAAAGGCACAGCATGAAGTCTTGGTTAGTACTACAAAATTGATTAGCACTACAGAAGTAGTATTGTAATACAAACAAGTTCGCTTGGCAAAATTCCTGATGCAGAAAAAGATTGTTGGCAGTAGGCTAGTCGCCCTAATTCGTCAGCAAGGCGTGTGGTCTTATCCACTAACTAGTGATTGGAAGAAGGAGTAGCTGCTCTAAATACCCGCAAAACGCCCCTTTATAGCCATTTAATCCCTGCAAAAGCGATCGCTTCACACTCCAGAGAGATGAAAGACAGCGCGGACTCAGCCATTGTGGCAACAACTAGAGAACTGATTCCACTCAAAAGGCTTATCAACTCTCTATTCACTACAGGCTGCTTGAGTTGAGCTTTCATGGGGACATATGTATGGTGAATGATTTGGATACGATACTGGGGCTAAGTCGCCTCCCGCTATGGGTAGCGCAAGTACCTGTGGATGGGGGCGTCAACACGCCTGAAGAGGCAGCATTGGTTTTTTCAGGTCCACAATTTTTTATTGCGTTGATCGCAGGCTTGGTTTTAGCCTTCGCGTTTCAATTATTGTTAACAAATCTTTCGGTTGCAGCAGGCATTTCGTATCTTGGGCGATCGTCCGATTCTGATTCTGATAGCCATGAGTCAGGTAGCCTGGGCGGCACGGTCAAGAAGATTGGTACAGCCGTAGGCATATGGACACTGCTAACGGTGACTGTAGCGCTGTTTTTGGCGTGCCTGTTGGCGGTAAAGCTTAGTTTAATTAACAGTGCTGGCTTAGGCGCGATCGTTGGCGTTGTCATTTGGGGCGCTTATTTCGTCTTACTAGTTTTGTTTAGTTCCATGACCGTCGGCTCTCTGGCTGGTTCAGTCGTGAGTACTGCAGTATCTGGGTTTCAAGCAGTCTTTGGTACGGCAACAGCGGCGCTTGGTGCAAAAGCTGTCAACAATCAGGTTGTCGCTACCGCAGAAGCTGCTGCCGCTGCTGTGCGTCGAGAATTGGGTTCAGGGCTTGACCCAGCCAGCGTGCGCGATTCGATCGAAGACTATCTAGACAACTTGCGTCCCGCGGGGCTGGATATGTCCAAGATTCGTGGTGAATTTGAGAAGCTGGTTAACGATCCAGAGTTGAAAGAGCTTGCGGGCACTGGCTCCCCATTGGAAGTTGCTGATCGTCTGCGGAGTATCGATCGCGGCACTTTCATGAATCTAGTGAGCAGCCGCACTGACCTTTCTCGGCGGGATGTTGAGCGCCTTGTCGGTCAACTCGAATCGGTTTGGCAAGCTGTTGTCAACCAATTTCAGAAGCGAGATTCTACGTCAGAGTTGGTGGAATACCTTCGCTCTACCCAGCCTGATGCCATCAACTCAAGTGAACTGAACGCCAAACTCGATCGCTTGACTGAAGAAGTCCGCTCGCAACGAAGTCTGGTGCAGTCAGGGCAACTTGGGCAACCACCCAAGCAGGGAAGCGGTCCAATGAATCAAGCGCTCCAGTTTGCCTTCACCTCTCTGATGGGCACAGTCATGGGACGCGGCGATTTGTCTGATCTGAACGTAGAAAAAATTCTGGGTCAGCTCCAAACCGCGAAGGACAAAGTTAGCGACACGACGAAGCAACTGGCTCAGAAAGTGCCAGGACAGTCTTTCAACACCATTAAAGCGGATGTTGAAAACTATCTGTTGAACACCTACTACTGGCACTTCAACCGCGAAACGCTGCAAACTGAGTTTACGGATGCTATTTATGATCCCGAAGCTGATCCTGTAACGGTGCAACGACAACTGGAAGAGTTGGATCGTGCCTACTTTGTTGAGGTGCTAACGCAACGCAGCGACCTGACACCATCCAGAGTGGCAGAAATCGCGGAGCAGCTTGAAGCTATTCGTCTGTCAGTCTTGAGTACGGTACGGGCGGCAGCGGCTCAGGAGCAAGCGAGCGATACGCGGAGTCGTGTAGAAAACTACCTGCGCTCGACCGGTAAGGATGAACTCAATCCTCAAGGCATTGAGCGTGATTTCCGGTTGTTGCTCGACGATCGTGAGGCTGGGTTTGATGCCCTGCAAAGCCGTTTGAGCCAATTCGATCGCAATACGCTAGTATCAGTGCTTGCCCAACGGCAGGATATGACACCAGAAGAAGCTGAGCGCATTGTTAGCCAGCTTGAAAGCACTCGCGATAATGTGCTGTCGTCAGCCCGTGAAACACAAGAGCGAGTGAAAGGAGAGGCGCTGGCAGTCCGCGATCGAGTCGAAACATACTTACGGAATACCAATAAGGCAGAACTCAGCCCTGAAGGCATCAAACGTGATTTCCGGCTGTTGCTGGATGATCCGCAGGCAGGCTCATCTGCGTTGCGTGAACGCCTCCGCCACATCGATCGGGACACCCTCGTACAACTCCTTGCTCAGCGGCAGGACATCACGCCAGAGGAAGCCAATCGCATTGTCGGGCAGCTTGACGAGGTACGCTACAGCGTCATGCATGCACCGCAAATTGTGGCAACCAAGGCGAAGGATCAGTATGACCAGGTAAGCACAGCGATCGCTGACTACCTGCGCCGCACTAATCTGTCGGAGCTTGACCCTGATGGCATTCAGCGAGACTTGAAAACGCTGCTGGATGATCCGAAGCAAGGCACAGTTGCCCTACGGCAACGTCTTTCTCAGGTCGATCGCGAAACACTGGTGCAACTACTCAGTCAGCGCGGCGATCTCACCGAAGCGCAAGTCAACCAGTACATTGACCAGGTGCAGGAAGCAATTCGTCGTATCGTTCGCTCGCCTCGTCGCTTGGCATCGCGTACTAAACGGCGTGTACAGGACTTCCAGACCAATGTGGAAGGCTACTTGCTCAATACAAACAAGGAAGAACTCAATCCTGAGGGTATCAAACGCGACCTGCAATTGCTGTTCAATGATCCCCGTGCTGGAGCCAGCAACTTGGGCGAGCGCCTGTCTCATGTCGATCGTGCAACCGTTGTAGCGCTGTTGTCACAACGCAAAGACATGACCGAAGCGGAAGCCGAGCGAGTGGTCGATCAGGTGCTAGCGGTGCGTGAACAGGTGACGGCTCAAATTCAAAAGATCCAGAACCGTCTCCAGTCTGTCATCGACGGCATCATGGCACGCATTCGAGATTACTTGAACGCTCTTGATCGCCCTGAACTTAACTACGATGGCATCAAGCGCGATGTCCGTACGATGTTCTACGATCCTCAGGCTGGCTTTGAAGCGATGCGCGATCGACTCGGCAGCTTCAACCGTGACACACTGGTAGCTGTACTTAGCTCTCGTGAAGACATTTCCGAAGAGCAGGTAAACCGTGTGATTGATCAGGTCGAAGATGCACGTTCTAGCGTCTTGCGTCGGGCAGAACGTCTGCAAGGTGAGGCACAACGACGCTTGGACGAAGTTAAATATCAAGCGCAGAAACAGGTGAAGGAAACCCAAAAAGCGGCTGCCAGTGCTTCCTGGTGGTTGTTTGCGACCGCGCTTGTCTCGGCTGGTGCTTCGGCATTAGCTGGAGCGCTTGCAGTCGGCTAACTACAAAGTCTCAAAAGCTCACACCAACTGCCTCTCTTCGGAGAGGCTTTTTTTACGGCTAGTTTTGTAGATATAGCAAAAGGATGAATAGAGGCCCTTACTAAAAGGACGTTTCAAAGTTTATGTCTGTCCTAACGTTCTCTTTGACTGCTATGTCATCAGAAAACAGAATTATGCGAGCGGCAAGCGTTACACATCGAAGTAATAACGGATCGCTCCAGTATTTGAATCGTTAGTAATCTCAGCGTAGCCAACCCTTACTGCCTCCTGAAGCAACTCTTTGACCTGGTCTGGTGCTAACTCAGTATGCATAGCGGCTTGCGCTAGCGACAACTGCCCACCATTTGCCTTAGCGGCTTTCAGCAATTTGTGCATTGGGCTGACTGAGGATGAAGAGGATGGCTGTGCGGCTTGTAACGGTTCAAATAGGGGAATGTCACCAATGTTCAACGTGATGGAGTGTTTAGGGGTCGAGGTTCCGCTGTACAGCCCCCGCAGAGAGGCATTACGCTTCTCAACCATGCCAGGGATCAGTGCCAAATCAATTACTTGACCAAAACCAAACAGACCCCACGTAAAGAGATAGATCAAGCCACTACCAATGTGTCCGGTGTAGAGTCTCTGAGCACCGCCAAGCCCAAAGAGCCATAAGAACCACAAAACATATGCGGTACTTGAATTCACTTTATGCATAGTACTCCTTAGTCCTTGACCAACTCTTTGTCTTGAGGGTGCCCAAACCGGAAGTGAAACTAATTTAAGTGTGATTTGGTTAAGCCTTGATGGTCTCTACAAGCTAAGTCTAGAAGCTGACTTAAGCTATATAGCCGCAACTAAACTTTGAGCGCAGCCATTTTTTGAACCGCTTCAACAATTTGCTGGGGCTGCACGATCGTCAGGTTTTCTAGACCGCCATTATATGGTGTGGGAATATCCTGAGACGAGAGCCGCAAAACGGGAGCATCCAGTTCGTCAAATAGTCGATCGTTAATGGATGCAATGACTTCAGCCGCAATGCCGCCTGTTCGCATGGCTTCTTCCACAATGATCACACGATGGGTTTTGCGAATGGATGCGCCGATCG
The DNA here is from genome assembly GCF_014695975.1 of Leptolyngbya sp. FACHB-321. Classification (GTDB taxonomy): domain Bacteria; phylum Cyanobacteriota; class Cyanobacteriia; order Leptolyngbyales; family Leptolyngbyaceae; genus Stenomitos. Next base: position 201,482 of record NZ_JACJPI010000074.1, read on the forward strand.
TGTCAAAGTCCAACGGCTTCAGTGAGAGCAGGTCAATGACTTCGGGATCGTAGCCGTCCTTTTCCAGTGTCTTGACTGCCTGCATGACATGATGCCGCATCCGAGAGTAGGTGATGATAGTGACATCTTTGCCCGATCGCACCACTTCCGCCTTGTCTAAGGGCAACAGATACTCTTCCTCTGGCAAGTCTTCTTTCAGGTTATACAGCAGGACGTGTTCAAAAAACAGCACCGGATTGTTGTCACGGATTGCAGACTTCAGCAGCCCTTTAGCGTTGTAAGGAGTGGAACACGCCACAATTTTGAGTCCTGGCACTGCCTGAAAGTAAGTTTCTAACCGCTGCGAATGCTCTGCGCCCAACTGCCGACCCACACCACCGGGACCGCGAATCACCATTGGAATCTTGAAATTGCCGCCGGATGTATAGCGCAGCATCCCAGCATTGTTCGCAATCTGGTTAAATGCCAGCAGCAAGAACCCCATGTTCATGCCTTCAATAATCGGACGCAAGCCTGTCATAGCGGCTCCGACAGCCATTCCGGTAAAGCTGTTTTCGGCGATCGGTGTATCTAGCAACCGCAGATCACCGTACTTCTTGTGTAAATCCTTCGTCACTTTATAAGAACCGCCGTAATGCCCCACGTCTTCCCCCATCACCATGACGGTCTGGTCGCGCTCCATTTCTTCGTCGATCGCTTCGCGCAGGGCATTAAAGAAAAGTGTCTCTGCCATTAGTTCCTCTCATTACGGCACGTCTGTGATTTTACAAGAATCTTGGGGCGTTTAGCTTTTAGCCGTCAGCTTTCAACCGTCAGCTCTTGCCGTCAGCTTTCAGCAATCGGCTCTCAACTATCCATTCTCCTGCACGCAATGTCAATTTTGAGCGACCCAGTGCGACAATAGCCCCAGCACGATCGCTGCCACCCACATCTGCACCAGCATTGGATTAACCAGTACGATCGCGACACCCATTGCAAGCAGTCCCGTACCAATTAGTCTAACCATTTTGCTCACCAGTCAACGTCTACTCCTTCCTTCGGGTGGCGGTAAGAAAATCGGCAAGATTGTTGAAAAAGCTAGCCAATAAAAAATCCCCTGAGCTGTAATTGCTTAGGGGATTCTCCGATTGCAGTGGGTAAAGTTAGTGCCTTTAGTCTTGTGTCGTCCAGCGCGCAAAAAGACGGGTGCGATCGCCAATTGACTCAGTGATCCAGATCATTGCCATTTGTGGTTTATATGCAGGTCTTGAAGCCGTAGATTCATGACGAAGAGCATCAACGGATTGTGTTTCTTGTGTGTGAGATAGAAGTTGCATATCGGGGGCATCCCTTTTGTAAACATAGGTATTAATATGAAACTTCTTCAAGAGGAAAAACGTGATTCAAAACATCACCTCGGCGTGATTTTTCTCTGAAAAACAGGTGACTTGACGTTTCCTTATTAGGAAAAGGTGTTTCGATCTAGAGAAACTTGTCAGCAAGAATGGCATAAAAGCCTGTGTTTGCAAGTGTAAATCTGCCAGCAATTACTTTGGTTACTACAAATAAGTAGATCGAACCTGCGTCTAAAAAGTCTGTAATTTGCACACAAATACTAGCGAATCTGTAAAGTCATGTCGTGTTTATCCTTTTACATCGTTGATGTGTTTGCCGAAACGAAGTATGCCGGAAACCAGCTAGCGGTTTTTACGGGTGCCGAAGCGTTGTCTGCGGTAGAAATGCAACAGCTTGCTAAGGAGATGAACTATTCAGAAACAACGTTTATTTTGTCGTCCGAGCTGCGATCGAATGGGTATGATGTGCGGATTTTTACACCTAATCAAGAGTTGCCCTTTGCTGGACATCCAACTTTGGGAACCGCGTTCATCTTGCAGCAAGAAATTGTTCAGAAGCCTGTTGAGACGATCGCACTCAACCTTAAAGTTGGTCAAATTCCTGTCAGCATCCTTTACAAAAATGAGCTGGCTGATGTGCTGTGGATGGAGCAGCGATCGCCTGTTTTTGCTGATGTGTTTGCAGCAGAGACGATCGCGCCTATCCTTAATCTTGCCTTGACCGATATTGATACTCGCTTCCCTATTCAAGCAGTTTCAACAGGCGTTCCTTTTATCATTGTGCCGCTTAAAACCCATCAGGCATTGAAGCAAGCCAGGATAAACAAAGACCGTTACTTTGCTTTCATTGAACATACGCAAGCAAAAGAAATACTGGTCTTTTGCCCAGAAACTTACAGCCCTGACAATCATCTAAGCGTGCGCGTCTTTGCTGACTCGCTAGGCATTCCTGAAGACCCGGCAACTGGTAGCGCGAATGGCTGTTTGGCAGGGTACTTAGTGCAACACTCTTATTTAGGTCAGCCGTCGATTGATCTTCGCGTTGAACAGGGCTACGAAATTGGTAGACCATCGCTTCTACTACTCAAAGCCACAAAAACGGCAGCCCAGATACAAGTTTCGGTTGGCGGTCGTGTCATTTTGGTAGCTCGAGGCAAATTTGTGTAACGACGTTTGGAGTGCATTCATTAATGCAATTAGTGAGAGGCTATATTGCCAGTCTGTTTGACGCAGAGTTTGTGGTTACAGGTTTCAAGACGGCTGTTTTTGTTGGCTCTCTGCTCTTTGTGATTAATCACGGCGGCGCACTGGTGCGAGGAGAAATGAACCAGGAACGCTGGCTCTCTGTCCTTGCAACGTACGCTATGCCATACCTGGTGAATGTTTATGGTCAGTACAGCTACCGCTACAAGCTGAAGGAGCAAAGCTCCCTGTCAGGTAATGTCAAAAGCGCGCGATCGACACACTGAGGTTTCAGTCTCATCCTCTGGTTTCGTACATGGCGCTTAGGGACGTAGAGATCTAGCAGGCGATCGCTGGTAAGTGCCTCAATGGTCTTAGTTAGCTCAATTCACTTGTTTTTCTCTGCTTCTGCTTGGGCAGCATAAAGCGCCTTCAGTGCGTCAAGCTGTTGCTCAACGTTTTTGATAATTTGACCCAGTGCGGGTAGAACGCTCAGTTGCTCGGAGTCAAGTGCAGGATAAAAGCGCGTGCGTGCGCGAATTTCAGTCACTTTGTGCTGAAGGTTCTGAGCGATCGTGAGAGCATCGCGGCTCAGGCTAGCGAGCTGTTGCTGCTGGTAAAACTTAAGTGCTGCGCCTCGTAACACTTGTACGGTTGCTTCTTCTCCATGCGTTCCTGGCATGACACGGAGCCGCAGGAGTAAGCGTTGTTTTTGATAAAGCCGTTCAATTTCAACCTGTTTGGGCTTTTGGACTGGCAGCAACGGCAGATGCGTTAGTAGCTTTAGCTCGTTCACAACGCCCTGGATCACATCCAGGGGCAGCGCTTCCAATACCGACTGCAAAACTCCATCCTGGCTCCAAAGGATACGCCCATGCTGGGACTGTCGTTCAAAATAGAGTCGCCCAATGCCACCCACAAGCAGCCGACCCAAGAGTTCTACCAGCAGTTCTGAGGGTGGTAAAGCTGCTAGAGCAGTGACGGGTTCTGAAAGATGCTTTGGCTCGACTGCCAGCAACGGCAACGCATCACCAACGCTTGGTATGGCTGGCAGTGGGTTAGCAAGCGGGCGATCGTCTGACAGGATCAGGGTTTCGTGCAGGCGCTTATCATCATTGGGCAGAGCCTCTGGTCGCTCATCTGGGGCAATCTCAGGGGCGGGTTCCAGGATGGTTGCTGGCGGTTGCACCGATACCTCTGTACGATCCAAAGCCGGTAAGACTAGAGGCGGCGAAGCCACAGATTCTCTAACCAGGGCATTGAGGTCTTCCGGGCTATCGACCAGCAACGTTGGGTGAGAGTTTTGATCCTGAACGGGAGGCGTTGGGGCTAACGTCGTGTCGCTTGCTCTCGGTGCGCCCTTTTTGGTTGCGTCCTGAGTGAGCCGTTGCCCGGTATGTTGAGCGATCGCGCGTGTAATACCTTTGGGTCTGCTCGGCTGTTTTTGACTGCCCGTGTAGCTTAGATAGGCAGAAAGCACGGCATGATGCACATCGGTCGAAAGCGTTTGCGGCGCGAGCGAACAGTTCATATACGCCAAAATGCGGCGGACATAATCTAGCGCTGCGGCATCGTCCAAGTTAACCATGCCCAGCTTGAGACGGCTGCCTTCTAGCGAGAGCGGCAGTAGTTGGTGGTAAAGACACGCCTCAAAGGGAAGGATGCTGTCAACCAGACGAAATACTTGTTCGGCATCGACCTGAGTTGTCCAATCTACTTTAGGCTTTGCTGAAGCCACAAAGTCCTTCATAGCTGCTGTCTGTGCTTCAATTTGGTCGCCCTGTGAAGACACCATAAGAGTGATCTGAGCCTGTTTGTGCTGCTGGTAATGTGTGAAATCGCAGACGTAGAGCCAATGAGCATAGATGCCAAGCATGATCGCCTAGTTGCTCCGGTTCACCCTGATTCAAGTCTATGAAGTGATGTCTAAAACTTAGCCTATTGCAAATGCTGAGCCGATGTTCATGCATCATCGATCGCCCAAACGGACTCGTTTAAACAGCGGTGGTCAACCGTGGAAACGCTTCCCGTCCTGGCTGTCTTTAAAGTTGAGACGGCGTATTTTATGTAGCTACAGGCTGTAAATTACCCTTCCTTCTTATTCTGTCGCATTTTACAGCTAAGAGACTGCTTAGATTTGTAAGCCCAGGCGTACAGGCTCAGACTCATAGGCTCACGTTTGCAGGCTGGCAGTTACACCGATCGCTGACTAGCAAGAGGTCTATAGAGTTACTGGAAAAAACACCTTTTACTGATAAACCCGTTGCTCTAGCATACTAGCGACCCGACTCCGGCGCATTGCCTAACCAGGCGACAACAAGCTCTTGTTCTGTTTTAGAGGCGAAGACGCGTACAGCATGGTAGTTGATCTTTTCACGTAGACGGTAGACTTGGCGCACAGGCATATCTAGCGCTTCGGCGATCGCTTCTTGCGATCGTCCTTGTAGATAGAGCCGCAACCATGCCGCCGCAGTATCACCCAGCTTCTCGCTCAGGTACGCCTCAAAGTTTTGGGAAACAGCGGCGCGTAATTCCTGTTGCTCTTGTACGGCTTGGGCATCCTGATATTGAGAAACAGCTTGCGAGTCGAGCAGGCTGACGGAACCTTCAGCATCATCAGGTGAGATTTCTTCGGAAACCAAACGGATGAACTCTTGCGCGGGCACCTGGGTCATGCCACCTCGCTGCGATCGACGCAGGTAGTTGACAAAGCGGTACGACAACAGTGGTTGATTGCGGATGGGACGCAGGCAGTATTCCTCAGTGCTTGCCAGCAACAGAGCATTGCGCAACCGCGCATCGGTCGTACATTTGGAGATCCAGAGAATTTGCTGCTGCATATATGAGTCGGTTTGCAGCAGTTCTTGGATTATTTCTTGCAGCACATCAACGACAGTGCGCTGACGATCGCGCGAGAGCGCAATCCAAGTGCGAATTTTGTTTCGAATGAGAAACAGGCTGCTCAACCGTTGAATCAGACTTTTGTACGCGCGTTCGGGTCCAAAATCGAGATAGCGCTGCCGCAAAATCCGATAGCGGTAGTCCATTGCCTGCTCTGCAATGTGCCGTGCTGTGGGCGTGAGGTCGTCAAACCGCGCTAGATTCTCGCCCATTAGCCAGCGTACAATGCTCTCACGAGTCGCAGCGCTATGACCTGGGATGTCTGTCTCTAAGCGCGATCGCCAATCGGTTGCGATTACTTCAGCCAATACCATCGTTTCAGTCAATACCATTGAGGTTGTCATCCCAGTCGTCCCTAAACGCCCTCTTCAAAGAGTGTGCCTTACACCCCCTACTTAGCGCACTCACCCACAATGGTTAATCTAGGTTGCCAACTTCAGAAAACTGGGGTTGGCTGACTGGTTGCCGAGCGCCGACCCAAAGGTAGCGCTTAACGGCATCACTAGCATTGTACTGACCGCATTCCAAAGTTCAGCATTCTAAACGATGAGTTTTGCCACGATGAGTTTTGCCTAAGTGATCGCCGCTAATGGACGTGCGATCGCCTGCTCTCACCGCAACACACCAGAGAGACAATGAAATCTAGTCATCGGAGCCTTAACTCAACACCCTCCTCGGCAAGCGAGTTGATATTGAGAACTGGAATGACAACGTTCAGGTTAACGGATGCCACCAAAGACTGCTAGTTCAAAAAACTTAAAGAAACAGTCTACTTGCTGGAAGCCGATCGCCCGTAGCCACTCGCACTGCACGTCAACAGGCACCAGAATGTTTGCCTTTTTGTCCTTACGGTAGACAAACGTTTGCCCAATTTCTTCCCGCGATCGCGGGTCGCCTTGCGCTTGATGCCATTGATAGATTGCCTCTACCAGCGTGTCGTTAAACAACGCTTCAACCCAGGGTGTCGCAGAGGCAACATGTTCGATCTGGAGGAAGCCACCACTCGATCGCAACAGGTGAAAGATCTCGCGATAGAGTGCCTGTTTGCGATCGTTCGGCAAGTGGTGAATACAGTAACCCGACAGCACCGCATCGAATGGCTCTAGACCGTTTTGCCAGTCTGGTGTGTAAAGGTCTGCCTGTACAACGTCTACCCGTTTGCCAAAAGGTTGCAGCCGCTGCGTTGCCTGCTCTAGCATTGGTGGCGAAAAGTCGATCGCCGTGACGTGTGCCTCTGGGTAATGGGTCAGAATCGCATAGGCGATCGCCCCATCACCACAGCCCAAGTCAGCAACCCGACGCATGGGCAGTTCCAACTGATCCAGCACACGTAGGGCAATATCGATCTGCTCTGTAGCGAAGGGAATTGCGCCCCGTACGCCCGTCAAAAAACGTTCCGCCACCGTGCGGTTTTGCCAAATTTGATCAGTTCTCATGCTTACGTGCGGTCCGAAGCCAAACTGTTGGTGCTGAGGGGTACCATGCCCCCCGTAGTGGTCAGCCCCAAAAACATTGATTCATTTGGCTGGATCAAATTACCTGTAAGGACACATCGTTCTTCTTGCTGAGCGATCGCTGCGACGGTAGCGCGAATGGTAGGGAGCGCTTGAGGCGAATAGGTTCCCGACTTTTGCTGCACATACTGCCAGAGTACGTCGCGTATGAGTGCCTGATAGCCCTGGTTGCCAGAAAGCTCTTTGAGTTTTTCTTTTAACTCCCGCTCCAGTCGAATGCTGGTGACTTCCATGTCAGTTGTGGCGGTGCGGGTCAGTGTATGCATGACGGGACTCCTAATACTATAGATGGTCGTAATACAAGTGTAGTATGTTGAGTCAGTTATGCAAGCGATCGCACCCCGTTACGGGTAAATGAAAGAAATGGATGGTATGGCTGGATACCTGACAAGCCATCGTACCGTTGGCGTTTGACCGTGATGCTCTAGAACACCTCTCGCAGCTTTTTAAGAGACAGACGGATGTCTTCTAGCTCTTGTTCGCTTAACTTGCTAAAGCGTTCTTTAAGGTGAGCCATGTGAGCCGGAAAGGTTTCCTCAAACGTGCGATCGCCTTCACTCGTTAGCACAATCATGAAGCAGCGGCGGTTTTCTGGTGGTACTTCACGACGCACCAAGCCTTTGCGCTCTAGGCGATCGATAATGCCGGTTAACGTGCCTTTTGTGACCAGCGTTTTTTCAGCCAGTTGCCCCATTGTCATTCCAGGCGTGTTGCCCAGCGTGCTGATCACATCAAACTGCGGTGCCGTTAAGCCCAGTTGCCGGATATGCTCTTCATCGTAAGCACTAAACGCTTGAAACGCCCGCGCTAACTCTCGCACGACTGGCAAAAATGGTTCTTTGGCAGCCTGCCGTGTGGCTGTTTGTGACTCTGCCTTACCTTGAATGTTTGCTTGCGTCACCGTATCACCTCTAAAAACGCGTTCGTCAGTCAACTTTATGACACAGTCTAAAAGTTGATAGTACACATACACTTATAGTATTACACAGACAGTACTAATTCAAACAAACAATCGATCTTTGATCTTAGTAAAGACATTGTCAGGGCAACTGTGTCAGCATTTTCACTCAAGCAAGGGCGACCCATAACCGCCTCCGCCAGGGGTTTCAATTACAAAGGTATCGCCGGGTTGCATAATGACTTCTGCTTTGCTGCCTAAAGGTTCGATCGTGCCATCGGCTCTTTCCACCCAGTTGCGTCCCACCGCTCCAGCGGCTCCACCTGCTAAACCAAATGGTGCTACCAGACGATGCCCAGACAGAATAGCGGCGGTCATCACCTCACGAAAGCGGATGCGGCGAATCACGCCATTTCCACCTTGATACGAACCGGCTCCACCGCTACCGGAACGGATCACAAAGTCTTCCAACTGAACCGGAAAGCGCCATTCCAACACTTCTGGATCGGTGAGGCGAGAGTTGGTCATATGCGTCTGAACTGCATCCGTGCCGTCAAACGTTGCCCCTGCACCCGAACCACCGCAGATCGTTTCGTAATATTGGTAACGCTGATTACCAAAGGTGAAGTTGTTCATTGTCCCCTGTGACGCTGCCATGACGTTCAATGCTCCATACAGTGCATCGGTGACAACTTGCGAGGTTTCTACATTACCCGCCACGACTGCCGCTGGATAGCGAGGATTGAGCATACAGCCGTTAGGAATGATGATGTTTAGGGGTTTGAGACAGCCTGCATTGAGCGGAATATCGTCATCGACCAGACTGCGAAACACATAGAGTACAGCCGCTTTGCAGACAGCAACCGGAGCGTTAAAGTTGTTGGGCTGCTGGGGTGAAGTGCCTGTGAAGTCGATCGTGGTGCTGCGAGTAGGACGATCGATCATCACCGTGACCGCAATTTGACTGCCATCATCCATCACGTAAGTAAAGCTGCCATCCGTCAACACATCAATGACGCGGCGCACCGACTCTTCAGCATTATCCTGAACGTGCCGCATATAAGCCTGCACCGTCTCTAAGCCATAGTGCTGCACCATTTTATGGAGTTCCTGCACACCACGTTCGTTAGCCGCAATCTGCGCTTGCAAATCCGCTACATTTTGCGCCGGATTGCGTACCGGGTAATTGCCCTCCGTCAACAATGACAGCAACTCTGACTCTCGGAACTGTCCCTGATCCACCAGTTGAAAATTGTCGATCAGGATGCCTTCTTGCACGATCGACGTACTGTTGGGCGGCATCGATCCTGGCGAAATACCACCAATATCAGCGTGATGTCCACGCGATGCGACGTAGAAAAGCGGTGCAGGGAGTGGGGAGTGGTATGTAGGGGGAGAGTTTTGAGTAGCGCGTTGTGCCGCTTTGCTAGAAAGTTTTGAGTTTTGGGTTTTAAGCTCTCTATTCCCCTGCTCCCCTGCTTCTGCCTCCTGCCTCCTGCCTTCTGTCTCCTCTCCCCTCTCAAACACTGGCGTAATCACCGTTATGTCGGGCAAGTGCGTCCCCCCGTTATAGGGGTTGTTGAGGACATAGACATCTCCTGGCTTTAGCGTGCTGCCGTGGGTAGTGATAAGCGATTGGACGCTTTCGCTCATAGAGCCAAGATGCACTGGAATATGAGGCGCATTGGCAACCAACTGTCCATGCTGATCAAACACGGCGCAGGAGAAGTCGAGGCGCTCTTTGATGTTGACGGAATAGCTGGTGTTTTGCAGCGTGAAGCCCATCTGCTCAGCGATCGCCATGAACAGATGGTTAAAGATTTCGAGCAGGACGGGATCGGGGGAATGGGGAGTGGGGAGTGAGGAGTGGGGTGAAGAGAGAGCGTTTTGAGTTAAAAGTTTTGAGTTAGAAGTTTTGAGTTCTACATTTTCGGTCTCCCTCCGCTCCCCTAGCGCCCCCTGCACCTCTACTCCTGACTCCTGGCTCCTGACTTCTAACTTCTGTAAAATCAGATGCTTTCGCTCTGTTAGCTCCGCCTGCCATCCGGGTGTAATGACATTGGTGCCTGTGGGCTCGATGATAAGTGCAGGACCAGGGATGCGATCGCCCGGAAGCAAGTGTTCGCGCTGAAACACAGGAGTTGCCTGCCAGGCATTGACACTATAGGTTTGAACGACGGCGATCGGCTCTAGCGGTGTCGTGCGAGTTTCGGTAATGATGGGTTCGTCGATCGTATTAGTTGTGCCGATCGCCTCTACAGATATGGCTTCGACAATCAACGCCTTGTTTTCAGCAATAAAGCCGTAGCGCTGGCGATGTGCGTGTTCAAAAGTGGCAGTCATCGCGTTGCCATCACCAAAATTGACGATCAGCGCCGAGTCCGTGCCTTGATAGCGTAAATGAGCTTTGGGTAGCACGTGCATCTGCGCTTCCAGAATGCCCTGCTGGAGCAGTTCGGCTTTTGCGTCTGCTATGAGAGTTGCAAGGGTACGTTCAAGCTCTGGTAGTAACGTTTGGTTTAAAGGTGCTTCGATCGCCCGTTCGCGCATGACGCGCACATCTGCCAAGCCCATGCCATAAGCTGATAAAACGCCCGCAAACGGGTGCAAAAAGACCTGCTTCATCCCCAAAGTGTCTGCGATCGCGCAGGCGTGTTGTCCTCCGGCTCCACCAAAACAGCAGAGGGTGTACTCACTCACGTCATAGCCACGCTGGACAGAGATTTTTTTGATGGCGCTTGCCATTTTTTCGACGGCGATCGCCAAAAAGCCCTGAGCCACCTGTTCAGGCTTCTTCACGTTACCTGTTGCAGACTGAATGGTTGCTGCCAGGTCGCTAAATTTCTGCTGTACCACGGCGCTATCAAGTGGTAAATCACCAGCCGCCCCAAACACTTTTGGGAAAAACTCTGGCTGGAGATTGCCTAACATCACGTTGCAGTCCGTTACCGTTAGTGCGCCTCCTTTGCGGTAGCAGGCAGGACCCGGATTCGCCCCTGCCGACTCTGGTCCCACCCGATAGCGTGACCCATCAAAGTGCAACAGCGACCCGCCACCTGCGGCTACAGTATGAATTGCCATCATCGGTGCCCGCAGCCGCACACCTGCTACTTCGGTTTCAAATTCCCGCTCATATTCGCCCGCGTAGTGAGCCACATCAGTAGACGTGCCACCCATATCAAAGCTGATGATTTTCTCCAGCCCAGCAAGTTTGCTCGTTTGCACCGCTCCCACAATGCCGCCAGCGGGACCTGACAAGATGCTGTCCTTGCCCTGAAACGATCGAGCATCTGTTAAGCCCCCATTGGACTGCATGAATAGGAGTTGGGGAGTGGGGAGTGGGGAGTGGAGAATGGAAGTAGAGTTTTGAGTTTTGAGTTCTGCACTCTTTGTCTCTATGTCTCCTGCGCCCTCTGTTCCCCCTGCTTTCCTCCCGGCTCCCGACTTCCGACTCCCGACTCCCGATTCCCGACTCCCTCCCAATTCCTCGCCCACCTGCTCTACATAGCGTCGCAAAATGGGAGATAGGTAGGCATCAACAACAGTGGTATCCCCCCGGCTGATAAGCTTCATTAAGGGGCTGACCTCATGGGAAACAGAAACCTGGGTGAAACCGATCGCTCGTGAGATCGCGGCAGCTTTCTGTTCATGGTTGGGGTAGCGGTAGCCGTGCACAAAAACGATCGCGCAGGCTCGAATGCCGTCTATATATGCCTCTGTTAAAGAAGTAGTAAGGTGTGCTTCAGCAGTTTCATCAAGCGGCACCAACGCTTCACCTTGAGCGCTGTAGCGTTCTTCAACTTCAATCACTCGTTCGTACAGCATTTCGGGCAGAACAATGTGCCGCGCAAAAATTTTGGGACGGTTCTGGTAGCCAATCCGCAAGGCATCACGAAAGCCCTTGGTGATGACAAGCACGACACGATCGCCCTTCCGTTCTAACAAGGCATTAGTAGCAACGGTTGTGCCCATCTTGATCGCGGCAATCTGCTCAGTCGGAAGCGGCGCATCGCTAGCGATCCCCAGGATGTCTCGAATGCCCTGCATGGACGCATCGCGATAGCGTTCGGGGTTTTCGGACAGCAGTTTGTGTACTGTCAGGCTACCGTCTGGTCGGCGCGCCACAATATCGGTAAACGTGCCGCCCCGATCGATCCAGAATTGCCAACGTGCGTCAGTATGAGTCGCCATCCCAAATCCTTGCAGTGTCTTTGCTTAGACCTATTGTGGCAGCGATCGATGGCTGCTGCTATTGGCAAGGCATAGTCTCAACAGTCTGACGATTACAGAACGTACTCTGTCGTACTTCCTACCCCAAAAGCGCTTCGGTTATCCCTAGCAAAGAAGCGCTAATAGCCGCGTCAAGCTTGCGATGATTAAAGCTGTAATCGCGAGGCTTAGCTCATGTCTTTCCCACTCCACTCTGTTTACAACTGGTATCGTCAGCTCATCGCCAACCCTAAATACCGCTGGTGGATTATGGCTGCTACGGCAATCTATGTCCTCAGCCCGCTCGATTTTTTGCCAGACTTCATCCCGTTTCTTGGTGAAATTGATGATGCAGTACTTGTAACCCTCTTTGCGACCGAAGTTTCACAGCTTTTGCTCGATCGTATCAAGTCGTCTAAAACCCAAAAATCTGCTTAATTGTTAGGTAACGCTCAAAAAAACGCAACATTTTTCTTTAAAGTTGGAATCGTCAGAGCATATACTAGATGTTCTTGCTAAAACTTTTAGACGAATTTAGAGGAAGTTAGATGTCGCGATATCGAGGTCCACGACTGCGGATTGTGCGTCGGCTGGGAGATCTGCCTGGGTTGACTCGCAAAGCACCCAGACGTGCATACCCACCTGGTCAGCATGGTCAAAACCGCAAAAAGCGTTCTGAGTATGCGGTTCGGTTGGAAGAAAAACAAAAGCTCCGCTTCAACTACGGGATTACCGAACGACAACTGTTGCGCTACGTGCGAAAAGCGCGTCGAGCCGCTGGTTCCACAGGGCAAACTTTGCTGCAACTGCTGGAAATGCGTCTGGATAACACCATTTTTCGCCTAGGCATGGCTCCGACTATCCCTGGTGCGCGTCAACTGGTGAACCACGGGCATGTTACCGTTAACGGTCGTGTTGTTGATATTCCTAGCTACCAATGTCGTCCTGGCGAAGTCATTGGTGTGAAAGATCAAGACCGTTCGCGCAAAATCGTCGAAACGAACCTGCAATACCCTGGTTTGGCGAATCTACCGAGCCATCTAGAGTTTGACAAAAACAAGCTCGTTGGTAAGGTAAATAGCGTTATTGATCGTGAGTGGGTCGCCCTCCAAATCAACGAACTGCTGGTGGTTGAGTACTACTCACGACAAGCATAGAATTCGGCTATTTTTCGTTCATTAGTTTTACCGCGGCATTAAAACAATAAATAAAGCCTCCTGAACCCGTCAGTCAGGAGGCTTTTTTTAGTGATGATGAGGAAAAGTGAGAAACAGGAGCCTCTGGCTAGTAGCTACGGGTCTCACGCAAGGTTCCTGTTTTTTGACACTCTCGGTTTTTGAAGCTTTACCCCCAGGAGTCAAGGTCTAATGCTTGCGATCCACCCTGCTCTAGCTGCATCAAGATCTTGCCCAGTTGTGACCAGATGAGCCAGCCAATGAGAATAGTAAGCGGTAGGGCGATCGCGTAAGACAGTTGAGTGGTGAAACCAAAGACTTCCATCCCAGACGACAAAAACAAACAAATGCCTAAAGCAATGCCCACAAAGGGTAAAAAGAGCTGAAAGCCTTGCAGGGTTGCTAACGTACGGGTCGATCGATTTTTAGACCAATCTTGTACAGCTTTTTTCAAAATGGATTCGAAGGCAGCTCCAGAAACCAGGCTAAAAAACAGCCCAGCTACTAACAGTACGTATGGTGGTTCGGGGAAGGAATACATACAGAATAAAAGCGATAAAGTTTTGTTCTTACCCTACACCTTTTTGGCTCTTCGCCCCTATAGGCTCGGGTTAAAGCAAATGGTAGCAAGTAGCGGTATTAGTGAGCAGTGTCGGTAATGACGAACGATGCGATCGTGCTTGCGGTCATCAAACAAACGGTATAAAAACCAAATGATTTTGCTTGCTGAAGACACGATCGCCGCATTCCAAATTAAGCCATCACCAATTGCTTTGAGTCTACAACGCTGTCTTTGCTCAACGTGCGCCCGATCGCCCGCGCGACCGGCTCCAAGCTCTGCACAAGAGACACCATTGCTTTTAACGAAAGCGCCTGACGTGCATCTGAGACAGACTGATCAGGCTCAGGATGACATTCAATAATGAGACCATCAGCTCCGCAAGCAACAGCGGCTCGTGCCAGATCAGCGATCAATTCACGCTTACCGGCGGCATGGCTGGGATCTACGATGACGGGCAAATGAGTTAACTGACGGAGTGCAACCACTGCACCTAAATCCAGCACATTACGAGTGTAGGTGTCGAAGCTACGAATGCCACGTTCGCACAGCACTACATTGGGGTTGCCATGCGCCATGATATATTCCGCTGCCATCACAAATTCTTCAATGGTTGCTGAGAGTCCCCGCTTCAGCAGGATCGGCTTGCCTGCCTGCCCCAGCGCCTTTAACAACTCGAAGTTTTGCATATTGCGGCTGCCAATTTGCAGCATATCGGCATAGGCAACAACAGGAGCAATTTGGGCGATCGACATTACCTCAGTCACCACAGGCATACCGTAGCGCGATCGTGCCTCTGCCAGGATTCGCAGCCCATCCACGCCCATCCCCTGAAACGAATACGGGGAGGTACGTGGTTTGTACACACCTCCCCGCAGGGCGTGAATAGGAGCCACTGAGAGCTGACTGGCAACTTGCTCCATCTGCTCGGCACTCTCCACCGTACAGGGACCGCCAATGATGATGACATTGCTGCCACCGATCGCTACTTGTTCAGACAACTGAATAACGGTGCGATGGTCGGGATGAGACTTCGTGACTAACCGGGCATCCAACATGAACTTACTCCTTAGCTGTGTATTTTGACGGGTGGGATTTGCACTTGTGCAAACAAAAAGCCCGGAACCTCTGGGTTCCGGGCTGTACGAACGAAGGCGCAACAGACTTTACCCGGAACAGTGCCTGGTCCAAAAGTAAAAGCCGTAAAACCAACTCATTAGCGCTGCCATTGTTTCCGCTCTCTTCGCTCGATAACAAACCTGATTCTGGTGACACCTTAAAACTAAAAAACCGCAGAGCTGACTCTGCGGTTCACCTGGACACGTTCGGCTCGAACGGTTGTCACTCCAGGTGAACCGATGGATACCAAACGTAAAAGAAAAAGGTTTTGCTGCTCATTTGCCTGCGTCGCTGAAAACTTGACTTGATGCTTATCTGAACGTAGCAGAGGGATCGGTGAGAGTCAAGTACTCGATCGACGGATACATCCGTGTCTAGAGTAACTACTGATATGAATGCAGTAAACAACGTTACTACCTCTGCCGGTCTACATAATTAGGAATATTTGTTGCAAGAGTAGGTGAAGTTGATAGGAGGAACTGTTAGAAATACTAGTAACTACTGTCTTAAAGAAGCAACGCTGACTAGATATATTACCAGTAGCGCGATCGTACAGCATCACTTAAAAGCTGGGGATCGATCAGTTGCAGTTAAGGGAGTGCATCTTACGTTCGTCAAGCTCGATCCTTTCTAGACTTATGAGTGGCACTGTTTTTAGATTCTTCCACTTTTAGCAACTTTAGTGGACAGCACACTGGTTAAATGAATCAAGCCTTGGCGGACGGCTTCATGTTTAAGTTACTGCCATAACACAGCGGCAAAACTGCTCGTTTTTATGAGAACCTTGTACCGACTGAAGCACTGGATGATCCTGCCCACAGGTGTGATAACCGCTGTACTTGGCACGACGATCGCACTTGGCTGGTTAGCGTTTCCTGATCATACTGTTCCTGTCGCTGCGGCTACCCCTTACTCGTCTACAACTCAGCGTTCTGTTGACTCTGTAGCGGTCTTTTCTCTAACAGCGGTGCCGCAAAATATGACTCAAAGTCTAGACAATTATGAGCCGCCTGACAATGGAGGACCCAGTACAACAGGTGGCTCAGGAACGCGCTGTTACATCAAGAGCGTTTGAAGTGAACACATATACTTCTATAAGTTAATTGGCGACAGGCAAACATTACCTGATTAGCAAGCGTTTCCTGGCATGGCTCTCATGTCGCTGGCTGAAGTCCGTTGCCTGCGTTGCAGCTCTAGCACGAAGGGTTATCATTCGCTCGTTTGTTGTCTACCGCTTTAACCCAGGTGAGTCAGATTCGCTGTGCAGAAAGGAGAGAATGGCAGCGTTGACAAACTCAGGTTGCCCGCCCGCAGCATAGTGCCCACAGTTGGGAATGATTTGGAGTGTGGCATGGGGCAGGCGATCGCGCAATTGCTCACCATCGCTAACCGGAAACCAGCGATCCTGGTCTGCCCACAAAATCAGCGTCGGGCAGGTCACTTGCGACAGCTTTTCTTGCACAGAACGAATGAGGTTTGGTTGCCCCTGTTCTAGCCGCTTAATTTCGCGAGCGGCAAGCTGGAATTCTACTGCTAGTTTAGTCAGCGTACCAGGGAACTCGATCTGCGGATACGTACTCCAGTAAACGTCCTCGATCGTGGCATGAGCTGGATCGGCAATGACTTCCTCGCGCAGGGCATAGACAACCTGGCGAATTACCGGATCAAGTAACTTTGTGAGACGCAACTGGTCTGCTAACTCTACAAAGCCCAGTGGTACCTCTGCGAGGAGACGCATGCCCCAGTTGGGTAATTCTTTCGGAAAAATCGGGACATTAAGCAGCACCAGGCGATCGCACAGCGTTGGCTGAGACTGTACTGTGGCAAGCGCGACCAGTGCTCCTAGCGATTCGGCAACAATCACGGCAGGTTCGTCACACAGTGCCTGAAGGATGCGCTCTAGCTCTACTACTTTGTGGTTTGCCTGCTCTGGTTGCAGCGGCTTGTCGGAAAAACCGCTGCCTTTCGCATCAAAACAAATCACCCGAAAGTGCTGCGCCAGCGTTGCAATATTGGCGTGCCAGCAATAGCTCCAGCTAGCAACCCCATGGACAAAGACGAGTGGCTTGCCGGTTCCTTTTTCGCCATAGGCAATGGCAACAGAGCGATCGCTGGCATCCTGAATTGTTACTGTTTGCCGTCCCTTTGGAAAGGTTGCCTGCCACCAGTCTTGCATCGTTGCTGTATCCTTCAAAAAACCGTTGTCTAAGTAAGGCTGAATCTGTATCAGTCTAGACTCTCTTTGCTTTAGGATAAGGGCATCCACTGGCGGTGAGTGCACTCACACTGCGCTTTCTACACTGGCATAAGTATGTATGCAAAAACTTCTTGTTACTGGAGCCAGCGGGTTTCTCGGTTGGAACCTTTGTCAGATTGCTGCGGTTGATTGGGATGTTTACGGGACTTCTTTTTCAAACGCGATTGCCATTCCTGGCACAACGATGTTGCCGATCGACCTGACTGACTTTCAGGCACTAAAACAACTCTTTCAAACGGTGCAGCCTGATGCTGTTGTTCATCTAGCGGCAGAGTCCAGTCCCAACCGTTGCGAGGCTGAACCCGACGCTTCCTATCGGTTAAATGTCACTGCTGCTGTGGAGATCGCTGCGCTCTGCGCTGATCGCGACGTGCCTTGTGCGTTTGCCTCCAGCGAGATGGTGTTTGATGGGTTGCAGGCACCGTACTTAGAGGACGATCGCGTTTCGCCTATTAACCGCTATGGCGAGCAAAAAGCTCTTGCAGAGGTAGAAATGCTTGAGCGCTACCCCAGAACTGCCGTTTGTCGAATGCCATTAATGTTTGGCGCTGTGCCACCAACTGCTAGCAGCTTTATACAGCCATTTATCCAGGCATTGCGATCGGGTCAAGACCTTAAATTGTTTACGGACGAATTTCGTACACCGACCAGCGGGACAACCGCCGCGAAAGGCTTGCTGCTTGCTCTTAAGCTGACAGAGGGTCGGCTGCACCTTGGCGGCAGAGAACGCGTGTCGCGCTACGAGTTTGGCTGTTTGATGGCAGCTATCCTCGCACTGCCAACAGAAAGTATCATCGCGTGCCGCCAGCAGGATGTACCCATGGCAGCTAAACGCCCTCCCGATTTATCCTTAGATAGCACCAAAGCCATTCGCTTAGGTTATGCGCCGCGTTCTCTGTGTGCAGAGTTGGATGCGCTGGTCGGCAAGGTTTGAGCAGTGGTCAGCCATCTGCTATCAGCCGTCAGCTTTAAGAGTGCTAGACGTGGCAGCTTCAAATGCTTGTTCAACTGATGGCTATTTTTCTAACTCCCGTTCGATCGCGCTGATCAACTCAGGCGCATCCGGCTTAACTGCACTCTTAAACCGCGCTACGACTTCACCTTGCTTATTCACCAGAAACTTTTCAAAGTTCCAGGCGACATCGCCAGCAGAGTCTACTGTCGTAAGGCGAGCATAGAGGGGGTGCTGCTGCCCCCCTTTGGCATGAACCTTGTCAAACAGCGGAAACGTCACATCGTACTTGGTGGAGCAAAACTGCACAATTTCTTCGTTGGTGCCCGGTTCTTGCCCACCATAGTCATTAGACGGAAACGCCAGGACTTCTAACCCTTGCGCGTGATATTGGCGGTAAAGCTGCTCTAGCCCCGTGTATTGCGGTGTGAAGCCACAGCGAGATGCCACATTGACAATCAGCAATACGCTGCCTGCGTAATCTGCCAAGGGCTTTTCTTTGCCGTCGATCGTCGTTACAGTAATGTCGGTAATAGTTGCAGTCATTTCAGTTTCGCCATTAATAGTGCCATCACTATATTGTATGGATGGGCGCGGGTAGAAAGCTAAAGGCTAAAAGTATTGTCAGTGGTCAAATAAATTCAAAGCTCTCTACCGTCGCGGGCAAAGCGCTACTTAAACTCCTCCTCAGCTCTGCCCCTGCACCACATCTCCCCTCCACCGCATCTGCCGCTTAAGTGCATAATGGTGCGCGAACTTGGGGATAGCGCCCTTATGCCCCATCACAATAACTGTATCGCCCTCTGCTAAATGCACATCATGGCTGGGATTGATGAGCGTAGTGCCATCGACCCTGCGGAGTGCTACCACAATAAACGTACCCTTGCCCCGCACTTGCACCGTGCTGATACTACTGCCAATTAACGGCGAACCAGATACTACAGCAAGCTCATCAACTTGGACATCAATTTGAGAAAGCAGTTCATTAAGGCTGCTGCCATCGACTGTTTCTTCGAGAAAGCTGAGGGCTGCTGGATGCCTGATGATGTGTGACATTCGCAGTGCACCAATTTCAGCGGGTAGAACAACATGGTCGGCTCCAGCTTGACGCAGTTTCTTTTCAGTAGATGGATATTCGCCACGCGACAGGATGATGAGGTTGGGGTTGAGTCCCCGCGCCGTCAGCGTAATGAAGACGTTGGCAGCATCATCTGGTAAAACGGTTGCCAGCACTTTAGCGCGTTCGATGCCTGCCGATTCTAAAATACCTTCGTCGGTGGCGTTGCCAAGACGCACAAGGAAACCCATTGCTTCAGCCGTTTCAATCCGTGTCAGATTGTTGTCGATGATGACAAAAGGCTGCTTTGCCTCAACCATCTGACGCGCCAGTATTTGCCCAATGCGACCATAGCCGCAGATGATGACGTGCCGTGTAAGGGTGTTGATCTCTTTTGTCATACGTCTTGCTCCCAATGCCTGGTTGATTTCGCCTTCGGTAATCATCTGGAAGAAACCGCCGAAGATGTAGCCCACAGAGGTGCAGCCAGCGATGATCACAAGCATGGTAAAAATTCTAAGCTGTGGGGTCATAGGACCCATTTCACCAAAACCTACGCCAAAGACAGTAATGACCACCATGTAAATGGAGTCTAACAGGCTCCAGCCGGAGAGCCTGTAGCCTGCCACGGCGATCACGAGGGTTAGTGACAGGAAACCTGCGCCAGTAAGAATGCGTTTGAGTGAACCGTGCATATGAT
Organism: Leptolyngbya sp. FACHB-321; assembly: GCF_014695975.1. GTDB lineage: Bacteria > Cyanobacteriota > Cyanobacteriia > Leptolyngbyales > Leptolyngbyaceae > Stenomitos. The sequence continues at coordinate 221,339 of NZ_JACJPI010000074.1, forward strand.
GAGGCGATCGCCAGAAAGAATGTCGAGCAACCCTAATAGCCTCGTTTTGGTTGGGGCTAGCGGAATCGAGAGGGTGCTTAGGGAACTAGCATAGTAAGCCCCGATGACGCTAAACACCCGTCACGCTGAACGTTTCTTGAGCCGTCCAGATCGCTACCGCTCAGTTCTTTTCGTTTTTTATCTCTCTACATGCAGAGTTAATTGATTGATAGTACTGTAGGCGATCGCCTTGCCAATGTAGCGCTTCAAACCGATTAGCTGAAAATTGCTAGCGATCGTCTGTTCATTGTTTAGGGTGGCAAGCAAGTGGCTCAACCGTATCAGCAAAAGGCATCTCGCCTTTCAGGTCACTTCTATCTCTCGCTCCCGATCTATTGTGCCAGTCACAATACTGCCATCTACGATACCTGGTTTGAGGAACACTGTTCGCTTCTGGGCATCGTAGTAGATAGTTGTTGTGGTAATTAACAGTTATGCTTTATTCGCCGAAAGTTCGTTCTATATCTGCTCTTGTCGCAGCCTTGGCAACCACGACCAGTGCTTTAGCGCCTCTATTGATGGTGGCTCCTGCGTCTGCTCAGGCTAGCTTTCCTGATGTGCAGGGTAATTGGGCACAGTCATGTATTTCCTCACTGACTCAGCAAGGCATTATCAGTGGGTATCCAGACGGTACTTTCCGACCCAGTTCGCCAGTGACTCGCGCTGAATTTGCGTCGATGCTTGGCAAGGCGTTTCCTAATGCGGCTCGCACACGCACTGCGGTTCAATTTGTTGACGTGGCTTCTAACTACTGGGCGTACAACGCTATCAGCAGCACAACTCAAACGGGCTTTTTGTCTGGCTATCCTGGCAACGTGTTTAACCCAACACAAAATATTCCCCGTGTTCAAGTTCTTGTAGCGCTAGCTAGTGGACTCAATTACACACCGACGCAGACAGTTTCTAACACGTTGAGCACTAGCTTCTCTGATGCGTCAGCCATTCCTGCCTATGCCCAAGCAAGCATTGCGGCGGCTACTGAAAAGCGCCTTGTGGTGAACTATCCTAACGTCAGCACGTTGAATCCGAATCAGCTTGCTAGCCGTGCCGAAGTCTCTGCTTTCCTTTGCCAAGCGCTGACCGAAACAGGACAGACCGCTGCTACTATCTCCAGCCAATACATTGCAGGTACAGCAACGTCTCAGAATAATCAAACTCAAGGTAGTCAAGTTCTGGCTGGAACTACGATTACTACACGCTATGCAGCCGCACAGCGCATCATTGTCGCACCAAACGAAACTGCACCTCTTGCCTTGACGGTTGCTCAAGACGTGCGGAATAGTCAGGGCACAGTTGTCATTCCTGCTGGTAGCCAGGTGATTGGTCAAATGCAACCTGCTCAAGGTGGGTCACAGTTTGTTGCTAGTCAGGTTGTCATCAATGGTCGGCAGATTGCTTTGAATGCATCCTCTACCGTTATTACAGAAACCCGCGATGTGCGCGATCCTAACTTTGGCACCATTCTTGGTGGTGCAGCGTTGGGTTCAGTCGCGTCTGCTGCCATTCAAGCCTTGTCAGGCGATAAGGTGATTGCTGGTCGGACTACAGTCTTGGGTACTGTTTTAGGATCTGCTGTAGGCGCAAACCAGAATCGGAATCTTGGCAGCACCATTCGTGATGCTGCGATCGGTGCCGCTTTAGGTGTAGGCGTTTCAGGTCTCACGGGCAATCGCACTATTACGCCAGAAAAAGTCTTCACTGGTGCTGCGGCTGGTGCAACGCTGGGTGGTGTACTTGATCGCACCGCAAACAGCCGCGTTATTGTGGTCAACCCGGATTCCGACTTGACCCTCACGGTGAACAGCAACACCACTATCTAAAGGCGGTCGTTAAAGCGTCTCCTGGTCTGTATGCAATCAGTTTCGTTTAAGCATTAACGGACTGACTGAGCTATGAGTCACATTGTGGTGAGAGTGATCAGCGATCGCTCTCGCCATTTTTTTGGCTTACCCAGGTGATCGTCTTACAGGCATCTAGATCCCCAGATCCCTCTGTCCATCCAAACACCAATAACCAAAAACTAATTGTGTTCTCTCACAGCCACGAAAGCTGCGTTGGCTCTGCTTGTTCCAAAAAGACTCGCTCCACTGTGCCGCGTTGGTACATCGGTGTTTTATGACGACCGACTAAACGGGGCGACACACCTGCTTTTTCGAGACGCGATCGCGCTTGTTTACCCGAACAGCCCAAAATGGTGGCGGCATCGCCTAGAGGCAACCATTGCTGGGCAAAGCGCGGCAGTAAGGCTTCGTCGGACTCGTTTTGCACTTCAGTTAATAGACGCTCTGCCAATAGCCAACAGGCGATCGTATCGGCTTCGGCACGATGCGAATGACCCACCGGAAACTTAAAGTGTTGTACCAGATTGGGCAAGCTGCGGGATGGTAAGTCAGGCAGCATGAGGCGAGCAAGGATCACTGTACAAAGCTGGTCTTCAGGCGATCGTGAAAAAACGATATTCAAGTAGTCAAACTCTGCGCGCAGAAAAGCATAGTCAAAGGCTAGATTGTGCGCGGTCAGTACGCCCGTTTGTAGCAGCGGTACATACTGATGCCAGACTTCTTCCGCCAAGGGCGCTTGATCAACCATTGCCTGATCGATCCCCGTAAAGCGGGTAATCATTTCTGGTACGTGTACCTGCGGGTTTACCAGATGAGTCTGCTGATGCTGAATGCCGTCTGCTAGAGTCGCCTGTAAAACGGATACTTCTATCACGCGGCACCCACCAGAGGCACGATGCCCGGTTGTCTCCACGTCTACAACCGTTAAAGGCTGCTGGCTTACTCGGCGATAAAACGCAAGAAGATCGGTTGAAAGCACTGTAAAAATGGCTCAGAGACAACAAAATAGGGTGAGCAACGCCCACCCTATAACTTACGGATGCTTTTAAGAGTCTGTCAACACCGCGCCAATGGGCACAAGGATGGCAGACATTTTTCTGTTCGATCCCCTACTGCCTCAGCAGGTTCAGCCAAACTAAGCCAAACAAAAAAGCTGGGGATCGATGTCATTACTTCATTTTAGCGATCGAGGGATGGCGATACCTGATTCTCAGAGTTGCCAACATTTCTACCACGTTTGACGGGCTTGGGCTTGGCTGAACCACCGCCATTGCCGCCATGTCCACTATTGCCGCCACCGCCATGAAATGTCTCCTCTGCATGATCCTGGTTGTTAGACCGCATCCAGGTCGGACGGGTCTGGTCATACGCCATCTGTAACGCCGCTGCGGCAATCGCGTGAGGTTCATACTCTTCTGACAGTTGCGCCACGATCGGCAAAAAGGATGCCATCCGCTCGCCTACCAGCGCTTCGCGAATTTGACCCTGGAGTTTTTCCAGTTGACGGGCTTCAATCTGAGCGCGAGTTGGAATAGAGACGACCTCTAACCGTTGACGCATATGGAACTCGATATCGCGCAGTTTACGGCGATCAAGCGAATGCACCAGCGAAATCGCTGTACCTTCTTTGCCTGCTCGTCCTGTACGACCAATACGGTGAACATAGTTCTCTACACTATCGGGTAAGTCGTAGTTAATCACATGAGTCAGGTCATCAACGTGGATACCACGAGCGGCAATGTCAGTCGCTACCACCCAGCGCACTTGACGCTGGCGGAACCGGAGCAAGAGCCGTTCCCGTTGGGATTGGCTAAGGTCACCATGATATTCATCGACGCTGTGTCCCGCTGCCTGAAGCTGGCTGGTGAGTTCTGCCGCCGCCTTACGGGTGCGAACAAAGATCAGTGCTGCTTCGGGATCTTCTAGTTCCAGAATGGGCTGGAGGGCACGTGCCTTCGTCCAACCACGGGGGATCATGTAAGCGACTTGATTAATGCGAGTTGGTGCCGTTTTGGGTTGTTCGATCGTGACCGTAATGGGCGAGCGCAAGAACTTTGTTACTAGCTTGCGTACCGATGGCTCCATCGTGGCTGAGAAGAACGCCGTTTGACGTTCGATCGGTGCCTGACTAAGAATCTTTTCGACATCTTGAATGAAGCCCATGTTGAGCATTTCATCCGCTTCATCCAGCACCATCCAGGTCAACTGGTTCAGCTTCAGGTCGCCACGGCTAAGGAGGTCTAGCACGCGTCCAGGGGTACCAACGACGATTTGAGCGCCACGTTCAAGGCGAGAAATCTGCTGGTCGATCGCCTGTCCACCGTAAATGGTGACCACCTTCAGGCGGCGATCGTCGATAAAACCACGTATGGCTTGACCGACCTGCATTGCCAATTCCCGTGTAGGAGTCAGGATCAGCGCCTGCACGGCTGGTAGCTTGACATCAATGCGATCAAGAATGGGCAGCGCAAAGGCAGCAGTTTTACCAGTACCTGTTTGGGCTTGTCCCACAACATCACGCCCGCAGAGAAGATGGGGGATCGCCTGTGCCTGGATAGCAGTTGGGACGGTAAAGTCCATTGATTCCAAGTGGCGAATGCGGGCTTCAGAAAGACCAAGGCTATTGAAAGAAAGGGTCATTGAATCTCCTAGTTAACTAGTTAAAAAGATGAAACGTGTTTGTCTGCAAAAAATGACTGCAAAAAGTGTGTGGCAAGCAGGTAATGCCAGATGCATTCAGCCTGAAGCCCAAGACTCAAGGAACAGCTAACGGCAGCTTAGGTAGTAGATCCGCCGCTGTGGCAACGTGACCATAAAGGTCGTACACATCAGCATCGACGATCGCTACCGGCACAAGCGATCCCAGTGTTGCGCTGCCCCGAATGTAGACCAGACCATCTACATCTGGAGAGAAGCGAGCCGACCGACCAATAAGTTCATTGGTCTCGGGGTTCTCTTGCTCGATCAATACATCAACGACCTTACCTACTTGCGCCCGATTACGCCTGAGCGAAATGGGCTGTTGCACAGTCATCAACGCATCCCGGCGATCGTCCATCACAGCTTGAGGCACCTGATTAGGCAAGCTGAAGGCAGGGGTACCTTCTTCAGGCGAGAAGGTAAAGACACCGACATGATCAAACTCGTGCCGCTGCACAAACTCCAACAAGTGCTGAAAATGCACATCTGTTTCACCAGGGAAGCCGACGATGAACGTCGTTCGCAAGACAGCATTGGGGATCGCTGCTTTAATGCGCTCGATCACGCCGTCATTCACTTGCCCTTGCCACGGACGGTTCATCGAGCGCAGCACATCAGGATGAGAGTGCTGGAGCGGCAAATCCAGATAGGGCAGAACGTTTGGTGTTTCCTGAATGGCAGCAATAACACTAGGCGTCAAACCAGTTGGATAGGCATAATGCATCCGAATCCAGGGGATATCTACATTGCCTAGCGCTCGCAGCAGCTCTGCAAGCCGAGGTTCACCGTAGATATCCAAGCCATAGTTGGTCGTGATCTGAGAGATCAGAATGATTTCCCGCACGCCTTCCGACGCAAGCCGCTCTGCTTCAGCCACAATCGACTCAATAGGGCGCGATCGCTGCTTACCCCGCAGATGAGGAATAATGCAAAAGGCACAACGGTAATCGCAGCCTTCGGCAATCCTTAAATAAGCAACCCCTTCAGTTGTTGTGCGGTAACGAGGGGTCGTTTCATCTGCAATGTAAGTTGGCTCTTGAGAAACCTCTTGGACACGTTCGCCCGTTTCAGTCCGCTCAATAACATTGACAATCTTGTGATAATCGCCTGTGCCAACCAGCGCTACGGCTTCTGGCAGTTCTTCCAAAAGTTGCTCCTGGAAGTGCTGCGCCATGCAGCCTGTGATGACAATCTTTTTATCTGCTTCTGCCAGTTCTACTAGCGTTCGCACAGATTCTTCACGTGCTGCCTGAATAAAGCTACAGGTATTAACAATAACGTAATCAGCTAACTCTTCGTTTGCATCAACTTCGTAGCCCGCTTGGACTAGAAGCCCCAGCATATGCTCAGTGTCAATTCGATTTTTCTCGCAGCCCAAATGTGTGACGGCAATCGTTGGCTTGTTGCCCATGTAATCCTATTTCTAATGGAGTCGAAGGGTGTAGTCGGTAAGCTGTAGCGATCGCTTATGCGACGGATTGACCCCTCGCCTCAAATTCAATAGCAGTTAAAGTAAAACCACTATTCAGTGCAATCGCCCAGATGACAATACTTGATGATGATAGCGCAAAAACGAGAATATTACGATACTTTACGCAGAGGTTCTCTTTTGCTTAAGGAGATGTAAGCCACGTTTTGTTGGCACTCACATCTAAGCAGCCCTTTTAACTACTTCTGTAATAACCCTTGATATTGTAGCCCATCCAACATCGATCATGTCTGACTTAGACTAGCAGTCTTCAAGTCGGTTTCGAGTTAATCAAGGCAAAGAATAGGTGGGCGCGCTCTTCTAAGCACTATCACTGCTGTTAAATAAGCAATTTATTAAAGGAGTAAACCGCTGGGTTGGTTCAGTGACGCAGTGAGCGTAAAACAAGTTTGGATGCCTTTAAGTAGAAGTAGACGGTTGTTTGGTGGCTTTGTAAGCAGCGCTCTATAAGCAGCATGGAGAAATCTCCTTATCTTTACAGTGACGTTAACTACCCTTTACAGCGAATACGGGGACGGTAAAAAGTTATGATTCTAACAGTCGATTCTCTTTAGATGAGTCCGAATTCTTTACGCACGTGGACTTAATTCAAATTTTCAAGACTCCGAACCCAATTATTGGTGTTGTTCATTTGCTGCCTCTGCCGACCTCAGCGCTATGGGGCGGTAGTCTAAGGGCAGTTATTGATCGAGCCGAGCAAGAAGCTACTGCGCTAGCCTCTGGTGGCGTTGACGGCATTATTGTCGAAAACTTTTTTGATGCGCCGTTCCCTAAGGATCAGGTTGATCCCGCAGTCGTAAGCGCAATGAGTTTAATTGTGCAGCGGCTTCAACAGATGGTAACGCTGCCGATCGGTATCAACGTGCTGCGAAATGATGCGCGTAGTGCGCTGGCGATCGCAACCTGCACCCAGACGCAGTTCATCCGCGTGAATGTCCTTACTGGGGTCATGGCAACTGATCAGGGACTCATTGAGGGTAAGGCGCATGAACTATTGCGCTATCGCCGCGAACTAGGTAGTGATGTCAAAATCTTTGCGGATGTGCTGGTAAAACACGCCCGTCCCTTGAGTTCCCCCAATCTTACGGTTGCAGTTCAGGATACGATCGAGCGCGGTCTAGCCGATGCGGTGATCCTCTCTGGTTGGGCAACAGGTAGCCCGCCTAGTTTAGAAGATCTAGAACTCGCTACCGCTGCTGCCAAAGGCACGCCCGTCTTTATCGGTAGTGGCGCAGACTGGGAAAATATCTCGACGTTAATGCAGGCGGCGAATGGTGTCATTGCTTCTACGTCGCTCAAGCGTCACGGTCGCCGTGAACAGCCGATCGACCCCATCCGCGTGAGCCGGTTTGTTGAAGCGACTCGTCGCAGTGTTTCGACGAGCGAGCCGACGGCGCTCCCGTCTCTGCCTTTGCGCTCGTAACGAAAGAAGCAACCATAACTCATCAAAGGCAAGCTATGGCTAGAGCGAATGCCTTAGCGTAAGGTATAGCAGTCGAAGAGCACGTTAGGATAGACCTAAACCCTGAAACGACCTTGGAACAAGGGCTTTAATTCATCCCTTATCCTTCATCCTTTTGCTATATCACGCAGCTTCAGCGCATGAACAAGACTCAAAACATCGTGCTGCCATTCTGGTAACACCAGGGTCATGACAATTTCTTCCACACTATTTAGCACGCAAAAAGCAATGGCAAGCCAGAGTGTCGGTGCGTAACCAAACCCGAACAAGCCAATGGTTGCAATGAGTAAAGTAATACCCCAGGCTTTGGCAGTGAAGGTATGAAAGCTAGGCAACTGACCAAATTTGACTAAGCTCGTTGCAAAAAGCGCTAATTGAGCCGCGATCGCCACTCCCAACGGGATCGCAAAGTCAGTGATTACGGCAGGGTAAACGAGCCATGTGCTCAAAGCGACGCAAAAATAGAGCGTCATATCTGCCCAACTATCAGCCTGACGTAGCTGCACCGTACTAACGCCGAGGCCGCGAGCAATGATGCCATCAAAAATATCAGACAGGACAGCAATCATATAGCCAGTAAGAAACCAGGCAGTGGTGCTGTGATCGAGCGCATCCCATACCAGTAAGGGTGCGATCCCAACGCGAAGACCCACCAGAAAACTGGGAAGCGCACTTAAACGCATCATCGACTTGTCAACCTCTTTCTTCAACCGCTTTTACTAAGGAATGGGAATTAAATAAGTTCAATCTTTGGTAGGGGCAGGTTTTGCTATCAAAGCCATGGCAGAATGCAGTTTGGTCTGCTAAACCCGCCCCTACAGTTTGCAGATTGATGATAAATTCACGATCCTAAGTATGGCTCACTGTGGGGACTGCTAGCAGTTACGCTTAGCTAGTTAGCTGCCGCTGTTCGTGCTTGAATTAATTGACCCAGGCTAGAAACGGCTTTGACGTATTGGGGATCGGCTTCGGTTGCGACTTGTTGCTTCTGCGCTAACGCTTTTTTCTGGTTGGCGGTCAGCTCCACGACAAAATCGGGTGTAATGCCCACACTGTTAATGTCTCGACCACTTGGAGTGTAGTATTTGGCGATCGTCAGCTTGATTGCCGAACCATCACCAAGGGGTTGCACCGCTTGCACCAACCCTTTGCCAAAGGTGCGAGTGCCGACTAAAAGAGCGCGACCGTTATCTTGAAGCGCACCTGCCAGAATTTCACTGGCGCTGGCAGAACCATTGTCCACCAGTACCACAAGCGGCTTATCGGTGAGCGCTCGTCCGTCTGTAGCATACTGTTTTCTCACTGTTTGTCGATCAACCAGCGACACGATCGGCTTTTGTGACATCCACATACTCGCAATCTTGAGGCTGGCATCCAGCAGCCCACCTGGATCGGAGCGTAGATCGAGAACATAGCCTTTAACTCCCTGCTGTTCAAGCGCGACGATGGCTCGATTCATTTCAGCGGGAGCCGTGCGCGTAAACTCTGGCAGGCGGATGTAGCCAATCTTGCCAGCATCGGTCATTTGTGTGCGATACGACACTGGATTGAGGGCAATGTTAGCTCTAGTAAGCGCAAAGGTCAGATTCTGACTGCCGCGCCGGATCGTGAGTACAACCTTCGTACCAGCCACCCCTTTGATTTGCTTCACCGCCTCATCAATAGTCATGCCCTGTGTCGATCGCCCATTAATCTTAGTAATGACATCAGCAGATAGAATGCCTGCTGTTGCGGCGGGCGATTTTTCGATCGGTGCCACTACAGTGATCGCTTTGGTCTTTTCGTCTGTCCCCAGTTGAAGCCCCACGCCAGATAAGTTGCCGTTGATTTCAGCATTTAGCGCTGTGTAAGCCTGTGGCTCAATGAACTCGGTATAGCGATCGCCCAGCTTTGCCACCATTTGCTGAATCGCCACGTATGCCTGCTGTTTGGAGCTATAAGAGCGACCCAGATAGCTTTGCCGCACTGCTTTCCAGTCTTGACGGTTGAAACTGCCATCGACGTAGTTTTGGTCTAAAACCTGCCAGACTTTATCAACTAACTGCTTTGGGCTAGGTTGTAAGGGTTCTGCCCAACCTTTGATACTGCTGGCGAAACATTGCTTAACTTGTAGGCTGAGCCATGAGCTTGGCGTACTGAGAGATCCGAGTTGTTGCATGAGGAATTCCAGACAGCCAATTGAAAATTCGCTTC
>NZ_JACJPI010000075.1 GCF_014695975.1 Leptolyngbya sp. FACHB-321
TTTCACCACGGTGACCGTATTGCTCAATTGATTGAAGTGGTTGGAGCACGAGTCGTCTATTTGCCACCGTATTCACCTGACCTCAATCGGATTGAAAAATGCTGGGCGTGGTTGAAAAGTCGTATTCGCAAACACTTACGTGCTGCCACTCCTTTGCGCGATGCGATGGAAACCGTGCTCAAGCAGGCTGCGTCCTAACTTCTATGGCGGTAGCTATACCTGACCCTGACTTGGCACACTTCGTACAGGGGACAGACGAGTTTGCTGCCTACTGGCACGACCTGCAATGGGCACAGAGCTATGCCCTTTTTAACCGCGTTGTGATGATGGCACGGGTGAAGCGGATCGTGGAACGTCATTTGGCAGGCGGGAAACCCTTTAAGCCGCTGTTGGAGGTGAATTGTCACCATAACTACGCTGAGAAGGAAACTCACTTTGGCGAGGACGTGTATGTGACCCGCAAGGGTGCGGTGCGTGCCTGTGAGTCAGACTACGGCATTATTCCCGGTTCGATGGGTGCCAAGTCGTTTATCGTCAAGGGCAAAGGCAATGCCCACAGCTACTGCTCTTGCTCCCACGGTGCGGGACGGCTCATGTCTCGTAACAAGGCGAAGCTAGAGTACACCCTGGATGACTTGATTGCTCAAACAGCGGGGGTTGAGTGCCGTAAGGATGCTGGGGTGATCGATGAGATTCCCGGTGCCTACAAGTCGATTGAACAGGTCATGGCAAATCAAGCCGATCTGGTCGCGGTTGTGGCAACCCTGAAGCAGGTTGTCTGTGTGAAAGGTTAGTGCAAGCTGCGGCTAGAAGCCGTCTTAGTCGCAGCTTCAATTCGCGTTCACGTGAGTGCGCTGCAAGCGATCGTGATGTAACGGCTAGCATCTGAGTCTGCCAGTCTCAGCGTATGGGTTCGAGTCCCATTGGTCGCTCTTGTAGTCCTGTAACTGAGTGGGGAGAGTGCCTCTCTTACAAAAAGGCAGTCGCGGGTTCAACTCCTGCTAGGACTACCAAAAATGGGAATGTCGCTCAATCGAACAGAGCACCGATCTTCTAAAGCGGCTGATGTCGGTTTGAGTCCTACAATTCCTGCCAAACATGGGTCTGTAGCTTAACTGGGAAAGCGTCTGCCTTGCAAGCAGAAAGATGTCGGTTCAACTCTGACCAGAATCCACTCATGGTGTCTAAAGTCGAAGTGGTCGAGACACCAGCTTGTGAAGCTGGTCACTAGCGGGTTCGAGTCCCGTTAGACACCCCTGCATGAGGTGCTTGAGAAAATGTACGCCAACTCACTCCACAAGGTCGAGTTGTTTGAGTTGAATGTGCTTCCGTCCTAGCACCAAGGCAAACTCATCACCTGGCTTAAGCGCCATCTGTCTGGTGTAGGCGACACCGATCAACAAATTGCCGTTGGCTTGCACACTAAGGCGATAGCTTGCACTGCGTCCAGCCCGACCATCACTGGCTGCTTTGCCATTTAACTCAATGCCATCAGCTTCGATCAAAGCATTGAGAAATTGCAGCATGTTGACGCGCTCCACACCACCTTTGGTGACGGTGTAATAACCACAAGCTTTCGCTTTCTGCTCCTTGCTTAAGGTGTCTAACGTTTTCACCTTTTGCAGCAATGCTTCCCCCGTCAGCGGTTCGATCTTTTTCTTTTTCGCCATGCCTGTGCTTCAATATCGATAACTTGCCATCCCATCATGCTCGATCGTGGGTGCGTGGGTAACAACAATAGGTTTTAGGCTTTGCTGAACTGCCCAGTCATTGAGGGTTTGAGCCGACATCAGCTTGAACGACCTTGCAGTTTTTAAGTCACTTCATACAGTACCATCAGAGCCAAGCTAGGACAGCACGGATAGAGATTAGCAACAAGAGGAGTGAAAAGACTAGGGATGGCGATGGCTAACCAAGGGCAAGATGAGGTAGCGCAATTTAGGACTATCCTGCTCGCAGCATTGCGGCAATTAGATTTTCTGCTGATCGAAGCCAGCTCTAAGGCGGAGAGTTTGTATGGCTCAGAAGCAGCAGCTAATCCCTACCGAGGGCTTTACATTAATCGAGAGGATATTGATCTCTTGTTGGCACGGAAGATTGGAGAGCCAACCCTCCGATTGGACAGGTCTTCAGCACAGGTTTGCTCACAGCAACCAAAAGCTGAGTTAGGTGAGCAACTGAGCCATCTTGCTCCCTTTAACTGGTTGGCACAGACGTTTAGACTGACTCCCTTCGATCTCAGCGTTCTTTTGCTAACAATCGCGCCTGAAATTGATTTACGCTACGAGCGCATTTACGCTTATCTTCAAGATGATGTCACTCGCAAGCATCCCAGCATCGATTTAGCCCTAAATTTGCTGTGTCCTACCGTAGAAGCCAAGATGCAGCAGCGCGATCGGTTCATGGATGCGGCACCAATGCTGCGACACGGGCTACTACAGCTGCTTACGGACTCTCAGCAAGCGCAACCATCATTTCTGTCTCAGTCCCTGAAGCTGGACGAACAGGTTATTCGGTTTCTGCTGGGGCAGCAGGGCTTAGACTCACGACTGGCTCCCTTTTGCCAACTTATTCAGCCCGCCCTTTCACTGGACGAACTATCACTCAATAACCCGATGAAACAGGCGCTTCGCTCGATTGCGACGATGGGACAGCCATTACAGCTTTATTTTCAAGGCACGCTCATGCAGGAGAAACGCCAGACAGCAGAAGCCCTCTGCCATACGTTAGGTGCTGCATTGTTGATCGTTGAATTGCAGGCGATCGACATCAATACAAACCTTGAGCAAACGGTCGATCGTCTGTGTCGGGAAGCTCAGTTTCAAACGGCGGTACTGTATCTCGATTATCGGGATACAGTACCCGATTCTGCTCGATCCCGTGTGATCGAGCAGGCGCTTGCAGCCTCACGCTACACAGTTTCAGTGATTCTGGCAGATGCATCATCAGGAAGCTTATCTGGCTACACAACCCGCTTCATGCCGATTAGCTTTCCCCTGATGGATTTTGGGCAACGGCGAGCCTACTGGAACAGACAGTTGGCGACGCTGAGTATAGATGTTGTCGATCAAGACTTAGACGCTCTTGCTGATCGCTTTCGGTTGACCGCTGAACAAATTGCGGATGCCGTGCGGATGGCGCAGCAACATGCGTGTTGGCGATCTGCCGTAGCTGTTGACTTCAGTACCAATTCTCAGCCGACCCTGGATGAACTTTTCATGGCTGCCCGTGCTCAATCCAGTCAGATCTTAGAAGGTCTGACGCGCAAAATCACTCCGCGCTATACATGGACAGATATTGTGCTTCCAGCGGATCAACTGGCGCGCTTAAAAGAGATTTGCAACCATATTCGCTATCGGCACGTTGTCTATAATGCTTGGGGCTTTGATCGCAAATTGTCGCTTGGTAAAGGGCTAAACACACTCTTTTCGGGACCGCCAGGCACTGGCAAAACAATGGCGGCAGAAATTATTGCCCATGAGCTACGACTCGATCTCTATCAAATTGACTTATCGCAAATTGTGAGTAAATACATTGGTGAAACCGAGAAAAATCTCAATCAAATTTTTACGGCTGCCGAAAGCGCCAATGCGATTTTGCTGTTTGATGAAGCCGATTCGCTGTTTGGCAAACGATCAGACATTAAGGACGCGCACGATCGCTACGCCAATATTGAAGTCGCTTACCTTTTGCAAAAAATGGAAGAGTACGAAGGCATTACAATCTTGACGACCAATCTGGCTCAGAATTTAGATGAGGCGTTTACGCGACGGCTACGGTTCATCATCGAGTTTCCCTTTCCGGATGTGGAACATCGCTTGCACATCTGGAAAGGTATTTTTCCTGCGGAGGCACCGATCGCCCCACTCGACTTTGAAGCCATTGCTCAACAGTTTAAGTTGGCAGGCGGTAATATTCGCAATATTGCCCTGGCGGCAGCCTTTCTTGCGGCTGAATCAGGACAACACATTCAAATGCAGCATTTATTGAAAGCCACTAAGCGAGAACTCCAGAAAATGGGACGGTTAGTGAGTGAAGAAGAATTTTTGTAAAAGGCAAATGCTATATAGCCTTTCTCTAGCGCGTCAGGTACAGTCGATGGGGACTGGGTGTAGCGTGTGTGGTGTAGGAGTGAGAACCGCTATATCGCTATATTAAGAATTAACTAGGGAAACGGGGAAATAGAGGGTGTGCCCATTAAACTCAACGATAGGTCAATCAGGCACATTTAAGCGTACTTGTTGAATCCTTTTTTCGGTTTGATCACTAGGCGGTGTGTTGAAACTTCAATCGCTGCTGGTGCTTCTGCCTTCTTGCACTAGCCTTATTCTTGGACGATGAGCCACGAGCAACTGCCATCCTCTCTAGATGTGCCTGATTCTGTGTCGCAGTGGGCGCAACATGCTGATGTTGCGAGCGGGTTAGCGTATCTTCATACGCGTGTGAATGCGACTGCGGGTCGCTCCCTAGAGTCGGCTGCCTTTGTGTACGCACTTATTGATTTGCTAGTCGAAATGGGCGTGATCTCAGTTGAGCAAATCGACGATCGCAAACAGCAATTCGTCGAGCGGTTGCTTCAGCGCTACCAGCAGCACGATCCGGGCGTTGCCCTGCAAGAACCCAATCAGGATAAATATACGTTTGCCCAAACTGCTAAGATTGACTGCGAAAAGCGGGTGCATCTGTGCAAAGCATCCTGCTGCAAAATGATGTTTCCACTGTCGCAGCAGGATGTTGAAGAAGGTGTCATTCGGTGGGAGCTAACGAAACCCTACGTGATTGCGAAAGGTGCGGATAGCTATTGTCATCACGTTGATCGTTCAAGCTTGGGCTGTTGCGTTCATGCCCAGCGTCCGCTGCCCTGCCGCGCTTACGACTGCCGCCATGACGAGCGTATCTGGCTTGATTTTGAGAATGGCGTGATCAATCCAAAGCTTGCCCCCAACTGGCCCCACAATTTAACATCAGACGAACTGGCATTGCCGGAGGTTGCCGATGATTCATCACCTCGATGACACGCTGAGAGAACTGCTCCATCAAAAAGTGCCGATCGACGACACGGCGATCGATATTAAGTTTGAAACGCCCACTAGCGAATGGGAAAACAAACTGACTAAACCCACCATCAATCTCTTTTTGTACGATATCCGCGAAAATTTAGGACTGCGAAGCAATGAATCATCGTTCGTTCGTAATGGAGCCATCGGTACGGAAACCCGTGCCCCAGTTCGCATTGATTGCACCTACCTGATCACCATCTGGACGAAAGACATCGCTGATGAGCACCGCCTGCTGGGTACGCTTTTAAAAGTGTTGCTGCGCTATCCAACGCTGCCGCCAGAGGTGCTGCAAGGTGAGATGGTCAGTCAATCGCTGCCACTTCGCAGTTGGATTGCCCAGCCTGATCGGACTCCCAATGTCTGGGATTTTTGGGGTCCTCTTGATGGACGACTGAAAGCTGGCATTAGCTGCGTGGTCACGCTGGCAGCTGAACCCTTCCCAGCAGTAGAAGTTGGGTTGGCTACAGAAACCATTTTGAGAATTGGTTTAACCAAGTAACTATTTGTAAAGAAATAATTACATTTGCAGCTAATCTACGAACGTGATCGCAGCAACGCCTAGAGGTTTGATACTGTTATAGAAATTTATGGGAGAAAAATTGGAGATTCCTGAAGCCTTGTTGTATCAGGAGTTCACAATTTGTGGGGAGATTTCATGGAACCTCCTTACAAATCGCGGATCACATGTTGAGAGCACAACCCTTTCATAGAAGCTGTTTACAAACGTCCTGATTCTTGTTGACGCGATGCCGACTCTATTTATAGAAGAAATTCATCATTATGTTGCAATCGCGGGTTCTGTTGCTAATGCCGTGAGCGGAGGTGCAATTGCGGGCACGCTTGTTGAAATTGTGGATTTAAAGCGGCGTACCCTCACTCGTGAGGATGGCAGTTTTTACTTTACTGATTTGCCCGTTGGTTCTTACATCCTGACGATTGCTGCCCCCCATTTGAGTAGTCGCTATGGAGCCATTAACGGGTTGACCATTCAGGTACAAAACAATGAGAGGGGCAAACCCATACTTGATCCCAAAGCCAAAGTGCAGTTAGTGCCAACAACACTGACTGGACAGGTCGTTCGCGCCGATACCAGTAAGCCGATTAGAGGGGCGATTGTGCAGCTTCGTCGGGGTGACCTTCAGACAATCACAGATAAAGAGGGGCGCTATACCTTGTCTGGCTTGCTAGCCAGTAAACCCAGCATTCAGGTCACTGCCAAAGATTTCTCTACGTCGGTTCAAACAGTTGTTTTAACGACCGGACAAACTACAACCGCTAACTTTAGCCTGAGTGCGACCAGTTAACCCCTTAGCGACTCATCGTTCTAATCCATCTACCACCGCATTTCACGCTAAATTCTTCACTGCTTTTTTCACAAGGAGAGGTTCATGCCTAACTACCGTTCCCCCGGTGTTTACGTTGAAGAAGTGCCATCGTCAGTCAAGGCGATCGCGGGAGCGAGCACCAGCACCCCTGGCTTTGTCGGCATTGTGCCTGACAAAATTAGCTTGATTGCTCGTCGCAAAGATGATCCCAGTCAAACGACGTTTGTAGACTTTACCCTACTCGCACCCGAAAAAACGCCATTATTGATTAGCAGTTGGACGCAGTTTACGCGTGCCTTTGGCGACTTAGTAGGGGACGTAACTGCTACAACAACATCGACCCCTACGCCGACCCCTACGCCGACCCCTACGCCGACCCCTACGCCCACCCCTACTCCTGCACCCACCGCCAAAATTGATGACGGACATCGCCAGCTAGCACACGCTGTCTATGGCTTTTTCAATAACGGCGGTAGCCGCTGTTATGTTGCACGGGTTAAAGAGGTGGGGGGATTGGATGCCGTGTTGAAGGCATTTGAGACGGTGGATGAAATTGCGTTGGTGTTGATGCCAGGAGACTTTGGGGCTGATAACGAAACCATTCAAGATAAACTGGTTGCCCACTGTGGCGAGACAAAAGACCGTTTTGCCATTTTGGATGGTCCCAGCAGTGTGAATCCAACTGCCTTAAGTACAACCCTGACCAAAATTAAAGCTGAGGGTGGAGTTAGACCCAAACGAACAGACTTGGCAGCCTTTTATTTTCCGTGGATTCGAGTGTTTGATCCGGCGACCAAGCTTCAAACTCCAAACGGTGATGGGTTGCTAGCGGTTCCACCCAGCGGGCATCTGGCAGGTATTTATGCGCGAGTAGATAACGATCGTGGTGTTCACAAAGCTCCAGCCAATGAAACGATTTTGGGTGCCTTGAATGTGACGCAACCAATCAGCAATAGCGAACAGGAAAACTTGAATGATGCAGGCGTTAACTGTATTCGGGTTCTCAACGGCAATATTCTCGTTTGGGGTGCCCGAACGGTTGGGGGGAATGCCAATGCAGATTTGAAATACATCAACGTGCGACGGACGCTGCTGTACTTACGCGAGTCGATCGACGAAGGTACGCAATGGATTGTGTTTGAACCCAACACCCCCGCGCTGTGGAAAACGATTAGTCGCAATGTTTCAGCTTTTTTAACCAGCGTTTGGCGATCAGGTGCTTTGTTTGGCAATACAGCGCAGGAGGCGTTTTACGTTAAATGCGACGAAGGTACCAATCCACCAGAAGAACGCGAACAGGGGCGCGTTGTGACAGAAATTGGGGTGGCGATCGTGCGCCCAGCAGAGTTCGTGATTTTCCGCATTAGTCAGATAGCACAGGCGAATTAGGGGTGTCTGACAGCTAATCGCTCAAAACATAGAGGTGCGTATGTCTGCAACCTACAGAAGTCCTGGTGTATATCGTGAGGAGGTGTTCCTGCGAGCGGAGGTGGCTTTACCAACGGGAGTTCCCGGCTTTATTGGGTTTGCCGATGCGATGGTCAAATTGGATGGGCTACCCACTAGGATGGACTTCCCCACTGCCCTTCCTGCCACACTCAAGCCCAGGCTCCGTTACGATTCTGAGCAAAAGCGGTTGGTTTTAAGCGGCAACATGACTCCAGATGATCGCGATCGTCTGCTGGCATTGTCTCCTGATCCAGCGTTTCAGACAGCGGTGGGTGGGTTGTTTCTCAACGGTCAAGCGGTTGTGCCGCTACGTCGCAAACAGGAGTTTACTGACAACTTTCTGAGCTTGCCGACAGGCTATATAGAAGACGCAGTCATTGGGTTTTTCGAGAATGGTGGGAGCCACTGTTATCTTGCCCGTGCCAATTCGTTGAACGTCAGCAAGGCAGCGCTTATTGGGGCGATCGCCCTTTTAAGCCCACTCACCGATCTGGATCTGGTGGCTGTTCCCGATGCCCTGACATTGCAAATCAACGGTCAAATCGATCGGGAGGCAGTGATTCAGGTGCAGCAGGAGGTCGTAGGGCATTGTGGCACGCAGGGCGATCGCATGGCAATTCTGGATGCGCTGCCCGACAGTAGCAGTGCAGCCGTAAAGCAGCAGCGCCTTGATGTGCTACGGAATCAACAGGAGCCAGTCAACGCCGCCCTTTACTATCCCTGGCTGCGAAATTCCCAGAAACGGTTGGTGCCCCCTTGCGGTCACGTTGCTGGTATTTTTGCTCGCAGTGATGCTGCCCGTGGCGTGTTTAAGGCTCCAGCGAATGAAGAAGTACGGGATGCCTTAGATTTGGAAATTCCAATCGACAACACCGTGCAGGATGACCTGAATCCAGCGCAGATTAATTGTTTGCGATCGTTTCCCGGTCGCGGTATTCGCGTTTGGGGTGCACGTACACTCAGCCGCGATCCCAACTGGCGTTACATTAATGTGCGTCGGGTGTTTCTGACCTTGGGACGTTGGATTGACTCAAATATGCGCTGGGCAAGCTTTGAACCCAATTCTCCACGCCTGTGGGTGCGGATTCAACGGGAGCTTAGCGTTTACTTAGACCGCTTGTGGCAAGCAGGTGCGCTTCAGGGACAATCATCACAGCAGGCGTTTTACGTCAAATGCGATGCCGAAACGAACCTATCCGATCGCCGCGAGGCAGGAGAACTCATCACCGAAATTGGTTTAGCCGTCGCTGCTCCAGCCGAATTCCTCATCATCCGTATCATTCATCGCGCTGGCGGGATTGAAGTGAGTGCTTAGCCAGTTCTGAATCAAACCAAACGAATGACCACTGACCACTGACCACCAACTAAGCAAGGAGACAACCAATGGCTGATCCATATCGTGGCTTTAATTTTTTGGTTGAGATTGACGGCCTTACTGAAGCAGGCTTTCGGGAGTGTAGCGGGCTGGATGCAACCACTGATGCCGTAGACTACCGCGAAGGCAGTGATCCCAACCATATGCGGAAGTTAACTGGATTGAATAAACACTCTGCGATTACGCTGAAGCGCGGACTGACCGATTCCGATAAATTGTGGCAATGGCGGCAAAGCGTCATCGATGGGAAAGCAGAGCGCAAAAATGTCTCGATCGTTCTCCTGAACGAGGCCCGCGAAGAAAAATGGCGCTGGAATGTTCGCAACGCTTGGCCCTCAAAATGGACAGGACCAACGTTAAATGCAAGCAGCAATGATGTGGCGATCGAAACGCTGGAAATTATCCATGAGGAACTGGTTAAGGCGTAACAATGACCATGCTGCAAACCGAATTTCTCTTTACGCTGCCGCTGGGTTATGTAGACCCCGAAGGCACCCTGCATAAAGACGGCACAATGCGACTGGCAACCGCCTTTGATGAAATTGCCCCACTCAAAGACCCGCGTGTACGCAGCAATTCAGCCTACTTGCTGTTAATTTTGCTGTCTCGCGTGGTCACAAAGTTAGGGACGTTGGAATACATCAATCCCAAAACCATTGAGGGACTGTTTGCAGCCGATCTAGCGTACTTGCAAGACCTTTATTGTCGTGTGAATCAAAACGGACACAATCGTGTGCAAACCCAATGCCCCTATTGCGAAAAAGCATTTCAAGTGGAGTTGAGCAGCGTGGGGGAGTAACGCGCTACCCCTTGGAACGGCTATACGAGGAGGTAGCGTATATTGCGTATCACTTTCACTGGACTCATGAGCAAATCTTGGCGCTTGAACATCCTGATCGCCTGCACTGGGTCGCTGAGATTGCCAAAATCAACCAACGCTTCAATGAACCGTCTTAGCAGCCTGTTCTCTAGCCACCGTTTCTTAGCAGAGTGAACCTATGCCACCCTTTGATCCACCGCTCAATGCTACTGTCAGTTTGGCCTCAAATCTCTTAGGCGTTCGGTTTGATCCCTATCAGGTGACGAACTTTTTAGTCGAAATCGAAGGCTTAGTCGTAGGCGGTTTTTCTGAATGTAGCGGTTTGCAGGCAGAAACCGAGTTTCTGGACTACCGCGAAGGTGGCGTGAACGAATATATGCACCGCTTTGCTGGAGCCAGTAAATACCCGCCGCTGGTATTGAAGCATGGCATTACGCAGATTGATAGTCTTTGGAGTTGGCACCAGGATGTGATTCAAGGCAAAATCAAGCGGCGCAACGGCACCATTTATTTGCTCGATCGCCAGCAAATCCCAGCGATCTGGTGGAACTTCAAAGAAGCCTTTCCCTACAAATGGACAGGTCCCGATCTGCGGGCAGACTCTGGCAATGTTGCGGTTGAAAGTGTGGAAGTGTCACACCGAGGCTTAAGCCGTCCCAGCCTCAGCAATCTGGTCGCGGGCGTTGGGGCTGCCTTAAGCGGGCCGAGCAATCTTTCAGGAGGCTTCTGATGGAGGCAGAACGAGCAGAAAATGTGCCACCGTCACCGTTGCTGCAATGCCTGACTCTCCGTCACACTCAACCCGGTGTGGTTAACCTGAGTCGCTATAGCAGTGAGTCTACAGGGCTACCTGGCTGGATTGTGCAACGGTCTACGCTAGTAGAGCAACTGCAAACTCGTTACAGCAACCGGGATACTGATTCAGCAAGTACGGAGTTAGCCTTAGCAACGGCAGCGCCTGCACCGATAGAGGCGATCTCACGATCGCCGTCAGCCGCTCCAACAGGCGCGATCGCCCCCTCCATACCACTCGCAGCCGAAGCACCAGTGTCCCCAGAACCGCTGCCGTTATCGCACGCAGCAATTGTCCTTGCCCCGTCGCTCACCGGGGAGTCAGAACCAGCCACGGCTATTGCCGCGCCAGAGACGATCTCATCCTTCAATGCATCCAATGAATCAATTGGTGAGGGGGCGATCGGCGCGATCACCCCCTCATCGCAGTATCGCCTCCGGCGTGTCTCTGCTAATCCGACGACACCGCTGGACACTATTCAACGCAAACCCTTAGTGGATGAGTCATCTACCGCGATCTTCCCTATTTCACCCGTGCAGTCATTTCATGAAACTGCTTCGATTGGGTCTGAAGCAGTGACTCCTGCAAGTACTGACACATCTTCAGAAGTAGATCTGGCAACGCCAGCTTTAGAGCCTATGGCAGCACCAATGTCGATCGCCCCAATCAATACCTTGCAACCAGGAGTGAACACCGCACAAACGACGGTGGTCTTTCGGCAGCTGCTGTCGGAGGCACGACCAATGGAAGGACGCGGTGCAGCGATCGATCCACCATCGCTTTCTTTAGCCCAGCCAGCCAGTGTTGAAGTCCCTATAGCGCGTTCACTCGTGCATCCTGCGTCACTGCTCACCCCACCTTCACTGCCAATCGTGCAGCGATCTACGGACACTGATTCCCTGGCAAGGGCAACGGGATTCAGCCTTCAGCCACCAGATGCAATGGCATCAGCTCCTTCCATAAGCGCACTCCCCTTGCAGCCCAGTCTCATTTGGCGGCGCGAGGATGCTGTAACGAATGGTTTTGTACAACGTCGTAGGCAGCCAGAGTTGCCGTTGACGATCAGTACCGGATCGGGTGTAACACCGACGATCGCCCGTCAGACTGAGCCAATGAGTACCTCGTCGATCGATGCGGGAAGCTCTCCGTCCAGTTCGCTCGCGCCGCCCGCTCCCCTACCATCAAGCGGTGTGCCTGTAGGACAAATTGCCGAACAAGTCAGCCGCATTTTATTTCGCCAGTTAACCGTTGAACGTGAACGTAGGGGGATGAGCCAATGGTCTTAGGTGGTGTTGCAGACGCGATTGGTGGAGTGATCGGTGCCTTAGCAGGCACGGGGGCGGCGGGTAAACTGGAGAAACTAACCATTATGCCTCTAGATAAGAAGCTTCAGAAAATTAAGGGATTAGAGCCAATAGAAGTCTTGTTCAATCCCACTGCTCTTTCAATTGCAAAGCCTGTGAACTGGCGAGAAGCTCAAGCGACTCCCAATGGCTCATCTTCTTCTAGCGCGTCTTCATCGTCTACCCCAGACGCTTCTGCAACGTCCAGAAAGTTAAATGCGCCAGAAATTCAGTTTGGTGGGGGTGGAAGTCGCACACTAACACTAGAACTACTGTTTGATGTCACCGAGCCTGTCGATATTAAGGGGCAGAAGCAGGAATTTAAAGATGTTCGGATGCTCACCAACAAAATTGTTAACCTGACGCGCTTTCGACGGATTGACAATAAGGAAGAAGATCCCCCCGTATGCAGGCTGTCTTGGGGAGAAACACTCTCCGGTTCTGATTTTCCCTTCGATGGGGTCATCACTAACCTGACCCAGAATTTTACACTGTTTGGGAAGCAGGGAAATCCACTGCGGGCAACGTTGTCGATTCAGTTCCGGGAATACCTTATTCCTGAAAATGACAAGCGAAAAACTGACCCTGAATTTACAACACGAGTAGTCGTGCGGGGCGATACCGTCAGCAGCATTGCGGCTGATGTGTATCTTGATCCGAAACGGTGGCGGGCAATCGCTGATGCAAATGGACTGGACGATCCGCGCCGTCTTGCTCCTGGTCAACGCCTGAATATTCCCAAACTGCTGTAGGAGATTGATATGCCAGTTGCTAACCCCAGTCTTGCTCCGCCCAATTTTGAAGTCAAGATCAATGGAACAGTCCTGCCTGACAACCTGAGCACTCAGGTCATAAGTGTCACAGTGGATGACGATACCGACTTGCCCAGTATGTTTACGCTAGGGCTGGCTAGCTCAGTGCAGCAAGCCAGCAGCAATCAATTAATTGACCAAGCACTGTTTGCGATCGGCAATACTTTTGAAGTCAAGTTGGGTTACGGCGATCGCCTGACGCGTTTAATTAGCGGCGAGATCACTGGACTGGAGCCAGAATTCAGCGTCAACGGTCTGCCGAGCTTGACGGTGCGGGGGTATGATCGCCGCCATCGCTTGCAGCGGGGATGTAAAACGCGCACCTTTGTTCAGCAAAAAGATAGTGACATTGCCGCCCAAATTGCCCGCGAAGCGGGATTGTCTGCCCAGACCAAGGACAGTCAGGTGACTCATGCCTATACGCTGCAAGCCAATCAGACCGATCTAGAATTTTTGCAAACGAGATCGCGACCCATTCGCTATGAAGTGGTTGTGGACGATCGCACCCTGCTGTTTCGTCCAGTCGCTAATGCCGAGAGCGAAGTTCTCACCCTCACCTTTGAGGATGATTTGCTGGAATTTTATCCCCGCTTGTCTTCAATGGGGCAGGTCAATGAAGTTGCTGTACGCGGTTGGAGTCCAAAAAACAAAAAAGAAATTATTGGGCAGGCAAGACGTGGTGATGAAGTCTCTACGATGGGTGGACAAAAGAGTGGTGCCGCGCTCGCTGAAACGGTCTTCAGTGCCGCTGTTGCCAGAGTAGGCGATCGTCCCGTTCGCACGCAAGCAGAAGCTGATCAACTTGCCAAAGCCCACTTTAATCAAGACGTGCTGGCGCTGATTAAAGGTGAAGGTGAGTGTAAAGGTCATCCCCAACTCCGGGCAGGCAAGGTAATCAAAATTGACGGCATTGGGCAGCGTTTCAGCGGCAACTATTACGTCACGGCTGCTAGCCATCGCTACAACAGTACACGCGGGTACTACACGCATTTCACAGTGCAGCGAAATAGTACAAGTTGATCATTTTGGAGAGAGACGCGATGAATTTCTTTGATGTTTTGCTTGACACCACACAACAACAGACGATCGCCAGCCGCATTCATGGTGCTGTAGTCGGCATTGTCACCAACAATCAAGACCCTGACGGCATGGGGCGAGTCAAAGTCAAGTTTCCCTGGCTCAATGATCAAGATGAAAGCGATTGGGCACGGATAACCAGCCTTATGGCAGGCAAAGAGCGAGGACTCTATTTTTTGCCAGAAGTGGATGATGAAGTGTTAGTTCTCTTTGAGCAAGGCGACGTGCGCTTTCCATACATTATTGGGGCACTGTGGAACGGCAAAGATGCGCCTCCTATAAAAAACGATGACGGCAAAAATAATATCCGTTTAATTCAATCCCGCAGCGGTCATGTGATTCGACTCAATGACGAAAACGGCAAAGAAACGATCGAAATCATTGACAAATCAGGAAACAACAAAATAGTGATTGATACCAGTAAAAATGCGATCGCCATTACCAGTAACAAAGACATCACGCTCTCTGCTCCGCAAGGCACGATCAAACTAGAGGCAAAAGAAATCCAGCTTAAATCAACCGCTGCCACCAAACTCGAAGCCAGCGCTGGCATAGATATTAAAGCGAACGCCACGATGAACCTCAAAGGCGCAACAATCAACTTGAATTAACATCTCAAACCTTAACCCTCACACCTCAAACCAATGGGACAACCTGCCGCCAAACAAAACGATCGCATCACCGCCATGGACACCCACATTGTCATGGTGCCGGGAACACCCCCCGTGCCTACCCCGCTCCCCCACCCATTCACAGGCATCATCAACGGCAACCTCAGCAGCAACGTTAACATCATGAGCTTACCCGCCGCCACTGTTGGCAGCACCGCCGTCAATACGCCATCGCACATTCCCACGCCGCCCGGAACCGCCTTTCAAAACCCACCGACGAACCAGGGCACGATCAAAATCGGTAGCCCCACCGTCAAGATCAACGGCAAAATGGCAGCCCGCAATAGCGATAGCGCCGAAACCTGCAACGACCCCACCACCTCAGCCATCGGACAAGTTACCGCCATCGGCACCGTCTTCATCGGTTAAGGGCCCCACCAGGAAATAACATCCCACTTCCCATCCACTCACCCATTCACCCCCCTTCAACCTGGGATTTTATTTATTAGCAGATCCCTAAACTGCCTTCCTGCTGCCTCCCCTCTCCCCCACCGCCCCCATGCGCAAACTCTTTCTCGGACGAGGCTTAGGCTTCCCAATCAAACTCAACAATGGCAATCTAGACGTTGCCGAATACGAAGAAAGCGTGCGCCAGTCGATCGTCATCATTCTCGGCACAGCAAAGGGAGAACGCGTGATGCGTCCAGACTTTGGCTGTGGCATTTATGACCTAGTGTTTGAAGTTAAAACTGCTGCGACTGCTGGCCGGGTATCACAGGCTGTGCAGGAAGCGCTGCTGCTCTTTGAACCGCGCATTGATGTGGTGGATGTTGAGGTGATAGCGCGATCAGATGAAACAGGCGAAATGCTACTGATCAACGTGACCTACGAAGTGCGTGCCACCAATAACGTTTTCAATTTGGTTTACCCGTTTTATCTAGAACGGAGTCCCAGCCTATGAGTACGCTGCCACCCAAGCTTGATCCACGAACGGCTCATGAGATTGCCCAGACGGTACGGGATCTGCTAGCACAACCGCCGATCTCGTTGCCGCTCAAGCCGGATGCTAAAACGATCGAGGCGGCACTGGTTGGCATCTTTGCCCGGTACGCCGAATTGATTATTCAGCGGCTCAATCAGGCACCAGATAAAAACTTTTTAGCCTTTCTCGATTTACTTGGCGCATCACGGTTACCACCCCAGCCTGCTCGTGTGCCGTTGACCTTTACCCTGGCTCCTGGCAGTACACAGGCAGTTGTGCCAGCAGGAACCCAGGTCGCCGCTCCGCCCCCACTCGGTGAAAAAGATCCCATTATTTTTGAAACCGAACAGGAATTGACTGTCACTGCCGCTCAACTGGTATCAGTGTTTGTCCGTGACCCAGAGCAAGATTTCTACGCCGATTACAGCGCGATCGCGTCGCAAACGCAAGGAGGAAACCCTGCAACAGCATCACAGGCTGTGCCAATTTTTCGCGGGAACCGCCCGATCGCCCATATGTTCTACATTGGGCAGCGTGATTTATTTGATTTACCCGATGTCAGCCTCGATTCACCGCAAATTCAAACCTTGACGATCACGGTCAATGTAGAGCGTGTGTTAGGAGACAGTGGACAGTTGCAATGGCAGGTGTGGGATGGTCAAACCTGGCAAACCAAAAATCCAGCGGAAGCGCCCAATCGAGCCAGTCACCTTGCCGCAGCAACAAATGGCGATTGCCGAATTATTTTCTCACCGAGCTCGAACAGATCGGAGATTAAGGCAGTCCCCTTGAGTACGGTTGACTCCAAAGAAAGTCGCTGGTTGCGCTGCATTCTCAAGCCAACCACGCCTATTACCGCAGCAGATACGCCTCAAACGGGTAGAGTGCGTGTTGCTCAGCTACCATTACTGAATGCGATTCGCTTTCGCTTGTCGATCGCTCCACCAGAAGGCAACGCATCGCCATTGGCGCTCGACGCGGCGTTTACTAATGCCCTGGTGATCGACCTGACAAAGCCTTTCTTTCCCTTTGGTGAAAAGCCCAAATTTGGTGACACGTTTTATCTGGCAAACCGCGAGGCATTCTCCAAAAGCGGTGCCACAATTACGCTGCAAGTGGGGCTAGTCAATTTGGCAGATATGGGAATCACCCGCGCTGCAGGAACGATTCAGAAGCTCAAGCTGCAATGGGAATTTTGGGATGGCACTTGGAAACCGATCGGCACCTCTGGGAAACCTGATCCTACTCAACCCGACCTCGATCGCCCCAACTGGGGCACTCCTAATGCCAACTATTCCAGTAATTTCGGCGATAACGCTCAGGCGTTTACCAAGCCTATAGATTCCACGCCTTCCGCGACGTTGCCTTCCGTGACGTTTAAATTGCCGAATAAGCCGCTGAAGCCAACGATCGTCAATGGGGTCGAAAACTTCTGGATTCGTGTCCGCATTGTGGCAGGCGATTATGGCAAAGAAGCCACCTATACTCTTACCGCAGCGGCAACGCCAACGCAGCCTGCCAGTTATGAGTTTAGACCAGCCTCGTTTGCGCCGCCGGTCATTGACTTACTCAAGGTCGGCTATACGGTTGTGTTTGAGAAACCTGCGCCTGACAACGTCCTGACCGATAACGACTTTACCTACCAGGTGATCAAGCAGGCTACAGATGCAGGCTTACAGCAGTTTTCTCCGTTTACCCCCATAACAGACAAACCCAGCCTCTATTTGGGCTTTGTGGTGTCGATCGATCGCCCCTTCCCCAATCGTCCGCTCAGCTTGTTTGTGCAAGTGGCTGATGTCAAGTACGGCGAGAATCTAGTGCCTCTGTCGCCCATCAGAAGCAAACGAGCAGCAATGCCTGGCTCATCTGTCACGCACACCTTTACGTTAACGAATCCTACTGCTGTCGGCTGCGACTTCAACCTGTCGCTGGCGGGGATGCGATCAGATTGGACCACGACAGGCGTACCCCTAACATTGGCGCTTGCTGCCGGTGAGTCTCGGGACGTGACTATTCAAGTCACGATTCCAGCTACAGAACCGCAAGATAGCCGCGATCGTGGCATCCTTACCCTGATCAAAAGTTACGAGCCAAATGTAACATACAGTGCCACCTTCGAGACGATCACCCGTCCCAATTTGCCTGTCAATGAGCGAGTACAACTCTCCTGGCACTATTGGAACGGCACCAATTGGGCAACGCTGAGTGTGCGCGATGGCTCTGAAAACCTGACACGCTCTGGCTTAGTTGAGTTTCTACCACCAGCTGATTTTGCCCTGCGGGAAGACTTCGGTCAGTCGCCACGCTACTGGCTGCGAGTCCGCTGGGAAAGCGGCGACTATGACCAAGAACCAAGATTACAACGCCTCTTGCTCAATACGACGATCGCCGCTCAAACGATTACGCTAGATAACGAAAATCTTGGCTCCAGCGATGGTACCGAAAATCAACGGTTTCGCGCCACGCGCTCGCCCATCCTTGAGGGGCAACAGCTTGAAGTCCGCGAACCCGAACGTCCTTCGACGCAGGAGTGCCTTGATCTGCAAGTCGAAGAAGGTCTGGACGCAATACCACCTGAGCATCTGGGCAGCACACGCGATGTGTGGGCGCGCTGGCATGAAGTCGCAGACTTTTACAACTCTGGCCCTCGCAGCCGCCATTATGTGCTTGATCGCCTCAGCGGCGAAATTCGATTTGGCAATGGCAGCAACGGCTTAATACCGCCGATTGGTGTTGGCAATCTGCGGCTAGTCCGCTACCAGACTGGAGGCGGCACCGCAGGCAATCAGCCGGAAGGCGCAATCGTGCAACTTAAAACCACAGTGCCTTACGTCGATACCGTGACTAATCCGATCGCCGCAACTGGAGGCGCAAATGCTGAAAGCCTGGGCTCACTACGCGATCGTGTGCCCCGCGAACTACGCCATGGCCATCGTGCGGTAACGCTGGAAGACTACGAAGATTTGGCACGGCTCGCCTCTCCCGACGTTGCCCGCGCTAAGTGTGTGCCGTTGCTGAATCTTCTGCAAGAGCCAACGACTGTGCAAAATCCGTTCGATCAAACACCCAAAGCACCCGGTAGCGTTAGTGTGATCATCGTACCGCGATCGACTGCTGCCAAACCCCTCCCTAGTTTGGCACTGCTCAGCCAAGTCCAAGACTTCCTTCGTGCCAACACCACACCGACCGTTGCGCTCGTCGTCGTTGGTCCACTCTACATTCGTGTTGATGTTATCACCGAAATTGCCCTGCTCACCCTGGAACAATCCAGCAGCGTCCAGCAGGCAGTCGAACACACCCTTGCCAGCTTTTTGCATCCGCTCACAGGTGGCTTAGACTTTACGGGCTGGGCGTTTGGACGCGAACCCCACTTATCTGATCTCTATGCGCTGATCGAAGCCATTCCCGGTGTTGATCACGTCCGCACCCTCACAGTTGAAACACCATCCAATAGTCAAGCCATCAAAGACACCGATCGCTTCCTGGTTTACTCCGGCAACCACCGCATCACCCTCTCCTTCAACTCCGACTAATCCCGCCCCCACATCCCCACATCCCCACACCCCATGCCGATCCAACTCCCCAACCTCGACGATCGCACCTACGATGACCTCGTAGAAGAAGCGCGCAGCCTAATTCCTACCTATGCGCCAGAGTGGACAAATCACAATCCCTCTGATCCAGGCATTACTCTGATTGAATTGTTCGCTTATCTGACAGAACTCTTGATTTATCGGCTGAATCGCGTCACAGATGCCAACGTCGTGTCATTTCTCAAACTGCTGAACGGTCCAGGCTGGCAACCCTCCAGCGATCTGGCGATCGACATCCAGAAAACCATGCAGCAACTCCGGCAAATCGATCGTGCCGTTACCTGTGAGGATTTTGAGCAGTTGGCGCTGAGAGCCGACGATCGAGTTGCCCGCGCCGAATGTTTACCGCGCCGTAATTTGCAGATGCAGGATTTTGAGACGGAGCAAGCTGGACATGTGGGCGTGCTAATCGTGCCCAAAACGGCATTTGAAGCTCAACTGTCTGGCATTCTTGCCACTGTGCAAAAGGACCTGGAGCCACGTTGCCTCCTGACCACGCATCTGCACGTTGCCGCCGCGCAATATCGCAAGCTGCAAATCGCGACCACGGTGGTTCCCTTACCCGATGTCAAAGATGCTGATCTTGAGCAATCCGTACGGCAGGCATTGAAGCAGTTTCTAGCTCCGCTAACCACAGACGATAAACCCAATTGGGCGTTTGGTCGCAACGTGTTTGTGTCAGAAGTTTATCAACTGCTCGATCAATTTCCTGGAGTTGATTATGTCACTCAAATTAATATGCAAGCCGATGGTTCCAACCGTCGAAGCACCACTTTAGCAGGTGCATTTGTCGGCATCAAGATCAGACCCTATGAGTTAATTGCTAATCTGATTGATGCTGATATTACCGTCAATATCGAGCGTCCCATCGACTAATTTTTAGTTCAAAACTTAAAACTATGTCCCCTCCTGGCAGCTACCTGAATTCCCTTCCCGCTATCTTTAGTGACGATCCATTTTTGGGACAATTTCTGCTGGCATTTGAACAGGTTCTCACAGGGCTAGACGCTGCCACGAGTGAACCGAAACAGGGACTCGAAGAAATAATTGCTAGTTTATCTAAATTATTTGATCCTAGCGCGATTGACACTCTGTTTACCAACGATGAAAAAACTTTAAAGGAATTTCTCCAGTGGCTAGCCGGATGGACAGCTCTCAGCTTACGAGCCGATTGGGATACTGGGCAGCAGCAGCGATTTTTGGCGCAGATTGTGTCACTTTATCGACTTCGCGGCACTAAAGAAAACTTAGCAAAACTCCTGAAAATTTACACTGGTTTGCTGCCCATTATTGAGGAAGCGCCCGATCGTCCGTTTCAGATTGGCGGAGATTCTGGCAAGAATTCTAGAGTCTTTTCCACCATTAACGCCAATACTCCTCAAATTGGCGGCGGCATTCCTCACTATTTTCGGATTACTGCCTACATGGGATCGTCAACTCCGGAAGAATTAGAGCGACAGCGGGTGATGATTCGCGCCTTAGTTGATTTACAAAAGCCAGCCCATACTTACTATGACTTAACTGTTCTAACAGATACCATGCAAATTGGCAGGCGCTCCACGGTCGGAGTGAACACGCTACTGGGAAGCATTCCTACTGAATAAAATTGGAGAAATCAATGCCTAATATTCAACGTTTGAACTACTTTAATCAACAGTTTCTTGTTGAGAAAGACTTTGAAGATGAGCAAAAGTATCACCTTGATATGCGGCGGCGACACAATCGTTTGCTGCACACTCCCGGTATTGCCGAAGGGCTACAAGTCATTAAAACCGCTGCCCGACAAATAAAGGTGATGCCTGGAATGGCGATCGATGCTCAAGGGCGAGAAATGCTTCTGCTGGAAGACTTTACGCTCAACCTGGCTGCCGCAGCTAACGCGCCTGTCTTCATCACAATCACCTACGGCGATCAGGAATCTGACCCACAGCCTCCGGCTCCTGCTACGCCAGTCGGCAATACGCGGGTGACAGAGAAGCCAACGATCGTCGCCAGTACCACTACACCCGACAGTACGGTGGTGCAACTGGCGAGAATTACCCTGGACGGCAGCGGTAACGTTCCGGGCAATGCAAACGACCCATTTGATGGTGGCGTCCGCGTTGCAGCTGGCTCGGTTTTAGCAGATAATTCCGTGTCCGTTAAAAAGCTGAAAAAAACAATTTCGTCATTATCTGGCACTGATACGGTCAATTTGGGACCAGGAGAACGAAAGGCCGTCCCTGCCTTTGTAGCCCCACTGGCTTCAGCTAGCAGCGCGTTTCTGCTGGTGTATGCGTTTTCCCCGACCGCTGGAGCCAGATTCCGCTGGGAGCAAGAATACAGTACAACGGGAACCGCACCGAATTTAACCACGAATCAAACGGTGAGTTTTACCAATCTGGGCACCACAGCGATCGATGTGAAATACAAAATTTACGTCGTGCTTGAAAGTTAGAAATTCAGATGATTTGAGGGCGAACTAACCAGGAGAAGCTGATGGCTGGAGATGAAATTTTTGACGGTATTCGACTCAGACGCGATGGCGTTGATTTCACAAAGTGGCCCAAACTTAGTTGCACTGAAGCGAATCAATTAGACCTAGACGCGAGTGATCTAAGTTTAGATGCGTCCAGAAAAATTCTGTTTCAAGGCAGTGGGCAAATTAGTGCAGCAGGGGATTTACGTGTTTTTGCAGGCTCTTCTACTCCAACTGAAAAGTTGAGTATTCTTGCCAACGGCAATGTGGGAATTGGCACTAGCGATCCAACAACAAAGCTGGAAGTGAGCGGAATCATCAAAGCAGATACCTTTCAAGGCAAGTTTTCCGGCGATGGCTCCGCCTTAACGAATCTCCCTGCTAAAGGTAGTCAGCTAGAGATTAGCTTGGATCAATCTCACATTGCTATTGACTTGGGACAACAGCTTAAGTCTTTAGTAGCAAAACATCAGGTAGTAAATGTTAGCTTCAATCTTGGAGGGGCGACTGAAACTCTGACATTCACATGGAATCATCCATTGATAATTCCCGAGAACCATACGCTCAGAATTGTGGGACCGCATAGTAATGCTCCTACTGAGGGCTCACTTCAAGTTCAAATTAATATGACGCAAACGCCTGCCTTATCAGATCTGCCTTCAGATGACCTAGGCAACCGTCGGATTCCAAGACGTGTTGTTGTGGAGAAGAATGCAACTTTATTCATTGCTGGGATTAAGTTATTTGAAAGTGCAAACAACCTAAAAGCAGTTGCCCGTAATGCATGTACTGGTGGAGCATTGTTTGATATAGCGGATGATTTTGGTACTGTTGTGATTACACAATCTCACCTTAGATCAACCGAGGATATTGTTGGCTTTGGGTCGCAAGCTTATGGCAGAGTAAAGTTTGGTCACACGTGGGTCAAGAAATTCTTTCCTGATTCTCGAAGTATACAAATTGTGAAAGTATACACAGGTTGGTGTTTTGGTGGAGCAGGAGGAATCGTCTCGCGCAGTTACACAAATCTTGATGACGGTGTGTCGTTTCATGATGATCCTAGAATTACTTATTTAGATTAATTGTCAAGCTGAAGTTAAACAAGTGCAGTGTTATATTCAGTAGCTTATTGTCGGTAATTCGTCTCGTAGCGCTGCTACGAGACGAAGTGTGAATACTCTAAAGATGCGATCTTAAATCGACAATCAAGGAGAGAAAACAATGCCTGTAGATGAAATTTTTGACAGTGTTCTGCTCAGACGCGACGGCGTAGATTTTACCCAATGGCCCAAACTCAGTTGTGGTGAGGCGAATCAATTAGACCTGGACACCAGTGATTTGAGATTGGATGGCGATCGCTCCCTGCAATTTCAAGGCAACGGACAGATTCGCACAGCGGGTAGTCTTCGCATTTTGACCGACAGCCCTGTTGCCACTGAGAAGCTCACGATTCTGCCAAATGGAAATGTAGGCATTGGTAATGTGGCACCCAACACTAAACTAGAAGTTAGCGGCACTGTCAAGGCGACTAACTTCCAGGGCAACTTTGTTGGCGATGGGTCTGCCCTAACCAACCTCCCCGTTGCGACCAGCCAGTGGCAAAATGGCGCGAGTAACAGCATTTCTTATAGCGCCGGCAACGTGGGTATTGGCACCACAACCCCCCAGGGAAAACTGGAGGTGAGTGGAGACATTCGTGCCGGAAACTCCGATCTGTATTTTACTAAAATAGACCACAAGCACACAGCCTTCGGCAACACAACGGGCTTTGCAGCGATCGAAAATGCGTCCGATTATGGAGCATTGATGATCTTGGGGCGAGCGGGTACTGCGAAAGGGCGTTACGTGCGGCTGTGGGATTATCTACAGGTAAATGGTGGTTTAGACATTACAGGCAATGTAGGCATTGGCACTGAAACACCCGATCGTAAGCTCGTCGTCCGAGGGGGCGAAAGCAGTTTGCAACAAGAAGACTGGCAAACGCCAACGCTGCAAAATGGCTGGGTGAATTATAGTAAGGCCTACAATGCACCTGCCTACTTCAAAGATAGTTTAGGCATTGTGCATTTGAAGGGATTGGTGAGAGCAGGAAGTGGCAACATTTTTACACTACCTGCAGGCTGGCGACCTGCGAGTAGAGAACTACACGCTGTGGCAACGCACCCAGGTGAAATGGGTCGCATTGATGTCCTCACCAATGGGCAAGTCTTCATGGTGAAAGGAAATAACACCTGGATTTCACTTGATGGCATTACGTTTCGAGCACGAGTCAGAGGACGTTTTGACGACATAGGCGACATAGTAGACGACATAGTACTTGACAGACGACCTGATCGCATCGTCGTGAATCCTGGTTGATAGCTATACATTTAAGACCACTTACCGCTTTGGAGTTTGACCAAATGAAACAACAAATTGAGCAGCGATTGCATGATCTCACAGCAGAATTTGAGTCGGGGCAAACGCTGCTGGCGGAGTTGAAAAACAGGCAGGCAACCTTGAAAAGCACCTTACTGCGGATTAGTGGCGCAATTCAGGTGCTGGAAGAGCTGTTGATCGAAGCCAAAACCGACAGTAACAATCATCATCACTTGCCTGATTATCTGCCGCCAACTGAAGCCGTTTTACAGCCTGATTAGCGTCTATTCATCAATAACAGCCCCCTGCCTTTATCGGAGAAATGACCATGCCTGGAGAAGAGATTTTTGACAGTATTCGACTCAGAAGCGACAGCGTCGATTTTACGCAATGGCCCAAACTGAGCTGTGGTGATGCCAATCAGTTAGATCTGGATGTGAGTGACCTGCGCCTGGATGGCGATCGCTCCCTGCAATTTCAAGGCAATGGACAAATTCGCACAGCGGGTAGTCTTCGCATTTTGACCGACAGCCCTGTTGCTACGGAAAGGCTCACGATTCTGCCCAACGGGAATGTAGGCATTGGTAATGTGGCACCCACCACCAAACTAGAAGTCAGCGGCACTGTAAAAGCAAACCGCTTTGAAGGTAACTTTGCTGGCGATGGTTCTGGTCTCACCAATCTCTCGGTTACGCCAAGTCAGTGGCAGAATGGCGCAGGTGGCATGATTTTCTATAGCGCAGGCAATGTTGGCATCGGCATAACACCGATCGCTCCTCTCCATATTGCTGGTGGCAATTGGAACCCCGACAATACAGAAGGTGACTTGAGGCTAGGCGACACCACTTACAAATTCAAAATAGGCATTGCCAGAGGGGGTGGCGGTGCGGGGGATGTTCGATTACGTGCCCAAGGTGGAACTAATCGCCTCATGCTGGGTGGAGGAGCGTTTGACGCTCTGTTTATTCAAAACAACGACGTTAGTGTTCCATCCGGGCGCTTAAGTTTTGGTGCAACAGTTCGCCAAATGATCAATTTGTGGAATCAAGAATACGGGATTGGTGTGCAATCCGGCACCACTTATTTCAGGTCTGGGGCTAATTTCTGTTGGTTTAAAGGAGGATCTCATAATGATGCACGGGATAATCCAGGTGGTGGCACCCGACTCATGGCTCTCAACGAATTTGGTGATTTAATTCTCTCAGCCCGTACCAATCCCAGCGTTAGTCCATCCGGATCGCTTTGTCGAGCGTTAGTGGACGGTGGCAGAAAGTTGATCATTAACATTGATAATGACTACTCCCAAGGTGTTGATATTGTTAATGGCCGATTTGTTTCCTCTCGCGCATTGAAGGAGAACGTTGTTGAGCTATCCATGGAGGAAGCAACAGAGGCGTTGCACGGTCTTAATCCGGTGAGGTTTAGCTATAAAACTGACGCCGAAGGAAGCCTCCATACTGGCTTTATTGCAGAAGATGTTCCAGATTTACTGGCATCGTTGGACCGAAAATCAGTTGGACCGCTAGACGTAGTAGCGGTTCTCACAAAGGTCGTACAGGAGCAGCAAGGTGCTATCGCGGCAATGACAGAGCGCCTTCAACAGTTGGAAACGCGCCTTCAAGCCGATGACGGTTGAGACAGATTCATCCATCAATCATCTATCAACGGCAAGAGTCAGGCGAATGCTCCGTCAATGGTGATTGTTATGTCACAGATCGATCGATTGTTTGAGCATACTGCCCAAACAATGGATTTGACAAATGGTTTCGCAATGCATCTTTCCGTCGGCTGGCACGTTAAAGTTTGAACATCCTCGTATGAGCAGGACGGTCTTATGGGAGATCAGCGATCGGATCAAACGAACATCCTCGAAAGCAGTCGGCAACGGAGTGCTATGCCAGCCTCTAAACCGCCGATTCTTTTCCAAGGTGCTGCTCATCCACTCCTTCAACTGCAACGACAACTCGGCAATCGTGCTGTTACCCACCTCATTCAAACCAATCTCATTCAGGCGAAACTCAGCGTCAGCCAGCCCAACGATCGCTATGAGCAAGAAGCCGATCGTACGGCTGAGACTGTGATGCGGATGCCTGATCCGATCGTGCAGCGCCAACCGTTTGAGGAAGCAGCGATTCAGGCGGCACCGATCGGACGTATCACCCCACTCATGCAGCGACAGGCTGAAGAAGAAAAGGAACCTGTCCAGTTATTGCAGCGACAGGAAGAGGAAGAGAAAGAGCCTGTGCAGATGCTGCAACGACAGGAAGAGGAGAAAGAACCGATTCAAATGTTGCAACGACAGGAAGAGGAGAAAGAGCCGATCCAGGCAAAGGCTACTCATGCAACGCCTGACGTGTCATCCAATCTGGAAACCCAAATTCAGTCGATGCGTGGTGGTGGGCAACCGCTACCCGCTTCTACTCGCGACTTTTTTGAACCCCGCTTTGGCTATGACTTCAGCGGAGTCCGCGTCCACACCGGCTCCCAAGCCAATGATGCGGCTCGCCAACTCAACGCCCAGGCTTTTACGCTACGTCAGGATGTCTTTTTTGGCGCGGGTTGCTATCAACCCGACACTTTCCAGGGACGATCGCTGCTGGCACACGAACTAACCCATACCGTGCAGCAGAACCCAACTACGCCCCTGGCAGCGAAACGCGAAATTATTCAACCGCAGTCCGAAGGTGAGCACACGTCCTCTCCCTTGCGAGTGCAGAAAAATAGCGCGATCGACCTTTCCTCCAAGTTCTCTCCCCCAATTCAGCGGAAAGTAGGGGGTGGCAAAGCTCCTACATCGCCTGCTCAAGACCCGGCATTTCAGGCAGTGGTCAAAAAAGCAAAAGCCACTGCTAAACGACAAAAGCAGCATCCCTCGGCCAAAAGTAAGGCCACCGAAGCCCAGGCGGCGGCGTCTCCCCCCGCAAACGATGTGGGTAGCAAAGCCGCGGGTAAACAGGTGCAGCAGATGGATCAGCAGCAACCCAAGGCCTTTGACCGAAAGACCTTCAAAGCTGCCCTCGTGGCTAAGATTGCCGCCGCTGCCCCCAAAACGCTTGAGGAAGCCGACAATTTCAAGGAAAGCGGTAAAGTTGGGGCTGTCAAAGGTGAGCTAACCGGACAGGTGACTAGCAGCAAGCAACAGTCGGGAGGGGCGATCGAGGCTAAGGTCAAAGGCACTCCCGACCCCAGTGGAATTACGTCCAAAGCCGTGACTCCCTTGCCGCCCAATCCGGTGGGTGCCCCTCCTGGAGCGGTGAATGCTGCCCAAGCTGTGCCCAAGCCCAAAACTGCCGCCGAGGTGTCACTTCAAGCTGGGAGCCAGTCTCTTGACCAACAAATGGCTCAAGCCGAGGTGACAGAAAGCCAACTGAAAAAATCGAACGAGCCGGATTTTAAGACAGCAGCAACTGCCAAACAACAGGCGCAAAAAGATGCTGTCACTGCTCCTCAAGCCTATCGCCAGGGTGAACAGGCGGTATTAGCGCAAGCACAAGCGCAGGCAGTCATGATGGCAAAGACGCAACTGACGGGGATGCACGCCGTGCGTGGGCAAGCGCAAACTAAAACCACCACTGCCCAACAGCAAGCCAAAACCCAGGATGAGCAGAAGCGCAAGGACGTCGCGAATGAACTTCAGACGATTTATGCTCAAACCAAGAAAGCGGCTGAAGACCGCCTTGCCCGCTTAGACACCGAGGTCAACCAAGCCTTTGATTCCGGGGCTACGGCCGCCCAGCAAAGTTTTGAGGATTATGTTACCCGGCGGATGAAGGCCTATAAGAATGATCGCTATGACAGGCTGGGCGGGAGCGTTCTGTGGTTAAAGGATAAACTCGCGGGTTTGCCGAGTGAGGTGAATGTTTTTTATCAAGAGGGTAGAAAGCTTTACATTGCTCAGATGGATGCGGTGCTCGAGCGGGTTTCTATTTTGGTCGAAAAGGGGCTGAATGAGGCGAAAGCTGAAATTACCAAGGGCAAAAACGCAATTGAGAAGAAGCTATCGGAACAGGAACCCTCTTTACGGAAGGCGTTGCAGGAGGATGCCCAAACGATTCAAGGGCAGTTTGATCAGTTAGAGCAAAGTGTTGACGATAAGCAAAATCGACTGATTGATTCTTTAGCCCAAAAATATAACGAAAACTTGCAGGCGATCGACAGTCGCATCGACGAGATGAAAGCCGAAAATCGCGGCTTGGTCGATAAAGCCATTGATGCCGTTGCCGGAGTGATCAAAACCATTTTAGGGCTGAAAAATATGCTCCTGAATGTGCTGGCAAAAGCCGCCTCGGTCATTGGCAAAATCATCAAAGACCCGATCGACTTTCTGAGCAACCTGGTGTCTGGCGTGAAACGGGGCTTTATGAACTTTGTGGGGAATATTGCCTCACATCTGCAAAAAGGATTGATGGGCTGGTTATTCGGCGCGATCGCCGAATCCGGGATTCAGCTTCCAGAAAGCTTTGACCTGAAAAGCATCCTCGGTCTTGTTATGCAAGTGCTGGGGGCAACTTGGGCGTTTATTCGTGCCCGTGCAGTGAAAATTTTGGGTGAAAAAGTGGTCACGGCAATGGAAACCACTGCCGATATTTTCAAGATCCTGATTACCCAGGGCATCGTAGGGGTATGGGACTATATCAAGGAGCAAGTCAGTCACCTCAAGGATGTGGTAATTGAAGGCATCCAATCCTTTGTCACCGACAGCATTATTAAGGCTGGAATCACCTGGATTATTGGTTTACTCAATCCTGCTGGAGCCTTCATCAAAGCCTGCAAGGCAATCTATGACATCATCATGTTCTTTGTCGAACGCAGGAGTCAGATTATGGCCCTGGTCAATGCGGTGCTTGACTCAGTTGGAGCGATCGCCGATGGCGCGATCGGCGTTGCCGCCAGTGCTGTAGAAAATGCCCTCTCTAAAGCCGTTCCCGTTGTGATCAGCTTCCTGGCTGCCCTGCTGAATGTAACTGGCATAAGCAAGAAGGTTCGAGAAATCATTGAGAAAGTTCAGGCACCCGTTAGCAAGGCGATCGACTGGCTGATTAATAAGGCGTATAACCTGGTTAAAGCCGCTGGAAAACTGTTGGGTTTTGGTAAAGAGAAGGATAAAAGCACAACATCAGAAGCTACGGATCCAGAGCACGAGAAAAACGTCAATACGGGACTAGCATCAATTGAGCAGGAAGAAAAAAAATATCTCAACGATGGAAAGCTTTCCCAAGAAGATGCCGAGAAAGTAGCAGCTACGGTCAAGAGAAATCACCCAGTTTTTAAGTCGCTCACTATCTGTGATGGCGGTGAGTCCTGGGACTACGACTATGTAGCAAGTCCAAGAAAACGTAAGAAAGGTGAACCTAAGTCAACAATCGGTAAAGCGAATCTGAGTGAACTAGATGGATGGCGACCCCGATGGCGAAGCAGCACCAATGAAGAGTTGGCAGCACGAAAGGAGGCTGACAAATATTTTTATATCAGAGGTGGAAAAATCCGCATGAAAAAAACAGCTGATGTCAACCGACGGCATATTGTCTCTTTTGAAGTAATTGTTAAAGATCTCAAAGCGCGGGTAGATGGAAAATCATTTAACGAAGCTAAAAAGGCATTGGTGAATCTTGGTGCTAAACCAAATGGGAGTAACAATGAAGCTATTCTCGCCGCCAGTAAAGAGTATCTACGTGAGAAATTCAACGACCCTAAAAATGTATGGGTAGGAGACGCTACGGAAAATCAAGAGCTTGGTCAAAAAATTTCCGCTTTGATGCGAGATTTAAAGACGGCTCAAGATGAGCTTCGATCACTCAAAGGAGAACCAGCTAACGTAATTAGAAAAGAGCGACCCAAGATTATCGCAAAAATTACTCGTATTATTGATAAACTCCAAGGCGTTCGTCTAGACATACCACGAGGCAGAACTGTTAAGGCTGCTGCTGAATACTTAGATATGTTAGAGGCACAGCGTCAGCGAGAAATTGATCTGATGATTACCATCGAAACTTAGTTAGTGCAAATCGTAGGATAGCTTAACGTCAGCTAACCTATCCCTTTCGTCAACCATAACTGCCCCACCCCAAAGCAAAATTTACTGGCGTGATTGTCTTTGAGAGGGAAGGGGCGATCGTCCTGCTTGATGTGGAGTTGCGATCGCAATTGACGATCTAAAAGCCGCAACCCTTTTGGTCAACCCAATTCAGCAGACGCGATCGCCTCAAAATCGTGGCGTTGCGCGATCGCGGCTAGAAGGGGAGAGGGGGCGATCGTCGTCGTTGCAGGTTTCGCTCAGGTGTGCGATGTAGCCCACCCAAGTCGTCCCACAACGGCGACGATAACGGACTTCTGTGGGGTATGGCAACGATTCGTGTTAAAAATGAGCCCTTTGCTCTGAAGTCCTCATGGGAGCGGGAATTCAGGGTTTGAGACGACTTAACTTGTCGCCGTTGGAAGGATCGGCGCTTCAAAATAAATCGTTGGCGGACAGCGATCGAGATTGAGATCATACATACCAAAGCGATTCACATGGTGTGTCCAGTAACGTCAGTTCGGGTTAAGAACGCTGATGCAGTGCTGATCGGCTGAAACGCCGCAAACACGTTGGCGAAAACTTGACATCGGCAACGATGGAATAGGGGTTTCAGCTTATCCCGAACTCACGTTAAACTCAATGCCTACTTTGAACAGAGATGATGATCGCTCTCACTACCCTCAGGATTAGTCCTCAAATAATCCTGTACCCAGCTACAGCCACGCGCTAAGAGTTCATTGAAAGTCAATGTTTCAGTATTCCAGAGTCTTACTGTTGTATCGGCACTAGCAGACGCGAGGGTTTTTCTATCCGAGCTGAAGCTCACATCGCGAACCAGATCGGTATGTCCCATAAGAGTTTTAAGCAGCGTACCATCCAGGCTCCAAAGCCGAATCGTTCTGTCTTCACTAGAGGAGGCAATTTTGGTGCTGTCTGGGCTAAACCTGACCCGTCAAACAGCTTGTTGGTGTCCTGCAAATGTTTTGATGAGAGTGCCATCTAATTGCCAACGTTTGACTGTGCCATCTTCACCACCCGAAAGGAGCGTCTGTCCGAACCCGTCTGAGGAGGCTGCACCAATAGGGCTAAAGCTGATGCCGAGCACCTCCGATTGCTGCGCGTCGAAGGTGCGAATCGCCTGTCCATCCTGGCTCCACAGTTTAATCGTGCCGTCAGAGCTACCAGATGCAATGGTTTTGCCATCAGGGCTAAACGCGATTCCCCAAACCCGCTTTCGATGACCTTGAAGCGTTTGGGGCGGCTTTCCATCTAAATGCCAAAGCTTGATGTTGCCATCCAGAGCATTCCCGGTCGCCAGAGTTTTACCATCAGGACTAAAGCTAACCGTTAGAAAAATTGTTTCGTCCTTAAACTGCCGCAGTTCCTTGCCATCCAAACTCCACAGCCGAACAGTGCCGTCTTCACCCGCTGATGCCAACGTTTTACTATCTGGACTGAAACTGACATCCAATATACTTTTGGTCTGTTCTGGTAGCGTGCGTTTGAGTGTGCCATCAGCACCCCAAAGCTTGACGGTGTGATCTTCGCTAGCAGAGGCGATCGTGTTGCCATTTGGGCTAAATTTGACCGCCCAAACCGGATCCGTGTGACCTGTCAGCACATTTTGCAACACTCCTTGCATACTCCAGAGCCGGATTGTTTTGTCCCAGCTAGCAGAAATGATGGTTTGACTATCGGAGCTGAACTCCAAATCGGTAATCGTGTTACTGTGACCTGCAAACGTAGTCAATAGTGTCGCCTTCGAGGTTAGCGGTGCCACAAGCCAAAGTTTAAGCAGGTAGTCGTCACCCGCCGAGACCAG
Organism: Leptolyngbya sp. FACHB-321; assembly: GCF_014695975.1. Classification (GTDB taxonomy): domain Bacteria; phylum Cyanobacteriota; class Cyanobacteriia; order Leptolyngbyales; family Leptolyngbyaceae; genus Stenomitos. Next base: position 31,895 of record NZ_JACJPI010000075.1, read on the forward strand.
CATTCTGCCATCGGGGCTGAAATGGACTGCTTTTACAGGCTTGCGGTGCCCATCCAGACCCGCTAATGTTTGCAACGCCTGACCGTTGCGATCCCAAAGCCGAACAGTTTTGTCTGTGCTACCGGAGACAAGGAATTGACCATTGGGGCTAAAGCTGAGGGTCCAAACCGAATCTGTGTGACCGTTAAGTATGTTCAGCAACTGACCGTCGCGGTTCCATAGGCGAATGCTAGTATCCTCGCCCGCCGAGGCAATGGTTTGTCCATCAGGGCTAAAACTGAGCGCTAACACAGCCTTTTGATGCTCTGACAGCGTCGTTAACCGCTTGCCGTCACGAGTCCAAAGCTTCACGAGACGATCATCGCCTGCTGAAGCCAGGACTTTACCATCGGGACTAAACTGAATGCTTTGGATTCTGCGATCGCTCCCTTGCCAGCTTTGCAACACGGTGCCATCCAAACGCCATAGTTTGATGGTTTGATCAAGCCCTGTGGAGGCGATCGTCTTTCCATCAGGGCTGAAGCTCACGCTCAAAACGGTGTCCTTATGCCCCTTGAGCGTGTTGACTAAGCTGCCATCCAGTCGCCACAGTTTGATAGTGTTATCGGCACTGGCTGAGGCAATCAGACCGTCACGGCTTCTGCTGACTGCCATCACTCTGGCTGTATGACTTTGAAGGCGATTGCGTTCGCGGACGTTGTAAACAGCTTGTTGGAGCGCCGCTTGAGCTTGCAGGCGTGTCTCAACATCCAGTTGGGGCATCTGCTGCACTTGTCGAGCCGTACGGATACTGATGAGTAACGCTTCAAAACGTTGACGAGAGGCGAAGCTAGCATTTGAGAGCGCTATATTAGCTTTAATGTCATTGATTTCTGCCTGAAGCTTCTGCGCTATCGCTGCTTGCTTTTGTGCTGCGGCATCTCTAGCATACTGGTAAGCAGCCCAGCCAGTCAGCGCTAAGAGCACGATCGCGCTTCCTAAAATCACAGACCCAACCTGAATACGCTGTCGAGCCTGTTTGTCTGCTGCTGTGAATGAGCAGAAAATATAGCGCAATTTGCAAATGAGTTGCGCAACGAGTGAGAGCAGCTCCAGTCTAGTGTTCTAGCTTCTGATATAGCGGTGAGCAGGTTAATCAAGTACAGTAGCAGGCATGGGTAAACCAACTGCGTACATCGTCTAAGGTAATCTGCCCTAAGCCTTGTGCAATGGCTTGATGTAAGGTTGCAGCGGTACGAGCTTCAGCCTCTCTAAGGAACTCCTTCAACTT
>NZ_JACJPI010000076.1 GCF_014695975.1 Leptolyngbya sp. FACHB-321
GACTTAGAGTTGCTGTTGCTGGACGTACTAGAAACGTTGAGCGTGAAGGAACTGGAAGTGCAAACCCAGGGCGGGCATTGGTATCTGCTCCGCATCCGTCCCTACCGCACACTCGAAAACCAGATTGATGGCGTGGTCTTGGTGCTCATGGATATTGATGCCCTCAAGCGTAGTGCCACGACACTCGAAGCGGCGCGAAACTATGCGGAAGCGATCGTCGAAACGGTGCAGGTGCCGCTAGTGGTGCTGGAGTCTGATTTGCGAGTCAATAAAGCCAATCGCTCGTTCTATGACACGTTTCAGGTCGCACCGCTCGAAACTGCCCAAACGTTGATCTTTGAGTTAGGCAACGGGCAATGGAACATTCCTGGACTGCAAGCGCTACTGGAGGATGTGTTTAGCCATGATGCGGTGCTGCAAAACTTTGAGGTCGAGCATGAGTTTGAGCGCATTGGGCAAAAAACCATGCTGCTGAATGGTTGGAAGATTCGCCAAGACGGAGAGACTCAACGGCTTTTGCTGTCGCTCGAAGACATCACCGAGCGCAAGTACTTTGAAACGGAGCGCTCACAACTTCTGAGCCAGGAACAGGCGGCACGGCAGGCAGCGGAAACTGCCAGTCGTGCGAAAGATGAATTTTTGTCGAACCTCTCCCATGAACTTCGCAACCCGCTGAATACGATGCTGGGCTGGGCACAAATTCTCCGCCAGCGCCAACAGGATGACGCAACAGTTGAGCGGGCACTCGACATTATAGAGCGGAGCGCCAGAGCGCAGTCTCAACTCATTGAAGACATGCTGGACATTGCGCGGATTACCAGCGGCAAGCTGCACCTCAGCACACACCTGCTGGATCTAAGCACCCTTATCAATAATGCAGTCGAGTCTGTCCAACTGGCTGCCGACGCTAAAGCGATTCAAGTGGTGGCGCAAGTCAACTCTGCCACCGTGGTGGGGGATGTTGATCGCTTGCAGCAAGTGTTGTGGAATCTGCTGTCTAACGCCATCAAGTTCACACCAGCCGGTGGACGGGTGGACGTCACGTTAGCAACGGTGCAGAATCATGCCGCCATTCGCGTGACGGATACAGGACAGGGCATTCGGGCAGAGCTACTGCCTTATGTGTTCGATCGCTTTCGTCAGGGCAATTCCAGCACTAGCAAAGATAAGCAGGGGTTGGGTTTGGGGTTGTCGATCGCCCGGCAGCTTGTGGAACTGCATGGCGGCACTGTGCAAGCAGAAAGCCCTGGCGAAGGACAAGGCACTACGCTGACTGTACGCTTACCGCTGCGATCGCTGCCCGTAGACATCACACCACCTGGTGCGCTAGAACTGACCGCGATCGAGCCTCTAGCGGTTGAGCCTCAGGCGTTGCCTTCGCTGGCAGGCTTAACCATTCTGGTGGTTGATGATGAGGTGGATAGCCTCGACCTGAATCGCTGGACGCTGGAAGATGCTGGTGCCACAGTGGTCGCTGTGACCGCAGCCAGAGACGCGATCGCGGCTCTCACGGCGTCTCCTAAGCGGTATGATGTGCTCTTGGCAGACATCGGTATGCCGGATGAAGATGGACTGATGCTGATCCGTCAGGTGCGAGCGCTGGAGGCAGCAGCGGGAGGACAAATTCCAGCCGCGGCTATCACTGCCTACGTGACCGAGCGTGAACGGCAAGGGGCGATCGAGGCTGGGTTCCAACGACATCTGGCTAAACCGTTCGACTTGGCACAGTTGCTCTGGGTGGTGGCTGACCTAACTGGACAAGCCAGGGATGCGTCAGCCAAGCGTCAAAATTAGTGACTGGATAGGGGTTGCCAAAGACTCTGACTGCGTAAACTGTTAGAGGACTAAAGCCACCCCACCAACAGTCAGAGTTGGCTTAGTTATAGCATCAGAAAAATTCTGGTCGTTAGTGAGCAGTTGGAGTGAACTGTCCCATTCTGCAAAGTTAGCTTTAAGTTCTGAAAGCCTGATCTGGAAGAACTTAAAGCTATCATTACCTCTTTAGGACTACCAACGGATGAACTGCCCATTGTTTTTCATTTCACGGTACTGTTGGTACGATCGCTTCTATAACTTAATGAAAGTTTAATAGCGGGTTTGTAATCAAGGCAGTTGATCGCCTCTTCACTCAGCGCTTTGTAGGGATGAACAGGGCATTTTAGATGGTAATCATGAGTAAAAAAGGTGCAACGGGAGCACGGAACCTGGTGCAATCGTTGCACCTTTGTCCACCCCTGTGTGGCAGCCTTGCCAATTGACCATAAGAAGCTAACTAGAACAAGCCAAAGGCAAACGGTAAAAATAGTGCTCGTCATGACTGGGGTAGCATCAGCAAAAGGGGGATCGGTATGAGAAGCACTTGGGGTTGCATAGAGTTGTCGCCAGGTCGCTGAGAACATTGGAGTAAAAGGGCTGTAGACTTTGTCTAGCTAAGGGCTTTACGGCTGCACCCCTTCCTGACCTGAGTGGCGATATGATCACGCTCAGATCAACAGCTCGCTCTAGTCGCCGTATAGATGGGTTGCAGTTCTACCGCACCTGGTGCTTGAGGTTGCTCCAGGTTCGACCCATACAAATCGACAAAGCGCTTAAAGAGCTGCATTGTTTTGTGATTCACTTGACCAAGCTGGGCAGAACGGTGGATCTTTGCTTTGTTCAGCTTTTGGAGGTAAGGTAAATCCTCAAACACGGTTAAGCCCGCAGCAAGATGCAAGGCAATTTGCAGCAGCGGTCTTGGTAAAGCCAGATTGCTGTAGATATCAATGAATAACTTGTGCTCGTTCTGGCTCAACGGTAAGACGTTGAAGAGCACAGCAATTTTATTGCCGTTATGAACAGGAATACTCAGTTCAATGGTGTAAGGCGTGTGCAGCGTGAGCTCTACCTCAACTACAGGCTGTCTTACCAGGCTGAGTACATTAGGTGAAGCCTCTAGAACCGTTTGAAATTTCAGGCTACCCCCGATTGCGGTTGCTTCAAACTGACTCACATCAATCACTTTCAGGTTGTTCAGGCTAAAGCCATGCACTGATTCCAAATGCTTTAAATTCAACAGGTGATAGATCTGACACAGGTAAGGAATCGGTAAAACATATTCCTGAGTAATCAAGTGATATTTTTCCAATTGAAGCATTCTTGCCTCAGTTTGGTGACGATAAGCTGCGTGCTGAGGCGTAGTGGAACTCAGTTTGTAGTGCTTGAGCGTACTGATCTGATCGGCGCTTAAACGTTCGGTTGCCATCTTGGCTGGCTTTAGATCAAGCCATACAATGAAGAGCAAAGCAACCAGAAGCACCTGGGCAAGCGCGATCGCGCTTGCCCAAGTGCCAGCAGCAAAGCAGGCAAGGCTGCGATCGATAAGGGCAACCATCCAAGCAAAACTGCCAAAGTTCCAGAGTCTATCCCGAAGGTTGGTCACAAGCAGAGGCACTTTAGCCAACGCGCTGGTACTCATGCCATCATCCGCGTGATGGCGTTGTGTATCGTTAGTCATAGGTAGTTAAGATTGGTTTGCAGGCAAGCCCTTGCTGTACAGGCCGTCTGTTTCGGGCGACAGAGTAGTCTTAAAAAGCAGCAAAGCGCTGCTCTTTAGACCTTGATTGAGAACACACAAACACTACGATTGCGTCACAAGCTTGACCGTCGCGTTTTGTAAGCCGGGACGCTGCACGGCTGCTAACGTCTGATACACGGCATATTTTTGGTTGATGGCGTTAAGCAATTGAGACATATCGTGCTTTCTAGCCATGCCCCAGAGGTCGGTAATTAAATCAAGCGAACCGTCCTCGTTCTGAGACCAGCCCATGTCATAACCGCCCTCAAGCACGGCAACAATATCAGCCCGAACGTGTTGGCAATTAGAGCCACGCACCATCGCATCAGTCTGAACAACAAAGCCCAGTTGACGGAGAGAGTCTTGCAAAATAGCAATATCGGTCAATTTGCTGCGGAAAGTATTGAAGTGAGACATTGTAGATTCCTTAAGATTGAATGTTAACAATCAGTGAATGCAATGAACTGGAACTGCTGATGAACGCTCTTCACTCATCGTCTTTGTATCGATTGGTTACGAAGAAACAGTTGTGTAAAGATTTGTGCTTCCTTCAGAATGGCAGCCGTATGTTCGAAATTGAGTATAGGTAAGGGTTGCTTTTCTGTAGGAGTTGTAGAAGTTGTATAAGTAGCGTCAGAAGGTCCGTAGATTCACTCGGAAGACTGAAAGCGGCTCTACCAAATTGGGTAAGAAAACGATTACGATCAGCCAATAGTAAGAGTTTCACCTCTTAGCGGTGGTCGCTGTTGATCAACGATTGAAAGCGCCAATTAGTGCTGGACGCTGAATGTACAGCAGCATTCACGAGTCGGGCTTCGACGTAAGCGCTCAACCGAATGTAGCCAGAAGTCAGCAGTGAAAAAGGCTTCTGGGATGGCTTTCAAACTGAGTGACGTACTTTATTTACTTAAAAGTAATTTATGCTTGGACGCGACATCATTGTCATTGGCACGTCAGCCGGCGGACTCAAAGCACTCGGCACAATTTTAGGCGCGTTGCCTCCTAACCTGGATGCGACTCTCTTCATCGTGCGGCACCTCGCTGCCGATCAGCCCAGCATCCTGCCCCAAATTCTTGCCGATGTCGGCTCTCTCCCGGTCTCTCACCCTACTGACGGCGAAGCCATTCAAACGGGACACATTTACGTTGCGCCGCCCGATTACCATCTCTTGGTCAACCAAGGCTCGATGCGCGTGGTGCGTGGACCGCAAGAAAACCGCTTTCGACCCGCGATCGATGCGCTCTTTCGTTCCGCTGCCCGTGCGTATGGTGCCAGAGCCGTGGGTGTTGTGCTCACTGGCTATTTGGATGATGGCACCGTGGGCTTGCAGGCAATCAAGCAGCGTGGCGGCGTAGCGATCGTGCAGGACCCCAACGAAGCCGAATATCCCAGCATGGCCAAGAGTGCGTTGCGGTACGTGAAGGTTGACCACTGCCTGCCACTGGCGGAAATCTCAGACCGGCTTGTGCAGTTGTCCCATACACCTACCGCTGAGGCGGAGATACATCCTATGAGTGACGCGCTCGACATTGAAGCCAAAATCGCGGAACAGCAGATGAATACCCAGGAGTTGTTAGAGCACGTCGAAGCGATCGGCACTCGCACGACTTACACCTGCCCCGAATGCAACGGCAGTATCTGGCAAATTGGTCAGGACGAGCTACTCCGGTTTCGCTGTCACATCGGGCATTCCTTTACAGCGAATGTGTTCCTAGCAGAGCAAACGCAGAATGTTGAAAATGCGCTGTGGACGGCGGTGCGGGTCATGGAGGAAAAAGTCACCTTTTCGCGTCAGATGGCGGAGCAGATGAAAAACTACAACTTACAGAAGGCAACAGCCAAATACGAAGAGCACGCCAAACAGCTGGATGCTGAGGTGGCACTCATTCGAGGCATTATTCTCGACGGCTTTGCGACTAAACGCGCCGTTGCCGCAGTCGAAGAGGAGCAGCCAGAAGCACTGTAGCGCCAGACCTGCCGCCTAAAGTGTGAAACTGAGCACGGACACTAGACGCGTTCTGTGTGTTCCGTTAGGCTTGCCACCAGGACAAAAACGTTCGGATCCCACCCCGTTGGCCCACAGCATTTCCTCAAAGCACAGGCACTGAAGTATCATGCTGCTGGTTAAGACCCGTTGGCTCAGTTGGAGCCGCTTTGATCGCTAAGCGATCGCACCTAGTAACCTCGACTAGAGCCATAGTCGAAAAGTTTGTGACATAAACTTCCAGTTGGGCTTCTGGTAGTGCTTCAAACAAAAGTCGCTCTCTGGGAAAAATGACGCGTTCGAAGTACCAGTTTGGCAGATTGGTAATCCGAACAAGCTTAATTTTCCGAGTGTTATTGGAGTAGTAGCAGAGAATGCGATTCGCACAATCAGCAGGCAAGCTATCTAAAATTTGAGTCATTGTGATGCCTTTTATAAGGTTTACGACCAGTGCAGTTTTGTGGCGATCACGCCTAGCAGGACGACCAAACTGAGCGCTCACTGAAAAGAGTTAACACCCTGAAAAAGTTCCTGCTAGGCCCAGGTAAACAGAGAGCCAAAAGCCACTGCCTCTAGCCCCTTGTGCTTGTTGCCGCTGGTCATTGAAAGTGTTAAGTTAGGTCGCTACAAGCTAGACCAGAAGCGGTAAATTTGGCTTTTGAGCAAATGCAGTACATTAAACTTCTTTAACTCAAAAGAAAGTAAGTCTGACGTTAAAAAGCAGTATGCTCCTTCACTGTTAAAGCTCGTGTCTGAGTTCATGCCTTACTTGCGTCTAACTTAGACAAAGACAACTAAAACATTCAAAAGTTACAGACGAGGCTTGACTGCTTTACCTAATCAGATACAGAACTTCTTTGGTGCTTTCTGCTGTAGTAAGAACCATTAAAGCTGGTTAGAGGAGTCTGATTCATGGCTGCAATCCGCGTCACAGGACCCAAGTTTCGTCAGACCCAATGGGTGAGTTTTATTGGTGGCGAAGGGGCTGTGCGAAGCTACACACCTGGCGCTGGCAGCTGGACTTACCTGATTGAAATGACACTGGGTCCAGAACCCAACTTTGGCAGAGTGGGCGCCGAAACAACAGTGATGCTCAATGAGGCCGATCTGCGTGCAGCCTGACCTCAAAGCGAAATTATTCACAGAGCTTCTAGTGGCCTTGCTCGTCGTGATGCTCTGGATCAGTAGCTTGGTCTTGCTTTCACTAGACATCACTAGACATCGCTCCGCTAGCAATCATCGGGAGCGTGCCTGCTGTGTGAGGGCGAACGTGTATGCAGACTGGGTGCTTTAGCGTGGCGCCTGCTGCCATACCGGAAGTTGTGGTGCCGAGCCAGCACCGTTGCCATCACTGGGTCGGACCATGAGCACTTACACTGTACGCACTCTTGCCCGAGCAGAAGCGCTCTCTTAATCACTGGCAGCAACATGAGTAGCCTTGGCTTCCCTGGTATCACCTACCGTTGGTTCGGCAACTTAAACCACAAAGGCACCACGCTTCAAAGTCTTTCAAGGCTGGTGTGTTAGCAGCCCTGAATTTAAACCAAGGTTAAAGCAACGAGGAGTTACCGATGTGTGGTTCAAGGTGCTGGCGAGCGAACTCAAAGACTGAAGGTGAACTGATACTATAGCCATTGCCACTAAGGTTGCGGTGAACTCTAAAACTCACTAAGCAGCAGCGTCCGTTTGCAAAAATGCAATGCCGCAAGCTTTATGGCGACCGCTATACATTTAAGGAAACGTTCCGCCGCTCCTTGGCTGCCTTACACGGCCTGCCCTCAGTATCAGGTGCCTGATGATCCCCTTCCTCATGGTTCCAGGGGTGGGGTACCGATCAAAAGCTGAGGCAGGCGGGTTGGACGTTAGTGCCCACGGCTCAAGCACAAAACGCTTTGATGCGACCGGCAGTACAACAGGTCTAAACCACTGTTTGCTTCAAGAAACCAACCCATTGCCGCTCCTCAAGCTCTTTTTGAGGCAGTAACAACGCCGCTTCGATCGCTTGCCGCACAGCAGTCGTCACGGCACAGTTGCTGTTAAGGCAATCAAGTAAGAGCTGACTCGCGTCATAGTACTGTTGCAAGCACTCTTGCTGCTCTGGGCTCAAAGGCCATGACTGCTGAGTTTGACGGTGCTTTATGATCGCCGCTTTTAACTGTTCTAGCCAAGCTAGATAATTTGTTTGCCACCAGGCCTGCACACTTTTTTGGCTTTTGGTTCGCTCAGGGAGTTGCGCTTGCAATGCTTGCAGCGCGTGATGTAACTCCATATCAAGCGTCATAATCAGGGCATTGTTGAGGGCCTCGACACAGGCTTGTGCCAGGGTGGGATCAGCGCTGGAGGCAAGAGCACACTTCAGCATTAAGTCATCTAACACCATGTCCAGAAAAAACTCCTGGTTCAAAGTGGAGTTAAGCGCTAAGAGCGGGACAAGATGGGGCTTATTAGCAAGGGCAAAGTAAAAAGCGCGGATGGCAGCAGGCGGTGGCGGCGTCGCCAGAGACTTCTCGCTTACCCAGGCTAAGAACTTCTGTAGAGCGGGATCGTGAGCCACGAGCGCCTCCCTTTGTTGCATCATTAACTGCAACAGGGAGTCTGCATTACTCAACATGGTCGCCGTCAACAAAAAGATTTCTCGCCAGCGGGGTTCAGTCAGATGCCTGACTAGCTCCTCTAACGCTTGATTGGAGGCTTGGAGTTTGTGACTGGCAACAATTTTGCGAGCCGTAAAATATTCTTGAAACGTCAAAGAAGAGAAGGAGAAAATGCCTTGCACTCGTTCTGCTAGCAGCCCGTGTTGGAGTTCGATCGCCTTGAGCATGTCTTCACTCTCTAACTGTAAGACTTCTGGCTCTTTCGAAGCATTTGGTAAGCCACTGAGATAAGCACTGATGTGCTGTTCCACAGCCTGTTGGGCAAAGAAATAATCGCCTTGCTCAAAGGTGACGGCGGCAATCTGACTCAGCAGTTTCAGCTTTTGGGGCAGTAAAAAGCCGTGAGACATGGCGTCCCGCTCAAGGCCTTTAGTTTCGTCCCATTTACGCAGCAAAAGATCTAAACATTGCTTAGAGAATTCCGCTCGCTGGGTGGGAAACTTGCCCTGCTGCTGAAACACCCAGCAGATAAGATGCAGAAACAGCGGTGTCACCGCCAGCCGACGGAAAGACACATTTTCTGGCCAGTGTAATTGCTGGACAAACTGTGCTGCCTGCGACTGTCCGTCCTGCCGCTGCGGTTTCGCCAGGGTGGTAAACCACTTTTGAGCAAACGCCTCCATCTGGTCTGACGTAAAGGGAGCCAGCTCGACATCAGTGAACCGTCCAAGCTGAGCGGCTTTCGTGGCGGTACGGCACGTCACAACAAACAGATTCTGTTGATACTTTTCAGACAGTCTGCGAATTTCCTGCCCAATGACCCGACGCTCTGGCAGCAGCACTTCGTCTAACCCATCGAGCAAGAGCAAGACTCTGCCCGCTTGCAGTAGCGTTTCCAGCACAGACGAGTCTGCCAGACCAGATGTGAGGAATTCGTCACGCAGATAGTTGAGCAAGCTGAACTCGCCTTCGGCTCGCGCTTCAGCGGCAAAATCCCTCAAGGTGACAAAAACGGGCACCCGCTCAGCGGCAAAGCTGCCTCGGTTACACCACGTTGCTAGATGTTGCAAGAACGTCGTTTTACCTGCCCCTGGTTTCCCCAGTACCCGCAGCTTCGAGTAGATCTCGACGGCTTGCAGGCCCGCCATTTGAGTTTGGGATGCGTCTCTTAAGCCAAAGTGATCAAATTCTTTCGGTGTGAAGCGTTGCAGATCAGCTAACTCTAACCACTGCTGGCTCGGAAGCTCCTCCAGCATATTGACAGCAATATAAAGGTCGTCCAGTTTGGCAGGGCGGCTCATATCCAGCAGTTGCAAGGTGCCACATTGCGCCTGGATTCTAGCCTGACGCTGTGCTCGCACCTGTCGGACGAGCGTGTCGATCGCTACAGCCGGCGCGTTTGCTCCTGATTCCGGAAAGGCGGCAGGTGGATCAACCGCAATGGCTCGCCAATCCAAATCTAGAATGGCACAAAGCTCCTGAAAAACCTGACGCTCAACGGGTTGTCCTGTGAAAAACCGCCAGACCGATTGGCGTGTTTTTAACCCCACTTCCCACGCCAGATTTTCTTGCGTCCACCCTTTAAGGTCAAACGCGCGTTTGGCTTGTTGAGTGCCGAGTAGTGATGCTTGGAGCGAGCGCTTGACCATAAGAGAGAACTCCTGGTCTTGCTCTCCACAACTTATACATCATGACGTATGACTTGACAGTTTGCCTCTGTAGCGCTAATCCTTCGCTTGACTGAAAGCCGGTGATGGAGCCAAGCTTTTCAAGCGTTTGGCACCTTCGACGCCCCACAGTCCCACCTTAGTCCGAGTTTTTGGGGTACTTTTTGAGACTTTGTCTCAGTGAGCTGCAAGTCAGACATGTACTCAAACATGATCTCTAACATCAATGTGTCAGCCTAGTTTTGATGGCTACATTGCCGAGCGAGACCGAGCAGAGAACTTCAACATGAATGAGACGGAGTCAGTCTTGCAGTCTACTCCACGCTCCCAGGTGGCAGCGTTGAACCTGGAGTTAGAGCAACAGTCACAAGACCAGGTAGCACAACTGCAGCGCTCGTTGGAGTTAGCGCAAGTGCTGCGACAGGTGACGGATCAAATGCGCCGCACCCTGGACTCAAAGACGGTGCTGACCACGATTGTGCAAGAAGTCCAAACGCTACTGCACACCGATCGGGGCGTGATGTATCAGTTTGGGCAGGCTTGGCTGGGTGAGGTCGTAGTGGAAGCCGTGCGAGCGCCGTGGCACTCGCTCTTGGGCAAGCAACATCAAGATGATTGCTTTGCAGCCGAACACGGGCAGCAATATCTGGAGGGGCGCGTACGCGCCATCGCTAATGTCATGCTCTCTGACCTGACGCCCTGTCATAAGGCATTGCTGCAAACCATGCAGGTGCAGGCCAATCTCGTCGTGCCCATTCGCATCGGCAACAACCTTTGGGGCTTGCTCATTGCCCATGAGTGTAACGCTCCTCGCGTCTGGCAACCGTTTGAACTCGATTTACTGCAACAACTGGCTGACCAAGCGGCGATCGCGCTGCACCAAGCGGAACTCTACGAGCAAAGCTGCGTGGCTACGCTTACGGCGAGGGCACAAACGCGGGCGCTGCAGCGGACCACGATTGAACTCACTCAAACGCTGCAAAGGCTCCAGCAAACGCAAAGCCAACTGGTTCAAACCGAGAAGCTGTCTAGTTTGGGACAACTTGTGGCCGGCGTCGCCCATGAAATCAACAACCCGCTCAGTTTCATTCAGGGCAATCTGGCCCATGTCGCGGCGTTGAGGAAGGGCGTATTGTCTACGACGAGCAATGGGGATTCATCTCAGGCGATGAGCTAAAGACATAGACCGCTTGCAGGAAGTATAAGGAGGGAGCCAGTTCAAAGTTGAGGAGCGCGGCAATAATTAGGTTGAAGCGTCAGCTAAAGCGTCTGCGTCGGTTGCGCTAGCGGTTAGCTAAAAGACGAAAGGTTTGCAAGCGACGGTGGATATATTCAGCCACAATCCGCAAGCGCGCTAGTACTATACTTTCGGTTCGGCTGCTAGTCCAACCCCTTAGCTGGCTAATCTTTCTAGGTTTTCCAATGTGGCAACTAAGAACCCCTATCACTCGAAGAGCAGCACTAGACTTTTCGGCTTCTGAACAGTCTAGGGTTACTGTAACCCAGCTAGGCGATGATAGCGTGCAGCTGATTAATGCCGTTGAATATGTCAATTGGGGAAAGGCACAGCTCCAGTTCTTGGTTTGTGAAGATTGCGGCTATGTGGGATGTGCACCTGAAGGTTGGGTTGAACTCAAACGAGCCGACCCGTTAGTCCTCATTATGCCTGCGTTTACGAGCATCGGTGAAGCGTCTGAAATCATACACAGTGAATATTCACCGCCTTACTACCTTGTGGAGAGAGGCGCGATCTACGTGGAGCAGGAAATTTATACTAAGACATTTTGTCAAATCGCTGCGTTCCCTCGCTTGGAAACGTTAGCGCCCTTATCGGCTTGGGAAGCAGCCAAGCTCTTTCAGTTGGAAGCCCCCAGCCGTGTTTTAGGCCATCTTTCGACGCCTCTACAGTTCAATCAAGCGCTTGTGATTGCTTCCTCTGAGGGCAACTTCAGAGAGCAGACAAAAGCGTTAACCGCGTTAATTAACCGCTTATTAACGCAGCTTCATCCAGCTAAGTTGCAGCGCGTCACAGAGCAGGACCACATTATTTCGCTGTCTTTAGATCTGGCTGGGTTTCCTGAATGGCAAGCACTGAGTTATAACGGGTCACGCTATGCCTTATACCTTGAGCCGGGGTACGTCATTGAGTAGTCAAATGGTTGCCGCCTCACCCTGCATGGCACCGGACGGCGGCAAACGATCAGTTAGGCTTGAGATGAGGCTTGAGAGGAGAGGCACAGCCAGTACCTCTCGCCGTTAAGCTGTGGTAGGAGGGCATATGGGTTTTTACGATTGTTGCTGCATGGTGACCGGCGTCAGCCTTAAGGGTGCGAGCGCCGTTCTAGTCATTCTCGAAGGGACTAACGGCACGTTTCTTCCTGCTGCTCTCGCCATCAAGGGCACCTACAACCGTCTCGGTGCCATTGATACGCTTGAGGAGGACGAGAATGTGGCGCTCATCGAGGACTACTTGCGGCGCCAGCTTGAAGCTGGCGAGTTCCTTGTACAGCACGACTATCTTGAGCCCGGTTTAGACTACGAGCAGTACAAGGCCGAGTGGTTCCTTGAGGTCTTGGAGAGAAACATTAATGATGATCCAGAGACAGCACTCTTGAACCACCAGCCTCTAAGTTTCGCACTCGTCTGTCAGTCTGTATGGCAGTCGCTAGTCAGTTCTCAGTTAGGCGTGACTGCCGCTCCTGACAAGGACTTGTTGCGGGAGTTGTTTGACGGACGAACCATGCCTTACCACCTCTACAGCGCGCATCTCCCGGCCGGCCGGACACAACTGCTAGAGCTCCACACAATGAGCGCGTTCCTCAGTGCCCGCGGCATCCCTTGAGCAGTGGCCGAGGCTGGTGGTCAAGACGACCCTGAAGAGATGCAAGCGTACCTCCGGCTTGCCCGCGCCACGTTTGCTGGTTGTGTCCCTGTGCTGCAGGGCTTAGATGCCTACGCCCGTGAGGTTGAGGACTTGCTTACCGAAGGCTGAAACGCTCTGGCAAGCACAGCAACAGAACGCCACCGAGCAGTGCGCTGTACCTGACGATGCCCTGCAAGTCCTGATGTAAGCGTCGGCGCGGCAGTTCAAGTCCACAGTGACCGGCGTCTGCTAGGTGCTGACCGTCCATAGACTCAAGGCAAGTGCCAAAGGGAGGCGTACTTGCCCAGCGAGCAGCGGCATGATCAACTTACGGTTCAAAGGGCAAAAAAGCACCCGCTCGCTCTGACCGGGTTGGTTCTAGGGTGCCATTGGTAAGCACAGCTAACGTTCATATGGCGCTTCCTCTGCTGGACTAGCCGTCAACTGGCACAATTGCTAAAAGCCCTGCACCGCCGCTCTTTTCCTCTTTAATCCCGTTGCACCGTTGCGGATTGAGCAACTATGCGAACTGGCAGAAAAGCAAAACTGCTGCTGTGCAAAGTTTTCAAGGATCGTGCCAGTTTGTGGCTAGTCCAGGCTTAGTTTTAGCAGCGGAAAAATTCTGGTCGCTAGTAAGCAGTTGGAGTGACCTGTCCCATTTACGGAGCCTAGTCGATCATGGCTGAGGAACCTGTAAGGGCGCAAAATCGTTGTTTGTGATTCGGACTGTCCCATTTAGGGGTGAAAATGGGACAGCTCAAGCCGCTAGGTAGATAATGGGAGCGATCGCTGAAAGCTTTATTTCATGAGCTTTCTAGCCTTAACGACCACTTTTTGTCCGTTGCTATAACTAAGCCCTGTACGGCTTTTGTCTATGTGCTTGTGTTTGGGCAAGACAGTCTTGAGCGACGTACCGCTTCAATTACCCCTATCTACCACGTCTAAGTGTCTTGTTTCTTCGGATTACAAATTGCTATTCCTGTAATATGACACCTAAAGCCGCAAAGCCAGCACTGGCGAACAGAGCCGATTGAAAGCCTTCGGTTGCAGCAGATAGTAAGTTTTCTGAAGGTACATTAGCACCTGCCGAAAGCGAGTTTGTACGAGCTGTTGCGATCGCCATGACAGTCGCTAGCCCCACCGCAGAACCAATTTGCTGAAAGGTGTTGAGTAGACCCGACACTAACCCCTGCTCGTGACCTTCAACTCCGGTAGTCGCCAAAATCGTGACTGTAACAAAGCAGGTAACAATGCCTAATCCAACGAGCACGGTTCCCGGTAGAAGATCGTGAACAAAAATGCCATTGGTGGACAGGGCTGTTAATTGCAACAGTCCGATCATGGATAGAATTAACCCGATCATCAGAGTGAACTTCACCGTTGTTCGATGAACCAAGTGAGATGACAAGGGAGCAGCGACGATCGCCGCGACCGCATGAGGTAAAAAGGCGATTCCAGTTTGGAACGCGGTGTAATGCAAAATCTGCTGCATATAGAGCGTGAGAATAAAAACCATCGATGCACCAATTGCACTCACGAAAGCAGCAACTTGACTCGCTGCCATGAGTGAACGTTGAGCGAAAATATGAAGTGGCACCAACGGAACGGAGACCTGAGACTCAATCCAGATAAATAGCGCAAATAGAGCGATCGCCCCCATGCCTTTGAGAGCGGTTGCAGGAGATGCCCATCCCACTTCTGGAATTTGCACCAGCGTATAAACCAGCAGCATTAAGCCAAGCATCACCACGACAGTACCCGCTAAATCAATCTGTCGTTTGACTGTGGCTGCACGGCTTTCCTGAAGTAGAAAAGGAGTCCCAACCATCAGAGCTAATCCGATCGACACGTTGACAAACATCACCCAGCGCCAGCTTAGGGAATCTGTTAATAGCCCCCCCAGTAATACTCCAGCCGCAAATCCTCCGGCTGCCATTGCACCTAATGCACCTAATGCACGACTCCGTTTGGCATTTTCCTGGAGTGTACTCAAGACAATTGCCAGAATTGCAGGGGCAACCAGAGCTGCCCCCAATCCCTGAAAAGCTCTAGCGGCAATCAAGGCTACTTGAGATGGGGAGAATCCACCGACCAGCGAAGCCAATGTAAATACCCCCAATCCTAGTAAAAGTAGGCGACGACGACCAAACAAATCAGCAGCTCGACCGCCTAACAGCAGAAATCCACCAAATGTTAGAGAATAGGCGCTGACAACCCACTGTAGCTGTTGAGGAGAAAAGCCCAAACTTTGCTGGATTGAGGGCAGCGCGACATTGACGATCGAAAAATCGAGCACAATCATGAACTGAGCAGCGCAGAGAAGCACCAGCGCCAAGAATTGATAAGTTTTTGACGAACGGCTGACGTAAGTTTTCTGCATACGTGTGAGAGCGCAAATTGTAGTGTTGGATTAATTGATGGAATACAACTATTTGAATGCCAATCCTGATCCGATTGAGTTTATGAATAGTAAATCTGGTTGTTGAGCGATGACAGGTTCTTTTGTCATGGCAAGCTGTTCGAGTAGATCTATTGCTAAAGAAACCGTATTGCAACGAGCAATTTCAGCTTGCAGACCTTGGGCATTTTCTCGGTAATGCGGTTCACTCAACATCTGTTTCACTGCCGTTCTAATTTGAGTCGGTGTTGGTGTTTTAGTTCTTAAGTCAATGCCAACCTGTGACCAAGCAATTCGCGCACACACCTCAGGCTTTTCTTCCGTCTGTCCTGCTGCCACCATTGGAACACCAAAGGCTAACGCCATGTGAGTGCCGTTGTACCCCCCATTTGTCACCATCACATCCACATGCGGTAACAGACAAGAATGGGGAATAAACGGTTCAAGCCGGACATTTGCTGGTAAGGAATCAAGGGCAATTGCGTCGATCGGTTGTCCACCTGTTGTTGCGACCACTAGCACCTCCTCCTCTGCCAATGCTTGCAAGGTTGGAATCAATAAATCACTTGCCTCAGTCGCAACTGTGCCCTGAGTGACATGCACTACAGGTTTACTGCTCTTTAAGTCATTCCACCAACGGGGAGGAACAAACTCAGTTGGAGGTTCTGTTAAAACAGGTCCAATGAAATGAAGTTGTGGTGGGAGATTTCGCCGTGGGTATTCAAATCCTGAAACCGTGGTTTGGAGGTAGAGATAGGGGGAAACGACACTATCGAAAAAGAACTGAGAATCAGGCGGCAAGCCAAGACTGGCTCGAAGTGTGTTTAGATAAACGGTTAAATCCTTTGCGAGAATCTGCTGGAATAACCAGTTCAAACAATTATTTCGTAAGCGTCCTAACACCGACGTTGCCGGGGGCATCGCTAATCCAAAGGGAGCTGTATCGTTGCTCGTAATTGCCAACGGCGTTACGCCCAAGGTTGCCCAAGCAGGACCACCCTGTTCGTGCGTCCAAGCAGCCCCCAAAAAACAGACATCAGCCAGCATTACATCCGCCGGAAATTGCTTCAAAATTTCGAGATAGTCCTTGACCTGAGCTACGGCTGAGTCGCCAAATAGATACTTAAAGCCAAACTTGAATTGCGCCAATCCGGTGAGAGAATTCTGTTTCGCCAACAGCTCGGTTAGCAGACTAGTGGGATCAGTCAAATCAAACCCAGTTTTAATCGGCACAAAGTGAGCACCGATCGCCTCAACCTTCGTTTGAAACGCTTTTCCGGTGTACCACCAAACGTCATGTCCCCGCTCCACTAGAGTGCGAGCGATTGGCAAGGCAGGATTAACGTGCCCGATTACGGGAATAGTTCCCACAAGAAATCGTGCCATGATGTCTCCTTAAAATGGCGTCTTGTGCAATGACAGCAGCACCGATTCACGGCAGCTTCATCCCCGTGAATATTTTTTCAATTATTTAATGCTAGATGAAACAAGAATACCCCTTCACGTTTTAAAATACGAAAAGGTCTTCGCGTTTGTCAAGGAAATAGCGATTCATGTCGAGCGATTCGTCCAAAGCCTCCTCTTTACGGCGGCTGCCACAACAGGATCGCAGTGCCAAGCGAGTAAACCACATTTTGAATACGGCAGATGCTCTGTTTGCTGAGTTGGGGTTTGAATCGGCAACGATGGTTGAGATCGCTGCCCGTGCTCAAACGTCGGTCGGCTCCCTCTATCGTTTCTTCCCCGATAAAGTGTCAATTTTGGAGGCATTAGCCCTCTGTTATCTCGACCAGTTACAGCAAGTCATGGCAGAGTTGCATACGCCAGCAGCGATTCATGAACCATTAACAACCTATGTCGATCGTGTCAGCGCTGCATTTAATCAATTTTTCCTCAGCCACCCCGGCTTTCGCACCATCTTTGTCGACTCCTATGGAGTATCGTCTGAAATATTAGCAATTAAGACACAAGTGGATCGCCAAATTGCCGAGCAACTTGCTACTTTTTACGCTCAACGAATTCCAAATTTAACAACTGAAGATGCCGAAGTAATTGCGTTGGTGATGGTTTCAATTGTGAGTAAGTTACATACTCTAGCATTCAGTCGCGACGAAGAGTTTCAAGCACGAATGATGGTGGAAGTAAAACGATTAATATTACTTTATTTGCAATCCTATTTATCGAGTGGTGAATCACCTTAACACATGTTCTGTCTGTTCTACTGACGAGAGGCTTGTAGGAAAGTCGTAACTGTAAACTCGACAACTTGTTCAAGAGTGTAATCAGGATAACTGCTTTAAGGTCTCCCTAATTGCTGAGCTTCTTACAGAGTAATGTTTTTAGAATTTATCGATTTATAAGAGATTTTTTGAAGAAGAGCATGTAAAAATAGGCGTTTCAAACTTTCGTGGCACTAAATTTCACACATCCTGATTACACCTCATGTAACAATAAGCCCTGAGCCGGACGGGGCTGTGGGAGTGCGTTCGGCTTTGCTGTCTCGCAGAGAATCACTCTAAATCTCAGCATCTTGTATATCAAAGTGAACGACTCGAGTGATAACTTCGGAGACGTCTCTCGTCCCGATGTTGCATTAGGGTGATGAGCGGTATCGATAAGCGTTGAGAGCCCCAAGAGGTATTAGGGTGAAATCGCCCCTGTTGTATCAATACCGTCAGGTGAAAGTCCTCTAACCCAAAACAAGCCGCTATAAAACTCATCCTGTGACTTCAGTTCAAATCCACTCAGCAGCATCCCCAGCCATACTTCAATCCGCGGCATTCCTACCCCCTGACACAGCTGAGCAAACTGCACTTGACCTGCGGCAGTTGTCCTTAGTCATCGGGTGATTGCGTTAACCCAAGCAGACACGTTTTCGTCGTGGGGTGTAATCAGAATAGGTGAAATTTAGTGCCACGAAAGCTGGAAACACCAGATTTTACGTTCCTTACGGGGTTCATATAGAAAATAGGTAATTTCTAAAAGCCTTGATATGTAATGGTTACAAGAGTTGGTGGCACTAAAAAACACGTATCCTAATTACACCTCTCATTGACTAGTTGCTGTTTTTGCAACTAATCAACAAAATTAGCCCTATTTCGGGTCGAACGCTGAGATCTCTTCTATGTAAAGCTTTAACACCCGTATGATAAACTTTTACACTGATCTCGGCACGATGCCGGATACGCCATTGGCGAAAACTCGTTACCCCGCTTTACGGAGCTTAAGCCAAGATCGCATAGTCTTTTCTCTCATGAATTCGTCAACAGTATCCTCGCTACCTTTGCCTCTAGAACGACGCGGATTAACCGAAAGAAGTGAGAACATCCCTTTAAGCTGACTGTACTTTTCCAAAGTCTTAAGTAGAGGATGAGGGTGCCGAAACTTCCCTAACAATAGTTAGAAAAGCTTGTGTGATAGGATACACGGTGATTGCTCCAGATATGCGCGGCTATGGTGACTCTGAAAAGCCGGAGGGTGGCTATGACGCCTACATGCTGGCAGAAGACTTCCATCAACTGATTGCACAATTGGGGTTCAAGCAGATTTATATCGCCGCCCATGATATGGGTGCGCCGCCTGCGCTGATTTATGCAGGTGAACATCCTGATGAAGTCTTGAAGCTTGCTTATCTGGCTGAACCCGTGCTGCTAGAACAGCATCTACAGCAGATCTTTCAGTTTGCTCCTGACACGTTAGCCAAGGGTGGCTTGTGGTGGTGGACGTTTAGTTTGACAAAAGGCTTACCTGAAACCCTGATTGCTGGTCATGAACGGGAGTTCCTGACTTACTTCTACAACACCTATTGCTATGACCCAGCCTCGATTGAGGCCACCGCGATCGATGAATATCTGCGGACCTTTGCTGCACCCGGTGGTATCAGCGGGGCGCTCGGAGTCTACCGAGCAATTTTCGAGACAATCAAACAAACTGAGCCCTTCGCTCAGCACAAAATTCAAACTCCCATACTGGCACTTGATGGCGACAAAAGCATGGGTGAGCGTGTGAAAACAATGCTTGAGAGCGTTGCCACTAATGTTCGCGGTGGAGCAATGGAACGTTGCGGACATTTTATTCCCGATGAGCGTCCTGATGAGTTAACTGATCGATTACTGAAGTTTTTTGACGAAGTGTAAGTTTCACCAGGAGTTAGCAATGACACAGCAATTAGCAGGCAAAGTGGCGATCGTCCGGACGGTTCGGGCAGTATCGGTTCTGCCATTTGCAAACGATTGGCAGAGGAAGGCGCGAAGGTTGTCGTTCATTACGGTGGTCATGCGGATGCGGCAAATGAAATCGTCAACGCTATTCAAGCAAAAGGTGGCGAGGCAATCGCCATTCAAGCAAACCTCAGTCATGTGGATGAAATCACGAAGCTATTTGACATAGCCCAGCAGCAGTTTGGTAACCTCGATATTCTCGTTAATAATGCGGGGACTGGCGTGAGTGGTGCGGTGGCTGGAACGGATGAAGCCGCGTTTGATAAAGTGTTTGGGCTAAACGTGAAAGGCACCTTTTTCTGCATGAAAGAAGCTGCCAATCGCCTCAACTTAAACGGGCGAATTGTAAATATCTCGAGCGGTCTGGTGGTGCGTCCCCTGCCAGGCTTCAGTTTGTATTGCGGCAGTAAAGCGGCGATCGAGCTAATAGGCAAAGCCCTATCAATGGAAGTGGGTGATCGCGGCATCACCGTTAACACTGTCTCACCAGGACCGACCGACACCGAAATGTTTGGTAGTTCGGGGGATGATCCCAAAGCGGCGGCTGAGCGATCGCCCTTCAACCGACTGGGCAAGCCTGAAGACATTGCGGATGTGATTGCTTTCGTTGTCAGCGATCAATGCCGCTGGACTACAGGACACACGTTTCAAGCAGGCGGCGGCTATGTTTAATTCACTCGTTAAAGTAACCATTCATCGCGCATCACCTCGACGATGCAGCTTTTGTTTTTAAGCTTTGATTGAGACCTTAAGTAGTGTTTTCAAACCCTCTCGATTCCCCATCATTGCTGCAAACCTAATTTGGCGTTCCCGTAGCAATCGGACCAAAAACAACGCTTGTATTTTAGAAGAGGGTGGTAGACCAAGACAACGCAGGTGCTAAGCAGCCACCCCTCGCAAAGGTCACCACTCAGGCAATCGCAAACTCGAACAGTTGCCTAGGCATCGTCGCCTGCATTATGCAAGCGCGAGTGTGAGAGATATTCTTTTAATGAAGGGGTTAATGAGGAGTCGATAGTATCAGCGAATATGCTACAAGTAGGATTACAAAGATGAAGCAAGCACTTCGACGCTCGCTTTTCGTTGCTGCTTACTCCTTATGGTAAGTTTGCGAGTGCCGTTGTCATACATTCGTCAACAGCATTGAGAGCGACTTAAGTCCCAAAATGGTTATGGGCCTCAGGATGCGCTAGCACAGACGATCAGCCTCTGTTTTTCCACTTCTACTCATTAACTATTGACAAGGAAGTTAATGAGTAGTAGCACCTACGCAGATCTTAATGATTGGGAAATGGCTAGTAACCAGAATCTACTGCAAGTACTTGTATTTTCCAGGCATCATTTGATTGAGGTGGAATCCGCCATCAACTTGCGACGATAGCTGTATTGACCATAGACATTGACTAGATAAGGCATGGCATACGTGATCGCTGTAGAAATCCATCGCTCACGAGACATTTCCCCACGCAAGAGCGCAGGAGCATGATTGATTAAGAAAAGCAGAGAACCAACAAATACAGCCGTCTTCACACCTGTAGGGATCAATTCTGGATCCCACAAGCTTGCAATATAACCCTTTACTATTCTCATAGATAACCAGCTTAAAACTGCGAGCATGACTCATTGAGCATAAAGCAGAGCGTATCGTTCGATTGGTGCCTAGTTTACAGAACTGTCTACAAATGAAGGCTTTGATCAAGCTTGGAAAACAGCAACTTCTTCTAAGTGACTGAAGATCTACAGCACAGTACCGACTTGGCAATCAAAGTTGGTACTGTGAGCTTCTGACAATTTAGCCTTTGAGAGGAACTTGAATTCTAGCGGTTCCAACGGGAATTTCTCCTTTTAGTCCCGTGCGTCGGGCCGTAATGCCATAAAACAGCGTGTCTCCACCTGAGGTTGTCATTCGCACTCCTCTAAACTCGACTTGTAAATAACTACCAGGAGCAACGGGTTGGTCAAACGTGATCGCTAAACGCTCTTTGCTGACGCTGACCTTAGATGGTACTGCCTTACCAGACTGGTCAATCACCTGCACTGAGTCAAAGCGCTCCATTTGGCTAGGAATAGAGACCATCAGCTCTTGCAACGACATCCCAATCACTGCAACTCGAATAAAGTGCGTACTGTTTAACACACCGGAGTTGGTAATCATGGGTCCCGTGAAGTTGAAAACCATTGCTGTTTCATGCAGTGGTGCTTGTGCCTGCACTCTCGTTGCAGGTTCAGCCATTGCTGCTGTTGCTGTGGTGAGTAGTAGTGCCGATAGTCCACCATAGATTAAGCTTTTCATACGAGATCCTTTTCGGTGAAGTAGGTCAGTGACTGGTCTAGTGGAATACTTTCACAACCGCTGCTCTATAGATTCAACGACTCAGATGAGCTAGGACTGACCTGAAAATTAAAGTAACCTGAGAAATTAGAAAGAATAGTTGAATGACAGTCATTTCTAAAGCAAGAAGCCACCGTCGCTTTTTAAGCAGAAGCAATAGCCTCGCTCAGGAAAAACTCATTTTTCTTAAGAACAGTTCCACTACATTGAAAGCAGAGATCAAAAATAGGATGAGAAATTGTAAAGTCTTGTAACATGTATGAGAGCACAGATTACAGTTCAATCAATACCTAATTAAGGCAACCCCTTTATTCTGACCCTGCCTGTTTTAGGAGAACCCTATATGACAGCTCATATCCTTTTAGTTGAAGATGAAGTTAAGCTCGCCCGGTTTATCGAACTGGAGTTGGATAGCGAAGGCTATCAGGTGACTGTAGCGCATGATGGAATGTCAGGACTATCTCTGGCACGAGAATCTGAGCCAGATTTAGCGATTCTCGATTGGATGCTGCCAGGCTTAACGGGCGTAGAATTCTGTCGTCGCTTACGGGCTACGGGGAGCAAAGTGCCCGTCATTTTGTTGACTGCACGGGATGAAGTGGGCGATCGTGTCGCGGGTCTAGATGCGGGAGCTGATGACTATGTGGTTAAACCCTTCAGCATTGAAGAACTGCTGGCGCGCATTCGGGCTCATCTGCGACGCACCCAAGAGTTGGATGAGGATGTGTTGCAGTTTGAGGACTTGACTTTAAACCGCCGTACGCGGGAGGTCTATCGTGGTCAACGCGCGATCGACCTGACCGCAAAAGAATTTGATTTGTTGGAATATCTCTTGAGCCATCCCCGCCAAGTTTATACCCGCGATCAAATTCTCGAAAACGTCTGGGGTTATGACTTCATGGGCGATTCCAATATCATTGAGGTCTATATTCGCTATTTGCGGCTGAAATTAGAAGAGAGGAGCGAGAAGCGGTTAATTCACACTGTGCGTGGTGTAGGGTACGCACTGCGGGAGCAATAAGATAACAACGAATCTTCAAGTGGGCGGTCGCTTTCCTAACATTACCCTGCCAAATCACCAGTATGAGCCAGTAACGCTATCTCAGCTCACTCAGCCCGGACTGGTGGATCAAAAGCTGGGGTTCTTTGATGGGACCCATTAATTCTGGTTTTTTATCGAGGGTTCTTTTGTCCGCGCGATCACCAACAGTTGCGTCAGCTTGTGCAGTTTCAAGATGAGTTAGCGGTCAACTATTGTAAGCTTGCTGTTGTTAGCGCCGATTTGCCGATCGTGCAGGCGGCTTTTCGAGCCGGATTGGGAGCACAATGGCAATTTCTCTCTGATGAGCAGCGAACTGTAATCAAACAAATCAATATTTTGGATGAAACAGAAGGCGAATATGCCTACCGCGCTCAACCTTACACGTTTGCTTTGCGCCCTGATCGCACAATCCACACAATCTACAATGGCTGGTTCTTTGGGGGGCGACCGACGATCGAAGAGTTGAGATATGACCTGCGGGCAATGATAGAAATGCGATCGGATTACTGCTACGAGGTGTACAACGCTCCAAGCGTGAAACAGATCCGGCTTCCGCAGCAGGAGTGGCTTGGTGGTGCACCACCACTGGGTGCAAATGGATTACCTGTCGGTCAGGGCGTTGTGCATTGGTTTGATCTACAAACAGGAAATGGATTAATTGTGAGAGATGGCACGAATGATGAAATATTTTTTAATTTCACAACCATTCCTGGTGAAGGCTACCGCATACTGCGAGCAGGCACACTCGTGAAATTTGAAATTGTTGAGAGTAGTGCCGATTTCACAGCACGCAATGTGCAAAAACAATGATGGCTGGCACGCTGGAAGCCGATTACTTCATCAGCGAAACAGCTTTTAGCGACTTCCACCTCCCGATTCCCGATATTCATTCGTACTGCTGTACACAGTTCATTGCAGCTATTTAAGAGTTGCAGGGTTCGGTGATATCTGAATAGTGCAAGGGTGTTTGTCACACTGTTGTCCGTAGAGCTGGTTGATATAAGGTTCTTGCCACGTCAGAGGGACTTCCAAAAGCGCCTGAGTACCTGTTATGCCCTGACAAATGAAAATGAGAAGTGCGATCGAATTGAGAACGATGTGGACAGTGCGCCAACGATTGGTTCTGTCCTGATAAATCTCTCGTAGAATTGCCAGCGAAAAAATCATCAACAAGGCGGCTGTCATGCCGTAGTAATAGTGGGAAACATACCACTGATCGGTTTTGCGATAAACCCCATCCTGACAACCAAGGATGACCAGGGCTGCGCCTACAAGGGTTGCGAAGGCTCCTCGCCATAGCCGTGTTTTGGCTCGATAGAGTAATGCTAAGGATGCGATTGCCACACCAAAGACACTAACGATCAAAATGACGTTTAGCGGCTGCTTCTCCCAAATTTTATTGTCAAAGATGGCACCAAAGACATCGTTGCCCAGAGCCAACAGCACAAGTCCAACGATCGCTCCAGTTAACCAACGACCTAATTGAACATGCTCTTGTCCTACAATTGGTGGAATCTTGCTTTTCCCTTCAGTAGCCGTTTGTAACCGACGTTGACGGGTTTGAAGCGCGCGATTTACCACAATCCCAAGTAGTGGAAACACTACAACTACAGCAAACACTGGATGCAGCAGTAGGATCACATCCCTAAATTCCATACAAACTCCTTAAAGAATGATGTCGCACGGTTTGGGAGTCAGAAAGCGCTTTTCTGCCAGGTTTCAGCTCCTGACCCCTCCACCCTGTCTTTTATTTCACTTCATTAGGTGGAAATTGTGCTACTCTGCCCCGTTTGACTGCAACCACCACATCATAGTGAGAGCAGTACGAAAAGGTAACATCATTGGCTTTGTTGTACAAATTGACGACGTGACCAGCACCACCAACTTGAATACCGATTGGCTCTAAATTGCCATAGAAGAACCGTCGCAATTGATCACCGCCACCAATCTGTCCTTTGTTTTTGGTGATGAGATCAATCTTTTCTTGAACGGAGGGTCCAGCTTGTTTTGCTTCAGCAGCAGTAGCAGAATTCACTGACAAAGAATGCATTCCATTCAACCCGACATCTCCAACCGTAACCAATCCAACCATCGCAAGACCTGTAAGCAGAGAAGCTACTTTCATGGGTTACTCCTAGTAACGATTGAACCGTAATGCAGTCTTCTTCAGGTGAAGCCAATCGGCTCACTGCTCAAAGCATCGCAGGCAGTACTGAAACGCCTCTGAAACAAAATCAGGCATTCCCTGAATTTCTCCTGACAGGCTTCTCAGACCAGACTCAGCAGTTTCTCAGATTATCGCTAGAAGGAGGGTATGCTCGATGTAGGAAAAGGGGATACGGAGACACGGGGATGACCCGTTTTCTGGCTCTTTCGCCTTCTCCCCCTCTCCGCCGCCGCCTGTCACTGCCCCTATGAACTCTAGAGAGGGTGTTCATGCAGCTACAGGTGAGCGAGGAAGTTAGAGCGGTTTAGCCTGTGTTGGCAGAACGAGTGTAAACACACTGCCTTCATCCAGCTTGGATCGCACCGTAATGCTGCCGCCCATTCCTTCTACTAGTGTTTTGACGATCGCCAGACCTAGTCCATGACCTCCAGCTGAGCGGGCACGCGCTTCATCCACCCGGTAGAAGCGTTCAAAAATGCGGCTCTGGTCCTGGAGCGGAATACCGACTCCTTGATCGCAAACCTGAACAATTGCCTGTTGCTGGGCGTGATCAACAATCAATTCAATCGGTTGGTCAAAATCAGAATATTTCACCGCATTATCAATCAGGTTAATCAATACTTGTTTCAGACGATCGCGGTCTACGATTGCTAAAACGGGTTCTCTGATCTCCACTCGAATCAAGCGATCACTAAATTTCTCTGTCATGTCAGCCAGCTCTGCAACCACGTCAGCCAGTATGACTGGCTCTAAGTGATAGTGCGTATAACTACTATCAGCTCGTGCTAGATCGAGCAGATCTTGCAGTAGGCGCACGGTGCGATCGGCCTCGGCGGCGGCCGTTTCTAAGGCTTCTTTTTGATAAGCGTTCAGGTTAGTACTACGACGTAGTATGCTTTGCAAGTAGCCCAGCACAACGGTTAAGGGCGTGCGTAACTCGTGGGAGACATTGCTGACAAACTGTCGCTGCTGTTCCCATGCCTCTGACAGCCGGGACAGCATCATATTAAACGTTTGTGCTAATGCTTTGACTTCGCTCGGAGCAGACCTCAATTGCAGTTTGGCTTTACTTAAATCGTCGGCTGAAATTGCTCCTGCCATATGGCTCATGTCCTGCAACGGTTGCAGTGATCGCCGAATTCGTAGGGCAATTGCCACCATTGTAAAAATAGTTGCCAGGGTGCAAACAGCAGCTAACCCTTGGACGGCGCTGATTAATTGCCGCTGAGCGGCTGTGACATCCTGCGCCATATAGACTTTACCCAAGAGTCTTCCTTTGGCGGTTACTGGTCCCTGATACAAAATGAGATACCGGCTACCCATCTGATAGACTTGGGGTTTGAGCGGCATCTCAGCGATCGACATCAACTCGTCCGTTGCCCTAAAGGATGAATGCGTTTCCGTTGATTCAGCGAGCACCTTTTTGCCATCCGTACTTTTAACCCAAATCGCTAATCCAGGCACCGACACATTATTGATCGTCTTTTGCAGTCCAGCTTCAAGCGGCAACATTTCGCTGTAGAGTTCTACGTCGCGGGGAAACCGCGTTGCAATGTATTCCACGCTCTGAGTATGCGTTGTAATCAGAAGCTGCTGCATCTTCCAGCTTGTCCAGACAGCGACACTGCTCAAGCCCAGAATGGAGAGCAACGCGATTTCTACCGTTAAGCGAAATTGAAGCGAAGACGAGTCAAAATGCCTTTGCTTAACGTGACGGATTGCCCCCCAGAGCCTATGAATCAGTTGCATTGGAACATCATTTCATTCCGTTCATTGGTCAATTGCTTGTGAATCCACACAATCAAGATGCTTGGTCAGCATCCTCACCAGTGCATTGATTGCGAGTGCGGATCGGTCAGTTCGCTCGTTACAACTATCCTACCGATGCCTTCCTGCAGGGTAACTATCTCCACTGTAGTCAAAACCCTTTACATAGCCTTAATAAGAACCTCACGGAAAGATGAGTTTTTGCTGAGAAAACAGATTACCTAAAGGTGGGCTGCAATCTCAAGCTCTAATCAAATTCTCAGGCAGAGCTCAGATTGCCTACATAGGATGAAGCTCAATAAACGACTCGATGTTCTATCTGGTGCCGTTAATCACGTTCATTAAAAGCACGTATGATGCACTTTGCGAGGCAAGTGAGGCACCCTTCTATGCAACCAGCGACAGAACCGAGCCAGCGTATCAACCGCACGCCTGGACAAGCGTACCTTTGGCTAGCGGTGCTAATCTTTGGCGCTTCTAGTGCTGTTACCCGCAAGATCACAGAAATTGGGGCTCAACACTTCGTTGGTGGGCAGAATCCCATCTCCTTATGCAATGTTTTGTTTGTCGGCAATCTCTGTGCACTAGTGGTGCTGCTGCTGCTTCATAGGCGACACTGGAACCGCAGGACATTAGGGCAATTAGCCAGGCGGGAATGGGTCAGCTTGGCTATGGTTGCAATTTTATCGGGCGCCTTGGCTCCTGGCTTAATCTTTCAGGCATTGGCGTTAATTCCAGTAACCAATGTCGTTTTAGTGAGTCGATTGGAACCGCCAGTCACGCTCGCGCTATCCCTCTGGCTCTTACGAGAGCGAGTGAATCGTTGGGAAAGCATGGGAGCAATCGCGGCTTTTATCGGTGTGGCCTTAACCATTCTGCTTCAACCCGCAAAGGAACCCTTGATGCAAATGGGCAACTTCCACATCGGTTTGGGGGAGCTATTAGCCATCTTGGGCGCAGTCGCCTTAGCCATCTCTACAATTATTGGCAAAAAGCGGCTTTCTAAAGTACCGCTCGGCATCTATAGCACTGTTCGGACGGGACTAGGAACCCTGATCTTTTTCATTGCTGCCTTAGCGCTTTACGGTCAGGATCATTTTGCCGGTGTGTTCTCCCCGTTTCTGTGGCAGTGGATGCTGCTGTACGGCATCATTATTGTAGTCGTGGGGCAATCGTTCTGGATTGCGGGCTTGCGAGCCTCATCCGTTTCTACTGCATCCCTGATTGGCTCTTTTGTGCCGCTTGCAGGCATTCTAGCGGCCTATTTAATTTTGGGTGAAGTGCCCACACGCGCCCATTACATCGGTGGGGGCGTCATTTTGCTGGGTTTGCTTCTCAGTCAGGTAGGCATTCAGCACCAGACCGCTCGTAGGGTTGCCATGACCAGAGTGACCGCTGCTCCGGCAGAGCAGGCGATCGAAGCCAGAATGGGATTCAAAGGCATTTAAGGTTGTAA
The DNA here is from genome assembly GCF_014695975.1 of Leptolyngbya sp. FACHB-321. Taxonomy (GTDB): domain Bacteria; phylum Cyanobacteriota; class Cyanobacteriia; order Leptolyngbyales; family Leptolyngbyaceae; genus Stenomitos. Next base: position 28,045 of record NZ_JACJPI010000076.1, read on the forward strand.
CTTTACGAACAGTGAAGCAATCACTAAGAAGGCTTTCTTTTTTAAAAGTCAAAAGAGAAAATCTAGATTAATTTCAGTTCTTCTGACCGCTGAGCCGTTATGGTAGCGATTCCTGGTTACCAGATGTTCGAGAAACTCTGCAAAAGCTCTAGAGCTCTGCTCTACCGGGCACAGCGTGACTCAGGTCAGACAACGGTAGCGCTTGATTTAGCAGCCCTGATGAAAGCATCGCAAGCTCTATCAGATGAGATTGTGCTGGACAAACTCTTGGCAAAATTGCTGGTCATCTTCATGGAGAGCGCTGGAGCTCAACGAGGATGCTTGCTTTTAGAACGCAATGGCGTCTTACAGATCGAAGCGGAATCAAATGTAGAGTCAAAGACTCTTTCAGTTTCACACGTTTCCATGACCAGTGAATTTGGACGCGATCGGCTTGCTTGGGCGATCGTCCACTATGTCGCTCGTACTCAGGAAAACGTTGTCCTTAATCATGTAACCCAGGACGACCGCTTTAATCAGGATGCTTACATCCTTAAGCATCAGCCCAAAGCAATTCTTTGCGCTCCACTCCTCCATCAAGGAAAACGATCTGGCATTCTGTATTTAGAAAACAACTTAACCTTCAATGCGTTTACACCCGAACGTTTCAAGGTTTTGCAGGTTCTCTCAACCCAAGCAGCCATTTCGATCGACAACGCCCGACTCTATAGCGAGTTGGAGTTGCGGGTTCAAGAACGAACCGCAGCACTCACGCAGACTAACGAGCGCCTCCAGGCTGAAATTTTAGAGCGCCAGCGATCAGAACAAACGCTGCAGATGATTGTGGAGGGAACCGCTTCCGTCATTGGCGTTGATTTCTTCCGCTCGCTGGTGCGCTCTCTGGCTCAAGCTCTTAATGTTCGCTACGCCTTCATCAGCGAATGCGTGGATGCTGCACCGACTCGTGTGCGTAGCTTTGCCTTTTGGGAGGGAGACGAGTTTGGCGATGCCTTTGAATACGATTTGCCTGGCACACCCTGTGAGCGCATTATCAACAGCAAAGGTTGCCAATGTTTCTCAGATCAGATTCAGTCTCTCTTTCCTGAGGATCAAGACCTAAAGGACATGCAGGTCCAAAGTTACGCTGGCATTGCCCTACTAGACTCAAGCGGCAACCTTCTGGGACATCTAGCAGTGCTGGATGATCAACCTCTAGAAAACGAATCTCGCACTCATGCCGTACTGGAGATTTTTGCAGCACGTGCAGCGGCTGAGATGGAGCGCAAACAAGCAGAAGATGCCCTGCGAGTTTCTGAAACTAAGTTTTCTACCGCCTTCCGATCGTCTCCCGATGCCATGACTATCAGCACACTCAAGGATGGCTGCTACATCGAAGTCAATCACAGTTGTCTAGTCATGTTGGGCTACAGCCACGAGGAGATGATTGGACACAGTGCCTTAGAGTTGGGAGTTTGGGCAACACTAGAGGATCGAAACACCATTCAGCAACGTCTGCAAGCACACGGCAGCGTGACCAATCTAGAGACTAAACTTCGCAGAAAATCAGGGGCAAGCTTTCCAGTTCTCTTTTCAGCCGAGGTGATCCTTCTAGAAGATGAGCCCTGCCTGCTGGCAGTAACGGCTGACATTACGATGCTGAAGCAGGCTGAAAAAGCCTTGGAGCGGTTAGCCGAGATCGGTGAACTTGCTGCGATGATTGTCCATGAAGTGCGAAATCCCTTGACAACGATTTCAATGGGCTTAAACGCCTTTAAGAAACTACAACTCTCGGAGCGCTTTCAAGAGTATCTTTCTCTGTCACTGGATGAAGCAGACCGTCTGCAACGGTTGTTAGATCAAATTCTGCTCTATGCCAGACCACAAACGCTCCAGCGATCGCACTTAGAGCTAAACAGCTTCATCGCCAGCAGCTTGAGCACATTAAAAACACCCCCTGCCGCTTTGGGCAAACACTTGAAACTGATTGCTGCCACTGCACCGGTGACGGTCTTAGCGGATAGGGATAAGTTAAAACAGGTATTGATCAATCTAGTCACCAATGCTTGTGAAGCGGTGGCTGTAGGAGAAACCATCACAGTTCGCGTTCAGGTGATCGAGCATGACCAAATTTGCATTCAAATTCACAATGGTGGCGTACCCATTCCTGTCGAATTTTTGCCAAACCTAACCAAGCCCTTTTTTAGCACCAAAGCAAGTGGAACGGGTCTAGGGCTAGCGATCGTGAAACGCATTGTCGAAGCCCACGATGGAGAACTCCGCATTGAATCCTTGGCAGCGACTGGAACAACTGTGAGCGTGCAGTTGCCTCTAACCCATTAACCTTCTCAAGTTGAAGGCCCCTAAACTCTGTATTCTTCTTTAACGGCAAAGGAATCTTGAGACTCTTGACTGGCTCAGCTAAAAGATGAGTGTTTGTTGAGGAAGAATTAAAAACCTTCTCATCGCAATATCAGCATTTTAGAGCCAACTTTCTACACACCTATCATCTTGCGATCGCCTGCTTCCAGCAAAATTGATCGTGCATTCATGAAGCACAATTGATCTTAAATGCAGGAGATTTTGGATGAAATTGAACCGTTGGCTCGTCTTTAGCCTAGTTTCTCTCGCTCTCGTCGGTTGTGCCGGAGGATCTGAGACCAAACAAGCGGCTGAAAAGACTGCTCCTGTAACCACGAGTGCTCCTGCACCAACCCAGGTCGAGACTACAGCCCAAGCAGCAAACGCTGCAAAATCAGCAACTGTTAAGTCTGGTAGCTTTGTGTCTGGAGAACACCCCACTCAGGGAAGCGTTCGGCTTGTCGACGAGAATGGCAAAACCTTTCTAGAACTCGATCAGGCATTCAAAACCTCCAACATGGGACCGGATCTGGTTGTCATTTTGCATCGCTCCAGTGATGTGTTAGGTTCAACCCAGCCACCTGCCTATGCCTTGAAAGAGGGTGATTATACGCTTCTGGCACCGCTACAAAAATTTAGTGGTGCTCAACGGTATGCCATTCCTGCAACCGTCAACCTATCAAGCTACCAATCTGTGGCTATTTGGTGTCGTAAATTCAACGCCACCTTTGGTGCTGCCAAACTGATGCGTTAATGTCACGCCCCTCAGTTGCAGTTAAGCCTGGTTTGAAACTGTCTTGATTGCAGGTTTGACGGTTTATGATTGCAGGCTGCTACAGTTAACCTTTGTCACAAGACCGACTAACTTTGTCAGTCGGCTCCCATCAGATTGTAAGCTGGCTGGCACTAAACACAAACGACCACAGCTCACGACCCCTAAGCGGACAGTGCTTTGCGGAAAACAAGCTTGTCTGCCCCTTCAGCGTAGAACTCGCGGATACGCGCTTCCTCGTTGTAACCGTGCTTGCGATAAAACGCTCGCGCAGGCTCAAAGTCTGGTGTACCCGCAGTCTCAACCAGTAAGAGCCGCGCCCCTCGCGCTGCCAAAGTCTGCTCCACCAAGAGCAATAACTTTGCACCGCGTCCTTGCCTTTGATACTGAGGGTGAACACCAATTAACTGGAGGTTCCATGTCCCACTAGTCATACGTTCCGGTTCGCAATACGCTAATCCCACCAGTCCGTCAGCCGCATCGGTCAACCAAAAGGGACAAGTGTCGCCCGCTTGACTGAACGAAGCGGTCAACAGCTGACGCAACTCCTCGAGTCGGTCGGGCGCAAAGAGTGCTACAGAACTGGCTAAGGCAAGCAGTGCCTCTGTATCCTCCGGTGTGATGGGGCGAATCATCGCCCACTCCAGGTGTATAAAAGCCTGAACATAACAACTGTTGTGACGTTACAGAAGAATATAACAACAGTTATGATCAGTAGTCAAGCGGCTTGTTTGAAGTGGGCCTGCATACTAGGGAGAGCGATGAGTTATGACGAGCGTCGGCTTGAAGTCGCGCAGGCCGCCTGGCGGGTCATTGTCCGTGAAGGCTTAGACCGTACCAGTATGCGGGCGATCGCGCAGGAACTTGGCACTTCCACTGGGGTTGTGACCCACTACTTTCGCGATAAAGAAGCACTCATTTTGTTTGCCCTCGAACGCGTGTTTGAAAACACCCTAGCGGCGATGCAAGCCAAGGCTCAGGAACAGCAAGGCCTTGCTCAGCTAGAACAGATGCTGCTGACGGCACTGCCGCTGGAGGGCAGTGACCAAGCCGACTGGAAAGTCTGGGTGGCGTTTTTGGGCTATTCGACCGGTCGCGAACCTTTAGTCCAGGAGCACCAAAAACGCTATGCCGTTTTACGCCAAATGCTGGCTCAAGTGTTAGCCGACTTGCAAGCAGCAAAGCTGATTCGAGCGGAGCTTGATGTCATGCTTGAAGCGAATGCACTCATTGCCTTCGTCGATGGCATTGGCACTGGCCTTGTTATCTGTCCTGAGCAATTTTCGGCAGAGCAACAACAATATCTGGTGCGGCGACAGATCAAGGCGTTACTGGCACCCTCTTGAACACCAACTAATCAGCGTTAAATGACTGCTACCACCTGTCAGCGAAGCTAGCTCACTAAACACAGGCAGAAACTTGCTGTCTCTCTCTAATCACTGACTGGACTAGAACTGACCTCTATCACCATTCGGTGGTAGTCTACAACATTGATGCCTTCGTTCCTGTTGGCTCCTCTGCACAAGCTAGAATGCCGCTGCTGACGTTGATTAGCAGCGGCTGGCAGCACATCACCAAGCGACTCGAAAGTAGAACTGCTACTGTGTCAGGCTTCTAATGGTTGTGCTAGTTTTGAGAGAGTTCAGCAGCAGCAGTGCCAGCAGAGCATTAGCCATGCTGAGTCAGAGGCACCTTAGAATCAACAGAGCCAGAGCTGACTCGGTCACTGTTGGCTGTAGCTGACCTTGCCCCTGAGTGCAGCGTCTGCAGCGTCTGCGACTACCGGGACCGGGCTGTGAGGCAGACAGCACACTGAAGCAGCGCCGCACTCAAAGCTGATGACAGGCAGTATCTACAAGCTTACGAAGAAACTGACAACGGGCGGTTGCTTGAAATTTATCGTTTTACCCAGTCGCCACCGGGTGTCGTGACTGCTTCTTCCCTTGCCGACAGGGTCAATGGCTACGAATTATCTAGCCGGTTTGACTATCGCACTTAGGAGTCGTTGAGTCAGTCCGGGTTGCTTAGCGGGGCGACCACTCTCGAGTACGCGTCGGCACTTGCAGCAGTCAGAGCGTATTGTGATCATGAGGCAGCAGCCTTAGCGCAACGTGGCGACGAACCACTGGCACTCCCGCTCACTGACCGCGAAGCGAAGACCTTGCTACATGCCCGACGTGCCACGCCGGGGCAGGAGCGCCTTGCAACGCGCGAAGTGCATGATCGCCTGGACGCTTGACTGCAAGCACCAGTGGCGGCTGAAGATGCCAAGCACAATCCAGACCTAACCTGTTGCGCCTTCGAGTGTCCGCTGGGTAGTGCGCCTAGGCTTTCTCTAGGACGGCTTGCCCTCAATCGGCAACAGCGGTTGTCTCAACCAGTCGTCGGCTCAAGGGGGTTGGCAGCGATTCAGGTAAAAATGGACCATTGACTAATTTTCCTCAGGTTTTGCGCGCTGAAACCCTCATGCTTCCGCCCCTTACCAGAATTTTTATTAGAAAGTAGCAAGCACTGAAAGTCGGTCTAGATGGAGGTTTCAAATAAATAGTTCATTTTGCAGCGAATCGTTACTAGACCTCCGATTGAACTAGGGTTTCGCTACTGCCTCTAAAGGCGACATTAAGGACAAGCTTAAGATAAGTTTTTAGTAAAGCTTTGGACCAAGAATGTAAAGTTTTTAAGAAGTATGCGGTCTATATTTATGACGATGAAAAAATATCCTGTAACTTGATACTGAGGCTTATACATTTCTAGGATTTATCGCTTCCAAGCGGCTGAAAGGGGATTCAAAGAAGCTTCCCTTCAGGATGTGTGAGCAGATAATTTCAAAGGTAACAAGTGGTAAATGCTTGCTAAAGTCATAGGTTAGTATTTCGCCATTTGTAAAGGTCTCTTTTGAGAAGCGGGTTAGCCAAAGCCCAAACCGTTGCCAAAAACGTAAGAGAGGCTTTTGTCATGTTTCATTCAAACAACCGCAGCTATTTCTTCTTAGCAAACCGCTACAAGCTTTTGCTCAAGGGTGTTTTGTTTTTTACTCCTGAGCTAGTGATTAACCTGGTGAATGCGGTGAGAATTCCAGGTGGTTTAACTCCCCCTTGAGCGGAGAGGGACTAGGGCGCTTCTGAGCGAATTGAAAGACAATGTGTTCTTGCCAAGGTAGGACTCAATCTACTGCTTGTCTTTCAATCAAAGCAGCAAGGCTACCAGTCAGGTGTTTTCTAGCAGGGAAAAGACCATAAGGGCGCTTGCTTCAGCCCAGCTCGTTGACTCAGCCTTTACCTCGGCTGAGCCTAATCCCTCTAGGCAAAAGTATTCTTAGCTCAGAAAGCTCCTTAAAACTTTCTGCCTTATCACTGCTTACGCTTTGTCTTAAGTGCCTGACAATCCAGGTGCATGAAGCTGCTTACAGCAATGCGTTGTTGCGTCAAGCAACGCTTTTCTGATCTCAGATTGAGGCACTTGTAAAAGCTCACACTCAGTTGACTGGACTCTTCGTCACCAGTTGGCTCTGTTATGGCAACCACCTTTTTGGAGTGATGAACAATGGCTTTTGATGTACGCTATTTCCAAGAAATGTATCGAGAAAAATGGAAAGTAACATTATTAACGATTATTTTTGGCTCGGTTCCGCTTAAATTGGGTAAAAGATTGCGTGGGTTCGTTTATCGTTCGTTTCTGGGACAGTTAGGAGATGGAGCCGAAATCGGAGTAGGACTGGAATTGGTTGGTGCTAAGCGAGTGTTTTTTGAAGCAAACACGATCGTCAACAGCAATATTTTTATCGATAGTTGGGAGCCTCAAAGCTGTGTCCTTCTTGGCTCTAGCGTAAAGCTCGATCGTGGCGCAGATCTTAAAGCTCTTGGCGGTTGCATTGAAATCGGAGAGCGGACTTATATCGGTCCTTACTTTTGTGCAGCCGGTCCTGGAGACATCAAGATTGGCAAGAATTGCATGATTGCTTCCCACTCCAGTATGTATGCCAACAATCACATTTTTTCGGATCGTGATGTTCCCATTGCTCACCAAGGCGTCATTTGCAAGGGTATCTTGATCGAGGATGACTGCTGGTTAGGGACTGGAGTGAGAGTATTGGATGGCGTCACTATCGGCCGGGGAAGTGTCATTGGTGCAGGGGCAGTGGTGACGAAAGATATTCCACCTTTCTCCGTTGCGGTAGGAGTACCCGCCAAAGTAATGGCCCAACGAGGGGCAGTAAAATCAGAACTCTTTGTTACGACATCCTAAGTGAGCAGAAAGGTTCGGTATTGCTCAAGTTCGACTGAGTTGATTAGAGTTTTTCTCACCGCGGTACTTCGGCTTTTTCATCAATTGTTTGGCGTTGCTAGTCATGCTTCGAGTGGTTTACAACACGATCACTGAAAGCATTTCCTAGGAGCTCCCTACTGGGCGCTAGCCATGACAGCACTACTGTCTATGGTTGTAAGTTTTTGCCTTCTACCACTGGAGACACTTTGAATCTTAAGACATTTAAGCGCGACTGGCTCTCAAACATGCGCGCAGACCCTCTAGCCGGAACAGTGGTTGCTCTTGCCTTAGTTCCAGAAGCGATCGCCTTTTCAATTATTGCGGGTGTTGACCCTAAAGTTGGACTCTATGCCTCATGCATCATTGCCCTGGTGACGGCTCTCTTTGGCGGACGACCCGGCTTAATTTCAGTCGCTACCGGCTCGATGGCTCTGCTGCTGATTCATCTGGTCAAAGATCACGGCTTGCAGTATCTCTTTGCCGCCGGCCTTTTGACTGGGATCTTGCAGATGCTGTTTGGTTGGCTGAAGCTGGGACGACAGATGAAATACGTCCCTCGTGCCGTCATGGTGGGCTTTGTCAATGCGCTGGCAATTTTGCTTTTTCTGGCACAATTACCGCAACTGACCAATGTGCCTGTCGCGGTGTATGTCATGGCAGCGGCAGCTTTGACAATTATTTATTTGTTGCCACGCATAACGACCGCCCTCCCGTCACCCCTGGTGGCGATCGTCACGCTTACAGCCATTTCCATCTTTGCTGGCGTCAAAGTTCCGACGGTGGGAGATCTGGGCTCTCTACCAAGTACCTTCCCACCGTTTGCAATACCGCAGATACCGCTGAATTTAGAAACCCTCAACATCATTTTTCCCTATGCCCTCACGCTGGCGACCGTCGGGTTATTGGAATCATTGCTGACCGCTTCGTTACTAGATGAATTAACCGATACACCCAGCGATAAAAATCAGGAAGCAATTGGGCAGGGCCTTGCCAATCTCGTCAGCAGTTGCTTTGGAGGGATGACAGGCTGCGCCATGATTGGACAGTCCGTGATCAATATTCAATCAGGCGGACGCGGACGTTTATCGACTTTTAGTGCTGGAGTTTTTCTACTCTTCTTGATGCTGGCACTCGGCAGTTGGGTCGAGCGCATTCCGATGGCGCCCCTGGTGGCAGTGATGATCATGGTGTCTATTGGCACGTTTAACTGGTCATCGCTGCTGCAACTCCGTAAAGTGCCCCGCAGCGAAACAGCCGCGATGATCACCACAGTACTAATTACGGTCTTGAGCCATAACTTAGCGCTTGGTGCGGTCGTGGGTGCAGCGCTCAGTACTGTCTTCTTTGCTCGAAAAATTGCCAAGGTGGTCTGTGTCGATGCTGATGGCACCCATCGCACCTATAGTGTCGCTGGTCAAATCTTCTTTGTCTGGGTCGATGACCTTCTGGAGAACTTCGATTTCCATGAAGCCTTAGAAAAAGTGACCTTAAACTTCAGCCATGCCCACCTTTGGGATCAATCGGCAGTGGCGGCGATCAACCAGGTGGTGCTTAAGTTTCGCCAAAGTGGTGCAGCGGTGGAATTGTTAGGACTGAATCCAGCTAGTGCGACCTTGGTGGACTAACTAGCTACTCACAACGACTCCAAGGCGCTCGAAAAAATGGCGAGTCACTAGAGGAGACGCAGCCGCAGGAAACGAATTTTATTGTCTACCGATGGTGCCGTTTTTTCGTAAAGCACCGATCACGACGTGGCTTGGTTGGCAACTCAGCTCACAGCAGCGGTGGTTGAACCTTACCTAACACTTTAAGTTGCAACTGTATTCGCAGATTGAGGATTCATAACATGGCTGAATTACTAGAAAATGAACCTAACCAACCTGATGTTGAAGCAGCGACCGCTCTCGAAAGCTTAAGCCGGACTGCCGCACATTGGCATCGGCTGCGCGAGGTCGCTCTGACTGGTCTACTGGGGGGCATACCGCGTCCACTTGGCACCGGGCTGAGACGCCGGTTCTATCCTTTCATGTTCGCTCACTTTGGCCACGGTGCTTACATCCAAGCAGGCTGCGAGTTTCTGGGCGCTGAGCGCATTGACCTCCAGGATGCGGTGAAAATCTTACGTGATGTGAGGCTCAACATCACTACCAATAGTTGCTTACGAGTAGGTAGGGATGTCTGTTTGGATCGAGGGGTTGATATTAATACAGCCGGCGAGGACTGCGTGATTGAAATTGGCGAGCGCTCTTATTTGGGTCCTTACGTCTGTATGGCGGGGCCTGGTCACATCAAAATCGGTCAGCATTGTTTGATTGCTGCCCAATCAGGGCTCTATGCTAATAACCATCGAGCCTATGGTCTGAGTCGGGAGGGTATTGAAATTGAGGATCATTGCTGGTTGGGCACTGGGGTGAAGGTCTTAGATGGAGTCAAGATCGGACGCGGTTCTGTCATCGGTGCTGGTTCTGTCGTGACGAAAAACATCCCACCTGCCTCGATCGCAGTAGGCGTGCCTGCAAAGGTGATTAAAGCGAGCAAAGGCGAAGGTGTTTGCTGAACAACGGCATAGCAAGGCAGCGGCAGGGCTTTTTCGTCACGTGCTCAAAGTTCAGCACACTTAAATCAAAATTCACGCAACGGCATCGCAGCCGCAGGGCTAGCATCTGGACGTCTCCTTGGGCTTTACCTGAGTAGAGCCAAGGCGCTCGTCGGCTCACCGCCTTTTCGTCCCGGCGACCACGGCGACCTCAAGCTCAAAGTGCCCTGCTACCGGCAAACCTTGCCCTTGATCGTTTGACACCTGTTTGTCAGACTTGCCAAACGTTTTGACCAGTGGAAAAATATTTCCCAGCTTGAGCCTTCCCAACATCGTTCCCCGGTCAACTGTTTGGTCAATCTGGTCGTTGGTTAATTGCTGACTGTCATCAACCCCAGAAGCCGTTGATCGCGATTGGACATCACTTGCTGCACACGGCTTAACCAAAACTAATGTGGTAGTGCTCAAGATGTAATGTATAGAGGAATAGACTTTTGCTGTTCTCCTGCCATGCCAGCGTGTCCCATTTGTGCATCGTCCAAAACGGTCAAGAATGGTTGTATTTACAATGGCAAACAACGATTCAAATGTCATGACTGCGGACGACAGTCCATTAAACAACTAAACAAAAAGGTTATCGACCAAGCCACGTGGGCTGCTATTGAAGCGCATCTCTTTAGCTGGCATTGCTCGTGCTGCACAGGTTTCTGAACAATGGCTACAAACTTATGTCAACGAAGAATATGCCAAGGTGCCCCGCCAAGTGTCGGTAACACCCCAACAAAGGGGAGACTAACGATTTAATGTGATGAATCATGGTCGCTTGTCGACCACAAAAGCAACAAGCAGTGGGTTTGGTTAGCGCTTGACGCAGACACGCGTGAAATTGCCAGGGTCTACATCGAAGCACGTGATGAAGCGGCTGCTCACAAATTGTGGGAATCTTTACTGCCGCTCTACCGCCAATGTGCCATTGCCAATACCGACTTTTGGGCAGCTATCAAGTTGTTCTACCGAGCAAGCGGCATCGAGCGGTAGGCAAAGAAACAGGCAAAACTAGCTACATTGAGCAATTCAACAAGACATTAAGGCAGGGGGTGTCTCGGTTAGTGCGGAAAACCTTGTCTTTTTCCAAGTCATTAGAAAATCACATTGGTACCATTTGATATTTTATCCACTATTACAACGCCTCATTACTTGTTTATGAAGAATTAGTATATATCTTTTTGAAACTGATGCGCTTCCAGTGCACGGATGATAGAGTTCAAAATTATATTGGCATAAGTAGATGGTCCTAGATAGTCTTTAGCAATGAAAGCCCAATCTAAAAAGCTCTTAATACTAAGTTGCACCGTTAAAAACTTGTTTTCAACCTAACTCCATTGAGTGTGTCAATCGGTAATATGTCAGTCTTTTGAATCCTTAATAGACTAGCAGCATAGCAAGTCGCGGCTCTCAGGTTGGATCGATTTTAATTTTTCAGTGGTTTCTATTTTAAAGAAGTTTAGGATGAGCGTATGCAAAATATATTTATAGATAATGGTGAATGCATTACAGGATCTTGAGAATTTAGTAATTAGTCAATTCCTGCAGTATCTAGCTGCTAGCTGAATTTTATGGTTATATTGCCTAGTAAACTGGCTTTTGAGTACCCTGCGGTGGATAGCTACTAGCTCAGCAAAATTATTAGTCACAGAGATTAGCTCAACAAAATGTATTTTAATGTCGCGGTATTAGGCCTGCTTTGGATTTTTCTATATAAGCTATTTCCATATAGTTTTCCGCTGACAAAAAGCTTCTCGCTAGAATTTGTTGTTCACAGCTTTGGCGAGGATGAGCTTTCTCAGGCAAAGGACTTTGTCGAGCTTATAATTAGCCTTTTTACATTTACTCTGTTCGGGGTTGGCTTAGCCGATCTATTGCAGAAGAAAAAACTGGTCTCAACAGTTAATCTTGTCATTATTCTCTTGATAAGCACTAGTTTGAGTGCCGTAACCGAGGTGCTACAAACCATTTCTGCTGTTAGAAATGCTAACGCTCTAGATATTCTGACCGATAGCCTTGGCGCAGCCATGGGGTGGTTTTGCTTTCATCAAGCGCGCTTTTTGAAATTAGCTCGTTATGCTTCGGTGATTCGCCTCCGTGCGAAAAGTTTATTTCAATACTACTGCTCCCTACCAATCCTAGCAACAGGCTTTGTTGCTTACTTTATAATTACCTCTACTGGAGTGGCGCTGCTGCCAACAGCAGCAGATTTAAGAAATTGGGATAGCTCTTTTCCTCTGCTGCTCGGCAATGAGCTTACTGGTGGGCGCCCTTGGTCTGGAAATATTGAGCTAGTTCAAATTTTTGATCAAGCGCTAACGGAAGCAGAAATCAGCCGCTTTTTTTCGGGCAATCAGCACAGCTTTGCTCAAGAAAGTTCTCTACTTGCTTTCTACGAGTTTACTCGCGGTGGTAAAGAATATTCTGATCGGACGGGTCAACTTCCTGATCTTTCTTGGGTGGGTGAACCTCCACACAAGGGGAATGATGATGAGAGAAAAGATTCCGGCGTCTTGCTAAACGCAACAAACTGGTTACAGTCTTCTGCCCCGCCAACTTATCTCAATGAGCGGATTAAGCAGAGTGCTCAGTTTACACTTAATGTAATGGTTCAATCAGATGGCTTAAAGCAGCAGGGACCCGCAAGAATCCTTTCACTGTCAAAGGACCTTCAACACCGTAACCTTACTCTTGGGCAGGACGATAGTAGCCTCGTTATTCGTTTGCGGACTCCTGCTACAGGAGTTAATGGCAGAAATCCTGAAATTGTTGTTCCCCAAGTTTTTACAGAGGGCGGACCGCATCATCTGGTAATGACTTATGCAGATTCTAATCTACGTCTTTATGTCGACAAGTTAGAGCATCTCTACACGTTTAACGTTCCTTCCTGGGGCTACAAAGTGTTGTACTACGGGCCAGTTTTTGTTCCACTTGCTATCCTGTTCAACTTAATTCTTTTAGTGACAAGAGGTCTTTTACCTTTACGGATCATCCTTTTGGTGTCGGGGGTTGTGCTGCCCTCGCTGCTGCTTGAAGGACTTTTAGCCAGCACAAATCACCGCAACTTCTCACCAGAGAATCTATTGATGTGTTTGGCTTTCACCATTGGAACTTTGCTAATCGCAAGAGGACGGGTACAGCCTTGGCTAAAAGCCCATTGAGGCGATAAGTAGGGCCTTGTTCCTGTATCTAGATGCTACTGTGCCAACTTCTGCTTTCAGAACCTATTTATAAAGGGAAGCCTTGGGCGGCTAAACAACGCAATATGATGCGAACCATCATGGCAGAAACAGCAGCCTCAATCATCTCAGGATGGGGTTGAGCTAACATACGACGAAAAAAGTTCCGACAAGCGCAGCAACGGGAGCAAGTCAGACCACGACAGCAGATTGGGATATATCACATCTTCCAGAACCTTTGCTAGAAAAGGATTTCAGCAATCAATTTCTCATCAGAAGGAGCGTTCGGACGACCTTTGAGCAGTAATCAGATCACCGTACCCATCAAGAAGGGTGAGCCTTTAGGTATGATCAAGCAGCTGAGACATGAGCAAACAACTGCATTGATAAGTTCTACTGAAGTCGAAAAACCCATACTACAAGTGGGTTGGACTCGTTTTGAACTGTGCTAGCCTCGAAAACTCGTACTACAGGCGTAATCTTGCAGAGTTCAAGCCCCTAAAAGCTCGGTCTCGTCGTGACACTGCTGCCGGACCTGCAGCAGTATAAGCTTCACAAGAGTATGAGCAGCAGTGATCAATCGCTCTGCTCCTCAACGCTTGCATCGCTGCTGCTATGCCTCAACGTTGAGCAAAAGCGGCAAGATTACAGTCTGAAAGTTAGACTGTGAGCAGCGTTCAGGCGACGTGGTACTTCATAGGCAGGAACGGTGTCATACCCCCAAAATGGCTTGGAAGGGTGTTTGCCTCAACTGTGTTCCATACCAGATGTTCAATTAACGGCTGCACGCGTTTTAGTGAGGCGTTAGAGCAATGAATCGAGGTTACAAAATTTAGCAACAGTGAGTACCACAATGAAGCCGTCCAGTAGTCTAGACTACTGTCTCGACACATTTAACACAATTTCGTCCCGCCGCTTTAGCGACATAAAGGGCTTGATCAACTACTTGCATGAGCGACTGACTGGTGTCCCCATGTTCAGGAAATAAACCGACCCCCAGCGACAGTGTCGTGCGGATCGTTGCAGCACCAAACGGCACGCGCATAGCTTGAAAGGAGCGTCGAAGCTGTTCGGCTCGCTGACAAACATCCTTCAACGTGATCGCCGGCAGCAGCAGTACGAATTCTTCACCACCGTACCGACACGCGATATCGCCTTGTCGACTGTGAGCGCGCAGCAAACGACTAACAGCCTGTAAGACGCAATCACCACCTTGATGCCCGTAGGTATCATTGACTTGCTTAAAAAAATCGATGTCCATCAGGATCACAGCGACCGGATAAGCTGCCCGCGCCGCGCGTGCCAACTCTCGAGGGAGCGTCTCCTCAAAATAACGTCGATTGCATAAGCCCGTCAGAGCATCGCGGATCGCCTGTTCACGTAGCTGCGTTTGGAGTACCTTGATCTCGCGCAACTGGGCTTGTAAGCGTTCGTTTACCTGTCGCAGTTCCAGGTCAGCTTGTTGCCGTTGCGTGACATTGCGTAAGACAAGCAAGTGCCCAGTGAGACAGTTACAGTGATCGCGTAAGGGTATGACGTGTAATTCCACATAGCAGCCTGTGCTTAGCTCCAGTAGCAATTCACTCGGCACGGTTGCAGACGCTGAGCAACGGGACGAGCGCTCCGGCTAACGCCAGCCGCGATTGTTGCTGCTGGAGTCGCACGGGGCGCCGCGCCGCTTGCACCAGTAGCCATGAACCAGCGAGTGTATAAAGATAAACGCAGGTCATGACCCAATAAAAACCGGGACCATGCTGGTAAACAATTTGGTTGGTGCCCTGGACAGATGGTACAAAGCCACGCCAAACCAACTGATGCTGTTCGTTGGTCGCCACCAAAACCACATTGAGACTGGGGAGTAGCCAGAGCAAGACGGTGTTTTTGAGGGTGAGCCACTGCCTTTTGTGCGTGAAGTGGAGCGCAAAGATGAGAAAGAACGTCATCACGCCGCCAGAGCCAACATATTCCCACTTCGACCAAAAGATTTTGTCGGGTAGAGCGATCGCTGCCGCTTCGAGCGCGGCAACAGTGGCATAAACAGCAGTCGAAAGCAACAATAAAATAAACGGTCTGCTGGCAGAGGCGGCAGCACGCCGACGCCAAGCCGCCACCGCAAGCGCAACCGCGAGCAGCGCTGTGAGGCTGAGGATGGCAAAAGAGGGATTATGTTTCAAGAGCATAGTGACGCTGGGTGCTGAGGCAGGCTCTTACCGCGAGAGCCGCCAGCGAGTGCTGGCGGCTTAGCACTCGCTGGCTAGTCAACCAGAAGCCTTAGAAGCCTCAGCGACGGTATCAAAAGGCTGCCCGAGGAACGGCATAGCAAGGGTTTGAGGCTCTTCAGTGCCAGAGGGTTCAACTTGTACACGCGGCTTGAGCAGCTTAACGTACTTTCGGTGTGGATGAGACTCAAACCGCCTCTATGCGGTGAAAAAACTAGGACAGAAGCCAGCGTGTCTTGCCTGCTTAGAGCCTACGCTGGATGCTGCTGCACCTCAGGCGAGGACCCCAACCGCAACCATAGCGTTGATGCTCAGCCTGAAGGCTGAAAGCTACGATGTGCTCAGGCGTGGCAGGAAATTAGTCAAAAGAAAAGCTAAAGGGTCCAAGCGAGATCGTCGTGGACTTGACACTGTCTTTAAGCGTTTCTTCAAGTAGGGGCATATCAACAAACCGCACTGCCACCGGGGAGCTAAAGGTGATCTCACCGAGGCGTTGGTTCGGTTGAGCGGTGATGCTTAACAAGCGCAAGGTGTAAGTATCGTCTCGGTTAAACGGCTGCAAGCTTAAGTCAACCTGAGCTTGAGGCTGGCTAAAGGTAGATGGCTCCAGTTGTGTCACACGATGGTGACGATCTGCGGTCTGGACTTCGAGCTGAATGACCACATCCTGAGCTGATAGAGTAAGGCCGAACTCAAAGTGGTCAAAATCCTGCTTGGATTGATTCTGCACTTGCACCTGCGCTAGCTGCAAGTGGTCATAGCTGTAAGTCTGCTCACCATCAGAAAGTTCAAGCTGCGCGCGCGGCAAAGCGGTGCCACCGAGGCTTTCAAACAGCGGCGCCCGCTCCACCCGACACCCAACTCTCGGTTTGCGCTGCCGATAAGCCGTAATGAAGGCGTACGCCAAGGCACCAATGGCACTGCCACCCAGGAAGATGAGCGTTGCGAAGAGGAGTGTGTACCAGGAAAGAGAAGCCATGTGCAGCAAGTGGGAGGCTCAGACTGCCTTGAGGTGAAGGCATCGGTTGGTGTGCATGAGCGCGCCGCCATCAGGAAAGCGTGCCGCCGCGTTCCAGTATTACAAGGGATCGTGCCGCCTGCTGACATCACCCCAAAGTCAAAGCGCCGCTCCCAGGTAACAACCAAAAGGTTGATCGGTCTGCAACCAAGCGGCAATAAAGGGGTCAACCAGAAACCGGAAAAGAGAGTACGTGAAGCAATTTTCACCAGGGTTGAGTCAGGCTTGCGATCCCCCTTCAGAGGCTCTCGCAGGGAAGGCCAGTGCTATCACCCTCTAAACGAAATGGGTCGCCAGGATAGGCGCGAAAAACGGCAGCGACCGGGGCGCGGCTCTCAAAGTCAGAACCGTTGCAATCAGGCATTGACGCAGGCTGGAAACTGCGGTCCCACTGTTTGGCTTTGGGGGCAAAGCTTATGGCTGTCGTGCCCCTTGCCCTCGACGAAAAGCCCAGGACATGACTGGGTTGGCTGGCTGCCACAAGCCGCTTCTTTGGGATCGCGCCCGTCGTTCCGCCGTGGCTTAGTTTTAGTAACGAATGCTGCTGGCGCATGTATGACAATTGCTCCCCTAAGGAGACTACAAGGATAAGTGGGAACGAAAAAGCAGACAGCTTAGCGTTGGTCACCTTCTTGCCGTCCTGCCTATAGCAGATTCGCCACCCGCATCGACGACTCATTGAACGCCTCACAAACGCTCACTCAAGTTGACTACGACGGCAATAAATTCAGCTGGCTCCACTGGCTTGGGGACATGGGCTTGAAAGCCTGCCGCCAAGGCTTTGATACGGTCTTCTGTACGAGCATAAGCGGTGAGGGCAATGGCTGGCATTTTGCCTCCCTGTGCTGGCGTTAAGGCGCGCACTTGCCGCATCAACATATACCCATCTTCCTCTGGCATGCCAATGTCACTGACTAAGAGGTCCGGCCTTTGCTCTAACGTGCTTTGAGTCAGGGTAGCTAACGCTTCCCTGGCGGATGTCACGACGGTGACCGCTGCCCCACTTTGCCTCAAGAGTGTGGCTAGGAGTGCTCGGGCATCCGCTTCGTCATCGACAATCAAAACCTTTAACCCTGCCAAGCTGGGCGCATCGAGGACAGGAACCGTATCGCTGACGGTCGGATGCACACGTGCATGAGCGGTTGGTTCGGGGCGAAAGATTGTAATAGGTAAAGTGACCATGAACGTCGTACCTTGTCCTTCCCCCGCACTCGCGACCTGCACGTGTCCACCATGGAGTTCAACTAAATGCCGCACAATGGCTAAGCCCAGACCCAACCCACCATGCGTGCGAGTGGTGGTACTATCCGCTTGCTGTAAGCGCTCGAACACATAGGGTAGAAACTCGGGGCTAATACCCTGTCCGGTATCGCTGACTGTGATCTCCACGTGTGAATTAATGCGCTCTAAGCGCAACTGAATGCGACCGCCTTTCGGTGTGAACTTCACGGCATTGGACAACAAATTCCAAAACACTTGCTGCAGACGGTCCGGATCGCCCGAAATGGGTCCCGCAGCCGGGTCTAACAAACTTTGCAGGCGAAGGCTCTTGGCTTCTGCAGCCGGTCGAATCGAATCGAGCGCCGCCTCCAGCACCGAAACCAGCACCACAGGGCGCACATCCAGGCGAAGTTTGCCAGTAATGATCCGCGAGACATCTAACAGGTCATCAATCAATTGATTTTGCGCTCTGGCATTCCGCTCGATCGTCTCAAGCGCTCGCTGTTGCGTGGCTTCATCGAGTTGCTTGCCACGCAGCAGGGTGGCCCAGCCCAACATCGCATTCAGGGGTGTCCGCAATTCATGGGAAACGGTTGCGAGAAACTCATCTTTCAGCCGATTGGCGCGGGCTAACGCCTCCGCTTGTTGACGTAGTAAGGCTTCAGTCTGCTTACTTTCCGTGAGATCCAACACAAAACAGACCCAGGCGAGTGCGTCGTTTTCAAGCCGTGCCGCTCCTAACAGAATTGGTAGCCGACTCCCATCTTTACGAAAATATTCTTTCTCAAAGGGGGTACAGCTGCCGGTGATCGCCAGTGCTTGTAACACCTGCTGGTCTTGCTGAACATACTCTGGTGGTGTCATCTCACTCCAGTTCAGGACTCCCTTGTGCAAGTCTTCACGGGTATAACCCACCATTTTGAGGAAGGCATCATTCGCCTCCAAAATCGTGCCGTTAGGACCGGCCAGAAGCACCCCAATCAGGTTGGCTTCTACGAGGCGACTGAAGCGGGCTTCGCTTTTCTGCAGTGCCAGCTGTTGTGTTCTTAAGTCTGCCGCTAGCGCTTCGGCTTGCCGCCGTGCCACCACTTGAGTGGTGACCTCAAAGCCAAAGGTGATAATCCCTTCGACTGCACCGTTCAGATCGAAGAGCGGCTGGTAGACAAAGTTGAAAAACCCTTCCTCGAGCGTGCCGTTGCCCTGTCGATCCAAGCGAGCCGCTACTTCATTGCCGACAAACGGTTCTCCGGTGGCAAACACCTGATCGAGCCGTTCAAAAAACCCTTGTCCCGCCACCTCAGGGAAAGCTTCCCGCACTGTGCGTCCGATCAAGGCTCGGTTGCCCACCAATTGACAAAAGAGCGGATTGGCAAACTCAAAGAGATGATCAGGACCACGATCGATACAAATCGAAGCCGGAGCCTGCACCAGGATCGAGTAAAGACGATTGCGCTGCACCTCTGCTTCGGCTCGGGCCGCTTGCTCTCGCAGCAGCGCCTGGTGACGTGCGACTTCTGCTTGCTTGCGTTCAGTGATATCCCGAGAAATGACTACTACAGCTTGGGTTGAGGGGTCTGTACTCAACGGCGTGAGAATATATTCGTAGGACCGTACCCCCTCGTCTGTCAGAAAATCAGTTTCACTTTTGAGTGATCGCCCGGTCGCCATCACTTTCTCTCGCTGGGCATCCACTGGCTCCATGAGCGCCGCTGGTAAACCAATGTCTCGCCATGTCTTGCCAAGTAAAGCATCGGGTGAAAAACCGAGTACCTGAGCACCACCATCGCTGACATAGCCATAGCGTCCCGCTTGATCAAAAACGTAGATATGATCGACGGACGCGGCGAAAATTGCCTTTAACGTCTTTGCCTGTTCCTGCGACTGCAGAGCAAGTTGCCGATATTCTGCTTCACTGCTCCGTAGCTTTGACAACGTGCGCTCAAGGCGCTGCTTGGCTACCCGCAGGGCATCAGCGAGGACACTGATGAGCACGCCCTCTAGCAAAAATAAACTCAGCCGCGAGCCACTGACCCAGTTGAGCGAGAGGGAGTAAAGGGGTGGGAGAAAGTAGTAGGTGCTAATGAGCCCGGCTAAAGCAGTGGCAAACAGTCCCGGACCGAAGCCCCCAGACCAGGCGCTGACCATCACAGCACCAAAGAACAACAGGAAAGGACTCTGAGTCATCGCTAGCACAGGGTCCAGTAGTAACATCAGCAGGGTTGCTAGCAAAACGCTGAGTCCAGCGAAGCTATAGTGCGATAGTTGAGAGCGTGTTAGCTTTGGCATCCTCTTCATTGCAATCACGTGCGGCGCTTCTAGAGCGGGAGGTGGTCAGACGGCTCCCGCCCCAGAAGCGCACAGATAAGGGGCTGACACCGTTCTAGGCCATTCGATATCACAGCTCCCAGCACCTTCGCCAGGAAGGGACTCTAGTCATCAATCTTCCATCAAAATAAGCGTTTGGACGACATTTGAGCAGTGATCAAGACACCTTAACGCCTTAGGAGGGCTGATCATCTAGGATTGATCGAGCAGATGAGACCGGAGTAAACAACCATTGATCAGTTCTACTGAAGTAGAAAAAATTAGTGCCAGCACTGACCGCCTTCTTAGAGGAACGGTCGTCTAGCCTACATAGTCGGATCATGAGGTGCAGAAGGCAGTCAGTTGACTTGCGTGCCGTGTTCGTCTCTTGCGATGTCAAAATAAGCCGCTGTAGCTAGGCTTCAGCCACTTAAGGAGATTCAAGTACTGCTGGTAGAGGATGAGCCAGCTATCGCGGTGTTGCTGACCGATTTACTCGAAGCCAAAGGAGCCGTCGTTACTGTCACGACTACTGCTCTCGAAGCCTTGCAAGTGCTCAACAAACAGTGCCCACAGATCCTGGTTTGCAATCTGCGCTTACCAGACCTAGACGGTAGACAGTGGCTCGAGCAAGTGCGTCAAGCACCGAATACGGGTATCCGTCAGCTACCAGCGATTGCTGTCACGTCTTAGAGCCGAGAGTACAGTGCCGCTGCCGCTTGCAGTGCTGGTTTTGACTACTGGCTCGCCAAGCCCATCGAGCCAGAACGCTTGGTAGAAGCAATTTTGCAGCTCATTGCCTAGCGGTAGAAAAAGAGGGTAAAATCTGCTTGCAGCGTTTCAATCAGCAGAGAGTACATGACCGCAATGGCACCGTCGCATCACTTACAGGGTGTGCCCATACTGGTGCTGGATGATGACCCAGACTCCCTGGCGCTGCTCACGTTTGCACTCAGGCTGGAGGGTGCGGTGGTCAGCGCTACAAACAGTGTTGCAGCGGCTCAGACCAGTTTTTTAGCCCAGCCTCCGCAACTAGTCGTAAGTGATCTTGCGCTGCCCGGCACTACTGGTTATGACTTCATCGCCTGGCTAAGAGCGCTGAGTCCGGTTGCCGGGGGGCGAGTGCCAGTGCTAGCCTTGACCGCGATGGCAAGTGCAGCGGACCGTCAGCAAGCCTTAGAGGCTGGGTTCAGTGAACACCTCACGAAGCCAGTCGATCTAGCGTTACTGCTGGCGGTGCTCAAGCAGTTGCTGCAGAGTGCTCAGCCCAGCCAAGGGCTAGAAGCGCCAGAGGACAGCACTGCTGTCCCTTAAAAAGCCTTTGGTGCAGTCGTGCAAGGCAACGCTTTGCAGTCAAACAGAAGCTGAGTAGCGGTGCTCAATCACGCTCTGTCTTGCCTGAGGGTCTGGTAACGGTGCGTGTTAAAAGGAGCCTGTTGTCTCAAAGTGGTTGCCTGATTTGAAAGTGTGATCGCTTGAAGGCAGCACCACGAAGAGGGAAGACTACAGCAGTAGATTAATCCTTCAGCCAGCCCTCCTGTAAGAGCGTTCCTGTATGACTACTCCCTTCTCCAACTTTGGTTGGCATACAGTGCTGGTGTTTGCGGTGCCGACCGGTGCACTGACCCAGGATGAATTGGGGCAGGCGATCCCGAAAAGCAACCGTATCAAAGTCATGGCACCGCTCAAAGTCAAACCGCTGACGTTTGCGCACAGCCGGATTCAGCGTCCGCCAGGCATGGACGAGCGCGCCCTGCTGCTTGAAGGCTACTGCCTGGAGCCAGTACCATTGCCACACAGCATCTTGCCTCAAACTTGGGCGGAAGCCACCTGGAGCGGTCAACCAGGGTTACTTCTACCTCACGGACCCCATTAACCCACCTTACGGCAGGGAAGGGCTGGGGGCGCTTTTAGAGGAGAGCGCTGGGACTAAAATGATAGGCTGGTTTCAAACGTCGAGGGCTGAGTATGCCTAAGTTAGGCGATGACGAAGCGGTAGCGGCACGGCTGCCTGCTGGAGCGAGACTTGTGGTCGAGCGTCAGCCGCTGAAGCAAGCAACGGCAACACCTGTTTCCGACAGAGAGCCCTCCGGTGCACTACGGCGTCGGCATCAAAAGCGACTGCGCGAGTATGTGGACCTGCTGTTGCGCGCGCTGCAGGCCTTTCTAGGGGTCGCCCCGGTACGACAGTCAGCCGAAACGTCCAGCTCATTCTCTGCACCCAGGAGCAGCGAACGCCATGTGCAGCATTGGGACGTTGATGGGCAGCAGGGTGGGTACTGCCAGGTGGATGGTGGCGCTGGGCTTACGTTCCCACTGGTCTCTTTTCAGCCCCATCACGACAGGGTGCTGCTCACCTTCACGGTGCCGTACGACCAGGTGCGCGAAGCTAACCGCTGGTCTTTAAGCTTGGAAGGCAGCGCCATCATCTTTGGTGAAGTGCTGGAGTTGAGACAGTGGCAAGACGACCTCGCTTTCACCGTGCTCCTGCATCCTGAAGCCAGCGAAGTGAAAGCACAGGCGGGTGGTGGCGTCCGGTATCACTTGGCGGTGCCGACTGGACGCTATCGGCATGAGTTGGCAGCGTATGAGCGGCGGCTAGAGCGGGCTGGTTTGCTACTTGAGCGCCTTAAAGCACTGGAGCAACTGCGGCAGGAGCGGTCGCGCCTAACAGTCAAACAACCGGCTCGCTGCCAAGGCTGTCGCCACCGGCATGGGCGCTCTTATGGCGGGACGCTCCTGGTCTGTGGGATGCATCCTTATGGTAATGGCGAAGGCTGTAGTGACTTTGAAGCGCAGTAGTGGAGAGAGCCTGACTGACAAGCGTTCAATCGAGTGGCACGGCGACTGGCCTAAACGCCTGCGGTCTTTCCTCACGGCGCACTGCTAGAGGGCTGCCTCTGACTCTGTTCTGGAGTGGCTTGACGGATGGGAATTTCAATCACAAACTTCGCCCCCTGCCCCGGTGTGGAGTGGCAAGACAACTGCCCCCCATGCTTTTCAGTCACGATTTGATAACTAATCGATAAGCCTAACCCAGTGCCCTTGCCAATGGCTTTTGTCGTAAAGAACGGATTGAACAGGTGCGCTTGTGCTATGGCCGTAATACCCGACCCATTATCCGCGATGGTGATCTGCACGCGGTCTTGACCGACCACAGCGGTATGGAGCCACAGTGTATTTGGTTCTGCTACGAGCGCCTCAAAGGACTGCCCCTGATTCGCTTCCTCAAACGCATCGATCGCATTACTCAGAATGTTCATAAAGACTTGATTGAGCTGTCCGGCATAACACTCCACTAGCGGTAAGGGACCGTAGTCTTTCACCACCTGAATCTCGGGTCGTTCGGCTCGTGCCTTGAAGCGGTGCCGCAGAATCACCAGCGTATTCTCAATGCCCTCGTGAATATCCACTGCCTTAAACTCCGCTTCATCCAACCGTGAGAAGTTGCGTAGCGACAGCACAATTTCGCGAATGCGTTCTGTCCCCACCTTCATCGATTGCAACATTTTGACCAGATCCGTGAGCAAAAACGCCAAATCAGCGTCCTCCACGGCCGCCTGCAAGTCCTGCAGTGGCTGCGGGTAAGCGCTCTAATAGCGTTGCAGCAGACCCACTAGCTCCTGTGTATATTCCTCGACATGGTTCAAATTGCCATGAATGAAATTGACGGGGTTATTAATTTCATGGGCGACGCCAGCCACCATTTGACCGAGTGCCGACATCTTCTCGCTCTGCACCATTTGGGTCTGCGTCTGGTGCAACGCTTTGAGCGTGGTTTGGAGTTGGCGATTGTTGCGGCTGAGTTCGTGAGTGCGTTGGTCCACCCGGTGCTCTAACTTGGCGTTGCTTGCCTCGAGGGCGTGGAATGAGTCGCGCAGTTGACCGGCCATGGCGTTGAACGACAGAGACAGACTGCTGAGTTCTTGAATACCTTGAGCTTCGACCCGCTGATCGAGGTCGCCCGCGGCGATCGCCCGCGTCGCAGCACTGAGGCGGAGGATCGGGCGCGTAATCCAGCGTGAGGTGTAGAAGCCGAGCAGGGTGGCACCCGCCAGGGCGGCCAAACACAAGAGTAGGGTGGTGCGCGTGTTGGCGTTGATTTGGGACATGAAAGCGCTTTCGGGGACGCTGACGACGACCAACCAATCCAAGCCGTACGGGTCACGCCAGGGAGCCACCCGCACGTAATGGGATTCGCCCTGCAAGTCAATTTGCAGTGTTTCGTTTGCCAGGGTGCCAAACCCGTGGAAGCGTTGCTGGAGTTGTTGGGCGACGGCTTGGATGGTAGCGTCGGTGCTGTCGCTCGCGTTTAACCGCTGAATCTCATCTTTAACCACTTTGAAGGGTGGGGCTTTGCCAGAATTGGCAATCAAGGTGCCGTTACGCTCCACGATAAACACGTGCCCAGAGGCACTGACTTCTAATTTTTTTAAGAACTCACTCAGCTTCAGCAGATGGATATCGATGGCCAGCGTGCCTAGGAAGCGCTGCTGCGCATCGTAAAGGGGGCGACCGGCTGAGGCCGCAATATAAGGATGATTGGGATAGTTGAGGGTATAAATACGTGACCAGAGAGGCTTTTGTGCTTTCGCGGTCTCGGTGTACCAGGGTTCGGTGAGGTGGTTCCAGGTAAAGGTCGCCGCAATCTGGGTACGGTGCCCCTGCGGATCGGTCGCATAGCTGGTCGCCTGATAAGGTGGCTTGCCATCCCAGTCATCAATGACGAGGTTTTTGCCATCGTAGCGTCCAGCACCGCCGCCTTCGCCTGTACTCAAGCCAAAGCCGATATAGGTAAGGTCATAGGCTTGCATCTGATGCCAAAAATACTTGCTAACCGTCTGGCGATCACGCACGTTCAGCAAACCTAGCCGCACAGCATCGGCGTTCATCTGGTTCAACTTATGGGGAAGCGACAAATAAGACGTTAAATGTTGATCCACCGAACGGCTCGTGCGTGCCATCAATTGGTCTGCTAGCTCGTTGACCGCTTGCTGTCCATTGCGGAGCGAGAGGTAGCCCACCAACCCCACTGCCCCAAAGATTTGCAGCACGAACGGTACGATGAGCACAAATTGCAGCGGCAGTCCTTGCAACTTGTG
This sequence comes from Leptolyngbya sp. FACHB-321, assembly GCF_014695975.1. Lineage (GTDB taxonomy): Bacteria > Cyanobacteriota > Cyanobacteriia > Leptolyngbyales > Leptolyngbyaceae > Stenomitos. The sequence continues at coordinate 53,044 of NZ_JACJPI010000076.1, forward strand.
AAAGGGGAGCGCCTTCATAAAATATTTTTTTGTATAAAGAGTAACTAACTTTAGGGTGCCCGCTTCGCTTTTGGTCCGCTCAGTCGTCTTGCTGACCCTGCACAGCCGTTTTGCTGAATCACCCCTCTGACACCGCCGCTAGAAATGGCACGACGCCCGTCGGTTACCAACGTTAAGCTTGGGCGTGCGGTCAAAGTTGTTGACGTTGAAGCTGGCATCGCAAGCAGGCACGAGCGCCAGACGCCCGTTTAATGGGTAGTAAGACGAGGCTTCCAGTGCATCAATCGCGCTACCGTTACCGCCACCCGCAACGAAGTACTGACGACCACTAACGATAGCGATCGGTACCACAAACGTCAGCGTGCCCAGCGCCCCTTGCTTGCCTAAAGCGGGGGAGGCGACACCGACTTGAAACCTTAGTCACTTGGTGGTCTGCACACTTACGATCGCTCTTAGTGATCGCAAGTGTGACCATGCGTACCGGCTACGATGACCTTAAATTCAGGTGTACGGCGGTCAGAGACCGGCACTGCCGCCGCTTGAGGTGCGCGTTTCACTCAGACTGGGACTGGGCTGCCTGATGGCGCAGTGCCGCCTCGCGATTGCGTTGTGCCAGTTTCACTAAATCAACCTGTTGCTGTTCGTCCAACAGCTGCTCGCGCTGCAGAAATTCCGTGAGCACCTGAGCAAGCGCCGCTTCCAGCGGTCGCAGCTGGTCACTTAACCAATGGTGCGTCGTGGCGGCTTCTGGCACTAACACCAAGCAATCTTCCTGGGTGTAGCGGCGAAACTGGCGGACGCGGCGAAACAAATCGACCAGGTGCGCCGGACATTCGCAAGCAATTACCTCGGCGGCTTCACAAATCACTTGCAGTTGCTCGTCGGAAAAATCTGACATTGTAGAATTGACACCACTTTGTACAAGGTCACTCTCTCTAGAGTGCCCGCCGCCTTTGTCTGTCAGTCAGCGAGATGGCTCAAGTTCACCTAGTGAATGTGCCGATCACTAGTGCCTGTGTTGGTACTGCGGTGCCTCTGGTGCAGCGTGGCTAACGCTCCGCTGGTTGTGCCAGTGCTGAGCGAGTCCAGCACTGGCACAACCCCTATCCGTAAGACCGAACTGCAGCAGTTTAGCAATAATATCCATGCAGTGTATGTGATGAGTCGTCCTGTGGCAGCAACGGCATCACACTCCGCTTGCACGCGGACCATATCGAGCTGGTTGGTTGAGAACGAAAGGTGACTAGCGGTGAGTGAAGCAGAGTGTTAACCTGCTTCCTTTCGTTAGGTTGGCAGTGGTGGTCAAGTTAGCGGTTGGTGTTTAACATCAAGTCAGAACAAGCAAACCCACAAAGACTGAGAGGAGCTAATGGTGCAGATTGATCGGTCAAACACTGCGAGCGTCGGGCTGGATTTGTATACAGTTGCAGAGCGGCATCAAGCCGGCTTAGTGGAGGCGATCAAGGAGCAAAGCAAAGCCTGGCAGTCCAACCCCTACTTTGTCTCAGCCAGTGTCCATCAAAGTTTAGATGGCGTTCGAGTCTTCACTTACAGCCAATGGCAACCCAAGTTTGATCATCGCAGTTTGCAGCGTCCCGTAGTGTTCGACGAGTTTTTTCCGCCGGACTCGTTGCAGTTAGAGGTGTCGGCCAGCAAAGCAATCGCGGCAGCAGTGACGATTGTTGCCGGTGATCGGCTGACGCATCTCGCAGAGTTTCGCATGCTGGCTTCGAATCAACCAGAAATGGTGCAGCGGACAACGACGGAACTCGACCGAGCCATGAGCCATTCACCAGGACTGCTCTCAGCGAGTTTTCATCGCAGTTTGGATGGCACCCGCATGTTCAATTACGGCCAATGGGAGAGTCAAGCGGCGTTTGAGGCGATTTTGAAGCAACCGGGTTTTAATCCAGACAAGCCCTACTGGGAAGGATTGGCACGCAATGAGTTTCATTTGTACCATGTCGTACATGTAGAAACAGCCGGCTAACGAGCTGATCGGAGCGGACGGGCAAAGGTGGTCGCTGTTGTAGCAAAGGTTACTTGCAGCCACTTAACCGGCACGCATGCGGCTTACATGGCTAGTTAAGGTATCGTTGAACGTGATTGCTTTTTGTCTTTATTATGTCAGAATGCTTCGTGAAAACAGCAGCCTTGGAGGTTTAAGATGCCAATTGTGAGTAAAGCGAATGGCTTCTTAGCTGAATTTGTCATCTTTCCAGTAGAGCCTGACCAACAAGCAAACTTAGTCGAAAAGGCAGTGCAGAACATTGAAGCTGTTCTGAGGCAGAAGCCAGGCTTTGTCTCTGGCACAGTGTTGCGTAGTCGTGATGGGTTAAGAGTCACAAGCTATACGCAATGGGCGCAGCAAGATGCTTATGTCGCGACTCACCCCTTCACAGATGTTGCTGTTCCTGATGTTCATCTGTATGAGATTTTTGCTGAAGCACCAGAAGCGAGCGCATTGCACCTCTCGTCCGGCATGGATGGACTGATCAACTTCGGCATCTTTAAGATGAAGCAACCGGAAAATCAGACTCGCTTCATCGAGTTATTTCGTGAGGCGTTAGTCATGGTGTCAGGGCAAGCAGGGTTGCTTTCGACTCACGCTCATCGCAGCTTAGACGGCTGGCGTTGTATTAATTTTGGGCATTGGCAATCGCTGGAAGCATACGCCGCGATGGATGCCAACCGTCCCTTTGCACCGCTCTTTGGCGAGATGCTTGCTCTAGCAAATAACGAGTATCAGAAGACCTTACATGAAGTTGTGTTTACAACTTGAACAGACAAGGTAAACCGCCGCCGAACTACCTCAACGCATACCAACCGCCGAGAGGCTAGTGATGAGAGTTCGAGGTTAGCTGCAGCAGGCAATGGGGAACGTTAGGCGACTTCACCATGAGCAAAGTCAAGAAGGAGAGCGAGCGCCGGACGGCGCTCGCTTTGGCTGCCATCAAACGGTTGTTCGACGACGGTAACGGCAATTCCGGCGTCTCGCTTTTCGCATCTCATCAGCTTGAGGAACGCGACGCGGCGTACTGGAAGAAACATGCCGGGACACCTCGGTCGAGTGTGAAGCAGGTCGTCGATGGACTCAAACTCTGTTCGCACTGGGGAGATGAGGACGAGGGCAGCATCAATACGTTCGACTTCACCCTTCCCGCCGAGGCAACGGACTGCTTGCTATCCGTTCGTTTTGATGAGGACGGGGAAGGTGAGGACATCTCCTTGGAGAGCTGATCGCCAGCCGCCTCACTAGCCAATGCAAGTCTGGCTCCAGCAACACACCCTTGGTTGCTTTTCGTTTGAGCATGCCAGCGCCCACGAATGTGACTGAAAGAGCCTTCCAGTAGCGACATGATCCCAACTTGGAATTGAGCCGACATCAAGGTAAAAAGGTGCCAGATGACCTAGAAGTTTTGTCTAGACTGAGTTTGAGCAAAGCTGTAAGCTGTTGACCTCAAAGCTGCCCTGCTGCTGCCACCCGCAACTAACCAGACCGTTGGCGCACTTGCACGGTTGCTCCGAATGCAACTAATCCAAGGCGATCGCCTCTAGGAGCTTGCTCTTACTTAGGCTGGCACAAAAACATAGTCGCGCTCAGAAGATTGGCAGGCTGCCCATAATGAAATCGTTAAGTAATTAACGTTAGTTCGGGATAAGGAATCGTTAGAAGCTCTGATTTTCCGTGACCTGCTACCACGCTTTAGGTCAAACTTCTGTCAATAAGCCTCACAATTGCAAATACTTGCAGTAGCAGGTCTTATTGAGAGAGGCTTTCTGACTGATTGCTTGGCTTAAGCCAGCTTCAGTAAGGATTTCAGGTTCCGGCTTAACCCGAACTCAGGTTAAGTAATGCTGACGGCTAAGGGTGTGTAATACTTTGGCTGCACAATTTAATAGCAAACGATCTCTAGGGAGTTCGTCATGTGAGACCGGTCTTTTAGAGATAGGACATAGGTATCTAGCACAATGTCAGGTTCATCGATGTTGCAGAAGATGCGAGAGCGCTAATAGAAGGAAGGATACTGCCAATTCGACCAGTGCTGCCCACTTAAGGGTAATTGAAGCATCGCTGCTAGGAGGAGCAATGAGGCTGAAACCATGACAGAGACAGCAATTTAGATTGGTTTGTTTGGGCTAATGCTTTTGGTAGGTCTCAAACTTGCCGCGCTCAAGCAACGAATTGACGCTGTTTCAAGCTGCCGCTTGCTCCTCATAGTCCCTGGTGATAGCCTCGCTGCCAGCACTCCCTTCACAAAAGGCAGCCATTGATAAACTTTCTTGGAAAAGATTCACTAAGGCCCCCATTACAGCTGTGCAAGGCGTAGCTTTGTAGCGTTAGTACTTTCCAAAGAGCGGCTAGAAGCTCTTAGTACAGGCAAACTATTCGTAATCTCCTTCCCTGCAAAGGTTTCAGCCTAATTGCATTCTATGACAGCAACCCTCCAATCACCCCTTTTAAGAACGTCAACCTTCCCCTAAACAATCAACAGTGGGACAGTTCAGCGGACCACGTACCCATTAGGACGATTACTAGAAGCTAGGATCAGCAGACTTTCCAGCTTTAGCGACCAAAATTTCTCCATTACTCAACAAAGGCGGATATCAGAGACATCATCCAATTAGCTCAATTCAAATCTGCCTTTCTTCATCCGCTTGAAAAGACATTACCTCTTAAATTATATTTTTTCTTTATTTGTGAGAAATCTCACTAGATAGTGGGAAATATAGAGAAAAGGTAAGATAAATGGTCCTCCACTGATGGTGTACTTCGTACAAGTAATGGGCTAAATCAGATCATTTCATCTATTCCTAAGCATAAAATATGTCAATCACAGCAATAAAAAGTGACTCACTCTCACTGAATCAGCTTGGGAACTTAGTTGAGCTACTAAAATTTCGAGCATCTCATCAAGCTAATCAAGTTGCCTATACCTTTTTAAATAACGAACAGACAGAGAATCTAACCTACCGAGAGTTAGATCAACAAGCTCAAGCGATCGCGGCTCAACTTGTATTGAAAGTTTTGCCAGGTGATAGAGCTTTACTCCTATACCAACCTGGACTTGAATACATCGCAGCTTTTTTCGGCTGTTTGTATGCAGGAATTATTGCTGTTCCAGCGTATGTACCTCGTCCCAATCGTTCAATGGAACGACTAGAATCAATTTTAATAGATTCACAACCAAAAGTTGCATTGACTACAACTTCTACACTAACAAATCTGGATGGAAGACTTGAGCAATTTCCCACTTTAAGAACGCTTAAATGGATAACTACTGATCATATTGAAGATAGGAGTATAAATATAGATCAGAAGTTAGCTGAGACAAAACACGAATTAGCATTTTTACAGTACACTTCTGGATCGACATCTGCTCCTAAGGGCGTAACGATATCTCACCAGAATTTGCTGCACAACCTGAAATTGATACATCACTGCTTTGGTCACACGACCCATAGCAAAGGAGTGATCTGGTTACCGCCCTATCATGATATGGGGTTAATTGGTGGTATTTTAGCGCCTCTCTACGGAGGGTTTCCAGTCGTGTTAATGTCACCTTTCCTATTTTTACAACGTCCTATTCGTTGGTTAAGAGCAATATCGCAGCACCAAGCAACAACGAGTGGAGGGCCAAACTTTGCCTACGATCTATGCGTCCAAAAAATTAAAACTGAGGATTTAGGCGACTTAGATTTAAGCTCTTGGGAAGTTGCTTTTAATGGTGCTGAGCCAATTAGATCTGATTGTATGAGAAGATTCACAGAAAAGTTTGCACCCTACGGCTTCCGCCATGAATCTTTTTATCCTTGTTATGGGATGGCAGAGGCAACCCTCATCATTTCGGGCGGATCAAAATTAGCAGCACCAGTGATTAAAGCATTTGACCGCATATCGTTAGAACAAAATCAGGTCAAGCGAGCAATCAACTGTAATAGTGAATCACAAGAACTGGTAGGTTGTGGCCAAACCCTGTCTAAACAAGAAATTGTTATTGTCCACCCCAACAAATTAACTCAGTGCGACAACAGTGAAGTTGGAGAAATTTGGGTTCAGGGGTCTAGTGTGGCACAAGGTTATTGGAACCAAACAGAAAACACACAAGAAACATTCAATGCTTATCTGATAAATTCTGGAAAGGGACCTTATCTACGAACGGGCGATCTGGGCTTTATCCAAGATGGGGAGCTATTTGTAACCGGGCGACTGAAGGATATCATTATTATCCGAGGTAGTAACTACTATCCCCAGGACATTGAAAGAACTGTTGAGCAAAGTCATTCAAGTTTGTGCTCCAACGCTAGCGCAGTATTTTCTATTGAGTTAGAGAATGAAGAACGATTAGTTATCGTAGCTGAAGTTGAACGTCGTTACAGTAGAAATTTCAAACAAGCTGTAAATCAGGGCGCTCATGAGAAATGCGAACAAGATTTCAGTTCTCTTCAGAAGAATACAGCGCCAAGTGATGAACAAAGCAAAGATCTATTAACAGTTCTCAATCAATTGGTAGGGGATATTCGCGAGGCAGTTACTCAACAATATAACCTCCAACCCTATGCGATCGCGCTTATCCAGGTTGGGAGTATTCCTAAAACCTCCAGTGGCAAAGTTCAACGTTATGCATGCAAAAGCGCATTTTTAGCAAAAACTCTAAACATTGTCCACATGTATTGTTTGGTTTAGTTTTTCGTACAGCGATCGACAATTTGGAAGTAGCTTTTATTTAGCCATATGAACACAAAGCCGTTTGAAACAAAGGATGCCAAAGGTCTAAATATTGCTGTCATCGGTGCTGGTGCAGCAGGACTGACTGCGGCTTATCTGCTGCAACAAAACCATAACGTGACTATCTTTGAAAAGGATAAGCGTCTTGGAGGTCATGCACATACTTTAGTTGTTGAACAAGGTCCTGACGCAGGAACTCCTTTGGATATTGGTTTTATGGTTCTCAATGATCATAATTATCCAACCATGCACCGATTAATCCATCAATTAGGTGATGTTGAAATCGAGGAAAGTGACATGTCCTTCAGCTATCACTCTGAAGAAAGCAAACTGGAATATGCTTATGCAAACCCTAAAAGTAAGTCTTCTCGGTTGAACAATGGAATAGGTGGGGTGCCTACTAAAGATCAGAAGTTAGATCCAGTAGTCATTAAAATTATTAAGGAGATTTATAAGTTTGGTTGTAAAGCATCTCAAGATCTTGCTGACGGCATTTTAGCCAACCTAACTTTAGGGCAATATTTAGAAGCAGAAGGTTTTTCCACTGACCTTATCAATCTCTATATTATTCCAAGCGCCTCAGCGATTTGGTCCACTGCGCCAAGTCAAATTACTGATTTTCCAGCAGCAACTTTTTTGCACTTCATGAACAATCATGGCATGTTAACAAGAGATCAGATTCCAAAATGGCAATATATCAAGGGTGGTAGTCGGAATTATATCAATACTATTATCAGAAAATTTAAGGGAAGAGTAAAAACCAACTCTCAGGTTGATTCTATTTCTAGAGAATCAGATGGTGTCTATATAAAAGAGAATAGTAATACATATAAATTTGACTATGTTGTGTTTGGAGTTCATGCAGATCAGGTTCTCAATCTGCTTAGTGATCCGTCTGAGGAAGAGATTTGCTTATTGGGAACGTGGAAATATCAATTGAACCGAACTATAGTTCATACTGATATCTCTGTTATGCCTTCCCATAAAGAAGCATGGGCCTCTTGGAATTATACTCAAGAACTAGAAAATAATTTGGATTTTTACTCCGTAACGTACCACTTGAATCGAATACAAAATCATAGACATACTCAGAATCAATACTTTGTCACCTTGAATCGTCGTCAAGAAATTCCTGAGAAGGCTATTTTGCACCAAGTTGATTTCACTCATCCCGTTTACACTTTTGAAGCAGTCAACACTCAGAAAGGGTTAATTCAACTAAATGGTACCCGTAGAACATTTTTTTGTGGAAGCTATCTAGGCTACGGTTTTCATGAAGATGCTATTAAATCGGGCGTTGCAGTAGCTAATCAATTTGACATTTCACTTTAGTTGCGGTTCCTCAACGGAGTTGATCTGATTTTAGATCAGAGTAGAATTCATTGCCAAAACCTTACAAACACTCCCGCCATGTCTAACAATTCTCCAGGTAATCATTCGTCTGAAGCAACTACTCATTCCTCCAAGAAGGTGATCCAAAAAAGCGCCTTAAAAAAGAGTCAACAGTTTCACGCATTTTTGATTACTTTGCTACCTTTATTAGGAACCATTATCGCAGTTTCATTGCTTGGAAAATACAGAATAAGCATCACCGAAATCAGCCTTTTCTTAACAATGTGGATTGCCAGCGGAACTGGTATTACGGTTGGATTTCATCGACTATTTACCCATAGATCGTTCAAGACAAGCAAGGTCATCCAAGTAATTTTGGTAATACTAGGATCAATGGCTGGTCAGGGGCCACTAATTTACTGGGTAGCATTGCACCGTCGTCACCACGAATGTAGTGACCAATTGGGCGATCCCCATTCCCCTCACCAGCAAGAGGCATCTAATCTTAAGATATTTAGGGGATTAGCCTATGCCCATATTCTTTGGATGTTCGACCATGAAATTCCAAATCCCCTTTACTATGCACCAGAACTATTAAGAGACAAAATCCTTTTCAAAGTTAGTCAATTGTATTTTGTCTGGTTCTGCTTAGGACTAGTATTTCCAACAGTCATTGGAGGTTTCATATATCAGTCATTTTCAGGAGCTTTTCTTGGTTTTTTGTGGGGCGGACTGGTGCGGCTATTTTTTGTTGAACATGCAATTTGGAGTGTGAACTCTATTATGCATATCTATGGTGAGCGGCCCTTTCAAACGAATGAAAGAAGTACCAACAATTTATGGTTGGCAATTCCAACATTAGGCGAGTCTTGGCATAACAACCATCATGCTTTTAATAGTTCAGCTTTCTTTGGTATGAAATGGTGGCAGATCGATTGGGGTGGATATGTAATTCGAACGTTAGAGTTCCTAAACCTAGCATGGGATGTTAAAAAATCAACGAAGCAGATGATTGAAAATCGAAGTGCATGGGTACAATCTAAATCAGTTATTAATTGATTTAGGAGCAAGAATGAGTAGGAAAAATTGACAATGGAAAACGCGTCAATGATTGAGGTTAGGAGATTTCTAGAAAAAAAATACCTGTAGGGGTAGATTCTGTAGATATCTTGCAGGCTTCACCATGCAATTCTGGCTAAACCTGTCCCTACTATCGGGTCTCTTCTTTTGGAGAAATCGCCTTAATGCTCATTTCGATAATTTACAATTAGAAACAATGCAGAAGAGTTCAAGAACAGAAAAAGAGATTCAGAATTGGTTGATCTCATATCTCTCAACATCTCTAGGAATTGATTCTACGGAATTAGATATTACTTCCAACCTAGAGAGGTATGGTTTAGATTCACTAGCAGCAGTGGGAATGACTAGTGAATTAGAGGATTGGCTGGGACATGAAGTAGATCCAACAATCACTCATGATTATCCGACTATTGCATCAATCTCGCAGTATTTAGCAAAGCGCTAACTGACCTATGCAATGGGAGAAACCAGTTTCTCAAACTCTGACATCTATACTTCTTATCATTGGAGCGGTCTTTCATGAACCTTACCCACAAATCGACATTAGATACATCTGCTTCCCTAGACATCCTTGATTACCAAGGAGCGTCAGATTGGGCTATTCAGCATCACTATGATGTTAGTAATGACTTTTATAAACTCTGGCTGGATAGAACCATAAGCTATAGTTGTGCATTGTGGTCAGAACACGAAAGTTTTGAATCTTTGGAATCTGCTCAAGTCAGAAAATTAGATTATTTTGTCAAACAAGCACAAGCCAAGGGCGCAAATCACGTTCTAGAAGTTGGCTGCGGATGGGGAGCTATGCTCAAACGTCTAGTTGAGATCTATGGGGTTAAGCAAGTAACGGGCTTAACTTTAAGTCAAGCGCAGCTAGATAACATTGAGTCATTTCAGCATACTGGAATTCAAGCCAGATTAGAAAACTGGTTTAATCATTGTCCAAACGAACTCTACGATTCTATTATCTCGATTGAAGCTTTTGAAGCATTTGTTAAACCAGGATTATCTCAGGTCGAGAAAGTTCATGCTTACCATAAATTTTTTCAATGCTGTCACCAATGGCTAAAACCTTCTGGCTTTTTAACGCTACAAACTATTGCTTATGGCAGCATGTGTGCAAAAGAAATCAAGCCTCTCATTATCAATGAGATTTTCCCAGAATCCGACTTACCACGATTCGTTGAGATTGCGATGGCGATCGAACCACTTTTTGAGATTGTAGCCATCCGCAATGACCGACAAGATTATGTACGAACCTTAAAGGCGTGGTTCAAACGTTTGAAGGCAAATCGGACAGAAGCGGTATGCTTAATTGGAGAGAAACGTGTCATTGATTACGAACAGTATTTGCAGCATTCTATTTTTGGTTTCGCATCTGGAGCACAGAATCTATTACGCATTACTCTCCGTCGTATCGATAAATCATCCCAAAGCTGAACTCGTATTTCTATAGTACATCTGCTAGAGATTGACTTATTTCGATTCTCTATCTAGGAACTACAAAATAACTAGCCATGTAAAAAAGTAGTTTTGACAAAAATATTCTTTGAATAAAATATTAATATGTGGCTTTCAAAGGTATTTGCGAATAAGGCGTTCATAGTACGTAGAAATTCCACTCCTACACCCCGGTTACATTCTATGAAGGATGGCTATAGCCAGTTCTAACAAGAATTATTTGCTTGTGCACAATTGAATAAATCGGCTTCACAAAATAGTAATTTCTTCTCAAGATTTCCGTTCTTGAAGTTAAGAGTTCACTAGAAGGCAAATATGAGCGAACAATTCCAGAAGCAACCATTTGAAATTGAAATAAATTTACCAGTTAGAACTTATGATATTGACTTTGCGGGCATTGTTAACAACATCGTTTATATCCGGTGGTTAGAAGATATGCGCTTGGAAATGTTAGCGCTTCATTTCCCCTTAAACGAACAAATTAAGAATGGAATTGCCCCTATTATTGTGCAAACACGAGTTGACTATAAACAGGCCATTAGAATTCCTGATACTCCTTGTGGCAGGATGTGGATTAAGGCAATAGACTCACTGCGCTGGACTGTTAATGCAGTGATATTGGTTAATGGTAAAGTAGCTGCTCTCGGTGAACAAACAGGTATTTTCGTCAATCTACAAAATGGTAAACCTATCCGTGTACCAAAAGAATTACGAGAAAAGTATCAAGAGTACGATGTATCGCCTTTGTTGAGTAATGGAGAAATTTTGGTCGCTAAGGCTGGAAAGCCTGCTGATCCTAGCTTCTAGTATTCGTCCTAATGGGTACGTGGTCCGCTGAACCGTCCCACTATTGATTGTTTAGGGGAAGGTTGATGTTCTTAAAAGCTTGATTTTGTATTGTTTTGGCTTTCTTCCTGCCGCTAGACCAATCATGGGGTTAAACTCAGCGGAGCAGTCACCCACCCCGCTGGTCTCCAGAACCGTGCTTGAAGTGTTAACCTCACACGGCTCCTCAGTGATCTGGTGCTTGTCATGCATACCTGTTA
>NZ_JACJPI010000077.1 GCF_014695975.1 Leptolyngbya sp. FACHB-321
GGTAGAGGCGCATAAAGGTATGTTCTGGCATCAACCAATTCAGGATGCCCATGCAGACAGAGTAATCCTACCCGTTACGAAAAAGGCGTGTGTCTACCGAGCCTCCTTGCACCATGCCTAAAAGGGATTGCGACAGGATACGTGTAAAAACCTGCAATATAGCCCCCTAATCCTTGATACTCTTAGCTTCTAGCGATTCAACCTTAAATAGGGTGAAAACCTTGAATAGTTGCTGTGTGATGCAACTATTCAACCAAGGAATCAGGGTTTTAGCCTCTAAAAAAGCTGAGAAATCGCGGGTGTACTACTAATTTTCAAGTAGTACGCAGTCCAAAAGCAGTCCAAACCTGTACTACTGCAAGGTTTTAAGGATATTGCCTGGAAAGGTAAAAGCTGAAATGTAGCTAAATCAAGCATTTGAACCGCATCTTGCAGGTTTTTACACGTATCCTGTCGCAATCCCTAAAAGTGTTCCTTGCCAATGTAGACAGCGGTTTGGCTCAGCCGTGAAGGGACATCATCAGCGAAGTGACCCTCTCTTATGAGAGATAAATCATCAGCTTCGGCTGACTTGCCTTGCGCCATCGGGCAGAGTGCTGCTCCCTTTTTCTCCTCCCTCTGCTTTGCCCAGGTTCTCGCTACAGGCAGGGACAAGTCAGCGGGTGCGCCTGTTAACTTAAGAACATCAAAAGAGTTTTTCAGCGCCCTTTTTCAGCGCACTCACTATTTAACTGGAGTTAACATTATGAATATCTTGGCTTGGATCGTTTTAGGTTTGATTGCAGGCGCGATTGCTAAAGCGCTGTTTCCTGGTCATCAAGGTGGCGGCATCCTGGGCACCATGATTCTGGGTATTGTCGGTGCTTTTGTCGGTGGTAGCCTCTTCAGCTTTTTGACCACGGGTACCCTAGCGTTAACCTCAGCCGGACTGAGTTTGGGCGGCATCTTGGTCGCCGTGCTAGGCGCGATTGTTGCGCTGTTCATCTACTATGCTGTGACCCGTCGGAGCGCTTCCTACTAAGCATTGAAGCAAGCGACTAGCCTTAAGTAACAATGAAGCCCCTGCAAGTACAGGGGCTTTTGCATGGCGATCGATTTGGGGTCAGGAAGGCTGACTCCCACGGCTGTCGAGCGCATGAGGGTCAGCGGAAATGAACATCTTGCTTGGACTCAGGAGTCCACTACTTCAGGTTATTGCGAGTCACTAGGCGCTTACGTCCATCGTTAGTAGAGTCGAGCAAGCAAACAAGCATCCCTTGCGGCAGAAACCGTTTCTGTCGGCTTTCCACCCCTTGAGGGAGCTTTGTGCTGACCGCTATTGACTGCTTCATCATGCAACTCACTGCTGCACTGCTTTAATGCTGGCGCTGCTTAAGTCAAGTTAAGGTGGGTATGCACATGCGCCTGAAAGTTCTTCAGCCCGTCATTCCCGTGCCAACGTTTTTGGAAGGTCGGCAGCGCCGCTAGGTACATAGCATCGCCGCCCTCGTAGTACATAACTCCAGGGTACTCAAAGACTTTATCGGCTTTGAGTGTAGTGGCTAGGTTGGACCAGTCTATGACCCAAAGAACTTCCACAATCCGGTAAATGTTGAAGTCACCACGCCAAGCATCGTTTTCGGACTTATAGTCCAGCACTCTCACTAAGTGGGTAACGTACCCATGTTGTCGCAGTAGCAGCAGGTCTTCTCTTGCTGGTTTGTTAGCATTGCCTTCATTGTCTCGCCACGCCAACTTGAATAGGTGTCCTTTGTCAAACGGTTGGTATGCCCAGTGTTCGTGGTTCTGCGGCACAATGTTCTTCGTCCACTTCAGGTTTTGTAAATCCACATTGACGCTCCACCACGCTTAAAAATAGGTTGTGTGACTGAGCCGAGTGATCAGCTTGTTTAGGGTCGCAGTCACTGCCTCAATCAAAGCCGATCAGAATGCCAACCGTCCAGTGTGGTGGTGAGAAGTCTAACGAGCGATCACAGTCGGGTATGGGTTAGCCCAGAAGTCACACGACGGCAGACTATTGGCAACAGCCAGCGCCTTGGTCAGGGGTGAGCGAGCAGCACAATTCGAGCATCCTGATGAGAGGTGACCGCCTCGCTACCCGTCACCACGCTGAACAACCGTATGAAACTTTGGCACCGTGGTCAAACCTTCTTTATCTGCCTGCTGGCGGCTAGCTTCACGCCCGGTGTTTTGCTGTCACCAGGGCTGACCCACTCCGTGACAGACTCGTTGCAGGTAAGATACCGCGCTGCCATTCAAGATGCCGCGTTCGTCGAGCCTGAAAAAGCGGTCGATACGCTCCTTCCCATTACATCAGATAATCCCCTTTTGGTGTGGAATCCAACCAGGACGCAAGTTTTAGTCGTGACCTGGAAAAGCCAACGTGTGTATGAGCAGTTCATCCAGCCCAATACGCAGAGTTCCAGGCGTGAAGATCAGCTAGTCTGGGTGACGGTGGCACCCCAAGTCAAAGCCTTTTGCCAGCGCTATTTGCAACAACATCCCAACGCCACAGCCGCTGAGTTAACGCTTCGCTTAAAGCAGTACCTAGGACTCAATCCCACCTGGAAGTACGAGCAGTTTGTTGAACTCTGGGTGCGTCCCCAGGATCTGTTTCGACCGTGCGTCAACCCAGACATTACGCAGCGACAATGCCCACTCCATTTTGCTGGGGTTGTGCCTCAAGTGACTGGGCACACTCAGGGTACTGGGATTCAAGACTATCAGTCTTTTTATCAAACGTTGTACTTTCGCAGCATTCGAACAGCGCTTCAACCCTGGACAGGACTGGGTTACACCTATGATTGGGGCAGTCCGATCAGCCAGGTCGGTGCGAGTGAGTTTATCTTAGTGCCTGGAGCCACCTATGCCGTGAAACAAGCAGTACCGACGTTACAGTACTGTCAAACTGCCAGACCTTAAACGCGGTAGGGTTGATGCCGTCAGAGGTTAGGCACTGCTTAGCTTAGTTTGAGCAGCGGATGACACTAAGCCTAGTTAGTCAGCACTATAAATGTCACAGTTTGCTCCAACAACTCACTGAGAAGGGAAGCTATTGCTTCTGGCTCGTCTTCTTCCTCTCTACTTTGCTTGCACAATTTGGACTAATCTTGCTCTACAAGCTGTTCTAATGTTTCCAGAAGTTTCTCCAACGTCTTCTTCTGCTTGGGGCTATCCCAAACTTTTGAATTTTTAATACGCTTGTAAGCTGATTCAAAGCGCGTTTTGAGCGATGTAACTGGTGCTTCAACACTATTAACTTTGGCACTAGTTACTATGCGTTCCTTGATCTGAACCAGCGACAATTCCTCCTTAATAGCCGTTGCAAGTAACTCATGCCGTTGAGCTTCATCTTTTACCCGTGCAATTGCCCTCGCTTTGGTATAGGCAAGCTTCCCTTCCCTCAAAGCGTTCAAAATGTCAGTTGGCAAATTCAGTAGAGGCAGCCGATTAGTACGGAAGCTCTCAGGGGTAAAGCGTCCAACAGTAGCAAAAACCTTTTGCAGCACTTGCCATTCTTCTTTGTGGATAACGTTATCCACAGCGTTGCGTTCTGGATGGGCTGCCTGATTGAGTAAGGTAATAACGTACTCAACATCCTTCTGTAAGCGAAGTGCTACCAACTCTAAAATGCCCTCAGTTTCCTCAATAGGATTCAGGTCTTCCCGTTGCAGGTTTTCGATCAGGGCAACTTGTAGCGCTTCTTGATCGTTGAAATTCCGAATGACTACAGGCACTTCAGTCAGTCCAAGCATCGTTGCCGCTCGATAACGGCGTTCTCCGGCAACAATCTCATATTTGCCATCCTTTGAAGAACGCACCAACAACGGTTCCAAAATACCGTGCTGTTTGATTGACTCAACAAGCTGGTTCAATTTCTCTGGGTCAAAGTATCGGCGCGGCTGTTGCTCAAATGGCACGATGTCAGCCGTTGCTAAATGGCGATCCTCCGTCTCTGTTTGGTCTGTTCCACCAAAGAGAGCGTCAACACCTTTAATTTGATAAGGCTGGTTGGTGCGCTTTCTTCCACTCATGGTAATTTTTCTAGACTACGAGCAATCTGGTTGAACAAAGGCACCGCTGGATGCTTAGGGCTGTACAGTGCCAACGGTATATGTTCCTGGGATGCATCAGCAAAGCTTACAGAGCGAGGGATGGTTGGAAACACAGCCCCAATCTTAGCTAACTGTTCTTGAATAGACTGTAAAGACATAACTCCCTGTACGGTTCTGGCTTCATGCATTGTCGGTACTACACCCGCAACACTCAACGTTTTGTTAGCACGCGACCGCACACGAGCGATCGTACTCAGCAGAAGCTCCGTTCCTTTAAGGGCTTTGTATTGCGTCTGGATGGGAATGAGTACATGCGTTGCTGCTACCAAGGAGATGTAGCTCAAGATGCCAAGACTAGGAGGGCAATCAATAAAAATAAAATTGTACTTGTCTACAACAGCACTTAACGCTTCTTTTAACCGATAGTCTCTCATGTCCGCTACTACCAGTTCTAACTCTGCCCCACTTAAATTAATGTTGGCAGGCACAAGATCGATACCATGAAGATTGGTATGAATGGGTAGGGGTTCTGATGACATCACAGATTCGTAGATCGTTTTGTCTAGGTCAGATGGCTCTAGCCCCATAAAAGCTGTCAGGCTCGCTTGTGGGTCCATGTCAACTAACAGCACTTTCTTTTTGCGCTGCGCCAAGTGATAACCCAAATTCATGGTTAACGTGCTTTTTCCAACGCCTCCAGATTGATTGAAGACGGCAATAACCTGTCCCATTGGGTTGCCATTCGACAGTAACAACAGAAGGATACTGCACTGCTGATCGAATTGATAGGCTTACCAACTGAATCGAACCCTCGATCACAGTGTCGATACAACTGCTGACATGGACCTCTTTTTCCCTCATTAAAGGTATAGTGCTCTCCCTCAGTACAGTCACTAATCGTCCCATAAGCCCTTGAAACGACCGGGTGCAAGCTCCGTATACCGTACCGTGTGCTGAATGTTGCAATGTCCCAAATAAGCTTGGATCGTGCGCGTGTCTACGCCTTTATTTGCCAGGTAGTACCCCGTGCCATGCCGCAACATATGCGGATGTGTTGGAAACGGTAAAGCTGCCAGTACTCCCGCTTGCTCCACGATCCCTGAGATCGTGTCATTTGCTAGTGGTCCTTTACGACTGGACTGAAAGACAAAGGGCGAAGTCGGGTACTCCCGCTGGAGCTTTCGTAGCGCTCGCAACTCATCACCGCCTAACGGCTGAGTCGAAGGTGTACCCCGCTTGATCCGCCGCACATGGATGTTGCCAGACGCGAAATCAACCTGCTCCCACTTCAAATTGGCGGCTTCTTCTACCCGTAAACCGTGCCGATAGATCACTAAAATGAGGGTGCTATCCCGATGGGCATGGCGACCACCGTTCTTCTTGATCGCCCCACGCATGGCTTCGACCTCTTCCGCCAGCAGATGCTCGCGCGATCGCACCTCTGCATACGTGCGCGAGTTGGGCGATTTCCGGGATACTGTCTTTTGCGTATTCGGTGTTGTTGTCATGAGGGTGGTGCCTCATCAGACTCGCTCTGTGCTGTCTCGTCTAACGTTGCCTCGATTGACGCTGCTGCCGTATTGAGCACGATCTCCAGTTGCGCTACTGAAGGCAGACTGCTTTCCAGAGCAGGGGGCAGTTTGGACTGGAGTTGATAGGACGAGACCCCAATCGGTAAGTGGCTGCCTTGCAGTGCATATTCGACGATCGTGCGGTCTTTGGACTTGCACAGGATGATGCCGATCGTCGGATCATCCCGTTCAGTGCGTAACAAGTTATCGACTGCCGCCACATAGAAGCCCATCTGCCCGGAGTGCTGCGGCTCGAATTCACCCATTTTCAGGTCAATCACTACGTAACGGTGCAGTGGGATGTGATAGAAAAGCAGGTCGATCCTGTACTCCTTCCCACTGACTTCAAGGGGATGCTGGCTGCCCACAAAGGCAAAGCCTGTGCCCAGCTCCATCAAAAAGTCGCGGATATGTTCTACCAACCCCCGCTCCAGGTCACGCTCCTGAGCCTCTTCGCCTAGCGTCAAGAAGTCCAGCGCATACGGGTCTTTAATGAGTTGGTGTGCTAAATCCGATTGTGAGGGGGGCAGAGTGCGCTCAAAGTTAGTGACTGCTCCACCTTGACGCTCGTGCAGCCCACTCTCAATCTGCATGACGAGGATATTGCGACTCCAGCCGTTGGCGATCGTTTTTTGAATGTACCAGAGCCGCGTCGGCGGGTCTTTGACCTTTTCCAGAATCATGCAGTTATGGAACCAGGGTATTTGGACAGCAAGCTGCTGACCAATTTCGCCAGCGGGATAAGCGTCCGCAAAAGTCCGCATGTACTTGAGGTTGGAGCGGGAAAAGCCTTTCATCTCAGGGAACTCGCGCTTCAGGTCTTTCGCTAAACGATCGATCACCTTTGCACCCCACCCTTCCTCCTTTTGTCGTTGCAGAATCTCGCGCCCGATCTGCCAGTAGAGCAGGATCAATTCCTGGTTGACGGCAAGCGACGCTCGCACTTGAGCGGTACGAATGCGCGTCTTTAGCGCACTCAAGAATGCGTCATAACCCACAAGTTTGGGAAAAAGAGAATCGGTCACAGCGTGTTTGTTAGGTGAATGCGAGTCTTAAGAGCATGCTATGAGACACAGACTGAGAACAACAGCACATGCCTACCTTTCAGTCTCTAATGGTTTTACCAACTTTCGATAGTTGGAGGGTCTCATCCAAGCAGCAGTCAACGTGCGTCGTTGCTGGAGAGGATCGTCTAATTTTACCAACTTTCAACCATAAGTTGGTATTGCAGAACAAGGCTGGCGATCGCGCTGGGAGCGATGCAGTCGAGTGGGCTACACACCCCCTGCCCACCTTGATTGAGAACGCTGCTGCAGGGAAGTTAAACGAAGACAATGTACTGGGTGCTGCATAGTACATCTGCTAATCTCCGTAGAAAACCTGAAAATATGCGGAAGGATTCCGCCTATCCACCGCTAGCAGCGTATTATGCGGCAAGATTCGGCATAAGCAGTAGATTTGAGGTGTTGTGCAGAAAGATTCGGCATAACTACCTGCTATGGAATCTTAGGCGGAAGCTTTCAGCCTATTAATTGTTAGGCTTTACGTAATATTCGAGGGGAAATGAAATATCCAGGGCAACCAGAATCACCTCCAAGCTGGTACAAGGATCGAGGTCAATCCTACATCGAGAAAGAGTTTAGTAAAGAATTGGGTGATTTGGCTGACGCTATTGAAAGTGAACATTGGTTTGGAAACACTGAAAAACACAGTAGATTTAGAGTTGATTTTATTCTTAAAGATGCTCGTTTAATCATTGAGTTAGATGGATATGATTACCACTCAATGGAAGAGCAGCTTGAAAAAGACGCTATTAGACAGCGATATTTGTCACGAGCTGGTTATACCGTAATTAGGTTTACCGGCAGAGAAATCAACAGAAATCCCAAAAACTGTGTCTTAGAAGTTCGTCAAATTTATAATGAGCGCATGCAAAGAGCTCCAGCAAAATATCGTGTGATGTACATTGACTACCCATTTGTCTGTAGGGAGACAGCTAAAGCGATAAGTTTTTTCAAGGAGTTGCATCCTAACAAAAACTTAGCAGCAGTAAATTTAGAAGAGTTGATTCCTCATGCTATTGAATGGCTACATGAAAAATCTTTTATTACTGTTTTTGTATTTCATCCAGAAAAGAACTCTCATAAAGTTAAGCATTTGGATGGATATATTAAAGAATACGAGAAGGGCGAAATTCGTATAAATACTATTGCCGAGGAATGGTATAGCTTTGAGATTGGTAACCATATGGTCGCATTCTCACATCTATTTGATGAGTTTTTTTTAGTCGCGGACGACCCTGTATATTGCGAGCCCCTAAGAATAGTGCTACCTAAACAGCTTAGCTCTAGCGAGATTGGTTCAATCGAGAGCAAGTACTTAGCGAACGGCAAGCTATTAAGGAAAGGAAATGATGAAACAGCTTATGCAGGGACGGATTTAGCCTATGTACTATGGCAGGACATATGGTACATCATCGGTGCTTCAGTGGGGCTACAACTCGATGAGATGTAAGCCTAACACTGTGTTGGAGCGGACAGCCCAAAGATCTTAATGCTGAGTTCAAGATTATCTGCTGCCGCTATAGCTCTTACAGGAATGGGAGCTGCTATAAGTTTGGTCAATTGGTGGGCTGACGTAAGTGGTGGTCGCCGTGAAAAATGAAAAGTTCTCCTTGACATTATTTACTATCTATAAAGCAGTTTATCTGACAAATCTTCAGTGCTAGATAGCTGCATAATAACCCGACTGGAGCGATCTACCATTCACTTCTAGGTTTTGGCAGTACTGAAAGGCTTTCTGTGGGGGTTGAATATAAATCAAGCCTTGCAAACTAAAACATCACAAAGTAGTGGGCTGAAAACGGCAAAATCTGGTACGCTAAGGGGTCAATTGGTTGAGCTACAAATGTACTATCAGTATTAATCGTACATAGTAAAGCTCTATATTCTTGGCTCATTAGGATCCAAAATGCTACAAGACAAAGAACGCGCTCCCCGTAACAAGACAATTACTCTAGATGCAGAAGAACACATCGAGTATAAAAAAAGACTATTGCAACTGAATAAGCCCGTAGAGTTGCAAGAGGTTATTAATCGCATAATTAATCAAGACTTACTTCAAATTCTAGACTTTCTGCCGAAACAGTCAGTTGATCTACTCTTTATTGATCCACCTTATAATTTGAATAAGACGTTCAACTCTAGCAATTTTAAGAAGAGAAATTTAGATACTTACACAGATTGGTTAGATGCTTGTTTAGCTGGTTTGGAAGACATATTAAAACCGACTTCTTCAATTTATATTTGCTCAGACTGGCAATCCTCACCTGCTGTATTTGAAGCAGTTAAAAATCGTTTTCAGATTCGCAACCGTATTACATGGGAACGAGAAAAGGGACGTGGAGCTAGTAGAAACTGGAAAAACTCTTCGGAGGATATTTGGTTTTGTACAGTCTCTGATACTTATACATTCAATGTTGAGGCAGTAAAGCTTAAGCGAAAAGTTATTGCTCCCTACACTGTGAATGGTACGCCTAAAGATTGGGATATGACAGATAACGGGAATTATCGTCTTACTCATCCTTCTAATTTATGGACTGACCTTACGATTCCCTTCTGGTCAATGCCAGAAAACACTGATCATCCAACTCAGAAACCAGAGAAGTTAGTTGCAAAGGTTATTCTTGCAAGTTCTAATCCTGGAGATGTTGTGTTTGACCCTTTTCTGGGCTCAGGGACAACATCTGTAGTTGCCAAAAAGCTAGGAAGAAGATATTTCGGTGTAGAAATGGACGAGATGTACTCATGCTTAACTGAGAAACGTCTTGAACTTGCTGAGACTGAGTCTTCAATTCAAGGTTATTCAGAAGGGGTCTTTTGGGAGCGTAACACTTTAAGTGAACAGGTACGCTCTGTAGATAAGAAGCGCAATTCTCAAAATGGCAATACACCACGGCAACAAAGTATTTTCCCTTTAGCAGAGTAATAATCTCAATGGAAAAAAGCAAAATCTTTTACAGCGAAAAATTTGGTGAAGTTCAAGAAGCCATCAAAGAATTTCTGAACTCTCAAGAAGATTACTTATCTACATCAACCGCAAATAGCCCAAGGGCTGTTGGTGATGCTATTCAGGAGGTGCTTGGTAGTAATCTACAACAGGTACTTGGGGATGAGGTTTGCAAAAACTACTCAGCAATTTTTGCTCGAAGAGCGATGGCAGATTTGGCTTTTGAAGATGACAACAGCTTTTATTACATTATTGATGTAAAAACTCACAGGCTTAGTACAAAGTTTAATATGCCAAACCTCACTTCTGTAGAACGGCTATCTCGTTTCTATGAGGAGGATAAAAATGTCTTTGCTGTTCTTATGGTTGCCTATGATGTCGAGGGGACGCGTGTAGAAGTAGAAAGGGTTACATTCGCACCTATCGAGTTTTTGGGATGGGATTGTTTAACAATTGGAGCTTTAGGTTGGGGGCAAATTCAAATTGCTAACTCAAACTCAATAACCGTTAATCCTGGATATTCACGTAAACAGTGGATGCTAGAACTGTGTGATGCGCTATCCGAGTTTTATCCACGAGAAATTGCTAAGATTGGAGAGCGGTTGAACTACTTTGGTCGGGTTAAACAGTTTTGGCTAAATCATAGTGATTAATTATATTCATGCTGAGAGTAGCAACAGCTAGCTAATCGAGTCGAGGCAAATGTTTCTCCTGCCCCTCCCACACCATCCATCATGCGGGTTCGCAATGGGCGGTTCATGACGACGCGCAAACAACACTGGTAGCTCAAGCGTATCCTTGAACTTTCATCCAAAGATTCCGAATTGATAACAATTCTTGTTGTTCCAACCATTCATTGGTCATTCTCGTTTGCGTCGCTAACATTTTCGACAACTGCCAATAGCCTTTGCTACTAATGCCCGTCAAACTCGCGTGCTGCTTACTTGTCCCTAACTTGAGCAAGCTGCAATGCGGGTTCTCGGTCTGTGCCACTGCTCCCAGTAACGCATTCAGGTTCTGCGCCTCAACAAGGTTTGAGTATCGTCCGAACAGAAATGGCGGACTATCAAAAACGTCAAGGATGAATGGCTCTGCATCTTGAGAATTAAACTGTTGGACATAACACCTATCCTGCACAATCCCTATTACCTTGAGTTACTGGTGCCGTTCATCGTCTGCTGCACCCTTTCTACTTGTCGAGGTGCATTCATTCCAGTAAATAACCGTATCGCTTCTTCGGAGTCTGCTTGACTCTTTTCCGCTTCTCCTATTGCTTGATACGTTAAGGCTCGTTGAAAAAGAGCGTCAGCAAAATCACATTTAGCGCCGATCTTTTCTAAAAGATTTACCGCTTCTATATGATGTAAAAGCGCCCTTGAAAAATCCTGTTGTTCTCGATAAAGCTCTGCAAGACCGTTTAGAGCCTTAGCTTTTACCTGGGGATAATAATATTCTTCAGAAAATTCAATTGCTTGATTGTAAGTATCAATCGACTTTTTACTTAAATCTAAGTTCTTGTAAGTCATTCCTAAAAAAAGAAACTTGTACCCCCTCCCCCATTCTGTTAGAGCTGTTTCGGAACATTCAGACTTATAAAGAAAATCAGTTGCTTTTTCTTTAGACCCTATGCAGGAGCTCAAATAAGCTAGGCAGAACCATGAAGTCTCCCTATATCTAAGGTGGCACTTAATCTCATAAGTTAATAAAAGACATTCATTAAAAATAGATGCTGCTTCTTCAAGCTCCCAAAGATCTATTTTGCAAAGCCCTTTGTTAGCCAAGGCTACCACATTCAGGTTCCCAAAATCTGTCTGAATATCATTTGAATAGGCTTTAGATAATTTAAGACAATTACTAGCTATTTTTCCTGACTCATCATGGTAAAAGATGGCTTCATGGATACTACCCGTGAGCCATAATAAATCTCCAAGAATATTGAAAATTCTACATTGAGAATAGCCAGGATCGACATTATCCTTAACTAAGTTAATGGACGAAATCATTTGATTTAAAAGACCTAACCTATAAAATGAAATACCTAATGCAGAGTGTTTAGCTAGTTTATTAGGTCTTCTTTCAATAATCACATTACAAGCACCTCGTAAATCATCAATTGAAATATAATGATGATATGCTTCAAAAGCTGTAAGGGCATCCTCCGGCTTCTCAATTGCTTCAACACTTTCTATCCACGATTGTGCAGCTTTACGGTTTGTGACTTCCCATTCCTCGCCGCTTCTCAAGCGGGAAATTGCCTCGGCTCGAACAACAGGATGCAAGTAGTAGCCTTCGTCAAAAAGCTTGATCAAGCAGCGATCGTACAACGCCTTCACGATCCGTGCCTTTTGCCGTTCTGGGGCGTCCCACAGCAACTCCAGCAATCCCTGCTCTGGCACATAGGGCACATCTTGAAAGCGAAAGCATCCCATGCGGCACAGCAATCGATATTCCCATTCACTATCTTGCTGGAGCTTGTTGAACTGACTTTCAATCAAATTTGCCAGTTTCGGATGCCGTAATAGTTCAGCTTTGTTTTTCTGCCAGTACGCCTCTAAATTTCCCTTACACTCACGGCAAATATCGCCCTTAAAAATTGACATTGCCTCTGCATTACCTCCATAGGCATTGTGCATTTGATAAAGGGCAGAGGTTTCTGAGATCGTCTCAATTTCGGGCGCAACTCCGGTAGCAATCCCATGACTCAAATAGAACTCATGCCAATCTGCTGCCTGTAGCTCCTGCAACTCATACAATTCAATGCCTTTGATGCTCGGCTCACAAATCTGCTCACGACTGGTGATCAGCGTGACGGTCTGCAACCCCACCTCCGTCAGCCCTCGCAGCAGCTTTACATAGTTACGGTGCGCCGCCACAAAAAGCCCTTGCTCCAAAGCAGGTTCTAAGTTATCAATCCAAATCACGATGCGCTGCCTGCTGTCCTGAAGCTTTCGCAGCAGTCGAGTCAGGCTTACGTCAAAATCTTGGGCGGGTTCTTCATCTAGATAGCGCCGCAGCCATTCGTCAACCTTGTTTTCGATCGACGTGACATTCTGCGTCTCCTGCCCTACATCATGCCGTAGCACAAGATCGAATGCCTTACAAAATTCTTTCGCTAACATTGATTTGCCCTTGCCGCCCTCGCCAAAGATCAAAATCACGCGCTGACCGCTGTTAATAAACGCGTTGAGATCTGCGATTGCCCCTTGCCGCCCGACAAAATTCAGATTGCTAACCTGTGATGGCTCGGCTACTGGGGATGTTTGAGCGACAACGGGAGCTAGGTTATCTGATTCAATGTACTTCGCGAGCGCTTCAGCACTAACCCACTCCGGCTTGTGCTCCCGAAAGAGTTCAGTTAGGGCAGAACGCTTATCCGAGCGCTCACCCAGTTCAGCCTTAAAGCCAAATTTCTGGGCTATCTGCTGAATGTGTTTTCTGTAGGTAGTCTCTTGGATACAGAAACGCGCAGCAGCAGCTTTATCTGATGCACCAGACAGCAGGTACTCCAACACCGCTTCCTGATGCTTGGTTAACTGTTGGAATTTCTCGTCAAAGCTACTTTTGTTCATTGCCAGCAACCATGACACGCACCGTACACACAGCCTAGTATCCCCTGTGCTTGTGGATATTCTTACACAGCAAAACTCTGTGTATTTGCGTACTGCTCTAATCAAATTCAGGTGAGCGCAACGTCAATAGACTAGCCTCTCCGAGAACATATCCAGGTTATACAACCCATTCAGAGGATTCTTATCATGATTCGTTTAAAGACAACGGCTCTAATGCTTTCTAGCCTCATTGCGCTCTCCGGGGTTATGACACTTGCCAACGCGATTGGGCTGGTAGGCAACCCGCAACCCGCTCAAGCTGGCTGGCTAGGCGACTTTATTCCTGTCCCAACTGGCATTTACTTTGAGGTTAACGGCAAAAAATTCTATCTGGGCGACTATAGCGCTGATCCCACTCTCGCCTTCCCCGGCAGCCGATGGGAGGTCAAGGTTAACGGTCGCATCTGGGCACATGGCTATGGAGAGACTCCAGGTTGGGTCGTTGACCAAGCCAAGAAGATCTTTGGCATCTAGTGTCCACACCTTCTTATGAATTGCACCTTGTAGAGGAGCGAGTGGTGCTTCTCTCCAAGGGCAAGAAACCCAATACACCTCAAGCAACTGATGAAGCCACCCTTCACTTCGTCCATAAGGAGTTTCTGCTATGCCCTTCTTGAATCGCTCTGTCGCTTCAGAACGGTCCTCCCCTACTGACAAACTTCCATCACACGGCTTGCTGATTCAGAGTGGTTATAGCCCGGTTGTCAAGCTTGCATTCACCGTTCTCAAATATTTTTTCCTCTTTCTAGCTGGTTTCACAATCGCTTCGCTTCTCTCAGTAAGCTTGGGAGCGAACCAGCTTATGGAGTTGCTCTTGGGGCTGTTTACCTTCTGTCTCAAACCATTAATTGCGTTCACGTTTTGCATCGTTGCGATCGTTGTTCTGGTAGAGTCTTGGAAATAAGCTTATGTCTAGCTGTAAGTCGGGTTGAAACAGCACCGTATATTTAGCGAATGTGCTACTTAAACCCTAATCGCGCCGATGGTGACCAGCGAAAACACATTGATACTGCAAGCGCCCCAGAGGGAATTCCATCGGTCAGTAGCAGCGCAATTGTCAGACGTGTCTAAACTGCCAACAAGGCGGCTGGGGAGTAGTGGAACGTGAACCCACTTAAGGTTTTGCACCTACCGTCAAAGCAGACTACCTTCTATCGCCACTCATTACTTTGCCACTTCGCCCCTGCTGTAGTGGTGATCATGAATGTGTAAGCACCACGTCGCAACTGCTGTCGTCTGACTTAGACCGATTGTCGAATCCGCTTGAATGGCAACAGGTTTAGGTACACTTTGTCCGCTGTTCTCGTTGCCTATCGATCGCTATACGTCCTTAAGTCGGTTCACCGTTCCGTTCCTCCCCAGACCCCTTAATCCTCCTCATCGGCTTCATCTTCAGGCACAGCTTCATCAGAAAGCACGATCGTTTTACCCATGACGGCTTCGATTTTAGTGAGCAAGGTGCGTTTGCGCGCTGCCATAAAACCTTCAAAGTCGTTTTGTCGCAGGGTGGCTGGTTCGATGCAGTGGCTTGCCAGCAGTAGATTCATACCTGCATCGTCCAATTGCACGGCTGAGTGCGTCTGCAATTGCAACAAGTAATCGCTAGGGGCTTTGCCGCCGATCATACGATTGGCTTTGTAGGAAATGGGCGTTTTATTGAGGATAGAGTTGTAACGTGCTGAGGGGACTTGCTTGTCTTCACACCACTTTTTGGGAAAGATGTGGTGAATATCGAGCTTGCACTCTTCCCAGTCGGTTTCGTCGAGTTCACGGAGCGTCGATTTCCAGAAGAAGTCTTTTGCACCCTCTCGCTGCACCAGGATGCTGATCCCTTTGTAAGCGGCACTATTCCGCGATCGCAGCGTTTCCAGGCGAGCGGGTTGGAAGTTGGCATCACGCACAGTTGCAGGTTCCTGATCGCTACCCTTGATCCAGTGCATAAGTTCCTGAAGATCGAGTGCCATACGGGTTTCAACGGCTCCGCCGTAAAGCTCACCCAGCACCCCAGACCAGAACCAACGAGCCAGTTTGTCGTAGATCTTTGGCTGTAACCAGTCATTATCTAAAAGCGCTAAGACTGTAGCGAGTGGCACGAGTTGGGTGCTATAGGGTAGGTCACGGGTTGAAAAGAAAGATTCTTTACGGAGAAACTTTGCCGCTTTCCAGAAGCCTTCCGTAAGTTTGGTTTTCCATTGCTGGTAAGCGGCTAAAGGTAGGGACAGGACGGCTTCCCGTTTAGCGCTCACCCCTGTGACCTGTTTGCCTGTTTTACCTTCTAGCAAGTCTTGCTGCCGTTTGTCCCAGGTGTGCAGTAGGGTTAGCCCTTGTAAAAATTCCGTTGGTTGTATGTGCTTGAGCAACCGCTGCCTAGAGAGTTGTTGTTGAATGCCTTGCAGGTTTTCTTTGGCATTGCCATACCAGTCGTCACGCAGATTGACATTATCGGCAGCGTAGGTAGCGGTGATTAGTTCAAACACGGAAAGGGAAACGCCGCCAGTATTGACTTTCTCAAAGACGAGACAAACCGCTTCTTTTTTGTTTTCTTTGCTGAGTTCAATGATGGGGAGATTGTAGTTGCGGAACTCGTTAAGAACTTGTCTGCGAAATTTTGCGTACTGTCCAAACTTATCAGCATCGTAAGCAAGCAAGCCTTCTTCCCAACCGTCAGAGTTGAGAATTTGATTGCAGGGGAAGTAGAAATTTTCGTATTCCTTTTCAGGGGTACTGAGGTCGAGTTTGATGGTGCGACCGAAGTTTTCTTTGACCAGCCGGTTTTCATCGACACCGATAATGGCGGTTTCGTAATGCTCTTCCCCTGCGAGGGCAAGTTCGATGTCAATGTAGTAGTAGCGCTTGAGCGGTTTGCCTGTAGGGTTGCGGGTGTCTACAGCCTGCTGAAGCATCAGCACTTGAGTTAAGGAGGTAAGGCGTTGCTGACCGTCAAGAATCAGCAGTTCTGTGTCGTTGGGTTGGATGTTAGTAGAGTCAAGCCCTTCAACAGGACGTACTTTGAAGCGAGTGTCGCCACCAGCTTCTAGCATCATGACGGCACCAACTGGGAAGGCGCGAGCGATGCTGACTAGCAGCGAACGGATGTCTTCATCCTTCCAGACCCACCCTCGCTGGAAGTCAGGCAGTTGGATTTTGCCAGCAACGATGTCACGTAGCAGATCAGCGAGGCGTTTTTTGGTTGAGTCGAAATTAGACATACTGCTGCTGTGAGTTTTGGGTCTGGCATTTTGGCAAGCGGACGCTTGCCGCTTCCAGAGTGCCCATTATTGTTTGCCGAGGCCTAACCTACGACACCTAAATTGTCAGGGGCTGGTAACAAGGCAGCTAGGCATTCCCATAGCTTTTGAACTACAGCCAAAACTGGGGATGCAGCTTCTGCTGTACGTTTCTTCCAGCTTTAAGGCTCCTGAATTTAACGCAGTCCCGAATTAGCCTTTCATGATATGCACCATCAATATCAGGTAGCCCTCAGCAGAGGCTTTTGTTTATACCGATCATTTCCATTAAGTGCGAGCATTTTTGATCTGTGCAATTCGGCGTAAAATCTCTTGAGCGCATTCCGCAGCTGCGGCTGGTGAGTCACAGTCGTTTGCATTAACTCTCTGTAAACAGGCACCTTCTTCTTCAAGCATGGTTGTCCGGTTGTACGCTTCAACAGGAGTTTCATGATGCACAGTGTCGCCATCAACTTCCACAATTGTGATCAGACCATCTTTGATGATCACAAAGTCCGGCTCTATGCGACGGTAAGCCTTTCCGCCTCTAATGAATACTGGCAATGGAGCAAAAGATACGCCTAAAGCTTTGAAAGCTTTGTACAAGTTGATTTCTTGTGATGAACGAAAGAGTAACCCATCACAGGTCTTAGGAGCAACGTTGTCTGAACGTACGCGCCCCTGGTTAGTGAGTCCTTTCCCAGCTAACCAAGTCTTAGCTTTCTCCTGCCATGCTTCATCAGAGGCAAGCTGCGGTGTGATTATTACTTGTCGTAGGGAGTCTTGTGGATAAGCACTTAGAATTAACTGAGCTTTCTTTTCAATAGACTCTTGGAGTTCTTGCAAGGTTATCTCTATCTGAGCAAACAGATAATGCGGCACTGGTAGAATCAGATTAAAGATTCCAGTCCCCCCATTCCAATTGTCGAAGTCGATTTGAAGGATTACTGGTGTCGAGTTTGCTAGGATGGCGACTTCTATGGCTTGACCTTGCGCCGCAAAGAGACGAGCTAGGGTTGCAACAAGAGGGTGAGGATCGTTGTAATCGAGTTCCATAAAGGCTAAAACTTTGGGTCTACCTATTTGTAGCCTTTGCTAGTGCTTTGCACTATAAAGACAGAAATCCTAACTTTTATGGCAATCGGAAATCACTAAGGATCAAGCTACCTCTCGACCAGCAGGTTCCTAACCAATGTATCCCGTGTCAATCCATGTGTTGCAACTGACTTTGAAGCTCAAACAACAATAGCTGTAAATCATCTCCATCAAATTCCAAATCAGGTTTGTCAAACACCTCCAAGATGAAACTTGACCACTTCTCTAGTGTCCAACCCAACTCTGCCACCTTCTGGTCGATCGCCGCTCGAAGGCTCGCTTCGGGAATAGGATACTGCTGCACTGCCGCCCGCAACAACACGGGTTCATCCAGAAACGTGGTCAAATCTGGTCGCACATACCAATCAGCCTGCTCCAACGCAAAAGCAGGTGGAGGCGCAGTGAAATAAATGGCATCCAGTTCATCCTCGACTGAGAGCCAGCCCACTAAGCGTGCCAAAGCCAGCCAGTCTTCCTCTTCTGGCTTCAGAAAGCGAGCACCTACTGCCAGCAAATCGACCTGCGCCAGCGGGTTATAAACACCAGCCAACCACGCCAGTGCCAGCTCTTCTGAATGTTCCTGCTGAGACTGAGCAAAGAACGCTTCGACTTCCGCTTGCAGTGCCCGATCCACGTCAGGCTCCGGCACTGGCTGTTGAGGCACAACACTCAATTGCCGAATTTCTTGCAAAGCGGTTTTACTACCTCGGCGTTGCGGTTGCGATCGTCCAAACCCACCTGGCATGACTGCTTCCTCACTCGAAGGTTGTGCGGCTGGCTTCGGTGCCACGACCTCTGTACTGACGAGACTGACCGACTCTTGCTGTATTTGGGCAGCAAAAAACTGCTGGGCTTCTGCCATTAGAATCGGGTCATCACTTGCCAACCATGCCTGCATCTTAGCAAGGTGCTTCTCTGCCCTAACAGCCTTTCGGTTGTCAGCTTCGACAGCGATGCCTGTGGAGAACCCCCCAGACCCCCCAACTTCTAGAAAGCCAACCGCTTGCCCTTGAGGGGCAGCAGTATGGCTGACAAGCTTATTGTCCTTCAAGGTATGGTATTCTCCGTCTGGTAAGGGTTTCAGGGGTTCTGAAAATGTGGGAGTTGCCGTAAGGGTATGGTATTCCCCGTCTGGTAAGCCTTTCAGGTAGCTGGGGTGCCAGAGTTCTTTGTATTTATCGAGGGTGGCATTCCCAATGCCGTAGGCGCGGATTGCCTGTCTCCGGGCTGTTACAGGTGTTGGTAAGGCGTTTTTGGTGAGCAGATCGGTGACTGCCTGACGGATACGATCGCGCGCCTCTTGCGACTTCTGCTGATTCTGATTCGGTGGCGCGGGTTCACTTGTCGCATCCGGTAGGGGTGCCGTCTTTACCTGGTGCTTGAAGCCAAAGGGGTAGTAATGACTGGACTGGATGGAACGGGTATAGAACATGGCTCGCTGTTCCAGGTCTGCCTGATGGCTGCAATACGAATCAAAGCCAGGGAGAGCGCGTGCCACTTCACAGATGGCAGCCGCTAAGTCTTCACCAGTGAGAGGAGCGGAACCGCGTTGGACGTGACCGAAAATGTATTCCCTCATCGCGATCCGACCGAGCAGGTAATTGGTTTGCCCTGAGTCAGTCCACCCCGCTAAAACCTCAATATTCAGGTCGTGGAGAAACTTCTCGGCTTTGCCGGAGAGTTTGTACCGTTTGCGCTTCACCTGTTGCAAGACCCGTTTCAGGGTGTATGAGTCGATGGCGTTGCGGTGTTGGGCAAACTGCCAGCGCTGCACAAAGGTCGTTTGGTCGCCGTAGATAGGCTGGAAGTCACGGTTGAGCAGGTAGGAGCCTGCTTGTAAGGGGAGCCGATGAGCAGCGTAAAGGCTCGGTGTTTCGCTGAAGGGCTTGGGGTTGGGGAACAGTTCGAGTTGTCCCGGTTTGAGTTTGAACCCGGCGTTCGCCAACAAGACGGAGACGGACTGGGCGATCGCCCAGGTTTCTTGCCGCTTCTGGAAGGGCAGGTATAGGTGGATACCGCCCCGGTAGCTACTGGTGACGATGACGGTTTCAACCAAACCTAACGGTTCTAGCGCTGCCAACAGGCGTGGGATGGCGAAGCGATCGCTGTGGGGATGGTAAAGACTACCGGGATCAATGTCGAGCATGAGGTAGTCGGTCTGTTTGCCAAACCGCACGCCATACAAGTAAGCGCCTTCTTGGAGCAGGCGATCGCTTAGAGGGTGCCTGTCTTCGGTTTTCCAGTCGGGGCGATCCCCAGGGTCAGGATGCTCGGCATAGATGAAATCAAACCGATGTGGAAAGAGACGCAGAAACGCATTTGGTTCCTGGATTGCCTGGAATTGAAGGGCGGGAAGGTTCATCGGCGACCCTCCTTGCCCACAGCAGCATTTTGCAGGACAGGCTTGCCCCTGCCCTTATCAAATTTTTGATGCACGAAGTAACTCCCTATGACTGGTGTAAGCAGTGGATAGGA
Source organism: Leptolyngbya sp. FACHB-321 (assembly GCF_014695975.1). Lineage (GTDB taxonomy): Bacteria > Cyanobacteriota > Cyanobacteriia > Leptolyngbyales > Leptolyngbyaceae > Stenomitos. Next base: position 20,040 of record NZ_JACJPI010000077.1, read on the forward strand.
AGCCATGCAAAAACTAGAGCAATTTGTCAAAAAGGTTGCACCATTTGACGAATTGCTACTAAAATTGGCATAGCAAAGCTGGGTGACCTAACAACCTGCCGCCTAAAGCATCAGTTAGAGTCCCTGCTCCTATCTTTCAATTGAATAACAAGCCTTTTGACCCCTTCTGTTTCGCCGCAGCGGGGGTTTTTGGCTTCTAGGGTTGCCTAGAACATGACGAACACTCCTCTCGCTTCAAACGTGGAAACTTGTAATTCACCAGTTGCTCGTGTTGTCGTGGGAGCTTTGCTGTGGTGAAGTATCAATGATCTAACCGCAGATTCAAGCAAGTGGCAAAGTTTTTCAAAAACTGCTCTTGTCATACCTTTGCTCGAATGATTTGGTTGGCTGTTAGCTTTAGCGCTGGGAAAGTCGGTATCTCTACGACCTGATCGCCTCTGTAGACTGTTTCATCGTAAAAGCCTTCCACCAGGTTCAAGACAGTGACCCGTTTGTCGCCAGGTTTGTTGTTACGGTCAACGTCTACCCAGTCCACAATGATATAGACGGGGATGCCGACAATGTTGTATTCCACCCGCTTGTGCCGATGGTCTGTAATTCCAGTGCCCATGCTTACCACTTCCATGACCAGCAATGGTGCAGGCTCATCCAGTTCAATGACTGCTTCCCGGTTCAATAGCCCTTCCCATTGAGTGGTAGGCACAATGCAAAGATCAGGCACTCTAGACGTGTCCCGCCGCCCTACTTGAGGCACCCTCACACCGATCGCGGCTTGTCTGACCACCCAAGCAAAACCAGCTTGCTCAATCGCTGTCTCAAGGTGGCGCTCACAAAAGCGCATGATTTCGGCGTGCTGACCGCGAGGCTGACCCATTGCTACTAGCTCCCCACGAAAAAGCTCATAGCGAGTGTCAGTGCCATCTTCATAGGTCAGGTATTCGTCAAAGGTGAATAGCGATGTGGCAGTTGCTGGTGTCATGGCGATCGCCCTTACTTAGCTTGCTTCAGCCGATTTAACTCATTCATGATCTGTTTACCCCGCACAATCTGTCCTGGGGTCGGCACTTTGCCTCGCTGATTGTCGATGATCATGTCTCGGAGCATAGCGATCGCTTCCATTTCTAACCGTTGCTGTGTTGGCAAGCCCTGGTTTATCGGTGTTATGTGATGACCTCACTTATCTACTTTTGCGCTGCTCAGGGAAGCCTTCTTACTTTCCAGCCAGTCGAACATCACACCCTCAACAAGATTGGAGACGGTACGACGCTCAGATTCGGCGATCGACTCTAGCTCTTGCTTCATCTCCGGAGGGCAAGTGAATGTGATTTTGGCTGTGTTTTTACGTGCCATCTGATCGTATGCGCTATGTTCTGACAGCATCATATCTCCTCCGAAAAATTCTGAAATCACTTTGTACGCCTAATCACATCCGATTTCATAGATGTTATTTAATAAGTTCTGATCTTATGCTAACTTATTAGAACAAGAGCGGAGCACAATAGAACTGGACTGGAAGGGGTGTGAAACGTTGATTCTTTTTTTTGCAAGGACCTTCTAGAACCCTCATTCTGCTGCTGCGCTGCTGCGTAGTTGGCAGTGGTGCTGGTTCAAGAACGACAGATCATTGCTTTGCCCAAACTCGGTCTAGGTTCCTGTACGACCACTCATCTAACCCCTTGCTGTAAAGCTGCGGTTATCAGTTCGGTTACTTCAGGTCACGCTCGTTGTCGTCACAGTTATTCTGAAAAGCCCATGCCACATCCCTTATTGCTTCCATCGATCGCCCTACCACAGCCACCCCCGCTCTACCTGCCAGCACCGCGCTTCCAAATCGGAACATGGGTGTTCTGGAAAGCGCTCAAAGACCCAGACTTCGGGCATATCGTCGGTCTAGTTTGGGCGACAGAAGGCAGTACCAAAGCGATCGGGTATCACTATGCAGTGCTGCTCGATAAAGCTGCGTTTTCAAGTGCCTTCATTAACCTTGACTGGGCTTTTGAGGACGACTTGGCAGTCATGCCTGTTCAGAATCCGCTTGTAATTGCGAAATAATCCCTTCACTCTAGCTTTAGAGGTCTTATGGCACGTCCCCCTTCTGATCAGCAGTGGCAACTCTTTGAGCACTTGTACTTGCGTTGCCCACCGCCCCTTCATCCAGCTAAATTCCTAGAAGCTTGGGAGGTGTCCTACAGCGAGTTAGCCAAGCTGAGTGGTGTCTCCCGCAGCACGATCGAGCATTGGATGAGCCATTCTGCCTCGCACAGAGAAGCCACACTGCTGCATCAACGCAGACTTGCCGCCATCGATCGCCTGTTTCGGCATGTCGATCGGATTCCCACAGATTTGATCAAATGCTGGTGTGACTCAGACTGATTCAACAGCCACCGTCTCAGCAAAAGTCTAGTTCTGAACTTTGCCAGCAGCCAAAACATTTGCTCCAAAAATCGTGGGAAACTGCCAAGACTTCTATGAGCAAAGCAATGCAAACGGCATTTTTAGCAGCTTTGCATGAGAAAGCTCCCAAACTCTCAGGGAGTTCAGGAACCCAACTTGCCGCTCGAAAGAGCGACCACCAGGCACTTGTGCGGCTTGAGACCACTGCCTCCTCACATTTAAGGAGACAATACTCCATTGCACCAGAAGATGAAGCGCGTTAATGCAATGTGAAACGCTCAAGTTGTGCGCGGCAGACCGATCGTAGCATGGACTCAATCATTCTTAGCCAGCCATCTATCAAGTATGAGCTTAAAAAGCGCCTTAAATAACTTCAACATTTTTATAAAGTTAATAAAAAGATACTAAGAGAGAAAGTTGTAATCGGCACACAAGCGGCTGTTACTCACGCAACAATTTGTAATAATTATCGGACACCTCTTAAGAGGGGCTTTCAAAGAAATGAATTTCATGTAAACTTCTGCAACCTCCTATAACTTCCTGTAAATTTCTGCAATATGCCGATACATTGTTAATATTTTTCCGGTTAATTAAAAATATGCTTTTGTATAAATCCCCTGTCAAATAAACAACACAGCGATTACTGCTCTCAGTTAAGTTTTTTTACACTAGTTACAAAGAGAATAAGAGAGTAAGCGAGAATCGTGATCAAAATCTTTGAGTTTGCTAAAGGCTGTCATCAATGAAGGGCTAACTCCAATAGTCAGAAGGGGTTACAGCTCCTAGCTTGATTGATTGAGCAGGCGTGGTAATGCTTGTATTTCAAGCTTTGGGTGAAGAATTGATGACGCGCCCGATATAGTCATGGGCATTTCGGGCTTACTTTTACTGCTTGTGATTTGTTGAGAAATATTTCTTTGGTGTTTGACGTTGGCGGTTCTCACTCTCCGTCCCTTGGGTGCCCCCCTGCAAAGGCTGATTGACGCTCACAAAGGCGATTCAGTAAAGTAGCGAGTATTCCACTTCGGTTCGCCTAAAGGAATACCAGTCGTCAGTTTGTAGTTCGAGTACAGAACAATGAGAACAGAAAAAAACGGCTAATTGACACTTAATTAAAGCTTCAGGGGTTCATTAGCCACGACTTAACTGAAGGTTTCCAGAGCTAGCGGGTAAAACATCAAAAGCATCGGCAGCTAGCCGTTTTTGGGGCGGAAAGCCCAGAAAACACAGAAAGCATTCATCAACCATTCATCTTGCTAAAAGGAAGTACATCATGCTCCTGCTGATTCGTCATGTTCATTTTTCAGGATTTTGCCTCTTACGGCAGGGCTGCCGTTTTGGGAGTTACCAGTTCGTTCAGCTATGGGGAACGCATCAATCTCCAATAGATTTACTTCGCCCCTTCAGCTATTCCGTCCGTGAGGCTATAAACCTTTATCGTTTTGGTTTGCGCTTCGAGTTTGATCAATGCGCTGACGCAGATTCTGTAGTGATGGGCTTTCCAGTGCGAATGAGAAGTACTTGGGTAAGCCTTAAGTCATTACAGAGGTCTACTTTTTCAGGCATTGAAGGTCTTTTCGCTGCTTTAAGTACGCTCTAAGCGCACTGCAAAAAATCGAGTCTCCAAAGCAATGCAGTGAAAAGGCAAGCAATTTCACGTCTGGAACAAGGATTTAAGGGGTAAACGCTTCTCGCTCACAGAAAGGCACACCAATGTTGTGCCACGGATTCGATCGCCCTAACTGTCATCGTTAGTGATCTTGGCTGCTTCTAACCTTCTGCAATGTCTTGAAGATTCTTAAGTTGCCTTTCAATTTTTCCAGAGAGTCTGCACTCTCTGGCTTTGAGAAAAGCTTCTGCAATTTTAAGTATGCCTTTAAGTACGCTACAAAAAGTGGCTTTTGAAACTCTTGCTGTGGCTGCATTATAGCGGTTAGGCAGTAGGTACTTATGCAGTTATTAACCCAGTGTTTTTTATTAGAAGGAAGTATGACCATGCCCTCTTAATTTGCCATGCCAGCTTTTCAAGAGACTATCGCATGTGATAGCGCGATTGCTTTAGAAAATATTCATTCGTATCTCTACTGATAAGAAAGAGAGGTTCTTCGCTTATTTATATCAGTTGTCATTAAGTTCTGTCGGTAGAGCCTCAGCAAGCTGAGAGTGTTTTAGCTTAAGCGTGAAATTCATCCATGTTTTCAGGTGAATCTAGCAGTTATGGAGTCGAAAAAATAGTTATGTAGTTATGAAATCTAAAGGCTAAAACCCAGATTTTTCGTTGGTTACTTCTACCTTTGTGATCAAAAGGGTAAGAGTAAAAACGGTATTTTCCATAACTTTCAAAATCTAATATGACGACACAATTATCCGAAGCCCTAGCAAAATATGAAGCGATAAATGGCAAACGTGAAACTGGCGAAGTTCGCTCAATTATCAATTTGTACATCTTGCGTGCATTGCTGATAACTCTTGGGCTAGAAGAACTACAACATCGAAAACTAAAATATGTTCTGGATCAAATTACGCTTGCTGGTTTTGTCGCCCTAGCAGACCCCATTTTCAATGAAGCACTGCTTCTGATGACTGCAAATCACACCCGAAAAGTGAGAAAGAGCAAGTGGAAACGCTTCTGTAATTGGCTGTTGCAACAAGACTGGTACTTGCCTGATCCTCTTCCTAGAGAAATCATTGCAATCAAAAATCAATTTAATACTCATATTCCTAAAGGCACGTACACGATAGTCACTGCCCTTAAAAGGGAAAAAGAAGCAAAGGAAAAAGAAGCAAAACAGCTTTTGCTGAGAGAATCAGACTGGACTCCTCGCCTCAGAGAAGAGTTTCAAGCTTTCGATCGCTTCTATACAACGGTCAATCCATGGCGAAAAAAGGTTGTGCGTCCTACTACGCTCAAAAGCTGGCATAACGCAATTGCTTCGATTCTGGGGTTTCAAAGAAATCGGGAAACGCCCCTCGATCAGCTTAGCTTGCAGCAACTGTTAGATCTGTCCGTTCTCAAGGATTATGAAACCTGGTCAAGAGAGAAGGGGAACAGCTCTCTATCAATCAAAACAGTTATTGCGGTCGCCATTCCAGTTGCGAAATGGTCATTTAACCAATCTTTTCCGGGCGAAGATTGGCGGAATTCAGAGGCAGTCAAGACTGCCAAAGGCTATGTTAAAGCTGTACCTGACCTTCAGGACAGACCCCATGCTTCTGACGAAGCATTTGAGGCGCGAGCAATCAGTATAGAGCAGTGCTGGGAAGTCTTAAAGTACCTGGGTTGGCGTTGCAAAGATCTAGAAAGACAGCATGGAGTGACCAGAGAAGTCATTGATGCCTGGATGGATTACTTCCTCCTTGCCATCCTAATTACAACAGGTGGACGACAACGCGAAGCGCGTGAACTCACCTTTCAAAAGCTTTCTTTAGAAGGCAATGGCGAGATTCTCGTCGAGCTAACACCAGAAGGGCACAAAACTGGCAGCAAAACAGATAAAGGAAGGGTCTACCCTTTGTTTGTTGGACCCATACAGCAGGAACTGAATGCCGACTTCTTTTACTACCGCGATTACGTCCGCCCTCAAAATTTGGGGCATGATTACGCATTTTTCATGCGTGAAAGCAGAACTATAGGTACTCAACACTCTCTTCGGGGAGACCCAATTGCCTCTCACCAGTATCTTTCAAACTTGGTGCCCCGCACTGTTGCAGTGACCACAGCTCACTTGTACGGCTTTGAAAACGCCAAGTGGACGGCTCCTCACGATTTTCGCCGCATCATTGCTACCTGGGTTTGCACTTATGGCAGCCCCGAACACTTGGCAATTTATGCGGAACTACTTGGTCATGACGTCAGCGAATTGATCAAGCGCTACAACAAAATGCATCCTGGCAAATTGGCTCGGCAAGCGGGGCTTGCCTACAAAGACATTGCTGCTAATGAGGCAAGAGTTAAAGAGTGGCAATCACCTGGCTCGTCGCCGGTAGCGCTCTCGGTGGCGCAGATGAATCCGCCTGCGCTCATTGCAATGCTTAAAAAGCTGGTCAAGAAGTTGTGGAACGCCTTGAGCCCACGCAAACGGGCGACAGTCTTTGAGTCGCTTTCCGCAGCAGAGCGCGAGGTGTTAGACGAGTGAAGCATCTAAGTAACCTGTTCCGCTTCTGGTACGGGATCAGGCGCTTGCTACAAACAGGCACAAGTGACGTGCAACTGCTTAATCTGCCTCCAATCAGGGTGGGTAAAACCGTCGATTCGGCTCAGAATACCAGTAGGCAAAGGTGCCCTCTGTCCGACAGCGAATCCGTTCAGCGCAATCTGGCAAGTATTTCCAACGTTGCAAGGTATTGTTTGGAATCGCAGTTAAGCGCGCGAGTTGAGACTGGGTTAAGCCGCCTTTACACTCATGTCCTTCACAGGGCGCTGCATCTGGCTCAGGTTCGCAGTTGCCGTTTTGAGTTGCTTGTCTCTCCAGCCATGCCGGTCTCTCAGCCTCAAAAGTGGGCGTTATGCCTGTAGAGGCGTGAGCCGCTACCTTCATTGGGACAGGGTAGTAGCGCTCTAGTAAGGGATCGTAAGTCCACCCTAACCCGTTTGGATCACGTTGTACTGCCCATTCCTTTTGCTTCAGATCCCTCAAATATTTCTTGAGGGTAGCGGGATTGGTTTGCAAGCGCGCGACTAAGCGATTGGTGGTAATACCCTTCGTCCAATCTTCTGAAGCTAGCTCTGCGGGAAATGGGTATAAGTGAGCGTTACTTAGAGGAACTTGCGATCGCGCTTCAATAGAAGCAGTCTTGTTTAGTAGGCTGCCTTGAGAGTCGCCTGATGGCTCAACTAATTGAGCCGTTAAAGAGCGCCTGCACCATTGTTGTGACTGCACAGGCATAAGTGTTTTGCTTTCACATGCAGCATTGACAACTCCATGCTTTATGTTTAGTGATGTAAACGAGCCTTGACCTTCTAAAGCAATTATTTGTGCTTCTAAACGCAGAATGATATTTTCTATTCGATCAAGCCGCTGAAGTAGATTGGTCTTGCCTAATGCTGCATGCAGTTGTGTATGCAGTTGAATGGATTCAAGCTTGAAGAACGTTTCTAATATAGTAGTAATGGCTTGAGAAACTGACCCAAGCTGATGGGTTTGTTTATAGACAGTCAGACTCTTTAGTAGCACTGGGGGCACATCAGCGTGAACTGTAACAAAACAAAATGCCATGATTACTTACACTTCTAAGCATTATCCAAGGGCTTGATTCTTGCTCTATCATGCAACCAGCAACGTTGGTTCATTGCGAAGATGCATCAGCACTGACGGCAATCCAGACAGGGATTATTCCCCCTCACCCTGCGGTGGCGAAGGCTCCATTGCCTCCGACTCTTCTACTCGCGCCCTAAAATGAGGTTTCCCATCGGTATAGAGCGTTTGGGCAACAACCCTCAGCATTTCCATCACTTGCCGTACTAACGTTTTGGGGAAGTTCTGTACCTGCAAAAGTACTTCGCCAGCCGAGGAAACCACGAAGGTCAAATCATCTACCTGGATTTCAAGCGGGTAGTGATCCCCGGAGACCACCCAATGCTCCTGCGCCTGAGCACGTTCTAAATGCAAGTAACACGGTTCCTTGAGGGGCACCGCCACCAGTGCGTCAAGTTCAGGCAGATGCATGATCTCAAAGGGGACTTCCACCCCTTCCTCGACCCGCTGGCGCTCAGGCATTTCTTCCTGCCGCAACGGTGTGATCAACCGCGCCTGCAATAACTCCAGTTGGCTGGCTGGTTGCTTCAGCGTCTCACGGACACTCTGCCAGTACTGGCTCCATTGACAGGAATCCGGCTGATACAGTGTGCGCTCGATCGCGTCTAACGCCTGCTCTAAAACTGTCGCTGGATGCCGATAGCCCGCCCTGCCCTGCACCTGCACGATGTGACACATCTCCTCTAGCGTCAAAGAAATCAGGCAGTCTTCGAGTAGGCTACTCCTGCCAGGCGTTTCTGGTTCCATCGCTGTAGCGGCTAAGGCGACGACAGCAGCCCGTAGAAAGGTGCGCTGGGAAGTGATGGACAGCAAGCGGCTCATAAGGTGACCTCAATGAGCAGGGCAGAAAAACGATCAACGGTATGGATGATGACTCCCACCAACACACCCACCATCGCTCTGGCTGGATCAAGATCCTGGGCAGCCGCCGTGTAAGCGGCGAGTCGAAACACTTCTTCAGCCAGCGTTTGCCGCATCTCGGAGATCGAGCGCATACAGGTGCCCTTCACTTCCATCAAGTACAGCTTGCTGGTAGTAAGCTGGCTGCCCGCAGAAGCATCTGTCCCAAGCATGTCCGGGTAGTCATGGTAAGGACGGCACAGAATGCGGGCTTTGAATAACCGCTGCATCACGATGGCACCGATGCCCTCAGCTACGGCTGCTACCGCGCTCTTGGAGACACTCAAACCTTGCCCACCCGACTTATGGGTGAAGTAGTACAGCGGGGCAAAACCAGGCTCAAAATAAAGCGGACGCTGAAGCGCCAGAAAGCCTTTGATTTGCGCTGTGGCATCCGGCACCAACTGCTCGGAATAGCGATGGATCGACCAGCGTAACGTCGCCTCATCCACTTGGAGGGAGCCAGCAGGCTCAAACAGCGCTTGTTTCGCCGCGATTGCACGGTCAAACTGTCGGCATAAGGCTTGGCGGCTCGTGGCAGCTTTCGCCAGTGCCGCTTCTGTACGGGTCAATTGCAGTTGCCGTCGCTCTAGAGTGATCTCAATGGGCATCGTCAGTGGTAGGCAAACAGGACTGTTTTCACCCTACGTGCTGGCATTTCAATCCGGCAAGCAATCCCTGTTACGGTGACAAGTACAGACTGGCACTGGCATCAAGGCGGCGATTGCCTCAGTTGATGCAGACGTTGACGTTGTGAGTGGAAGGTGGCAGCAAGAGCCTGGAGCGAAAGATGTGTCACCTTGCTGTGTCGGTGCTATTATGGACACCAATAATTGAAGAAAGCCGCTGCCACGATTTATGGGGGAGCGGCTTTTTCGTCTTTAAAAGGAAGACACTACTGATGTTCAAGCATTTGACCCCAGCGCAAACCCAAGCACTGCACAAAATCGTCACGTCGTTTGATTACCAAAGCCTCTTTCCCTACCACAGCTACCGCTTGGGAATGCTGGCTCAAGGCTCTTGGATGATCGCCAAAGCGATCCACACACTGGTAGGCGGCGAATTGTACCAGGTCGCCTTCCGGCTGAACGACACGTGCAGAACTATCTTTATCCAGGCGGCTGTGAAGTTAGACCAAGACACGTTCATCGATGGGCAGGGTCTACACACCATTGAACAACTGCTGGATTCATGGTCGGGTCTATACACCAGTGAACAACTGCTGGAGCCATGGTCGCACCTGCAACTGCCGGAAGATGGCTGTCTCACCATTGAGCCGCTGTTCTTTCTACCCGACCAAGTGGAGGACAATGCGGCGGTGGTGGAGCAACTCGTGTGGACCATCGAACAACAACTACGGCTACAGTGGGACGTGGGAGCCGTCGATCGCCTCAGACGGTGGCTCGATTGGGAATCAGGCAAGCAGGCATTAGAAGCCACGGAGTGCTGTCGATGGCTGAGCGAACAGTCCTTGGAGGAGGAGGAACACGCTTTACTGTGCAGCGCTTGGGAGGACTTTTGACTGAACGCCTTGGGCAGGTGCACCACAAGCGGTGCACCTGCCCTGCTAGCCATCCCTGTCTTCTGCCTGTTTAGCCTTGACGCAGTGACCGACCAGGAGCAATGGACGTGCTCGCCACTCATGGCTGTCCGCTCTCAACAAGATGGGTTGACCTGGAACGAGCTTATGCAAGTTTCCAACAGCATCCTCACTAATGAGTAAGTGAGACGACAGACCAAAAAGCTCATCCGCAAGCGCCAGGTTTAGTGTTGTTCAGATGAGGCAGAGAAGTGACAGACGTTAACGAGCGCTCATGTCAGACCGAGCACTGCTGCTTTCCTCACAAGCGTGTTGTTCATAGAGGAAGTGATAGGGTGAGCGTTCCGTATGAGGGCACTCTAAAACCTGTCTTTACCAAGCTATCTAGGACATGAGGGATGCGACCGCATGAAAGCGAAAACGCTGCTGAACCTGCTGCCCCTTGGAGCGATCGCGATCGTTGGTTGGTTCTATGTCGCTTCGCAGTGGCAGCAGTTGCAAGCAAAACGACCGGGTTATGATGATCCAACCGCCGCTGCCCCAGCGCCAGGACTTTTGCCGCAGCCTCAAAGTGAGCCAGCAACTGTGATTAACGTGCATGATGGGGATACCATCACCGTTAAGTTAGGTTGGCAAACAGTAAAGGTGCGGCTATGTGGCATTGATGCGCCAGCGTTAAGCCAGCCGTTTGGCGTGCAGAGTCGGGATCACTTGCGATCGCTCCTTGCCAGCGCTGATAATCAGGTGATTTTGTACATTAGTGACATCGATCGCTATGGGCGTAAGGTAGCTGAAGTGTATGTTCCAGCCCGTAACCCACAGCAGCCAGAAGAGGAGCAGCTGTTGAACGATGAACAGTTGCTAGCAGGGATGGCTTATATGTATGCAAAGTATGCCAGTCGATGCCCGAATGGAAGTGGGTTCGCGCCGATGGAAGCGGTCGCTCAGCGAAAAAAGTTGGGCGTGTGGGGAGAACTGAATGCGGTTAAGCCTTGGAATGGGTGGTAGCAGCAGTAACCTGAGCCTCGCCCCACTTGGTGTAGTAGTCTTTAGGGCAGCCGTGGGCATACTGAGCAGGCATGAAAAGCTTTACCCTGCTTTCACATAACCTTGAAGTGCTTAAAGATCATAGGTAACCGTTAACAAGCGTGCTGCATCACTTGTTTCTTTGAGTAGGTTAGTAGTCTAGTTTGGCTGGTTAGACGGAGGTTTTGACGCGGCGGTAGCTAAGGGTCAAGCTAGTCAAACAGCGATTGCCAAACTGATTGAGGCACTGCGGCGACCCTTGGACTGAAAGCAAGCACAGTTTGCGGCTGGGTGTTCCTACCCTACGAGCAATCGTTGGGAAACCAGCGTGTGAAACCATACCCAATGGCACTCAAGCTGCTTTATAGACTGCTTCAGCAGATGGATGAAGCCGGACAAGCTTGACTGCACTGCTACTTGCCAGCGCACAAAGAGCTAAAGCTTTCTCTCCCCAAAATTTACGCATGGTTTCAAGGCGGAAGCGTTTTTGCAGGGTAGCCCACCTACGATGCCAATAGCTCATCTGATGTAAAGTATGTCGCGTCATCTTGAAAGGCTTTTACAACTCGACTCTCTCCTACGGCAAGGGCAACGGCAAACAGCTGCTAGTCTTGCTACTGTGCTTGAGGTGAGCGAACGGACGATCCGCAATGACTTGAATTTCCTGCGCGATCGCTATCATGCACCGCTAGAGTGCAGCAGGCAGAAGGGGTTTCACTATACAGACCCAGCATGGCGGTTGCCAAGTATTAGCCTGAGTAAGGGTGAACTGTTTGCGCTAACGTTGGGAGCCAGGATGTTGGAAGCCTATGCAGGTTCACCCTATGCCACAGACCTCCGTTCAGCTCTCACGCGCTTTAGTGAACGGTTGCCAGAGGAAACTTGGGTAGACTTGCACCAACTGGCAGAAGAACGTATTTTGTTTCGAGCCGGAGCAGAAATCGACCTCGACCCGGAGGTGTGGCACAGGTTAGAGGATGCTTGCCGCACCCATAAGACGGTGCAGATGACCTACTACACTGCCAGTCGAGATGCGGTTTCGGAACGAGAACTTGATCCCTATGTGCTGCATCTCTACCGGGGCACGAATCCCTACGTGATTGGGCACTGTCACAAGCGGCAAGCGATTCGCTGGTTTCGGGTAGACCGGATTCAACAGCTGGAGGTACTGGCGGCAACGTTTGTACCAGACCCCACGTTTGATGCTAAAGACCATCTGGAAATGATTTTTCAGCATGAAGCGGGTGGGGTGCCGCTGCCTGTGGCGATTTGGTTTGATGCGCGAACGGCTCCCTATGTGCGAGAGCGCCGCTGGCACCCGACGCAGGAGCTTACAGAACATTTAGATGGGTCGGTAACGCTGCACATGGTCGTTAGGGGCTTGAATGACCTGAAGCGATGGGTGCTGGGGTATGGGCGGGGAGCGGTCGTTAAGCAGCCACCAGAGCTGGTTGAGATGGTGCAACAGGAAACTGAAGCGATGCTGCGGCATTACTACCAGTCTGATGCCAACTTACATTAATTCACTAGATAGAAAACTGATGACAGAGAAGTTTTGGGCTAAGACCGGAGCCGGCAATTTTCATGCCGATGGCTCACCAGAATATCACCCAGTCATTTGCCATCTGGCAGATACAGCGGCGGTTGCAATGGCGATTGTAAGGAGTTATTTGAGTCCTGTGGCGATCACAACCCTAGAAACAGACCTATGTCCCCAAATAATTCTGTGATTAAAGACTATTGCCTGTCAAGTACAAATGAACTAATCTTTTTGAATTAAAGTCTTTTGGGGTAAATGAAAGCTGATTTGGTTGGTAACGAAGAACACTAATAGGGGAAGCAACGATGAACACTACAAAATTGGGTCACTTTCTAACAGTTCACTGGATTCAAACGTTACCGATCTCAAATCCCAACCGCGATCGCTCAGGTGCACCAAAAACCACCTACTACGGGGGCAGTATGCGGGGACGTATTAGCTCCCAATCTTGGAGTCGGCAGGTGCGTGAAACTTTTAATGAAAAATGGGAAGGGGATGCTGGAAATCGTTCCCGGCTATGGGCAGATCGGCTAGCCCAAAAATTGCAGGATGAATTGGAGTACGAACGGACAGATGCTCTGATGGTTGCATTCCTAATGTTGTCAGCGACAGGTGCAAAGACTGACAAAGCGGAAACCTTTAGAGCCGGTCAAACAGACGTGCTGATGTTTTTGTCCAACACTGAACTTGAGGAGCTAGTAGCGATCGCGCGTCGTTACCAACCCCAACTTGATCAGGCTCTTGTAGAATTACGTCCTAATCTCACTGATGCCCTAAACCAAGGGAAAGCCCCTTCGTTTGAGATCAGTGGTAAGAAGAGTAAGGACAAGAAGAAGAAGGGGTCTGAAGAGGTTAAACCAGATCTAGCTGGTTTAAAGGAATTGCATGAGCGGGTTCAAAAAGCCATTATTCATGACCATATGACCAGCGCTGCCGATGTTGCGTTGTTTGGACGGTTCTTGGCGAGTCTCACTGATGCAAATATTGATGGGTCACTGTCTCGCGCCCACATGGTTACCACTCATTCGGTTGCAGTCGAAACGGATTTCTGGACTGCAATGGATGACTTTAGTAACAGTTCTGGAGGCGAAGAGGAAGAGAGCACGAGTGGCAGTGGAGCAGGGCATCTAGGCGATCGCCCTCAAACAAGCGGCGTGTATGCCTGCTCCTGTGCCATAGATCTAGGGCAATTGCAAGTGAACTTAGGCGAAGGTGGGGATGTCAAAAAGGTAATTCGTACTTTCTTGCCTGCCTTGATTACAGCTTCACGGGGTAAAGGTTATATTCATCAATTTCACCATCGGTCATTACCTAACTTGTTTATGGTTGAGCTAACGGAGTCTTGCCCGCTCAACTGTCTGGTTGCCTTTGAGAAACCAGTAGAGTTACAAAAGAAAGAAGGATACCTGGAACGCTCGGTTCGGCAACTAGATACCTGGTGGCATGACCAAAATACGCTGCTAGATGGTTTGGTCAAGACCCAAACCTGTGCAGTTGTTGAACCATCATTGCAGTCCCAGTTGTCTCATGTTACTCCCCATTTGGAACCTAGCTATGGTGCTCTGTTAGAAACAGTGTTGGCATGGTTGGAGGGTTAACATGAACACTCTTTTGATCTGCCTATCTGGACCATTGCAATCTTGGGGTGAGTCTGCTCGGTTTAATCTACGTCCTACACAGCAAACCCCAACTAAATCTGGTGTGTTGGGGTTGGTTTGTGCAGCAATGGGTATTGCTCGTAGCGATACAGCAACCTTGTCAAAGCTAAACCAATTGAGGTTTGGTGTTCGAGTAGACTGCCCTGGTCAACTACTGATCGATTTTCATACAGTTCAAAAGGTGGTAAACGTTGAAGGGAAGATCCCCCAAGACACAACACCAACTGAGCGCTATTACTTAGCAGGGGCAGTCTTTTTAGCTGGTTTAGAGGGTAACGATCGTGCGCTCTTGGAAACGATTCACTGTGCGCTATTAAAACCTCGCTGGTTACTATCCTTGGGTAGAAAAAGCTGTATACCAGGTGAACGTCCCTGGTTACAAGATGGGCTTAAGGATGACAGTTTGGAGAATGCCCTGCGACGCTATAAATCTTTGCATAAGGATGCAATCTCCACTTTCCTAGAAGTGGAAGATTCGACAGGTAGCCTACGGATGGATAACCCACTGCACTTCGGGCAGCGGCAATATTCTCCTCGCTTGGTGCGAACGCTTCCACTGGAGGCGGAATCATAATGTTTTATACCCGCATTATTCTCAGCCCTAGACACCAAGCACTCAGGAACGATCAACAAAACGCTTATCTACAACACCGACGCATTGAAAGTTTATTTCCAGACCATAAACGTAGTGATGCAAGTGTTCTCTTCCGCTGGGAGCAACAGACCATTTTTATTCAATCCGCTGTCGAGCCTCGATTTGACCTTTTACCGAAAAACTACACCAATGACGTGCAGACAAAGCTTCTGAACTTAGATCAGTTGCTCAAACCCAATCAGTGGCTGGAATTTCGGTTGTTGGCAGACACCAGTGGTATCGAAGCGGAGACCCGCCGTCGAAAGCCCCGTAATGCCGAGCAATTACCAGATTGGCTAGCTAGCCGTCTAGATAGCGCTGCCAAGCTAGATAAGTTTGTGGCAATCCAGCACGGTCCACAGATTGCTGTTCACCGCTTAGAGCAACGTTGGAAGTTAAAGCCGACGAGTTTTACAGGGTACCTAACCGTCATCGATCCAAAACAATTAGGTGACGTGATCACAGCTGGATTTGGACGGAGCCGAGCTTATGGTTGTGGTTTAATGCAGGTCGCACCTGCCAAGGAGAGTGTGTAATGAGTTATTCGTTACTAACTGAACCCTGGATCCCAGCTCGTCAAGGAGGGGAGGTTAAGTCTATTGGTTTGCTGCAACTTTTTCAGTCCTGGAATTCATTACATGATTTATGTGCCGCTAATCCGCCTCGACAAATAGCCCTCTACCGATTCTTGATTGCGATCGCTCATGCGGCTTTCCGGGGTCCAGCTACTACTCAAGAGTACAAAGCCCTTTGGGTCGATAGACAATTAGGCGATCGTATTTGTGAGTACCTGAATCAATGGGCAAATCGGTTTGACTTATTGCATCCGGATCGTCCATTCCTTCAGGATGTTAGGATTGCTACCACAATTGGGCAAACCCCCATTGGTAAAGCAATTTACCAGGATGCTAATACCCCTATCATTTGGTTCAAGCCCAGCGATACTCCCTGGCTAGCATTACCCGATGCCACTCAAGAGCTGTTGCGGATGCAATCACTAGAGTTGGGTGGACGCAAGAGTGATTCAATCACTGCTGGTCCAGGTCGCTGGACTCAAGGGCGACATGTGTTTCCGATTGGTTCTTCCCTTAGAGACACCCTATTACTTAATCTATCGGGTTATGAAGCCTCTGACATCGATCAACCTGTGTGGGAGAAAGATACCCCCTATGGGATCGGAGAGCGGCATCCAGCAGGCTACTTAGATTGGCTTACTTACTGTGAACGTCGCATTTTACTGACGATGCAAGGAGATAAGGTAACTCATCTGCGGTTAGCATCGGGTTGGAAACTGCCGACCGGAAGTAGTTCTACTTATGATCAACATCAAGCGTTTCGGCTCCTTAGCAAAGGACAAGTCTGGCTGCCCTTATTGTTTAATCCTCAACGACAACTCTGGGATGACTCGGAAGCCATTCTGCATACTATTGAAGATAATCACTATCGACCCAAGATTTTTGATTGGCTGAGCAACAATCGAAAATTACTAAATCCCCAACCCGTTAGAGTTCTAGGGTTTGCCCATGCTGGCGGTACAAATACAGCAAAACCGTTGCACTGGGCGGATGATTCGCTGGCGGTTCCGGAGTCGATTTTAGAAGATGCAGATATTTGGCAATGGATAGAAGGAGCTATCACTTGGGCACGTCATTTTGGTCAGGTATTTACTGGGAAGACGTTGAGTTATGCTCCTAGTCCCTTAAATCGAGGTGAAAGAGACACAATCCTCGCTCAACTGCCATCACTGCAGGCTGCGCTCTATGGCTACATTGGGCAACAATTTCCAGGGTTGCTACTCGATTTAGCAGATGCAGATCGCGCTCAAACTCGATTGCAACAATGGCAGACCCAGTTGGCAACCTACAGCAAGCAACTCGTCTCACCACTAATTACAGCTCTACCCGATTACCGAAGCAAGGCGATCACTGAACAAATGTTCAAAACTGCCATACGGATGGCTAATCCATAACCTAATGCAGGAGAATGTCGCGTGACCCAAGCCCTCCCATCTCTTAAAGACCATTGCCGCACAACAGTTGCCGAATTGATTAGAATCTGTCAGGATCGTGCAGTTCGCAGTGCTCTACGTCCCTTATTAGCTGGGATACCGGATATGCAAATTCGGGCGATGCGTTATCTACCCAGAAATGCACCTGTTAACCAAGATTTACTCTACTTGATTGCTGGCTTAGTTGCAGAGTATCCCTGCTCACTACCAGAGCCAAACAACGTCATGTCCTTTGGAGCATCACTATATAAGCTTTCACAACATCCTGACATTAAAGCAACTGGTATTGAGCGGCGGCTAGAATCCCTGCTACAGCTTGAGCTCGATTCTTTAATGCAGCCATTGCATAGCTTAGTAGTACAGTTTAGCAGTACACAAAGTAGCAAAACTTCAATCGTTATTGATTACGCCACACTGCTATATCACCTACGTTGTTGGGATGACTCTCGAAAGTGGGTACAGCTAACTTGGGCAAGGGATTTTTGGTGCCCAAAAGAGGATGGGAAAGAGCAGAACTCGGATGAAACTCTCGATATTGTTAAGAGTTAGAAGACCCAATGTCCTGCAAACAGCAGGGGTAAACCATCTTTTGGGGTTAATTTCTCGATCGAAAAGCCAATAATGTCCCACATCTGTGGGGGCGTTTGGGCAATAACTATCTCGCTGAAGCGAGGGTGCTTTGGCAAGTGCAGCTTAGAAGCATTCGGTCTGTGGCTCGTCAGGTAATCCTTTATCACCTTCGCTTGATTTACATCCATGAGCTACATCGATTTATGGGCAAAAACAGCCCAAGGCACTAATTTTCATCCCGTTATTTGTCATTTGCTGGATACCGCTGTCGTCTGTCGACGGTTGCTCCAGTTGCTCCCAGCCGCTGCCGTAGCACGGTTACAGCAAGGGTTAGGACTAGATGAGGCTAGTTTAAGCGCTTGGGTGCCCTTTTTGGCTGGAAGCCATGACACTGGCAAAGTTTCACCCCCTTTCCAATTTCAGGATTCTGCGGTTTTGGAGATTGCCAAACAATTGGCTGGTGGATCTCTCTATGATCTCTGGGCAAATCCACAAAAAGAGACTTTACCTAAAACTGCTAAACCACCGGGACATGGAACAATTACAGCTTGTACCCTACCGGAATATCTGCAAACTTGGGTTGATAATGAGGTAGCGGATGAACTAGCGGCGATCGTGGGTGGGCATCATGGTCTTATTCCCATACATGATGAGATAGAAAACATCACTAAAGGATCTCAGTCCCGTAAATACAATCTTGGCAATAGTGCTGAATCTCCTCAATGGAAACAGTGGCGGATTGAAATTCTGGATACCCTTGCCGATTACTGTGGGATCAAAAATACCGAACCACCCCAAATGCCCGATGCTGCTGCTGCTGTTTTACTGGCAGGTATTACAACCTTGGCTGATTGGTTAGCTAGTAATCAGGATTGCTTTCCTGCTGCTGGAGCCAAGCCCGATTTGACGGACTACATCGACAGTTTAGCGGTAAAGGTGGATGCAACACTGAAAGCAGCCCAATGGCAGGAATGGCAACCGCATCAAAAGCCGCTTTCATTTGAGGAATTATTTAAGAATGAACCACGAGGGTTACAAGAGGCAATTGAAAACCTTATGCCCACTTTGCAGGGTGAACCTGCTTTGCTGATTGTTGAAGCCCCAACGGGGGAAGGCAAGACCGAAGCAGCCCTCACGGTGGCTCATTGGCATACCAGTAGCGGAATGCCCGGAACCTACATAGGGATGCCAACCCAAGCCACAGGTAATGCGCTGTACGATCGCCTCAAAAACTACCTCAATCATTGGTATCCCGACCAAATCATCAATCTGCAACTGGCTCATTCTGCATCCGCTCTGGATGAAAACTTTAGTAGTACTATTTGTCGGTTGGAAAATATTCATGACAAAGACCATGAGCCATCTGGAGTGGCAGCTAGTGAATGGTTTGTTCACCGTAAACGTGCCCTCCTTGCACCCTGGGGTGTTGGTACAGTTGATCAAGCATTAGTGGGCATTCTCAGAACCAAGCACCAATTTTTGCGGTTATTGGGGTTAGCGGGTAAAACTGTGATTCTGGATGAGGTACATGCCTATGATGGCTACACCTCCCGACTATTGGATCAACTGGTGCACTGGTGCGGGATTTTAGGCAGTCCTGTGGTGGTTCTGAGTGCCACACTCAGTTCTGGTCAGCGGCAACGATTGCTCACCAGTTATGCCGAAGGTTTAGGGCTGGCAAAGCCAGAGTTGCCAGTTGCAGAGTATCCACGGTTAACGGTTTATGCACAGGGCAAAGCAACTGTTGACCCATCCTTCACCCAAGAAAAACTGGCTAAAATTAACCGGAACAAACCTGTTCGGATCCAATGGATTGAAGAAACACAAATTGATGCTTACTTAGGCAAAGGAGCTACAGCAGTTATTCGCTCAACGGTTAGACGTTGCCAAGGCACTGCTGAACAGTATCCCCAAGCAGAAGTTTTCCATAGTCGTTTTACCCAAGAGCATCGGCAGGAAAAGGAAGCCAATTGTCTACAACACTATGGCAAGCCCAAATCGGAGGATGACGCCGCCCGCTTACCATCGTTATTAGTTGCAACTCAGGTGATTGAACAGTCCCTTGATGTTGATTTTGATGTTTTGATTTCTGACCTATGCCCTATTGATCTACTCATTCAACGGATAGGGAGACTGTGGCGGCACGGTCGCAAGCATCGTAATGCACCTGAACGAGTTATTTACCTGATTCGCCCCAAACCTGGGAAAAGCGGTCTACCTAACTTTGGTGATGATGTTGAGAGCGGAATGGTGAAAGGGCGTTACCAATCCAGAGTTTACGATCGTCATGCACTGTTACGAACCTGGTATTTATTGCGCGATCGACCAGTCATCATGCTTCCCCACGACACCGATTACCTGATTCAACAAGCCTATGAGCTTGAAAATCCTGCTCCAGCTAAACTGACAGATGCTGAACAACTAGATTGGGACAGCAGTTTAGCTGCTTACCAGAATTATCAGATCAGTCTTGAAA
Organism: Leptolyngbya sp. FACHB-321; assembly: GCF_014695975.1. Lineage (GTDB taxonomy): Bacteria > Cyanobacteriota > Cyanobacteriia > Leptolyngbyales > Leptolyngbyaceae > Stenomitos. Next base: position 40,041 of record NZ_JACJPI010000077.1, read on the forward strand.
AACAAGCTGAGCAAGGTTTGATTCCAAGTTTGAAACATTACTGCTATGCCGAGAACCTCACCAATCGCAGCGTTAAGGATGATAAAGAGGTGGAAATGGTGACTCGGTTGATCAATGACTCGATGACGGTGATCTTAGATACGGGGGATAACAAGGTGATCCGCGATCGCGCTCCCGTGAAGGATGAAATTCGTCAGGTTTTACGGCAGCAAGTTCGGCTATCCAGTCCGGGACTAATCCATGCGCTGAATAAGGCACTGGGCAACCTACAAATTCAAGTTCCAAAAGCTTGGCAAGAGGTAACTTATTTGCGCGAATTGCCATTGCTTAACGTTCCTACCCAAATTGGGAGTTACTCCATAACCTATAGCAATCGACTTGGATTAGTTGCTAGCAGGAGATCCAACTAAACAAATTCAGAAATATTTCATTTATGACACGACGCGCACTTCCCAAAGTGCGGGACAGCATCAGCTTCCTGTACTTTGAACACTGTCGCATTGAGCAAGATGTCAAAGCGATCGCCATTTTTCAAGAAAAGAACCGTTACCGCATTCCCTGTGCCAGCATCTCAACACTCATGCTTGGACCGGGTACGTCTATTACCCACGCTGCCATTAAGACTCTGGCAGAAAATGCTTGTGCAGTGCAGTGGGTCGGTGAAGAGGCATTACGGTTCTATGCTAGCGGACAGAGTAATGCCAGTAATACAGAGCGTCTGTTTCACCAAGCACGGCTCTGGGCTGATTCCCTGCAACGTTTAGCAGTGGTCAGACGGCTGTATCAGTTTCGGTTTCAAGAGGATTTGTCCCCTGACCTGACCCTCCAACAAATTCGCGGGTTGGAAGGAGTCCGGGTCCGTAGACTTTATGGTCGCTTGAGCAAAGAAACTGGAGTGGAGTGGCAAGGACGCGACTACAAACAGACAGACTGGAACGATGCCAATCCGATCAATAAGGCGCTGTCGATCGCCAATGCCTGTCTCTATGCTGTGTGTCAAGCAGCCCTGACGACGGTGGGTTACTCAATGGCACTGGGCTTCATTCACACGGGCAAGCCGCTCTCTTTTATCTACGATATTGCCGATCTATATAAAGCAGAAACTTCGATCCCCGCGGCGTTTGAAGCTGTGGCAGAGACCCACTTCGATTTGGAGGAAATCGTGCGCCGCAAATGCCGCGAGAAATTCTTTCAGGCTCGCTTAATGCAACGCATAATTCGGGATGTTGATCAGGTCTTGCAATACGATGGTGCAGACGAAATGGCAGAACCCGTGTGTTTTCTTTGGGATGACCAGGTAGAGCAAGTTGAAGGCGGCAAAGATTGGTCAGAGGGACAATTGTAGTGGTTGTCTTTATTGTGGAGAATGTTCGCCCTAGCCTCAGGGGTGAACTAAGCCGCTGGTTGTTTGAAGTCAAAGCCGGAGTCTTTACAGGTAAGCTTTCTGCCCTTGTGCGCGATGAACTCTGGCAGTTGATTGGGCAACAACTCGGTAAGGGGTCTGCTGTGATGATTTATCCAGCCAGTAATGAGCAAGGCTTTAATGCCAAAACCCTTGGTAATCCGTCTAGACGCTTGGTAGACATAGAGGGACTACTGCTAGTCAGAACCTAGCAAAATCAACTACTTTGTAAGTGTTGTCCCCACGAGCGTGGGGGTGCCCCGCGCTGTCTCTTCATACGCTTGCAGCCGTTGCCCGTTGTCCCCACGAGCGTGGGGGTGCCCCGTAAGTGAAGCACAACATCAGCGAGACAGAGAAGTTGTCCCCACGAGCGTGGGGGTGCCCCGGCTAATTGGGAACTGAAAATCCACTTTCTTGAACGTTGTCCCCACGAGCGTGGGGGTGCCCCGGATGGTGTCATTCCGCCGCTTGCCTCATCGCCGTTGTCCCCACGAGCGTGGGGGTGCCCCGCAGGCTTAACCCAGTCTGAGCAAACCCGTTGAGCGTTGTCCCCACGAGCGTGGGGGTGCCCCGTCATTTTGTCGCTGACGGCAGTAAGTGTGACGGTTGTCCCCACGAGCGTGGGGGTGCCCCGGTCTTAACGACTTTATAGGGGCACTCAAGAACCGTTGTCCCCACGAGCGTGGGGGTGCCCCGACTCGCGCCGATTTGCAACAGTCGAAGCGGTGGTTGTCCCCACGAGCGTGGGGGTGCCCCGGATGATATGCGATCGCGCGGGCTAGAGAGTCCCGTTGTCCCCACGAGCGTGGGGGTGCCCCGTTATCTACTGGGTCAGTCGGTTGCTCAGGATTCGTTGTCCCCACGAGCGTGGGGGTGCCCCGCGATCGCGGTTCGTCAGCAACGACTTAGGAGCGTTGTCCCCACGAGCGTGGGGGTGCCCCGTAATAAACGTTGCGCCATGAGATTGGCAGTTCTGTTGTCCCCACGAGCGTGGGGGTGCCCCGGGGCGATCGCGCAATATTGCAGCACTCTTGCCGTTGTCCCCACGAGCGTGGGGGTGCCCCGTCTGTGATTGTGGAAGCCGTTTGATTATGGGCGTTGTCCCCACGAGCGTGGGGGTGCCCCGCCAAACAGCCACGCTTCAAACGCAAGGGCGATCAGTTGTCCCCACGAGCGTGGGGGTGCCCCGAACGCGTCGGTGATGAGCAAAGAGCAGACGGGGTTGTCCCCACGAGCGTGGGGGTGCCCCGGTGTGCTCGTTACCGTTGGTATGCCCTGAGTCGTTGTCCCCACGAGCGTGGGGGTGCCCCGGGACTAGTGTTCACGCTTCAATGTGCCGTTGCGTTGTCCCCACGAGCGTGGGGGTGCCCTGTCAATCTTCAATAGTGACTCTTCATAAATGGTGTTGTCCCCACGAGCGTGGGGGTGCCCCAGCTGGTTCCCGTACTTAGTTACGGGTGAGTCCTCGTTGTCCCCACGAGCGTGGGGGTGCCCCGGGTATGTCGTGCCCTACTCCCACCACTACGCCGTTGTCCCCACGAGCGTGGGGGTGCCCCGTTGGTGGCACCTTCCCGACTGATTCGCTTGCGTTGTCCCCACGAGCGTGGGGGTGCCCCGCGCAACTTGACCCCAAACCCATGCAGTCGGAGATCGTTGTCCCCACGAGCGTGGGGGTGCCCCGTAGCTAATGATTTGAGAACAGTCTTCAGATGGCGTTGTCCCCACGAGCGTGGGGGTGCCCCGGTGGTTGCAAAACTGCGGAATCTTGCGGGTCAGTTGTCCCCACGAGCGTGGGGGTGCCCCGTTAGCATTCTGAGTGGCAGTCCACCCGCTGCCGTTGTCCCCACGAGCGTGGGGGTGCCCCGGATGGGCAGCAGCACCGGGAAAGGCAAAAGACGTTGTC
>NZ_JACJPI010000078.1 GCF_014695975.1 Leptolyngbya sp. FACHB-321
TTAGCGTTGAACCTGCGGGCGTATGACTTTGTGTCGCAAGAGTTGCGTGCAGCGGAAGACCCGGAGTTTGAGACGTTTTACACCAAGAACATTCTGCTGAATGAGGGCATCCGTGCGTGGATGGCACCTCAAGACCAGCCTCATGAAAACTTTAGCTTCCCCGAAGAGGTACTCCCACGTGGTAACGCTCTCTAATAACTTTGTTGGTGGCAGCAACCGCGACCAGGAATCTTCTGGATTTGCCTGGTGGTCGGGTAATGCTCGCCTGATTAATTTGTCCGGTAAGCTGTTGGGCGCTCACGTTGCTCACCAAGGTTTGATTGTTTTCTGGGCAGGTGCTATGACCCTGTTTGAAGTGGCTCATTTCATTCCAGAAAAGCCTATGTACGAGCAAGGTTTGATCTTGCTGCCTCACCTGGCTAGCCAAGGTTGGGGTGTGGGTCCTGGTGGCGAAGTAATTGATATCTTTCCTTACTTCGTTGTTGGTGTTCTCCACTTAATCTCTTCTGCTGTACTTGGTTTTGGTGGTATTTATCACGCGGTTCGTGGTCCTGAAGTGCTGGAAGGTTACTCTTCTTTCTTCGGCTACGACTGGAAAGATAAGAACAAAATGACCACGATCATCGGTATTCACCTGATCCTCCTTGGACTTGGTGCGTTCCTGTTGGTGGCAAAAGCAATGTTCTTCGGTGGTCTGTATGACACTTGGGCACCCGGTGGTGGTGATGTGCGCGTGGTTACAAACCCGACGCTTAACCCAGCAATCATCTTTGGCTATCTGCTGAAGTCGCCGTTTGGTGGCGATGGCTGGATTGTGAGTGTCAACAACCTGGAAGACATTGTTGGTGGTCATATCTGGCTAGGTCTTCTTCTGATTTCAGGCGGCATTTGGCACATTGTGACCAAGCCCTTTGGCTGGGCGCGTCGTGCGCTGATCTGGTCGGGTGAAGCTTACCTCTCCTACAGCCTTGGTGCATTGTCTTTCATGGGCTTTATTGCTGCTTGCTTCGTGTGGTTTAACAACACGGCGTATCCTAGCGAGTTCTATGGTCCTACAGGCCCAGAGGCATCGCAGGCTCAGGCGCTTACGTTCTTGATTCGTGACCAACGTCTGGGTGCAAATGTGGCATCGGCGCAAGGTCCTACGGGTCTGGGTAAGTACTTGATGCGCTCTCCGACTGGCGAAATTATTTTCGGTGGTGAGACGATGCGCTTCTGGGATTTCCAAGGTCCCTGGTTGGAGCCTCTGCGTGGTCCTAACGGGCTTGATTTGAACAAGATCAAGTACGACATTCAGCCCTGGCAAGCACGTCGGGCAGCTGAGTACATGACTCACGCGCCCCTTGGTTCATTGAACTCAGTGGGTGGTGTGGCGACGGAGATTAACTCGTTTAACTATGTTTCTCCTCGTTCGTGGTTGGCTTGTTTCCACTTCGTCATGGGCTTCTTCTTCCTGGTGGGTCATCTCTGGCACGCAGGTCGCGCTCGTGCAGCAGTGGCTGGCTTTGAGAAGGGGATCGATCGCGAGTCTGAACCGGTATTGGCAATGCCTGACCTTGATTAGTACTCAAGCTCAAGCTTCGGTTGCATAAATCGGTCACTAATAAGGCTTCTGCTTCACCGCAGGAGCCTTTTAGTTTGATGGTGGTTGACTGACAAACAGCTAAAAACCATGCGCAGTCTTTAACAACTAGGGTATTCTGAACGTAATTACAGTAGAAACATACGGCAACAAAGGCTCTGAAAGTAGCATGAAACTGGCAAAGCGAGTTGAGCAGGTTACTCCTTCATTAACTCTGGCGATCGATGCTAAAGCGAAGGCACTGAAGGCAGATGGGGTTGATATTTGTAGTTTCAGTGCTGGAGAACCCGACTTTGCCACACCTGCCCACATTGTAGAAGCAGCAAAGCAAGCGCTCGATGCTGGTAAAACTCGTTATGGCGCAGCGGCAGGTGAACCAAAACTAAGAGAAGCGATCGCTCAGAAGCTACAGAACGATAACGGGCTTTGCTACGGTGCTGAGAATGTGATTGTCACGAATGGCGGCAAGCATTCTCTGTTTAATCTGATGCTGACGATTATTGATGCTGGCGACGAGGTGATTATTCCAGCACCCTATTGGGTGAGCTATCCCGAAATGGTAAAACTGGCTGGCGGCACTCCTGTCATTGTGCCGACCGACGAGAAAAGCCAGTTTAAGATTACGCCAGCCCAACTTCAGCAGGCGATCACACCCAAGACAAAGCTTTTTATCATTAATTCGCCCTCTAACCCAACCGGGATGGTTTATACGTCAGCAGAGTTAGCAGCTTTGGCTGAGGTAATCGTTAACAACGATCTCCTTGTTGTCTCGGACGAAATTTACGAAAAACTTGTCTACGACGGTACCCAGCACGTCAGTATCGGTACCTGCAGTCCAGAAATCTATGAGCGGACTTTGGTTAGCAGTGGCTTTGCCAAAGCTTACTCAATGACGGGCTGGCGTGTGGGTTGGCTAGCGGGTCCTGTAGAGATTATTCGAGCTGCAACGCGGATTCAAGGGCACAGTACGTCTAATGTTTGTACGTTTGCCCAATGGGGGGCAATTGCAGCTTTAGAAAGTTCTCAAGCCTGTGTTGAGACCATGCGAGTTGCCTTCGCTGAACGCCGTCAAGCGATGTTCGATCGCATCAACGCGATTCCGGGCTTAAGCTGTGCTAAACCTGATGGTGCCTTTTATCTGTTTCCAAGCATTGCAAAGACTGGTATGACCTCTCTAGAATTTTGCGACGCGCTCTTGGAAGAACAGCAGGTCGCTTTGATTCCTGGCATTGCCTTCGGTGCAGATGACTGTATTCGGCTATCCTATGCCACTGATATGGATACCATCAATCGGGGCATGGAGCGACTGGATAAATTTGTGCGTTCACGAAGTGGCTCCACTGAAGCACCGCGCCTCTAGGCATACGTGCTAGGGATTGCAGCGAATCTCTAGCAAAAATCCATCTGGATCATAAAAGTAGATTCCGCGCCCCGTTGGACGTGTGACAGGACCATGCTCAATGAGCACCTGACTCTGTTGCAGCGTGTCCACTACCTGATCAAACGCCTCTGGCGCGACATCAAACGCGAGATGGCTGGCACGGGTAAACTGTTGCTGCGGGTCTGCGCTCGGCGGTGCTAAAGCTGGTTCCCAAAACAAATCGATGACTGTCCCATCAGGGGTGACAAAGTTAGCAACCTTACCTTCAGCTACTAACGCTTTGAGCGTGCTGGGTACTTCGTCACCTGTCAATTCATGCAGCCCCAAAAACGCGCCATAAAAGTGGCGAGATGCCTGCATCTCGCTCACGTTGAAGGCAATATGATGCACCCTTCGCAGCAGACCCGGAGCAAGAGCGTGAGCCGAACGAGGAGTTGCTAACATGGCAGTGACTAACGAATGAGTGCTTTAATCAGGGGAACTTAGGACGAAATTGCTTGTGGCTATGTTTCAGCTTTAGTAACGGTTAGCGTGTGCTACCAGTACGAATTAGTCTGTGATTCTAACTTGATTTTGGACGCTATAGCACCCAAATCCTGGATAATTGACCGCTGCATCATCCATTCTTGCGTTCGCTGAAAGTTCCTAATTTTGTTCGTTCATCCTTAATTTTCGGACAAAGATTCAATCGGAATCAACGAGTGGATGAAGGTTCTCAAGAACAATTTACAGTTTTTTTAACTCTTTCAAGAAAAACTATGCTAACGGCACCTTCGCTTTTTCAGGAGAAGTGGAATCATTGTGATGCTATCCATCTCTTCAATACAGCCTCTTAGTTAGGTCAATTCATTTAGCTTGGAGGACAACAAATCTTTTTCCGCTCATTCTTTATCCTGCAATGAGCCTGTCTAGTTCTAGTCAATGAAAACGATGACTGCGATACTAGCCAGAATCGATCTAAGTAGAAGACCTCATCAAACGAATAATCTCTAAAAGCTGTTGTCGGGAAATCTGTAGCCATTAGTATGAGCCGTTAACTTTCAGCGTTCAGTCTGCTCAGTTTAATTCTATCCACGTACTTGAAAGCGCTTATAGACAGCTCGTCTAGCATCAACTTCAAGTTACAAGTTAAATGTACTGGTATTAATGCAGCTACTGACAACTCACTTAAGCGTGTCCGATCGCCTCGATCGCCGCTTCTAGCGCAATTGAAACATGCGTCCAATGAGTACCGCCCTGGCAAAAGACCGTATACGGTTCTCGTAAAGGACCATCAGCAGAAAACTCTGAAGTGCTACCGTCAATAAAAGTGCCCCCTGCCATAACTAGTTGGCTCTCGTAACCCGGCATTGCAGCAGGTACAGGGTCAAGATAAGAGCCGATCGGAGAGTGTTGCTGAATAGCACGGCAGAAAGCAATGAGTTTTTCTGGCGACCCAAGCTGGACTGCCTGGATTACGTCTCGGCGAGGGGCTTGCGGGAGAGGGTTAACTGGATAGCCTAAGCGATCGAAAACAGTAGCAGTCAGATGATTGCCCTTCATGGCTTCGCCCACCATTTGCGGCGCAAGAAATAGCCCCTGAAACAGCAGTCGATTTTGGTCGAAGGTCGCGCCTCCAGCACTGCCAATACCGGGAGCGGTCAGACGACAGGTTGCTGCTTCAACGAGATCAGCGCGTCCTGCTACATAGCCACCAGCGGTCACGATCGTACCGCCAGGATTTTTAATCAACGAGCCTGCCATCAAATCGGCTCCAACTGCGGTTGGCTCTCGATCAGTAACGAATTCACCGTAGCAGTTATCGACAAAGCAAACAGTGTTAGGGTTTTGCCGCTTAACAATTTGGATAATTTTTTCAATGTCAGCGATCGCCAAGCTAGAGCGCCACGAGTAGCCACAGGAGCGTTGGATTAAGACCATCCGTGTCTCTGGCTTGATAGCAGACTCTAATGCATGCCAATCGATTGTGCCTAATTCAGTCAGCGCCAGTTCTCGATAGCGAATGCCAAACTCTGCAAGGGAACCTTGATTCTCCCCCCGTACACCAATCACTTCTTCCAGCGTGTCGTAAGGGGAACCTGCGACAGCTAATAGTTCGTCACCAGGACGAAGGGTGCCATACAGAGCACAGGCGATCGCATGGGTGCCTGAGACAAACTGCACGCGCACTGCTGCCGCTTCTGCACCGACGATTTCGGCAAACACCTGATCGAGTACCTGTCGTCCCAAGTCATCATGACCATACCCTGACACACTACTAAAGTGATGCGTGCCCACTCGGTGATTGCGAAAGGCAGCCAGCACCCGCCGTAAATTTTCCTTGACCTGCGTGTCAATTCCAGAAAAAATCAGGGATAGTGCTTGGTCTCCTTCGCTTGAAAGATGAAAGCTGCTCATAGATGTCTCATTATTTTCTAGAATACGCTAGGTGTTTTCTGAAGCATCGACGTAAATTACGTAGTCTCAGCTTGAGTTCACCCCTCTAAAGATGAGCGAAACCGATTGCCGTACAGATTGGCACCATAATCTACATTGAGATGAATGAATGACTGTTGCAACTTCTAAAAAATCGACCTTTGACTTGCCCGTGATTCTCTTCATGGTGATCGTGCATGGAGGCGCACTTTTTGCCCTCATACCAGCAAACTTTAGCTGGGCGGCGCTTGGTGTTGCAGTATTTTTGCATTGGGTAACGGGCGGATTAGGCATTACTTTAGGCTTTCATCGCTTGCTCACCCACCGCAGCTTTCAAGCACCTAAATGGCTAGAGTATTTTCTTGCCTTCTGCGGCACGTTAGCCTGTGAGGGGGGAGTAATTGATTGGGTAGGAATGCACCGGCTCCATCACTTGCATTCTGATCAAACCGCTGATCCCCATGACTCTAATCGTGGTTTTTGGTGGAGCCATATGGGCTGGATGTTGCGCGAAATTCCTTGCCGTTCTCAAGTCGATCGCTTTACCAAAGATCTGCATGATGACCCATTTTACCAATTTTTAAACAAGCAATTTATTCCCTTGCAGGTACTGTTAGGTCTGGGTCTTTACTTTCTAGGTGGCTGGCCATTTGTGGTTTGGGGCGTTTTTGTGCGCCTGGTTGCCGTCTTCCATTGCACCTGGCTGGTTAACAGCGCCACGCATCAGTTCGGCTACCGTACCTATGAGTCGGGCGATCGCTCAACTAACTGCTGGTGGGTTGCCTTGCTGACCTATGGTGAAGGCTGGCACAACAATCATCATGCGTTTCAACACTCTGCCCGTCATGGCTTGCAGTGGTGGGAAATTGACATCACTTGGATGACAATTCAGCTTCTACAAACTTTGGGGTTAGCGACAAAGGTAAAACTGGCAGGGAAAGAGTAAGGAAAGATCAAAGCAGAGGCTAAAGGGAACAACCTTTTAGCCTTTATACTTTCTGTTTAGAATTGCCCTGTGCCTTGCACAATATGTTTAATGGTTGTCAGTGTCTCTAAGCTAATTAACCCGCGTCGCTGACCTTTCTGGTTAGACATCCCCAGAAAAATCGAGTCACCTCGGTTGGGGTTGCGGGAGAACCTGGGCGAGGCGTTAATGTAGGTCGAGGCACTGTTCACCCCCAGCGCAAATTGTCGACTTTCTTGATAAGACTCCGTTACTAAACAGTCGGCATGACCGCTGCTGTAAAGGTTAATCCAGGCGATCGCGGCTTCTATGTTGTCTACAACTTTGAAGGCAACGACTTTTGCTAGGTAGGCTTGTCGCCATTCGGTTTCTTCGCTAAACCGGAGTTCAGGAAACTCCTCGCTTAGCTCAGCATCGCCTCTCACTTCAAACCCCTTTTCTCTCAGGCTGTTCCATAACATGATGAGAGAAGAGGGGTTTTGATTGCGGTGAATCAAGACTTTTTCGATCGCATTAACTGGATCTGGCTCGCTTTGATGGCTGTCGAGAATCATCCAACGTACGGCATCCAGGCTCCCAGATGGCGACCAGTAAAGGTAGCAATTGCCCATTGCCGACTTCAGCACAGGCGCAGCCGCTTGGCGTACAATTTGCTGCACTAAATTAGGTCGCCCATAGGGAATGACCAAATTGATGTATTGGTCTTGAGCAATCAGCTCACGCACTGATGTGCCCTGGTCAGAGGGCAATGCTTGAAAACAGCCATCTGGTAAGCCAGCCCGTTCGATCGCCCCATGTAGCGCCTGGGCAATCACCAGATTAGAATTGCTGGCTTCGCTACCACCCTTAAGAATCAAACTATTGCCTGTTTTGGCACAAAGTCCGGCAGCGATCGCAGCAAGCTCTGGAAACGCTTCGTAGATCAGCACAATCACGCCGAGCGGCATCAACTGCGAGTAAGTTTGGCAGTGAGCAACCTGGTAGGTTGCATTCATCACACGACCAATCGGATCGGGTAACTCACTTAAGCGCTGTAAAATCTGTATCGCTGCTTGAAGCCGCTCTGGCGTTAGTTTAAGCCATTCTAAAATCAAATCCGGTACTGCCATCTCACGGCTAGCTTCTAGATCTAGCGTATTGGCATCGAGAATATCATCCTGCTGCTGCTTCAGCGCCTGAGCCATTGCCTGCACAGCGTAGCTTCGCACTGCCCCTTTTGTCGTCGCCATGTCCACAGACGCTCGATGGGCACGGTGGACAGCAGTAACGGGATCAGGAGAGGGGCTAAAAGAGTCAGTTGTCATTGAGCTAACGTCTATAAGCTAGCAAAACCATCAGTGCAGGGAGTAACGCCAACAGTAGCAGCACTATCACCCAAAACATTGGTCCAGAATTGCCTGGAGAACCAAGCGCCAGCAGCAACCCGATGATCAACATCGTTAGCACAATACCAAGCGCGATCGACAAGTAGCTGTCGCCAAAGCCAGACGACGCACCCTGCCATTGATGTCCGTTCCAACGCCATGTGCGCTTGTAGCGATAGCTAGTCGAAAGCTCTTCCAGGACATAACCACCTTCATCGACAACAAAAATTTGCTGACAGCGGTTACACCCAAACGCTTCGGTCAAAGCAATCTGAGTGAGTTGCCCCCGACGACGACACGGACAGGGGTAGCTTTGAGCTAGATCTATCTTTTGAGCTTTTTGAGGTTGCACAGGCAGCAAAAAAACTTCTGGCAAAGATTAGGTAAGTGTCCAAGCTACAACAGTACGAACTCTTCGGGCTGTACTTGTGCCCGCTGATAAAGCACCCAGATTCAGTTCATTCCTACTGTCATCACCAAACGGTATGAGCGGCATTAACTGCTTAACGCAAATATTACCATTCTTGCCCCTAATCTGAATCCGCCTTCAGACACGCATCAACGTCTTGCTTAGTAAGCCAGGAAAGAGGTTGCTAGCCATGACGATCGCTTACGTTTCAACTCATCTACCTAACTTGGTCTAGAAATTATGGGTAGAGCAATTTCATCAAGATTAGCTTCAAACACTGGTAAAACCAGACTAAAAGCGCACAAGCAACATCAATAAGAGAGTTTACTAATGGACTCTCCTGCAAGAATCCACTAATAACCGTAACTTAAGCGGGTGACGCGATTCGAACGCGCGACATTCACCTTGGCAAGGTGACGCTCTACCACTGAGCCACACCCGCGAAATCAGACGATCTTTAATATCTCAAAAGAAAACGGATCTGTCAACTACTTAGGAGATTTTTCTTAGAGGTTTTCACTAAAGGCTTGTAGCTTGGGACTTGTAGCTTAGAGAGGTCAGGCTGCTGACAAACCTAAGGAAGTAGAGGCAGAGTGATTAAATGCTCGATCGCGTACGATAGCTGGAAGAAGTTCGTTCAGCTCTAAGCCGCCAGCAACAAGTTAAATTTGACGATATTAAATGCATGGATAGCATTCAACTAAGCGGCATTCGCTGTTATGGCTACACAGGGGCGCTGCCAGAAGAGCAAATTTTGGGACAGTGGTTTGAGGTGGAGCTGACGCTGTGGTTAGATCTGACGACGGCTGGGCAGAGCGATCGCCTGGATGACACACTGGACTACCGCACGGTTATTGCCACAGTGCAGACGCTTGTGAAAACGGCAAAATTTGCATTGTTAGAGCGGTTAGCAACTGCGATCGCCGATGCCATTCTGCATCCAGCAACGTCCAGTCAGGCTGCCCTCATCCAGCAAGTGCGGGTGCGTTTGCATAAACCTGCCGCGCCGATTCCAGATTTTGGTGGCGCAATCACGATCGAGATCACGCGCTCGCGCTGAAGGAGTCAGCGAAATAAAAGCCCCACTGATTCACCAAAGCTGGCAAACCGAATAGGGCTAGAGACGCAGTTAGGAGGTATCTTGACTATCAAGCTACCTAGAGAATTTGCATTACTCCGATCTTTTAATAAGTTCTTAAACTCTGTGAAGCCGTCAGGCGACAGCATGGAGTCTAAAGTCAGAAGCTAACGAAGGATTAACGGTTGCAAATCAAATCAAGTTACCCGTTAGGAGCAGAAAGCTGGTAGCGTTTGAGCAAGACCTGATGCAGACATTGAAGGGAACTGAGGCTTACTATGCGAATTTTGTTTGTTGCTGCCGAAGCGGCTCCGATCGCAAAAGTCGGTGGCATGGGAGACGTAGTTGGGGCACTCCCTAAAGTGCTGCGTCAGATGGGACACGATGTCCGTATCTTTTTGCCTTACTACGGCTTTCTACCTGACAAAATGACGGTGCCCAAAGAGCCAGTCTGGTCAGGAAACGCAATGTTTCAGAGCTTTGATGTGTACGAAGCGGTGCTGCCAGGGACAGATGTACCGCTATACCTGTTTGGGCATCCCTCATTCTTGCCACGACACATCTATGCTGGCGACATGGAAGAGTGGCGGTTCACACTATTTGCCAACGGAGCGGCTGAGTTTGCCTGGAATTATTGGAAGCCTGAAATCATACACTGCCACGATTGGCATACAGGCATGATTCCTGTATGGATGCACCAGTCGCCCGATATTTCGACCGTGTTTACGATTCACAATCTGGCGTATCAGGGACCCTGGCGCTGGAAGCTGGAGCAGATGACCTGGTGCCCGTGGTATATGCAGGGGCACAACACAATGGCAGCCGCCGTGCAGTTTGCGAATCGCGTTAATACGGTGTCACCCACCTACGCAGCACAGATTCAGACGGCTGCCTACGGCGAATCGCTGGAAGGGCTGCTGTCGTTTATTAGCGGCAAGCTATCTGGCATTGTCAACGGGATTGATACAGAAGCGTACGATCCGGCGATCGACAAAAGCCTGACACAGACCTTCACAGCCGACACACTTGATCAACGCAAAGCCAACAAGATCGCACTGCAAGAGGAAGTAGGGCTGGAGGTGAATTCGGGTGCCTTTCTGATCGGTATGGTGACGCGGCTTGTGGAGCAAAAAGGGTTAGATCTGGTGCTGCAAGTACTGGATCGCTTCATGGCGTATACCGATTCGCAATTTGTGCTGTTGGGCACGGGCGATCGCTACTACGAGACCCAAATGTGGCAGCTAGCCTCTCGCTATCCAGGGCGAATGTCCGTTTACCTGCTGTTCAACGAAGCATTGTCAAGACGCATTTATGCAGGCAGTGATGCGTTTCTCATGCCATCTCGGTTTGAGCCGTGCGGCATCAGTCAAATGCTGTCGTTGCGGTATGGCTGTGTGCCGATCGTCCGTCGCACTGGTGGCTTAGTCGATACTGTAGAGCCGCATGATCCTGCTAACGACAAAGGGACAGGCTACGCGTTCGATCGCTATGAGCCGCTAGACCTTTATACAGGCATGGTACGGGCATGGGAAGGCTTCCGCTTCAAAGACGCATGGCGCAAGCTGCAACAGCGTGGGATGGCAGCGAACTTTAGCTGGGACAAATCCGCGATCGAATACGTCAAGCTCTATCGAGATGTCTTGGGTTTGCCTGCTGAGGAAGCACTACCGAAGCAGCCCGAAGCAGCACCACCGAAGCAACCCGAAATGGTTCCATAGCGTTTATCTTGAGTACCGTCCACCCATGTCAATCCACTCTCAACGATGGTTTTTCCGGTTAGCACTGCCGTTAGTTGCCGTGAGTGCTGCTGTTCTTCCACTGACGACCGTGACAGCCGCTAACTTACACACGACTCCTGTAACGTTACAGAACACATCTCAAGCGCCAAAGCTGGTGGCTCAACAATCGCGCCTCCGACGAGTGCGGTTTGCACCGGGTGCAAGTTCTGCCACGATCAAAGACAGCGTTGTGAGTGGAACCCGTGATCGCTATCTCCTCAGTGCCCGCAAAGGGCAAAAAATGAGCATTAGAATCGTGTCGCTAGAGGACAATGCCGTTTTTGATGTAGTCGCCCCCGTCAATCAAGCGGGGCAGCAACGGACGTTGAAGCAAGAAGCCTTTAGCTGGACTAACACCCTACCGGAAACAGGAGACTACCAAATTGTGGTAGGTTCAACGCGGGGAAATGCCAGTTACAGGCTGCAAGTCACGATTCGCTAAACGATCGATTCATTTAGCAACAACACGCCATTGAAAAAGATCTGGTTAATTGGCGCGCTTCTCATGCTCTTTCTGGTCGTTGGAGCATCGGACGGCTTAGCATCTGTGCATACGTACCCAGAAAGCAGTGACAGCGTAATGTATCGATCGCTGCAAACATTGCGCGATCGCACGAATCAGACGTGGCAGGTGGTGCTTTACAAGCGGGTGCAAGGTGGATTAACGCAAAGTTTGCATCTACGGCTAGTAGGCTTTCCAGGCAGGGCAGCGTTAGAGCATCCTCATCCATTAAAAATTACCACTGGAACAGAACGCATCTGGTTAGCACCAGAAACTCCGCCTGTTACGGACACCTCAAATGTTGCAGAGTATGACCTACTTGAGGTGATGCGTGAGTTAAACTCAACCACACCACTGCGGTTGACAGTGCCCGTGCAGGGACAGCCGATCGAACTACCCGTGCCGCCATTTGTGGTTGAAGAGTGGCGACAGGTAGCCCAAAAATGAGCGGTCAACCCTGCATTTAAGGTAATCGCTACATTAAGCGTTTGAAGGCGGTTGAACCTGGGCTGCCAGGGCGATCGCTTTGGGGAAAATACGATATTCCTGCGTATGAATACGATCGTGCAGCGTTTCGAGCGTGTCATTGGGGAGTATAGGCACCGCTGCCTGCATAATAATGTCGCCGCTGTCCACTTCGGGCACGACTAGATGCACTGTGCAACCTGTGATTTTCACCCCTGCTGCCAGCGCTTGCTCCACAGCGCGGTTGCCCTTAAAGCTGGGGAGTAGACTGGGATGAATGTTCAAAATGCGTCTGGGAAAGGCGTTGATCAAAACAGGCGTAACA
This sequence comes from Leptolyngbya sp. FACHB-321, assembly GCF_014695975.1. GTDB lineage: Bacteria > Cyanobacteriota > Cyanobacteriia > Leptolyngbyales > Leptolyngbyaceae > Stenomitos. The sequence continues at coordinate 12,264 of NZ_JACJPI010000078.1, forward strand.
ATCCGCATCCAGCCTGCCATGATGACCCATTCTACATCGTGCTGTCGAAGCGTTTCGACGATCGCTTCATCCAGTGCTTCTCGGCTCTCAAACTCGCGATGATTGAGCAGCACAGCAGGAATACCCCAACGATCGGCTCTAGCCGCCGCCTTTGCACCAGGATTGTTGTAAAGCAGTACGTTTACCTGCGCGTGAAGCTGCTGATCGGCAATGGCTTGGGCGATCGCCTCAAAGTTACTGCCACTTCCCGATGCCATCACACCCAATTTTAACAGTGAGGCATTCTGAAGCGAATTGCTTGCCACTTCAGGAGCGACAAGGCTAGGTGTAGGCGTAACGTGATTGGTCACTGGCTCTAAACTCATGTAGCAGTCTCATTTTGCTGAAGATTTCTTCAACTCGCTGCCAGGGGGCGGGGTCGTATCGTCAGAAATTTTCTGAAAAAGCGTGGCGTTGTCGTTCAGCTCCTTAGGACGCAGCTTGCCAGGTCGGGTGTCCAACATCTGTACACGCAAATCGCCATCGGCTGTAAACTCAAACAGGGTTTCAACCGTTGTCTCTGCTGCCAAAATGACATCCAGATGCATGGGTTGAGGTTTGTCGTCGAGGCGATATTGTACTTGGTTGGCGATCGCATTTCCTGACGCAGACGTGCCCGAAAGAATGTACAGCTTACCCTCTGGCGCAAAGACAAACATCACTGTATCACCCTCCAGTGGCTCCTTTGTCAACCATTGCCCCAAAAGCTTCTTGGCAACTGGGATCGTAGCCACAGGCATTGTGACAGGCGTTTTTGTAAGCTGTGGTGCGGATTTCCCAGGCAACGTTTCGGCACTCGCTGAGTGGCTGATAAAGACGGTTGCCATACCGAAACAACTGATGATGAATCTGAGCGCTAAAGCAGCACGATCGCTAGAGACAAAAGCAGGTAAGCGGTGGGTTCGAGTTGATTGATTTATAAGCATACTGTCAGCAAGCGATTAGCGTCAGCAGGTGTCAGCATCTTATACGGAATCGGGTTAAGGCGTGTCCTTTAGCCAGAACTTAAGAGCTTTTCTATAGATTTGTCGTTAATATACCTAAAGCAGCGTAAATCGAAATAGCTCTGGGCTGACGATCGTTCAAGCTGTAGTGAAGGGTACCATTAATTTTAAGCCGTATCGATCAACTGTTGAAGCGACACTATTAAGTTGTTTGTTACGGTGCTCGTAAGCATATGTTCCGCTTGGTGCCTTTTACTCTGCATCACACGGGCGATCGAACTTCAAGTTGGCTTTGGCAGAACCAACACCATTAGCTAGGCAGACTAGAAAATGTGCCAGTCAGTAGGAAAACTGACATCGAAATGAGCAACCAAAAACACCGCTCCAGACGGCGATCGTTTAAGTGCTGGGGACGAGCTTAATTCGTCCAGCATCCATCTCAGACATCAGCAGTTCAAGTGCTTCAAAATCAACATCTGAAATGTAACCTAAACGAGTGAGTTCATAGTTGATCTCATTTTCAATGTCAGGAGTCAACCGTTTGAAATAAAGTGCTTTTTCGACCAAGTGCCGGATCATGGCTGTTCTTTTCATAGTGAGTGGCAGGAACTCTGTCTAAATTCTCTAATGCTTGCTTGATGAAGCAAGTGATCCAACCCCGCTACGGGGGTGATTGAGATCACTTGACTAATCTGAGTGATAATCTGGCAGCATAAAAAGCTAACCGTTTCGCACTGAACGTTGTGCTGGTATTGGCAAGTATTTTGTCGGCAGCAGTGTGCTAAGTAAGCTGCGCTAAAAGCCAATTATTCATCACGCTTCTGAACGGTAAGCAATACACTTGACCGCAAGAAAGTACTGCCTCTAACACAGCATTATGCTAGGAGTGCTGAACGCTTACCCAAGACGCATAGTGCATTCCAGGAGCAATCGCTGATTTGCCAAGGCATACGGCTGAATGGCTGTTGCTTTGCGAAATGACTCGATCGCCGCTGGATAGTTACCCAAAACAGCGTGGCATAACCCCAAACCATGTAGAGCACCAAAGTGAACCGGGTTCAGGCGAAGGACAGTCTCGCAGTCTGCGATCGCCTGCTGGTATTGACCCTGAGTATAGTAGAGTACGGCGCGACGATTCCAGGCTTCGGCAAAATCAGGTTGATCTTCCACCAGTGCTGTCAGGGTCGCCTCTGCTTCAGCACTATTGCCTTCTTGTAGTAAGGTCTGAGCGCGTTGAATTGTCTCGAAACCAAGCACCCCTTTCTGCTCGAACCAGATGCGCCAAAGCGCTTGAGTAGCGCGATCGCGAATTGATTCGTCTGGACTTTGCAAATCTTTGAGTAATGGCGCGATCGACGGTTCTTGCATTGCTATGAAGCACCCCATGAGAAGAGATAGAGTTTCGATCGCTTGCAAATGCCTCAAGTATTGTGTCTGATGAGGACAAGTTAAAACCGCTACAACCACAACATTTGCTGAACTAACAAGATCGTGCGGAAGCACTTTATCGCTCGTTCACATTGACAACACCTTACAGCTTAGTTAAGCGGTAGAGGCAGCGTCATACCCTGCGCGAGGCGTAACCGCGGTTGGGTATTGCGCTAACCAACGATCAATGTCTGCCTGCACAAGGTCAGGGATTTCCCACGGGAACAAGTGCGCGGCGTTAGGGTAACAATGGTACTCGGCATCAGGCAGGGCTTGGGCAGTTTCCAGGCTGGAAGCAGCAGTGATGTGACGGTCTTCAGCACCTGCAAGCACCAGGCAAGGACACTGAATGGCAGACAGATCAGTAAGGCGATTGTAACCCCGCTGGAGAGCCGTAAAAAGCGCTTGCGTTGCCCGCTTGGAGGTTTGCAGATAGGCAGGCAGAGCATCCTTAGCGAGATAGTGATAGGCAGCAGGCGTATGTTGCTGAATCAAATAGCGATACAGCGATCGCCGTCCAAAGGTGTCAATATTCCACTGCCAGCCAGGATGGAACCAATTCACGATCGATGCAATACCTGTATAAGCATTATCCTGCCACGTAATTGCTGGATGGTTGCCTTTTGGACGCGCTGCCGTTGCAACTAAAATCAAGCCGCTCACTCGCTCGGGCGATCGCAACGCCAACTCAAGCGCTAAAATACCACCCAACGACCAACCTAAGACCAAACAACGATCAATTTGATGGCGATCGAGCAACGCTTCTAAATCGCTCAAATGGTCAGTCATCACAAAATCTGTCTGAGTGTGACTGTTGCCATAGCCACGCAAATCAGGCGCGATCGTCTTGAACCGTGCAGACAACGGCTTTGTAAAAACGGACAGGCTCTGCCCCGAACCCGGATGACCATGGAGACAGAGAATGGGAAAACCCTGCCCTTGCACTAACGTATGAAGGCTAACTGCCTGAGAAGGTAATGGCGGCACGGGTAAATCGATCACAGCTTACTGTCCACAAACTCTATGCTAACGGTTTACATTTCCTCTAGCCCCTAACTCTGCATTCCACTAAGATAAAACGCAGGAAGTGATCAAACGCCGACAGTGCGCTGCCCCTTCTTTAAGGAGCTTACAGAAAAGAATTCATATTCTCTGTTACGACACCTCCAGATTTCTAAGCTACTGTCCTCACACCGCGCGGCGATCGCTGCAACTTTGAAATAAGGATTGACCTGAAGCATGGCAGAAGAAACTCCAAAACAAACCGAGCCGAACCAAAGCGAAGGTCAAGCTCTGACTAATGCTGAAGCTAAAACAACCGATATGCCAACGGCAAATGCCCCGGAACCAGAAGCCGCTAAACCAGATGCTATTTCTGATCACCCTGAGGCAGATACAGCCACCAAAAAACCAGCCGCCAAACGCCCCTCTAAAGCAGAGGCTGAAGGAGAAGAGGGTGCTAAACCTGCTGCAAAGGCAAAGAAAGAAAAGCCGCCTGCGTTAGAAGATAAGCCTTTTGCTGACTTTGTTCAGCAGGATTATTTGCCCGCCCTAAAAGCAGGCTTGGCAAAACAAGAGATTCCCAATGTCGATCTCACGTTTGAAAAGCGCAAAATCAACGTTATCGGCTTTGCCCAGGCACCAGAATGCTGGCAGGTCATTGGTCAATGGTACAACGGCGATCGACAAACCCGAGAGTTCAACATTTACTTCTTTGACGAAAAGATTAACGGACAAAAGGGCTTTTCCTGTGCAGAAAGCGGTGGCAAAGCCAGCACCCTGGAATCCTTTCGGATTGATGAGCGCAAGGTTGATCTAGGCTTGCTGGTTTTCTGGACGCTGCAACGGCTAAATGCTCAAAAATGGCTGGTGAGAAATTAAAGGTTCTAAACGAACGGCTACATAGAGCTGGACTTCTGTAGTCTCACATTTAGAAGTCTTTCTTAAAGCTCTTTGAATTCATAAGTGACAACCCCAGTTTTGGGATCATTAGTGATTTCAACGTAGCCCGTTCTCACCATTTGTAGCAAGGTGGATTCAACCTCAGCAAAGCTAGCCCCTGTTTCCATCACGCCTTGAGTCACAGAGAGATTACCACCTCTCGCTTCTGCTGCTTTTAGCAGTTTAACGACCAAGGAATTTGGCATGGGCTGAGGTGGCACCGGCTTTGCATCAACTGTAACGACTCGCTGAATCACAGGTTGGGTTGGTAAAGAGCCGTCGGGCAGCCAACCCTGGCGCGCTCTGAGTTTGGTATTGTGTTCATCAACCATATTGGGAATGAGCAGAAGATCAATGACTTGCCCAAAGCCAAAGAGACCAAAACTGAACATCCACAACAGTCCGGTCAAAATCTTGCCATTGTAAAGACGGTGCAGACCATGCAGTTGGAGCAAGCAGCCGAGCCAAAGGATGTAAGCCGTACCAGCTTTGTTCATACCTAGTTGGGATGCGTTCGTTTTCACAGTGCTTCAGTTCTCACAGTGCTTCACGTTTACAAGGCTTGGAAGTTCCCACTTCTAGATCATAAAGACTTTGCTCTGAAGCAGGCACAGTAAGCGGTGTGATATGACTCAGTGGTTACAAAAGTTGATGGTGTGTTGCAAGTCTTAACGCGATCGCCGCGTTTTGTCACCGTTTACCTTGATAGACTAGACCACGTAATCATCGTAGTGGTTTCGTACGCTGCTGGGCTTCAGCAAATTCCTTCTTAGCTCGGTTGCGCCAGTTACTGGCTTTCGTCTTAAGAGTGAGGCACTGCGGCGGTTCAGCACACCATCCCTGCGATGTAGAATCTGAAAAAAGAACGAAACGACTCATGGTAGATTCCCTTAAAAAGCCTGGCTTTGAAGAAATACGCCCCGGAGTAAAAGTTCCTGCGAAGGAAACGATTCTAACGCCCCGGTTTTATACAACCGATTTTGATGCAGTGGCGGCGATGGATATTTCGCCCAATGAAGATGAACTGCTGGCGATTCTGGAAGAGTTCCGCGTCGATTACAATCGGCATCATTTTGTCCGTACGACTGAGTTTGACCAGTCCTGGGAGCATATTGATGGGGAAACGCGCCAACTGTTTGTTGAGTTCTTAGAACGCTCTTGCACGGCTGAGTTTTCTGGCTTTTTGCTTTACAAAGAACTGGCGCGCAAGCTGAAAGGCAAGAACCCCGTGCTGGCAGAGTGCTTTGCGTTGATGTCGCGTGATGAAGCACGACACGCAGGCTTCCTCAATAAGGCAATGTCAGATTTTAACCTCCAGCTGGATTTAGGCTTTTTGACTAAGAGCCGCAGCTATACCTTCTTTCAGCCAAAGTTTATCTTTTACGCCACCTATCTGTCTGAAAAGATTGGCTACTGGCGCTACATTACAATTTATCGTCACCTCGAAGCACATCCAGAAGACCGAATTTATCCGATCTTCCGCTTCTTTGAAAACTGGTGCCAGGATGAAAATCGGCACGGTGATTTCTTTGATGCGATGATGCGCTCGCAGCCCCAGATCTTGAATGACTGGAAGGCAAGGCTATGGTGCCGCTTCTTTCTGTTGTCTGTCTTTGCCACGATGTACCTGAACGACATTCAGCGATCGGGCTTTTACAAAGCGCTTGGTTTGGATGCACGCGAATATGACATTCACGTGATTAACAAAACTAACGAAAGCACCGCAAAGGTCTTTCCGGTTGTTCTGGATGTAGAAAATCCTGAGTTCTATCAGCGTCTTGATCAGTGTGTGCAGAACAATGCCAAGCTAACGGCGATCGTCAGCGCTGGTACACCAAAGGTTGTGCAGTTCTTCCAAAAGCTACCTTACTATGCATCTAATGCGTGGCACCTCATCCGGCTTTATTTGATGAAGCCGATCGACGCTGCCCCCTTACAGGGAACGGCTCGTTAGATTGCTTTTTCGTCCTTGGTTTTAGCGGCTTTGCTAACCTGCAACTTACAGGTGCAAAGCCGTTTTTTTGTGGAAATGCTTTGAAGTATGCCAGTATCAACGTGTTCATGAACCGAGATAACCTGTTGCGATCGCACTCACTAACCTCACATTGCTACCTTCAAACACTTTCACTAGCAGTGAGTCTTGCTTTTTTCGCTGCTCCCGCCTGGTGTCAGTACCCTGAAGCTGCACCGTTGATGCTCGAACCTGTAGAAACAAAAGAGCGATCGAAGGAAGCAGCGGTCACAGAAGTTGGTAAAGAGCCTCAGCCAACCCGTTTAGTCGCATCACTGATGGCGAACCAAGGGACAGACTCAACAACTACAAGGCTAAATACTCAACCTTCGACTGCCCAACCTGTCGAAGGACCACAGCATTCTGACCTTACGACATCACAGTCTACCCCACTGCCCCAACCGGCCCCAACCCCTAACCCTCAGACCCCAAACCCTGCCGCTACCATTCCGATTGACCTTGACCCAGCACTAACCGAAAGCAGTCCCGTTTTGCAACGCTGGCTGAAGCAAGTGCCCAACGTTCTGACCGACATCAGGCGTGATCCTAGCTTTAGGACGCGCTTGCGTTTGGGCTATTCCCAGTTTCCATCGACTCGGCAGGCAGGAGGCGTTCATCTTGGCATTGAGGATATCTTTGTCGGGCGATCGGGTTTGACGCTCAGTGCTGATTATCAGACTGCATTTAATGGCACCCGCGAAGCATGGGGAGCCGATTTGCGTTACTACGTTCGTCCTTTAGGTAGCATCATTAATGTGGCTCCGGTGATTGGCTATCGCCATTTGGCAACCACTCGTTACACGACTGATGGCGTTCACGTGGGTCTGCGCTTGCTACTAGTGCCATCACGGACGGGTGCCGCTGATCTTGCCCTTACACAGAGTTGGGTTGCCCCTGGCAGTGAAGCTGAAGTTGGGTTAACGACCCTTTCCTTCGGCTATGCCCTTACACATAACCTGCGTCTATCCACCGATCTACAGAAGCAAAATTCTCGGTTTCGCAGCGATAGCCGCGTGGGCATCGGCTTGGAGTGGATGTTTTAACGCATGGCGTTTCACTAGCGACGATCGCCCTCGTTTCTCTAAAGCACAATCGGTCAGAGGTGGATGGAAAGTGCGCGGAGCTTGGTAGAAGAGCATTGAAAGAGGAAAAAGGGATGAACGATGCAGAACTGATCAACACTTTGGAAGAAGCGATCGCAGGCTTGCAGTGGATGAGCGAGTCAGATTACCCCTTCACTGTGGTCTATTGGCAGGACGAGTTACCCATCCTCACGCCAGAACACTTGCTGCAATTGACTAATCACCCCCCAGATACGCTTGTTGAAACCGAAGCAGTGGATGACTTTTTTGCGATCGCTACCCAAGCACAAGATTGGCACAACGCTGAAGCCACAGTAATTGTCCAACGCTACCAGACGCTTGTCGAAACCTTAAAGCAGTCTCTTGATGCTTTAACAGTCTATCGTCTGGGTCAAATCAATCTCGATCTCTACATTATTGGCAAAACTACGACAGGGGCACTAGCTGGACTGGCAACGCAAGCCGTAGAAACCTAAATAGGATTGGGATTTCTTGTCACTCAGCTTAACGTGGCTACATCATGTGATGGTTCTCTTTTTTAAGCGCAGTATTTCTAAAACTGCTCGCCCGATTTACGCCCAACATCGTGAGCAATCTCAGTCAAGCGAACCAGAAAATTCAAAAGCGTCAGCTCTGCCATTTCTTTTGAACTGTTCTAAATGCATTGTTTAAAGTAAAAGCGTACGATCGATTAAGTCGATCGTACGCTTTTATATCTTTACCGATAGAGACTGATGTTTGCTGCTACTGTGCAACACAGTTTATTTATTAAGGCATCACTTTATGCTATTTACTAGAGGAAGCATAAATTCAGTCATTCAGATGATTTGCCACAGCGCTAGGGCTAACGCCATCAGCCATCCTTGCCCCACGTAAATAGGCATGGCTTAAATTTGCCTCACTTACGTTTGTATCACTTAAGTCTGTATTAGTTAAATTTGCTTTAGTCAGATTTGTTTCCGTCAGATTTGCACCCGTAAGAATGGCATCTGTGAGATTAGCATGGCTTAAATTTGTGCGGGTTAAGTTCGCTTTGGTTAAGTTAGCACCACTCAAATTTGCACCACTTAGATTCAGGTTCCTGAGGTTAGCTGCCATTAGGTTTAGGCTTCTAAAATCTCTTTGTCCTGCCGAATAACGGCTCATGAGTTCTTTCGTGTTCATGGGGTTTTTGAGAGTAAGAGGTGACATACAAATTAATCAGCGCTTGAGCGCAGACGATAGGTGAGTACAGATATGTCCCCAGTGGGAACAAAATACGTTTCAATGTGGTTCTGGTCCTTAAGATGCTGCAAGGCAGGAACCAGCGCTGAATAGCTTTTACCAGTCAAATCAAAAAGCTGACCACGATTTTTGTCTCCATGTTGCAGCGCTTCTAAAATCACATGATCGATAGGCACAGAAGACGCTTCAGCGGTCATTGGTTAAATCTCCGCTTGCCTTGTTTGTGTTTAGCCAGTGCTTTGCGCTTACGTTTTTCGATCGGTGTTTCAAAGTGGCGGTGTTTACGCATATCTGGGAAAATGCCTGCTTTGGAAACAGCGCGCTTAAAGCGGCGTAGTGCTGAGTCAATGCCTTCACTTTCACCCGGAACAATTTGAGTCATTCAACCTCCGCACAGATTAATTCAATACTGTTGAATGCTTGCTGTACATAAGCAAGCTATCAGCAAAAAAGGCAGACTCCTTGTCTGCCTTCAAGACTTTAGAGTGAAAGCCTCTGTCTCTAAGCCTAATAGGAGCGAGAAGAGCGATTGTTGTTTGACCAGTTGCCGCCGGACGATCCTCTCTCTTCACGCGGTCGCGCTTTATTAACCTTCAGGGCACGACCCATCCATTCAGCACCATCTAATGCTTCGATCGCGGCGGTTTCTTCTACTTCTGTACTCATTTCGACAAAAGCAAAGCCTCGCAAACGACCTGTTTCTCGGTCTGTCGGCAACTGTACGCGCTTCACCTCGCCATACTCGGCAAAGGCTTGGCTAAGATCATCCTGAGTAACGTCATAGGATAGATTGCCAACATAGATTGACATGGAGACTCTCCCGAATCTGAAAGTGTAGAGAGTTAGATCCGGAGAAACGCTCCTAAGACGAATCACACAGCCGAAAATAATCCTTATTCGTAAGCCTAGCACAACTTTCTGTAAAGACGTGGTTCCTACCCCATGAGCAGTGCTCCTGCAAGCGATCGTCCTCTAGTAAACGCAATCATCATATGAGCCGGTTTGCTAATCTGTTCAACCGGAGCACGCTTGCTTATATACAGCTTTGGTACCTTTGATTAGTTAAGAGGTAATAGGTCTGTAAATTGTCAAAGTCTTTCTGAATCCTAAATCCTGAATCCCAATGCCTTGCTAAATTTTTTTTTTGAGTTGCACCCTGTCAACCGGCTTGTGGGACGATCGTTCAGCGATCCAATCGCCCATCAAGCATATCTTTTCATGGTAATTTATACTCTGAGATGCTATCACCTACTGGTCTTGAAGATGAGAATCTTTTTATATAGATCGAAGATTATTGCAAGAGCGTCTGGTTGTTTATGAGCAACAGCAGGGCACAATCCTAACTATTAGCTTCTCGTTAAGTGAATTGCTAAGACATAGATGGTTGACGCACTGCAAACTGTTTTAAGGCACTTTAAACTAAACCTCTCCACGTAAAGTCTAAAGAACGTAAAGTCTAAAGATTAATGAAGATTGATGAAGTGGATGAACGTTTAGCTAAAATCTCAGTCGATTGCCCCATAGAAATCAACCATTTCTCTCTAACTTTTTATTAGGAGCGCTTTCTTGATTACCTTGCTGCATCCAACGGCGACCATTCATCCTGATGCCGAATTGCATCCAACTGTGCAAGTCGGAGCCCATGCTGTAATTGGGGCGAAAGTGAAAGTGGGTCCTGAAACCGTTATTGGTCCCAATGTTGTGCTAGACGGTTGGACTGAAATTGGCGCACGTAACCATATTTTTCCGGGTGCGGCGATCGGTGTTGAACCACAAGACCCCATTACGACTAGCGCAAACAGTTTAGTCAAAATTGGGGATGACAACCAAATTCGAGAATATGTGACGATCAGCCGATCAAATCGAGCAGATGAAGTAACGGTGATTGGCGATCGCAATCTATTGATGGCGTATATCCATATTGCTCAAGGATGTGTCATTGAGAACAATGTTGTGATCGCCAATGCAGTCATTCTGGGCGAACACGTTCATGTTGAATCGCGAGCATTTATCAGCGGCATCGGTGAAGTTTATCCGTTTGTTCGCATTGGTCGCTTAGTGATGGTCGCATTCATGCACCAAATTACCTGCGACATACCGCCCTATATGCTGGTAGAAGGTCAGCCTGCTCGAGTGCGATCGCTGAATCGGGTCGGTCTTAAACGTGCCGGGTTGATGGCAGAACAGGAAGGGCAAGTGATTCAGACCTTAAGAACTGCCTTTCGTTTGCTCTATCGGTCAGACTTATCGCTGGATGAGGCGCTCGAAAAGCTCGATCAACTGCCCGATAACGAACACTTACTGCATCTGAAACAATTTTTATGTAGCTCTCAAATGGAAGGACGGCGTGGGCTTACTCCTGGAAAGAGTGCGGACAGCAAAAGTGATATGAAGCTAAGTGCTGTACAGGAATAATTGGTAGTCGATAGGGAAAAACGCAGCCTTGTTGAGTACAGACTGCTTACTGATGCAAACGATAGACATGAATAAACAGTAATACGGGCTTTGTATACCCTCCTTAGCCTACTGTGACGCTAGCGATAAGCTTGGACAAACGCGATCGTGCTGCGCCACTTCACAGCTTGATTCACCAGGCGCGTGAACGCCGATCGCACTTTTGTAAGTTCTGCTTGAGATAAGTGGTGCGAGAGGTGAGTAGCATAGGAGGGTTGAATGCTGTTGGCCGCGAACCAGCGATCGACCAGTGCTGCCGTGATGAGCATTTCTGTAGACAACGGTTCGACCTGAAGCACAACCGTAAAGCCAGCTGTCTCAAACATTGCTTGTAGATCTGGCGCATCCCAGTTCACCATTGAATCGTCGGGCTGAGTGTAGATCGCCTCTTCTGCTTTCACCAGCTTCTGATAGAGCTTGTCACTCAGCCAACCAGGATCAAGCAGTTGGTAAAGCCGCTGTGCCTGATGGGGAATCGATTCCGCCAAAGTGACTGTGCCGTTGGGTTGCAACCAGTTGGCAAGCGATCGCACAATGCCGGCTTTACCCACTTCTCGCATAAGTGCATTTCGCCCCATAATGTGGTCAAACCGCACGTCGCTTGCTTGTGCCTCTAGAGCTGTTGGCAATTCAGCAAGGGACGTTTGCAGCACGAGCGGGCGGGCGAGTTCTGGTAAAACGGCAGCTTGCTGGGTCATCGCGTTGGCATCGGTCGTGGTGCGAACGCAGGCAATGACGCTGCCTTCAGGAGTCTGGCGTATAGCTTCCCAGGTCAGCAAACCGCTGCCAGCGTTGAGATCCAGCACAACATGATGACGTTGAGGGGCGGCGAGGGCAAAGAGGCGATCGCGCACCTCTCCTAAGCGATCGCCTGCCTGTCCTAGTGTGCGCAGGAGCCAACGCTCCTGAGCCGAATCCACAGGTCCAAAGGTTAGCACTTCGGGCAGTGCCACACTCGTCCCTTCGAGCAAAGCTGCTAGTTGTGCTTCACGGCGTCGCGCCACTTGCGTCTGAATTGCCGACTCAAAGCCGCGATCGGACGGTTGGTAGAAGACCTGACCTTGCAGACTGCTAGGCAAATACTGCTGTGCCACCCAGTGGTCGCGGTAGGCATGAGGATAGAGATAGCCTGCGCCATGCCCAAAGCCTTTTTTGTCTCGATTGGCATCTTTAAGCGGATTAGGGACATCGCCTTCCCGCTCTTGCTCGACGGCTGAGAGCGCATCGAAAAAACCCATAACGCTGTTGGATTTGGGAGCCGTTGCTAAATAGAGCGTGGCATGAGCCAGTGGATAGCGACCTTCGGGTAAACCAATGCGATCGAAGGTCTCGGCACAGGCATGGACAATCGTGATCGCGTTAGGGTCTGCCATCCCCACATCTTCACCTGCTAGAATCAGCAGCCGACGAAAAATGAAGCGCGGATCTTCCCCGGCATAAACCATCCGTGCCAACCAGTAAAGCGCTGCATCGGGGTCTGACCCACGTACACTTTTAATGAACGCGCTAATGGTATCAAAGTGAGCATCGCCTTCTTTGTCATACAGCACAGCACGGCGCTGAATTGATTCTTCCGCAACCGCTAGGGTGACATGGATGCTGCCTGCTGCATCCGGTGGTGTGGTTTCAACTGCCAGTTCCAACGCATTCAGCAGCGCGCGGGCATCGCCATTGGCGACATTCACCAGATGATCGAGCGCCGCGTCCTCTAACTGCACGTCGAGCTTGCCATAACCGCGATCGTCATCCTGTAATGCCTGCTGCACCACATTTCGCAAGTCTTGTTCGTCCAGTGGCTTGAGTTGGAAGAGCCGCGATCGACTTACCAGTGCCTTATTCACCTCAAAATACGGATTCTCGGTTGTCGCTCCAATCAGAATCACCGTGCCATTTTCTACCCAAGGTAAGAGCGCATCTTGCTGTGCTTTGTTAAACCGATGCACTTCATCTACGAACAAAATGGTTCGCTGACCATACATCCCGCGTTTGTCCTGGGCAGCAGCGATTGCCTCTCGAATCTCCTTCACCCCTGACAGCACCGCATTAATCGCAATAAAATGTGCCTGTGTAGTGTTGGCAATAATCCGCGCTAGCGTTGTTTTTCCCGTGCCTGGTGGTCCATAGAAGATGAGTGAAGAAAGCTGGTCTGCTTGAATCGCTCGTCGCAGCAGTCGTCCAGGACCGACGATCGCATCCTGCCCCACAAACTCATCCAGTATGCGGGGGCGCAACCGTGCTGCCAGCGGTGCTTCAGCTTCAGTGATATCTAAGCGATGCTGCTGGAAGAGATCCATAAAACATGATAGCTGGTATGGCTTTTTCTACTGATCGACTACTGCAAGGAGCGCCACCCGTTGAGGTCTGTAACGATTCAGCGTACTACTTTCCTCTGGTGCATGGACGCTACGAGGTAAAACCAGGGCTGGTGAAGTTTGGCACTGATTTTGGCAATGAGGCAGTCGATCGACAAGTGTTTCAGTTTGATAGCAGCTTTGCTCATTATCGACAGATGAAGCGTCAGGCGCGGGCAGAGCAGTTAAGCAAGTATTACCAGACTCACAACTATACCGATGCAGTAGCAAGCGCGATCGCCCGCTTTATTGTCCATCGCCTTGTGCAGGAACATCCTCAGCACTTTCAACTGACATCTCAGACCGGCGGCACTTTGAGCGTTTATAGTCAGCTTACCGGAGAGATATTTTACCTGAATGCCGCATACCGGCTACAGCAGGTGCAAGCAGTAGAACCGATTGAGCCACCCTATGTTTCTACGTTAGACGCACTCGCGTCTCAGTTGCAGGACGATATAACCGTTGTCAGTCGATCGAACGACGACCACTGGATAAGCGCCATTCATCTCTGCTATCCCAATCATTGGTCAGCCGAGGCAAAAATCGGCAGAGAGTTTGCGACCGTTCATGCGCCTGTTGCAGGTATGACGGCAATGAATCAGAGGGGAAAGGCGATCGTGCAAACGATGATTACCCGCAAGCCCTCGGTTCGCTTTGCCTGGGGACTCAGCACTGACACCCGCTTAAACCATCATCCTGTCCCACCGGCTGGGGTGGCGATCGATACCTGGCAAGGCAGAGCCTTTAATCCACAGCAACCGCAACTCTATCTCAGAATTGAGCGCCAGGTTGTTTGGGGCTTCCCAGACTGTGACGCCGCCTTGTTTACCATTCGCACCTACTTTAGAGATTGCCACGCTATCAAGCAAGATCCCAGACTAAACGCTAGTCTCGTTTCTGCGTTGCAATCTATGCCATCAAACTCACTAGTTTATAAAGGGTTAGATGTAAGTAGAGAGGCGATCGTCGCCTGGCTAACTCAAGAGCCTTAGCGCTTTCGATCCCTTATTAAAGAAATCGGAAATTTAGTTTGGCTCGGCTACGCTTCTAGCCTTTGTAGCCCAAGTCGGGCAGCTTCAGACACATGTCGATGACTATCTTTTTCTAAATATTTCAACGCAGAAACACTCTTAGGAGAGGGCAAATTACCCAGCGCTTCAGCTAAACGTTGCCGTACTAACCAATCATCCGATTGAGCAAACCGTAAGATATGGTCAACTGCATCGATTGCCTTGATTTCACCTAACGCTGCGATCGCAGCCTGATGCAGCACCACCTCGTCACTGTCAAGCGCCTCAATGAGCGCATTGTACGCACGCGGATCTTTCAGGTTGCCTAGTGATACTGCTGCGCTAAACCGCACCAGCCAATCTGTATCCTCATAAAAGGCGTGTACTAAAGGCTCTAGTGCCCGTGGGTCTTCCAAATAGCCTAAAGCTCCAGCGGCATCAGCTCGAATACCGTAATCAGCCTCGCTCGTCAGTAGCTCTACTAAAAGCGGATAGCACTCAGCCGTCGGCTTCAAGCCTAATGCGAACACTGCCATCGATCGCACCTGAAGGCTTTCATCGTTCAGCACTTTCTTGATCAGTGGTACAGCCTCTTCAGCAGAAACGTGGCGCAGAGAGACCAGCCCCAGCATTCGGTCTTTCATGCTTAGGCTCTCTAGCTGGAGTGAAATTTCCTGTAAGTTTATTGGATTCACGTTACAAAACGTTATATTTATGATTCTCTCATTGTAGTCTCTAATCCAGAATAGCTGAGTGAGGAGAACCGATAAATGTCTAGGCTCCACCGCACATATGCTGAGAATCTGGTAGCTTCACTGTTTGGCGCGTGCGGTAATTGAAGAGGCTATAGAAGCGACCACGATTATCACCAGGCGGACAATTACGTGGAAGAGAGTAAACAAAGTTTGACCTTTTCTCCAACTTTAGAATTTTTGAGTGGTGCAACCTCGTCATACGAGACTAGATAAATGCCGTTAGTGAGAGTAACACTCGTACCGCTGCCCTCGATCGGTGCACCAGTGGAACCATCACTCAGCCGAGCGCCAACGTTCTGAATAAACGTATCCGCGCATTTGCCAACTTGGGTAGGTGGCAGAGCGCTGAACACAGGCATAGCAAACAAAACGAGACCACTAGAAAGCACGATCGAATTGATGAGGTTATTGGTTGAGCGTTTCATGGACTGACCTCAGGTAGTGCTTTCATCACAATTTTATTGGCAGCGCGAGGAAGCGGTCTGCCAGTTCGTAGCTATAAGCGACTGGCTATCAGCGTTTACTTCACAGGTGTCTGCTGTCGTACTGGAATCTCCAGCCAAAATTCTGCTCCCTGCCCTGGTGCGGAAACGCATTTCAAACTGCCGTGATGCTTCTCGACAATGATTTGGTAGCTGATAGATAGCCCTAGCCCGGTGCCTTTGCCGATCGGCTTGGTGGTGAAAAACGGGTCAAACAGTTTGGCATAATGCTCAGGCGAAATGCCAGGACCGTTATCGCGAATGCGAATGACAACGGAAGACGGTGAGGATTGACTGGCTAACGCCTTACCGCTTGCCCCTACCCCTTCACTCTTGATTGTCTCTGTCTGAATTGTGATTGTCGCTGGGTTTGCCATCAACTCGGCAGTCGATCGCCCCTCGTTATATTTTTCCAGCGCGTCGATCGCGTTGCTCAAAATATTCATGAAGACCTGATTCAACTGTCCGGCGTAGCATTCTACTAGGGGAAGATCGCCGTATTGCTTAACAATTTCGATCGCAGGCTGCGCGAGGTTGGGTCTCAGCCGATTTTGCAGAATGAGCAGCGTGCTATCAATGCCTTCATGAATCTGCACGCGCTTCATGTCGGATTCATCCAAGCGCGAAAAGTTCCGCAGCGAAAGTACAATTTCACGAATGCGATCGGCTCCAATGCTCATTGAAGCAAGCATCTTTTGCAAATCACTGACCAGAAAGTCGAGATCAATTTCTTCTCGATAAGCACGAATCTCTGGGTCGAGGTCAGCATACCGCTGCTCGTACATTTGAATCAGCGTCAGCAAATCTCTGGTGTAGTTTGTTGCATGAGGCAAATTGCCATAAATAAAGTTGATGGGGTTGTTGATTTCGTGGGCAACACCTGCGACTAGTTGCCCCAGACTTGACATTTTTTCAGTTTGAATCAACTGTGCCTGAGTTTGCTGCAGTGCCTGAAACGCCTGCGCTGATTTCGCAGTCTCTTTTCGCAGCCTGCGTTCATTCACTGTTACTTGCCCTAAGAGGGCATAGAACGAAATGGTCAAGCGCCCCAGTTCATCTTCCCGACTCATTAGCTCTTCGCTTTTGGCGCTGGTTTCTGCTAAACGGTTGCATTCGTCCATAATGGGCTGTAAACGTTGGTTAAGGCGTTTTACAAACATCGCCACAACCAGACCCAGGACGATCGATACACCAATAATTGAGCCAAGCGCACTAATCGCTGTAAAACGAATCACGGGACCCAATACGACTGCTTCGGGGACAGCCGCCATCAACACCCAGTCGTTACTTGGAATGCGCTGGTATGCCCAGTACTCGCGCTTTCCTGTTGCATCTTGCCACTGTGTGATGCCGCTGTTTGTGCCTGATTGAAGCGCAGTTTGAAGGCGTTGCCACAGCCCAGCATAGTTATTCATGCCAGGAAACTGCTTAAGATTCGTGCTTTTTTGGGCATCGCCAGAATAAACCACCTGCGGATCGGGCGGATAGGCAATCAAGCCCCCTTTCGCGCTGACCAGAATGAAGTAGCCTGCATCGCGCATGACTTGAACTGACAGTTTTTTGCTAAGGAAACTCAGCTCAAGATCTTGACTCAGTACACCCAAAAGTTGCCCTTTACTGCTGTAAAACGGCATGGAGTAGGCAGTGCTGACCAAAATTTGGGGTGGTTTGAGCGTGTCTTCTAGATAGGGTACTGGCTCTAACCAGATAGGTTTGCCCGCTACGATCGGCTGCGTAAAGTAGTTCTCTTGAAAATTGGTTTGAGCCGCTTCTCCTCCTTGCGCCTCAATTTTGCCAGTCTTAGGATTGCGTACAGCATAGGGGTAGGCAAATTTTCGCGATGGCAGAATGAGGCGATTGTCAGGTGGCTGCCCAAAGCCCAAGCCAGTGCCTAAGGGAGACGTTGTTAACGAGCGATCGAGCAAATTGACATACACTTGCTCTCGCCGTTCACCGGCTTCGTAAAAAGTTTTGATGGCATCAGCAACCAGCTTTGTCGAATATTCAAATGTGGTGAAGTCGCCATCCAGGTTTTCGGCTTTGACCTGGAGGCTCGATCGTAGTTCAGCTTCAGACTGTCTTGCCAGTTCCCAATAGGTTAAGAAGGCAGTGCCAACCAACCCAACGAGGGAGCCGCCCACTACCGAGAGAAACAGCCGTGATCCCACAGAGCGCATGAGAGAGATTTGCCGCTTGGGGCGCGGTGACACCGAGTCCGAAGCGCTGGACTGCATAAGGTTTCTCCTGGGACTCGTGGTAGCGTGAGCTTAAAACAGCTTGATAGCGTGCATAGTAACGTGCAGATTAATCACGTGCAGGGGAGCAGACTTGTTATGAGGTTAGCTAGCCGCTTTAAAGGTGGTAGTGCGATCGTAGTAGCAGGCAAGAATTGAGTCCATTTTCGCGTCTCCTCGCGCAATCGCTGCCACCTTTGCCATAAATTTATGGTCGATCAGGTGTTTGAGCGGTTGCTCTACATGATTGAAACAGCGCATTGCCTCATCGGCTTTACAGTCCCATTCTGGATAATGGTACAAGATGTCGTCGGGCATGACTTTAGTGCGGGTGCTACCAGGTTCGGGAACGCAGTAAAACGGTTTGTCTAAATTAAAGTAGCCGTAATCATCAGTCAACTCGTCACCTGGATGAATATCCCGCGCTGCCAGTTCAAATTTATACGGTGTAGCAATGCAGCTTGAGTTGAAGCTGTGGTTGACATACCGTGCAATGTCCCAACACAAAATGTAGCGTCCCTGCTCATCCCGATAGCTGTACTTGATAAGGTGCTCACGCTGCACAGTATCAAGCGACGCAAGATGAGACTCATCAAACATCTGATCGAGGTCGTCCAAAATCCAGGTAATGCTTCCTTTGGGGATCAGCTTGGTTGCAAAAACACCGTAGCCAATCGAGTCATTAATAAACCGAAGCTCTGTATCCGGATGCATCATTGCAGTAAACAACCCTCAAACTTGAAAACCAGGCTTGCTCAAAACAGACTTTAGCCGTAGCTTGAAGCGCAAACAGTTTAACGGCTAGAAAGATTGCAAGTCTATCCCAACTGGCTCTAGCAGTTCAAAGGTAATTCTACGGAACACAGTTTCTAAAAGTTCTAAAAAGCACGATCGCTCAAGCTTAGAGGTCAGTTTTCTTGAGGCAGTCTAAGCTTTAACGAAGCCCTAATAGCCCTCTTCTTCGTACTCTGGAGCTTTTGTTTTTTCGGGGATGTTGATGCGAGGAGGCTGGTAGGGCAAAGGCTTTTGGTCTTCGTCTTCCCACGCATCGCTTTCGAGGTCTTCGTCTTCGTAATCAACGTCAGGATAGGGCTGCTGTGGTTCGGGGCGAGGGACATAGCGATCGCGGGCAGGCGTTGCCTCACTCCAGTTGTCTTCCTCTTCATCATCGTAGTAAAGCGGTTCAGCACGGCGCTGTTGCCGCAACTGCCGAGGCTGCGAATCGCTCCAGTTATCGTCATCCCAAGTTTCTTGGATAACGGGTTCTTTCTGGCGAACAGGGGTAGCGATCGGCGTACGTAACCCAGTGCCAAGCTGATTGTCTGCACGCACAGGTGCCACGTAGCTGTCTTCTTCTTCGCGCTCCCAAGGGGGGTTGCCGATGCCAAGACGCTCTAATACGCCCACAGACAACTGCATCAAGCGTTCTTCTGAACCTTCAAATACAATCAGGCGATCAGGTCCGCTGCTGACCACTTCATCGACAGACAACTCGTAGGTACTGACAACCTGGTCGGGAATCAGCGGTAAACCGATCGATGCCAGGATCAAAGACGTAACCTTACCGTTATCAATATCAAACTTAAAGCCGCGTACTTTGCCTAGCAGCTCGCCTGTTTCGGTAACGACCTCACAATTAATCAGGCTGCTGTAAGACTCGACATCAATATCTTCAATGACATCGTCGTTATCCACCAGAATGACATCCCCAATCTGCCGAATACTGCTCAAGAGCATAGGCTGAGGGGTGCCGTAAAGTATGTTTGGACGCAGGCTGAGGGCAACCACCTCTTGCTGGTCGATATCTACCCAGAGTTGACTGACAACACCAAGTTTTTTGCCCGTATCACGGGTAATCACCTGCGTGCCAAGGAGGTCTGAGCGTTGGCGGATCTCTTCAAATGCCATTATGGGTCGAATCCTGATTCGCAAATCCTGATCACTATCAAATCATATAGCGGTGAAATCATACAGCAGCTAACTTAGACGGAGGCGCTTTGAGGCAGTAGGTTAATACCTAAAACCTGCGTATACGCTCCTCGCGCTTGAGTGACCCCGATCGTGCGATCAGCTGACTCAATCATCGGTCGCCGTAGACTTACAACAAGAAACTGTGCTTCCTGTGCCTGCTGTTTGATCATTCTAGCTAATCGCTCTACGTTTGCCCCATCCAAAAACATATCCACTTCATCAAAGGCGTAAAAGGGCGAGGGACGGTAGCGCTGTAAGGCAAAGATAAAGCTGAGTGCAGTAAGCGATTTTTCGCCGCCGGACATAGAAGCGAGACGCTGGACAGGCTTGCCCTTAGGATGAGCTACAAGGTTAAGTCCGCCGTTGAATGGGTCTTGCGAGTCTTCTAGCTGCAAGTGTCCGTCACCATCTGAGAGGGTGGCAAAGATAGATTGGAAGTTGATGTTAACCGCATCAAAGGCTTCTTTGAACGCACGTTGCCGTAGAGTGGTGAAGTTTTCGATGCGAAGAAGGAGTTCGGTGCGCTCTTCTTGCAGGGTATGGAGTTTATCCGTCAGTTCTTCAAGCCGTGCCTGAGTGCGATCGTATTCTTCCAGCGCCAGCATATTGACGGGTTCCATTGCCTGGAGGCGTTTCTGGAGCGATCGCAGCTCATGCTGTAGCTCTACCAAATCGCGGGTGGCTGTGTCGGGAATTTCTGGCAATGGATCGGGCAGATCGGGCTGTTGTGCTTCCAGTTGCGCGGTGAGTTCGCTCAATTCTGCTCGGCGTGCCTGTTGGGTTTCCTCAAGTTTCTGCTGTTGCCAGGTTAGCTGCTGCTGCTGGGTTTGCTGCTCTCGCAATTGACGCTCGGCGCGATCACGAGTTTGTTTCTCCAGACCCAACCGGGTTTCTAACTCTGCCAGTGCTGCCTGCGTTTCACCAATTTGCGCCTTCAAAGCTGACTGCTGATCGCTGACTGCTGACTGCTCCTGTATCTGCGTCGTTTGCTGCGTACGGTATTCCTGTAAGCGCTCCTGCCCTTGCTGGATTTTTTCCTGCGATCGCTGGCGCTGGTTCTCCAGATTTTGCAGCCGTTGTTCGAGCGATCGCACAGCCAGTTCTCGCTGCGTGAGTTCGGCTTCCTGAGCGCGGAGGGCGGTTTGAATCTGCTGCCATTCGCTATGGGTTTGCGATTGTTCCAGGTCAGCTAAGGTTTGCCGCAATGTCTGTAGCTGGAGATCTTGAGCGGGAAGCTCGGTTTCGAGTGTGTGCAGGCGCGTTTGAGCGATCGCTAACTCTTGGATGTTTTGAGTCAACTGCGTTTGCACCTGCGTCACTGTCACAGCGAGATTTTGGTGTTCGGCATCCAGTTGTTGTGTCTGAAGTTGTGCCTCGCGGTGCTGCTGGCGAGCTTCTGTTAATGCTTGAGTGCGCTCTTTAGTAAGTTGGGTCGCTCGTTGCATGGCGTGGTTGCAGCGTTCGAGAATGCGATCGATTTCATGCAGGCGATCGCGCAGGGCAATGACCTCGGCGGACTCGGTAGCTTCGACAGTGCCAAAGTGGATCGATTGACGATTGCTGTTGCTACCGCCAGTCATCGCACCACTGGCTTCCAGCAATTCCCCATCTAGCGTCACAATGCGGTGCTGACCCATGTGGCGACGAGCAGCGCTGAGGGTCTCAAAGACAACGGTGGTGCCGAAGACGTAGGCGAAGACGTTGCGGTAACGATCGTCAAACTCCACCAGATTGATGGCGTAATCAACGCAGCCAGAGAGCGATCGCACGCCGTTACCAGAGGGTGTCCGTCCAGACTGGAGCTTATTCAGCGGTAGAAAGGTGGCACGTCCAGCCCGCTTTTGTTTAAGGATTTCGATGCCAGCGGCGGCGATCGCGTCATCTTCCACAACTAAATTTCCCAAACGTGCCCCTGCTGCCGTTTCTAACGCCAGTTGATAGCGGGGATCAACTCGTCCCAATTGAGCAACCAGCCCGCACACACCTGTCAGCCCCATTTGCAAAATAACTTGAGTCGCATGAGTACCTTGCGCTTCCTGTATCGCCTGAGTTTGGGCTTCGAGCTTGTCCAGTCGGCGTTGCTTTTCGCGCTGTTCGTGCAGCAATCGCGTCTGGGTTTCTTGCTGGATCTGGAGTTCTTGTTCGGCAGCGGCAAGACTTTGGGCAATCGCCTGGATCTGTTCTTGAGTCGCCAGCAGCCGTAGCTCAAGGTCGGCTTTTTGAGTTTGGCGATCGGTCAGCCGTTGCTGTAAGGTTTCTAGAGATTGAGTTTGCTCCTGGATCTGCCGTTCTAGCTGGCGGGTGCGCTCCTGTAGCTGGGCTTGCTCGGTGCGCTGGGGTTCGAGGGCATCAACCAGTGTCTCAATGTTGTGATGCAGGGCAGTTTGCTCTTGCACCCAGGCTTCAGCACTGGCGGCTGAGGCATTGGCAGCGGCGCGGCTTTGCTCTAAGGTTTGCTGCGCCTGATCTCGTTCGTGCTGTCGAGCGGCAATGAGTTGAGCCTCTGCCGCGTGCTGTTGAGTGTAGGTGTCGATCGCCTGCACGTGTTCTTGGAGGTCTCGTTGCGTTTGCGCCAGCTTTGCAGCTGTGTCTCGACTAGCAGCCTGCAAATCTTGCTCTTGCCGCTGAAGTTGGCGTAGCTCTGCCTCACGCGTTGCCAACGTGGACTGAAGCGCAAGCTGTTCGTCTTCGCCTAGCGCACGGACGCGGGCATTGAGTTGGTCTAACTCAGCGGTGGCTTGCTGGATAGTCGTCACCAAAGCAGCCAGTTGGGTGTTGAGGTCGGTGTGTTCGCGATCGCCGCTGGCAAGCTGTTCCCGTAACCGCTGGGCACTCTGGAACGACTGCTGATAGCAGATCACAATTTCCCACTGCTCTTTGGTTTGCAGTTCGTGCCGCAGTTTTTTGTACTTTTCGGCTTTGATGCGGTCTTGGGCAAGGCGATCGCGCTGGTCAATCAGCTCTTTTTCGACAATGTGGTAGCGGTCTTCGTGATCTCTGACGGCATCTAGCTTTTCTTTTGCCTGGTTGATTTTGCGATCGAACGTGGCAACGCCTGCTAACTCATCAATAATCTCGCGGCGTTCACGCGCATTCATCGAAATAATACGAGTCACGTCCCCTTGTAACACGACGTTGTAGCCTTCAGGATAAACGCGCAAACGGTTCAACTCTTCGTGGAGTTCTGTCAGGGTGCAGGGTTCGCTGTTGATGTAATAGTTGGAGGTGTAGGTGCCTTGCTGCGTGACGCGCAGTTTGCGAGTGACACTCCATTCGGTGCGGAGGGGGCGCGCTCCCTTACCGTTTTCTGAATGCCCACTTTCTAAATGACCATTGTTTGAATGCCCGTTTTCTGAATGCTTATCACCGTTCTGGACGCCGTTCTGAATATTGGACGAGCCGTCTTGACGCATGGAGCCGTCGCTGTTGACCTGCCGTTCGATCGCATCCTCCAGCAATTCTGGCTCATCCGAAAGATCAAATGTAACGGTCACGCTTGCCTCTACCGTCGATCGACCGCGTGTACTTTGCGTATGGTTAACCAGATCGGGGAGACGCTCTGCCCGCATCCCTTTTGACCCTGCTAGGCCGAGGCAAAACAGCAGCGCATCCAGTAAATTCGACTTTCCAGAACCGTTGGGTCCAGACACCACTGTAAAACCGGGCAGCAACGGAATTGGCGTTGTGCCACCAAAGGATTTAAAGTTGGAGAGTTCTAGACGCTTGATGTACACAGCTTGCCTAAGCCGCTTAAGAGGGCGAAATCAGTGTTCAGTGTAGCCTCTAAGCGATGCTATGAACGAAACGATCGCTGTTCTTTCTATTCATAGCATTTTTAGAACAAGCGTTCTATAGGCATCGTACTTTTTGACAGTGTTTTTTGGCAGTTTCTTCCCAAGCCTGAGTACGGTCGAGTCGGGGTACGGCTTCACTTAACTTGGGTAACACGCCAACTTAGCTTCAAGTTAATCCAGAAGTTCCAGAGTGTAACTGCCGCAATCGCCAAAAAGTTTGCTACGTAAGGATTGAGATGCAGCCCATTAAACAGCACATTTAAGAGCAAAACTTTGAGAATCAGACCCATTAAGCAAATCAGGTTGAATTTGATAAAGCGTTTGATGACTTGATGTCGTTTTTGCTGCTGCTGCGTCAGATCGCTAAAAGTCCAGCGATCGTTCCAGACGAAATTATTGATGATTGCCAGTTCTGCCGCCACGATCGCGCTGCGAGTCAGCCCAAAACCTAACGTCCCATGCAGCAGATAGAGCAGCCCCATATCAACCACTAGCCCGCTCAGACCGACAAAGCCAAACCGTATAAAGCGTCCGATGGGAAAATCTAGCGCTTGACGAAACCGACTGAGCCGTCCTAAAGACACCCGCAAGCGCACGAGATGACGGATATAGTCGCGGTACTGCTTCCATGTCACCTTGCTTTCGCCAGCCTCGCGCTCCTGAAAGACATAGCCAACTTCTGTAATGCGATCGATCGCACCCCGTCCCAGCACTTCTAACAAAATCTTGTAGCCGAGTGGATGCAGCGATCGTCCTGCAATGGCACTACGACGCACTAAAAAATAACCGCTCATAGGGTCAGACACGCGACTCAGCACACCTGGCAGCAAAACTAAACCCAACAGTTGCGCGCCTCGTGAGAGAAACCGCCGTGCTGCGCTCCACGTACTCACGCCACCGCCATCAGCGTTGCGGCTAGCGAGCGCCAAATCTGCACCTTGCTCGATCGCAGACAAAAGCTGCTCTAAAACCTCTGGCGGGTGCTGTAAATCGCCATCAATGACTCCTAGAACGTCGCCTCTAGCCGCTTGCCAGCCACGGATCACTGCGGTTGAAAGCCCTCGTTCTTCCTGACGACGCATCACGCGCAAGCAGGGGTAGTGAACGAGCAACGCTTGTGCTAGCTGCCAGGTGCCATCCGGGCTGTTGTCATCCACCACAACAATTTCATAGCGATCGGGCAACACTGCATCCAAACGCTGGCTCAACAGCGCCACAATACGCTCAATGTTACGACTCTCGTTGTACGTCGGCACTACCAGCGAGAAGTGTACCGGAGCGATCACGCCTGCCGTTTTCTCAGCACGACCTAACGGTGGCTTTGCTGCGGTCGGCACCTGCAATGCCCCTGTAACTTCTGGTAGAAGCTGATAATCGTTCGTCGTTAACATAAAGAGTCTGAATCGATGACTGCGTGCCCGTGATTAAGTCGCAACATTGCCATGCATCCTTGCGGTACACCACAAATGGATTAAGCAGCGATCGCCTATGACTACTATCTAGCAATCACTCAGCCAGCGATCGTGCTGAAACTAAACCATTGATGCGTGTTGCCCCTTATAGGTTTGCATAGAGCTACCGTTGTGTAAATCTTTGGTAAAGGTCATCGTGTTACGAAGCAGACGCAAAACCAGCTTCAAAAGTGCCTGGTGCAGCGATCACGGCAAGTCTTAGCCCAGCCTTGAAAGTGCTTTAAGCCGTTTAACCAAAGGTACTTAACGGCGATCGCCTGCGTTACGTACTGCCTAACGATCGAGCGGTCAAAGCTGCCTGATACCATGTGCTAGCGTTGGCATGGCCAATCGCGTCGCACTTTGAGAGAACTGGCAGTGGATACTTCGGCAACGCCTTCAACCGTTATTTCCTTAGAAACCCACATTGTTGCCGTAACTGTGTACACCGATCAGGCGCTCATTACACGGCGAGGCAAGGTAATACTGGCTGGGCAAGAGCAAGCCTTAACGCTGACCCATTTACCGCTGACGCTCAAACCTGAATCGGTACGAGCAAGCGGGGTTGGCAACGTCGCCGTGCAGCTACGGGATGTACAGACAGAGCGGATTTATGCAACGGAACCAGTTGTTGATCGCATCGCTCAACTAACGGCACAGATTGAGGCACTGACTGATGAAAAGCAAACGATTGAGGACAGGATTGCTGCCGATGCGATCCAACGCAAATTTATTGAGGGATTGAGTGAAAAAGCAGTCGATCGCTTTTCGCGTAGTCTGGCGCAACAGCAGGTCAGTCTTGCCGAAACTCGCAATCTACTAAACTTTGTGGGACAACGCTATGGTGATCTGTCAGCCGCGATCGCCCAACACAAGCGAGAACAGACCCAACTGACAAAACAAATACAAGTGCTCTACCAGCAGTTGCAGCAGATTCAAACGCCGCGTCCGAAAGAAAGCTACAGTTTGACCGTTGGCATTTCGCCCGCAGGAGCCGGAGAATTTGAGTTGGAGGTTTCCTATGTGTGCGATCGTGCCAGTTGGAAACCCCTCTACGACTTACGCGTTGACAGCACAGATAGCCGGGTTCATCTCACTTACCTTTCAGAAGTGGTTCAAAACACTGGCGAGAACTGGAGTGCCGTTGCCCTTACCCTTTCAACCGCCAAGCCGGGGCTGGGAACCCTTCCTCCCAACCTGACGCCCTGGTACGTAGACGTATACCAGCCCCTACCGCCGCCCGCTTCCGCTCCTATGATGTTTCGCAACCGTGCCGTTGCTTCAGCCGCTCCCGGAGGTAAGGATGAGGAGGACGAGATGGTAGCAATGGCAAGCAGCTATGCTTTTGAGTTAACCCAGCAAGCGATCGTCGCAGAAGCCCCATCGGCACAAATCACAAACGAAGGTGGTGTTGTCACCTTTGCGATCGATGGCGGTAACAATATCCCTGGTGACGGTGCATCGCACAAAATTACGATCTTCAATGATGCTTACCCATCGCATCTAGAACACATCGCTGTGCCCAAGCTGGTGAGCTTTGCCTACTTACAGGCGATCGTCACCAATCCCGCTGATGGCGTAACGCTGCTAGCCGGTCAAGCAAATATCTTTCGTGACAATCGTTTTGTTGGCACTACGCCCTTAGAGAACGTCGCCCCTGGTCAAGAGTTCAAATTAAACCTGGGCATTGACGAAGGGCTGAAACTCACCCGCACTTTGATCGAACGCAAAGTCGAGAAGCAACTGATTGGCGGACAGCGACGACTCACCTACGCCTATCGTCTAGTAGTAACGAACTTACGTGAACAGGAAGCAATGCTGAAAGTTTCTGAGCAACTGCCAGTCAGCCGCAGCGAACAAATTAAAGTCCGTTTGAATCGCACAAGCCCGCAAACCCAGCTTGGCGAAATGGGGCTTTTAGAATGGTCATTACAATTAGAGCCGAACGCGAAGCAGGAACTTTCCTATCAGTTCACTGTGGAACACTCGCCAGCGCTCACCGTCACTGGCTTAGATATCTAGTTTTAGTAGTGTTGCAAGGAAGTGTTGTAAGGATGTTGTCGTCGTTCGTAACAAGATTATAGGTAATGCCTTCACTAGATGTAGCGGTATACTCCAAACACGCTCGCCTGACCGTATGAAAGTTCAGCAGGCTTGAGAGTTAGGTTTACGCTCCTTCCTGTAAAATAGCGTCACCATTCGCTGGCTCCACATCTGTTTGCCTAGTGATATTTGCCTGGTGAATGGCGATAGCAGCTACCGGAGGATCAGTTGAATCAATACTCGGCTAACAGGCATTCGGCTAACAGGCATTTGACTATCAGACATTAGGCATGAATCTATGCAAGCACAGCGGCAACGGCACCTCAGTGAATTGATTGGGTTAGTAATCTTGGGTAGTATGCTGGCACTACCGCAGCCAGGCATAACACTGCCAAACGTTCAGGTTGCTCAGGCTACCCAAACTGCCGAAAGTGCTGTTAATGAAGGCATCCAGTACATCCAACAGGGAAAGCTGAATGACGCGATCGCTGCTTTTCGTCGTGCGGCCCAGCTTAACCCCCAACTGTCGGCAGCTCACTACAATCTGGGTCTCGCATTGCGTCAACAAGGGCAGCTTCAACCCGCCGCTACAGCCTTTTATCAAGCCACGCAAGCAGATCCCACCTTTGCACTTGCCTACGCCAACCTGGGAGCTGCCCTCCTAGAAGGCAACAACCTGCCCCAAGCAAAAGATTACTTGCAACGCTCTGTCGAACTCAACCCGAAACTGGGTCTGGCTCACTACAATTTAGGGCTGGTGCTAGAGCGGCAGGGCAACTTAGACCCAGCAATTAACGCCTACCGCAAGGCGATCGAACTCAGCCCCACGGCTCCTGAACCTGCCTACCATTTGGGTATGGTTTACACGCAGCAGCGCAAAACAAAAGAAGCCCGCGCTGCCTTTGAGCAAGCCATCAAAATTGAGCCAAACTATGCCGAAGCTCACTATAATCTTGGCTCACTGCTCTTTGCCCAAGGCGATCTAGACGGAGCGCTAAATGCTTTCCGGCGATCGGCAGAAGCCAACTCTAACTACGCTAACGCCTACTATGCGGCTGGACTTGTCTTCATGCGCCAGAGCAAGTTCACCGACGCGCAAAAAGTGCTGACCTATGCCAAAGATCTCTACGCCAAACAAGGTAACAATCCGTGGGCAACCAAAGCAGAACAGCAGTTGCAGAAAGCCAAAACTGGGCAGCGGTAGGTAGGGAAGGAGAGAGGAGCAGGGGGGCAAAGGCGGAGCAGAGGAAGCGAGGGAGGGGAATTTTGAGGCTACACTTCCTGGTTAAGCAGCGATCAATCAAACGACTCCGTTGGAGACGCTTCGCATTTCTTAGATGCTGTTTGTGTAACGGCTTGCAGAAGGGACTTTACGCGACTACAGAAGCAAAGTTTGCCTGGGGTCAAAGGCTAAAGTCTTAGGTTTTGAGTTCCAGGTTTTGAGCGTCTTCCCTTCCTGACCTAACCCTTGCTGCCCCCGGCTCCCGACTACTCCCCATTCCGCAGGCGACTATGCAAACTTGGTTCTGATGTAACGGCAAAGGTAAGAACGGTTTCATCCACACCTTTTAGTCGTAGTGGGCTGAACTTAGTGATTTCGTCCTGCTCCAAATAGTCAGCGACAGCGGCAGAGACCAGAATGCAGTCAGGTTCAGCGGCTTCTTGAATGCGGGAGGCGATGTTGACGCTAGGACCGATCGCAGTGTAGTCCGATCGCTCCGCCCCACCAAACATCCCCACAACAGCCGTACCCTGATGGATGCCACAGCGAAACTGCACTTGACTAATACCTTGTGCCAGCCAACGTTCATTCAGCAGATGTAGCGATCGCTGCATCTGACGGGCAGCGGCGATCGCGCGACGCACCTGCTCATTAGGTGTCATCTCCTCAGGAGAGCCAAACAATGCCAGAATCGCATCGCCCATAAATTTATCCACTGTGCCACCATTGTCAAAAACAGCGCGGGTCATTTCTGCCAGATATTCGTTCAAAAGCTCGGCAACGCGTCGCGAGCGTAGTGTATTAGACAGTTGCGTAAAGCCAATAATGTCGCTAAACAACACGGTTACTAGGCGTGGCTCCGGTCTCAGATCGAGCGACAATTCGCCCCGGGCAGCACGTTGTACCAGGGATGGCGGCAAGAATCGTTTTAAGACAGATTCTGTAAGGTAAGTGTTGAGTTCCGCTACACGCTGCTCATTAGCTTTTAGCGCCAAAAGGTTACGGACTTCTGCCAGGAGTTCGCGATCGCTGAACGGTTTTGACAAGTACGCATCGGCTCCACGCTCGACACCTTCAATCCGGGTATCCTCATCTGCTTTAGCAGTCAAAAGAATGATGGGAATACCTTTCAGCTCATCCTCTTCCCGAATCATCCGAATCATATCAAGACCTGATACCAGCGGCATCATTAGGTCGCTGACAATCAGTTGCGGACGATGAGTTTGCGCGGTCTGAAAGCCCTCAGCGCCGTTACGAGCCGTCCACACCCGATAGCCTTTTTCACGCAAAATGGTTGAAACATACGTTCGCAAGTCGGGGTTGTCATCCACGATCAAAATGCGTGAGGCATCAGACGCTATAGGAAGCGTGGTCGGTAGAGTGGATACATCCTCAACGCTATCCTCCTGTAGCTCCATCTCAACGTCTGCTAGCTCCACCGAGGCACGATTTGGCTGAGCTTCTGCCTGCACCTCAATCAACTGTTGCGGCGGCAAGTGCGACATGCCTGTTTGAAGCCAAACAGTAAACGTTGTGCCTTCACCATAGACAGACTCGACCGAAATTTGCCCACCGTGCAAATCAACCAGTTCTTTCACCAGTGCCAGTCCTAAGCCGCTGCCTTCATAGCTACGGTTTGCTGAACCTTCTGCCTGTCGAAACCGCTCAAACAAATGCGGAATTTGGTCGGTACGAATGCCAATGCCTGTATCGGTTACTTTGAGCAGGCAGTGATCCCCGGCAGGCTGAAGCATAACCGTAATCTTGCCGCCCTCTGGAGTAAATTTCATCGCGTTGGACAACAGGTTGTACAGCACCTTGTCAAACTTTTCCAGGTCTAAGTAAACCTGGGGGCAAGGGGTGAGGTTGGTTGCAAGGGTTATGCCCTTTTTGTCGCAGTAGGGGCGGAAGGAATCAACCGTTTGACTGACAAAATCTGCCATATCGCAGGGGCGGAAACTGGGCTGCATTCGCCCTGCATCTAACCGTTGTAGGTCTAGCAGTTGGTTGACCAATCGCAGTAGGCGGCGTGAGTTTCGCAGTGCAACCGTTGCCTGGTCGTGAGATAAGCCTTGCTGCTGGGCGATCGCCGACTCTAGCGGACCAATCATCAGCGTCAGGGGCGTGCGAAATTCGTGCGAAATATTTTGGAAGAACTCTGTTTTTTGCTGGTCTAGTTCCAGTAGCTGTTCTGCCTGTTGACGTGTTTTTTGATAGAGGCGAGATTGATGTACCGCGATCGCTGCCTGCACTGCGACTGCCTGCGCCAATTCAATTTCTGAAGACAACCAGCGACGGGGCTGGCGATTTTGCCGCAGTGAAATGCTGCCAATAATTTGACCATCTAGAATGAGCGGTACCACCAGCAACGCCCGTGCTGGGTTGCGAAACGGCTGTTCGGTCACCGTCATGCCTATACTTTGTTCTAGATCGCTTAGTACCACAGGTTGTTGGGTAAGCAAGAGTTGCCGGAGGACGGGATTGCCCTCGATCGGCACTGTAGATTGAGGCAACGGACGTGGTGTTGCGTCTTCTGCCGACGAAGGAAAAACCGAGTGGGTTTTGCTGCTAGCACCGATTGCAGCAGGCGCGTCTGCTACCGACGACGCTGACCAACCAGCCTGAGCCGCATCATGCAGCCCCACGAGCTGGACAAACTCATCTTCCCGCGTCCATAGTGACAGCGCGCATCCATCGGCATGGAGTGCCTGCCCAAGCTGTTGGGTAATTGCCGCAAAAATTTCTTGGGGATCAAGGCTAGACCGAATGGCAGTTGTAATTGTGTTGATCAGCGCTTCTCGTTTTGCCAGCGCCCGCACCTGCTCGTAGGTACGTGCCTGAAAGAGCGCCAGTGCTGCCTGGTCCGCCACCATCGTCAGCAATTGTACTTCGTCGTCCTGCCAGGTACGTGGTTCACCACACTGATGCAACGCCAACACTGCCATCAATTCTTGCTGACAAACTAGCGGCACCAGCAAGCTAGACCGTATCCCTGCCTCTGTGTAAACCTGCCGACGCGCCTGAATGTCTGGATGATCGCTATTGAGGCGATCGTCCGTCTCAATAGCCTGAATCACTTCAACGGTGTGAGTTTCCCAAACTGTCTGCGCTAGTGCTGCTTTCTGTTTCGCTAGCCCATCCGCATCAGCGACAGCAGCTTGTGCACTCACATACACAAACCAGTCATCATCCATATACCCATCCTGAAATGGACGCACAACGCAACTGCTTACTTCCAGGATGTGACCAACCGTTTCACCGATCGTATGCAAAATTTGGCGATAGCTAAGATCACTCCGAATCGTACTGGTAACGGCGTTGAGTAATGATTCTTGACGCAGCGATCGCCGCAATTCTCGCGTTCGTGTCTTTAGTACGTTGTGGGTATCTGCCGCCTGACGTACCACGCCCTTCAGTTCCTCGTCATCCCACGGCTTTGTGACATATTTGAACACCTTGCCCGAGTTGATTGCATCGACCAGATCTTCAACATCGGTATACCCCGTTAGAATAATCCGCATAATGTCGGGATACTGAGTTGCGGTTAAGCTCAAAAACTCTGTCCCGCTCATCAACGGCATTCGTTGATCAGAAATAATTACGGCAACATCGCCCTCCTTTGCCAGAAGCTCAAGGGCAGTTGGTCCGTTCTCAGCTCTTAAAACCTTGAACTCACGATGAAATGTGCGGTACAGCAAATCCAAGTTATCTGGTTCGTCGTCGACGACCAGTAAGGTTGGCTTTTTGGGTGGGGGCGTTTTCATGCCGTGCCCTCCAACCGGGAGGGTAGCCGGATGAACCAGTATTGACATATGCAGCCTTGTTTCAACGTTAGCGTTGGGCACCCCTGCGTAAACCGATCGTCCTGTAGCACCGACTGTTGTTTCTTTGTTGCCTGTATCGCTCCACAACGTTCAGCGGGCTGCACGCCACTACGGCTACGCACACGTTGGTTTTTAGGAGCCAAAACTGAAGTGCCGATCTTAGTTAGTAAGAGTTTCAACGTTGAAAGAAGACGCAGAAAGCGGCACAAATTGAGATCTTGAGCACTCGGAAGCGTGTTCTGAGTCCAGCGGCAATGTGAAAGCAATTGATCAGCGGTGTGATACTCGAACTCCAATTCAGCACAATCCATTAACGAGTCCTCACTAAGGTTGCCCTTGGTGACACCTTCTCTAACGCCCTAATTTGCCAACCTTCATCACAATGGCTCCAAGCGTTTTAAGCAAAGGGATCTCACCCGCGATCGCTCAGTTTTTTGCTCTGCCGGACGATCGCTTACTAGAGGCAGTATCCTAAGCCACGTCGATCGCAGCTCTCAAACTTTAAGCAAGGCAGCAGCAACCTCAAAGCCCCTGCATATTTGGACGCCACCCTAGAGAACAAACGCGCACCAAAAGCCGACGTTGTTCAGTCGATCTTTTAGCACTTCCTATGCTTAGTTCTGTAAGTTTGCTCCAGATTGCCCCTCATCAACCCTCTTATAACAACGTCATAGCAAGCTTGCACCATCCAACGTTAGATGCCCTTCTACACATCCTAGTTTCTCTAGAGGGATTTTCACACGCCTCGATCGCAATTTTGCTTCCGGTTGAGGTGGCTGCGACCCGGTTTTACAGCAAGTTTCAAAGGGGTGAGTCATAGTGCCTGTGGAAGGGGTAGAGGGGTAGAGGTAGGGAGGGGCGCGAATGGAAACAGGTTGTCACAGTTAGCTTGCAGCTTTAAATCCTGCCCTTAACACTGACTGCTTCACAAACTAACAAGCCAAATCAGGCATAATTAATGAAAATTGTATGATCGGGCTAACGTAGGTAGGAGGGCTAAATTAAGCACCACTGAGAGACCGGGTTTCGGCTGCGCTTAACCCGCTGACACATAGGACTGAGAGCATTAAGCGAAGTCGAAATGCCACTTATAAATAACTACGCCCAGCTACTGAACAGCGTAGTGTTTAAGTTTTACCGC
Organism: Leptolyngbya sp. FACHB-321; assembly: GCF_014695975.1. Lineage (GTDB taxonomy): Bacteria > Cyanobacteriota > Cyanobacteriia > Leptolyngbyales > Leptolyngbyaceae > Stenomitos. Next base: position 45,665 of record NZ_JACJPI010000078.1, read on the forward strand.
AGTCGTCCTATAAGGTAAGGGCAAAAGAGAGGCTTATGGTTAGAGCGATATCATCTCTACTGCTTCAGCACTCCTGTCCTTAATAATTGACAACAGCAATCAGCGGATGATAACAGGAAAATTTTAGTTCGCTTGATTTGTGTCATTTCAACCATTGGCGTTTATAACGGTATCGCATACGCCTTCCTCAGCTTTGTTCCTTCCGCCCGGAGTTTTCCCTAGTCATGCGGTGTCCCTTTTGCCAATACACTGAAAATCGTGTTCTTGAGTCGCGTTCAGCAGAAGCGGGTCAAAGTGTGCGACGACGACGGGAATGCCTGCGGTGTGAGCGTCGCTTTACAACCTATGAACGCATTGAGTTTGTGCCCATTACTGTAATTAAGCGAGATGGCGATCGCGAATCTTTTGATCGCTTCAAGCTTTTGCGTGGCATTGTGCGTGCCTGTGAAAAAACAGGTATTTCCTCGGTGCAGCTTGAAAACCTGGTGGATGAGATTGAAGCCGAATTACAGCAGCGTGCTGTCCGTGAAGTTAACAGCTCCGAAATTGGTGAGTTGGTGCTCCAAAGTTTGCCAAGCCTGAGTGAAGTTGCTTATATTCGCTTTGCGTCGGTCTATCGCAAGTTTCAGGGCATTCGCGACTTTGTGGATACGCTTAACCACCTTCGCAGCAATTCAGACTCGGCACAAGCGACAGATGATTTACCGCTTAACCCGCTTGAGAATGCCGCTGATACATCAGTGCTTGCTTCATCACAGCCCCCGACTGCTCGTCATTAGGCAGAGCACTACTAAAATACTGGCACTGCTCGTATCACACGATCGCCCCTACCATCAGTTCAAGCATTCGCTATGCTAGGCGAAGAGCAAGCGCTTTTCATGCGTTGCCTCCCTGCTAAATTTGTGATGAAACATCTTAAGCTGATCGTAAAAGGGTGTGTTGAGTTACCTGACATCGGTTATCATGGTTCTTCTGAGCCACTAATTTATCCAAATTTAGCTCTCTCATCGACAGTTGAGAGAAATGTAGGTGTAGTTAGCACAACTGCAATGTGCGTATACATCGACAGGAGGCAAAATTTTACGGAGATAACTACCAGGAAACGATTCGCATGGTCAATCAGGAAACGACAGAAATAGATGTTGGCTTTACCCACGAGGATTTCGCTGCCTTACTTGATAAGTATGACTACCACTTCAGTCCAGGTGATGTGGTCGCTGGAACAGTGTTTAGTCTTGAGCCAAGAGGCGCACTGATTGACATTGGCGCGAAAACGGCTGCATATATCCCCATCCAGGAAATGTCAATTAATCGGATTGACGGTCCTGAAGAGGTGTTGCAGTCTAATGAAACTCGCGAGTTTTTCATTCTTGCTGACGAAAACGAAGACGGACAGCTCACTCTTTCAATTCGACGCATTGAGTATATGCGTGCGTGGGAAAGAGTACGGCAGCTTCAAGCCGAAGACGCGACTGTACGCTCTAGCGTTTTCGCTACCAATCGCGGTGGTGCGTTAGTGCGGATCGAGGGTCTGCGCGGCTTTATTCCTGGCTCTCACATTAGCACTCGGAAGCCGAAGGAAGATTTGGTGGGTGAAGAACTGCCACTGAAGTTTCTTGAAGTTGATGAAGAACGGAATCGTCTGGTACTGAGCCATCGTCGGGCGTTAGTTGAGCGTAAGATGAACCGCTTGGAGGTTGGCGAGGTTGTGATTGGTACCGTTCGTGGCATCAAGCCATACGGTGCTTTTATAGATATTGGAGGTGTCAGCGGTCTACTGCACATCTCCGAGATTTCTCATGATCATATTGATACCCCTCATAGCGTGTTTAACGTTAATGATGAGGTGAAGGTAATGATCATTGATCTGGATGCAGAGCGGGGTCGAATTTCGCTCTCTACCAAGCAATTGGAACCAGAGCCCGGTGACATGGTGAAGAACCCACAGGTTGTCTACGACAAGGCAGAGGAAATGGCGGCTAAGTACCGTGAACAGGTACTTGCTGCTCAACAACAGCAGTCGATCGCTGTAACGATTCCAGAGGTCGAGCTAGAAGAACTTCCTTCTGCTGCGGAGTAACCGCCGGCTTTGTAAGGCTTCAACCGAGACAAGGGCAGACAGATATAAGCATCTGTCGCCCAAAGAGGGGGGTATCCCCTCTTTTTTTTGGAGTAGCGATCGTTAGTAGAACACTAGCTGCTGCCTTTAGAGTACCAGGCAACACATAAAAGCTTATGGGAGCAAAGGGTAGGTTGCCTCAGCTTATGTTCCTAGTCCTAGACTTACTTGCTAAAGCTCTGCAAACCAGCGCGAATTTTTTGATTTGGAGTCTCTGCCTTGGCTACTATTCAGTGCGGTCATGTTCAATTTTCGTCAATTCAAGCGGTGCTGTTTGATAAGGATGGTACCCTGGCAGATTCACAAACATTCTTGCGAAGTTTGGGACAAAAGCGATCGCGCTTGATTGATGCTCAAATTCCTGGCGTGCAAGAGCCGTTGCTAATGGCTTTTGGGCTGAACGGAGATCAATTGAATCCAGCAGGATTGCTAGCAGTAGGGACGCGTCAGGAAAACGAAATTGCGGCAGCGGCGTATGTAGCAGAGACAGGGCGCGATTGGGTTGAGTCACTTACATTAGTGCGATCAGCGTTTACAGAAGCCGAGCGAGTCTTTCAGCGCAAGGCAGATAATACGCCCTTGTTTGAAGGCGCACGTGAGGTTTTGCAAGCCCTGACAACGGTTGGGTTACGGGTCGGCATTGTGTCAGCTGACACGACTGCAAATGTCAAAGATTTTGTGGAGCGTTATGAACTGGGGGCTTGGGTGCAAGTTGGCTTGGGGATTGACAATGCCCCTGGCAAGCCTGATCCAACCGTTTTTTATCAAGCTTGTACCTTACTAGGGGTTGCACCGGAAACAGTGCTGGTGATTGGCGATGCCACTGCTGATATGCAAATGGCAAAGACGGCAAAGGCGGCAGGTTGCGTTGGTGTGACATGGGGTTGGACACGATCAACATCGTTGCAGCAGGCAGATGCTTTGATCGCACGGTTTTCAGATATCCAGATTCTTGAGTAGCCCCGCTGAAGCAGGATGCATGATAAAAACTTGGTAGGGAATGTTGCCTACTTGTCCTCTCCAGCTACTTGCCTTCTCCAGATAGAACTTCTATATTCTTTTCTAAATCGATTCAATCAAGTTAGCTTCCTTAACGCTAATGCTCGTTGTCAGTTAGGTGGACATGGAAAGCCTGCAAGTCTTGTACTGGCGGGTAAAGGACAGTCGTTGTGATTGAGCTGACCCATCATACCTTCTACAGCTTTAGTCATTAAGGGTAGTACAAGCATGAATTTTACGGGATTCCGATCGAAGAAGGCGATCATTCCGGTCAAGCTCCAATGCTATAATCTGCTGAACTTGTAGCAATTATGCTTAATTGATTGTTTTTAGTCGTTTGCCAGAGAGGATTGACGCTTGTCCCGCCGCTATCTCTTTACTTCTGAATCAGTGACCGAAGGTCATCCAGATAAAATCTGTGACCAAATCTCAGACACAATTTTAGACGCCCTGCTGGCTCAAGATCCTGCAAGTCGGGTGGCTGCTGAGGTGGTGGTCAATACAGGTCTTGTTCTGATCACAGGCGAAATTAGCTCTAAAGCTAAGGTGAACTATATTGATCTAGCTCGGCAAAAAATTGCTGAAATTGGCTACTCCGGTGCCGATTGTGGTTTCTCAGCAAATAGCTGTGCCGTGCTGGTAGCTCTGGATGCTCAGTCGCCTGATATTGCTCAGGGTGTAGATACTGCCCAGGAAACTCGCGAACAGGCAAGCGACGAAGAGCTTGATCTGATTGGTGCTGGTGATCAGGGCATTATGTTTGGGTTTGCCTGCAACGAAACGCCAGAGTTAATGCCGCTGCCCATCTCTTTGGCACACCGGGTTTCGCGGCGTCTTGCAACCGTTCGCAAGACGGGTCAGCTACCCTACCTGCGTCCTGATGGCAAGACTCAGGTAACGGTTCTGTATGAAGACAATCGACCGATCGGCATTGATACCATTCTCGTCTCAACTCAGCATACGGCGACCATTGGGGAGATTACAGACGAAGCGGCAGTTCAGGCAAAGATTAAGGAAGATCTGTGGACATTGGTGGTGCTGCCTGTCTTCATGGACATTGACGTGAAGCCCGATCGCGATACCCGCTTTTTGGTCAATCCAACAGGCAAGTTTGTGATTGGTGGTCCTCAAGGGGATTCTGGGCTAACGGGACGCAAGATTATCGTTGATACCTACGGTGGTTACTCCCGACACGGTGGCGGTGCTTTTTCAGGCAAAGACCCTACCAAAGTTGATCGCAGTGCTGCCTATGCATGTCGCCATGTTGCTAAGAACATTGTGGCGGCAGGTCTGGCAGATCGATGCGAAGTGCAGCTCAGTTATGCGATCGGTGTAGCACGTCCGGTCAGCATTATGATCGACACCTTTGATACCGGTAAGATCAGCGACGATCGCCTGCTTGAATTGGTCAAAGAACACTTTGAACTCCGACCGGCTGGCATTATCCAGACCTTTAACTTATGCCATTTACCAGGCGATCGTAATGGTCGGTTTTATCAAGATGTCGCGGCGTATGGTCATATGGGACGCACCGATCTAGATTTGCCTTGGGAGCAGCTTGACAAGGCACCACTTCTACAAACCGCTTTGACAGATGTTCTAACGCTGAAGCATTAGTCTTAAGTGTTACTTGTGTTGTTGATGGTTTGTTGTTCAGCAGCACTTTACTATATAGTCAAGCATTAGTAGTTTTTCAATTGCATTCGGCTAGAAGCAGTGTCAGAAGGTGAGCTTTCCTTCCTGGCACTGCTTTCTCTTTATGCTCTCTTTAACACTAATTAGCCTTCTGCCGAGGCGAACGGAATTGAGGAGAGAAAGCTTTCACACACTGACTTTCAGGAAGAGTGTCCTTACTCATACAGCACAGACTAAATTCTTGCTAGAGACGGTTCTGGCGTGAGCCGAGCTAAAACTTGTTTAAGTACCATTGCTGTCCAATCAATGTCAGCAGCGGTCGTTTCGCGTCCTACCGTGAGGCGGATCCCCGCTTTGGCGGCACGATCGCTGTAGCCCATCGCTTGCAGAATTGGGCTAGGGGACAATTTGCCGCTGTGACAGGCAGAGCCAGCACTAATGCCAATGCCAGCAAGATTCATCTGACGCACCAGCGTTTTGCCGTTGAGCGTTTCGCCGTCGGCAGATGGCAGGTAGAAACTGGCATGATGAGGCAGGCGGCTTGCAGAGGCTGTTTTGAGCGCTGCTCCGCTTACGCCTGTGGGTAACAATCCCGGTACATCAGCTAATTGCTCAAAGAGGTAATCGCGCAAGTGCATTAATCGTGGTGTTTCGATCGCCATTTCCTGCACCGCCAACTCAGCCGCAACGCCAAAGCCTGCGATCGCGGGTACAGCCTGAGTACCCGATCGTAGCTTTGCTTCTTGACCACCACCGCTGACTAGCGGCAGCAGCGTTACACCAGGACGTACATACAGCGCACCTGCGCCTTGAGGACCATACAGCTTATGGCTGGACAATGACAGTAAATCAACGGGTAACTGCTGCATATCCAGTGGCAAGCGTCCGGCGACCTGAACGGCATCGGTATGAAACACAGCACCATGAGCACGAGCGATAGTCCCCAACGCTTGAATGGGCTGTAGGGTGCCAACTTCACTCTGACCGTAAATGATTGACACCAGCACCGTATTTTCTTGCAGTGCTGCCCGCAGATCCAGGGAATTCACTCGTCCTTGAGCATCGACAGGTAAGCGTGTAACCTGCCAGCCTAGCTGTTCTAACCAGCGCACAGGCTCGGCGATCGCTGAATGTTCCACGCTGGAAATAATCATATGCTGCGGTGTGGCATACTGACGCACAACACCCATAATCGCAAGATTATCTGCTTCGGTGCCACCAGCGGTAAAGACGATCGACTCAGCAGGCGCATTGATTAGCCGTGCCACTTGCACCCTGGCGCGCTCGACCACAATGGCAGCACGTTGCCCCCAAACGTGGAGGCTGGACGGATTGCCCCACTGCTCACTCAAGGCAGCTTGCATTGCCGCGATCGCCTCGGGACGAGTGGGTGTCGTAGCGCTGTAGTCCAAATAAATTTGCATGAGCATCTAAGCGGTAGACCTTCTCCCTTTAAGCATACAAGCCTGCAACAGGAGTTTGGTTTACTCCGTTTCGCCAGGTTCAAGAATGCGCTGAAAGAGATACCCTGTGCCACGAGCGGTCAGAATTAACTCTGGATTGCTGGGGTCGTCCTCAAGTTTGGCGCGGAGACGCGAAATATGCACATCGACAACGCGGGTATCAACGTGGCGTTCAGGTGTATAGCCCCAAACCTCTTGTAAGATTTCCGATCGCGAGAACGCTTCCCCAGAGCGGCTTACCAACAGTTCCAGCAGGCTAAACTCCATGCCAGTCAGCCGAATACGCTCGTCGCCTTTGTAGACCTGACGCTTATTAGTGTCGATGCGAATGCTGTTGATGTGGATCACACCAGAGCTAGGAATGCCCGTAGTGCCCGTTTTTTCAACCCGCCGTAGCACCGATCGAATCCGCGCTTCTAGCTCTTTAGGCGAAAAGGGTTTAACAACATAATCATCCGCACCCAGTTCCAATCCGGTGATGCGATCGGCAACGTCGCCCAATGCCGTTAGCATGATGATGGGCACATCAGATTCTTTCCGCAATTCTTGACAAACACCGTAGCCATCCAGCTTTGGCATCATGACATCCAGCACCACCAGATCGGGGTCAGCATTACGAAAGGTGTCAAGCGCCTCTTCACCATCAGCCGCTGTTACCACGTCGTAGCCAATCATTGAGAGGCGTGTTTCTAAAATGCGACGAATGCTTGCTTCGTCATCAACTACTAGTATTTTTTCTTTGTGATTTTCCAAGTTAATAGACTCCTTAAGCTTGTTTTAGAAACATTAATTTCTGTACTTTATCATTAAAGATAATACCCGATTTAATTTGGTTCGGAACGCTAAAATTGTCTCCCTTAAAGCACTTCGGACTTTCTTAATATTCTATTTGGGAGCATTCTCACTGCTATAAGTACTTCTACCTTTCCTCATAAAGAATGCCGAAACTTCGATCGCACTACGTTTGCAACCAATGTGGCGCAGAGTCTTCTCAATACTTTGGCAAATGCCCCGCCTGCAATAGCTGGAATGCACTAGAAGAACAGCCTCTTTCCACTACGACCGTTGCCGCGCGTCCGGGTGCCGCCCGCATCGGTAGCCGTGCCTCAGCAACCCGCCAGCTACCGGCACAGCCCAAAGCTGCCCTTACACTGGCACAAATTTCTGACCATCCCCAAGCTCGCCTCTCGTCTGGCTATGTTGAACTCGATCGCGTCTTAGGCGGCGGCATTGTCCCTGGCTCCCTAGTACTCATTGGCGGTGACCCTGGTATCGGCAAATCGACCCTGCTGCTACAAACTGCTAACCGTATGTCTCAAAGCTATCGTACTCTTTACGTCTGTGCCGAAGAGTCAGCCCAACAGGTGAAGTTAAGAGCACAGCGGTTGGGAGTAGGGGACGAGAGGGTAGTAGAGGAGCAGCAAGGCAAACGGCAAAAGTTAGAAGGCAAAACGCAGTCCTCAGACTCGAGTCCTCAGCTCTCCGAACCCTCCAACCTCTATCTCTTGCCCGAAACCGATCTCGACACCGTTCTGGCAGAGCTAGAGTCACTGAAGCCTCATGTGGCAGTAATTGACAGTATTCAGGCACTGTACTTTAGTGCGTTGTCATCGGCTCCCGGTTCAGTAGCGCAGGTGCGGGAGTGTACGTCAGTGCTAATGCAGATGGCAAAGCGGCAGAATATTACGCTGTTTATTGTGGGGCATGTGACGAAGGAAGGGGCGATCGCCGGTCCTAAAGTGCTGGAGCATCTGGTGGATACAGTGCTGTACTTTGAGGGCGATCGGTTTGCCAGCCATCGTTTGTTGCGATCAGTGAAAAACCGCTTTGGGGCGACGCACGAAATTGGTGTGTTTGAGATGGTGGATGAGGGGTTACAGGAAGTGCTGAATCCCTCAGAGCTGTTTCTGGGCAATCGGGATGAGTTTTCATCAGGGAGCGCGACAATCGTTGCCTGCGAAGGCACGCGCCCAATTGTCGTTGAACTGCAAGCGTTGGTTAGCCCGACGAGCTACAGTTCACCCCGACGATCAACCACAGGCATTGAATACAATCGACTGCTGCAAATTCTGGCAGTGCTGGAAAAGCGCGTCGGTATTCCTCTCTCGAAGCTAGATGCTTACGTTGCGTCATCAGGTGGCTTGAGTGTGGGAGAACCGGCTGCTGATTTGGGCGTTGCGATCGCAGTGGTGGCAAGTTTCCGCGATCGAGTGGTTGATCCGCGCATGGTTTTAATTGGCGAAGTCGGCTTGGGCGGTCAGGTGCGCCCCGTGTCGCAGATGGAGCTACGGCTGAAAGAAGCAGCAAAACTCGGCTTTAAGCAGGCGATCGTCCCCAAAGGGCAAGTCTTGCCTGACTTGGGTATGGAGATTTTTCCTGTTGCGAGAGTGGTAGATGCCATTGCGATCGCCCTGGCAGGCAAGAAGTCCACTGATGAGCCTCTTGATGAAACTGAGTGATGACAAGACCTCACAAAATGGATCTACATCGAGCAGGTAATCAATCATCTCCACTGGAATAAACAGTTGCTCAGCACAGCAATGCCATCACCCAGATCAACGAAATCCTGTTATTAATTGCACGACGACAGCAAGAATCCGATCGCATTCAACAGGAGACCATTCAGATTCAGCAGGTAAACGCTCAACAAATTGCCTCTAATGCTCAAGCTATTGCTGAATTAAGAGCCGCCATTCAGGATTGATACGGCGGCAATAGACAACGAACAAACTAACAAGCGGAATGATGACTATTAACCTTAAGGAAAAACTGTTGCGGGCGATCGAGCAAGCACCAGATCCAGTGCTAGAAGAAGCTCTACATTATTTGGAATACTTAACAGAGCGCCATATTGAAGCGATGGAGTTGCAGGAAGACCTGGACGATCTTCGAAGCATTAGAGAAGAGATTCAGCGTGAAGGCACCATTCCTCTTGCTCAGCTCAAAGCAGAGCTAGGGTTGCCATGAAGTATGAGGTAACGTTTTCGGCTGCTGCTAGTCGGCAAATCAAGAAACTTTCACCTGACTTACGCATCAACCTGATCGCATTGGCTGAAACTCTGGCAATAAATCCTCGTCCTTCAGGTGTAGTCAAACTAGAGGGAGACGACAACGCGTACCGCATTCGATTCCGCGACTACCGCATTGTTTATGAAATTTTTGACGACAAGCTAATTGTTGTAGTCATTAAAGTAGGGCATCGTCGTAATATTTATCGATAGAAAATATAGCCTTTAGCAGGCTGATTGATTCAGCCTGCTTTGTTGGGAAGCAACCGAATTGAAATAAAGAGAATTGGAATGTTTAAGTTTACAAAAGTTAGAATCGGCGAGATCGCCCTTGCAGCACTATCCAGTATCGCTATAGCATCAGATGTAAAAGCAGAGCTTAAAAGCACTTTAACTATTGAAATTGATGGCTTAAAAGCTCAAAAGGGTGCCATCTGCTTCAAGCTCTTTTCCAGAAGCTTTGGGTTTCCTGATAACGCTAAGAATGCTGTCATGAATCGTTGCGTCAAGGTGACTGAAGACTCACCCCAAATTACGCTTAAGGATATTTCATCGGGTAGCTATGCCCTTGCTCTCTTTCAAGATGTGAACGGCGATCGCAAGCTCAACCGCAACACTACAGGTATTCCCACTGAAGGCTACGGTTTTTCTAACAATCCTGCGACTCGTCAAGACCTTACTCGCTATGGTGACTGCGTGTTTCTGCTAGCGGGTGCCAGCAGGACGCTCAAAATTCAGATGAAGTATGCGCCACAGAAGTAGAGTCAGGTATATGAATGGGTCGATAGGTGTAAGTGTGGAAGGTCCAATTGGAAACAGCTATAGCCCTGCGTCAATACAATTTGGATAAGATGACCGACCCTGATTTTTAGCCTCATTGCTCTTCACCGTCTCACCCCTTTACTTTTTTATCGCTCCATCCCTTCACTTTCTGACCCTTTCACTGTCTTAGTAGATCACCATAATGAACCAAATGCATCTTCGCAGAGGCTTCCCAGGAGTAGCAGGGCAGAATTGCCTGGCTGTTTTCGCGTAGAGATTGAGCAAGTTCTGGAGTTAAAACTGATCGCATTGCCTGGGCGATCACATTTGGAGACGTAGGATCAACTAGCAGCGCCTGTTTCTCGGTCAGAAACTCGGTAAATGGCGGTTGATTCGCAGTAATAACAGGAATGCCGCTGGCGATCGCTTCCATTACAACCAAACCCCACCCTTCTTTTACAGACGGAAAAACAAACGTATCAGCTAGGCGATAGAGTGCGGGCAGCACCGCATCAGGAATCACGCCTGGTAGAAGCAAGGCTTCGCCAGTGGTAATGCCCAGTGTGTCTGCCAGGGCAAAAAACTCGTCACGGTACGCCTGATAATCGAAGAGAGTTGCGCCACCAGCAATGATCAGTTGGGCGTGAGGATGGCTGACGCGGAGTTGGCTAAAGGCTTGCAAAAGAACAAGCGAATTCTTGCGTGGTTCAATGCCGCCAACGGTTAAGTAAATGGGTGAGCCGTTTAGCCCTAATTGCTCACCGAGTGATTGTTCCGAGCCATCCAACCTGGCAGTAAACCGTTGTGTATTTACGCCATTACTCACTCTGGGCGCATCAATCTGATACTGCTGTTGCAATTCGCGTTGCCAGCGAGTGCTGACGCAAAGACACAGGTCGGGATCACGAATCGATCGCTCCTGGCACTGCTGGAGATAAATGCTGTTGTACGCCTCGATATGATGAACAGTGCGGACAAAATGGGGAATGAGCTGGAGTTGACGCAAGCGAGACAACGCATTTGCGCCAATGCAGTCTTGAGCATGATAACAGTCGTAAGTATCGCTGGACTGGCTGAAGTACGCCACAAATTCTTGAATACGTTGCTGAATCAGGGCATCAATGCCATCCGGTGCAGGCTGAGCCGTAATGAGTTTGTAAGCGCAGGAGAGCGGGCGATCGAACCCAACCCCATCCTTCGCCAGTGCGTAGACGCAAACGGTGTGACCCATGGCATGGAGCGCCTCTGCTAACTCCAGGGTATGCACCACGCTACCCCTGAGCCTGGTTGAGTATGTCAGTAGCGCAATACGGAGCGACGGATCAGGCATCGATGCTTAAGGCTGCTCATGCTGCTCATAGGCAGCAACAATGCGCTGCACCAGAGGATGACGCACCACATCGGCTTTGGAAAGGTGACAAAACGCAACCCCTTCTACCGGTTGTAAGATTTTCTGCGCGATCGCCAAGCCCGACGACTGGTACTGTGGCAAGTCTGTCTGAGTTAAATCGCCCGTTACCACCATGCGAGAGCGAAAGCCGAGGCGTGTCAGAATCATTTTCATTTGAGCAGGCGTGGTGTTCTGCGCTTCGTCAAGAATCACAAACGCATTGTTGAGTGTACGACCTCGCATATAAGCGATCGGTGCCACTTCAATCACACCACGCTCCATCAAGCTGGGAATTTTCTCTGGATCAATAAACTCATACAGCGCGTCGTAGAGCGGACGCAAATACGGATCAATCTTTTGCTGCAAGTCTCCTGGCAAAAAGCCAAGCTTCTCTCCTGCTTCAACAGCAGGACGAGTCAAGATCAGCCGTTCATACTGGTTAGCTAGCACTGCCTGTACCGCTAGCACGGCTGCTAGAAAAGTTTTACCCGTGCCTGCTGGACCAATGCAGAAGGTCAGGTCATGGGTGCGAACGGCTTGAATATACTGGCGTTGCTGGAGGGTTTTGGCACGGATGTCTTCACCACGACGAGTGCGTGCCAACACATCTTGCCGCAGTTCGTGAAGCTCGTCCTGCTGTTTAGTATCTAGCGCATGGCGAGCAGTCAGTATATCAACACCAGAGATAACCGTGCCGCGACCCCAAACAGCTTCAAGCGCTTTTACTAAACGAGTGGCTAATTCAATTTGAGGATCAGTACCAGAAATCCGTAGTGCTAGCCCATGCAAGACTAGCGTTGCACCAGTCTGTCTGGCTAAAATTTTCAGATTTTCTTCTCGCTCCCCGGCGAGGGCGATCGCGCTTGCAGCATTGGGTAATTCGACAGTAACAGCCTCTACCATGCAAACATTTGTGAGTCCAACGACGAATCAGCGATCAAATTTTCACGTCTCCAATTCATCAGGAGGGGCACTGCGCGAGCGCAGCTTAGGCGCTTCTTTGACACTAGATGAGCGGCGCGGTGGAGGTTTACTTGCCACGTCCTCGCGATCGCTACCATCCTCGCTGCTTTGAGGTGAACTACCAAAAACATCCAGATAGGCTGTACTACCAGCCGCACGAGCTGCCGCCTCAAGTACCGAACGAATTGCCTGGATGTTGCGACCGCCACGCCCAAACACACGCCCTTTATCAGTTCCTTCAAATGCTACACGTACCCAAACTTTGCTTCGGTTTGGCGAGATTTCGCAGTCAACCTTAAGTGACTCTGGCAGCTCCAAAAATGGTGCCACCAAAAACCTGACCAGCCCAGCATAGTCTGGCTCGGCTGGTTTAGCAGCATGAGTGTGTTGAGACGGCTCAGGCATTGACCTGTTCAAACACGTTGTTTTTCTGCAAAATGCTGCGTACCGTATCAGTTGGCTGCGCTCCATCTTGCAACCGCTTGACGATCGCGGGAATATTGAGCCGGATTTCATCGGTTCTAGGGTTATAAAAGCCCAATTCTTCCAAGGGACGTCCATCCCGGCGATCGCGGCTATTCATTGCCACAATGCGGTAGCTAACTTCACGCTTTTTGCCGTATCGCTTCAATCGCAGTTTGATCATGGTGCTGTGCGGATTCTCTTTATCAATTGATGGGTTGCGGAGGCTGACAATTTAGAGGCCCTGCAGCCTGTTGCTGATAGCATAATTTTTGACAGCCATCTCGAATTAACAATCTTATCACAGACAGGTTTTCAAGACTCTATAGGAAGCCATAACTTAATTTAGCTCCAAATATTTAGATCTGCTCCTTGCAACTGGTTAGGGCATAGTGGCTGCAACCTTAACTTCAGGGGTTCGACTCGCTACTGCACGGATACGCGGTAGCAATCCTGTCCGGAGTACACGCTTACCATCCCTTAGAGCCCCCCACTTTCATCTTTCTAGCAACAGCGATACCGTGATCTTGCCATCGGAAATGGCCTTTGTCGTTGATAATAACAGTAGAGTTTCGAGGCAGATCTGTGACCAATAAGCGCAATCGCTGGATTATCAATGTGGTTCTTATCCTGGCAGTCGTCGCTTTTGTAGGCTTTTCACTGATCCCACTCATTGAAGCCGCCTTTCAAGGACAACAACAGACAGCTACTAAACCTACGCCAACACAGTCTGCCAGCGCGACTCCTAAGAAGGAAGAACTGGAGGCGCAGGCAAAGGGCTATGAGTTGGTGCTGCAACGGGAACCTGAAAACGCAACAGCCTTACGCGGTCTTCTGGAAGCACGGCTGGGTCTAGGCGATGTGAAAGGCGCGATCGCCCCACTTGAAAAACTGGCAAAACTCAACCCGAAGGAAACTGAGTATGCCATTCTGCTGGCTCAGGCAAAGCAGCAAACCAATGATACAGAAGGAGCCGCCCAGACCTATCGCGAGATCTTGAAAACACAACCCGGCGATCGCAACGCGCTTCAAGGCTTGTCTAATTTACTGCTGCAACAAAACCGTCCTGAAGCAGCCGTCGGTTTATTAGAAGACACGATTAAGACTGCACCGCAGGCAAACAAAATTCAGGCGGGTAGCGTGGATGTTGGCTCAGTTCAAGTCATTTTGGGGCAGGTGTATGCCTCGCAGAAACGCTTTGATGAGGCGATCGCGGTATTTGATGAAGCTGCCAAAAGCAATAAGCAAGATTTTCGTCCCATTCTTGGCAAAGCGCTGATTTTGAAGGATCAGGGCAAGACTGAGGCTGCCAAACCACTGTTTGCTAGCGCTGCTGAACTTGCACCAGCACAATTTAAGGATCAGATTAACCAACTTGCCAGTGCCCCTTCACCAGGAGCATCTCCAACGAGCGTGCCTAGCCCCGCAGGCAGTGCGCCTAGCCCTTCAGAAACACCAGTACCGAAGCCTTAACGGATTGAGTTGCCCTCATGCTCCTTCCATCCAGGCGGCAACACCAAACACGAGAAACAGCAGACCACCCAAGCCTGTGATCAGCTTTTCGGAGATGTGCGCAGCGATTAACCGTCCGCCCATGACCGCGATCGCTGCACAGATAGCGTGTCCGACAATTGCACCTGCTGTTACGCCCCAGGGATCATTCGCAGCGGCAAGCGCGATCGTAGCAAATTGCGTGCGATCGCCCCATTCGCCTACAAACGTCAGCACAAATGCCTGAAGCACAATACTGCGTCTGGCTCCGTGCTTTGCTGCTACCGTATCAGCATGTTGAATCGTTTCTTCAGCTTCTTTAACCTCATCGCAGATAGCAGTACTGGGCATTTGCGTCGCGTCATACAGCAGCTTCATGCCAAAGCTGATGAACAAAACGACTTCAGCGATATGCACTAGGGTTTTGGGCAACAGCGCCACGGCTTGCCCCAGCAAAACGGACAGGATCGTCATCGTTGCCAGCGCTGCGATCGAGCCAACAAAAACAAGACGACGAGAATGTCGCATTGCCAGAAGCATGGCGATAAAAAACGTTTTATCACCTAGTTCTGAAATCGTAATAAGCAATAATCCAGCCGTAAACGCTGCCAGCATTCCATCAAACTCCTCAGATCTCTGCTATCTAAGTAAGCTTGATGAGGGCTGCAACAGCTTCACCAAGCTCACAAAGGTTGTGAACTTAGTGAAGGTCTCGCTTGCAAATAGCAGTCAGCAGTCAGCAGTCAGTAGTCAGCTTTTGAAGATCAATAATTCAATCAAAGCTGCTTACTGAAGGTTGATCGCTAGAAGCTTTTTGTCATCTGAACCAGGCTCATCGCCAGTATGTTGATTCAAATGGGCTGGCACCTGCCAGCAGCTACTCCCCTTCAAACACACTTATCATACAGGTTCTGTCAACAGCGGACAACTAGAGGCATCGTTGCCGACTACGGCACTTGCCAGAGGCGGGCAGCAGGTAAAATAAACTGGAGGGAGCCACGCGATCGCTCCAATCCTTGCCTGAGTTGATTTGAAGGACGAAAGGTAAACACCGTCGCGCCGTCAATTTGCGATTTAAATGACTCAGTTGTTACCCAGTTAGCATCTTGATTCAGTAAGAGTAGCCGCACGTTTGGCTGGAGCTGATAGCTGAGTGAAATCAAGTCAGCAATATTGGTAAAGTCATCGCCACGATCGCTCACCACCAGAGGCGATGGCGCGACGTTGACACGACGGGCAACTGCCGCATTAAAGTAGCTCGGTACGTTGTGCCACCAGGTGTCAGAGGCTGCACTCACGGTGCAAGATACAAGGCTGGCGGTAAAGAGAGCGAACAAGACAGTTCGCCAAAACCAGCGGTTGAGGAACGACAGTGTGTAGGGTGTAAAGCGAAAGCGAAACCGAGACGCACCTGTTGACCGCAGAGGTATGCGGTTGAGGTAATGAGGTTTGGGTGGGAGCTTGGTGACGATGAGATAGGCGATCGCCAACTGAATACCGGGGTAACAGGCGATGAGATAGCGGCTAACTGCCGATCGTCGACTGCCCAGCACTAGATCGGGCAATGCCAGCAGCAAAAAAGGCACAACCGTCGCAGTTACCACAAACAGCCACACCGGGCGATCGCTCCGTCGCACCAGCGTGTAGAAAGCCATCCCAATCAACACTATGATCGGCACTCGCAGCACAAACGTCCAGGGATTGTTGAAGCCAAAGTCAAGATCGAGAAACAACGCGGTAAAGCTTAATGTCCAAAGTTTCAGCAAATAATCAAAGCCTGCTACGGCAGTTGCCCAGCTTGTTGTGTCAAGCGCACGCTGGAAGCCCTGCAACATGACGATGATCCACGGCGCATAAAGCATAATGGCAGCCGTTAAGGCGAGACCAAAACCAGCCAACCGTTGTTGAAGGCGATCGCGCTGTCCATCTGCGATCGCTTCCAGCACTACATAAACGCCATGTCCAATCAGCGTCAATGCAAAGAAAGGCTGCGTATACAAGCCGATCGTGATGGCAAGCGCATACAGCCCCCAATGCTGCCATGCGGCTGGTGGACGTTGACACACATCGCGAGAGCGGGTTTTAGGCACCTTCGACAGGCGGATCGCCCGCAGCAGGAAATAGTGGCTGGCAATCACCGCTAATGCCAGCAAACTGTACTGACGTGCGACTTGAGCAAAGAGGATATCAAAGGGTGAGAGTGCTAGAAAGGCAGTCGCCAGTAGTGCGATCGCCTGAGACGCAAACAATTCCTGAGCCAGGGCATACATGAACGGCAGCGATAGCAGGCTAATTAGCACTGGCAACAGTCGTGGTGCGGTAATCGGACTGCCAAAAATTGCTTCCAGCGGTTTGCCTAACCACTGTACCCAGACTCGATTAAGCAAGAAATAAAGCGGCGGATGTTGGGGATCTTCCACTGCCAGCGATCGCACGGTATCAGCAGGCGTACTGCCTGGCTTGATCTGCTGGTACTGGAGCAAATCTTGCGGCGAAAACAGTTTGTTCTGAAAGATTTCTTGACCGATTTCCTGCCCGGTATAGCCAGCGGCTCGAAGTGACGTATACACCTCATCGTGCCAGTAAACCTTATGGTTCAGGTTGACAAAGCGAAACACAACACCTACAACGATGAGAAAAATCACCAACCATCGCAACCAGAGAGGAGACAGTGGGTTGGATCGGCTCACAAGTGGTTGGCTGACAAAAGGTTTCATGCAGGCGGCTCAAGCGATCAAGACTCCTCAGTCGGTACAATACCGTCTGGAGTAGCGCTTGTCACCCCCACTAGCTGCGGCAAGAGCAAGCCCGATCGCGCTTTGTAGCTGGCAAAGTCGGGGTAACGCGAGAGCGATTGATCTTTTTTCAGCATATTGGGCACAAACACGAAGCTGATAAATAAAGCCAAAATTACAAACGGCAGCCAGTGTTGCGCTAGCAGTGCGAAGGACAGGTAAATCAACACTTCGCCTAGATAGTTAGTGTTACGACAGCGAGCAAACAAACCTTCAGTGATTAATCCCGCTCGGTACTTGAGCGTGTAATATTTCTGAGCGTCGCTAACAAAGTGTAGAAAGATGCCCAAAATATTGAGCGCGATCGCCCCTGCGACTAACGGTAACGGCGGCACAGTGCCACGGCTAATAAGCAGAAACGGCGGCACCCAGTAAAGCCCCAGTAGAGCAAACGTAAACACACCTGTCCCAAGCGGGATAACCTGCTCCCATTGCTTGTCTGGATAGAGCCGATCTTTGAGTAACCATAGAAAGCCGTAGCTTCCATGCAGCGCTAGATACACCCAAGGACCCAAGGTAAAGTTCTGGTATGTCACCATGAAGCCAACTATGATCGCGGCTGTCAAACCTTTGTGCAAATTAATTGCGTCTTTAATTTTCATGAGACAGTTTTTTGCAGGTAATAGCAAGGGTAGAGGTCGTTACCATGAGCATGCTCTACTGCTGGTAAGTGAGCCACTGTAAAGGAAGAAGCAGTCAGGAGCCAGAAAAAAGCTGATAGCGATCCCAAATGCAGTTATGTTCTAGCACGCCTTTACTCTGCGCCCTCGATCGGTGCAAAGCCCTGACGCTGAATGTTTTCGGTCACCACACGGGGTTCCAGGAATTGCAGCAGGTAATCGGGTCCGCCGGCTTTGGAGCCAACGCCCGACAGCTTGAAGCCACCAAAAGGTTGACGCGCCACGATCGCCCCAGTGATACCGCGATTGATGTACAAATTGCCTACTTCAAAGTCGGCGCGTGCCTGCTCAATGTGCGATGGGGTGCGTGAGTAAAGCCCACCCGTGAGGGCAAACTGAGTACCATTAGCCAGTTCTAGCGCCTCATCAAACGTCTTTGCGCGCATGACTGCCAGAACGGGACCAAAGATTTCTTCACGGGCGATCGTCGCCGTCGGTGGCACATCGTGAAAAATAACGGGTCCTACAAAATAGCCACCGTCGGGCGCGGGCATTTCTAACGCCAGTTCGCATTCCTGCCGCCCTTTGTCGATGTACTCCAGGATGCGATCGCGGGCAGCAGCATCAATAACGGGACCCACGCGAGTGCTGGGATGATCGGCACGTCCCAGGTTGAGCGATCGAGTTGCCTCCACTAAGCGCTGCAAAAATAGGTCGTAGATCGGCTCCAGCACAATCACTCGCGAACAGGCAGAACATTTCTGCCCGCTATAGCCAAAGGCAGACTGCACCACACCCTGCACCGCCTGATCCAGATCAGCGCTTTCATCGACAATGATGGCATTTTTGCCACCCATCTCTGCCACAACGCGCTTCAGGTGCTTTTGCCCTGGTTGCAGAATCGCTGCATCAGCATAAATGCGACAGCCTACTTCCTGAGAGCCGGTGAAGGTAATCATGTTGGTTTGCGGGTGTTTGACCAGGTGCGCTCCTACAGTGGAGCCTTTACCAGGAACGTACTGGAACACACCACTCGGAATGCCCGCTTCAATCAAAATCTCGGTCAGTTTAGCGATGATCACGCTGGACGTTTCGGCAGGCTTGAGCAGCACGCAATTACCCGCAACCAGTGCTGCGACCGTCATCCCAGTGGGGATCGCCAGCGGAAAGTTCCAGGGCGAAATGACGACAACAATGCCCAACGGCTGATAGTGGTAGCGGTTAGTTTCACCCGGAAAATCGTAGGCAACGCCAGCATCAAGCCGTTCCATTTCATCCGCGTAGTAGCGGCAAAAGTCGATCGCCTCCGATACTTCACCATTCGCTTCATTCAGCGGCTTTCCTGTCTCAAAAACCATCCAGGCAGCGAGTTCATCGCGTCGCTGAGTCATCAGGTCAGCAGCCGTATGCAAAATAGCGGCTCGTTTCGTTGGCGGAGTGCGCTTCCAGTCAAGAAAGGCGGTTTTAGCAGCCTCCATCGCGCGATCGGCTTGCTCAACGCTAATCTGCCCAACCTGACCCACCGTTTCGCTGAAGTTTGAAGGGTTCAAGGAATTGATATGCGCATCTGTTGCTACATACTCACCATCAATCAACGGCTGATAAGTTTTGCCAAGCTGTTGCCGCACAGTTTGAATCACTTGCAAGGCACGATCGCGCTGCTTAGAATCAGCATAATCAGCATCCGAAGCGTTAATAAATTTTGGATGGCTGACCGCTGACTGCTGACCGCTGACCGCTGAATCAGAGTTTAGGCTTGTGGGTGCAGCAAGGAGTTCTTCGACCGGACGTTCTTCCAGGTTTTGGCGCAAGAAAGAGCTATTAGCAGTGTTCTCAAGCAGGCGGCGAATGAGGTATGACATACCAGGGATGAGTTCGCCATAGGGACAGTAAACCCGCACGCGGTAGCCTTTGGCAACGATCGCTTTTGCCAGCTTGTCCGCCATGCCGTAGAGCACCTGGAGTTCAAAGCGACGGGGCGGAATCTGGAGGGTTTCGGCGATCGCCATTGCGTAGGCCTGAGAGCGGACATTGTGGCTGCCGATCGCGCCGTAGAGATGCTCGTGGCTCTCTAGCAGCAAGCGAGTCATCGTTTCAAAGTTGGCATCTGTGGAGGCTTTATCATTGAAGACGGGCTGCTGCCAATCTTTTTGAGCCGCTTTGATTGTTTCTTGATCCCAGTAAGCACCCTTCACCAGGCGAACCGTCAAAGGCGTGCCGCGCTGTTTTGCCCAGGCGATTAGCTCGGTTAAGTCGCGTTCACTATCGCGCAGATACGCTTGTAGAGTGACACCGACATCGGTACGAGTGCGAAACTCATCTTCGAGCAACAGCTTTTTGAGAATCGCCAGCGTTGAATCTTTGTAAGCGTATTGCTCCATATCGAAATGGACGGCAGCACCCAGTTCCTTTGCACGACGCAGCAGCAGCCGAATGGATTGACTCACCCGATCGCGGCTGCCTTCAACGTCCAGTGGATCAAACTGCGAATAAAAGGCAGTAAGCTTCACAGAGACTTGCGCTTTGGGCAATGCCTCGCCGTCTGCTTGATCAATCTGTGGCACGTTCGACCAGGACTTTGCAGCAGTGGTCAACTGCGCCATCAGCTCCAGATAGCGATCGAAATAGGACTGTGCCTCGACTTCCGTAATCACCGCTTCACCCAACAGATCGACCGTGAAGGTCATCTTGTCTTTCCGCAGGCGCTCGATCGTCTTCAGCACTTGCTGAATGGTTTCACCCGCAATGTACTTATGCGCCAGCGTTTCAACAGCAGTAGAAATGGTGGTTGCAGCTAGCTGTCCGGGTACGGAATCAGGATTGGCAAAGTTCAGCATCCCCTTTAAAGCGCTGGGTAGCTCAACAGTCGCATCACCCAAATACTCCTGAAGATGGCGGGCGATTTCGGGTTTGCTACGAAGCGATGGCAGGCAGTCAATGAAACGAAATAACTGCACCCGCAGACCCGGATTGCCCATCGTCCACGCAAGCAGCTTGTCATCCCACCGCATCTGGTCACGCACTTGAGCGAAGAAGGAGCGGTTTTCGCGGGTCGCGCTGAGTAATTGGCGAGCGATCGCCTGGGTCTGGGCTTCGTAACGATCGGTAGAGACGTGTGCAACCACAGCCGTTAGCTCCTGTCAAAGTAGGCGATCAATCCGTGCGACCCGATGCTGCAAACAGTCTAGCGGCGGGAGGATTCAGCCTGTAGAACCCATCCATTGTAACGTTGATCGCCGCTGCTCTAGGGGGAGGAGGGAGAGTGATGGGGTGGGAGGGCATACCTTTACTCCTTCACCTTTTTACTTCTTCACTTCCTCCCCTCTCTTACGCGTTTGCTTGATGGCTTTTACAGTGCAGTAAACAGAGCTTTAGGCTGGTGTGCTTGTAAGAACTGGGTGGCTGCTGCTGCTGGCATGGGACGACTGAAGCAATAGCCTTGCATTTCTTCGCAGTGGCGCGATCGCAGATAGTCTAGTTGCGCTTGTGTCTCTACACCTTCGGCGACGACGTTTAGATTAAGACCGCGACCGAGGGCAATGACAGCGGTGACGATCGCGGCATCGTTTGGGTCGATCGTCAGTTCGCGAATGAAGGATTGGTCAATCTTAATGGTGTTTAAGGGAAAGCGCTTCAGATAGCCGAGCGATGAGTAGCCAGTGCCAAAGTCATCTACCGCAAGATTTACACCCATTGCCTGCAAGTCTTTGAGCATGGACGTAGTAAAGTCCACATCATGCATCACCACCGTTTCGGTAATCTCTAATTCTAAGTGGCAGGGGCTAAGACCAGTTTCTGCCAACGTCTGGGCAACGGTTTCAACCAGATGGGGCTGCTGAAATTGTCTGGCTGAGAGGTTAACTGCCATACGCAAGGGGAGCAGTCCAGCCACTTGCCACGCTTTGTTTTGGGCGCAGGCAGTGCGTAGTACCCACTCACCAATGGGTACAATCAGCCCATTTTCCTCTGCTAGCGCAATGAACACGCGCGGCGGTATCAGCCCTAATTCGGGATGTTGCCAGCGCAAGAGGGCTTCCATGCCGGTGATTTGCCCTGTATTGACATTAATCTGTGGCTGGTAGTGCAGCACAAATTGTCGCCGTTCCAGAGCATGATGCAGGCTGCTTTCAAGCGCTAGCAATGCCGAAGCCTGGGAGTTAATAGCGGGAGTATAAATCTGGTAGCCGTTGCGTCCCTGTTCTTTGACGCGGTACAAAGCGGCATCCGCATTTTTAAGCAACGTTTGAGCATCTTCGCCATCATGCGGGTAAAGGGCAATACCAATGCTGCAACTGATGTAAAGTTCATGCCCTTCTATATGGAAGGCAGGTTTCAGCGCTTTACTGAGGCGTTGTGCCGCTTTAGCAGCATCTTCAGTATTGTTAATTTGAGGCAGCAGCAAGGTAAATTCGTCGCCACCCCAGCGAGCGATCGTGTCACCTTCTCGCAGGCAGCCAGCTAAGCGAGTAGCAACGGCTTGCAAGAGTTGGTCGCCGATCGCGTGTCCCAGAGTGTCGTTAATGGTTTTGAAGCGATCGAGGTCGAGAAACATGACAGCGAGCATTGTTCCGTTACGATGCGCGTTTGCCAGTGCCAGGGGTAGGCGATCGTTAAAGAGCATCCGGTTGGGCAAGCCCGTTAGCAAATCGTGAAAGGCTTGATAACGAATGGTGGCTTCTGCCTGCCGGCGTTTGAGCGCACCGCCAATACTTGCAGCCATCGCCACTAAAATTGATTCTTCATTGCCTGACCAACGACGTTTTGTAGTGCAATCGTCAAAGCCGATATAGCCCCAAAACTGATCGTCGATCAGAATGGGCACCATGAGAATGGAGAGAATGTTATCTAGTTGAAACAACGCCTGCTGGTCTGCCGGAAATTGATCGATCGCGCCGCAGAGTGCTCGACCAACGGATAACACATCGTACCAACCGTCAGTACCAGCGGCACTGTAGGGTTGATTTTGCCAGTGGGTCTGCTGAATCGATGGCTGAATGGAGGGTCGCACCCATTCATACCGCATACTCATAGCAATCTCACCCGTTTCAGGATGGGGATGATTTTCGTAGATATAGACCCGATCGACTCTAGCGGCGGAGCCTAATGTTTTCAGGACCTTAGCGATCGCCGCTTCGTAGTTCGTATCGGTTAACAAATAAGTCATGGCAGTAGCAACGCCTTGCAGCAGACTATCGCGTTGCAGCAGTTCGGCTTCTGCCAGTTTGCGTTGAGTAATGTCTTCGACAGTGCCTTCGTAACCCAGCAGTTGCCCCTTTTGATCCCGCATCGCGCGGGCATTCTCAGCAATCCAGATGATGCTGCCGTCTTTGCGGTAAACTTGCGACTCAAAATCCAAAACGGCATCCTGCGCCTGTAGCAAACGGCTGAACTCATCCCGCCGCTGCGGATCAACATAAAGCTGGTGCCGGATGTCGATTAACTTAGTTGTTAATTCGTGAGGGGAGTCGTAGCCGTAAATTTTTGCCAGCATTGAATTGGCAGTGAGGTAATGCCCTCCAGGCGTGGTTTGAAAGATACCTTCAACCGCATTTTCGACAATGCTGCGATATTTCTCCTCCGCCTGCTTCAATGCGGCTTCTGCCTGTTTACGTTCGCTTACATCGCGACAGACGCAGAGCAAGCCATGATCTTCTAACAGCGTGATGGAAAGTTCTTCGGCAAAGGTGCTGCCATCTGCTCGTCTGGCGATCGCCTCTCCCTGCCAACGTCCCTCTTGCTGCAAGGCTGGGAAGACTTCACGCTCATAACGCAGCGCTTCGTCAGGGTCATACAGAATGCGCCAGTTTTTGCCAATTAGGGCAGCCTGTTCGTAGCCAAAGAACTGGGCGTGTGCTGGATTCAGGTAGACAAATTCGCCGCTGGCATTGAGTACCGCAATACCTTCAGTGCAGGCTTCGATCGCGGCAAGCTGAAGACGGATCACTTCTTCGGTCTGGCGACGATCGGTGATATCTTCAACAGTACCTAGCACACCAATGACAGTGCCGTCAGCATCATGAATGGGGATTTTGTTAGCGCGTGTCCAGTTTAAACGTTCATTTGGAATCGTGTTTTCTTCGATCAAAGCCAGAATCGGCTGATCAGTCGTAATTACTTGAGAGTCTTGCTGTTGAAAGCGGATGGCAAGGGCGCGATCGTAGGGCAATTCATGATCAGTTTTACCCAGCACGCTGGTAACAGAAGCCAGTTTGAGATCTTCAGCAAACTGTTTGTTACAGCCTAGATACACTGAGTTCGTATCTTTCCAAAAAATTGCGAGGGGCAGGTTGTCGAGCAACAATCGCAGAAAGGCTTCTTTTTCGCGCAACGCTTTTTCAGCTTGCTTCAGTGCCGTGATGTCGGTAATAAAACCTTCAATGCCCAGCACTGCGCCGTTTGAGTCGTAGAGTCCATGCCCTTTCTCCCACAGCCATTTCTCTTGTCCGGCTTTGGTGGCAATGCGGTACTCGATCTCATAAGGTTTCTGGCAGCCGATCGCCGCTGCAATGCTGCTGATAATAAGCGGCACATCATCAGGGTGGCAAATGTCGTTGTAAGAGCGTTGCCGTTGGCTGCCAGCAAGTTCTTCACTACGATAGCCAGTAATCGCCAAACAACCCTCGCTGAGGTAAAGCATTGACCACTCTGGGTCATTACCACCGATGAAAACAATGCCTGGTAAGGAATTAACTAAAGTAGATAACTGCTGCTGGTGCTGCTCCAACGTTGTTTCTGTTTCAACCTGCTTGTATTGAATAATGGTGCCCAACTGTGCCGCTACGCTAGAGACAATGCATACATACTCTTCCTCTTCAAAGCGTGGTGCTGCAAGAAAGAAAACAACTGCCGCCAGAACCTTGCCCTTTGCCAAAATGGGCACTGCAAGCGCTGCCTTCAGCGGAGTAGTTTTGACAAGCCGCACTCGCAAAAAATCACGATCGGATGAGCAACTCACATCGGGAATCCATTCTGGCTGTTTACTTTGCCACACCCGTCCTGGCAATCCTTCACCAGGAGCAAACACTGCCCTTTCGCTTGCGGCTCTAAAGGTTTGCAGTCCGCCTTTACAGCTATACCAGGCGCGACTGCATTCAAGCTGGGTCTGAGCGCTGTTAGGCACCCAGGCTTCGGCAAAGACCCAGTTCATGCTCTGGCAAACATGTTGCAGCGCTACATCCAGGGCAAGCTCAAAGGTTTGTATGCCCACGATTGCATCGGCAATACCCTGCAAAAGGTGTGCTTCTAGCTGCGATCGCGCAGCTTCAGCCGTACCTAGCTTTAATTCCCTAACGTTAAAAGCGGTATAACCTGGTTCAATCTTTGACAAAGGCGTTGACATCAGCAGTGTAAGAGCTTGAATGCAGTAATGATCACGAGCATCGCTGTAGTGTTAGAAGGGGCAACACTATAATTTCCTATCAAAACAATATAACCAGTGGAATAGAAAAAGTAGTACGGGCAAAGCTTGAGAAGGTTCAAACTTTACTTCCCGTGCTGTTAGGTTTGCTGAATCTCTTAGCAAGCTGCTGCGAGAGGCACCAACCGCCTGATTAAGGAAAACTCGCGTAGCTTACGTAACTGGTGACACACCTACTGCCTGTAAAGATTGTATGCTCGCGTACACAAGTGAACTGTTGATCGCAATCTTTATTTAGTTTTATAGCGCTTTGTTAAGCTTACCCTGAAGTGAATCTGGACTTTAGCAGCCAACGACACAAAACGTGGCTTACCCTATCTATTGTTTATCAACAGCACAATCGATGCCCTACTGCCAACTGCGTTCCGGTATTGTCTGTTGCCTGTAGTACTCCTATGAGGAGACATCGTACTGTACGATGTCTAGGCAAAAGATGGCACAGGCAGTATGCGCCGTTTCTAACCTAAAGTTCCCTCCAAGGAGTAGTGACCCCATGTACATTGAGGAAATTATTGCAAGCGAAGTACTAGACTCACGCGGCAACCCTACCGTCGAAGCGCGAGTTGTGCTGGAGGATGGCACAGAAGGATCGGCGATCGTCCCTTCTGGTGCCTCTACAGGTGAGAAAGAAGCAGTCGAACTACGGGATGGTGATAGCAAGCGTTATGGCGGCAAAGGCGTGCTCAAAGCCGTTGAGAATGCAAATCACAAACTGGCTCCCGAACTCATTGGCATGATGGTTACTGATCAGCGCGCGATCGACCTTGCCATGATTGAGCTAGACGGCACACCCAACAAAGCCACGATGGGCGCAAATGCCATTCTTGCCATTTCGCTAGCCGTTGCAAGAGCAGCTGCGAACTATCAGCAATTACCCCTCTATCGCTACCTAGGCGGAACGAATGCTTCCCTGCTGCCTGTGCCCTGTCTAAACGTTATCAACGGTGGTGGTCACGCTGATAACACAGTGGATTTTCAGGAATTCATGATTGCGCCTCACAATGCCCCCTCTTTCACCGAAGCGATTCGGATGGGCATGGAAACGTTCCATGCGCTCAAGTCCATTCTCAACAAAAAAGGCTTGAGCACTGGCGTGGGCGATGAAGGCGGCTTTGCACCTAACCTCAAATCGAACGTTGAAGCGGTAGAAGTGATTTTAGAAGCGATTGAAAAAGCAGGCTATAAGCCCGGTGAAGACATTTCTATCTGTCTTGACCCTGCCACTAGCGAAATGTGGGAAGACGGCAAGTATGTCTTTTTCAAATCAGACAAATCCACCAAGACTTCAGAGGAAATGGTAGACCTCTGGGCATCCTGGGCACGCCAGTACCCGATCGTCTCCCTGGAAGACGGAATGGGCGAAAACGACTGGCAAGGTTGGAAACTGCTTACCGAGACGATCGGTGATACGGTTGAACTCGTTGGCGATGACCTTTTCTGCACCAATGCCAAAATTCTTGCAGAAGGCATTGAAGCAGGTGTTGGTAACTCGGTGCTGATTAAGGTCAACCAGATTGGCACTCTGACTGAAACGTTAGACACGATTGAGCTAGCCAGCAAGAACAACTACAAATACTTCGTCTCCCATCGCTCTGGCGAATCGGAAGACACGACGATCGCCGACCTCGTTGTGGCTACCAGTGCTGGGCAGATCAAAACAGGTTCTGGTTGCCGGGGTGAACGAGTCGCCAAATTCAACCAGCTTTTGAGAATTGAGCGGCAACTGGGCAAAGCAGCACGGTTTGCTGGTAAGTCTGCGTTTAAGTAGAAGTAAGTTAAGCGGTCAGCGGTCAGCGGTCAGCAGTCAGTATGGGCTGATAGCTGATAGCTGATAGCTGATAGCCAGCCCAGCATTACATTTGCACATTAGATCTATCGACGATTCCCATGCCCGAAATCCGTTTTCAGATTGAACTGCCAGATGGTTCTCAAGAGACGTGCTACTCGCCATCGTTGGTCGTAAAAGAATATTTTGCACCAGGAAATGAGTATGCGCTGACGGATTTTATTGAACGATCGCGCACGGCACTCAACATTGCTAGCGATCGCGTCCAGGCAAAGTACGGTAGCCCATGCGGTTTAGCGCTGGGTCAGCTAGCGCAAATTGAGGCAATGGCAGGTAAATACAACCACGTTGCCGAACCAAAAGTGCGGCTGCTCAAGTTTATTGAGTGAGGGGTGGAGCGGTGAAGAGGTGGGAGAGTAAAGGGGTGAGCGGGTGAAGGAGTAACCGTAGCGCTGATACCGTGTCAATCGGCATCAACTAGCCCTTGCCAGCGATACATCCGCAGGTTGATCCGTCCTTCAGCGCTAAACTCGATGCCTTCTGCTTCCAGGAGCGATCGCTGCAAGTGATCACTGCCGTACCGCACCGATGACTCCGAAACCTCGCCCTTTGCATTAATAACCCGATGCCATGGGACATCCATTTCTGGCGCCACCCGAAACAACGCATAGCCCACTAGCCGCGCCCGCCCCGGCAGGCTTGCCAATTCTGCCACCTGCCCATAGGTTGCTACCTGCCCATAAGGGATTTGTTGAACGATCGCATAAATAGCGTTGTAGGCAGACATTGGAAGAAAGGCTAAAGGCTAAAGTATGAAGGCTAAAAGCTTATGCTTTAGCCTTCATACTTTAGCCGCCCTCCCTGCCGTCGCCAGAAGAGAGCGACTCGTGCTTCCCATTGCTGCCAGTAATAGTTGATCGTCTCTGAGTCAAACCAAAAGATCTCAGCGGGCAGATCGGGAATGGCGATCGCTAGCAGGGCATGATGCAAGTTCACGTCATAATCTTGATATGTATGGTGAACGGCTCCCCAGTAGGCAACAACTTGCAAGGGGTAGTCGTTCAGGCGCTCTAAGGAATGCTTTGGTCGATCAGCTGTTTTCCATTCGCACAGGCAGGGAACACCCTCGTAGCTAGCGACACAATCGACCTTACCAGCATAGCCAAGCTCATGATGAAAGACCGTCCCCTCAACCAGCCGCACAGCATCCACAGCAAATAAGACAGGTTTAATGCTTTCCCAGTATGGTTTGATGCCATCGGGACAGGTCACAACTTCGCCTTGCAGATAGCGCTGCACCTGTTTGTGTGTGCCTGTGCCACGTCGGCTGGCAGTGCCACTAATGCGTGCGGCTTCCTCTACGCCTACCCGTCCACGCCACTGGGCAAGCGCATCCCGCTGTTGCTGCGATCGCGTTGCGTTGAGAATAGTGCTGACGCTGGGCAGACGATCGCCGCGATCGTTGACGTAATACTGCCGACCACTCTGCCGCTCTTGTTTCGCGCTAAGGGTGGGAAGCGCCTGAGAATCAGAAATCATAACGTTGCGGCAATGACGGTCTGCCTGGATTGTAGTCTTTTCGTACTGCTTTTACTGATACCCAGCGTTAATCTTTCTCTAGCCCTAACCCTATTCCCTATTCCCCATTCCTCACTCCCACGCTCTACCGATGCTCTTGCACCCCGACTTGTTGACACATCTCAAGCAGCGGACAGGTTGAACAACGCGGTAACTCTCCAGTGCAAATGTGTTTACCAAATGGCACTAACCGTTCGTTGATCTCAATCCAATGACGCTCCGGCAATTTTGCTTCCAGTGCTTTCAACGTTTTTTCAGGTGTGCGCGTCTGCACGTAACCCCAGCGATTTGTGACCCGATGCACGTGAATATCGACGCTGATCGAAGGCTGCTTACAGGCAATGCCCAGCGTCAAATTGGCGCATTTAGGACCCACGCCTGCAAAGGAGACGAGCGTATCAAAGTCGCACGGGAGCTCGTCGCCATACGTGTCAATAATTTGACGGGCGATCGTCCAAATCTGGGGTGCCTTCGATTCATGGAAGGTCGAGTCACGGATCAGGTCTTCAATCTCGTCAGTGGTGAGCCGCACCATTGCTGCTGGAGTGCGGGCGTGATCGAACAGCTTGATAGCAACGGGAAGCGACGTTTCATCTCGCGTGCGAATGGAAATGATGCATGCGATCAGTTGCTCAAAGGGCGACGTGTAGCCTAGTTCTGCTAACGCAAACATTGCCGCTTTTGGAAAGGGACGCACCGCTTCCCGCAGCAATGGCATCACAGCGTCGAGATCAAAAGTCTGCTGGTTCAAGCGGCTAAAAGTAAAGGACTACATTTTTTATCCTTCATCCTTTAGCCTTTAGCCTTCTCTCAACAGGTAGAATAACTACGACCTACCAAAGGAAACCCCCATGTCTCAGGCAGCGATCGGCATTATTGGCGGCAGCGGACTCTATAAAATGGACGCGCTCAAGGATGTAGAAGAAGTGGCGATCGACACTCCCTTTGGCAAACCCTCTGATGCAATCATTCTGGGGACGATCGACGGCACGCGGGTTGCGTTCCTAGCACGGCACGGCAGAAATCACCATCTCACACCATCAGAGTTGCCGTTTCGCGCCAACATCTACGCGATGAAAAGCCTGGGCGTGCAGTATTTGATCTCTGCCTCGGCAGTCGGTTCGCTGAAGGAAGAAGCAAAGCCATTGGATATGGTGGTGCCGGATCAATTTATCGATCGCACCAAGAATCGTGTCTCTACCTTCTTTGGTGATGGCATTGTTGCCCATATTGGTTTTGGCGATCCCGTTTGTCACAACTTGGCAACCGTCCTAGCTGATGCAGTCGCCAGCCTCAACCTTACTGATAGCACCCTCCATCGTGGTGGCACCTACGTTTGCATGGAAGGTCCCGCTTTCTCCACCAAAGCTGAATCGCATCTGTATCGAAGCTGGGGTGCAACCATAATCGGCATGACCAACCTGCCAGAAGCAAAACTGGCGAGAGAGGCAGAAATTGCCTACGCCACCTTAGCGCTGGTAACCGACTACGACTGCTGGCACCCCGATCATGACAGCGTGACTGTCGATCTGGTGATTGCCAATCTTCAGCGCAATGCCGTCAACGCTCAGAAAGTCATTCAAGAGACCGTCCGCCGCCTGACCGAGAATCCGCCCACATCGGATGCTCATTCAGCGCTCAAGTACGCCATTCTCACTCCACTCGACAAAATTTCGGCAACAACAAAGGAAAAGCTAAATTTGCTGCTCCAGAAGTATCTTTAACGGTTCGTTAAGCGATCGTTGCTGTAAGAAGAACCTGACGGAGCACCACTTAGCCAAGGCATGGATGATGGGAGGGTAAAGTACGGTCTTTCCTCAACCTGAGCTTCTGGATTAATCAGATTCGCCAAACTCCAAAATGGGGCTGGTTTGCTCTAGGGCAGGGTAATCACCAAGCAGGTTGGCGATCGCCACTCGCGCCACTCTGCTACTGCGCCAATAGCGGCTATGGTCAGCCAGCAGTCCCAGCGCCATCGTGACATCGCCGATTTGCTTCTTGAAAAAGCTGCGATCGCCCAAGTAATGATCCTGAAAGTACAGGTTTGAGTTGTCTAGCTCTAAGCTGGCACGGATGGGATAGGCAAACACATCCGACGCATGAATCACATTCACCCAACGCAGTGGTTCAGCCGTATAACGACTGGCAAACGCTTTCAGTCGATCGCCGTTGATGCGTAAAAACTGGCTAAAAATAATGATTGGCGAACCGAGCGTGGTCACACTTCTTAGCTTCACCTTACGACCGCTACTGTGCCCACTCAGCCCCTTGATAGCATGGCGAATGTAAAACGCCGGATCAGAGTCATCAAAATTTTCAGAAAAGAGAATGTCCCATAAAATCACGCTTCCTAGCGAATGCGCCACGATATGCAGGTCTTCCTCAAAAGGGTTTTCGGTCAAAAAGCTAAGAAACTGCACCGCAATGAGCCGCCGGACTTCGCGCCCTTGCTGAGTGTTCAGATAATTGAAAATATCGTTAAAGAACCCACTAATCAACTGTTCTCGACGCTGGCGATAGTGAAAGACATCATCCAGATCAATCTGAGGATGATCCCACCGGAACGCTTCTAAGTCTTGCTGAATCAAACCCCACAGTTGATCGGTGCGACCGAGTGCATCGCCCCAAAAGCAAGAGTAAAACTCTGGTAGCGCTAACCCCTGATCAGGAAACGCGCTGATGATATGCGATCGCAGCGGATCAGCATAGCTGCTTTCCCTTACTGACGCTCCATGCATGAACCAAACCAGCATTCTTTTTCCTCAACTACCTTGCAACGCCTGATGCATCATACTGGGCAAGAATGGCTCGGAGTTGAGCCACTACAGCCGTTGGTTGCTCCAGCATCGCCATGTGCCCACAGTTAGCAATTTCAGCAACGTTCGCTCCACACCCTTTAAACAGAGGATGAAAGCTAGCGAGATGGCGCACGTACTGCGGTTCCATAATGGGGTCTTGTGCCCCAGCAATGAAGTAAACAGGCTGCTTAAGTCTAGCCACCACTTGCGGTAAGCGATGGACTTCAGCTTCGGTAGTAGAATCCAGCAACAACCCTAGGGCAGCTTCCGGCTGTGCCGCCACAAAGTCAAGCAACCGTTGTCGTCCCCACCGACGCGCGATTGTCTGTACCACACTTGCTCGTGTAAACAGTAGATCCAGCCACGGCACCTGACCAAGCCAGCGCGGACGCAGTTTGACCAACTGTTGTCCTGCCGCCCGAAAGCGATCAAACTCTGCCTTCAAATAAACACCACCACCCGAGTTCAGGCAAATCACACCTTTTACCTGCTGTGGCAACTGTTCAGCAGCACAAAGGGCAATACTACCGCCAACCGAATGACCGACCAACCAAACATTTTCAAGCTGTAATTGCTCTAGCAACAGTGCCAGATCGTTAGCATAGTCAGTCAAACCGTAACCAGCAACGACTTGAGCCAACGGTGTCTCTGGACAGGGCTGTGACCCACCAAAACCCCGCAAATCGTAAGACAAACACTGATAGTCAGGCGACAGTTGCTCAATGAGCGGTTGCCAATAAGAACGACTGAGCAGCCAGCCATGAATAAAGACCAAAGTAGCCTTTGAGGCAGTAGGAGCCGTCAGATCGTAAGCGTGAGGCGCTCCCAAAATTGCGATCGTCTGCATAGCTTCATCGTAACTCGATCAGGAAAAGGCGCAGAGAAGGGATAAAGACCAAAAGCTAAAGGAGCAATTTTTAGCCCTTAGCCTTTAGCCTTTAGCCTTTCCTCAGTAGCCTTACCTAAAACCGTCTGCCCAACAACCTCTGCTTGACCCCTTCCGCTATCTTTTGCCCCAGATATTCCGGAATGAGGCTCTCGTTAGGACCTAGCAAATAGAGAATCAGGCGAGTGCGACCACGCCAAACCAGCAAATTGGCATTTACTACTAGCAAATCTTCCTGCCAGATGGCATACATAACCTTATAGAACAGCCCCGGCTGGTTGTCAGCTTCAATCAGCAAAGCTGGTAGGTGGAACACTGGATCGACGTAAAACTCAGTTTCGACCTGCTCCAACCCCGCATCGAGATTAAACTCTACTGCCAGCATTTCCTCGACTTCAAAGCGCCCTGCTAGCGCTTCTCGAATAGCGCGACAGACATTTTCGGCAGTTTTCTCGGTCAGTGCCTTCCCGCTACGCGACACAATCAGCTTGATGAAAACCAGCATCGGCGGGTAAATCTGACCGTACAGACTCAAGCTATGAATCGTTAGCCCGTAGGCAGCCAGCACGCCAAAAATATCGCTGAGGAGAAAGGATTGATTGCGGTAGGCAAAATGGAGGGCACTCTTGCTGCCTTCTTGCTTCAGTTCAATAACGGCTTGCTTAGTTTTGTAAAGGTGGTATGCCAGCCGCAAGTTTTGCAGTTGAATCTCGCTGCTGACAAACTGCTCATAAAACTGGGGAAACGCCCGATTGAAGCGCTTTAACAGTTCTAGCGTCGATGACTTTAAGCCCAGCGCCATAATCGAAACACTCGTTTGTGGGGTGAGAACCTGCTGCGTGATGGAGCGATCGCCTGCCATTAAGAACTTAACTTTAGGTCAATGCTCAAGACATTTCCAAGCTTTACCGTTATTTTTTCAGAGGGATGCTGATGTGTTGCTGAATCTGGCAGCGTAAAACGGACGAGAAAAGGGTTCAGAGCGTATACTATTCATTACTGTGATTTCACTTTTACTACCTTAACCACGTTTGCATGGGTTTTTGGAAAAGCCTGTTTAGCAGTTCTGATGCGTCCTCTGCACCTCAGGCGATGCAAATGGAGGACTACATCGGTAAGGTTGCTGGCGATCGCCCCAGTTCTCGTATTTTCTTCAGCACAGACCGGGAAATTGACCTGTATGAGCTAGAAGAACTATGTGATGCTGTTGGTTGGTCACGCCGCCCCTTACGAAAAGTCAAGAAAGCGATTCAGCATAGCTTTCTTGTTGTTTCAATGTGGGAGCAGCAAGGTTCCCATCGACGGCTGATTGGCTTTTCACGAGCCACGTCTGACCACGCCTTTAACGCGACGATCTGGGATGTGGTAGTGCATCCAGACTTTCAGAGTAAAGGGTTTGGCAAGGCGCTGATGAAGCAGGTCATCAAGAAGCTGCGGAGTGAAGACATAAGCAACATTACTCTATTTGCCGACCCGCAAGTAGTAGATTTTTACCGAAATTTAGGCTTTATGTCAGATCCAGAAGGCATTAAAGGGATGTTCTGGTATCCAGACTGAGCGGTCAGCATGAGATTTACGACTGAAGGCTAAAAACTGGACAGACAAGCTATACTGATTAAGCTTGGAGAGTAACGGGATGTAGCGCAGCTTGGTAGCGCGCCTGCTTTGGGAGCAGGATGCCGCAGGTTCGAATCCTGTCATCCCGATCGTACATCAGAATCTGATTAGAAATTGAGCTGGCTTTAGCACGGTCATTGCTATAGCAATTAGAACGTTGGCGCTTATATCAAGGCTACGCGAATCGTTTTACGCTATCAGACCAATTGGAGCGATCGCCATAAGTTTGGTCAAGTTGAGCTGACTGCTCGGATGAATTTCTGTCACTAAGTGGCACACATTAACTGTATCGGCAACGAAGCTGCTGCAAGTAACTACTGCTTGGCATCCAGAGCAGAAGCCCCCATATCAGTAATAACCCTGAAGGATCTTCAACGTCTGCTTTGGTAAGCTGACACCTCAAGCTGAACGGGAACCGCTGCCATGAAACGACAGGCTGAGAAACTGGTTGCAGGCGGTTTTGTTCTGGCACTGCTTGTACTGGGTGGGGTGGCTACAGGTTCCTACTTGAGCGTCCAAAGACTAATTGCGAGTCGGCAATGGGTTGAGCATACCTATGAAGTGCTGCAAGGGCTAGACAAAATCTTTGACGGTAACATCACAGTTGCAAGTGGGCGTTACGGCTACGTAGTCAGCCGCAAAGAGACCTACTTAGCTGATTACAAAGCTGGGCTAGAGAGAACCGGACAGGGCATTCGAGAGGTTCGACGGTTAACGAGCGATAACCCACAGCAACAGCAACAACTCACAGTACTGGAGCAGGTGATTGCAAAACGCATTAACCTGTCTCAACAATCGATCGCCCTGGTACAAAAGGGGCAGTCAAACGAAGCAAGGCAAGCTTCGTTTGCTAAGGAAAACTTGCTGCTGGGTCAAGAAGTGCAACGCTTGGTCAACAGCATGAAAAACGAGGAACGCCAACTGTTGCAGCTACGTAAAGCGGCGACAGATGACAGTGTGCAGCAGGCAATTAGAATCAATGGGTCTGGCTACCTTTTAAGTTTCAGTCTGCTGATGGGGGTCTTTTTGCTGCTCCATTTGCAAATTCGCATTCGCCAGCGCGCTGAAGCCGCCTTGCAAACATACGCAGAAGAGATTTACGACCTTTATAATCAGTCTCCCTGCGGCTACCACTCTTTAGATGCGACAGGTACGTTTAGCCGCATCAATGATACTGAGCTAAGTTGGCTAGGCTATACCCGTGATGAAGTCTTACACAAGCTGAAGTTTAGTGATTTGGCAACACCCGACAGTGCGCTAGCGTTTCAGGAACACTTTTCCAAGTTCAAGCAGCAAGGTTGGATCAGTGATATTGAGTTTGAACTGGTTCGCAAAGATGGCACCATTCTGCCCGTTAGCTTGAGCGCCACTGCGATTAAAGGCTCAGAGGGTGATTTTTTGATGAGCCGATCAACGTTGTTTGATATCACCGATCGCAAACGTGCCCAGACAGCCCTGCAGCAAGCAAATGAGCAATTAGAAGCAAGAGTACAGGAGCGCACAGCCGCACTCTCTCAGGTAAACGCACTACTCCATAGCGAACTGCTTGAGCGCAAGCAAGTAGAGCAGGCACTTTTAGAGAGCGAAAAGCAACTTCGCACTATCACCAATGCGCTGCCCGTCCTGATTGCTTACATTGATGTCGACCAGCGCTTTCGCTTCCACAATCAGACGTACGAACAGTGGTTTGACTGTAGCTCGACAGACATTCAGGGACAGCACCTGAGCCAGGTATTAGGCGAGCAGGCCTATCAAAGCATTAAGCCCTATGTTAAGCATGCGCTGTCAGGTGAAACTGCTACCTACGAGAGTCTCATCACCTATAAAAATGATGAGAAGCGCTGGGTGAGTGCGACCTACTTACCTGACATTAACCAGCAGGGAGCAGTACAGGGCTACTTTGCGTTGATCGCTGACATTAATGAGCGCAAGCTAGCAGAACAAGCAATTCTGAACATGAATGAAGCGCTTGAAATAAAAGTGGAGGAACGCACAACAGCATTAAAGCAGCTAAACGACGAGCTAGTAAACTCTAACCGAGAGTTAGAACAGTTTGCCTACATTGCATCACATGATCTACAAGAGCCGCTGCGAGCCGTCATTGGGTACACCCAACTGCTGATGCAAGATTACCAGACCCACTTTGATGCTTCAGCACAGCAATACGCCGAGTACATTGTAGACGGCGGGAAGCGAATGCAGCAGTTGATCCAAGACCTGCTCCACTACTCTCGCGTTGGTACTCGTGACCTTGTGTTTGCACCCATTGACAGCAACATCGTGCTTGACCAGGTGCTCAGTAACCTACAAGTCGCGATCGCTGAACGTCAAGCGCTTGTCACCTCCGACCCACTACCAACCGTCACAGTCGACAAACTTCAGTTAACCCAACTCCTACAGAATCTGATTGGTAACGCGATTAAATTCTGTCGCGATGATGCCCCTAGGGTTCATATCAGCGCTAGGAGAGCGGAGGGAGCGGAAGCGCAGAAGGAGAAAGGGGAGCAAAGGGAGCATGAGGGAGGGGACAGCGAGAAACCCCAACTTGAAACATCATCCCACCCTTCCGAAATCACCTGGTTATTCTCTATTCACGACAATGGTATCGGCATCAAGCCGCGTTACCTTGAACGGATTTTTGAAATTTTCAAGCGGCTTCATACCCGCACAGAATTCCCTGGTACTGGCATCGGGTTAGCCGTTTGCAAGAAGATCGTCGATCGCCACGGTGGGCACATCTGGGCAGAATCACAACCAGGAACCGGAACAACTTTTTACTTCACCATTCCCTACCATGACCCTACAGCCGTTGGACACGATCGAGATTTTGCTGATTGAAGACTCTCCTAGTGATGCCCATCTCACGATCAAAAGCTTCGAGCAAGCCAAGATTGCTAACAGCCTGCACTGGGTTGAAGATGGCGAAACTGCAATGGAATACCTGCGCCAGGAGGGTGAATATGCCAATGAGGTTCGCCCCGATCTCATTGTGCTGGATTTAAACTTACCGGGTATGGATGGTCGCGAAGTGCTGGCAGAGATCAAAGCCGATCCTGACCTTAAGCGGATTCCAGTTGTGGTGCTGACTACCTCTAACAGTGAGGAGGATATCCTCCGTTCGTATAATCTCAACGCCAACTGTTATGTCACTAAACCCTTTGATGTGCGGCAATTTATGCAGGTAGTGCAGCTAATCGGCAACTTCTGGCTGGCAGCCGTCAAACTACCGCCAACCTAAGCGCTGGTCACTTTACAGAGTTTGATCAGAGTGCAGAAAGATGATAGTAAATCTACGGATGCAACACCTGTTCTATCCGGGCAAGGTAGTAGGACGAGTAGAGAGATAGCACCAAAGCCTTGCGGCAGGTTGCAACAGTATAAAAATTTTGAACGTAGCCAGCACGCTTTGCGGTGAGGCAGCCTTATGGACGAAGTATCGAAGCGTGTCCTTTTAGTAGAAGATAGCCCAACCGACGCTGATTTAATGCGCCACTTTTTTCTGCGTCTAGAGGGATTGCAATGGGAACTAATACACGTCGAGCGCCTCAGCAGTGCCATTACTGCCTGTTCTACACATACAGTTGATATTGTGCTGCTCGATCTGCGTCTGCCCGATTCTGATGAGGCAGATACTTTAGTTGATTTTCGCGCCAGTGTACCTGATGTTCCAGTCGTTGTGTTGACGATGATGGATGATGAGACACTGGCACTGCAAGCCATGGCAGGCGGAGCGCAGGATTATTTGGTCAAAGGACAAATTACACCGTCACTTTTAGCGCGATCGCTCCGGTATGGCATTGAGCGTGGGCATATTCTGAAACGCCTGCAAAACAGCGAGCAAAGTATGCTCAAAGCCTTAGAACAAGAGCAAGAACTCAATCTGCTTAAGTCAAGCTTTATCTCTATGGCATCGCATGAGTTTCGTACCCCCATGACGATGATTCGCACAGCTGTAGAACTGTTACAAAACTTCGGTGAGGATTTAACGGAAGCAAAGCGCCAGCAGTACTTTGACCGCATTAAAACAGCTATTCATCAAGTTACGCAATTGCTGGATGAAGTCTTACTATTGGGCAGCACCGAAGCTGGCTTGCGTTATCGACCAGAACCCGTTGACCTGGTAAAGCTTTGTACTGGGATTACTGAAGACTTACAGTTTAGTCACAGTGACAGTCATACCATCATGTTTACCCCTCAAGGTAACTGCTCTAATGTAGTGATGGATGCTGCTTTGCTGCGGCATATTCTCACAAACTTACTTTCCAACGCCTTCAAGTATTCGCCGGAGGGAGGCGACATTCAGTTCAAGCTCTGCTGCGAAAATGGCACTGCAACCTTTCAGATCCAAGACCAGGGCATTGGTATCCCCGTCAAAGACCAAACACATCTGTTTGAAACGTTCTATCGCTGTGGTAACGTGGGCAGCATCCAGGGCACAGGGTTAGGGCTGGCGATCGTCAAAAAGTGCGTGGAGTTGCACCAGGGACGGATTCAGGTTTGCAGCGACAAAGGGATGGGCACGACCTTTACAGTAGCGTTGCCATTGGAGCCACGATCGCTTAACCCTGCCAAACCCAAAACATCTGAGCAATCACCCAAATCAATAGTCAGCCGCGCTTAGTTGCGCTCCAATGTTGCTGCATCTAAATTGACCCTTGATTCAAAAAGCTAGAAGATAAGAACGTTCACATCCTTTATCACTATTTATTACTAAGGATGAAAGATCTAGCTTTTCAGATTTTTAAGCTTTGAGCACCCATGCAAGGAGATAGAGCAAGCCGTTTCAAAAACAACGGAATTACGCGTCTCACCTGCATTTAGGCTGTTAAAGACTGCTAGTAGCGTTAGAACCGTAACCCGACGCCTGCTTGAACCGATGTAGCATTATTGCCACCCTGTCGGTAGGCATCAAAAGCAATGACTGCATTACCAAAGACAACTAGCTGACTGTTAGGCAATACGTAATCAATACCGGGTTGAATCGCAAAACTGGTCTTGTTGCCTAAGGGTGTAGTGCGATCGTCATCTAGAGGCACAGCCGCACCCACACCAATATAGGCATCGGTACGCCAGTTAATCGGGAAGTCGTAGGAGACCGTTGGGACGAGCGTAGTGCGCCGACCAACCAGCGCTTGGGCTCTAATGGAAACTGGCAGCTTAAGAAACTTATAACGAGCCGCAATCACGCCGGACGTGCGACTCGGTTCACCACCTGCGTCGCCATCACTTAACCCCACTGCCACGCCTGCACCCACATAACTGCCATAAGCAGCCTGCGCCATGACGGCTGAAGAGCTAGCCAACGTGATACCAACAGCGAGTGCAGCACCACCCAGCAGCGTCAAACTGCCTTGCCAGAAGGTTGCTGTTTGCTTGTTGGAGCTGACGCGCTTGAGATGGTTCATGTGGTTACTCCTTAACGCCCACCAGCAAGGGCTTTGTGCAATGCTTCAAT
Organism: Leptolyngbya sp. FACHB-321; assembly: GCF_014695975.1. Classification (GTDB taxonomy): domain Bacteria; phylum Cyanobacteriota; class Cyanobacteriia; order Leptolyngbyales; family Leptolyngbyaceae; genus Stenomitos. The sequence continues at coordinate 84,909 of NZ_JACJPI010000078.1, forward strand.
TTAAGCCCAGTTCTTTACTATTGAAGCACTTATTTGCCCGCTTCAGGGGATCAAAGCGGCAGCAATGTTTCATAGAAGAGAACAGGATAGCAGGATACCCATCGCCGCAGCACTAAACGGCAGTAAAGCAACAGTAAAAAGCAAGTCTTGCAGCAGTAATCATGCGTTTAGTTGTCGAGAAGTAAACAGACTTGATTAAACTAAGTGTGCTGGGCGCTGTTAGCGATCGGCGATGTCCTCCTGTCAGATTAGCGCTATGTCAGAGACGCTTCCTTCGCCCGATCGCTACCTGCAACTGCTTGATCAGATTGTGCAAATGACTCTAAAGGGCAACATTCGGTCAAAAGAACAGGTCTACCAAATGCTGGTAGAAGGGGTCAGTGTTGGCACTGGTGAACTCTTTGAGCGCTGTCTACAACAGTACGTTGATCGCGTGCAGGCACAGCTTGATGCCGAAACCAATGAGTTGAAGCAAGCAAAAGCGGCTCGCAGCCGCAGAGCACTCCAAACGATTCAGGGTGAGTGGGAGCGCTGGCAGCAACACAACCAGGCAACCGAAGCGATCGCCAGTGTCATGCAGAAAATCACCACGGCGGATGCAGCACAACGACTGCCAGAATTTTTGCGGGCGATCGACCCTAATCAGCCTCAATGCCTCAACGCGACGCAGCTTAAACAGCTTGCTAAAGTGCTTCAGCAACAGGAGGATGCCGCCAATGACAGCACCGTACAGCAAGAACTCCACCAGCTAGCAGCAGGAATCAGTCAGGGGTTAGCATCGTGGGAGCGAGTTCAAAGTCAGCTCGTTAGCTGGATTTATGACCAGGAGCAGACGCTCGGTTTTGCTAGCACGTCAGGCAAGAGCAATCCATGGACGGTATGGTCAAAGCAACTGACGCAACCCCAGTTGATCCAGCTCTTTCAGACGATCGCGCGCAACGAGTCAGTCAGCGAGTTCGTCGCGCAGATGCCCACTTTGGAGAGTAGCACCTGGGTGGAACTGGTCATTCTTTTGCAATACATCCAACAAGGGCTGGTTGCCTGGTTTGATCGCCTTGTCTATGATGCCAAAGTCGGCGCGAAGCTATCGATCTCGACCTTTCTGGCATTTTCTATCCTCTGGTCGCAACTGGCACGAGGCTTTAATCAGGCAACGGCACTTAACTCGTTCCATCAAAGCCAATTTGCGGAGGGGGCGTTCCAAATGACACTGCAAATTCTGCGATCGTTTGCCCAGCGTCCTTACTTTCCGTTGTACGGCGGTGTGTTTGCCTCTTTTCCAGGCAGCCAGCTACGAAGCGTGGTGAATTATCTCGATGAGCCACTAAAACGGGCAGAGGGTACTCAAGAAAAAGCACGCATTCTCACTCTGATCGGCTCCTCAGAACGGGCGCAAGGGCAGATCGATCGGGCAAAAGAATTTCACGATATTGCCAGAGAAATTGCAGCAGAGGCAGGCGATCGTCCCTGCGAAATCGCGAACCTTAACCACCTTAGTCGCACCTGCGTTGCTCAAAAAAACTATAGGGAGGCGATTAACTACAGTCAACGGGCACTCATTCTCAGCCGTCAGGTCGGTGATCGACTGGGCGAAGCCAATGCCCTGGTTAATCTCGGTTATGGCGAAGTTTTTCAGGCACAACAGCTGGAGCAAGCCGAAACAGAGGTCTACGAAGCCGCCATCAGCTATTTGCAGCAAGGCTTAAAGCTGGCAGAACAGATGGGCGATCGCCAAAGTCAAGCCTTTGCCTTTAACAGCCTGGGGATTGCTCATGTGGTGCTAGAACAACCGCAAACGGCGATCGACTATCTTGCTGAGGGGCTTAAAGCGGCTCAGGTTGCTGGAGATTTATACCTGCAAGGGCTGAACCTGGCATATTTGGCAGAAGCGTACTATCGGCTGCAAGACACTAGCAGAGCGGTATATACGGGCTGCTTGGGTATGTATTTCCTCGAAAGTATTGCCTCTCGTGATTGGCGACAACCCGCCGGGCTATTGACCATTCTTCAGGGACAAATGGGCGATGCCTTTGCGCCAACGCTTGCCCAACTCCGCCCTGAACTCATTGCTGCTATCGGCGTGGATGGCTACGATCACTTGCCCACGCTAATCGAGCAGTATCGGCAACCTGGGTAAAGGTTACAAGGTTTGCAAGACCCATTTGCCCCTAAGTGATAGATGTTACAGGTTGGGCTATCAGTGCCACTCAGTCAACAGGTACATTTGCCCGGCTAGTTCTGCCGTTCCTTGTAATACTAAATGTATTGCATCGTTTCATAGCATAAGACGAATTAACAGGTGACACCTTTCACTCTCTTAATTGCAATGCACTAAGCTACTGAGCGATCGCTTCATCAATGTGTTTCAGATATCGGCAGAGAGGAGTCAAATGAAAACCTTCAACTATTGGTTCGGTATACCTGTGGCACTAGCAGTCGCACTGGGAACCGCCTCACCTGCTCTTAGTCAAGCAGTCGCAATTAATTCTAGTTCACCTGCCGTTCAACTCAACGGGACATCGGGTGGTAGCCAAAAAGATAGTAAGGGCTGTGCTGGCTTCATTGCCTCGGCACCGAATCACGTCATCCAGGTGGCAGAAGATGCCAATTTGCAGTTTACATTGCAGTCCTCTGGTCAGCCTGCCTTACTAATTCGTAGTAGCTCCGGGCAGGACTTCTGCGTGCCAGCCGACAGCTACTCTAATGGTAAAGTTACTATTCCTGGACGGTGGACTAAAGGCACTTACTCGGTCTATGTTGGCGATCGTGCCAAGGGTCAACACTCTTATACACTGTCAATTTCTCGCAGCTAAACAGAGATTGCCTCAAAACTTTTAGTGCAAAGCCGAGATGTTTCGTAAAACATCCCGGCTTTGTGCTGAAAGAAAAGTTAAACACTTGACGAGTAAAGGTTGCGCTAATGCTTACTCGTTTAAGTCAACATTTTAACAGTAGGTTTAGCGCCCAACCTGAAAGACTCGCAGCTCTAGTGCTAATCCTCGATCGTTTTAGCTGACACTTCGACAGCGCTGACATCAATGGTTCCTGGTGGTGTAAGACGATTGAAGCGTCCACTCTCTACCTTCAGCGGTTCATTGCAATTGGGGCAACTGAACTCCGTTTGGTTGAGGCTAACAAACTCATACTGGCAGACCGGACAATCTGCCTGAATTAGGTTGCGCCTTAGCCACCAGCGAAAGCCAAAAAATGCAATCACAGGCGTTATCAAAATCAGCCCGACCAGGATAAAAAATGATTTAACGAGCCAGCCTAGACCGATTGCCCCTAGCAGCCAAATCACCGCAAAGGGCAAAAGGAAACGACTAACTTCGGCAAAGCCGATTTGAAAATTCTTAAAGCTATCCTGGTTCACCGCAGTCTCCTGCACAAGGTTGTTTTGAATACTCTCATCCTAATCAGAAATTGCCCCAGCGCCTAAGCAGAAACCCCCCAAAGGTTTGGGTAGAAAACCCTACTTTGAAGAAAAATCCCTTAAGCAAAAGCACTACCAGCGGCAGCTTCCAGCGTGAGGTTAAAATAATTGAACCTAAAAATAACACCTATCTAATTCCTAGTTAGCTTTAGCCAAAGCAGGAATCAAACAGGTGTTAAGAAGAGTCTAACGACGAGCGATCTAGAACAGACCGAGCGTTAGAGACTTATCAATAGGGAAAGTTGCACCAATACCTAGCCACAGTGTCACCAAAGTGCCAACGAGGAACATAGTTGTTGCCACCGGGCGACGGAACGGGTTTTGGAACTTGTTAACGTTTTCAATGAAAGGAATCACAATCAATCCCAGAGGCACTGAAGCCATAGCAACCACACCCAACAGTTTGCTGGGTACAGTACGCAAAATCTGGAATACGGGGTAGAGATACCATTCAGGCAAAATCTCTAGCGGGGTTGCAAAGGGATCAGCAGGTTCGCCAACCGCCGCTGGATCAAGCACTGCCAGACCAACGTTAAGCGCGATCGTCCCCAGAATAACGACTGGGAAGATGTAAAGCAAATCGTTGGGCCATGCAGGCTCACCGTAGTAGTTGTGTCCCATACCTTTGGCAAGCTTGGCACGCAACTGAGGATCAGATAGATCCGGCTTTTTAACCGTTGCCATATTAAAGTCACTCTCCTTTTGTTCTGAAGTCAGCAGAGGGATGGAAGCAGGTAAACAAATGTCACTAGCGTAGATAGTTAGCGCCCAAGGGAGCAACTATTACAAAGGACCAGAGATACCTTGCTTGCGAATCATCAAGAAATGCAGCAGCATGAACACTGCAATCAGCCAGGGCAAGACAAAGGTGTGAGCGCTGTAGTAACGAGTCAGAGTTGCCTGACCAACACTGGAACCACCACGGAGTAGATCAGAAATCAGTACCCCGACAACTGGAATCGCTTCAGGTACACCAGAGACGATCTTGACTGCCCAGTAACCAATCTGATCCCAAGGGAGCGAGTAGCCAGTCACGCCGAAAGAAACTGTGATAACAGCAAGGATCACGCCAGTCACCCAGGTCAACTCACGGGGCTTTTTGAAGCCGCCTGTTAGATAAACCCGGAAGGTGTGAAGCACCATCATCAAGACCATCATGCTGGCAGACCAGCGATGGATCGATCGAATCAACCAGCCAAAGCTCACTTCGTTCATGATGTACTGAACAGAGTCAAACGCTTCGGCAACGGTTGGACGATAATAAAACGTCATAGCGAACCCAGTGGCAAACTGGATGAGAAAACAAACCAGCGTAATGCCGCCCAAACAGTAAAAAATATTTACGTGGGGAGGGACATACTTGCTAGAAACATCGTCTGCAAGTGCTTGAATTTCTAGCCGCTCCTCGAACCACTGGAATGTTTTCGAGCCGGTCACCTGCTTAGTGAACATGAAGCAAGAATTCCTAAAAAAATGTATTGCTGTTCCTAAAGAATGTAACACAGACGCAGGCTGGATTTCATACGCAAAGTGAATCAGCCTCCTGTGTTAACGCGTGCCTGTGTCAGCGTCTTCCCAACTTATTGCTTCGTCTACTTGCTGGTTTAAATACTTAAGACAGGATGAAGTTTTCTAAAGCAAACCGTTGCCTGAGACAATAGTCTTGGCGATCGTTCAGCCGTTGAGAACAGTGTGATTAAAGGGTCATTATGCGGCTTTGCCGTAGGCGGTTTTTGCTCCACTCGTACCATGCCTAAAGCGATTGAACTCGTGCTATGGGTAGCAGACACTCCATTGCTGAGGTTAAGATTATTCACTATGAGTAAACATACCTCCTGGACAGGACGGCTAGTGGCTGTCCTTTTGGCAGTTTTGATAGTGCTGGGTTGGTCAGCACCGCAAGCAAACGCGCTGACTGAAGAGCAAAAGCTTTTAGCAGAAGTTTGGCGGCTGGTTGATCGCGCCTATGTTGATGACACGTTTAATCAGCAGAACTGGTGGCTGGTGCGGCAAAAGGCATTTAAGCAACCGCTGAGCGATCGTGAGCAAACATATACAGCAATCCAGAAAATGTTGGCGAGCCTGGATGATCCCTTTACGCGGTTGCTGAAGCCGGTGCAATACCGAAGCTTACAGACGAATACATCTGGCGAATTAACGGGAGTTGGGTTGCAGATTGCCTCTGACCCAGAGACTGGCAAATTGCGCGTGATTGCTCCAGTCGCTGGTTCTCCAGCCGATCGCGCAGGCATCAAGCCAGCAGATACGATTGTGAGCATTGATGGCACCTCAACTGAGGCGCTGTCCTTAGATGACGCGGCAGGACGAATGCGGGGGAAGATCGGTAGCGAGGTAATGTTGACAATTCAGCGGGAAGAGGCGCTGCTAGATTTTAAGGTTGTGCGCGATCGTATTGAACTCAACCCAGTTTATGCCGATTTGAGGTTGCAATCTACACCTGCGAATACGGATGAGCCTGCCAAAATCGGCTACATTCGCCTGAGTCAATTTAACGCCAATGCAACGGCTGAGTTTGCCCACGCGCTGACTCGTCTGGAGACGCAGGGCGCTAACGCTTACATCCTTGATTTGCGAAATAACCCTGGTGGGCTGCTGCAAGCGGGTGTTGAGATTGCCCGTCTTTGGTTGGATAAAGGGACGATCGTTTACACCGTCAATCGCCAAGGCATTCAAGGGAGCTTTGATGCGACAGAGAAGGCATTGACGCACGATCCGCTCGTCGTTTTGGTTAATCAAGGCACGGCAAGCGCTAGCGAAATTTTGGCGGGAGCCTTGAAGGATAACGGGCGCGCCACCATCCTAGGCGAAAAAACTTTTGGGAAAGGGTTGATTCAATCGCTCTTTGACCTGTCAGATGGCTCTGGTCTGGCTGTCACCGTGGCGAAGTATGAAACCCCTGGTCATATTGACATTAATAAGCAAGGTATTCAGCCCGATGTTACAGTGCCGCTTGACCCCATTACTGGCGCTCAAGTCGGTACACCCGCTGACCGCCAATACCAAGCGGCAGTAGAGCTGTTGACCACACATTCAATGGTGGCGGGTGCTGTTTAGTACTGAACGCACGTATCACGATCCGCTCCATGGAGCGATCGCACTCAACGGTAGCGATCCGATCGAAGCGGCACTTATCCGTCTTATTGATACGCCTGCCTTTCAACGGTTGCGACGGATTCGGCAGTTAGGTTCAGCCAGTCTTACCTTTCATGGAGCTGAAAGTTCACGGTTTACGCATTCGCTTGGGGTGCTGGCGATCGCGCGTCGGGCATTTGATCGTCTTGCCAGCGTCTATCCCCAACTGCAACCGTATCGTGCGGTTGTACTCTGCGCTGCGCTACTGCATGACATTGGGCATGGTCCCTTTAGCCATACAGGCGAAGAAGTTTTTGGCAGCAATCACGAACACTGGACGGGGCGCATTTTACAAGAGTCGGCGCCTATTCGGTCAGCGTTGGATACTGTAGCTCCAGACTTAACTGAGCAAATTCTCCAGGTTTATCTCAAGAAACATCCAATCCCATTAGTCTGGCAACTGGTGTCAAGCCAACTTGACTGCGATCGCCTCGATTACCTGATGCGCGACAGCTACTTTACGGGGGCATCCTACGGCAAAATAGACCTCGAGCGCATTCTCATGGCAATGCGCTACGACCCGGTCACGCAGCAGCTTGTCGTTGCCCGTAAAGGCATGACTGCCGTTGAGCATTACTTGATCGTGCGCTACTTTATGTATGCCCAGGTTTACAACCATCCTAAAAACATCGCTGCCTGTTGGGTATTGCAGCAAGCGTTTGTGCGGGCTCGTGAATGCTTACAGCAAGGCTTACTAGAAGCCGATGATACGGTCAAAGCATGGCTGACGGACAACTGCGATCGCCTACCTTTAAACCAATATCTTGCTGCAGATGATGGCGTTTTCACTTACCATCTGCAACGTTGGCAAAGTAGCACCGATGCCATTTTGAGCGATCTATGCCGACAGTTTATCGATCGCGATCTGCCCAAAACACTGGATGTCACCCATCTGGATACGAACGATCGACAGGCATTATTGCAAAGCGTCCAGCAGAGGCTCGGCACAGTGAACGGTGACGCAACTTATTATGCAGGGCTGCAAATTTCTCTAAGCCGTGGCTATACCCTTTACCAGCGTGGCATCAAGTGTCATACCGCCGCAGGCTTGCAGGAATTGAGCGACCTGTCGCCTCTGGTACAAACGCTGACTAACCCTTACGAACGGGCGTGGCTAATCTATCCACGTGCGATCGACTCAGCACTGTTGAAGACGCAGTAAGTATTGAGGACGCAGTAAGTAGAGACGCAGTAGGTTAGCGATTCGATAGCCAAACTGTACTACTTGCGCTCCAAACTGCTGAGTGCGAGGGATTGAACCTTAGATTAAATGAGCTAGCAGCCTGGACGGACTTGTCTCTAAGAAGGGGTGGAGGCTTTGCCCTCAAGGTATCCTTGCTTTTCTTTTCGCTCAAGTATTTACGAAAAAGCAGCATATAGTTCAGCCAATTAGCTGATTACTTCTTTAACGTTAATCTCTAAAATTTCGCAGGATCGTTTAGCGTGCATGAGGCTCGATTACTTAGGTTTACCCATTGAAATCAGATGCCCTTACGCAAGTAGGAAACGAGCAAAACCCTACAGAACGCAGGCTACGGATCAAGTTTCTGGCACTTTACGGTGAGCTGTTAAGTGTGTCGTCTTCACTTAAATCAACCCTTACAGCAATGGTTAAAGACATCTCCTACAGTCAATGGGTTAGACGCGCCGTTACAGCCTCTCCATGAGCACTGAATGAGCAATAAAGCGTTAAGAGCTAAAGCCTGGTCACTTAATGCTTTACTGCAACGCCTTGTCAGAGCACCTTGCTGTCGTGCTGAAGTTAGACTCTTTACCAAAAACTGTAGCTGACCGCTTGAAACTGGGTGTGATCGTCGCTCAGGTTTAGCAACTGAGGCTCTAGCTTGTGCCCAGTCTTAAGGCACTTCTCTAACATCTAGAACTTAAGCAGGATTGGCTGGCATTCCTAGCTAGGATGGGGTTGTCAAGCCCGCACGCTGGGTGCTTCAGCAGATAGCTAGGGTCTCGCCTACTGCCTAACTGCCATTGCATATCGTCTACAGAACCAGGCTTCACTTTTGCTCCTTACACTCTGGTGAAATGCAGGTTTCAACCACCCCCGCTATGCAGCAGCAGCCACTTCTTGCTCCAGATGCAACTGTACTGGAAGCAGTGCAGCAGTTGAGCCAGAATCAAAGCGGTTGTGTTTTGGTGATGAAGCAACAGCAATTGGCTGGAATTTGCACAGAGCAAGATTGTTTACGGGCGATCGCGGCGGGCGTTAATCCAGCGGCAACCACGGTTGAAGCGGTGATGACACAATCGCCGTTGACCCTCAGCCATTCTGAGACGTTAAGTACAGCTTGGCAAATGATGCAAGACCACCAAGTTGCCTATTTGCCGATCGTGAATGATCAGGGGCACGTACTGGGAGTCATAACGGAGCACAGCCTGCTTCAAGCGAGGGAAGCGGCAATCCTTGACCAGCAACAGACAAGCAGCAATCTTCAGGCATCAAATCATCGCCTGACCACCATGTTTGCAAGCATACCGGCTGGGTTCCATGCGCTTGATCGAGCCTGGCGTTTCACCCACGTTAACCAGCACGCCGAGGCACTACTTCAAAAAACGCAGCAAGAACTTTTGGGGCAAACTGTCTGGGAAGCCTTCCCCGAAGTCGTTGGGACTATTTTTGATCACGAGTTTCACCAGGCGATGGCAACGCAGGTTAGCGTTCGGTTTGAGGCATTCTACGCACCGCTCAACCGTTGGTTTGAGGTCTATGCCCATCCATCGCAGGACGGGTTATTTGTCTATTACCAGGACGTAACAGAGCGCTGCCACTTCTACAGCCAATTGCAGCTCCAGGCGCAGCGAGAACAAGCACTGAACCGCGTGATCCAGGTGATGCGGAATTCACTGGATTTAACCACCGTTTTCGAGACGGCAACGGCTGAAATCGCTCGACTGCTTCAGGCAGACCGCGCTGATGCGATCCGTTATCTGCCAGAACATTCGGTCTGGAAAATTGTGGCTGATAGTCACTCCAACCAGGTGCTGAACAATCTTGTTGGCATGGAGTTTTCTGATGATGCGAATGAGCCGATCGCCGATCTCAAGCGCTTTGCTGTTGTGCAGATTGAGGATATTGCCCAGCATCCTGATCCAACCGTGAATCAGTACGCTCAGATGCTACCGGGAACCTGGCTTTTGGTGCCGATTCACTTTGAGGCAACGCTTTGGGGTTGCCTAGCTTTGACCAGGCAGCAGCAGCAACCCTGGCAGACCTCAGAGGTTGATCTTGCCTGTGCCATTGTGGATCAATTAGCGATCGCCATCCAGCAATCTCAGCTTTATCAGCAGGTGCAACAGCTTAACGAAACGCTGGAAACCCAGGTGCAGGAACGAACTGCCCAACTCCGTAAAGCGCTTGCCTACGAGTCATTGTTGAAGCAAATTACCGATCGCGTGCGCGATAGCCTGGACGAGCATCATATTCTCCAAACAACGATGCAAGAGTTAGCGGCCGAGTTGGATGTGTTGTGCTGTGATACCGGGCTAATTGACATGGAGCGCGGCACGTTGACGATTCTCTATGAGGCAATTCGCTCAGATGTTGTAGCGGCAGCAAAGGGCACTGTGTTGTCTCTCAACACCTTGTATCCTGTAGGTCAGCAAAGATTACAGGGCGGCTGGGTGCAATTTTGCTCTCTCGCTGATCCGATCGATGTGGTGCGCCAGGTTAGCTGTCGGTTTACCATCCTGAGCTGTCTCATCACTGACGACCAGGGTGTATTAGGCGATCTATGGCTGCTTAGACCGTGTGATAAATGTTTTGAAGAACCAGAGATTCGCCTGATACAACAGGTAGCAACCCAGTGCGCGATCGCCCTGCGACAGTCGCGTCTGTATCAAGAAATTCAGGCACAGGTGGATGAGCAGGAGCAGTTAAACGACCTCAAAGACAACTTCCTCAGCTCCGTTTCTCACGAATTACGGACACCGATGTCGAATATCAAAATGGCGACTCAAATGCTGGAGATTGCCTTGAAGCAAGCAGGCACCTTTAACAATACCGTTGCCAGTGGTGACTCCAACCGCATTGCGCGCTATTTCAAGGTGCTGAAAGATGAGTCTGAGCGCGAAATTAACCTCATTAACGATCTGCTTGGTCTGTCGCAGGTGGAGTCGGGTAGTGATGCCTTAACGCTCACTACTGTCGATCTGCGAAGCTGGCTGCCTGACCTTGCTAGCGGTTTTAGCGAGCGCATGCTAAGGCAACAGCAACAGCTTGTAGTGGATGTTTCAGAGAACCTGCCGCCCTTAACAACTGATTTTAGGTATCTGAAGCGTACCGTCACCGAGCTTTTACAAAACGCCTGTAAATACACCTCGTCTCAGGAGACAATTTGCGTCTTTGCCAAAGCGATCGTCGGTGGCTTGCAAATTGGTATCAGCAACACGGGCGTTGAAATTGCTGCCAGCGAGCGCGATCGCATTTTCGAAAAGTTTTACCGCATTCCCAATGCCGATCCCTGGAGATATGGCGGCACTGGTTTAGGTCTTGCACTGGTCAAACGCTTGGTCGAACGCTTAGGAGCCAGCATCCAGGTCGAAAGCGGCGATCGCCAAACAACGTTCCTCATCACGTATGCGATCGCCAATAAGCCATCACCAGATGAAAGAGTTGCACCAATAACCAAACGCACTAATCACTAAGGAGGTTTCTGAGAAAGAATGTACCGCTTGTAGGGGCAGGTTTTGCCAGAAGCTTTGCGAATAACCGATCACGTTGGTATTAAACCTGCCCCTACGGGTATTTTGTTTGCTGGAAAGCTCCTAAAGACCAACTATTGCTGTTGCCACTTGCTGTGAGATAAACGGCAGTATTGCTTCATTCTGGCTGTGTGCAGTCCCTTCGGTAAAAACGACCAGTAAGTAGGGTCGGGCATCCGGCAATTCCACATAGGCTGCATCGTGGCGAACGCGGCTCATTAAACCCGCTTTAGACCAGAGGCGTGCATTCAGAGGTAAGCCTGCGCCCAGAAAACCAGTCACTTGATTTTCAGGGTCGGCAGCGAGGTCATTTGGGTGAAGCGATCGCCGCATAAGCTGCATCATAGAGTGCGATCGCTCTGCCGATACTGCCACCCCGCCCACAATGCTATGCAACAGCCGCGCGGTTGCAGTTGTCGTGAGCATATTGCGGTTATCCATCAACTCACCAAGAAACTCACGTTCGCGCCCATACGCCCCATCACACCAGGTTTTTTGGTTGACGTTGATGGTTTCCAACTCTGTCCACGCAAGCGATTGAAAATAGCGATTCACGATATTGCGCTGCTGCTTCCAGGTTTCAAAAGGAGCCACTGGAAGTTCGGGACCGCTCGTTGTGCCCGTCAACACATCTACAACCAGACTCGTTGCATCATTGCTGGAATCGACAATCATATCCTTCGTGGCTCGCTCCAGTTCGGTGGAGGGCTGCGCCATGCCTTGCTCTAGCCATTCGTGCAGCGCCACCAGATAAAACAACTTGACGACGCTGGCAGGGTAGATGCTCTCCACACCGCGATAGCTAAAACCACGTGGGGAGTGTTTCCAAAATTCTTCAGCACTTAAAGCACCGCCGGTGTTAACAATGGCAGGCGGATCATACACAAGCCACGTCACTGCAATCTGATTACGGGCTAAACCCGGAAACTCAGCCCAAGTTGCCTCTAGAAGGCGATCGCCCAACCCTTCTAACTGCTCATCTTTGTGAAAAAACATAGTCATCCAATGTCAGCCCGCACAAGCTACCGCTCTCTATTATCGGTGTTTGTGCCTTCAGAGCTTGCCATAAAGTAGCGATACTCATCGTCACCCGTCACTTTAAAGCCCAGTCGTTCATAGAATGCTTTCGCTGAATTCACCTTTAGCACAATCAACGTAACGGACAATTGCTGCTCAAACGCCTTGTGCATAAGCCTGCGAACCAGTTGAGTGCCCAGTCCCCGACGCTGAGCGGTTGGCAGAATGGCAAGGTAGTGGAGGAAAAGCGCATCACTCTGGTTCGCCACAGACATCATGCCAACCGCTTCTCCGCAATAACAGATGATCTCAAACGGAAACTGTTGAAAGTCTTCGTACAAAGCCGCTCTCTGTCCTGCCGCATCCCAACCCCAAAGTTGCTCGACGTAAACCTGAAACGTCTGTCGATGCACATCTGCTAAAAAGTCAAAATCCGCCTCCGTTGCGGTTCGAGTTTCAATTACATCCATATTAGGGTTGGGGACTGTAGAGCTTTTAGGAGCAAGGTTCTACAGTGAATAAACTTGCTGGCTCAAACCGTTTCTAGCTTTTGCACAAAAGGCGCGATCGCCCTGACAAACTCTGCCGTCGATTCGTAGGGCAGCACGTTGCGTCCAGGGAGTTTCACACCTTCACCCTTTGGCAACTGCGTTAAATAATCTTGCAGCCGTTCATCAGGCGTTTCTGCCTTACCTTTGCGGCTAATGCTCGAAGCCTCTCCGCCCATGACAACAAGCGATGGTTGAGCGATCGCAGCTAGTTTAGCCGTATAGTCCTGCCGCCAAAAACCAGCCAAAAACGAGAAGACCGCATGGCGACTGGCAAGATCGCGTGATCCCTCTTTCAACATGGCTAACCACTCGGCATCAACGGCATTAGCCGTCGCAAAGAGTTGGCGGATGGAAAACGATTGGAGAAATTGCGATCGCCGCGCATAGCGATAAAACCCATTGCCTAAGGGCGAATTGAAAAGGTTCCAACTGAGTTGCTGTCGCCAGGTTGGCGTTGGGTTTGCAATCAAGGTGCGAGCAGGTGGACCACTCATAACTACACCCCGAATTAAATCTGGTTGCAAGTGGATAAGGTCGATCGCTACTGGCAACAGCGCTCCCTGCACCACTAGCACTACAGGCGTTTTGATCACGGTTTGCAGAAACGCCTGAAGCTGTTCTGCCCAATCAGACGGGTGGTAAGCAATTTGCGGTAGATCACTATCGCCACAGCCTAGCAAATCGGGATTATAAATCAGATTGCGCTGCCCAGAGCGATACCACTCGTCACAAAAGCGTTGCCAGAAGGTGCGGGACAAGCCAACCCCGATCGGGTGAATCAGCAGCAGCGGCACGCCACTAGCTGTATCAGTAGGAGCGAGGCGATCATACGCACAGCTATAGTTGCGCCATGTATAGAATGACGCGGGCGTGTGCTCTGAGATAGTCGTCGAAGGTTGAAGCATGACTACTAGGATGCAACATTTTGACGTGCTTGACGCGCCAGAAGATACGAACACCGTGAATTTACTGTCCTTAGCCTCTGTAAATGCCGAAAGTTTATGGTGATTCAGTTAATCAAAACTTTATGTGTGGTCACAATCGGGTAAAGAGCGTATCAAGCTTTCGGTCTTGCTTTTGGTACGACTTGGATTGCTTTCGTCAGCACGGTACTATGCACTTGATCTTTGAAGTTCGCCCGGTTCTCTTGAGTTAACGAGTCTTACTACGCAGGAAGCAGCATGGTTTCAACGAGCAAAAAAGCTGGTAAGGCAGCGCTTAGACAGATGCGATCGCTTCAAACCCGCATCACGCAGAAACTGCCGTTTGCCACCCTGCAAGTAGAATCGTTAGCGGGCATTACAGTGGCGCTGGCATTGATTCCAGAGTCGCTTGCTTTCGCCGCGATCGCTAAAGTTAGCCCAATGGTGGCGCTCTATACCTCCTTTAGTATGGCGATCGTCATTGCGCTGGCAGGTGGGCGACCAGCAATGATTTCAGCCGCTACAGGGTCAATGGCGTTATTAATGACAACGCTAGTAGTGAAACACGGCGTTGAATATCTTTTTGCAGCGACCATTCTGACTGGCATCATTCAATTTTTGATTGGTGTTTTGAAACTGGGACGGTTCTTTAGTTTCATCCCCCAAACGGTGATTGCAGGGTTTGTGAATGCCCTCGGACTTTTGATTTTTGTGGCACAGGTGCAGCAATTACCGGGAGAGCCGTGGCAAGCCTATACGATGGTGGCGGCAACGCTTGCCATTGTCTACCTCTTTCCTCGCGTGAACAAAAGTATACCGTCACCGCTGGTGGCGATCGTGGCGATGACGGTTGTGGCGATCGTGGCTCGTCTACCAATTCGTCGCGTGGGCGATATGGGTGAGATCACGCGCAACCTGCCCATGTTCCATCTGCCACAGGTCAGTGTCTCGCTAGAAACGCTGGCAATTATCCTGCCTTACGCCGTAACGCTGGCGATTGTCGGCTTACTGGAATCACTGCTTACGGCTGCACTACTGGATGATTTGACCGATACCCGCAGCTCTAAAGACAAAGAAGTGCGCGGACAAGGCATTGCCAACGTGGTAACGGGCTTTCTGGGTGGCATGGCGGGTTGTGGCATGGTTGGGCAGTCCATCATCAACGTGCGATCAGGCGGGCGGCATCGGTTATCAACCGCTGTTGCTGGCGCGTTTCTGCTGTTTTCGATCTTCGTGCTGCGGGATGTCGTCCAGCAGATTCCGATGGCTGCCCTCATTGGCGTGATGATCATGGTGTCGTTTGAAACCTTTGACTTTAGTTCGCTTAAAACGCTGCGAACCATGCCGCTTAATGAAGCGATTATCATGCCTTTTACGGCTGGAATTACGCTACTGACACACGATCTAGCGCAGGGCGTTCTTGCTGGCGTTATCTTAAGTACGCTGATGTTTGGTTGGCGGCTTGCCCAAACCCATGTTGCCGTCTCGCTTGATCACGATGGCATCACGCTTTATGCGGTGTCGGGTCAACTGTTCTTTGGCTCTGCCAGTAACTTTGTGAATCTGTTTGCGTACAATGCTGACCTCCACGGCATCGTGATCGACTTTAGCCGCTCTCACGTGTGGGATCATGCAGCCGCAACAGCGATCGCCAAAGTTGTTGCCAAATATCAACGCCTCGGCAAGAGTGTGACCCTGGTTGGGCTGAACTCAGACAGCTATCAGGCTCTCAGGCAAGCTGATGTGCCAGAACACGTCATTTGCATAGATGACGTTAGTTTAGCGGTTTAACGCTCAAGCACTCCGGGCTAACGGATCCTCGTCTCACAGTTTTTGACAGTGGGGGCAGTAGTAGATACGGCGACCGCCAGCAATCTCTTTGAGGATGGCAGTACCGCAGCTATAGCAAGGACGACCATCGCGGTTGAAGACGTAAAAGCGGTATTGCTGGCGAGAAAAGCCTTGCTGTTTAAGTTGAGCAACAGTGTCCAGGTTGTTGGTGATGCCTTTGGTCAAATAGGATTGGCGACTGACTGCGATCGCTCCCTTCGCTAGACCATCAATCTGCTCCGGCGTGCAGTCGATCGGTCGCAGAGATGGATGCACTCTCGCGACAAACAGCACTTCGCTACGGAGATAGTTACCAAGCCCGCACAGAAAGCCTTGATCGAGCAATAGACTTACCAACCCACGACGGTAAAAGCGTTTGTCGAGGAAGCGATCGCGCACTTGATCGACAGTCATAGCGTCATCCAACACATCAGGTCCTACGCGACTAAGGAACGGATGGCTAGTGATCTGTTCGTTTGTGATGACATCAATCTCCGACGCGCTATAGAGAAGCGCCGCTTTTTTAGGCGTATGGATTGCCAGGCGGAGCTGACGATTCGTAGTTGGGTAAGAGTTAGCTTTCTGGATATACCATTTGCCGTAAAGCTGGTTGTGACTATAAATATTGAGCTGATTTTGAAAGCGAATGAGCATCGCTTTGCCCTTTGACTGCACTGCCCAGATTTGCTCGTTGACAAGAATAGCTTCATAAGGCTGCAAGCGTTCAAAGGCAAAGGAAATATGGATGAGGGGCGTGTGGGCGATCGCCCGTGCCACGGCATCCGCTGCTTGTTTAATTTCGGGTCCTTCAGGCATGAGGTTTTATTGACCAAACTCTAGCCGCGCTTGTTCGACCAATTCAACGGTAATCACGTCTAGTTCAGCGGCACGTGCCAAATGCTCAATCCGTTCCCTAGCTTGAGAGCGCACAAAAAAAGGAATGTTTTGTAATTTTGCCTTGGCTTCCGGTGTCCATTTAGGAGGGTCTACCATAGCGATATCTGCCTTTGCGTCAAGATGTGAAGCTAGGTTTATTCTACCGAAACCTGTCACTGGAATCTGCCATGCCGCTTCGCTACACTGCTGCACTGCTTGCATTAGCAACGCCAAATTTTGATGCCTTGACACAGTTCTACAGCCAATTTTTGAGCTTAGAACCAGCAGTCTTGCTTCCCAACGTTTACGCTGAATTTCATCTACCCAGGCTCCAACTCGGCATTTTTCGTCCCAAAGCCACTTCACCCACTCCCTACGCCCCAGTTTCCACTTCCCCTTCGCCCACTGGCATGAGCCTGTGTTTGGAAGTAGAAAACCTAGAAGCCGCGATCGCCCACCTGACCCAACTTGGCTATCCACCATCTGGTAACATCATCACCGCGTCCCACGGCAGAGAAATTTATGCCTATGACCCCGATGGCAATTGGCTGATCTTGCATCAAGCCACGATCACCTACAATGAAAGCTAGCTCTTCTTAGTAGCCGCAATGGTACTCCAGGCAAACCATCTACTGACGTTGCAAGCGTTTCTCGCACTGCCCCCAGGCGAGGGCGACATAACGTATGAACTGATTGATGGTCAGGCAGTCCCCAAAATGTTCCTCAAAAAATTTCACTCTAGCCTTACCCGTGCCTTTCTCTTTCTGTTGTGCCCTGAGTTTGAAGGTCGCGGCGAGGTTTATCCAGAGCTGGGCATCGCGTTGACTTGGCAAGGAAGAGACTGGGTACTCACTCCTGACCTCGTCTATATCTCTTACGAGCGGTTACCTGCTAGTTGGCAAGAAAATACGGTTTGTCCAGTGCCACCGGATCTCGCGATCGAAATCATTTCGCCTGGTCAAACATTTGGTCAATTAGCTGC
The DNA here is from genome assembly GCF_014695975.1 of Leptolyngbya sp. FACHB-321. Taxonomy (GTDB): domain Bacteria; phylum Cyanobacteriota; class Cyanobacteriia; order Leptolyngbyales; family Leptolyngbyaceae; genus Stenomitos. Next base: position 102,390 of record NZ_JACJPI010000078.1, read on the forward strand.
AAAAGCGAGGGCGTATCTAGATGCTAACGTGTTGCGGGTTTGGGTTGTCGATAGCAAAGCCCGAAGCATTACCGTCTTCTATCCCGATGCGCCACCTCAAACCTATATGGGCAATACACTGCTCACAGATAAGCTTTTTGAGGGGTTAGCATTTACCGCAGAGCAAGTTTTTCAGAAAGCAGGCATCCCGTTAGGTTAGCAGTAGAGCGTCATGGTTAAATTTGGTGTGATTGTCTTTCCCGGTTCCAATTGCGATCGCGATGTTGCTTACGTCACCGAAGCACTGTTGCAGCAGCCAACGCGCATGGTTTGGCATGAAGAAAGCGATCTATCTGACCTGGATGTCATTATCGTTCCTGGTGGCTTTAGCTATGGGGATTATTTGCGCTGTGGGGCGATCGCGCGGTTCTCGCCAGCAATGCAAGCAACCATCAAACACGCTGAGCAGGGAAAGCTTGTCTTGGGCATCTGCAACGGGTTTCAGGTATTAACTGAAGCGGGGTTACTGCCTGGGGCACTGGTGCGAAATCGAGATTTGCATTTTATCTGCGATCGCGTTCCCTTACGCGTCGAACGAACCGATTTACCCTGGACACAACACTATTCAAGTGGAGCCGTCATTACGCTGCCGATCGCGCACGGTGAAGGCAACTACTACGCCGATGCCGACACGCTGGCAGACTTGGAAGCGAATGGTCAAATTGTGTTCCGCTACGCCACAGCCGACAGCAACATGGACTCATCCAACAACCCTAATGGATCGCTCAATAACATTGCTGGCATCTGCAACCGCAAAGGCAATGTGTTGGGCATGATGCCACACCCAGAACGCGCCTCAGATCCAATGCTCGGCGGTACCGATGGAATGCAATTGTTTGAAGGCATTTTGGCAGCGATGGGCGATCGAGCGATCGCTTAAATATTGATTGTTGCAAATCATCTTCTACAGCCCAAACATTAGGCTTGCTGCTATGGAGATTACAACCAGAAGATTTCTGCTGCGTGACTTCATTGAGTTTGATCGATCTCAATTTCTGAGCTATCAAGCCGATCCACGTAATCTGACGTTTTATGGGTTAGACGAGGCGAGTCCCGAACATGCAGAGCGCTTGTTTGAGACATTTCAGACATGGGCTTCTGATCACCCACGGCTCAACTACCAATTTGCCATTGTGCATCGCCAGGAACCTTACGTTCTGGTTGGTTGCTGCGGATTGCGGAGAATGGGATGTGATACTGACAAGATGGAACTGGGCATTGAACTTGCACCAACTTATTGGGGGCGCTACGCCTATGCGATCGAGGTTGGGCGTGCTCTGCTCCATTTTGGGTTCAAAGAACTAGGGTTGGACGTCATCTTCGGCTCCACCGTAAGCGCGAACGTGCGAATTACTCGGTTGGCAGCATGGAGCGGAGCAACGGTGGTTGCCACTCGTCCCGGTTCATTGGGGTTATCTGATTACGGGTGGCACGAAGTAGATTGGCAGCTTACGAGAGAGCAGTGGGAGCATCGTAATCGGGTGTAATTGTGTAGCATTGGCACTACAAGAACCTTAGTGTGATGCAACGGTGCGTTCCTACTGTTGTATAAGTTGCTGACCTGATAGCTGAAATAAAAAATCCCTAGCGGGAAGCCAGGGATTGATCAGGGTGCATCTACCGCTCCATTCTTCTGGTAACGCGGATGCCATCAGGAAAATTTGCGCGGTATTTAACGATCGACTGCAAGCTTACGACTGACGGTTAAAAATAAAAAATCCCTAGCGGGAAGCCAGGGATTGATCAGGGTGCATCTACCATTCCTTTATTCTGCTAACGCCGATCGCATCAGGAAAATTCTCGTCCTTTCTAGCGCGATCAACTCTCAGATGGCTGCGGGCGGTTAAAAATAAAAAATCCCTAGCGGGAAGCCAGGGATTGATCAGGGTGCATCTACCACTCCTCTATTCGGGTAAGGTCGATCGCATCAGGATAAATTGCAGAGATGTTTTGATGCGATCACACCCTTTTTGCTCACCTATTCGGTTGAGCGCTTACGTCGAAGCCTCGCTCCTTACCGCTAAGTGCTTCTCCAACGTAGTTGCCAGCGTTGCTTTCGGCACGGCACCCACCACCCGATCGATGGTTTGCCCGTCTTTAAAGAGCATCAGTGTAGGAATGCTGCGAATTCCGTACTGGCTGGCGACGTCGGGGTTTTCGTCTGTGTTGAGCTTGACGACTTTGACTTGTCCAGCATATTGCTCTGCTAGCTCAGCAACAACTGGGGCAACCAGCCGACAGGGACCACACCAGGGTGCCCAAAAGTCTACAAGGACGGGCAAATCACTTGCCAGCACTTCGTCTCGAAAGCTGGAGTCTGTAACTGTAGTGACGGATGACATCGCAACCTCCTGATTTCTGTCTTGTTATTTCGATAGTTCAAGAACATCGAACTATTAAACGATAGCGCAATCTGTGCCATAATGACAACTATGAGGCTGCTATATCATCCACACAAAAAAGACCTTTCTCTGGCAGGCGTGTTGTATGCCTTGGGAGACCCAGTACGGCTAGAGATTGTGAAGCAACTGGCAGAGAAGGGCGAGTTGTCTTGCAGTGCGATTCTGTCGGTGCCTGTGGCAAAATCGACGCTATCGCACCATTTCAAAGTGTTACGCGAGGCTGGTGTGTTGCACAGTCGCAAAGAAGGAACGCAGCACATGAATTCACTGCGGCGTGAGGATTTGGACGATCGCTTCCCTGGGCTGCTGACAGTTATTTTGCAAGAGGCTGAGGTGGCAGATTAAGATTTGCCGACTGGCACGGCTGGCGCGACTTGTTCCGAACCAACTTCGGCTTCCCAACGGCTTAAAATCACAGCATTGGTTGTATTGCCCACAACATTAAGCACTGTTTTGACGCCATCCACCAGACGATCGACTCCCGCCACGATCGCAACGCCCTCTAAAGGCAAGCCCGCTGCCGCTAAAACCGTCGTCATCGTGATGATGCCCGATCCTGGCACACCAGGAGTGCTAAAGGAAACTAGCAAAGAACTAAGGGCGATCGCCAGCAACAGAGAAGGCGTAACAGGCACCTGATACACCTGAGCAATAAAAAGGGCGTTAAAGCCTTGCACAATGGCAGAACCGTCGCGCTTTAGGGCTGTGCCCAAGGGAATCGCAAAACTGGCAATGTCTTCTCTCAGCCCGTAGTCTGTTTGCACCGTCTGCAACAAAACAGGCAACGCAGCATTAGAACTTGCCGTACCAAAGGCAAGCGATAGGGCGGGCGTTAAGCTACGGAGAAAATGCACTGGCTTCGCTTGCAGTACATAAAGCACCAACCCATACAGCGCTATCATAAGCAACGAGCCAAGCAGCAAGCCCAAAACATAGACAAAAAGCCTGACAATGATGGCTAACCCTTCAGTAGCAATGACTGAGCTAATCAGCGCAAAGACTCCAAGTGGAGCCGTGTATAAAATCAAGCCTAAAATCTTCTCAAAAATGGCATAGCAGCTTTCGATAAACGCCACAAAGCTTGCTGCTTTTTCGCCGACGAGTTGAATGCCCACACCAATTAACGCGGCTGACACGATCGTTTGGAGCAGATTACCGCTGCTTAACGCCTCTAAAGGATTCACAGGAATCAAACTTACTAGCCAAGCAATCAGCGATTGGTTCTCAGTGCTCTGAGTAGCTGCTGCCACCGTAAAGCCAGTCATACCGGCACCGGGCTGTAACAGCACCGCCAATAGCATCCCTAGACCAACCGCAATCACGCTAGTGATGACGTAGCTGATCATCAACTTGGCAGCGTAGCGCCCTACTTGCGCTGCATTTTGAATGCGAGTCAACCCCAGAAGCATGGAGGAAAAGACGATCGGCACAACCACAAATTGAATCAGGCGCAAAAAGGCTTCGCCGATCGGTGCCAAGCAATAAACATTGAGCGGTTCAATAACGGTAGGGAAAAACGCATTTAGCGATGTCCCGAAGATAACGCCGACGCCAAGCGCAGCCAAAATCAGTGTCGATAAACTCATAAAACGAGTGCTTCAATCAAGTTGCTTGGCAAACGCTCAATCTAGCATTGCTAACTGTCGGTTATTCGATCGCTGCTTTACAGACCAAAGCCACAAAGAGCTAGACAAACCGCAATTAGAAAGGAATCTTGCTTTGTAGCATGTGAAAAGAGAATTGGTATAGCAAAAGGATAAGGGATGAGGGATGAATCGAAGTCCTTGGTCAAAGGAACTTTCAAGGTTTAGGACTGTCCTAACGTTCTCTTCGACTGCTAGATAAGCCACTTCCCCTTCATTCCTCCACCTCCCCACTTCTCCCCTTTACTTCTCCACCCCCTTATCGTCAACACAAGCGACTAGCGATAAGCTAGAAACAGATTTTGCTCGGCACCCTGCACTCAATGACTCCATTACCCAGCTACCGTCCGAAGCAGCTTTCGCTCGGACCTTTAGAAGCCGAGATTTTGAATCTGATTTGGGAACTCGGCACCGTGACGGTCAAAGACGTCCACGATCGCATTCTGTCTAATCCAGAGCGCGAACTGGCGTATACCTCCGTCACGACTGTTCTGCAACGCCTGACTCAGAAAGGCTGGCTCGTCTGCGATCGCAAAAGTCGGGTCTATACCTGGCAGCCTCTCGTTTCTAAAGAGCAAGCGCAGGCATTACGAGCATACGAGCAGCTCAATCAATTTCTGGCAGTGGGCAACCCTGATGTGGTAGCAGCCTTTGCCGATAGTCTGGATCAAACCAGCGTCGATCAACTGGAGGCGATCGCTCAACGACTCCGCGCCATCCGTGAAGCAAGGGAGGATAAGGAATGCATTTAACGCTGCTGTTTTTTGGGCTGTCATGCGCGTGGGGGCTGCGCTTACTAAGAGTGAGCGCCGGAGGTACCTGCCAAGAACGCTGGCAGCGATCGCTGGGGCTATTTCTTTTTCCACCGCTGCTCTTACTGATGACCGCTATTGCCCTGGTCTGTATGGGTCCCCAGGGGCAAATGGTACGCTGGTGGGAAGGCTGGGTTAGCTACTCGCTAGCAGTCGGCTTCCTTTGTGTCTCAGTTATTTTGGCACTGAGGCTGGTGACAGATGGATGGCGATCGCTTCAGCAAGTGCGTGCCTATCCTCAAGTTAGTTTACAAGGGCACGTCGGTCGTGTGCTGTCTACGCCGCTTCCCTTTAGTGCACAGGTTGGCTTCTGGCAGTCTGAGCTAGTGGTAAGCCAGGGACTCATTGATACGTTTAGCACCGACCATCTGGAAGCAGTGTTAACCCATGAACAGGCACATCACCATTACCGCGATACCTTTTGGTTTTTCTGGCTTGGCTGGCTGCGCCGATTGACTGCCTGGCTGCCCCAAACAGAGGCACTATGGCAAGAACTGTTGCTGCTGCGAGAACGCCGCGCCGATCGCTGGGCAGCGCAAACAGTCGATACCTTGCTACTTGCTGAAGCACTATTGCAGATGGTAAAAGCCCCAGAACTTTACTCTGAAACAATCTGTGCTGCCTTTAGCAGCGCGACACCCCGCACTCGCTTAGAAGAGCGCATTGATGCGTTATTGTCAGAGCCAGAGTCAGTGCAGCCCGTTCGCTTCTGGGTGTGGCTGTGGCTGCTGCTGGTTTGTCTGCCTCTGCTAACAGTGCCGTTTCACTATTAGCGATCGACCCAGCGCCTCTTTGAAAATGTTTAGCAGCTAAACCTGCGGCTCAGTCATACAACTTAATTAATAAGGTTTAAGGACGTAAACCGCCGAAAAGTAAGGGTTTGCAGTCAACACAGGTTTTGTTTAGCTAGCTAAAGCCGTTGATAGTGCGTCTTCACCACTGCTTAACTTAAGGGTTATCTACGATTTGTGATTGTTACCGTAAGTGCTAGCTTACAAAAGAGCGTGATCGATATCACTGCCCTCTTTTTTAGCAACTTGAATGACGACTCAAAGCAATAGTCTTCCTGCGCCTATGCCTACGAATGAACTTGCTAGACAGCAGGTGCTTTTGGAGTGCAAGATTTTGGATACAAAGCCAGAGAAGGCATTTGATGACATTACACGGCTGGCTGCCTATATTTGCCAAGCGCCGATTGCGTTAGTTAGCCTGATTGATGCCGAACGGCAGTGGTTTAAATCTAAAGTTGGGTTAGAGGCATCACAGACGCACCGCGATCTCGCGTTCTGTGCCCATGCTGTTTTACAGTCAAAAATCTTTATCGTGCCCGATGCCCTGGAAGACGATCGCTTTGCCCGAAATCCACTTGTCACAGGCGCACCCTACATCCGCTTTTACGCTGGAGTACCACTGATTACCGTTGATGGCTATGCGATGGGGACGCTGTGCATCATTGATACGGTACCCCGACAACTCAGTGCTGAACAAATTGACGCACTCTACGTTCTAGCGCAGCAAGTAATCAAACAACTCGAATTGCGGCGCAGCGTGGCAGTTTGGGAGCGCGTTGCTGTAAAACGCCAACCGTTGGCTAAGATGCGCTGGCAGTTTCTCCAAAAAATGGCGTTGGGCTTAGGTCTTGCCTCCGTCATGGTCATTGGGGTTAGCATTATGTCTTACCGCAGCGTGCGTGACTTAGTGCAGTCCTACCAGTTGGCGTCTAACCAACACATGGCGTTTGAGCACATTCAGCAGATCTTCACCGCACTAGACAAGATCGAGCTAAACGAGTACCGCTACGCCATTTCAGGACAACAGCAAGAGTTGGAAGCCTACAACTTGGCGGTGGCAAGGGCAAAGCACAGTTTTCAAGCACTGTCTAACCTGGCTACGCAGCCCAATCAGCAACCACAGCTTCAGCAACTGGAACAGATGATTGGGCAAGGAGCGAGCGCCATGCAGCGTGTGGTCGAACAGCGGCGTGCAGGCGGCATAGAGGCATCGCTGCGAGTGCTTCAGAATGACTATCAGAGTCTCGCCAAGCGCCGACAGCAAGCAATGAACACCAATGCAGCGGCAGAAGCGCTCTTCTTAGAGGAGTGGTCAACGCAGGTAGAAACGACAGCAGCGACAACGACAAGTCGGTTGATCGGCAATCTTATCTTCAATCTCGGCACGTTCTCGCTGCTTTTTTACCTGGGGTATCACGAAATCAACAAGCGTCAGCGCACTGAGATCCAGCTTGAGCAAGAGCGCGATTTGACGGCTGCGATTACAGATACGGCGGGTGCGCTTATCGTTGTACTCGATCGCAAGCGCCGCATTGTGCGCTTTAATCAAGCGTGTGAACTCGCGACTGGCTATAGCTTTAATGAAGTAGCAGGCAAGCGGTTGGAAGACGTGCTGCTAGCAGCAGAGGCAGTACAGCCCGCTCAAGACATCTTAGACAGCTTACAGACCAAAGCTTTTGTTACCAGCCAGCACGAGCATCACTGGGTTACACGAACGGGCGATCGACGCTTGATTGCCTGGTCGAGTACGGGTTTGCTAGATGCTAACAACACGGTGGAGTACTTCGTCCAAACAGGTACTGACATCACAGAGCTACGGCATTCTGAAGCTGCCCTACGAGACAGTGAACACCAGTACCGCTCAGTGGTTGATAGCGTTAGAGAGGTAATTTTTCAGCGCAATGTCGCTGGTCTGTGGACGTTTCTCAACCCCGCCTGGACTGAGATTATGGGCTTTTCAGTCAACGAAAGCCTGGGCAAACACTTTTTAGACTTCGTGCATCCTGACGATCGACACCGCGCGGCACAGCCCCCAGACGCCTTGCTGGAAGGACAACAAAGCGATGGTCGTCACAAAATTCGCTATCTCACAAAAACAGGTGACATTCGTTGGATGGAAACGTTGGTCAGTCTCACCAAAACCGCTAATGGGACCGTCACAGGTACTTGTGGCTCAATGCATGACATTAGTGAGCAGGAGCAGGCTGAACGTCATCGCCGTGCTCAATATGGCATTACAAAAGTTTTAGCCGAATCCGCAACACTGAGTGAAGCAACGCCCCAAATCTTGCAGGCTCTTTGCGAAAACTTGCACTGGGATTTGGGTCAACTTTGGCGTGTTGACTCCGAAGCCAAATTGATGCACTTTGTCGCGACCTGGCACCAACCAACGCTCAATGTTGCTGAGTTTGAAGCCAGTACGCAGCAATTAACCTTTGCGCCTGGTGTAGGGCTAGTTGGGCGTGTTTGGGCAGAGCAAAAACCGCTTTGGATCACGAGCATTGCTCAAGAGCAGAACTTTCAAGGTAAAGCAGCCGCACTCAGGGCATCACTGTGTCAAGGGTACGGGTTTCCCATTGTGGCTAAAGACACGGTTTTAGGCGTTATTTCGGCTTTCAATCAAAAGCCCAGGCAGGCAGATGACGACTTGCTCACGATGATGACCGCGATCGGGCGGCAGATTGGTCAGTTTATCGAGCGCAAACGGGTGGAGGAAGAAGTGCTGCGGCAGAGCCAGCGATCGCAGCTTCTCTCCACTATTACCCTCCGTATTCGGCAATCACTCGAACTTAACGATATTCTGACGACTACCGCGTCAGAAGTACGGGAATTTTTGCAAGCTGATCGGGTGTCGATTTATAAGCTTCAGCGTCATCACGATATTACCGTTGTCGTTGAGTCTGTTAGCGAAGGCTGGCTACCTATCCTTAACTATCAGCTACCAGAAGCAGCGTTTGAGGATCTCATACAGGCGTACTTCGACAGGCGCATTTTGGCGATCGACACCATTGAGCAGTGCAGCCTACCGCTGTGGTACAAAGACCTGCTCAAACAGTTTCAAATTAAAGCGACTCTAGGCGTGCCGATTTTTGAGAATGAGCAGTTGTGGGGCTTGCTGTTTGCTGACCAGTGTTCAGCACCACGGCGTTGGAAATCCTTTGAAATTGACTTCCTCAAACAACTGGCAGATCAGGTAAGTATTGCGTTAGCACAAGCGCGTCTTCTAGCGACTCAGGTACAGCAGCGTCAGACGTTAACGCAACAAAACCTGGAGCTAAAGCAAGCACGTGAAGCCGCCGAAACTGCCCGTAAAGAGGCAGAGCAGGCCGCACAAACAAAGAGCGACTTTTTGGCGACGATGAGCCACGAAATTCGCACGCCGATGAATGCAGTAATTGGCATGACGGGCTTGCTGCTTGATACAAAGCTGGACTCACAGCAGCAAGATTTTGCAGAAACGATTCGCTGTAGCGGCGATAATCTCCTGACCCTAATTAATGAGATCCTCGACTTCTCTAAGCTGGAAGCCGGAGAAGTCGCACTTGAAATACTTGATTTTGATCTCAGCCTTTGTATCGAAGAGGTGACTGATCTATTAGCAGCAACGGCGCAAAGCAAGGAACTAGAACTCGTCACGCTGCTACCGTCAACGGTGCCAATCGCGCTACGAGGTGATGTGACTCGGCTGCGTCAAATTTTGATTAATCTAACCGGCAACGCGATTAAATTTACCCATCAAGGTGAAGTAGTCATTCGAGTTTCCTTAGCAGCCGAAACAGATACAACAGCCACAATCACCATTTCTGTGGATGATACAGGCGTTGGCATTCCGCAGGCTGCCCAACCGACACTGTTTGAACCATTCATTCAGGTAGATGCTTCCACTACGCGAAAATATGGCGGCACTGGCTTAGGGTTAGCGATTTGCAAACAGTTGGTTGAGTGTATGAACGGTACGATCGGTGTCGAAAGTATTGTCAATCAAGGGTCTAGATTTTGGTTCGCCATCCCGTTTGAAAAGCAGCCTTCTTTGCCCGCTAGTGCGTCAACCAACGATCGCACATTGGGTTTTGACGGGCTAAAAATCCTCATCGTTGATGATAATGCAACAAATCGTCAGATGCTGCGCGAACAAACCACTGACTGGGGAATGGCTGTGGATGAGGCTGCCAATGCGATCGTAGCGTTACAAATGCTGAGAGAGGCAGCAGCAGCGAAACAGCCCTACAAGCTCGCTCTGATCGATTTGCAAATGCCTGACATAGATGGCAAATGGCTGGGGCAACAAATCAAAGCTGACCCAGCACTCACGTCGATGCCGTTGATCCTCATGACAGCACGCCATCAACGTGACACCCAACGCTTACTTGACTGTGGCTTTTCGGCTTGCCTTGGGAAACCAGTCCGTCAGGCTCGGTTACTGGAGAGTTTAATGGCGGTGATGCATCAACCAACGAAGGCTACAGTGATGGAGCGTACGCTGGCAGCACCGACCCCAACACCCCTACCGTCGGACCCGGATGCACTACAGACGAAGGTGACTCGATTAAAGCTATTGCTAGCAGAAGACAGTGCCGTCAATCAGAAAGTAGCGCTACATCAATTAAAAACCCTTGGCTACACTGCCGATGTGGCTGCTAATGGGCAAGAGGTGCTGTCATTAATGGAAAACATACATTACGACGTTGTGTTGATGGATTGCCAGATGCCGCTGCTAGATGGCTATGATACAACTCGTATCATACGCACGATGGAAGCAACGCTAGATCATCAGCACACGATCATCATTGCCATGACTGCAAATGCAATGAAAGAAGACCGGGATCACTGTCTTGAAGCTGGCATGGATGATTATCTCAGCAAGCCTGTACGCAAAGAAGAATTAGCAATCAAGCTGGCTCACTGGAGTCAAAGCCTGCAAGAGAAAGCACTTGCCCACAGAAAGACAACGCCGCTCATTGAAACAAAACCTCAAACGCTGCTACTAGCGACGCAACCCTCGGCAGCAACGCTAAGTGACGTTGCTGCGCCCTCTGCTCAGTCGCTCGACGTGCTTGACTGGCAATATTTGCACGAGCTTTCGGCGGGTGACAGTGAATATGAGCGAGAAATTTTGCAAGTGCTGATGGGTGTCTTACCACCGTATGTGCAGGCGCTAGAAAAGGGCATTGATGCCAGTGATTGTTACCAAATTGAGCAAGCAGCGCATTTAATTAAGGGAGCCGCATCGAGTGTTGGAGGGCGAGCGATCGCAGTCGTTGCAGGACAGCTAGAAGATCAAGCACGGCAACAGCAGCTTGACCATCCCGCGCAACTACTTGTTCAAGTGAAGGAAGCACTGATCTGTTTGCGACAGGAGATCGATCGCACGCTGGCTTTACCGCACTAGTACGACCATTAAGCTGAGCAGCAACAGCCCAAGCAGCGCCAAAAAACCTGCATGGCGTTTTGCCCAGGTTTTCAGGCGATCGCTACCTGTGTAGCTTACAGGAGCCACCAGCAGCGGCTTATTAACATCGTTGTACAAGGTACAGTCCATTGCCTCAGGGCGTTTGGGAAAAGTACAGGTATCATCAGCATGATATGTGCAGGTCAGGCACAGTGGTTCAGAGCCTGTAGCACGGTGCAGTGGCATACCGGGATGACCATGCGCCTTGAGCGGCATATGACAAGAGGGACAGGCGATCGCCTGTGGCGCAACAGATTGGTGGCAACGAGGACAGGCTGGCATCGGTAGCAGTGTGCAACGCTCGTTTCTTCACTATTACATACACCGTCGAGACGCTTGCAGACCAAGCTTCCTCTGTCTTAAAGAATCGGAGCGCGATCGATCTGACTCAGGCAGCGCTCGCCAACTCGTTCTTACCTCTACGAAAAGGCAACTGTGACTAAACTTGTTGAATGTTTAGTTTGTTTGTCACAGTTGCCAGAGCTCTTGCTTCTTCTGGTGTAATCACTCCGTCTTGTCGAGCAATTTTTTGACATTGAGCCAGCAATGGGATGGCAAAGTCGTAATTAATTTGGTTAAGCAGTTTCTCTAGAGTAGGAGGAGATTTAGCATTCGCAGCGATCGCCTCTAGTGAAGCTGAACTAAAGCCAAATGTCTGTAATTCTGGCAGAATCCCCTCCCATGTTTTGCCTGGATTGCCAGCTAGAATGACATGAACCAAGATTTGATCCATGATCACCTGTTGAACGATCGCGCCTCGCAGGTATTTCTCACTCTCAACTTGAGACGCTTTGAGAGCAGTTGGAGGTGATAAGGGAGTCAGCTTTGCTTCGTAGAATCTACAAGCGGCATATCCAAGGGCATACAGCATGGCAGCGTTACTACCCGCGCCAATTACCGCGCCTGCAACAGGAATGTTTCTTGCAAACCCTAAACCTGCGTTAAGTGCAGCATTGCCACCCAGCGCCAAGCCAAAAATTGCCATGACTTCACCTTTTCTGGCTGGTTCATATAGATTCAGCCCGTAAGCACAGGCAATCTGATACACCATTTCTGCCTGTAATGCAGTAGTGGCTGCTAGATCCATGGCAATCATCGCCGCCGCGAACCCTGGCAGTAAGCTACTAGCAAACCCTGTTCCTCCAACGTGGAGAGCTTTTTCTTGCATCACACGGTGGGCAATGTCACCAGGTTTCTCATTTGGATATTTTCGCTGTAAATTTTTGACGTGCGTTTCAGCTTGCACAACGTCCACCTGCTCAGCGATTTTGAGTAGCCAGTCTACGTTAAGTGCTTTAGTCAGATCTTGTAATTGCGGGCTACTGTTAATCATGTCAAAGACGTAGCCAACGCCATCTGTCGCTTGTAATGCCATGCCACCTAATGCGCCAGCCGCTCCAAAGGCAGTGCCAGTGATCGCTCCACCTGCCTGCGCGGCTGCATTACCAACCGATCCAGCTGTTCCCGACACTGTGCCTGCAACCGCCCCGCCGGCGTAAGCTGCTGTACCGCCAACAGCTCCCACAGCTCCTGCAACTGCCCCAAACATGGAACCCCAAAAAGACGGTTCTTCAGTTGAAGGTTTTTCTAGATTCAATGCTTGAGCACTCGTTTCAGGTATGAGCGCAACTGACGCATCAGGTAGAGATGCGGTTGAGTTAATTGATTCATCAAGTTCAAAATCTTGTTGCCAATCTGGAAAATCGTCACCAAGTTCGCGTCCACTCAGTTTTAGCTTGGTGCAATCTTGAATACCTAAAGCTTTTACGTTGTCAAGCAACAGTGGCACGATAGCTTGTTGGGCTGGCACTTCGATCGCTTCTAGCATGATCCGTAAGCAGCCATCCTTTAAACTAACTTTTGCAGTAGCATTCTGAGCCTCTAACCACTTAGCAACAACTATACCAAGCGCGTTAACATCTCCCTGTCTGGCGAGTTCGACAACGTTTGGTGCAGCTTGTACAACTAGTTCAAACTCCTCTTGCCAGTTTGGAAAATCTTCGCCTTGCTCTCGACCATAGACCTTTACTTGCTTAATGGCTTCAACGCTTAAACCAGTGATGCCCTTGCGAACAAATTCAACTAAGGGTTGCTGTTCTGGTGCTTGAGGCGCTTCCAGCATGACTTTTAAGCAGTGTTCTTTAAGACTCACTTTAGCAGTAATGCCTTTCGCTTGCAGGGAACGATTCATCAAGGCTGCAATAGCTTCTGTATCAGCTTTTCTAGCGCGTTCCATTAGGTTAGGTTGAGAGGCTGTCATAGCTGCAATTAGGCGAAGGATTTAACTAGGGGATTCTCCGCCTAGAGTGCCCAGTCAGATCGGATTAAGCACAAATAGAGAGCGATTGATCCAATGAGACTCAACATAGGATAAGCAGTAATGGTAGAGCGGCTAATGTGTCTCGTATAATGCAAGCTCACCATAAGTTCACTGACGAATCAGCGTTAAGTTAATCGATTAGAGAGATAGAAATTGTTGTGGCACAGGTTATTCTTGAAAACATTTATAAAAGCTTCTCCAGTCGTGGCGGTGAACCAGCGCCGAAAACAGTTGCAGCAGAGCCATTGTTAGCACCGATCGACAAAAGCAGCGTAGCTGTTAAAGACTCTGCGCGTCGATCGCACGCGACCAGTGTTCTCCGTGCTATCAATTTGACCATCGAAGACGGCGAATTTATGGTGCTAGTGGGTCCCTCTGGGTGTGGCAAAAGTACACTGCTGCGCCTGATTGCAGGGCTAGAGGAACTGACCGGAGGCAATATTTACGTGGGCGATCGCCTCGTCAACAACCTTGCACCGAAAGAGCGTGATATCGCGATGGTGTTTCAGAACTACGCGCTGTATCCGCATATGACGGTATACGAGAATCTGGCGTTTGGGCTGCGACGGACGAAATTAGGGAGTCGGGAGTCGGGAGTTAGGAATGGGGAGCTAGAAGGCAGAAGGCAGGAGGAGGGGAATGAACGATCAACTCAAAACTTAAAACTTATAACTCAAAACTCTTCTCCTCACACCTCACACCTTACACCTCACACCTCACTTCCAGTCTGGGCTGAGAATCTGTTGATTGAGACGACACGCAAATTGCCGAAGGGGTTGCGGTTTCGCTCGGCGAGAGAGCGATCGATCGACCAGCAAGTGCGCTCTGTCGCGCAGATTTTGCAAATCGAACCGTTGCTGCATCGATTGCCCAAGCAACTGTCGGGTGGGCAAAAGCAGCGGGTGGCACTGGGACGAGCAATGGCACGCAATCCACAGGTCTTTTTGATGGATGAGCCATTGTCGAACCTAGATGCCAAACTGCGAGCCGAAACGCGATCGCAAATTGTGAAGCTTCAGCGACAGTTGGGCACAACCACGATTTATGTGACCCATGATCAAACAGAAGCAATGACGATGGGCGATCGCATTGCCGTCATGAACGCAGGGCAGATCCAGCAAATTGCTTCGCCACTGGAGCTTTACAACCATCCTGCCAATCGTTTTGTAGCGGAATTTATTGGTTCGCCGCCGATGAACTTTCTACCTGTACAGTTCAAGGCACCACTGCTAATTACTCACTCACAGTTTCGTCTGACTCTGCCCGAAGCCTGGGAAACTGCGCTGAAACCCTACGACGGGCAAACTCTAACCCTCGGCATTCGTCCAGAACACCTTAATATTGGCGCGGCTGCACCCAAAAACTTGCCCGTGCAGGTAGAACTGGTTGAAGCACTCGGTAGCGAAACCTATCTGGCAGTGCGTTTTGTTGGTGCCAGCGATGAAACGGCACTGCTCCAAGCACGCATTGAACCCGATCGCGCTATCAAGCTGGGTGAAGAACTTTGGCTCTCAATCAGTGCGGATAAGATTCATTTTTTCGATCAAACGACTGGACAGGCGATCGTCCCAAGGAACTGATGCAGCCCTCGTCGTGCAGTCAAGCGCTGAAGCTAAACCAACTGACTAACTTAACACCGCCAGGTTTCGGCAACAACTCAATCTGTGCTGGCTTCGTTTAGGATCAAAGCAATCGATCGCCAACAACACGCCATGTATGACCGGGAACCCTTTGAGAATGAAGACTTTAAGCGTCTCCAACTTTTCCTGTATCTGGTGCCTGTAGTAGGCTTCTTCCCAGCGCTTTGGACGTTATACCGTGGCAAAGGGACGCGCCAGCAGAAAAATTTGAGCCGCCTTGTGGTGACGCTGGCTCTAGGCTGGCTTTTGGGCTACATTCTGCTGGGTGCAGGCGCAAATGCGTCCGAATCATTGTCACTACCGCTATTAATTACCAGCAGCCTGTTCACCTCTGGTTACTTTTTGGTGAATCTCTGGCTGATGGTGCAGCTCTGGCGGCGCAAAGCACTGCGCTTGCCGATCGTCAGTAAGCTGGGCGATCGATTGCCATAAACAGCCAGCAGTCAGTAGAAGGGGTTAGTTACTGCTTTTTGGAAGGCTAAAAGCTGAAAGCTAGTTCAAAACACTCAAAGCTTTCTACCTCTGCTTTGTGACCCCTTGACTCGTTCATACGCCTGGATCAAGTGTTGCGTCGTCAGTTTGATGTTTGCAGCGGCAGCATAGATAGCAGCATCACGGGCGATCGTGTAAATGTCACCTCCGCTTAACGGTAGGTGCGCCAGTTGCTCCCAGTCGATCTCAGCAAGGGGAACTACTTCGGGGAACGCTTGCTGCCAGAGTTTGAGCCGTTCTGCCTGAGTTGGCATAGGGAACGCCAAAAGTCGGTGAAGCTCTCGTCGCCACTGGGCAGCAAGGCTATGTTTGTGATGCACGCTCAATAGCGTAATGCTCTGCTGCTGCTGCCGTAAGGCAAGAAATTGATGCAGCACTGTATTGGGTAGCGCTGACGTTCGACTAAACCAACACTCTGCCGACTTAAGCAGCAGCACTGGAGGGGCTTGGGTGGTGATCGCTTGCAGCAGTGAGGGCACATCATCCTGATGCAGTTGAGCCAGATCGACACACAGTAAAGGCGTTTTCAAAGTTTGAGCGATCGCCCGTACTGCCAATGTTTTACCTGTACCGGATGCGCCAACTAGAAGCGCGATCGTTCCCACACGATCGTCTAGTTGCAGCCCAGTCGCCGCAAAGCCCCAGTCTTCATCGACCTGTTGGGCAAACTGCACACGATGGCACAAGTGTTGCAAGTCTGCCAGCAAGGCGGGGGGAAGAATGAGCGCTGACCAGAGGTTCTGGGTGGGAGAGGGGAAGGGAGAAGATGTGAGGAGAGAGGAAAGGGGAGAGGCGGGAGCAGAGCAGGGAGGGGGCTGTAATAAGGTTTCTAAGGCATGACTTTCTGGTTGATCGGCGAGCAGATAGTTGACTAAGGGGTCGGGGAGCTTGACTGGACGAGCTAGTAAAGGATGGGCGTGGGACGATCGCAGGTCTAGTAGTTGATGCTTGATTAGGGCTGAGTCCTCTGTAAGAGACTGCCGCAGCGATCGCCAGTCGGCATCCGTGCGACACAGAAGACGCAAAATCAAATCGACGGTTGGTAACCCTGTTGCACCGGGATGCTCGGTTTCTTGCAGATAGTTGTAAAGGCGCGCATAACGACGGCTGATTTCGGGTGCAAGTGCCATCAACAAAAGGTTTTTTTCCGCAGTGCCAAGTTGTAAGCGGCTACAAAGTAACGGTAGCCCCAGGACAATACCACTCTGCTGGCTCACCTTAATTTTTGCTTCTAGCTGTTGCTGATAGCTGGCTTTAGGGATGGTCGATCGCTGTCGTGGGTTTTCGACTGGCGAATCGTAAGCGGCTTCTCCTTCCAGCGTGACCAAGCCGCGCCACCAATGGCTGGTCACACGATCGACACGAGAACGCGCCACACGATCGACGACCTTTGTTTCCTGCCGTTGCCGTGCAATTGCCATGCCTAAGACGCGATCGAGCCAGGTGAGTTCTGCTTTCAAATACGCCCAATTGTTAGAAAAGGGTTCGATAGTATGGCTTTGCATGAAGGAGAGAGGCAGCGCAACAATGGAGACGCTTGGTTTGATCTTATACTGCACCGTTTGCGATTAATTTGCACCATTCTCCGGCTGCTTGGCGTAGCCTTGCTTGCTTAGCCAAACCAGATTCCGAAATTGGGGATCTGGCACTTGAAGTCGGTAGTTAACACCATTGATTGATACAAGCAGAGCAACAGCTTTCTTTGCCTGACGTGCAACAAGCAGTTTTCCCTAAAGCAGGTGTTTCAAAGTCATTGAACCTTCTAGCGCAAGGAGTGGTCTAACCTTCCATGAAGTGCTTGCTGCGATCGCAACGTACCGATGCCAAACCTTCTAGTCCACTCGTTTAATCAACGTATGACTCAGCAGAGATTTTTCGCTAGCACAGCCGTCCTTGCTGCTACAACCGTCCTCCTTACAGGGGCTGTTAGCACTGTTAGCACTTCAAAAGGTGATACTGCTGGCGAAACATTGCTTAATACAAGACTCTGCTCGCTAAAGAGTGACTAGGATGACAGAGTAGCGTTGATATCAGGGGCTTTGTCCATGTCACTGCACCCCCAAA
>NZ_JACJPI010000079.1 GCF_014695975.1 Leptolyngbya sp. FACHB-321
GCAAAAAAGTGCTTCTAGACTAAGCATGAGGGCAAACCAGGCATGAGATTTTGCATTTTCAGCCTATCGGGTTTGCCCCTTTCTTGTCCCAGTTCTTATCCCGAACTCAGGTTAGATATTTGGCAGCAGCCCTGGAAGGACAGGGAACGCTCGGCAATATCAATCTCACAGCAGCTGAGCGCGTCTCCATCGACAACGCTAGAGTACGGGAAATTGTGCAACCAGAGGGCGTTGGGAACGACTGGTGTGAATGAGCAAAAGATTTAGGCGTGATTCGCAAATGAGTGGTGCAATCAGTCAACATGCCTCCAGACTACCGTTCTGGACGCTGATCACCCGAGATGAACTGTGTTGATGCAGCAGTGATTAGAAGTAAGCCAAGAGCCTAAAACGCTGACAGATTCTAGCTTTACAGGTTTGCGCCACTTATTTGCGAATCACGCCAAATCTTTTGCTCATTCATAATTGCACCCTCATCGTAGCTCTGAACTCAATCAGGCACAGCCCAGAGTTCAGAAGCTACACTCTGTGCCTAACGAGGATGATGGGCTTTATAGCTTGCTTCTGCGAAACAGCACCCACGGTCTTTCGCGCTTACTGGCGGCTGCTTTGAGCCGGACTGAGCTACACCCCCAAAGTGGCGATTCAATTGTCAAGGTGCAGGGTGCTGCTGCCAGCGAGTCTTAGCGGTAGCAATGCCGTTCCAGAGCAGCCGTTTGTGCAAGGGTCACGCAAGGCTTGAGTATGTTTGGGTCATTTGGCAGCTTGGCTTTCCGGCTTTGATTGCCTACCTTAAGGGCAAGCAGCGTTTGTGGGTGATAACTTTGCCTGCCTTCTGCAAGCTGTGATGGCTGCCCTGATGGGTAAAGGGAGCGCGTAGTCATGGGTTTGCTCCTTTGTACCTGGTTTCATACTACATTCATACTGCAACGTGCTACAAAACGTCAAGGGCGTACTACAACTTTTTGGGACGCGGGAGCGGGCAACAGGAAGAAATGCCTAGATTGCCCTCGTAGTCGGGAGCGGCGCTGGTTACTGAAGCATGAGTGGGTCTGCTTGCTCTTTCTAGAACTGTTCGGCAAAAACGATCGCTGAATGGAGCGGTGCTTTAGGCTTGGTTCTGAGTTGCATTGCGGTCTCATGCAAGAGGCGATCGCCCTTAGCCGAGTTGCAGCGCTCACAGACTGTTACCACGTTGTCCCAGGTATGCGAACCACCCTTAGAACGTGGCAGGACGTGATCCAAGGTGAGTTTCTTGGTGATGCCGCAGTATTGGCAGGTATGACTGTCGCGACGGAAGACTTCTCGCCGACTGACAGGCAGCACCTTCCAATGCCTGCCAGGCTTTCCACTCGTCAAGCGGATGTGCTCTGAAATCTGGAGTACGACACTGGGCGAGCGCACTTCCCACTGCTGGGTGCTGCCGAAGTTCAACGTCTCTGCCTGACCCGTGACCAAGAGCACGATAGCCCGTTTCAGATTGATCCGTGCCAGGGGTAGATAGTTCTTGGAAAACACCACCACCTGATGCTGAAGTAGGTGTGGTTGACCGCTCTGTTACGTTTGCATAAAATTTACGCCTCAAAAAACAACCCCTGTTTCTGGCAAGCAGAGGCGGGGGGTAGGGGAAGTTGGTACGCTGTTCCCTATGTCAGTGTCAGGTTTGCCCTGCACCGCCTGCTGCTGCTAACTTGATCCGGATTGAGCCATTCGGCAATCACTGTAAAAATGCCTTCGCTGCTAGCTTTGCCGCCGCTCGACTGATACATGCTCTCATACGCAAACAGCAGCGCAGCGGTGCTATGTAAAGTGGGGAGCAGGAGGCGAAGCATGACAAGTTGTAGTGTATGTATTACGACCTCATACTACGTTTGTAGTATGAGGTCGTCTACCCTTAAAGTACAGAGAGATTCAGTTATGGCTACATGTGAATGCATACAAGCAAGTTGATCTTCTTTGTAATCTATGTCAAGATGAGTTCTATAAAGCCCGGTAAGTCGATAGAGTCACGGGACTAAATTTATAGGGTTTAAACCTGGAAAGAACGTTTTCCCATACTCACTGTGGTAAAAATGTTGGTTGTGCTGTTTTAATTGGATAGATTGTTCTATTTAGATGATCATGACTGAAATAACGACCTTAACCCAAACACCACTTCGCCCAGTCAGTAAGGCAGGGCTAGAAAACCTAGCGGCAACGGCAAAAGCTAACCCTAACGTGGTCAAGTCGCTGAAAATCAAAACGGTTTGCGAAGGGCAATTTCGCAACTTAAACTACGTGCGAGATTTGCCAGAACACGTCATTGACGAGCCGCCTGGTTTGCTAGGGCAGGACACTGCGCCAAATCCTTCTGAAGCATTGTTGGCAGCGCTCGGCTCTTGTTTGTCCGTAGGCATTCATGCCAACGCGATTATGCGAGGCATTACCCTGACCAAGCTGGAACTGGAGCTAGAAGGCGACATCAACATTACCGGAGTTTGGGGCATTGGCGACCTGTCTGAAAAACGGTTGGGGTTTACTGATGTCCGGGCCAAGGTAGATGTGGACGGTGATGCCAGTCAGGAAGCCTTAGCTGACTTGGTCGCTCATGCGAATGTCTGGTCGCCCGTGGCAAATACGCTTCGCAATCCGGTGAATGTGGACGTGTCGATCGCCTGAAACTAGTTTCTCAAAATTGTGGGTGTGGCACTGGGGCGATCATTCTTAGCGTCGTTGCAAGCGTTACTCGCCCCCTCACACCCCAAACCCCTTCCTAAGCTATTGACCTATGCAAATTGCTCCAACGCTAACGGCTACTCCCCTTTTCCAAGTGCTATCTGATACCAGCAAACAACCATCAATCGCGCCGTTGATTCCAGCGTTAAAGGTGGCGATCGCTCAAAATCTAGCGCCGCAAGTGCAGCGCATTGATCAAGAGGGCTTCTACCCACGTGAGTTTATGCATCAGGTGGGCGCGTTAGGTGGCTTTGGGCAAGCAGTAGCACCAGAATGTGGGGGTGCTGGGCAGGGAGTGCGATCAGCAGTTCAGGTGATTGAGGCGGTTTCGGCAGAATGCTTGTGTACGGGGTTTATGGTCTGGTGCCAGATTGCCTGCACCTGGTACCTGCAAAGCAGCGACAATGCCCATCTCAAAGCAACCCTTTTACCCCAGGTGGCAACAGGAACATTGCTGGGCGGAACTGGCTTGTCGAACCCGATGAAGCATTTTGCCAGTATTGAAAAGATTGCGCTCACAGCGGAGAAACGACCCGGTGGTTATGTGCTGAATGGTTTGCTGCCCTGGGTGTCTAATCTGGGAGCAGGACACCCCTTTGGGATTGCTGCCAAACTTGCCGATGGTGATGACTACCTGATGGCGATCGTCTCTGATGCATTCGCTGGTTTGTCCCTACGACAGAATGCCCACTTTATTGCGTTAGAAGGTAGTGGCACCTATAGCTGTGTGTTCAAAGATGTCTTTGTGCCAGATGAGTGGATTCTGGCAGCGCCCTGTGATGACTACGTGGAGCGGATTCGCCCAGGGTTCATACTCACGCAAGTGGGCATGGGCTTGGGATTGGTGACGGGTTGCATCGATCTCATTGAGCGTTACCGTCCCCGGTTGGGTCACGTCAACAGCTTTCTGGATGACCAGGCAGAGGATCTGGCGGCAGCACTAGCGATCGCTCGTCTCAAAACCTACACTCTGGCAGACCAGTTGAGTCAGCCCGATGTCCACATCACGCCTGACCTGCTCAAAGCGGTAATTCAAGCCCGGATTACGGCATCTGAGCTATCGCTGAAGGCTGCCAATGCTGCCATGCTTCACGCGGGTGCCCGCGCCTATTTGCAAGGATCTGAACCCGCTCGACGGTTGCGAGAAGCGTACTTTGTGGCGATCGTCACGCCAGCTCTAAAGCAACTCAAAAAGATGCTGCATCATCTGGAGCAAGGCTGATGGTAAGGGCAAGTTGATAGAGTTTTGAGTTTTGAGTCGCTGTTTAAGCGCTACCTCGTAGGTGTGCTGTGTTGCTAGAAAGTTTTGAGTGCCGCATAGCGGTACATGATGCCTTATGAGTGAATCCATTGCTTCGTTGCCAGATGCCCCTCTGCGCGAACAGGCGGTTTCCCTGCTAACCGTGCGGCAGTTGCAAAAGCAGTATGCCAGTCGCCAGGGGACTCTCACTGCCTTTGAGGACATTGATTTAGAGGTGCGGTTGGGTGAGGTGGTTTGTTTGCTCGGTGCGAGTGGCTGTGGTAAGTCTTCGCTGCTGGCAACAATCGCCGGTTTGCAGAGTGCCGATCGCGGGGAGCTTTACCTGAACGGGAATCCACTGCGAAGAAGCCATCCCCGCGTGGGCGTGGTGTTTCAAGACCCGTGCCTGTTGCCCTGGCTGACGGTCGCACAGAATATTGCCTGGGGGCTAACGCTCAAACAGGTGCCGTCGCTCAGCAGAACGGAACTGCGGTTGCGCATTACCGAAGCGATCGCGCAGGTGGGCTTACAGGGCTTTGAGCGCAGCTATCCCCATCAGCTTTCGGGTGGCATGGCACAGCGGGTTGCCCTGGCAAGAACCCTGGCACGTCGCCCCCAACTGCTGCTGTTAGATGAACCCTTCAGCGCGTTGGATGCTATCACGCGCCTAGATATGCAGACCCTGCTGCTCAACATCATTGCCCAGCAGCAAACCACCGTCTTGATGGTGACGCACGACCTGGACGAAGCACTGTTGCTGGGCGATCGCGTGGTGTTGATGGCACGCCACCCAGGGCGGATTGAGCGGGAATGGGCGATCGCTCAGCCCAAACCCCGCTTCCAGCAGGCTCATGCCCTGGCAGATATCCGCTTTACCATCCTGGAGGCACTAGCCACTGTGATGGCAAGCCCTTAACCCTGCTCAATTCTTTCGTTTAGGAGACAGTTCATGGCTTGGTCTAATGTGTGCGCCTGCTGCGGTATGAGTCGGCGCGATTTTTTGAAGCTGACGGGTCTTTTTTCGACTTCTTTGGGCGTGACCCTGGCAGCAGGCTGTCAGCCAACCACACCCCAGGCAAGCACTAACCCCAATGCTAGCGCCAGCCCTAGCGCCAGTCCCAGCAGCGTGGGTGCCGATCAGCCCGTCAAAATCGGCTATTTGCCCATTACGGATGCCGCCCCCTTGCTGATTGCCCACGCCAAAAAGTTTTATGAGGCAGAAGGGTTAACGGCGGAACCCCCACGCCTGTTTCGATCGTGGGCACAGGTGACTGAGGCATTCTTGGCGCGTCAGGTGAATGTTGTTCATGTGCTGTCCCCCATCACCGTCTCGCTGCGGTATGGGCGTAAGTTTCCTGCCAAGGTGGTGGCATGGAACCATACCAATGGCTCGGCGCTCACGGTGTTACCTGATATTGAAACCCCGAAAGACCTGGGGGGTAAGACGATCGCCGTTCCCTTCTGGTATTCCATCCACAATATTGTGCTGCAACAGGTGTTGAAAAAAGAAGGGTTAACCGTGACCCGTAAGCCCAAAGATGCGGCGATCGCTGCTAATGAAGTCAATTTGGTGGTGCTGCCGCCGCCGGATATGGTGTCGGCGCTGGCGAATCAGTCGATCGGCGGTTACATCGTGGCAGAACCCTTTAACGCAGCGGCAGAAAACCTGAAACGGGGTAAAATTCTGCGGTTTACGGGCGATGTGTGGAAAGATCATGCCTGCTGTGTGGTTTTTCTGCACGAGGACGATACGACCCAGCGCAAAGCATGGACACAAGGCGTGGTTAATGCGATCGTCAAAGCACAGGCGTGGATTCGAGACAATCGTGAAGAAACCGCCCAGCTCTTATCAAAGGATGGCAGCGGCAAGTACACGCCCCATCCCCTACCGGCTCTCCAGCGCACCCTTACCTACTACGACAAAGACTTCTATGGGAAGCAGGGCGCGATTCAACATCCCGATTGGGGCATTAACCGGATTGATTTCCAACCTTATCCCTTCCCGTCCTACACCGAAGAACTGGTGCGCTTACTGAAGGAAACCCAGGTTGAGGGCGATACAGCGTTCTTGCAGGCACTTGATCCTAAACAGGTTGCCACCGATCTGGTGGATGATTCCTTTGTGAAAACGGCATTGCAGCAGGTTGGTGGACTACAAACCTTTGGTCTGAAGGATAACTTCTCACGGGCAGAGACGATCGCGGTTTAGTGTCCCTTAGATGCCCGACTTCTGTGTTCGGTTCCATTCAAGCATGAAGCGCTGAAGAAGTCGGGGATCTTTGACTTATCGATGGATTCGACAGGATTATTACGCATGACATCCACATTTACACCATCAACTGCTGCGTTTCGCTTGAAGCTACCACTGCCACTGTTTGGTTTAGCAGGAGGCATCGTCCTCTGGTGGCTGTTCACCACACCCCTTTGGCACAGCGATCCGATCGTGGCTGATTTTTCCCCTGAACGGACGATCGCCGCTCTGGTGCAACTTGTTAGCACTGGCACCATCATTCCTCATATCCAGACCAGCTTACGGCGGGTGCTGATTGGGCTGGTAGCAGCGATCGTCATTGGAGTGCCGCTGGGGTTGCTCGTGGGCTTGTCGCGCCGGCTGGAGCAATCCACCTCTGCCCTGTTTCAATTCATCCGAATGATTTCGCCCCTCTCCTGGATGCCGATCGCGGTCATGGCGCTGGGCATTGGCGATTTACCTGTTTATTTCTTGCTGACCGTTGCGGCAGTATTTCCCATTTTGCTGAATACAACGGCGGGGGTCCATGCCGTCGATCACCGTTGGTTATTACTGGCGCGTAGCCTGTGTGCCACGCAATGGGAGACGACTTGGCGGGTAATTATTCCTGCAATCACGGCTCATGTGTTGACCGGACTAAGATTAGCGATCGGCATTATTTGGCTGGTGCTGGTGCCCGCTGAGATGTTAGGTGTGAGTGCAGGTTTGGGCTATTACATTCTCGATACTCGCGATCGCCTCGCCTATTCTGAACTGATGGCGGTGATTCTCATCATCGGCGCGATCGGCTATGGTTTGGATAGCTCTCTGCGCTTCGCTCACCAGCAATGGACGCATCATGGTCAATCTCAAACGTACTCGTGACGATGTGCTGCTTGCCGTTTTAGATTTGATTCATCGGCAGGGGTTTCACTCTACGGGGTTGAAAGAGCTACTCAGCAGCAGTGGTGTTTCTTCAGGCAGTTTCTACAACTACTTTGCCTCGAAGGATGAACTGGGCCATGCCTTGATTGACTTTAAGTGGAGCAAGCTGAAGTTGCTGCTCTTTGGCGTGAGGCAACTGGATGCGATCGCCCAACTATTTCAAATGATTGACCAATTAGAAGCGATCCATCAGGCAGAAGATCCCTGTGCAGGCTGCTTTCTCGGCAACCTAATTGTCGAACTGGTCGAGCATAATCCCTCGTTTCGTCAGCATCTCATTCAAGTATTTGACGAGTGGCAGCAAGAAATTGCAACGTTACTCCAGGCTGGACGCGCCCAACTCAAACCAGAGATCGATCCAGACAGATTAGCACAGCAGCTTTTAAGCGCGATCGAAGGTGCCTTACTTCTCGGTCGCCTGTACGACAATCCACAGCGCTTACGCCATTGCCTTGATGGCTGTCGCTCTTTATTAAAGTCATCGCTCCACGACTAAAGTCACTTGTTGGGCTAAACCAGGTGCGGATCAAAAGCGTTGCGCGGTTGATGAATGCTGAAGGACAGCCATTCAACATCGAGGTCAGCAGCGAGGCGACTATACGTTTGAGCCATCTAAGGATGGTGATGAAAACTAGGGGCGATCGCGATGAGGCAAATGGGGTGACCCTAATCAACCTTGTCCGAAAAAGGTTTTTCCTCTAAGAGGTTGTCATAGTAGCGCAGTGTTTGCACTTTTTTAGCGCTGTGCACAGGTTGACCTTGCAAGGAGTCTTGAGCAAAAAGGCGGTGGCAGTTGTCAGCCGCCATCGCCCTGAGCCACGTTCAGCGCATCGTTAAGGCGGTATCCCTTCTCTGTCTGGTTTAGCCTCCTTTGAGAAGTAGTGACGATAAGCGCGTTGGTCAGGGGTGAGGAGGCGACTTAATCTGGGCATCCTGATGAGAGGTGACCGCCTCAACACCCGTTGCCACGATGAACAACCGTATGAAACTTTGGAGCCGTAGTCAAACCTTCTTTATCTGCCTGCTGGCGGCTGGCTTCACGCCCGGTGTTTTGCTATCACCAGGGCTGACCCACTCCGTGGCAGACTCGTTGCAGGTAAGATACCGCGCTGCCATTCAAGAGGCTGCCTTTGTCGAGCCTGAAAAAGCGGTCGATACGCTCATTCCCATTACAGCAGCGAATCCCTTTCTGGTGTGGAATCCCACCAGGACGCAAGTGTTAGTCGTGACCTGGAAAAGCCAACGGGTGTATGAGCAGTTCATCAAACCCAACATACAGAGTTCTAAGCGGGAAGACCAGCTGCTCTGGGTGACGGTGGCACCCCAAGTCAAAGCCTTTTGCCAACGCTATTTGCAACAACATCCCAACGCCACAGCCGCTGAGTTAACGCTCCGCTTAAAGCAGTACCTAGGACTCGATCCCACTTGGGAGTACGACCAGTTTGTTGAACTCTGGGTGCATCCCCAGGATCTGTTTCGACCCTGCGTCAACCCGGACATTACGCAGCGACAATGCCCACTGAATTTTACTGGGGTTGTGCCTACAGTGACTGGGCACACTCAGGGTACTGGGATTCAAGACTACCAGTCCTTTTATCAAACGTTGTACTTTCGCAGCATTCGGGCAGCGCTCCAACCCTGGACGGGACTGGGTTACACCTATGATTGGGGTAGTCCGATCAGTCACGTCGGTGCGAGTGAATTTATTTTAGTGCCCGGAGCCACCTATGCCGTGAAACAAGCAGTACCGACGTTACAGTACTGTCAAACTGCCAGCCTCTAAGGTACAACAGTGCCAAAGTAAATGACAGTGAGACAAAGGCGTGTCACGGATGGCGTTATACAGCTTGCATTGCTTATCCCACCATTTTCTGGCGCTCAACCAACTGTCTCAATTTCTCGGAATCCTGTTAAGACCGATATAATTGGCGACATAACTCATAACATCCTTTGGAGGGCGTTCTATGATTGCTTTATCTGGAATCGCCATCCACAGCAAAATTTATGAGAGCTCAAATTCTCTGGTGTACCGGGGAATCAGAATGCAAGATGAGCAGGCGATCGTCATTAAACTGCTCAAGCAAAACTATCCGTCTCCTCAAGAATTAACTCGCTATACGCAGGAATATGCCATTACCCGCGCGCTGAACGTGGAAGGCGTGGTTAAGGCATACAGCCAGCAGGAGTATCAACGCACGCTGGTGATTCTCTTAGAAGACTTTGGGGGCGAGTCCTTAGAGCAATGGATGCAGCGACGGTCAGATTTTCGCCCCATGCACTTAGCCACTTTTTTACGGCTGGCAATCGGTATCACAAATATTTTGGGTGGAATTCACGCGGCTGGGATCATTCATAAAGACATCAATCCTGGCAACATTGTTCTCAATCCGGATACTGGCGTTATTAAAATCATTGACTTCGGCATTGCTACCCGATTTAATCGCACGAATCCAACGTTCAAAAGTCTCCATGCATTAGAGGGCACTCTTGCTTACCTCTCTCCCGAGCAAACTGGGCGGATGAATCGTTTGCTGGACTACCGAACCGATTTTTACTCACTCGGTGTGACATTCTACGAGCTTCTCACTAGTCAATTACCGTTTACAACAACAGACATTCTAGAACTAGTTCATTGTCATATCGCCAAACCACCTGTTCCTCCATGTGAGTTGAACGCAGCAATTCCTAAAGCTATTTCAGACATCACTTTAAAGCTAATGGCGAAGAATGCCGAGGATCGCTATCAGAATGCTTGGGGTATTAAAGCGGATTTAGAAATCTGTCTTCGCCAGCTTACAGAAACAGGACAAATTGACAATATTCAGCTGGGGCTACAAGATGTGTCGGAACAGCTTCACATTCCCCAAAAACTGTATGGACGCGAAGCAGAAATTGCAGCGTTATTAGCAACGTTTGAGAAGGTAGCGGGGAATGGGGAAGAACTCCCTAATCCCTCATCTAGCACGATGATGTTGGTTTCTGGCTATTCGGGTGTTGGCAAATCAGCACTCGTACAAGAGCTTCACAAACCGATTACTGCTAAACATGGTTATTTTGTCTCTGGTAAGTTTGACCAACTTCAGCGCAATATCCCCTATAGCGCGATCGCCCATGCCTTGCAAAAATTGGTGCAGCAACTGCTAGGTGAATCAGAGGAGCAACTGCAACGGTGGCGATCGTCTCTTCTCGCTACATTGGGAATCAACGGTCAGCTGATCGTTGATGTGATTCCCGAAGTAGAACTGATTATTGGCAAGCAACCACCTGTACCGGAAGTTGGAGCAATAGAAGCTCAAAACCGCTTTGATCGAGCTTTTCAGCAGTTCATTCGAGTGTTTTGTTCTAAAGAACATCCGCTAGTGATCTTCTTAGATGATTTGCAGTGGATTGATTCAGCCACGCTGAGGTTAATCGAACTCATGCTGCTTGATAAGCAAACTCATTTTCTATTTTTGATAGGAGCGTATCGAAAGCATGAAGTGGCTTCAACTCATCCACTTGTGCTAACTCTAGAGAGGTTGCGACAACAAGGGACAGTGCTTCAAGAGCTTGTTCTAGAACCCTTAACCCTGGAGCCGTTAGCTCATCTGGTTGCTGAGACACTACATCAGGATGCTGATAGTGCTCGCCCCTTGGCTGAATTAGTGTTGCATAAAACTGAGGGCAATCCCTTTTTTATTGGTGAATTCTTGCGATTGCTGTACGGTGAAAGTCTTTTGAGCTTTAGTGCAGGCTGTTTAAGCTGGCAGTGGAACATTAATCAAATTCAAGCTCTAAATATTACCGATAACGTGGTGGAGTTACTGCTGAGCAGGTTGAGGAAACTGCCGAAAGTAACACAGCAAATGCTTCAATTAGCCGCCTGCATTGGGGCTGAATTTGATTTGGAAACGTTAGCGATCGTATGTCAGCAATCCCCCAAAACAGTGTTTCAGGATTTACTGGCAGTGATCCAAGCTGAATTAATTCAGCCTCTGTCTGAACTAGACAAAGATTTGTTAGTTCAGGAGTATAAGTTCTTGCACGATCGTGTGCAACAAGCCGCTTATGCCTTGATCGATGAGGCTCAGAAACAAGTTGTTCATTTGCAAATCGGTCGCAATTTACTCGAAAAGACCTTGTCAGAGCAACTATCAGAGAGGTTATTTGAGATTGTTGATCACCTAAATTATGGAATCGAGTTGGTCACCGATCAAGCAGAGCGAGATGAAATTGCCAAACTAAATCTATTGGCAGGTCAGAAAGCGAAGGCAGCGATCGCTTATAAGGTGGCAAAAAACTATTTAGCCGCAGGGAAAGCATGGCTGGCAGCGTCTAGCTGGCAAACAAACTATGAATTGACATTAAACTTATACTTAGAAACAGCGGAAATTGCTTATTTGTGTGGAGAGTTTGAAGATGTAGAACAATGGGCAGAAGCTGTTTTACGAGAAGCCCTGACAGTTCTAGATACCGTAAAAGTTTACGAAGTTAAAATTCAAACTAGTATCGCGCAGAGCCAGCTATTAGAAGCAATTAATACAGCATTGCAAATTTTGCGTCAGCTAGGGATTAATTTTCCTGAAACGCCCAGTCAGTCAGATGTTGATTTTGAACTAGCCGCGATCGCATCACACATGGGCGAGAAACCGATTAGGGACTTAAGCCATTTGCCGGAAATGATTGAGCCAGACAAATTGGAGGCAGTGAGAATCCTATCAAGGATAACAACTGTTGCCCAAATTGCGGCTCCTAATTTGATGCCTCTATTTGCATCCAAGCAGGTTAGCTTGTCAATTCGGTATGGTAATGCGTTTTCATCTCCCGTTGCTTATGCCAACTTTGGACTAGTTTTGTGTGGAATGGTTGATAACATCGAGTCTGGCTACGAGTTTGGGCAGCTTGCCTTAAGACTATTGTCACAGTCACATACTCATGCGCTTAAAGCTCGGACTGTAACCATAGTAAATAACTTTATCATCCACTGGAAAGAACATGCTAGGAAACTGCTACAGCCATTTCTAGAAGGCTATCAAAGTGGGCTAGAAACTGGAGATTTAGAGTTTGCTGGCTATTGCGCTCATTGTTATTGCTTTCAATCCTATGCCGTTGGCAAAGAACTTGTGGAACTTGAACGCAAAATGACAACACATGGTGAAGCAATCCGTCAAATCAAACAGGAAATAGCACTCACCTGGAATCAAATCTATCAGCAGGCTGTTCTAAATTTAATCGGACGCTCACTCAATCCATCCCGTCTAATTGGAGAAGCTTACAATGAGGAGATTGGGCTTCCACAACATCAAATAGCGAATGACGGATTCGCAATCTTTAATCTCTATTTCAACAAGCTGTCTCTCTGCTATCTGTTTTATGAGTATGCTCAGGCAGTTGAGAACTCAGATTTAGCAGAAAATTATTTGATCCAGATGACAGCCACATTTGCTAAAGCTTTGTACTATTTTTACGATTCTCTAGCAAGGCTAGCAACATACCCTGAAAGCAGTGATCAAGTGCAGTCAGAAATCCTGAAAAAAGTTGCGGTTAACCAGGAGACAATGAAACACTGGGCGCGTTGTGCGCCTATGAACTATTTGCATAAGTACCATCTGGTCGAGGCAGAGAAAGCGCGAGTTTTAGGTCAGTTGTTTGAGGCAGAAGAGTTCTATGAACAAGCGATTCAGGGAGCCAAGGAAAATGAGTATTTGCAAGAAGAAGCATTAGCCTATGAATTAGCTGCCAAGTTTTACCTATCCCGTAGTCGGGAAAAGTTTGCTCAAACCTACATGAAAGAAGCTCACTACTGCTACGAACGTTGGGGAGCAACAGCAAAGGTCAAAGATTTAGAAACTCGCTATCCGCAATTCTTTCCTCAATTGTTAGATGTGGCTTACACGCCAGTCCGAACTACTGCTGGAACCACTACCTCTGACAACTCACATATTACTTTCGATTTAACGGCAGTGATGAAAGCATCACAGGCGATTTCGAGCGAAATTGAACTGGATCAGTTGCTGCATTCCTTGATGCAAATCTTAATCGAGAATGCTGGCGCACAAACCGGATGTTTGCTTTTAGAGAACGCTGGAGGATGGGTGATTGAGGCTGCTTGTGAACTCGAAGATGGTAAGAATGGTTGTGCTACACGAGTGCTGAAATCAATTCCAACAACAAATTGCTTACCCGAATCAATTATCCAGTATGTGATCCGGACTCATGAAACTGTCCTTTTAAATAATGCAATTCGTGAAGGTAATTTTACCAATGAGCCGTATATTCAACACAACCAAACTCAGTCACTTCTTTGTTTGCCGCTGCTGAATCAAAGTAAGCTCGTTGGGGTGTTGTATTTAGAAAATCAATTAGTAACTGGAGCGTTTACGCCGGAGCGATCGCAAGTTCTGAATCTACTCTCCACTCAAGCCGCGATCGCGATTGAAAATGCAAAGCTCTACTCAAAGCTACAAGCTAGCGAAAGTCGGATGGCTCAATTCCTCGAAGCAATCCCGGTGGGGATTAGCATAGTGGATGCGACGGGTTGCCCTTACTACTTCAACCAACGAGCAACTCAGCTATTGGGTAAAGGGATTGATCCTTCTCTGACACCCAATCAGCTTGCAGAAGTTTATCAAACTTATCTGGCGGGAACGGATCAAAAATATCCAACTGAGAAAATGCCAATTATCCGGGCATTGAGCGGTGAGCGTACTTCTGTTAACGATATAGACATTCGCCAAAACAACGCAACCATTCCAGTTGAAGTATGGGGAACTCCTATTTTTGACGAACAGGGTAAAGTGGTATATGCGATCGCAGCCTTTCAGGATATCACCCAGCAAAAACAAGCAGAGCAACTATTAGCTAATTACAACCGCACTTTAGAACAGCAGGTTGAGGAACGAACAACGGCTTTACAGCAAAGCGAAGCAGAACTGCGCGCTCGTGAACAGGAATTGCGGCTCGTTACAGATGCTCTGCCTGTTTGTATTGCTTATATCGATGCTAAACAGCGTTATCGTCTTATCAACTATACCTACGAGCTTTGGTGTTGCTGTAGCCGAAACGAAATTTTGGGCAAGTCTATTCGTGAGTTTATAGGCGATGCAATGTATTCAGAGGTTGAACCCTATATGAATCAGGTATTGGCAGGACAAATGACTACCTTTGAAGCCGAAATGCTTTTACCATCAGGTCTCAAATATATCAGTACAACCTTAATCCCCAACGTTGATGCGAACGCTCAAGTCATTGGATTCTATGCTCTCAACACAGACATCAGCGATCGTAAGCGTGCCGAAGAAGCCTCGATTTTGGAGGAACGTAACCGCATGGCGCGCGAAATTCATGACACCCTAGCGCAAGCCTTTACAGGAATACTAGTTCACATGGGAGCCGCTTCCCGATTAACGACAACCAGCCCAGAAGCCATTCAAACCCATATTAATACTGTACGAGATCTGGCTCGCAGTGGGCTGACAGAAGCTCGGCGATCGGTTGCGGCACTACGTCCCCAATTGCTAGAAGATGGCAATCTCTGGACAGCGCTAGAACGATTTGTAGCCACTTTGCAGTCTTCAACCGAAACCAGCTTAATCTGTGAGATTGTCGGCACGCCCTATGCATTACTTCCTGAAACCGAGAATAATCTTTTGAGAATTGCCCAGGAAGCATTTACGAATTCAGTTAAGTACGCTCAAGCAAGTGAAATTCGGATTGAATTAGTCTATGAGCTAACATCATGCTCTTTATGCGTGAAAGATAATGGACGAGGGTTTGAAGTCGATAACACAACTCTAAGTCGAGGGTTTGGCTTACTGGGTATTACCGAACGAGCCGAACGCATTGGGGCACAACTCTCAATTAAGAGCCGACTGGGGCAGGGAACAGAAGTAATTGTAGCTATACATCAGGAGGCATCAGCATGAGTCAGTTCGCAGCAATCCGCGTTTTGATTGTTGATGATCACGCGATTGTTCGGCAGGGGCTGGCGGCGCTGATTGAGAACGAGCCGGATATGACGGTGGTGGGGCAAGCAGGAGATGGGCTGGAAGCGATCGCTCAATATCGACAACTTCAGCCTGATGTCACCTTAATGGATTTACAGATGCCGCAGATGAGCGGCGCTGATGCGACAGTCGCCATCTGTGCTGAATTCACCCGTGCCCGCATCATTATACTGACTACCTATGACGGGGATGAGGATATTTATCGCGCCCTACGTGCCGGAGCCAAAGGTTATTTGCTCAAAGATGCCGAACCAGAGGCGCTTCTTAATGCCCTTCAGATTGTCCACAGCGGGCAACAATATATCCCTTCTGAAGTGGCTGCGAAATTAGTGCAACGGATGAACATTCCGGAGTTAAGTGATCGAGAACAAGAGGTTGTGCGGCAGATGGCACGCGGCTTAAGCAATCACGATATTGGCGCGACCCTAAACATTACTGAAAGTACGGTCAAATTTCACATCAACCGCATTTTAAGCAAGTTAGGTGTGAGCGATCGCACTCAGGCGGTGATTACCGCATTGAAGCGAGGAATCGCCAAGTTGTGACAAGCGATGAGAACTGAACTTAAGTTTGGTTGAAGGTGCATTCAAAAGATAGTTAAAAACTGTCGTTTTAGCCCTCTAACCACTGAACTCCTGGTTGACGACAAAACCGCGTTAATTTCATAGGCTGAAGTCATACAAATAGCGGAATCGGGAGGAATCACGGATAGGAGTCATGGCAATCCCTTGATGCTATGAGAAATCCCTTTTTGCCAAAGTGTCCGATGAATCAAGAGAACCATCCTAAGCAACTCTTTGTTCCGCCTTCTCAACGCGATCACTATCAGGGGATGCTCAATGCCCCAGTCATGCTTGTGGAATATGGGAATTACCCATGTCCCCAATGTAAGAAAGTGCATCAGTTGATTCAGGCAATTCAGCAACATTTCGATGTCGGCTTTCCTGAGAAGAATTGGATCTGTGTCGTGTTCCGTCACTTTGTCCAGAATTCAACTTATCCTCAAGCACAAAAGGCAGCACAAGCAGCAGCAGCAGCAGCAGCACAAGGTCGGTTTTGGCAGATGCACGACATGCTATTTACCCATTCACAAGCATTGGGAGACGGCTATCTCGTTGAGTATGCCGATATTTTAGGTCTCGATATTTCTCAATTTCTCCAAGATTTATCTCATCGAGTACACGTTGATCGCATTAATCAAGACACCGAAAGTGGATTAAACAGTGGAGTCACATCTGCCCCAGCACTGTTTATTAATGGCATTCGCTATCGCAAGTCCTGGAGCAAGGAGCAATTGATAGCAGCCATTATTGCTGCAAGTCATTGATTTCTCTATAAAGTTTGGTTCTCTGAAAAGGAGCAAAAAACATTGAAATTTTCCTACACAATTCTCTATGTCAAAGACGTTACCCAAGCGATCGCGTTTTATGAACGTGCCTTTGGTCTAAAGCAACGGTTCATTGATGAAAGCAAGCAATACGCTGAGATGGATACCGGTGGAACCGCCCTTGCTTTTGCTACCAATGAATTTGCAAACGCTAACCTACCACAGGGATTTCAAGAAAATAGCTTGTCGAAGTTGCCTGCTGGCATTGAGATTGGTTTTGTCACAGAGGATGTAGCCGCCGCCTTTGAACAGGCTGTAGCAGCAGGTGCTGTAGCGGTTGCCGCTCCTCAAGTCAAGCCGTGGGGACAAACAGTTGGCTATATACGTGATTTAGACGGCATTTTAATTGAACTGGGTAGTCCGATCTAGCTGATCAAAACAGAGGATATAACCTTGTCATGACTCAATACGACTACGTTGTCATTGGTGCAGGTTCAGCAGGTTGCGTTCTCGCTAACCGTTTGGCCGAGGACAGTAATACAACCGTGTTACTCCTTGAAGCTGGTAATCCAGATACGAAGCCAGAAATTCATATCCCGGCAGAATGCCTTAGTTTATTAGGTTCTGAAGTGGACTGGGCTTATTTCTCTGAACCAGAACCCTACCTGAATAACCGCAAAATCTTTTGTCCCCGTGGCAAAGTTCTGGGGGGTAGCAGTGCGATTAATTTCATGATTTATATGCGGGGTAACCCTCATGATTACGACCATTGGCAGGCGTTGGGGAATCCCGGTTGGAGTTACCAGGATGTTTTGCCATACTTCAAGAAATCGGAGCATCAACAGCGTGGCGCGTCCGAATTTCACGGAGTTAATGGAGAGTTGAGCGTCACCGATCACATTGCGCCTGCTGTAGTATCTCAACGTTTTGTAGATGCAGCGATCGCGTTGGGCTATGACCACAACCCTGATGTTAATGGCAAGCAACAGGAAGGGGTGGGACTTTATCAGTTAACCATCAAGGAGGGAAAACGACACAGTGCTGCTGCTGCCTTCCTGCTGCCTATTCTCGATCGTCCCAATTTAACTGTAATCACAGGCGCGTTAGTGACCCGCTTGTTGTTTGAGGGCAATCACACTGTTGGAGTGGAATATCTGCACGAGGGCGCATTGCAACAGGTCAGGGTCAACTCCGAAGTAATTTTAAGTGCTGGCGCGTTCGATTCGCCCAAACTGCTTATGCTCTCCGGCATTGGGAATGCAGAACACCTACAAGCAATGGGAATTCCGGTCGTGGCTGATTTGCCGGGTGTGGGTCAAAATCTGCAAGATCACCCGATTGTGCATGTGGTATACCAGGCAACTCAAGCTTTACACGCGGCAAGCACCAGTAGTATCGCTGAAGCTGGTTTGTTGTTGCATACTCAAGGCAACGTGAATGCTACGCCAGATTTACAGTTTCTCTTCGGTCCCGTGGTGTTAGCACCACCTGCTTATGCTTACGCTGGTGCGGGATTCACGAGTTTAGTCTGTTTGACCCATCCCCAAAACATTGGCAGTGTCAGTTTGCGCTCTTCCGATCCCCAATGCGCACCAATCATTCGGCTGAACTACCTCAAAAGCGAAGCCGATGTACAAAAGCTCGTTACTGGGATTAAATTACTCCGTGATTTGTTTCATGAAAGTAATTTTGATGAGTTTCGCGGTGAGGAAGTCGCTCCCGGTGCCGACAAGCAGAGCGATGCAGCACTCGAAGCTTACGTTCGGGAAGTTTGCGATACGGTGTATCATCCCGTCGGCACCTGCAAAATGGGCACTGACCCAATGGCAGTGGTTGATCCTGAACTGCGAGTACATGGAATTGAGGGATTGCGGGTTGTGGATGCCTCCATCATGCCAACAATCACGACAGGAAATACTAACGCACCAACCATCATGATCGGTGAAAAAGCAGCGGATTTAGTTAAAGCTACAGGTCGCGTTTCACAGCAAATAGCTTCAGCAATTACAAACTAACTCTTGATTCCACAGATTGTTCATCAATAGGAGTAATC
Organism: Leptolyngbya sp. FACHB-321; assembly: GCF_014695975.1. GTDB lineage: Bacteria > Cyanobacteriota > Cyanobacteriia > Leptolyngbyales > Leptolyngbyaceae > Stenomitos. Next base: position 18,496 of record NZ_JACJPI010000079.1, read on the forward strand.
TCGTGACACAAACTCTCTGGCTCTTTGGCTCTCGCCTTAACATTGTTGCCGATCACACCACAACTGGAGGGCAGTATGATCTGATCGAAGGCTACTTTCCACCTGGCTCACAAACGCCTCCTCACCGCCACACACGTTATTCTGAACAACTTTATGTATTGGACGGGGAGTTCACGGTTTGGGCGGGTGAGAACAAGGTTGTGCTGAATGCAGGTGAAAGTTTTCTGATTGCTCCCTGTATTCCTCACGTTGTTGCTGCGCTTGGCGATAAACCAGCCCGCGGATTAGTCGTCGCTGCGCCCAGTGCCTTTGCTCGATTGATTGCAGCAGTGGGGACGCTGGATGAAGCAGAACCAGCGGACATGGCGCTGTTTGAGCGTCTTTCTGCTGAGATTGGCGATGAAATTTTGGGTGCGCCCGGAGATCTACCCTCCACGGTCATGGTTTGAGCAATGGGCAGTGGTCCCAATGCCAACGTTCAGAAAGAAGGAGTTATGATCTGCCATCCTTCTGCAGCAAACAACAAATTGATGACAAGAAATGTCATCTAAGACTTTGGAGCTAGAGATGAAAATTGTCTCTGTTAATGTCGGGCTACCGCGTGAAGTGACCTGGAAAGGGAAAACCGTTAGCACCGGAATTTTCAAAGCGCCAGTTAGCGATCGCGTGATGGTGCGATCACTTAATTTAGACGGTGATGGGCAGGCTGATCTTACTGTTCATGGCGGAGTAGACAAAGCAGTCTATGTTTATCCGTTCGAGCATTACGATTACTGGCGTGATGAGTTACCTAATACAGAGCTAACACTAGGCAACTTTGGTGAAAATTTCACAACCACTGGGATGCGAGAAGAAGACCTGAACATTGGCGATCGTTTCCAGATTGGTGATGTGGAATTAATGGTGAGCCAGCCGCGTATGCCTTGCTACAAACTTGGGATTCGGTTTGGACGACCGGATATGGTGAAACGCTTTCCCGCCAGTCGCCGCACTGGCTTTTACTTTCGTGTGTTGCAAGAGGGCGAAGTCGGGGTGGGGGACACTTTAGAGTTGGTGAGCCGGGATGAAAACAATATCACTGTTGCCGATATCACTCAACTTTATATCAATGCGGAAGGCAATCCAGAGTTACTTCACCGCGCCGCTCAACTAGAAGCTTTACCCAAAAGCTGGCGCAACTATTTTCAGCGGTAGGTGTTTCGCTTTCACTCCACAATTTCACCACTTATACAGTCGTAAGGAGTAGCAGTATGACTACGTTTCGCACAGTTTCGATCGATGGTTTAGATATTTTTTATCGAGAAGCTGGTTCTCGCAGTAATCCAACAATTCTGCTGCTGCACGGTTTCCCAACCTCCTCTCATATGTTCCGCAATCTGATATCGGCGCTGGCTGACAAATTCCATCTGGTTGCCCCCGATTATCCTGGCTACGGCAACAGTTCCATGCCAAGTGCGGATACGTTTGATTACACCTTTGATCACCTGGCTGAGATCATGGAGAAGTTTATTGCTGCGATCGATCTCAAAAAATACAGCCTTTATGTGATGGATTATGGTGCTCCGATTGGCTATCGCCTTGCTGCTAAGTATCCAGAGAGGGTGCAAGCCCTGATTGTCCAAAATGGAAATGCTTATGAGGAAGGTCTACGCGAATTTTGGGAACCGATTAAGGCGTACTGGCAAGAGCGATCGCCTGAGAATGCAGACAAGCTCAAATACCTTGTCACCCTGGAAGCAACAAAGTGGCAGTATACCAACGGCGTTCGCAATCTTGAAACGATTAGCCCGGATACTTGGAACATGGATCAACACTTTCTCGATCGCCCCGGAAATGATGAGATTCAATTGGCGTTGCTTTATAGCTATGGTACGAACCCACCGTTATATCCACAGTGGCAAGAGTATTTCCGCAAATATCAGCCACCGGCTTTAATTGTTTGGGGCAAGAACGATTACATTTTCCCTGCGGACGGTGCTTATCCCTATCAGCGTGACCTGAATGACGTTGAGTTTCATTTACTTGACACCGGACATTTTGCCTTGGAAGAGGAAGGAGAGGCGATCGCCAACCACATTCGTCAATTTCTCACATCACGACTGCAACCTGTTCCTGCCTGATCAATGGAAGGATAAGCTATCCCGAACATCCAACAGCTCATCCTCATCATGACCACAGCCATGCTTAAACGGGGCTGTGAATTAGCAACCATCACAAACAACTACAGGACTTATCATGAACAAACTAGAAGGAAAAGTCGCTCTTGTCACCGGCGGAACTAGCGGCATCGGTCTTGCCACTGCTAAGCACTTTGTTGCTGAAGGTGCCTATGTCTTCATCACGGGTCGTCGCCAACCTGAACTGGATGTTGCTGTAAAAGAGATCGGTAAAAACGTTACGGGTGTGCAGAGTGATGCCTCTAAGATGGAAGACCTCGATCGCCTATTCGCCACGATTAAGCAAGAGCAAGGACACCTTGATGTCATCTTCGCCAATGCTGGCGGTGGAGAACTCGCCCCACTCGGCTCAATCACTGAAGAACACTTTGATAAAACGTTCAACACGAATGTCAAAGGTCTACTGTTCACCGTCCAAAAGGCACTGCCGCTTTTACCAGAGGGCGCTTCCATTATTCTAAACGCCTCAACAACTACTACTATGGGTACCCCAGCCTTTAGCGTTTACAGTGCTACCAAAGCCGCTGTGCGATCGTTTGCCCGGAATTGGATACTCGACCTCAAGGATCGCAAGATCCGGGTTAACGCCATTAGTCCTGGCGTGGTTCCGACTCCTGGCTACAATCTCATAGGACTGAGCGATGAGCAGGTGCAGGAATTCGTGGACGGCCAAGCCGCCACTATCCCTCTGGGACGAGTCGGCACGACCGATGAAATTGCCAAAGCCGTTGTCTTTCTCGCTTCGGATGACAGCAGCTTTGTCAACGGTATTGAGCTATTTGTTGACGGCGGTATGGCACAGGTTTGAAGCGCTCTGAAAGCGGTTGGGAACCCTCCAGATGGCTGTTGTAGATAGGGTGATCCATCGTTGTAAACAAGGCAGATCCTCAAAGAAGGTGATTGATTAATCACTAGTATCTAATGATTATCAATCGCCGACTGAAGATGTGGCTGCTGTATTGTCCAAACCGGATACGGACTAGAAAATGGTCAACCCATTCAACTTAGGAGCCCCATGAACAAAATCACGACCAAAGATGGTACGCAAATCTAATCACACCTGTTACGGCTGACTGCTTTAACCCCAACACCATAGAATTCGCAACCATGAATAAACTAGATGGAAAAATCGCAGTTGTGACAGGTGCATCCAAAGGAATCGGTGCTGCGATCGCCCTACATCTGGCAGCCGAAGGCGCAGCCGTAGTCGTTAACTATGCATCGAGTAAAGAAGGAGCCGATCGCGTCGTTGATGAAATTAACAGCGCAGGCGGGAAGGCAATCGCAGTTCAGGCAGATGTTTCCAAAAGAGCAGAGGTCGAACAGCTTTTTGCCAAGACGCAGCAGGTATTTGGCAGTCTCGACATCTTGGTCAACAATGCCGGGATGTATGAAAATGTCCCACTTGAAGACATTACGGAAGAGCACTTCCACAAGCACTTTGATCTCAATGTACTGGGATTAATCCTTACTTCCCAACAAGGTGTAAAGTACTTCGGTTCGGAGGGTGGCAGCATTATCAATATTAGTTCGCTCGTTAGTACCCTCGCGCCTGCTACCAGCTCGGTCTATAGTGCGACTAAAGCGGCTGTCGATGCCGTAACGAAGTCGTTAGCCAAAGAGCTAGGTTCACGCAACATCCGTGTCAACTCTATTAATCCTGGTGTGGTGGAAACGGAAGGCACGCACACAGCGGGAATCTCTCTTGGTAATTTTCGCGGACAGGTTGAGGCGCAAACTCCGCTGGGTCGCATCGGACAGCCGCAGGACATTGCACCTGCGGCTATCTTCTTCGCGTCTTCCGACTCAGCCTGGATCACTGGCGAAACGCTGTACATCACGGGTGGTCTGCGTTGACTTGGATCAGTTTGCTTTTGAGGCAATTCGGTTGTCACGAGAAACATCCTCACTAGGCGAAACGCATGAGCAAATACAGCACCGTAGATACCCATGATGGAACCTTTCAAGCCTACGTAGCGCACCCGGATGTCCTGCCAGCACCAGCGATCGTCGTCATTCAGGAAATTTTTGGGGTCAATGCTGACATCCGAGACACTTGTGACGAACTCGCTTTGCAGGGCTATATTGCAGTGAGTCCAGATTTGTTCTGGCGGATGGAGCCAGGTGTTGATATGTCAGATCAATCCGAGGCTGAATGGAAAAAGGGCTTTGCCTTCTACACAGCCTTTGACTATGACGCTGGTATCGCAGACATCGCTGCCACGATAGAAATGGCGCGATCGCTGCCCGGTACGAATGGAAAAGTTGGCTTGATGGGCTACTGTCTGGGCGGACTGATGACTTTTATTACGACAGCTCGCAAAGGTGCCGATGTCTCTGTCGTCTACTACGGTGGCAGTATGGAGGAGCATCTGGACGAAGCAAACAACATCAAGAACCCGCTGCTGGTTCATCTAGGCGCGGAGGATGAGTACATCTCCAAGGAGGCACAAAAGTCCATCATCGAAGCGCTCAAGGAAACTGCAATTGCTCAGGTGTTTACCTACCCAGGTTGCAGACACGCTTTTGCCCGACATCGTGGCATCCACTACGACAAGGATGCAGCCGCCCTGTCTAATAGTCGAACCGCCGACTTCTTCCAGTTGCACCTCAGGTAGGGAAAGGTTTCCGCTCAATGGAGCGACGGCTGGGCGAAGAGTATTGTATCCAACGATGTGGAAACTGCCCTTTCCCTGTCCAACGAGATAAACAAACACATAAGGAGACCACAACATGAAGATGCTCGCCTACAGAAAGGGTATTCGCCTGCTTTTGATCGTCGCACTCTTTTTAGGAACCACTATCATCACTTCTTTGGGAGTTACCCTGAACACCGCAAGCGCACAAGATAGCAAGCCCACTATTGTCCTTGTCCACGGCGCATTCGCCGAATCTTCCAGTTGGAACGGTGTCTTGACCAAGCTGATCGCCAAAGGTTATCCAACAACTGCTGTAGCCAATCCCCTGCGCGGAGTCGAGAGCGACGCGAACTATGTGTCCAGTGTACTTAATGGCATTAAGGGTTCCATCGTGCTAGTTGGGCACTCCTATGGCGGTGCGGTGATTACCAATGCAGTCAATGACAACAAGAACGTGAAGGCATTGGTTTACGTTGCTGGTTTTGCTCCTGATACAGGCGAAACTGCCGCTGAACTCTCAGGACGTTATCCGGGCAGCACGCTTGGTCCGACGCTTGCGCCACCGGTCGCCCTGCCTGATGGCGGCAAAGACCTCTACATTCAGCAGGACAAGTTTCACGCGCAGTTTGCGGCGGATGTGCCCGTCGCAGACACAAAGCTGATGGCTAGCACGCAGCGACCGATCACAGAAGCTGCGCTAAACGAAGCCTCTGGTGCGCCTGCATGGAAGTCCACCCCGTCCTGGTTTATCTATGGCAGTCGCGACTTAAACATTCCAGCAGCGGTGCAATCTTTCATGGCAAAGCGTGCCAACTCAAAGGAGACGATCGTCGTAAATGACGCGTCCCATGTAGTGATGGTTTCCCATTCAGATACCGTTGTTAAGGTCATTGAACATGCTGCCGCTGCTAATTAGAAAAGCATAAACGCAGTGCTGACGTATGGAACTCATCTTTTCGCAACTGTTTTGCATCCTATTGAAGAGTGGCTAGCTTCTTTGCGTCCTTTGCTTGGGACTGGATTACTGGCGAAATGCTGCATAGGCTGGATGGTTTTTAACAAACTGAAGCGTGAACATTAGCAGACCAGAAAAAACAATGAACATCAACAAGAATGACACCGCAGTGGTCGTTATCGATCCGCAAAATGATGTCCTGAATGAAACAGGCGTTTCCTGGGCTTTGGTAAGTGAAAGTGTTAAGGAAAACAAGACTGTCGAGAACATCGAGCGAGTCTTCAAAACCGCGAAGCAGACTGGTTTTGCGGTTTTTATCTCCCCTCACTATTACTACCCTACCGACTATGGCTGGAACTTCGCCGGAACGGTAGAGCGGATGATGCTGGAGTCTAAAGAGTTTGATCGCAGTAGTGCGTTAAGCCTTGATGGTTTCTTAGGGTCTGGTGCTGACTGGCTCGATCGCTATAAGCCCTTCATTGAAGATGGCAAGACGATCGTGGTCAGTCCCCACAAAGTCTATGGACCACAGAGCAACGACCTCGTTTTGCAACTACGGAAGCGCAATATCAGCAAAGTGATTCTGCTGGGAATGCTAGCCAACATCTGTGTGGAAGCTCACCTGCGCGACTTAATCGAGCAAGGATTCGAGGTGCTTGTCGTTAAAGATGCCACGGCTGCGCCTCGGCATTCAGAGTTGGGCGACGGCTACAAAGCGGCATTGATCAACTTTGGGTACATCGCCAATGCCGTTTTGTCTACAGACGACGTTATAGCAGCAATGGCGTAATACCCAACATAGGGAAGAGGTCATGAACACTGAATACTACGACGACATTATCATCGGGGGCGGCAAAGCAGGTAAAACACTTGCACCAGCGCTAGTGGCTGATGGACGAAAAACAGCTCTGGTTGAACGTAGCTTAACCATGATTGGTGGTGGGTGCATCAATCTCGCCTGCATTCCCACCAAAACAATGGTTGCGAGCGCTGACGTTGCGAATACAGTGCGAAATAGTGCCGCTTATGGAGTTAACGCTAATGCGCTCACTGTTGATTTAGCAGCAGTGATTCAACGCAAACGAACAGTTGTGCAATCCATGCGTGGCATAAATTTGCACAATCTAGAAACTGCTTTGGGGCATGAACTGATGATTGGAACGGCACGATTTGTTGCACCCAAAACCATTGAAGTGACAACGGCTAAAGACACTACTCGGCACCTCACCGCAGAACGTTTCTTTATCAATACAGGCACAAGACCATCAATTCCATCAGTGCCTGGACTCAAAGAAGCTGGTTTTTTGACGAGTGAGTCAATCATGGAGCTAGAACACTTGCCCGAACATTTGATTGTGATGGGTAGCGGCTATATTGGGCTGGAATTTGCTCAAATGTTCCGGCGCTTTGGCTCTCGTGTCACCGTCATTGGACAAAGTGAGCAAATCCTCTCACAGCAAGACCCCGATATTGCGATCGCCGTTCAAGCACTTTTAGAACAAGACGGGATTGAATTCTTACTGAAGGCAAAGGTGTTAAGAGTCGATCGCGCTGGTAATGTGACTAAGCTACACATTCAAGTCGCTGATCAGACGATAACTCTCCAGGGTTCACATCTGCTTGTTGCCGTTGGGCGTGCGCCTACCACTGATACGCTCAATCTAGCGGCGGCTGGTGTAGCAACTGATGCTCGTGGGTTTATTCCAGTCAACGATCGTCTGGAGACCAACATACCTGGAATTTGGGCTTTAGGCGATATCAATGGAGGCCCACAATATACTCATGTATCACTCGACGATTACCGCATCATCAAAGCAAATCTGATTGATGGCGGCAACCGTAGTACACGCGATCGCTTGATTCCATCCTGTCTTTTTATCAATCCAGAATTAGCTCAAGTGGGCTTGACCGAAACTGAAGCAAGGCAACAAGGCTATGCCCCTCGCGTGGCAAAACTGGATGCTTCAGCAATTCCTAGAGCACGAACATTGGGGCAAACTGATGGACTGCTGAAGGCGATCGTAGACACTGAGACAGGTAGAATTCTCGGTTGTTCACTCTTGTGTCATGAATCAGGTGAGATGATTTCAACTGTACAGATAGTAATGCAAGCTCAGATGCCCTATACCGTTCTACGCGATGGAGTTCTGACGCATCCCACGATGACCGAAGGGTTAAATCTACTGTTTTCAAAGTTGTAAGCAAACAGCAAGCGCAGACACTTCATAATCTGTTATCTGAATGAGCATCTTAGGCTAATGGCAACGACTCGAACTAAGGCCAGTAAGTTATCTGACAAGAGAATACTGCTTAAGTAGGTCGCCATAGAAAGATATAAAATAGTTGGAGCATTCATCATCCTTGCTATCAAGCTGCCTGCTCCGTTGCGAATCGAGTTAACCATTGAAGAAGACACCACCTTAC
>NZ_JACJPI010000008.1 GCF_014695975.1 Leptolyngbya sp. FACHB-321
GCAAAAAAGTGCTTCTAGACTAAGCATGAGGGCAAACCAGGCATGAGATTTTGCATTTTCAGCCTATCGGGTTTGCCCCTTTCTTGTCCCAGTTCTTATCCCGAACTCAGGTTATTGATAAGTTGCCTTTCAACTTCGTGTCGCTGAGCGCTTATGCCGAAGTCTCAATGCTCTTAGTCCTGTGTGTTGGCAGGTTGAGCGCAGTCGAAACCTACTCTCTCAGCAGTGCTTAATTTAGCCCGCCTACTTAGCTAGCGTAATAAAAGCGTTCAGAGATAACCTTACCGTCCTTCCACTTCTGGACAGACACCTGATCGTAGGTTCGCTTGCCCCAATCGGCGTGAGTGTAGTCTAAAAACCACTCAGAAATAATGACATCATCGCCATAGGCAACGCTTTTCACCTCAGCGCCACGAAACTCAGTCAGTTTGGAGAAAAATTCTAGCTCTCGCTGACGATTTGCCTCTTTACCGACGGTCGGCGGATTGTCATTCTCTTGCATCACTACATCGTCTGCGTAGTATTGCTCAAAAACCTCCATAGCTCTGCCTTGCAAAACCTGGTTTTTAATGTCTTCAAAGGTTGCTTTTAGATCCGTACTCATTTGAGATTCTCCTTGCATCAGTGCTGTCTTCTGGCTTGAGACAGTTCGTTCGTCTTTAGACTGTACTACGTCATACAATCTAGAAACAAATATAGCACATGCACTGTTTGACTACAAACAATTTAAGAAGAGAAGTCTTTGTCGGATTATTGCTACAGCACTTTGAGGCTTGCTGTCAAAAAGCAAACCGCAATATCTCGTAAAAGAATAAAAGAGGGGAAGGGTGAAGGAGTAGGGCTACTGCAAACCCAAAATGGCTGTAGTCAGAGCAGGTCGTTCTCCAACTTACTTACGCTGGGATTGGTGGAGCAAATTTGTCACCCATTTCCAAGGTTTCCACTGTTGTGTCGTCTGTCCAGTCGCGCGATCGTAGCTCTCGTAGGCACGCTTGTACTGACCCAAATAGTGGAAGGCTACGCCACGGAACGTTAGCGCTTCTGGATCGTCGGGTTGTAATGCCAGAGCGCGTTCGCAGGCTGACAGCGCTTCTTGATACCGCTTCAAGTGAATCAGCACGACGGCTCGAAACGTCCAGACAGCGTGGTTGAGCGAGTCAATGGCGATCGCCTGGTCAAAGCTCGCCAAGGCTTCCTGATACTGCCCATTGTTTGCTAGGGCTGTCCCTCTCCCATACCAGGCAGAAAAATTGTCTGCTTGCAAAAGAAGGGTGTGATCGTAACAGGCAATCGCCTCTACATAACGACGATCCGCTGCCAGCATTAATCCCTGACGGTTATGAACCTCAATATAAACTTCAAGTTCAGACGCTTTAGCCCTGGTAAGCGATTGCCGTTCCATAGTACTTCAGGAAAATTAGTGTTTGCTTTCGTCATGCTCGTGCCATGCTGACCCCATCAATAAAGCCGAAGCTGGTAGAGCTGCCGCTGAAGCACCCAGGGATTTGCAAGCTATGTAGTGTACCCATTAAACAGGTTTGACGACACACTCACATTGCAGTCTTAACCTTTTGTCATGGAGGGCTGAACGTAGCCAAAACCTAACTTACTTGTTGCAACGTCTTAATCGTACGTAAAGTCAATACAGACTAGAGACGAGCACTCGTTCCAGCGCTTTAAAGCTCAATAAATTGTATCTTACGAGTCTTTCTTCATTATACGCAGCATCAGAGTAGCTGAGGTTCTACAGCCAGCACCAAAAGTACGATACGGGTTGGATCGGCTTAAAGGCATAAAAGGAGTGCATTTTCGGGCGCGAATGTGATTTTAATGCTGAAATAAAAGCATGGATCTGACACGTCGGCATTTTCTACAGCGATCAGGTTTAGCGCTGGCAGTCTTTGGTGCTGGCGACCTTGTACTGTCACCGATCGTTCAACGCTATCAAAGCGCTTTAGCAGAGCCAACACGACGCAAACTGGCACTGCTTATCGGCATCAATCAATATCGCCAAGCACCACTGTATGGCTGCGGCACGGATGTAGAATTGCAGCGAGAACTGTTGATTCATCGCTTTGGGTTTCAGCGTGGTGATATTCTCACGCTGATCGATCAGCAGGCAACACGGGAGGCAATTACGACTGCCTTTGTTGAACATCTGATTGGGCAAGCACGAGCCGATGATGTCGTTGTGTTTCACTTCAGTGGTTACGGTGGTCAAGTAGCGCTTGGTGCTACGCCAGATGCAGTGCAAAAGAGCCTGGTGACGATCGATGAACCATTGACGGAAGGTGCAATGCCGATTGTCAACGATTTGCTAGCAGAGACCCTGCTGCTGCTGCTGCGATCGCTCCCCACTAATCAGGTTACTACCATCCTCGATACGAGCTACGCCCCCCGAACCCAACCGCTTCAAGGCAACCTTCGCCTTCGCAGTCGTCCCGGTCTTACAGGTGCCCAGCCCAGTGATGCTGAACTGGCATTTCAGGACTCGCTGTTGAGCCAAATGAACCTCGATCGCCCACGTCTTGCCGTGCAGCGGCGTTCTGGGCAAATGCCTGGAGTCGTGCTCACAGCCGCTAGCACCGATCAATGGGCAGCCGAAGCACGGTGGGATGGCTTCAGCGCTGGACTGTTTACCTACGCGCTGACTCAGCAGCTTTGGCAGGCAACCCCAACCACTGCGCTGCGGATGACTGTGCGACGAGCAACCGAGCAAATGGGTCAACTGGCAAAGCGAGTGCAGCAGCCTCACATCAGTGGTCTGATGAGTAAAGAGCGTCCCCTCACGCCCTACCATCTGCCAACAGTACCTGTTGGAGGTGCTGACGGTGTGATTGTTCGTTTTGAGGAGAGTGGTAAAGCGGTACGGCTTTGGCTGGGTGGGCTATCGGCAGCCGTATTGGAGCAGTATGAAGCTAACTCGTTACTAGCCCTGGTGGATGAGTCGGGAGCACAGCGCGATCGCCTCCTGCAAATTGTGTCCCGCGAGGGGCTGCTTGCAAAAGCAAAACTGGCTCCTGCCTCAGTAGAGAACTCACCGTTAATCGAGACGGCACCAGTGTTACACGTAGGGCAATTTGTGCGGGAACAGGTGCGAGTGCTGCCCCGTACTGTTGGGCTGACGATCGCCCTTGATAGCAATCTGGCGCGGATTGAGCGAGTGGATGCAATCAGTGCGATTTCAGCCCTGCCGCACGTATCAGCGACGATCGCGGGCGAGCAAGCTGCCGATTATCTCTTTAGCAAAACCCATGCAGTGCAACCAACACAGATTGCAGCCCTGCCCGCTGTAGCACTGCCCAACCTACTGAGCAATAAAGCAGCCGTCTCGCAAAGTAGTTATGCCCTCTTTTCTCCCGGTCGTACTGCAATTCCAAATACCGCTGGCGAAGGGGGCGAAGCCGTTAAAGTGGCAGTAAAGCGATTGGTGCCCAAACTGCAAACGCTCCTGGCAGCAAAACTGCTCAATTTAACCGTCAATGAAACCGCATCGCAACTGGCAGTACGAGCAACACTGGTAGTGTTGGCACCGGAAGCACGTAGGCTGATGCAACAAACGTCTGCGATCGCTCAGCTTGCGCCGCTTTCACCAACGCGATCCACTGTATTGCCTCTTGAAACGGATCAATTAGTCAGCCTGTCGATTGGTAGCCAGATTCAATATCAGTTAGAAAACCAAAGCGAACAAGCGGTTCACTTTCTGCTGCTGCACTTGGACAGCAATGGTGATCTCGTCTCGCTAGATTTACCGCTAGCTCATGCTGTCTCTCCAGCTCTATCGCAAGCCCCTACGGCAGATGAAACGAGTGAAGGGACGATCATGCCCGATCGCGACTCCAACACCATTGACTCTCACGAAACCCTCACCTTACCCCAGGCATCAACCTCCTTTCAGTGGCTAGTGTCAGGTCCTACTGGGCTAGCAACAACTTACCTACTTTGTAGCCGTGCGCCCTTTGAGCAGACAATGGCGCTGTTGGACACTACGCGATCATCCAATACGCCATCCTTAAAGACGTTGGCAAAGCCGCTAGAGGTTGTCCAGGCGCTGTTGCAAGATCTCCATCAAGCTGGCGATCACCTTGAACCAACTGTTGGTAACCCATCTGACAGCTTTGTGTTGAATATGAACGTATGGGCATGTCTTCGCTTTGTCTATCAGGTTGTTTGACGTTGAGTCAGTAACCCTGCCTTAGCGTAGGCATTTAAGCTTATACGTTCTAACCTCTGTGACCGTTGCTACGACATAAACAGCAGTCAACTGTAGATTTACTATTCCTTCATCAAGTTTTTACAGTTACTTTTCCTACGAAGGATGGGAACCTGCGATGCTAGAAGAAATTCACTTCACGTAGCAATGACAGTTCTTCTTGTTGGCGTTTCGTTTTTCTTAGGCTTTAGTGCTGCTGTCGTCAGTCTAGTCGCACTGTTTCAGGTTTACTTTCCTCATGCAGAATAAGTTCTGTCTCCCTCTGATGCCGTTTGCTCGCTTCTCTCCAGAGCAATCGGCAAGTAAAGGCATGACCATGCTACGTCCTGATGGAATGCCTCATATAGCAAAAGGATGATGGAAGAATTAACGTTCTTTTCGTCTGCTGTACGCTCAACTTGAGTTGAAGGTCGGCGTATTTTTCAGACAGATGATAGCCGCGTGCGAGCTTGATACACTGTCACAGCACAGACGCAGGAAGCATTTATAGCTTTTTCAAGTCGTCTGGTTCAACAGGTCCATAGTTGACCAGAACAAAACCTGTCTGTTGTGTCCAGTCTCCAATGAGAAAGTAAGCACCGTTTTTGGTGGCAGTGATCGTAGCGGTATGCCCTCTCATCGTTCCACGCACAAGACGCACGCGATCGCCCACAGTTAAAGCCGTTCGTTGGATGGATTTCATCATGATCTGGCGGCACCTACAGTTCTCTAAAAATACACAAAGGTCTACAGTCAGGTACGTTGTCGTTTCATCTTGTTAGACAGCATTTAACGCTAAATGGTTCACTTGCCAGCAAAAATCCCTCCCCCAACAGCAGGAAAGGGATTTGGAGCAACCGCGTTAACATGACGAGCACATGCCGCCTAGCTACTTGCTGACAAACGGGCACTTACCAGGAGGGCTGATGCCGAATCAAGTTCAGAAATTCTTCGCGGGTTTTCTGATCTTCCTGGAAAACGCCAACCATAGCGCTTGTTACTGTCCAGGAACCAGGCTTTTGTACACCCCGCATGACCATGCACATATGCGTGGCTTCCATCACAACCGCCACGCCTCTAGGTTCTAAGATTGTCTGGACGGCTTCGGCAATTTGACGGGTGAGACGTTCTTGGACTTGCAGGCGGCGAGAGTACATCTCAACAATGCGCGCCAGTTTGCTTAACCCAACGACTTTTTCATTCGGGATATAAGCCACATGGACTTTGCCCATGAAGGGCAGCATATGGTGTTCGCAGAGGCTAAAAGCTGTAATGTCACGCACTAGCACCATCTCGTTGTGACCTTCGTCAAAGATGGCACCGTTGACGAGTTCTTCGAGCGATTGCTGGTAGCCGCTGGTCAGAAAGCGCATGGCTTCAGCAACGCGCTTGGGGGTTTTGAGCAAGCCTTCGCGTTCAGGGTCTTCACCAACTCCCAGCAGCATGGTTGTTACAGCAGCCATCATGTCGTCTTTGAGGTCTTCGGGCGGCGTTTGCAATTTCGGCTCTTGTCCGCCCTTAAGTGTGTTGCGATCGGGTCGGACGGTCAAATTTTTAGCGCTTTTTTCAGCAGGCTGGGAGCCGTTAGAACCTTGAGAAGAAGTGGTAGCCATAGTGGGTCAAAGGTAGGTAAAGTGACAGTGTGAATACTTATTGGTTGTGATGGCAGCGGCAACGCTAAAGCTAACGATGGAGCAGGGTGAGCTAAAACCTGGTTCATCGCTGACTGCTAGAGCGCACCGACACTTGACATTAAGGTCAGATCTTCAATCACTGCGTCTTGGGGCAGCAGAGCAGTGTAGAGAATTGACTGGGCAACTGTTTCTGGTGTCAGCATGGAGGCACGATCGAAGTCAGCGTGCACCGTATCTGTATCCCAGATGGGCGTGTTGACAGAACCCGGCGAGATCGTAACCACGCGAACGCCACGGTGACGCTCCTCAGCCGCTAGCGTTTTGGACAGCGCCACCAGCCCAAACTTACTGACGCAGTAGGCACCCCAGTCAGGAAAAACTTGCTGCCCAGCGATCGACGACACGTTAATAATTGTTCCCTGCTGACGTTCGTGCATACTTGGCAGAACGCCTTGAATGCACTGAAAAACGCTGGTCAGGTTTAATGTGAGAACGCGCTGCCAGTCTGCTAGCGGTGTGTTAGCGAGCGAGGCAGTGTAACCCATACCGGCATTGTTAACGAGAATGTCGATGGGTTCGACGGCGGCGATCGCCGCTATTTTTTCCTGCACGTGCTCAACCTGCAACAAGTCAATGGGATAACAGCGCACTGTCACCCCATATTGGGCTGCGTCTGCCGCCACAGCCTCTAGCTTTGACTGTGTACGACTCACTAATGCAAGGTGGATGCCTGCTTGAGCAAAGGCTAGCGCTGTTGCCCTACCAATGCCGCTGCTTGCCCCTGTAACAAGCGCATACCGTTCAGTTGGAGAAATCATGAAACAGTCTTAATATCCTTAGAGTCTGGACATATACAGGCTCACCGATAGCAAGGCGCAGCAACTTTAGCGCACTGATTGATGAGTCTAGCAGCCGAAGCTGAATCAGAAATGAGAGGAAAGGCGGTGTGTAGTCGCTAGCTACAAATGCCGACAGCTCAAGCAAAGAGCCTCAACGCTAAAGCGAAGGCAGACAATCGCTGTACGTTAAGCCAATGAGAATCCTGATGCGTACTGATTCCACACGTTAGTTGTGAGAGAACTGGTGTGGAACGCACGCAGTGAGAGCGCAACAGCCGCTCGGAATTGTAAACATTTGTTACGAGTTTATTATATCACTCCTGACTCTCAAAAGCCGGAAGAAAGTGAGCTAACTAAACGTTCCAGCCATCGGAGATTGTGCCTATTGCCTTCCTTCAGGTTTAAACACCTACTTAGCCTGCAAATAAGGGCTTTAGCAGTGCAGCTTAAATGGGGTGTTCGCTAAAAATACCGAGCGCTCGAAACTTTTGGTAGCGTAATTCGCGTCGCTGTTCACTGGTCATTCGATCCAGTACATCGAGATGGCGCAACAAGGCTTCTTTAAGAATTTCGGTTGTCTTCACTGGGTCAGCATGGGCAGCGCCAATCGGCTCAGGCAAAATTTCGTCAATAATGCCAAGCTGCTTCAGATCTGGTGCAGTAATTTTTAACGCATCTGCTGCTTGGTTAGCTTTGCTGGCATCGCGCCAGAGGATAGCCGCGCATGCTTCGGGTGGCGCAACGCTATAGACCGAATGTTCAAACATGAGCAGGCGATCGCCTACGCCAATGCCGAGGGCACCACCAGAGCCGCCTTCCCCAATAACTGTGCAGATGATGGGTACGTCAAAGCGGAACATTTCGCGGAGGTTGTAGGCGATCGCTTCACCCTGCCCAAAGGCTTCAGCATCCAGCCCCGGCCATGCCGCTGGAGTATCAATAAACGTGACGATTGGCATCCCAAAGCGATCGGCGTGCTCCATTAACCGGATGGCTTTGCGATAACCACCAGGTGATGCCATCCCAAAGTTGCGCGTAATGTTGTCCTTGGTATCGCGTCCTTTTTGCTGACCAAGCATGACAACAGGGCGACCGGCAAGCCGGGCAACGCCACCGACTAACGCTGGGTCATCAAACCCACCGCGATCGCCGTGTAGTTCCATCCACTCGTCGCTAATTGCCTGAATATAGTCCAACGTACTGGGACGACGGGGATGTCGTGCAACCTGTAGTCGTTGGGTGGGGGACAGCCCGCTAAAAATTTCTTGTCGAAGTTGCACAGCGCGTGCCTCAAGCTGACGGATCTCATCAGATACATCGACATCATTTTCTTCTGCAAGTTCACGAATTTGAAAAATTCGCGCTTCTAGATCGGCAAGCGGCTTTTCAAAATCAAGCAGAATGGGCTTGCGTTCGAGTGTGGGCATAGGTCAAGAAGGAAAAAGACTGGGGGGAGGATAAAAAAGCACTGCTGCCATTCTAACGGTTACAGCGTTACTGTTAGCGATCGCATCCAGTAAGCAGTAGCACTTCACTAGACCAGTAGCAATAGAGAGCAGTAGCAATAGGAGGGAACGTACGCGATCGACACCAGTAGCCTTCAAAGAGCTGTACGTCAGCTATCATGCAAAAACTCATTTGCTGTTTTTCAGCAACATTCTGTAATCTTGACTGCGATAGGATGTCGCGTTCAAGTGAACACTGCTGTAAGAGGACTCACTATGACAACAATACTGAAAGTTAGCATTCTGGTTTTAACGTTCAATGCGATCGGCTATGTCTATAAAACGCTTGATAGCTTACAGCGCTTAACACCTGATATTGATTATGAAGTGATTGTTGTTGATAACAACTCAAGACTAGGACTGAAGTTATGCCTGCCATTAATGCTTAAACGTGGCTGGATTGATAAACTTTGTCTACTCAATTACAACTCGCTCTTTGCGGAAGGAAATAATATTGCCTCACGGCTTGCCCGTCCTGATGCTACTCACTTTTTATTGCTCAATAGTGATGTCGAAATTCGTGACCCTCATTGGCTCAAAGTGCTACTAAACTCCCATCAAGAAGGGATTACCTCCTATGGTGTGGTGCCAAGTAACCCTATTGCTCGTGTGGATGGCTATTGCTTTTTGATTGACAAACCACTCTATCAAAAGCATCTATTGGATGAAGCGCATCAGTGGTGGTGGGCAATTACAAAGCTACAGGCAAAGGTACTGACTGAAGGCTACAGCGTTAAAGGCTATGCCGAACATGAGCAGTATCTTCATCATTTTGGCGGCAAAAGTGGCAAAGGGTTTAAAAAAGCACGAGGGATGGATATCAATCCAAATGAAGTGATTGGCTGGTTCAATAACAAATCGATCGAGATTGTAGATGTTGCGCCCCAGCCTTGAGTGCTTCACATATTCAAGCTTGGAGTATGCAAAGTTAGCACTCTACTAAAGATTTTTAGACTTTAGAAACGTCTGCACCACCTCTTTGATATCGCGCAGTTCGCCCTCTACCAGATAATTTAAGTGCTGCATCTCATCGGGAGAAATTCTGCCTGCCAGTTGCTCAAGGGCAGTGCGAACCTGGGGATATTTTTGCAACGTGGCTTCGCGGACGATCGCTGCTGCTTCGTAGGGTGGAAACGCCTGACGATCGTCCTGAAGGATCACAAAATCCGAGCGGGTAATTTGTCCATCGGTGGAGTTGCCTGCCACTAAATCCACTTGTTTTTGCAACAACGCCCGATACAGCAACCCCAAATTCATCAAGCGAGGCGCTTTAGTGAACTTAAAGTCGTAGGTTTTCACCATGTTGGCGTATTCCTGGCGTTCGGTAAATTCGTAGCCAAAACCCGCCTGCCATTGCGGGACATACTGTGCTGCTTGGGAGAGCGTTTTGAGATTGAGCGATCGTGCGAGATCACCCCGCACAATCATGGCAAACGTGTTCTGAAAGCCCAGCGGCGGCATCACTGCCAGGTTGAACTGTTGAGCGTAACCCTCTTTCACTTGACGGTAGACTTCCTTCACGTCGCCCAGCGTCTTTTGCTTGAGAATGGTCGAAAAAGCCGTGCCTGTGTATTCGGGATAAAGGTCAATTTGTCCTGACAGCAAGGCGTTGTGACAAACGAGGGTATCGCCAAGCTGCAAGCGACGCACCACTTTTAAGTCCGTTTTTGCCTCGATTTGTTGCGCCAGCAGTTCGCCTAAAATATCCTGCTCGGTGAAGGATTTGGCACCAATGACCAGATTGCCGCTACTACCACTATTGTCGCCACCCGTAGGACTGGCACAACTTGCGATCGACAGCAATAGGACGATCGCCAGGAGCATCTGAACTAAAAACGGTTTGCGTTTCATAGCGCTTGTTTGCCTCCCCGTCGTGTCAGATGATGTTCCAACCAGCCAATGCCAAAGTCTGCAGTGAGTGCCAACACTGCCGCTGGAATCACACCCGCCAGAATGAGTTGATTATTGAGCGCCGAAATGCCCCGGAAGATGAAGATGCCCAAGCCGCCCGCACCGATCGCCGTAGCAATGGTTGCGGTGCCGATCGCAATGACCGTCGCGACCCGAATACCTGAGAGAATCACGCCCAACGCCAGCGGCATTTCTACCTGCGACAAAAGCTGCCAATCGGTCATGCCCATCCCCCGACCGGCTTCCCGAATCGCTGGATCAACGCTCATGATGCCTGTATAGGTGCCACGAATAATGGGCAAAAAGGAGTAAAGCGTCAGAGCAACGATCGCAGGCGGATCGCCAATGCCCCCACCCAAGGCAGGCGGTACTGTCACCAACAGTCCAAACAGCGCCAAACTAGGAATAATTTGCAGGATATTTGCCGTACCCAGAACAGTTTGACGCAGGGCAGGCTTCCGCGTGATCAAAATTCCCAGCGGAATGCCGATGAGTGTAGCAATGAGGATGGCGATCGCCACTAGATACAGATGCTCACCCGTTCGTTGCAAAATCTCCGGCGCATAGCGAAAAAGGAAAAAGTTATTCATAGCTCCTCACTTCTCACCCCTCACCGAATCTAACGTGCGTAGGGTTTTGAGGAATGTTTGTGCCTCTGGTTCGGGCGATCGCAAAAACTCCTCTGGAGTCCCCAATACCACTAGCCGTCCATCCTGCATCAAACCAATGCGCGATGCCAGTACAAATGCTTCCTGAATGTCATGGGTGACAAAGACAACCGTTTTGCCCAATTCTTGCTGAAGTCGTCGAAATTCTTGCTGCAACTCCAGCCGCGTAATCGGGTCAAGGGCACCAAAGGGTTCATCCATCAGCAGAATGGGCGGATCGGCTGCCAGGGCACGGGCAACCCCAACGCGCTGTCGTTGTCCACCCGAAAGTTGATTGGGATAGCGATCGGCGAATTGGGCTGGGTCCAAGCCGACTAAATCCAACAATTCATGTGCCCGTGCTTTGATGCGTTTGGGCTGCCAGTTTTGCAGTGATGGCACCAAGCCGACGTTGCGCTCGATCGTAAAGTGGGGAAACAGCCCCGTTTCCTGAATAACATAGCCAATCTGTCGCCGCAGTTGAATCACATCCCACTCAGTTGTTGCCTTTCCCTGCACACGCACGTTACCGCTGGTCGGTGTGAGTAAACGATTGATTAGCTTCATCGTGGTGGTTTTACCCGAGCCGCTACGACCCAACAACACCAGCGCTTCACCAGCCTGGATAGCGAACGTTAACCCAGAGAGTAGCGATCGCCCGCCTGCCGTAAAGCCAACGTCTAAAAACTCCACCGCAACGCCGGTAGGGGCTGGTTCGCGTATCGCGTCATTCGGCACCATGAACCGCTCCAGGTATAGGTCTACTCAAACTTACCATCGTCTGAAATGTGTCGCTCGTGTCAACAGGTCTGGAAGAAGCGGGATATTTTGCTCTCTAGCCTAGTGCATCTGCGTACCAGTAGTGATGTGACGGTCGTGTAGCGGATACAGATGACGGACGTGACATCACCTGCTACGTTGCATGAAGCGCAAGCAGCACCTTTTCTGTGGAGCAATACCAGTATGTCAGCTTGGGGAATCAAACGCCTTTGCGCGATCGCCCTGCTTTGTCTGGCGATGGCAACGCCTCAAGTAAGTGCCAAAGAAGCAAAACCAAAACGTTGCCTTACGGAATGCGAAGCGCGCTTTGGCATCGTTTCAGCGTTTGGTGAAGAAGCCACTATTTTGCTGGCAGAAACAACCAACAAGCGTGAATACAAAATTAATGGCAATATCTTTACGACTGGCAAACTGAGAGGTAATAGCGTTGTTATTGTGCTGAGTGGCATCAGTACTGTGAATGCGACGATGATCACTCAATTACTGATTGATCATTTCAATGTGCATCACTTGTTGCTCAGCGGTATTGCTGGTGGCATTAACCCAAATAACAAAATTGGTGATGTTGTCGTCCCCAGCCAGTGGGCATCCCCTTTAGAGGTGTATTGGCATGGCAACAGTAACGTGCCCTCACCCTGCGGCACACCAGGAGATTTGCTGTGTCTGGGCTTAAAGTTAGCTCAGGTTACCAGCACACCCAATTCCGCTTATCAGGTGCCGTTACCAAATGGAGCGGTTAGTACTGGTTTATTTATGCGCGACACGTTTGTTAGAAACAACTCAAATCCCAAGGGCGAGTACAAGTTTGACTATAAAGTTGACCCAGAAATGCTGGCAGTGGCTCAAAGCGTGAAGCCTCAACTTGATCGCTGTGGTGCCAAAAATCCAAGTCTGTGTGTTTCGGGGCAGCCTGTTGTACGCATTGGTGGGCGAGGCGTATCAGGACCGGTCTTTCTCGCTAACCCTGATTACCGCAACTATCTATTCAAAACCATTCAAGCCGTGTCGATCGACATGGAAACAACTGCCTTTGCTCACGTTGCGTATGCCAACGAAATTCCTTTCATCGCGTTCCGTAGTTTGTCTGATCTTGCTGGCGGTAACGACTTTACAGATGTTGGCGCGTTTTTTGGTAGCGGGTTAGCTGAAGGCAATGAGTCTAAGTTCACGCTCGGCTTTTTAGACGCATGGGCAAAAAAGTATCCAGAAACCAACGAATAAGGCTTGTTGTTCTTAGGGCGGTGGTACTCAAGAATTTGATAGACTGCTGCTATGAGTGCCCTGATTGGTCAGCAATTACAGGGGGGTAAGTATACCCTCGACGAAGAATTAGGACGTGGTGGCTTTGGCATCACGTTCAAAGCGACTCATCACTTCCTAGGACAAACGGTGGTGATCAAAACTTTGAACGAATCGCTGCGCCATGAGCCGGACTATGCCGACTATCAGCGCAAGTTTCAGGATGAGGCGCGACGGTTAGCGCTGTGTGTGCATCCCAACATTGTCCGCGTCAGCGACTTCTTTATTGAAGCTGGTCAGGCATATATGGTGATGGACTACCTGCGTGGTCCTAATTTGGAAGCGCTGGTCCTTCCAAATCAGCCGTTGCCAGAAGCGATCGCCATCCACTATGCCCGTCAAATTGGCAGTGCGCTGAAAGTGGTGCATCAAAATGGCTTGCTGCATCGCGATATCAAGCCGCAAAACATCATTCTGCGCCAGGGCACTCAAGAAGTCGTGCTGATTGACTTTGGCATTGCCCGCGAATTTACGCCCGGTTCAACGCAAAACCATACCAGCTTGATCTCGGCTGGCTATGCACCGATCGAACAATATCTTTCTGAGGAAAAGCGTACCCCTGCCACTGATGTTTATGGCTTAGCAGCTACGTTGTATGCACTCTTAACGGCACGCGTTCCCACGGCATCGATTTTAAGAGACCGTCAACCGTTGCCCGATCCACGTGAACTACGTCCGGAACTGAGCGCGGCAACCAATCAAGCGGTGATACGCGGGATGGCAGTGGATGTAGGCTATCGACCTGCCAGCATGGATGAGTGGCTTGCCCTTTTGCCCGATGCTCCTTCTATCCCTGCCGCTCCCACACCGTCACTATCCCAACCTGCTGCCTTTGTGCCACCCACTCAAACAGCGGCAACGCTGGCAGTAGGGCAGCGATCGCCCCAGCGACCACAATTGCCAAACGGCTCAGTACAACAGCCTGATAAAACCCTTGCAGGCGCACCGGCTACGGCTCCGCGCCAGAATCGCTATCTGCTGCCACTGCTGTTAGGCGCGTTGTTGCTCACGATGCTTGGCACTGCGTTGATCGCGGCTTTCTATAAACCCGAAACACCGACGGAAGTAATCGTCGAAGAACCAACGCCGACACCCTCGCTAGAGCCGTCGATTGCCGCCTCGCCTAAGCCGCTCCCCCCTAGCCCTTCGACTCTCCCTGAAGAACCACCAGAAGTGGAGCGATCGCCAGAGCCATCAGTGGAACCGCCGGTGGAGCCAGAAACACAAGGGGACGATCGCCCCTCAACCCAAGTCCCAGCGATTCCGGGTTTTCCAGTTGGTACGTCAGAACGTGAAGTCGAGGCAGCGCTCGGTAAACCTGCTCAAACCAATAAGGGGGCTTGGGGTGACACTCGGACTGCACTGTACGAAGTAGTGCCCAATGCAGTAACGCTGGCTTATATTTACGATCGCACCTCTGGCAAAGTCCGACAAACTGAAGCGTCGTTTGCTCAATCGGTTGATACTCTCCAAATGAAAGTTGCCCTCAACAATATGACAGGTGGGCAAGCAGGAGACATTCTCGATGACTTAGAACAGGTAAAACAACGCAAAGTAAACGAATACTCCTTTAGAAAAGGGAATCTCAAAGGCGTTATTCAACGAAACAGCAGCGATCGCATTTACATCGGCGTTTGGGATGCTGATCTGCATGATTAAGCGGCGTACCCTGCCTCCTAGTTGACGCTTCCTTGCCGTTGTAGAATACCACTATCACTGCTGCACGTTTAACTTCTACTACTGGCGACCCAGCGCCATTTAATAGATGTTTGACGTAGCCACGCGATGAATAAGCCCATGGTGACGAGCAGTGAGATAAGGGCAGCAGCGATGAAGAGCGGTGTACGACGCGGGATAGTGGCAGTGGTAGGCAAGTTTGGCTCGGCTACAATCTGAGTGAGCGGGTAGGAGCCGAAGACATCACTTTTATCTACCTGTAGCCCCGCTAAGGTGGAAGAAAAGATAGACTGGGCAATCTGAACATCGCGATCAAGTGCTTCTAAGGTGGAACTACGCTGTGAAAGCACATTCAGCCGTTGCTCTAGTTGGGCTAGCTGCTGGTCAAGTTCCTGCACTCGTGCCGTCAGTCCACGCTGCTCGACCTGATGGGTCACAATATCCTTAAAAAGCGTTTCGCGCGGGTTGGTCTCTTGAGCATTGCTGCCAGTGCTGAGGCGAGCGATCGTTGTCAGATCAGTCGGGTGCCCCAGCAGTAGCTGCCCACGGCTTCGCAAGGCGCTTTCGGCGGTTGCCTGCCGGGTCGTTGCCTGCACCACAACGGGATGATTGGGACCGAACTTTGAGGATACAGCCGCTAACTGAGTTGTTGCCTCACTGTATTCGCGCAAGAAGCTTTGAAACAGGGGATCGGCGCGGAGTGCAAATGCCTCAGTTGCCAGTTCAGAAGACATTTTGAAGTTGCCCGATAGCTGCTGCGATCGTGCCGTTGCATCACGCTGCTGGGCGATCGCTTCAATTCGCAGCCGTCGGAGTGCCTCAATATTTCTGGCAAGCTGATCGATCTGCTCCTTAGAAGCCAGTCCAGAGCGAATTTTGTAGTCAGACAAGCGGAGTTGAGCGGTTTCTAGCTTTTTACGAACCACACCCAGCGAGCTTTCAAAGCCTGTGTCCAGTTCGACGGACTGCTGCAACCTGAGCTGAGTCAGCCGCTCCTGAAAGGCTTCGTACAAAGCCTGCGCCTTTTTTTGTGTCTCTTCTGGCGTTGATCCAGTGATGCCCATGTTGATCAACCCGGTGCCCTCTACACCGTCTACCTGCGGCATCCCAAACTGGGTCGTCGTCATGCCAAGGCTGGCAGCAGCGGCTCGGCGCACTTCATCGGTTGTTGCAATAAGTTTGTAGCTGGCTTTCGCATTTTCACGCCGACTGATGGCTGCCTCTACACGATCGTTAGCCGTTAGCTGCGGTAGATTGGCTTGCGTGCGGCTGGGCTGCTCCGACAAAACGATCGAGTACAGGCTGGTGTAAAGACGCGGCGAATCCTGCAAGAGATAAAGTGCTAGTCCCCACACGGCTGCATTTACCGCCGCCGCGATCGCCAGATACCGTAGTCCGCGTCCTCGATCAGCTGCCGATAAGGGTAAAGACTGGGAAAGTTGAGGAAACTCATTCATCCCGAAATAACCTGTTGATGATGAAGAACGGGCTGGCAATATCGGTGATTAGGCGGAAGATACTGGCGAGGTTTGTGACAGTTGAATCGTAGCAAACTACCCCATCCTGCGGCATCAAAAAAGGGTTTTCGGTATCGTTGTCAGAGCGTTTGAGTAATCGTTCGATTGACCGCTCGGTAACGGTCGTTTTGCCAGTATCGCGATCGGTCTGCACCAGCACCGCACGTCGTCTAGCGTTGGTTCGCTGTGTACCACCTGCACACCCTGCCGCGATCGCTGCCTGCGAAAGGCGAGTGCCGTACGGCAACGATGTCACCTGACCACCCTTACTGAGGTTGGGCGTAGTGGGCACCGTCAGATTCGACAAAAACACGGTAATTTCGGTTGGGGTAAGCTGAGACGGACGCACCAGATTAGTTTGACGGTAGGGCAAGGCTGGCACCGTCACTTCATCGCCTGCAATCAGTGGCACATCGGGAACGATCTTGCCGATTAACACACCAGAAAGATCGAATGTTTTTTCTTGCTTGCCGCGCAGCAGCCGAATGTGTTGTAGATCGGCAGTCGGCTTTAAGCCACCGGCACTACGAATGGCAGCACTCAGATAGCGATCGGGTGCATAGTTGCCAGTCACCACCTCACCAGTCATCCCCGTAGTGGAAAGCGGCGATCGCCCCTCCTGCCGCTGTTCGCTCTCCGTAACCGCATTAAGCAACACTCGCCCTGGACGAAACGTTTCCCCAGCGACCGTTACCTGAATCGGTGCCCAAGAGACTACGCTGACACTTAATTCCAGCGATTCGGGTCGAAAAAAACCCTTACTTACCAGCGCGTCCGCCAGATTCTTTTGCACCGCTGCCACCTCTAGTCCCACCGCAGACTGTGGCTCTAAAAACGGAATTTGCAACGTCCCATCCACGTTTACTTCATACAGTCCACTCAGCCGAAAGCGGCTTTCTGGCGGCAATTCATCATCCATTGGTGTTAGCACTCGCACCCGATCGCCCGGCGATAACGGCAACGCATAGCCAGGAAACGGGATGCCAGTAGCGATCGCGATCGCAGTGAGAATAGAGATGGCAGACTGTTTAACTGGCATTACTGTTTAACTGGCATTAAGTGAGGGGAGACGGATGAATTGATGCTGACTGCTGACTCCTTCTAACAACTACAACCAACAACTAAATATTGATGCTATTTGGAATCCTTGACGGCAGAAGGTATGGATACTCTATACCGCTCGTGGCAAGGCGTTGCTGATTACGGGCGTTGATCTTCACTTCGATATCTGCCAGATCGGCTTGAAATTGCTCCAGAATTTGACGATCGCCTCGATCGACAAACTGGCTCAATGCCGTGCTGCCCAGCGTGCCCCAACGAATGCCGCTGAGTGCAAACGTTAGCTCCATTTGCCCCAGATCCTGATCAGCGTTTGGCAGCAATTGCTGCACTGAAGCGGCTGTATCAGGGCGACTGGAAAGCGACAGGGGCGCATTGGGAGTGTAGCCCACATAGTCAAACTGGCTGAAATTAACAGCGGCGTGCTGAGGACCACAGGTAAAAATAACTTGAGTAGTAATGTCGATGAGTTGCTGAAGGCTGCTGAGTGCGTTCGATCGAAGCGCTTCTGGTTGATGTGTCTCCGATTGCAGCGCACCAGATCGCGCCTCTGCGCCTGCCACTGGAGGAAAACCTGGTACGCGGGGATAGGTGGGCAGTGGGTCAGGGTTGAGCTTAACTTGGCTAACCCACTCAGACGGTAGCCATGCTGGAGCCTGGGGAAATTCGCTTACCGGGCGAGAGTCCAACGGAGCACCTAATTCTGCTGCCCAGGCTTGCAGATACGGGTCATGCTGGACTGCTTGATCGTCTGGATAGTAACGCTGTAGGAAACGTGTGACGTAGCGCTCGATCGCCCCCCACAGCAGCAGCGCATCGTCTCGATAAGGAAACTCCGCCAGCACGTCTGGTTCAATGCCACGCTGCGTAATAAGAGTGGGCAGCGCGTAGTCCTGAAACGATCGCGCTCGATACGCCTGATTGATGAGTGCCAGCGAAGCCGCGCGAGTGGGAGCGAGGAGCTGATCGATCGCGCCACCTTCACCCAGTAGAATCGCGTTGCCGCGTGTGTTGATTGCCAGCAAAAAGCGAAAATGGGGGCGTAGCAGACGATAGACCGGATGAGTAGTGGGGAGCTGGCGGGGAGTGGCGATCGCAAACGCCTCCATTGCCAAATGCGTATCGCACAGATGCACAATCAGTTCGTGATCGGTGACATCTGCCGTTTGCACATACAGCTTCGCTTGCATCCAACGATCGACATCGGCACTAGGCGTGATCAATCTGCCTTGCTCTACCTGAATCAACACTGGCTCCAGCCCCGTGTCTGCCCGATAGAACACTGCGATCGGGCTACCCACATAGCGCCCCGGTTGCAAGTCAGCCGGAGTCAAATGTTGTAGCAACGGATAATCTGCTACAAAAAGGCGCTTTGCGGCGGCTGCCTCCACTAAATCAACGGAACGACCCTCCGCCTGCACTGCATCTGCCCAAACTTGCAGCAATGCTTGGTCGGACGATCGCACTTGCCGCACTACCATCGGATTTTGCCCTGCCAAGCGCTGACGTGCAAACTCGCGATCGCTCAAGCCGCCATCCCGCTCATGAATTTGACTGACCACCGGACGCACACGACCCAAGTTTTCTAGCACTTGATAGAACTGTGATCGACGGGCAGCAGGAGTAGCATGAAGTTTAGCCGCCGTTTTAGCCGCTAGCAACACCGCTGTCATAGTTCGCCGTTCGCGCACAAAGGCTGCATCAAACTGCTCGTTGGGTGGCAGCGTCACATTAAACCAGCCCGATTGCAGCCACTTAAAATCAACTAACAGCGTTGATACCTGTGACCATACCTGATCTAATGTCTGGTTTGTCCGCTCTAGTTGGCGCAGCAGCAAGCTTAAGGGTTCAGACAAGCGTCCGTGCGCTAGCGCATTGCGACGCAGTTGGGTTATCACATAGCGCAGCAACCCATCTTCTCCAGCATGAGGAAACAGGCGAGCCGGTCCTTGCTGCTCTAGGGCAGTCGGGTCATAGCGGTAATAACCCTGGGACTCAAGAGGAGAATGGAACCCCATATGCTGCTCCAATAGTTAGGTAAGCTGTTAGGTAAATCGTTAAGACCAACGCGATCGCCACCACGACGCATCATAGCAAGTAGATGTTGATGGGGTACAGATACAGGATACAAATGGGACGTGAGGAGGCAGGAGGCAGGAGGCAGAAGGATCAGGGGAGGCTAAAGGCTGAATCAACTAAAATTCCTCACCCTTCACCCCTCACCCCGCACCTCCTACAGTCCCGCTAGATTCGTCTCTTGCAGATTGCTACCAGGATTCAGGTCTTGCCTTGTCAGAGCATCGGCTTGAGCGCGCTGTTTTTCGGTGTATTCGCGAATCTTAGACTGGGCAGTGGCATACGTGGAAACCCCACCAGGAATGTTCTGAAGTGACTCTAGCGCTTGATCGAACCGCTTTGCTTCTGCCTGATCGTAGGCAGTCTGGAGATAGCTGACTGCCTGAATTTTCTGCTTTTCGCCGTACTCACGCAGTTTTTCCTGCGCTTTAGCATAAATAGAAGTGCCTTCAGGGATCTGTTTAAGCGCAGCGATCGCCCCTGTAAAATCTTTGACGATCGCCCGACCATACGCATTGCGCAGCAATTCAGCAGCGCCTGTTTCTGCCTGACTTGCAGACTGTTGCACCAGGGGTTGCACTCGCTGTTGCCAGTAGGCGATTTTGGGTAGCCCTTGAGCCTCTTGCAAAACTGCTAACCCGTTTCCCTGTTGCAGTGCCACTGCTGCTGCCTGGGCTTTGCGCTCGGCAGTTTGCCAATCTTTTTGCCAGTGATCGATCGCCGCTTGTGCAGGCGCATAGGCAGCACTGTCTTTGGGGATCGATTCTGCCAGTGCCACTGCTTTTTGGAGTTGCCCTGCCTGATACTGCTGCGTCGCCTGTGCTAATGCCTGGTTGCCTCGGTCAGTGTCGCTAAAGAGACTGCGATCGAGCAAATGGGGCAATGCATAGCCACAAACTGCTGCCGCCATTACTGCACCAATGCCTACACCAATCTGCACTGCTGGACTCAACCACCCCTCTGTCGGCGTATCTGGCTCAGTTGCTTCGGGCAGCATGAGTGCAGGCACAGTATTTTGCGTCAGGGTTAGCGAACTGCTATCAGCGGCGATCGGCGCATCCACTCGTTCTAACGGCACCCCCTGAGTCAGCGATCGCACCGCCTGCAAGGCTTCCTTTGCAGATAGATAACGTTGCGTATGGTCAGCACGCACCATGCGACTTAGCACAGCTACCAGCCCATGCCGCAGCGTCGAGCCTGCTGCCTGACCAAATGGTTGCCAAAGGATCTCTCCTGTTTTTGAATCACGGCTTAGTTGCAGCGGATGCACACCCGTTAGCGCTTGAATGCCAATGAGACCGATCGCGTAAATGTCGCTGGCAAGGCAGGGCAACCCTTGCACCTGTTCTGGCGGTTGATAGCCCTGCATGTTGGGCACTCTTGAGGGCGCAGCTTTTCCCTGTAGCGTCATGAGGGCAAGATGTACATCACGCACAGTGCCAAAGTTAGTGAGAGTGAGCTTGCCATCCTGCGATCGACGGATGAAATTATCGGGTCGTACATCCCCATGCCGACAGCATTCACTATGCACCACTGCCAGCAGTTCTAGACACTCCAGCAGCAGTTGCACTACCTGTTCTTCGTGCCAGGGTTGCGGCAGTAGTTCTAGGCTCAAGGAGCCACCGCCAATCAATTCCTGCACCAGATGCAAGCCCTGTTCGTCCTCAAAGCAAGCTAACAAACGGGGTATTTGTCCATGCTCCCCCAACCGTTCTAGCGTTGCGGCTTCGCGCACAAACAGATGCCTCAACGCATAGCGATACGCATCATCATTGGCGGCAGGTAACACATGCTGGATAATGCAATCAGGCTGGCTAGGGCGACGAGTATCCTGCGCGAGGTAGGTTCGCCCCCAGTCGCCGCTCGCCAAAATTTGGTTTACCTGATAACGCCCATCCAGCAGTCGATCGAGTTCTGGATAACTAACTTCAGCAGAAACTAATACGTCTGACATAGTAGTACCGATATAAGCACGATCGCCCTCGATCATCGCCGTAAATCAATCGTTAGCTCAGAGCACGGTATGACGATGCCCCGGCAAACTATAGAGCATTCTCATCCAGGCTATTCTCAGTCTAGACTTAGCATGAGAATGAACGATGACAGGAGGTTAAGTCAAAGGCGTTTAATCTTCCATATACGTGCTTTCAAGCACCAGTCCGGACAAATTCAGAACCCTTTTTGTCACTCAGCCACACTTTTTACCCTTCCGCTTTTCCACCCCTTCACCCTTTCACTCTCCCACCTTCACCTTTCCCCCTTCGCTCTTCACCTTTAAATTGCTGATCAGAAATTGCTGATCAGGGAAAGGTAGTGTGAAAAGATCATAGCCAGGAACCTCAATACCAGCCGTCTTCCTATGCTTTGTGCCGCTACGAATGGACTAACGAGCGTGCCGATCGCGGCGTTTCAGCTTACTATTAAAGCCGTTAAAGCTGCGGTTTGTTTCGCATGACTGATGCCTCCCCCTCCCCATCGGTGCCTGTCGTTCCTCCCAATGCTCTGGAAGGCGATCGCACGCAACCCGATCCCAATCAACAGGTGCGCTTTCGCAATGAAGGGGGCAAACTGTTGCTGCTATTGCCACCTGAAGGCGAGGGTGACGGGCGAAATACAGCCTTTCATTGGACTGAGGTCTGGCAGCAGCTCAAGCAACGGCTAGATGCAGGTGAACGATTTTGGCAACCAGAGACAACGGTGCATTTAATCGCCCGCGATCGCCTGTTGGATGGACGGCAGCTTCAAACGATCGCCGATGCCCTTACCGAAGCCAAACTTCAGCTCAAGCGGGTTTACACTAGCCGTCGCCAAACTGCTGTTGCCGCTGCCACTGCTGGCTACTCGGTAGAACAACAAGCCACTCTGTCACACCTGAACCAGCCGACGCAGGAAGCCGCGCAGACGATGGCAGAACCCCTGTATTTGGAGACAACGCTGCGATCGGGTGCCGACATTCACCACAATGGCACCGTTATCATTCTGGGCGATGTCAATGCAGGAAGCGCTGTTGTGGCAGACGGCGATATTCTGGTCTGGGGTCGCTTGCGCGGCGTGGCTCATGCAGGCGCTAGAGGCAATACCCGCTGCCTGATTATGGCAATGCAAATGCAACCCACCCAACTTCGTATCGCTGATTTTGTCGCTAGACCTCCCGAAACACCCCCTGCTCAATACCATCCTGAAGTTGCTTACGTCACGCCAGAACGTACCATCCGCATCGCCAGAGCCGTTGATTTTCATCGCGGCGGGAAGGAATGAGAGGGGTGAGGAGTAAGGAGTGAGGGAAGATAACAAGCTTTGAGTTTTGAGTTCGGAAGTCCTCCCCCTAGCTTTCCCTGCCTCCTGCCTTCTGAAGCTGTCTCCTTTAAACTAAAATCTTCTCTTCCTAACATGTGCCAAGGCTTTTTCTGATACTGTTGTTTGAACATCAGGTACAGAATGTAAAAACAGTCAGTTTCGGTATAGTTAAAGCACCCAGAACCAAGCAATTTAAACAGTAGATGTTTGGCTTTGGGCTAGCAGCATTTCAGTCAGGTAAGTGATCAAAATCGGAGCTGTTTAGCATTTACCGTTGAACGTTTACAGTCTAAGCATCTCTAGCCATCAGCTTGTTGTCCCCTTCGTTATTTACCGCTGAGTTCATGAGTCGCATTATTGTTGTTACATCTGGCAAGGGAGGGGTGGGTAAGACCACGACCACCGCTAACCTGAGCATGACGCTGGCACGGCGTGGTCGAAAGGTTGCTGTAGTGGATGCCGATTTTGGTCTTCGCAACCTGGATTTACTACTGGGCTTAGAAAACCGCGTTGTTTACACAGCAGTTGATGTCATTGCTGGGCAGTGCCGTTTAGAGCAGGCGCTGGTAAAAGATAAGCGACAGCCAAATTTGGTGTTGTTGCCAGCCGCGCAAAATCGTACCAAGGATGCCGTCAACCCTGACCAAATGAAGCAATTGGTGATGGCACTGGCACAGAGCTATCAGTATGTGTTTGTGGATTGTCCCGCAGGGATTGAAATGGGCTTTCAGAACGCGATCGCTGCTGCCAGAGAAGCCGTTATTGTCACCACACCCGAAATTGCAGCCGTGCGTGATGCCGATCGCGTCGTCGGTTTGCTAGAAGCGAACAACATTAAGAAAATTCAGCTTGTCGTTAACCGCATTCGCCCCGCCATGGTGCAGGCAAACGACATGATGTCGGTCGAGGATGTGCAGGAGATTCTAGCTATTCCCCTGATTGGTGTCGTACCTGACGATGAGCGCGTGATCGTTTCTACAAATAAAGGCGAACCGCTCGTGTTGTCAGAAACCCCATCTCTCGCTGGTAGCGCCTTCGACAATATTGCCCGCCGACTTGAGGGCGAAAAAGTCCCATTTCTCGATTTGAGCGCCAACAATGATGGGTTCCTCACCAAGATCCGCAAAGTGCTGAACAAAAAGCTTTTTTAGGAAAGGCTGAACGCTAAAGGCTAAATTTTTATACTTCATCCTTTATCCTTTTCTGCTTACCCCATCATCTATTCATTCCCTCTTTATCCCTCACCTTGCTCCATGCTGATTGAACTGCTCGAACGCCTGTTTACTCGCCCCAGTGACAACAGCCGTAGCCAAGTGAAAGATCGTCTCAGGCTAGTGTTGGCGCACGATCGTACTGATATTCCGCCGCAGGCACTAGAAGCAATGCGCAAGGAAATTCTGGAGGTCGTCTCTCGTTACGTGGAGCTTGATACCGACGGGATGGAATTTGCGCTTGAAAATAGCGATCGCACCACTGCCCTCATCGCTAATCTGCCCATCCGACGTGTTCGCAATACACCCGAGCCAGTAGCAACAGCGCCAACAGACACTGCCACTGAATCCACGACCACCGAATCCACGACCACCGAATCCACTACTACCGAATCCATTGTCTTAGAGTAAGTCGTCTTACCTCACTCCCCACTCCCTATTCCCCCTACCTGTGCTTACTGGCAAAACCAAACTGCTTGGTGTCATCGGTGCGCCGATCGCCCATTCTCTGTCGCCCCTCATGCATAATGCGGCGATTGCTGATCTTGGCTTGGACTACGCTTATCTACCGTTCCCTGTTCAGCCAGGGCATCTCAAGACAGCGCTGGATGGTTTTGCAGCCATTGGTCTACAGGGGTTTAATGTCACCATTCCTCATAAGCAAGCCATCATGCCCTTGCTGACAGAGATAACAGCGATCGCGCGGGCAATTGGCGCAGTCAACACCGTTTGGCATACCGAAAGCGGTTGGAGCGGCACTAATACAGATGTTGAGGGCTTTTTGCACCCGCTTAAACACTTGGAGCGCGATTGGAGCCAAGCAGTAGCCGTCGTTTTAGGCAATGGTGGCGCTGCTAGAGCGGTTGTTGCAGGCTGTGCTCAACTAGGCTGTGCTGCAATTCATGTGGTAGGGCGCGATCCGGAGAAGTTAGCTGCGTTCTTGTCGAGTTGGGGTGGTTCACCACTGGCTGTAAAGGTACAAGTCCATATGTGGGATGCGTTGCCAAACCTTCTACCGCACGCGGGCTTGCTGGTCAACACAACCCCGATCGGAATGTCGCCACAGGTTGAACGATCGCCCCTTAGCCCACCCGTGCTTGACTGCCTTGCACCCCATGTCATCGCGTATGACTTGATCTATAACCCCAGTCCTACCCTGTTTTTGCAGCAAGCGCGAGATCGAGGCGCCACGACAATCGATGGACTAGAAATGCTCGTCCAGCAAGGTGCAGCCGCGTTAGCAATTTGGCTACAGCAAGCGGTTCCAGTCGATGTGATGCGGCGATCGCTTCTGCAACACTTAGGGTTAGGTGAATAGCCCCTGCACATTGTGCTAAGTGCTGCACTCCAAAGGCTGTTCTTCAGCAAAAGCTCTTATGAAGCCGCTTGTCGAATAGGAATTTGAATCGAGAACTCAGTTCCAGTGCTAAGACTAGAGTGGCACTTCAAATGACCGTGATGCTTCTCGGTGATGATTTGATGACTGATAGACATGCCCATTCCAGTGCCCTTACCTGCAGGCTTGGTGGTAAAGAAGGGGTTAAAAATATACTGTCGAATGGCTTCAGGCATCCCCGGTCCATTATCCGCGATCGTAATTTCTGCCCACTCATCTTTCAGTACCGATGTACGAACCGTTATCTGATTTGGCTGGGTTTCAATCTCCTGATAGGTTCGTTTGGCGTTGCTTTCTTCTAAGGCATCGATCGCGTTTGCCAGAATATTCATCAACACCTGATTGAGCGGTCCGGGATAACATTCCACTTGCGGTAAAGCGCCGTAGTCCTTTGTTAACCTAACCTGAGTTCGGGATAAGAACTGGGACAAGAAAGGGGCAAACCCGATAGGCTGAAAATGCAAAATCTCATGCCTGGTTTGCCCTCATGCTTAGTCTAGAAGCACTTTTTTGC
>NZ_JACJPI010000080.1 GCF_014695975.1 Leptolyngbya sp. FACHB-321
TAACAGGTATGCATGACAAGCACCAGATCACTGAGGAGCCGTGTGAGGTTAACACTTCAAGCACGGTTCTGGAGACCAGCGGGGTGGGTGACTGCTCCGCTGAGTTTAACCCCTAAAGAACTTCAAAGTAAGAAACTAACACCTTAGAGCACGCATCGTCACGTCATGCTAACTCTGCAAGGTTCTCTTCTAGAGCAGGCTCTGGAATTAACAGGCGGCTCTGTGTAGCACCTCATAACAGCGGAGGGCAGTTGATGTTTAATGTGTCGCCAGAAGCCTGGAATCTTCTGGCTAAGGTTGGGCTTGCTACAGCCTGTGCTACTACTGTGGCGTTACTTGTCGCCTTGATGAGACGATCAGCCCGCCGGGAAAAGCGCCTTGCCATTCGTACCTATGCCAGGCGCGTTGGTAGGTTCCTCCGTACCCGCTATGGCCTGCAAGAGAACTATACTCCGGCTCAGGTGCAGGGAATGATCAAAGAATGGGGCTACAGCACTGGTTATGACCAGTATGGCTTAGCGATGTATTGTGATGCCGCTGCTTTTATGAACCATTATCGGGCAACAGGGAGACGCTATAACTATGAACTGCTGCGAGGTGAGATTAGCCGTTGCTTGTTTCGTGCGGACATGACGTTCAGTGTGTCTGATGTCATTGAGGTAAGCGCACAATCCAAGAAGAAGCGTCTCGCCATCCACTGCTATATTAAGCAGCTTGGTCCCGCACTCCGTCAACGCTATGGGGTTCAGAGGAAATACACTCCGGCTCAGGTCAAGCAAACGGTTAGCTATAGTTGCTCTCGCTCAGATGATGATTGTTATGCCTTGGCGCTGTATTGTGATGCTGCTGATTTTGTAGACTATCACAGCCTTATCGGTGAAGCATGCGACTACAAGGCAATGCGTAGCGAAATCGCTCATTCCTTTCATCCGATTTTTCAGGGCAGCACCACCTTTGATGCTTGTGAGGTCATTGACCGCAGTGATCGCCTCGACAATGCTAAGGATGAAAGCGATGGTCGCTCATGGTGGTCTAATCTACTTGATTTTGAGAGTGGAAGCGACTTGAGCAGTGGTGGAAGCGCTACTAGCTGCAATAACGACTTTAGTAGTGGCAGTGATATTGATTATGGGAGTGACTAAGTTGCTTCTGTCCCACAACTGTTTTGACGAGTAACAGAATCCAGTTAACAATCCCATTGCACACCGACTGCATCAAGTTAGCTATCTGTTACCTTTGAGCCAGTACTAGCAGCCAAGTGCCAGCAACATCTACGAACTCAAACTTATGGAACTAATCATCTTCATCAGCATTTTGTTTCTTGTGTTCGCTCTATGCGGCGGCACTGGTGCTCACTCTGCGAGCTTGCAACGTAAACGTCGGGGCGCTTCTGATCGCTTAGCGAGTCCTATTTTCATGTTTGGTGGTGCGAGTCATAGCAATTATAGTGATAGCAGTGGTAGTAGTGAATTTTCTAGCGGTGATGGCGGTGCTAGCAGCTATGGTGGAGACTGTAGCGGCGGTAGCAGCTATAGCGGCAGTGATGGCGGTGGTGGGTTTTCTGGTGGTGATGGTGGTGGCGCTTCTGGCGGAGGATCTTCTAGCGGAGGCTGTTGAAACATGGGCAACATCCAAGAGACCGTGGTGGCGCTTTGAAGTCATTTCAAGCGGTCTACAGCGCCACCGAACAAGACCTTGTACTGGACGCTCGTGAACGTGACGAAAATTGGCGCCGCCTTGCTACAATGCCTGCGTTGAGCAGGCGCAAACCCTTGTCATGGAGCACCAGTGAACTTGGTCGTGCGATCGCGCTGAAACTGTCGCTCCTGCCCCTTCCCGCATCCGCTTTGACAACAGGGGTGCAAACGTTAGCAGCAGCGGCACAAGTTCTTGCGGTAGCAAGTGCATCAGGAGCAAGCAAAGCACACGTTCCTGCTCTTGCTCCCTTGCCTCTTCTTCTAAGGGCTAAAGTCGAGCTTCGCCAAGGTCTTGTTTGGAGCTGAAAAACTAGCAGGTAAAGAGTATGAGAACAACTTGGGAAAGGATTGATCATTGGTTGGCCATCAATGCACCTCAAGTGCTGGAACAGCTCAATCCAGGCGCGACTGCTAAAGAAATTGCCCAGACAGAAGCCTTTTGGGGTATCAGTTTTCCTGACGATTTCAAGCTGTCTTATCGTCTCCATAACGGTCAGGATGAAGACGCCTACTCTCTGTTCCCAAACTTGCAGTTCCTCCCACTTGAAAGCATGATTGAAATGTCTGAAACATGGCAAGAGTGCACAGATGAGAATTTTAGCTGCGCTCCTGAAGACATTGCCGAAGGAATCTGGAACGGCTGGTGGCACCCCCATTGGCTTCCCTTTACTTATGAAAGCAATGGCGCTTGCGAATGTGTCGATTTAGCCCCCGCAGCCGGTGGGACGGTTGGACAAGTCATTACGGTTGAGTGGCAGGAAGCGGGTAGATGGCTCGTTGCACCTAGTTTTCGAGCTTACCTGGAAACCTTTGCAGAGGCATTAGAACGAGGAGCCTATCGGTTTTCTGAGCACGGTCATGGGTTAGTTGATCTAGCTGAATTTGCCATGCTTGAAGCTGACGCTTAAGTGCTTGCTTAAACCCAGGCTGGGGTGAATAATGTCGTTGCTGTACAGTAAATTGTTAGACGGCTGGAGCTGTGCTTTTAAGCCTAGTGGACCTTTGCGCAGCCGCTACTTTAATGTAGAAACCATTTACAACGTTAACCTTATGTGGGATAAAGCTTATTTCTTGGCCCTCATCCTGATCGGCTGCCATCTTGGCGCTGGTTTGCTCATTGGTCTTTTGGGAGCGATGTTTAACACCAATAGCCGTGGGTTAAGTCTTATAGTTCAGTTCGTTTCTGCTTATACCGTTGGACAACTTTATGCCCAAAAGCAACAAAATGTGATGCCTCAATCCTTAAGGTTGCAGGCATCAATCTACAGTATACTGCTCTCACTTTGTCTTACAGCAGTGGTTCTATTAGCGATGAATGCGCTGGAGTTACTTGGGCTTCTCCCTATTTTAGGAGGGGTGGGATTACTTGCGGTTATCGGATTGATCTTGACATATTGGGGGCTTGGTTCGGGCTCTAAAGCTTATCTAAAGAAAACAAAGAAATGAACGTCGCTCTTTAGAGCGTTTGCATCAACGAGCAGCAGTGCAATCGTCCTCAGTCAGTTGGGTTATAGAGCCAATTCTTTTCGTGTTTTTTGCTCAGTAATACAAATTATTCCTTTGCCTAATCTGATTACGAAGCAGGCGCCACTGAGAAGCCTGTAAGGGCACAAAACCGTTCTCTATACTTGAGACTGTTTCATTTATAGCTAGATACCGTTGGCGAACTTCGACCGAGATCACATCGGCTATCCTGAAATCAATTCCCTTAGCTTCCGAGGAGAATTGCCATGTCCCTCTCATTTGAGCCCATTCTTCCAGTTCCCCCCGAAACGGTACGTGTTGCTAAAGCTGCCTTTCCAAAAGGTAATTCGTATCTGACACTGAGAGACGAATTAGGACCCATTTTTGGTGATGCGGATTTTGCCTGCTTGTTTGCCACAAATGGTCAACCTGCTGTTCCACCCTGGCAACTTGCACTCGTGACCCTGATGCAATTCCGGGAGAACCTTTCAGATCGTCAAGCTGCGGAAGCAGTGCGGTCACGCATTGATTGGAAGTATGTTCTTGGACTTGAATTGACCGATGCAGGCTTCGACTTTAGTGTTCTGAGCGAGTTTCGCCAACGGTTGATTGAGCATAACGCCTCAGAATTGTTGTTGGAACGCTTATTGGAACACTGTCGCAAGGTTGGGTTGATTCGAGCACGAGGTAAGCAGCGCACTGATTCTACCCGTGTATTGGCATCAATTCGAACATTAAATCGGCTGGAGCTGATGGCGGAAACTTTGCGAGCGACCCTGAATGAGCTGACAACAGTCGCACCAGCTTGGGTGCAACAAATTGCACTACCAGCTTGGTATAAGCGCTATGGACAACGCATTGAAGATAGCCGTTTGCCTGAAGCGACTGAGAAACGGGAAGCGTATGCTCAGATAGTTGGGGCAGACGGATACTACTTGTTAGATTGCTTGGCACAAGCTGATATGTCGCTCAAGTGGGAAGCTTTACCAACCGTTGTGGCTTTGAAGGCAACTTGGGATTGCTACTACGAACGTAAGGTTGAGACCCAATCAGGTGAACAAGCAGTGCGTTGGAAAACAAAACAAGAATTAAAACGAGCCGGAGAGCGGATTGAATCTCCCTACGATCTAGAAGCACGTTATCGCAGTCGAGCCGATACTGCCTGGACAGGGTACATGGTTCACCTGAGTGAAACTTGTGATGATGACCAGTGCCATCTAATTACTCATGTGGTGACAACTCCAGCAACCATCCATGAAATTGACTGTACACCAGTGATTCACCAAGCACTCATCAACAAAGAATTGGCTCCTCAAGAACATTTCGTGGATTCAGCCTATGTCGATGCTCAATTATTGGTGAGCAGCCCTAAACAAGGCATCACGTTAGTTGGACCCGCTCGCCCGAATGGCAGTTGGCAATCGAGAAAGCATGACGCTTTTGCTTTAAGTCAATTTCAGGTGGATTGGCAACACCAACAAGCGATCTGTCCACAAGGCAAACGCTCCACGTCCTGGGTCGAATCCGTCGACCATACCGGAAGTTCTTACATTAAGGTTCGGTTTTATCCTCAAGATTGTGCGAATTGTCCAGTCCGCTCTCAATGTACCAAAGTAAAGCCTGGCGGAGTTCGTAGCTTGAAGCTGAAGCCTCAGGAGGAGTATGAAGCCCTTAAAGCGGCGCGAGCAGTTCATGCTACAGAGGCATGGCAGCAACGCTACAAACGTCGTGCCGGGATCGAAGGCACGCTCTCCCAAGCGGTTTGAGCCTTTGGGTTACGCCAAACTCGTTATCGAGGACTGGCCAAAACTCATCTCCAAAATCTTGCGATCGCCGCAGCGATGAATATTGATCGACTCATCAATTGGATCAATGGTATCCCCAGGGCCAAGACTCGTCTTTCTCGCTTTGCTGCCTTGGCAGAAGCTTAAGTCTGTTGAGATGGTTTTGAAATAGGCACTTGTGATCTCGATCGAAGTTCGCCAACGGTATCTAGCTAATAGTGGGACAGTTCAAGCATTTAAGTGTTCAATTAAGGTAGTCGCTAGAAGCCCTTCTCTGTATAGATTCCAGCCTTAACGACTCAAGTTTCTCCATGGCTATACAAAGGCGTCATTGGTACAGGCAATTAGAACGGCATCGCAGAAGTTTGAGGCTCCTAAGTTCCAAAGGATTCAACTGGTACACGCTGATTGAGCCGCTTAACAGTACTTTCGGTTCGGCTGCTACTCTACCCCCTTAGCTGGCTAATATTTCTAGGTTTTCCAATGTGGCAACTAAAAAACCCTATCACTCGAAGAGCAGAACTAGACTTTTCGGCTTCTGAACAGTCTAGGGTTACTGTAACCCAGCTAGGCGATGATCGCGTTCAGCTGATTAATGCCGTTGAATATGTCAATTGGGGAAAGGCACGGCTCCAGTTCTTAGTTTGTGAAGATTGTGGCTATGTGGGATGTGCACGTGAAGGTTGGGTTGAACTCAAACGAGCCGATCCGTTAGCCCTCATTATGCCTGCGTTTACGAGCATCGGTGAAGCGTCTGAAATCATACACAGTGAATATTTACCGCCTTACTACTTTGTGGAGAGAGGCGCCATCTACGTGGAGCAGGAAACTTATACTAAGACACTTTGTCAAATCGCTGCGTTCCCTCGCTTGGAAACGTTAGCGCCCTTATCGGCTTGGGAAGCAGCCAAGCTCTTTCAGTTGGAAGCCCCCAGCCATGTTTTAGGCCATCTTTCAACGCCTCCACAGTTCAATCAAGCGCTTGTGATTGCTTCCGCTGAGGGCAACTTTAGAGAGCAGACAAAAGTGTTAACCGCGTTAATTAACCGCTTATTAACGCAGCTTCGTCCAGCTAAGTTGCAGCGCGTCACAGAGCAGGACCAAATTATTTCGCTGTCTTTAGATCTAGCTGGGTTTCCTGAATGGCAAGCACTGAGTTATAACGGGTCGCGCTATGCCTTATACCTTGAGCCGGGGTACGTCATTGAGTAGTCAAATGGCTGCCGCCTCACCCTGCATGGCACTGGACGGCGGCAAACGATCAGTGAGGCTGGAGAGGAGAGGCACAGTCAGTGCCTCTCGCCGTTAGGCTGTGGTAGGAGGGCGTATGAGTTTTTACGATTGTCGCTGCATAGTGACCGGCGTCAGCCTTAAGGGTGCGGGCGCCGTTCTAGTCATTCTCGAAGGGACTAACGGCACGTTTCTTCCTGCTGCTCTCGCCATCAAGGGCACCTACAACCGTCTCGGTGCCATTGATACGCTTGAGG
>NZ_JACJPI010000081.1 GCF_014695975.1 Leptolyngbya sp. FACHB-321
GGTACTTGGGCGGACATCTTGAACCGGGCGAACCTGGGGATGGAAGTGATGCACGAGCGGAATGCGCACAACTTCCCGTTGGACTTGGCTGCGGGTGAAGCGGCTCCGGTTGCTCTCTCGGCTCCTGCCATCAACGGTTAGTCCTGAGACTGTTCCACTGATGCAGTTGATTGCCTGATTAAGCAAAGAGCGCTTCCTCACGTGAGGAAGCGCTCTTTGCATTGGAGGAGTACAGTGTAATTCAAAGTGGTTGAATGCCAGGACGATCGCGATGATTAGCAGCAGAAATATGCGCTTTTACAGGCGGAAACAAGTGTTGCTCTTGATTAGTGCAGTTGCGATCGCTTACACGTTAGCCTGTCTTTTACTCTTCTTTGGGCAACGCTACTTGCTCTATCGTCCCAAGCCTGAGCTTACGATGCTGCCTAATGCAGCGGCGTTTAACTTGCCCTATGAGGATGTGTGGACGCCGATCGCAGGAACGCATGATCAACTACATGGTTGGTGGATACCCTCACCTTCTATACAAGAGCGCTATGCAGTAATCCCTGATGAGCCTGCGAACGTATTGACCGTGCCAAAAGTCATGCTGTATTTCTGTGGAGTAGGTCGCAACATGGGCGACTATAACTACCTTGCGAGAGTTGCTGCTTTCCATCAGCTTGGTTTTTCTGTCTTTGTGTTTGATTACCGGGGGTATGGTCAGAGTAAGGGATCATTCCCTCACGAACGCCAAGTTTATGAAGATAGTGAGGCTGCCTGGTCTTATCTCCACGAAAGCCGTCATATACCGCCTGAACAAATTTTGCTATATGGGGAATCGTTGGGAGGTGCGATCGCACTAGACTTGGCTGTGAAGCATCCTGAAGCGAACGGATTAATCATGCAAAGCTCCTTCACATCAATGGCTGATGTGTCCCAGCATCGGGGCTTCTCGCGGTTTTTTCCTGTACCTTGGCTGCTGACGGAGCGCTTTGATTCACTTTCCAAACTGCGATCGCTGCATATTCCTGTTTTGTTTCTGCATGGAACTGCTGATTCTGTCGTGCCGCCTGAGATGAGCCAACGTCTGTATGATGTCGCTCCTATGCCCAAACAGCTCTTTTTCATTACTGGCGCCGAACACGTTAGGCTTTACCAGCCTGGAGCACAGTCATATTTGAGAGCTATTCAGAGGTTTGTTGGGCTCTTGCCACCCTAATGTTGAGCAGTAGACCACGTGCCCTTCTGTGTTCTTATGGATTTGTCTGCGGGTGAAGCGGCTCCAGTTGCCCTTTCCGTGTCTAGCATCAACGGTCAGTCTCAAGACAGCTAGATTTCTGGAGGATTGATTACACAAGAAGCGCTTCCTC
Organism: Leptolyngbya sp. FACHB-321; assembly: GCF_014695975.1. GTDB lineage: Bacteria > Cyanobacteriota > Cyanobacteriia > Leptolyngbyales > Leptolyngbyaceae > Stenomitos. The sequence continues at coordinate 1,353 of NZ_JACJPI010000081.1, forward strand.
CTAGGAGGGAGCGCTTGTTGCATTTAGAGCCGAATAGCAAACTGACTCAGATAGGGTTCGATTAGGTTCAACCTTTCCCGTATTATGTCAGGCTTAGCTAAAAAACATTTTGACTACGGATTTGCAATTTCAAATCGTCTTAGAATGCTGAAACCTTTCAGCAGGGGCAAATAGCATAGCGTGGAACTGTGATCATTAATTCCCTGCAAGCCTCTTAGTGTCTGCCGTATGCAAGTTCCCTTGAACCGTAAAGGATTCATTAACTGGCTTCAACTTGATTAGAAAGGCTTTAGTCCCGGCATTCTACAGGAGGAAGTTGGACAAAATCTGCACGTACCCAGCCATACGCACGACTTGTAGGAAAGCCCACCTGATACCAAACCTTCCCACTTTTGTCTTTGCGACTCATCCATTGCTTGGGATCACCATTTTGACTTAAGAAGTCAACCCGGTCTCCTGAAATTCCATAGTGGCGCGCTTTGAAAGTAGTGCCAGGTCCTTCCCGCAGATTAATCTGTGCTTTGGCATCTTGAGCACGCAGTTTGGTGGAACAGTAGGTGCCATCTTTGGCTGGTGTATAGCCAGTGCCCGCGCCTGTCCCTCGCGCCTCTGCCACAGATGCAAAACTCAAGACGATCGCTAATCCTAACCCTGCACCTAAACACTGTTTAATTTTCATAGCTTCTAATGCTTTCTGTAGAGATTATTCATAAGTGTGCCCATGGCAATGCTACAAATCACGTTCTCAATCCAATCTCTATCTCTATACGGCTCTCTGATAGTCAGTCTGGTTATGGCTAGGTAAACCAGTAATATAAGTGGTGGTTGGATCAATAGAGTAGAAAAGCGTTGCTAGCAGCATTATTGTACGGTCAAGAAGATCTCCGATTAGAAACAGTTGAAGACCCAACTCCAGCGGCAGGAGAAGTCGTTATCCGAGTAGGATCAGCGACAACTTGTGGGACTGACTTGAAGGTCTGGCGTCGGGGTGGTCATGCTCGGATGCTGAAGCCGCCGACACTATTTGGTCATGAGGCAGCGGGTGAGATTGTGGCGATCGGTCACGGTGTAACGCACTGGAAGGTTGGCGATCGCGTGGTTGCTAACAACTCGGCTCCCTGCATGACTTGCTTTTTCTGCAAAAAGGTTGAGTATTCTCTCTGTCAGAACTTATTGTTCAACAATGGCACGTTTGCTGAATACCTTAAAATTCCAGCGGCGATCGTGCAGCATAACCTGTTGCCCATTCCAGATGCCTTGCCTGATGCTTTAGCGTCTATGACCGAACCGCTGGCGTGCGTGCTACATGGGGCAGCGCGATCAAACGTGAAGCCGGGCGATCGCATTGTGGTTTTGGGTGACGGTGCGATCGGTCTCATGTTTGTGGCAGCGCTGGCATCCGGTCAAGGTGAATGGTGCAACCAGCCATCAACAGTTAGCGGTCAGCCATTTGCTGAGGTCATTCTCTTTGGTGGCAGTGACCAGCGGCTACAGCTTGGCAAAACGCTGGGTGCGGTCAAAACGTTTAACTACCGTCAAGTAGAAAATGTGCCAGCACTGGTGAAGGAATTAACAGAGGGGTGGGGAGCCGATGTTGTGATTGAGGCAACGGGCGTACCATCCGTTTGGGAGATGGCGATCGCCTGCGCACGACCGGGAGCGACTGTTAATTTATTCGGTGGCTGTCCTCGTGACACCAGTATTACAGTGGATACAGAACGCCTCCACTACAGCGAGTTAACGGTCAAAGGTGTCTTTCATAACACCCCAACCTATGTTCGAGCCGCGCTGAAACTACTGGCAAGCCGTGCGTTGCCCTTTGAGCATCTGATTACCGAGCAGCAACCACTGGCGCAGTTAGGTCAGGTGTTTGAGGCGATGAAGCAGCGAAAAGTGGTGAAGGTGGCGATCGCACCCTAACCAACTTTTACAACTGTGTGCGATCGCCCGTACTGAGCGAAGTGTAACGCTGGAGCAAGCATACTAAGCCCTCAGTGAAAGCGTTGAAGGCAGCGAAGCCTTTAAGCAGCCTTAAGCAAGAGGCGGACTGGTTCAAGTGAAAACGCCTGCCCCTTGAAAGTTTTCGCCGCCGATTCGTACAGATGTACTATAATTGTGGAAACGATCGTTCATGGCTAATGGGGCGGTCGTTTTCCTACGTTTGGTTGCTGTATGAATGCTCCACTGAGCCTGCTACAACGCGCGAAGCAAGGAGACGCTATGGCTATTGCAGTGCTGATGAATGATGCCTTGCAAGCTCAAGATATTTGGGTAAAAGCCATACTAGACGGCAGTTGCCTTCAGGTCATGTTAAAGGGACAGATGCCATTGCATCAGGCTAACTGCGTTGCGTTTATCCGGCGAGGTTTACTGCGTCTTCAGCCAAAAGCGATCAATCAGGTCGTTGCTTACGGCTGGATGGTTGGCGATACATTCCCGCTGTGGATCGCAGCCTTTTCCCTGGAGCAATCTCTGCTGCCACAAAAGCCGCTCCACACTCTAGCAAGCGGGGCGACAGAACCAGCGCTGGAGCATCCACTGCCTCCCACAACTGTTCCTGATACCAATACACGACCCAATCAAACGACCGTTCAGCAACCGATCGTATCGCTGGCTAAGTCTTCCAATACTGCCAAGCAACGCTCTGAACTTCTCAAGCTTGGTGTCGTCATTGTATTAACGACGGCAGTTTATTTTATGGTAACGGGCGTGTAGTTCCGGCGGTAGGAGGGAATAATGCGGGTAGAGGTATGGTGCCAGGAGGCGCAAACTCGATGATACAGCCCGATCGCCTTTCAACTACCAAGCGGCTTGCCAAGCAGGGCGATCGCGCTGCCCTTGCCCAACTCATCAGTTATGCCGTTGCCCATAAGCAGATTGCTGCTACCGTAGCGTTTGATGCTGATCGTCTGCACGTTGGCCTGGAAGGGGTAAGCATTCCTAACCAGCAGATTGCTACGACGCTGATTGAGCGAGAGCTAGTAAGTCTTAGACAGGATGTAATTACAACCGTTGTCATCAACGGCACCCAGACTGGAGCTAGTGAACCAGCCTGGGTGCATGAACTTCAGCTTGAGGCACCAGTACCAGTTGTTGCTAGACCGCTGAGACGATCGCCCTATGCAGCGCACCGCTCGCGTTGTCAAAAACCTTTTACCCTTACGGTGAACGATGTCCTGACGTTTTTGGCAACGTTTGACCCACTTAAAGCAGTCTTCGTCAGTCTTCTAGCGCTCTATGGCTTCTTTGGAGCTTCCAATTACACGGTAGACGGTTTCCTGGAAGGTTCCGATCGCATCATGATGTTTCTGCACGGCGTAAATTTGATTTTTCACGAAGCTGGGCACACCATCCTGGCTATCTTTGGGCGCTTTCTACACATTCTAGGCGGCTCGCTGATGCAGGTCATGGTGCCAGCGGTCATTGCAGGTTATTTTGTGGTGACACGCCAGATGTATGCAAGTGCGATCGCCCTCTGCTGGACGGCACAAAACCTTTGGGATGTATCCATCTACATCAAAGACGCGCAGGTGCGCTCACTGCCGCTGTTGGGTGGTGAAGGTGTGTTGCATGACTGGCACTTTCTGCTGCTCGACTTACATCTGCTGACTCAAGATCAACTGGTGGGTGGCATTGCCTTCTTCTTAGGTTCGCTGCTGTATGTAGCTGCGATCGCGGGTGGCTTTTACTACGCTCGGATGGAGACTTAAACCGTTAGCTACCGACGAAATCCCTAGAAGCTACAAGCAAGCGTAGCGGTACAGCATTCCGCTCTAGCTTCGTTGAGTTTCATAGCAGCCGAAGAGAATGTTAGAACAGACCTAAACCTTGAAACTTGCTTTGAGCAAGGGCTTCGATTCATCCCTTATCCTGTTGCTATATAACTCAGACAGCTTTCAGAGGCGGCTGCCTTAACCCTACTGATATCGTTTACCACTACCGACAACGTGTTCCCAGCCGTTATGTAAACAGAACAAGCTAGACAACGATGGGCTATGAGAACGGAGAGGGAGGGATTCGAACCCTCGGTACGGTCTTACGATTCGTACAACAGATTAGCAATCTGCCGCTTTCGACCACTCAGCCACCTCTCCAGGTGATGGAACATCATAATAACAGATCTCGCCTGCATCACACCAGCGCAAAGTAATTTCTTTTACGGCGGCTGCTCAGGGCACGAAGAGCAAGACTCTGTGCCCTAGTTGCAAAAGACATCAAACGATCGCTCTCTTAATTAGCGGTTAATCAGCGAATGCTTAACAAACTGCCAACGTTACAAAAGACAACAGCCCAGCAATAACGTAAAAGGCAGCTACAATGCGTGTCTCGGACCAGCCTGAAAGCTCCAGGTGATTGTGATAGGGCGACATCTTAAAGAAGCGCTTACCGATGCCATCCGAACCCTTGGTTGCCTTGTAGTAACCAACCTGGAGCATCACCGAAAGCGTCTCAATTAAAAACAGACCACTGAGGATGAGCAACGCAAACAAACTATTTGTCATTAGCGCAACACCAGCAAGAGCACCCCCCAAGGCTGTTGAGCCTGTGTTGCCCATAAAAACACGTGCTGGATTGCGGTTGTGCAGTAAAAAGCCCAAACAGCTACCGCTTAGAGCCGCACAGAATAACATTAGCTCTGGCGCTATTGGTGCAACAAGCGCACCCAAACCTAAGAGCGCGATCGCCACCGTGCCACCCGCTAACCCATCAACTCCATCGGTTAAATTGGTGGCATTGCTTTCTGCCGCTAACACAAAGACGGCTAGTAGCCAAAAAGTCGCCCCCAGAGGCAGCACAAGACCAAAGGGGAGCGCTATGGTTGTAATAGTTGCGGGCTGCGTCAAAGCGAGCCAGAGACAGAAGACAGCCCCAACACCAACTTGTAACAAAAGCTTCATCCGAGGCGTAATGCCTTTGTTAGAACAGCCTCGAATAATCTGCCAATCGTCAATCCAGCCGATCGCGCCATAGGCAAGAGTCAAGGCAGAAACCGCTACGACTGACGGAGCAAAACCAGACCAGATCAGTGCTACCAGAAGCGCGATCGGCAGAAAGAAAATGCCACCCATGGTTGGGGTGCCAGCTTTCTTCAGATGCGATTTGGGACCATCTTCGCGAATGACCTGACCTGCTTTGAGCGCTCGCAGCAACGGCACTGCCCAGAAACCAAGACCTGCCACTGCTAGGGCACAAAACCAGAACGGTAGTGTTAAAGAAAACACTTGAGTCAAGGCTCGTCCTGCTATTTCATCTGCGATGAGGGCAAAGGCACCTAGCCCCATCGTTAACAGTACAAATAGCCGTGTCCCGGAAAGATTTAACGTTTGAGTTGAAAATAACTTAGCGTCCACGAAACTCTCACTTCACTCCACACACACTGTCAACACGCGTTTCCTGTCAAGATTCGGAAAAACAACTAGGCTTTCAACAAACCAGGTCATTTAGTCCTCTAGTTCCAATTCATCATCGTCGTCGTCAATGTCAAAACTATTATCTTCCCCTGCCATCAGATCGTTGAGTTCTTCGCCATCTGCCTCGCGGTAACTGACTTCCTGAACATCGCGTGCCAGCAAGCGACCAGTGCTTTCCAGCCAATCCAGGATTGAAGATTCTTGCTTTAGGGGGATGACTGCTGCTCGTTGGCTACGAGGTTCTTCACGAAGAGAGGGATTGTATGTCATAGAGTGCCTTGTAGTTTGTTTCAGTCGTGCAATCAATTCTTTTCAAATCTTAGCCAGAATTAGCACAACATTATTCGACTTTATGAATAAACAACCAGAGTGTATCACCATAGAAAAGAATTGCAAGAGTTTTTGCTGCTTAAAGGCAAGTTTGGCTTGTGGCGGAAGCGTCATGGCTGCATGATACGGCACCTGACCTTTTTTGCCCTCTTTTCTCTTTCCACGGGCTGTCTCTGCTGATCCGTAGCAAAATTAAATTAGATTCTCGTCCAGTTGTTGCATATATAGGTTGGCAGAAATGATTGGTAAAGCATCCTTACTAGAAGCGATCGCCGGTACAAATCGTGGGCTACTTGCCACCGACAGCGACAAGAATGCTATTGCAGTCGCGATCGCTCAGCTAGAAGGATACAACCCTACACCGAAACCGCTTGAAGCAACCGCGTTGCTAGAGGGAAATTGGCGCTTGCTGTACACCACCAGCCAAGAGCTTTTGGGCATTGATCGCGTCCCGCTAGCTAAACTTGGGCAGATCTATCAGTGCATTCGACCTGCAACCGCAACGATCTACAACATTGCCGAAATTAGTGGGCTACCGTACCTGGATGGACTGGTAAGTGTGGCGGCTCGCTTCAGCCCTGCGTCAGAGCGGCGCGTAGATGTGAAATTTGAACGCGCCATCATTGGACTTACGCGGCTGATCGGCTACCAAGCGCCCGATCGCTTCATTCAAGACATTGAAGCAGGCAGAAAATTTGCCGCGATCGACTTCAACATTGGCAATAGCGATCGACAAGGCTGGCTAGACATCACCTATCTCGATGAAGACCTGCGGATTGGTCGTGGCAATGAAGGCAGCGTATTTGTGCTGGCGAAGAAGTGATGGGAGGAGGGAAAGGATAAGGGATGAAGGAGGAGAAGCAGCAGAGGACGGAATGCTAAGGAATTGGGCAGTATGGCTCAAAGTGCTGTTCAAAGTTCCTTTATGACTGCTGCTCCATTGCACAAGCATTTGGACAGGAAAGCGATATGAACGATCAAGCAGATAAGAATGATCAAGTAGATAAGACAGTCGGACTATTAGCCAACGAAAACGCTGTATCCTTTAGCCCTTATCCTTTAACCTTTCCGATCCGGCTGTCTCAATCGCAGTTGAACCGTTTGGCTGCCTGCCCGCGAAAATTTCAACATACAGATTTGGAGCAGTTGGCAGCGCCAAGTGAACCAGACCAACAGGAGCGGCAGAATCAGGGCACACGGTTCCACTTGTTAATGCAGCAGTGGTTGTTGGGTTTGCCCGTAGAGTCGCTGGTGCAGGAAGATCCCCAACTGCAAACCTGGTTTAGTGCGTTTATGGCGGTGGCTCCTAAAATTCTGACACTGGGAGGCGATCGTCCAGCCTGGGGGCAAAGCGAACACTCGCGCACACTAGCCTTTGAAGGCTACTTGTTGACGGTGGTGTATGACTTGTTATTAGCTAACGGTCAGCAGGCGCAAATTCTAGACTGGAAGACCTATCCCCGTCCGCAAAATCCGCGCTGGCTGCTGCAAAACTGGCAAACACGGCTCTATCCCTTTGTGCTGGCTGAAACGAGCGATTATGACCCCGATCGCATTGCCATGATCTACTGGTTTTTTGAGTCCTCTAATGAACAAACTCCAGAAGCCCGACGGTTCAGCGTTGCCTACGATACGATGCAGCATGAGCAAACCCGCAAGGATCTCACCCACTTGTTGAGCCGACTGACGGGTTGGCTAGAACGCTATCAGCAGGGTGAACCCTTTCCGCAAGTGCCCTTAGCCTCAAAGGAATGCGATCGCTGTAGCTTTGCCATCCGGTGCGATCGGGTGACGTTTCGAGATGAAAAGGAGCAATCACAGCAGCCGATCGATCAAGAAAATGCTTTCTCGTTACCCAATCTTGCCGATATCCAGGAAGTTGTTTTATGAATGGGCAGAATTCAGCAGTCAGGACTTCAAGGACAACTAACAACCAAAAACTAACAACTAGCAATCAACAACTCCTTCGACCATGACCGACATTGATAGATCTCCCGACGAATCACAATTAGCGATCGACATTCGCGAGATGGAAATTGATGACCTCGCGCCTGTGTTTCATCTGGGCGAAAACCTCTTCACTAGCGACCTGTACCCTTACATCTACCGCACCTGGGATCAGTGGGAAGTGATTGGGCTGTACAACACCGATCCAGAGTATTGTCTGGTTGCCGAAGTGCAAGAGCAACTAGCGGGCTTCATTCTCGGCACGATTATCAACAAGGCATCCTGGACGTATGGCTATATCATCTGGCTGGGTGTGAGTCCTGCTTTCCATCGGCGAGGCGTTGCTGACAAACTGGTCGATCGACTAGTTGAACGCATGATTGATGATGGCGCACGGTTCATGATGGTAGACACCGACCCAGAAAATACGCCAGCGCTGAAATTCTTTGCTCGTAAAGGTTTCGGCAATATTCGCAAGCACGTCTACCTGTCGATGAACCTGAGCAAGCACGAATACTACGGCAAGCTCATCGCTTACGAACGCGAAAAAGCTGAACGCCAAGTATGGAAACGACCGAGAAAGCGATCGCCCAAAGCTTGATATGATCGCGTCCTCTTTCTACTTTTCCACTGGAGTTTTGACTAATCGGTGAAGAGAATTAGTTCCAGAATTGTAGTGTTTCTACTGGTAGGCGTGGGCCTTGCGATCGCGGGTGTAGCGGTGTATCGCAGTGGTGGCATTTACCCCGGACAGCTTCAAAATTGGTTGCAACAGGCAGGTAACTGGGCACCGCTTTGCTATGTGCTGGCATACATTGTAATGACGATTGTGGTGTTGCCGTCTACCCCACTTAACATTGTCGGTGGAGCCATGTTTGGTGCTGGATGGGGTTTGGTCTGGACAAGCCTTGGGGCATTGCTAGCCGCGATCGTGCCGTTTACCTTTACGCGAACGGTTGGGCGAGAAATCGTTGCTCGACGACTGGCTGGGCGCTGGCAGGCAATGGATGCTGAAGTGCGCCACGGCGGGCTGTTCTATATGTTTGCGATTCGTCTCGTGCCTGTCATGCCATACGGTTTAGTCAATTTTGCGGCTGGGCTAACCGCTGTAAGCTTCAAAGATTATCTGCTGGGTACGGCTCTGGGTACTGTCCCAAGTGTCTTACCGTTTGTACTCTTGGGTAGCTATGGTGTAAGAGCCGTGCAAACTAGGGATGTGCTGCCGCTCATGGGCGCATTGGGTCTAACGAGTGTGTTGGTCGCAGGTTCGACGTGGTATCGCCATCGCATGAAGAAGTAAGGTATGAGGTGTTAGGTGACTGATCTGTAAGTCAAGGTCTTGAGGTGTAACGAAAAACAGCCGCTCTGACAGGGTGTTTGAAAGGTAAGACCATGACCCAAGCGAAGGGGCTTACGATTGGATAAATACTTAAAAGACCAGAGTTCCGACTACCTTTGGAAGTAAAGATATACTGGCATCTAACAACATTCAGCGTTGGCTCGATCGCTAATTTTTTGGATTAACCTACTTTCACTTATGCAAGTATGCGAATTGCTTACATCGTGCTGGTACATCAGTATCCTGATCAGTTGGTGCGGCTAGTCCATAAACTTAAGACTGAAAACACAAGCTTTTTTATACACATTGATCGCAAGGCAGCGCCAAGCATTTACCATGCCATTGTGAATGAAATTGGTAATTTACCTGACGTTTACTTGCTTAAACGGCACAATTGTTACTGGGGAGAACTGGGCCATGTTAACGCTACTATTGAGGGCATCAAAGCACTCTTAAACAGCAAAACCGTCTTTGACTATACCGTTCTGTTAACTGGTCAGTGTTACCCGCTCAAAGCCAATAGTGCTATTGAAATGTTCTTAAACGCACAGCAAGGCTTTTCTTTAATGGAACATTTTCCACTGCCCTCATCATGGCGATGGCGTATTGAAAAGTGGCACATACGGTTCTTTTCTAAAAAGTTTATGGTGCCAAAGCGACAAAGCGATCTTTCCATCAAACGACGCTTTCCGTCTGGTCTTGAACCGTTTGGTGGTTCAGCTTATTGGTGCTTATCAAGAGAATGTATAGAGTATATTGATAAATTTTTGCATCACAACCATAACTTTATTAACTTCTTCCACTTTTCGTTCGCTCCTGATGAAATGTTTTTTCAAACAATCCTTCTTAATTCACCCTTAAAACACACGATCATTAATGATAACTACTGGCATATAAAATGGTTGCCTGCTGCTGCAAATCCAATTGTGTTAGGTGTCGCTGATTTTGAGACTATGACGACATCATCAAAACTCTTTGCTAGAAAGTTTGATGCTACTCAAGATCCAGAAATTTTAGATAAGCTCGATCGCGCTCAATAACGATTCATGACTATTAATGCGTCTCAATTTCTCAAAGCCTGTGATCCGAGTCGAGCGCTGTCGATTAGCAATCCACAAGACCGGAGTTACTACATCGATTTTGCACCCGTACGTGGCAGCAACATTATTCAGGAGCTAAAGCGAACGATCGCCCTACTTGCTGATGAAGGCACCTGCCAGCTTTTTACAGGACACATCGGCTGCGGTAAATCGACGGAATTATTGCGGCTCAAAACTGAGCTAGAACAACAAGGCTTCTACGTTATTTACTTTGTCTCCACCGAAGATTTAGATATGTCGGATGTGGATGTCACCGATATTTTGATTGCGATCGCTCATCAAGTCAGTGAAAAACTAGAAGCGGATCAAATCCGGCTCAAGCCAAAGTATTTTGCCAACTTGTTTGCTGAAATTGGTGACATCTTGCAAACGCCGATCGAAATTTCGCAGGTCGATTTTTCGGTTGGTATTAGCAAAATTACTGCCAGAACCAAAGATAGCCCGCGCTTACGCAATCAACTTCGGCAGTACATGGAGCCACGCACCAATGGCATTTTGCAGTCGCTAAATGAAGAACTGCTGGGGCAAGCCAATCTGCAACTCAAGCAGCGTGGCAAGCAGGGCTTGGTTGTAATTATTGACAATCTTGATCGCGTTGACGCGAGGCAACTCCCCTCCGGACGGACGCAGCCAGAATATTTGTTTGTCGATCGAGGTGAGCAACTTTCTAAGCTCAACTGTCATGTGGTCTACACCATTCCACTGGCGCTTGTGTTTTCTAATGAAGTCGAAATTTTGAAGCAGTGGTTTGGCGGTGGCGTGTCGCCCAAAATTTTGCCGATGGTGCCAGTACAGCGACGCGACGGTACTCATGCTGAGGATGGTATTGCGCTGCTGCGGCAAATGGTGCTGGCACGAGCGTTTCCTGGGCTTGATGCCGCACAACGTCTTGCCCGTATTCCCGAAATGTTCGATTGCGTTGAAACGCTCGATCGCCTCTGTCTCATCAGCGGCGGTCACGTCAGGAATCTGCTAGGTTTGTTGCGTAACTGCGTCCAGCGGGGCGATCCACCCTTTTCGCGCGATGCAGTAGAACACGTCATTCGCGGACAGCGTGACGCGCTGGTTAGGACGATTGATGATCAAGAATGGGCGCTCATTCTCCAGGTGGTGGAACAACAGAGCGCACGTGGCGAAGTGGAGTATCAAACGCTGCTCCGCAGCATGTTTATGTTTGAGTACCAGGATCAACAAGGCGGCTGGTTTGGCATTAATCCGATGCTGACAGAGACGAAGAAGTATCAAACGTGGGCAGAGGGGAGAGGTGTGAGAGCGTGAAGAGAGAGGCAGCGCGGTGGGACGGTGAAGAGTAAAGGGGTGAAGAGTTGAAGGAGTGAAGGGGTGGGAAGGTGAAGAGAGCGGCAGATTGGTGAGACGGTGGAGAAGTGAAGGGGTAGAGGATACAGTAAATTTCGTTGTCACTGTTCGATTTTCGGCTTCTGCTTCTCAAGCTTCTGCCTTTTGCCGTCTTCTTCCACGTGCCAGGACGTAACGTACAACAATAGGGCTTTAGGCTATGAGCACGACTCCGCGACCGCGACCAGAAGCCTATGTGGAGAATGATCGATCGCTGGATACCCTCATTCGCGCTATTACGCTATCGCGGCATCAGTTTGCGCTGATTTTAGTGCGCTGCAACTACACCAAACTGCGCGATCACTTGATGCAACAGTTTAACAAAAACTGTCCGTTTCCCGTCCGTGAATACACTCTGCCCGAATCGGCAAAGACGCTTTATACGAGCATTCGGACGGAGATGAAGGATGACGGGCAGACGTGTGGGGCGGCTGCGGAGACAGGGGCGCAAGAAGAGTTTGCTCAAAGTTTAGAAGTGCAAAGTGCTGCCAACGTTAACACAACGCCTGACGCGCAACTCCTGGCTTCCGGCGAGCCGTCCCCACGCTGCCAGCCGCCGAACGCTCTGATGGTTTATGGATTGGAGTCGGTCACGGCGATCGATCAGGTGTTGTTAGCGACTAATCTGGTGCGCGAGGAGTTGCGCAAAAAGTTTCCGTTTCCGCTGGTGCTATGGATCAACGATCGCATCCTGGCAAAGCTCGATCGACTGGCACCTGATCTCAAAAGTTGGGCAGGCAATACGGTCATCTCGTTTGATGTGGCAGCAGAGGATGTGGTGGAAGGCTTGCGACAGCATACTGATCGCCTCTTTGCGTCCATTTTGGATGCGGGTGATGAGCAGTTTTTACCCAACTGGGCGCTGCTGCAACCGGGCAATACTGGTACGTGGGGTACGAATTCACTCCGACGTACAGAGCTAGAATTTGCCCTTGACCGCGTGCTGACCAGTGGTCAAACCTTTGATCCTGCACTTCAGGCTAGTCTCGACTTTTTGCTGGGGCAGGATGCTCACGCGCAAGGAGAACTAGAAACGGCACGCCTCTGTTACGAACACAGCTTGAAGTTTTGGCGGGAGGAAAGCAAGCGGCAGCAAGCGCAAAAGTTGTCAGAGTCCTTTGTTTTGCTGCCTTCTGCTAGAGAACGATCGGCGTGCGTATTGGTTTACCTGGGGCTGTGGTGGCGATCGCAGGCAATGCAACAGCGCACCGCCTATGCCAATGCCTGCCAGCAAGCACGCAACTATTTTCGGCGCGGTCTGGAAGTGTTTGAGCAAGCCAACCGTCAGGATCTTGTGGCACGGTTCATCATCCCGCAAGCCGAAACGCTGCAAAAGCTGCAACAGTGGCACGAACTGGAGATGATGGCAAAGAAGGCACTCGTGTTGCACAAGCTCTATGCCGATCCGGTGCGGCAGGCTCGTGATCATGGCTTTCTGGCAGAAGTGGCGCTTGCACGGTCTGATTGGGCGGAGGCAAAGCAGCAGGCAGAAACCGCACTTCAAATTCTGGCGACCACTGCTGCCACGATCGAGCAAGTGGCAGATCCGCCACCCAATCCTCATCTTGAATTCAGCCTGGAGATGGCACGACGGTATCATCAGGGCTGGTATCTGCTGCTGTTGGGTAGAGCTGCAGCGAACCTGGGGCAGATAGAAGCTGCGATCGACCATCTAGAAGCAGCGCAGAACCAGACTTACCCACTGGATGATCCCCAGCTTTATATCAACATCCTGCGACATCTACGGGAGCTTTACTTTCAGCAAGGGCGCTACCTGGAAGCGTTTTACACGAAGCAAACGCGACGATCGCTGGAGCATCAGTACGGGTTTCGTGCCTTTGTTGGAGCGCTGCGCTTAGAACCCCAGCAACCCCTGCCAGCCCTGCTACCTGGGCAACCCCTACCCGAAAGTCCCCTGGCACTAGAGATTAAAGCCTCTGGTCGTCAACAAGATGTCGATCGCCTGGTTGCCCGCATGGGACGCAACGACTTCAAACTTACGGTGATTCACGGTCCCTCTGGTGTGGGCAAAAGCTCGATCGTCAATGCGGGGCTGGTGCCTGCGCTCAAAGAACGAGCGATCGGCGATCGTCTCGCGCTGCCCATCCTGCTAGATGTCTACACCGACTGGCAAGCAACGTTAGAAGCGAAACTAGCGATCGCGCTGAGATGGCAAGAAGCAGACGGCAGAAGGCAAGAGACGGAAGACAACACAACTCAAGCCCTCCCTCATCCCTCATCCCCCCTCCCCTCCCTCATCGCCCAACTTCGCCAAGCCACTAGCCTCAACCGTCTTCCCGTCCTCATTTTTGACCAGTTTGAAGAATTCTTCTTCGTCCATGAAACCGTGCAGCAGCGTCGTCCGTTTTACGAGTTTCTGCGTGATTGCCTGCATCTTGACTTTGTAAAAGTTGTGCTGACCTTGCGGGAAGACTATCTTCACCATCTGCTGGAGTTTCACCGCTATGCCAGCCGAGACGGCATCAACCTGGATAGCATCACCGATATTCTTGGGAAAGATGTGCGCTACGCTCTGAACGACTTTTCCCCAGAAGATGCGCGATCGATTATCAAAAGCCTGACTAACCGCGCTCAGTTTTACCTGGATGAGGCGCTGGTAGAAGCGTTGGTGCATGACCTGGCAGGAGAAGACGGGGCGGTACGAGCGATCGAACTGCAAGCGGTGGGTGCTCAACTGCAAGCTGAAGGCATCACGACTCTGGCAGACTATCGGCAGAAAGGACCCAAGGCAAAGCTGGTGGCGCGATCGCTCGACAATGTGGTGGAAGACTGTGGCACCGAGAATGAGGTTGCTGCGCGTAATGTCCTTTTTCTGCTGACAAACGAAAACGGTACTCGTCCGCTCAAAAGTCGTGAAGACCTGGAAACTGATCTGGTCGATTTGGGTTTAACCGCTGAAATCAACAAGCTGGATCTGGTGCTGGATGTGCTGGTTGGCTCTGGTCTACTGTTTCTGGTGCCCGAAAACCCTGCGAATCGCTACCAGCTTGTACATGATTATTTAGTCAGTTTCATTCGCCAACAGCAGGCAGAAACGGTGGCTAATTTGGAGTTGCACGATCGATCGGACGACGCTTCAGAGCCAGAGCAGAGCCGAAAGCGACTCATCAGCCTGCAAGAGCAAAATATGTTTCCAAAAGACAGCCTTCACCCAGCTCGGTTCACCCGGCGATCGCTAAAGCCCCTGCTGCTCCTCTTTTTAATGACACTACTTGCTGCTATGTTGGCGGTTAGCTTGAAGCCGCACTCCAGTACATACCAACCCCAAAAAGCGACAGCCATAGCCAGTCACACCGTTGCTAAACCCTAGTTAATTCTGTCTTTGGCAAACTTATGCAGTGTGCGGCTTGCCTCTGTGTGACTGAGGTTGCACCGTGATGAAAGCAGGTGCGGTACTGTAACGGATGTTGTTGTCTTCCACTCATGATGTCTGTTAACGCCCCCACTGTACTTGCGCTCGACTTTGATGGTGTGCTTTGTAACGGGATGAAGGAATACTTTCAGACAGCGTGGCGTGCGTATTGCAACCTCTGGCAACCTGAAAACACAACACCGCCAGAGGGCTTGGCTGAACGCTTTTACCGCACTCGTCCAGTGGTGGAAACAGGCTGGGAAATGCCGTTACTGCTGCGATCGCTCTTGCTGGGCACTCCGGAAGCTGAGATTCTGCTCCATTGGACTGCGATCGCTCCGTCCTTGGCTGACAAAGAAGGCATCGCACCAACGCAACTTGCGGCTGAAGTAGATGGGGTGCGCGATCGCTGGATCTCTACTGACGTGCGTAGCTGGCTAGCTGAGCAAGAGTTCTACCCCGGCATCATTCCGCAATTACAGACGTGGCTGACTGGTACGACGGCAGTGGTAATCGTCAGTACTAAAGAGGGACGCTTTATCCAACAACTGCTGCAACAGCACGACGTTGATTTCACAAAGCTGCAAATTTTCGGCAAAGAGGTAAAGCGACCAAAACCCGAAACGCTGCGATCGCTGATAGCAGAGCATGGGAGTGATGCAACAGTTTGGTTCGTCGAAGATCGGCTGCAAACCCTTCATGCAGTGCGTCAGCAGCCAGATCTGAACGATGTAAAACTTTTTCTGGCTGACTGGGGCTACAACACGCCAGCAGAACGCAACGCGATCGTGCAAGAACCGCACATCCACCCACTATCCTTACAAACATTTAGCCAACCTCTAACCACCTGGATCGTTTAGTTAGGGACAAAAGGTTGTTTGTTTTCAACGAGCCTCTCCATAATCTGGTACAGCGGTACAGAACGAGAGAACAGGAGTTTTAGTCTTCCTTCTAGCCGCTTTAACTAGTTTGTCCGTCACCATATGCTGAACGACTACTCAAACCCGATTTCATACTCTCTGCCCTTTTTAGAGTTGTCGCTCGACTCAACGCCTTTAAGGTGTTTGAAATGAGCCGTAATGGTTGAATTCGTTGCAAAAATTTAGAAAATTATTCCAGGTGGCTTCACGTCTGGTAAGGCGACAACACGCCAAGCCTGTAGAAGCTGAAAGTCATTCTAGGCATCATTTATAGCCTCAATTACATTGCAGTCTTGAGAACGTGCAGGTGAATCCGCTGGTTGAATTCTTTGTCTTTCGCTCAAGCTTTAACTAGATCGCTTGGCTGATGTATATCTTCCGCCATTCCTATGTTCCACACCGTACAGGGGTCTTAGTATGAAGGCATTGATATGAATTTTTATTGATTAAATTTATTTTATGGTTAAACGATCGCTCCAGGCATCAGAGCTAGGCATTCAGGAAGCAAAACGAGCCTTTGCTTTGAAAGGCTGGACGCAAGAGAATCTCGCTGGCGAGGTGAACTTAAAGACACGCCAACCGATCTGGCGCTTTTTCTCCGGTCAGTCTGTCGAACGCCATGTTTTTCTCGAAATCTGCTCTGTGCTGGGGTTGGCTTGGCGCGAGATTGCCATGAATCCACCCGCAGACTTTCCAGAAACGTCTGGGAATAGTCAGTCTGCGGGCGTTGATCTAGAGGCGCTTGTACAAAAGGTGCGATCGCACCGATCCGCTAAAATTCAAGACCAGGGCGGCATCTTGCAGCTCTTAGATATCAGTCGTCCCGTCAGCATTGATGACATTTATATTGATGTCAATATCTTGGAGGAAATTGCGAGCCAGCAATCGGTGGCGATCGAAGACCTGAAAAACTTGGGACCCGAAGCGTTCGATCGCTTTGGGCTCGGCACGGTAGACCAAAAGCAAGTACCGGGTATACAGGTAGTTGAAACGTATTCTAAGCTCCGAGTGTTGGGCAAACCAGGCGTTGGTAAAACCACGTTTCTACAGCATCTCGCTATCCAGTGCAATAACGGCACGTTTGCCGCAGACCGGGTGCCCATCTTCATCGCGCTGAAAAACTTTGCGGACGAGTCTAGAAGCAGCGGCGAATTCAGCCTTTTAACCTACATCCGTCAAGAATTTTTCACCGCTGGTTTGACCGACCCAACTGCGATCGAAACGCTGTTGCAAGCAGGCAGGGTCATGCTCTTGCTGGATGGTATGGATGAAGTGCTGAATCAAGAGAGCACTGCCGTCCTACGCGAAATGCGTCGCTTTGCGGACAAATATCACAGCAATCAATTTGTAGCAACCTGTCGCACGGCAGCGCAAAAGCTCAGGCTGCGGGGCTTTACCGATGTTGAAATTGCCCCCTTCAGCCAGGGACAAATCACTGCGTTTGCCCAAAAATGGTTTGTTGCCTTCACCAAGACCACTGCTCAGGCAGGGCAGGCAGAGTCCGATCAATTTGTACAAAAGCTGGACTTGCCGGAAAACTGGCAGTTTCGCCAACTGATTGTTACTCCCCTGTTTTTGCACCTTGCTTGCTGGGTGTTTCATGGTCAAGCAAAATTTCCGACCAAGCGCACAGAGTTTTATAAGCAAGGACTAGACCTGCTTTTGGGCAAATGGGATGAAGCCAGAGGCATTGAGCGCGATGATGTGTATCGAGACTTTCTTATTGCCCCAAAAGCTCAAGCTGTTGAGCCAGATTGCAGCGGCATCGTTTGAGCGGGGTCAATACTTCTTTGAGCAGCGCGTGCTGGAACAATACATTGGAGACTACATACGGAGTTTGGCAGCGGTTCCCCCTGAGCCAGAAGCCCTGCAAGTTGAGAGCGAAGCAGCGCTAAGGGCGATCGAAGCACAGCATGGTCTCTTGGTAGAACGGGCACGCGGGGTGTTTTCCTTCTCCTATCTGGCGTTTCAAGAATACTTTACGGCGCGCAACATCGTTGCCAGCTATAACTTGGAGGCATTTGAACAAGCCCTGAGTGGGTTGGTCAGTCACCTCACCGATCCACACTGGCGCGAAATCTTCTTGTTGACTACGGCAATGCTGCGGAGTGCCGACTCTCTTATGCAGTTGATGAAGCAACAGATTGATGCGTTGGTTGCGAAAGACCCTTACCTACAGGAGTTTTTGACCTGGGCAAGCCAAAAAGCGCAGCTTGTTCCATCCCCACCGAAGGTCGCGACGGGACGAGCCTTTTACCTAGCGCTTGCTCGGACACCTCATGTTGCGTCTCAATTTGTTTTAGCCAGCACCCTTGATCAAGGGATGTTTCTGGATGCGGCACTGGATGACCTGCTGCTCAATTGTGCGATCGAGCAAAGCCAGTCTTTTGCTCATGCTTATGCCTGTAGCGATGCGCTCAACAACCTTCTGGTGATTGTGCTAGATGCAGGCTTTCAAAAATCACTGCAACAACTTAAAGATCAATTACCCAATGCCACTCAAAATCAGCATCACTGGCAACTCTGGTGGAAGACGCACTACACCGCCTGGGTAGAACAATTGAGAAGTACGATCGCAGACTATCGCAACATCCACCACCAATGGCGGTTCAGCCCTGAGCAACAGCAAACGCTGCAACATTATTACGATGCTAATCAACTCCTACTGGATTGTTTACGCAGCAATTCTGAGGTAACAGCCGCAGTGCGACAAGAAATTGAAGCAACATTATTATTGCCGCAGAAAGAACTTGAGAAGAGAGAGTGGGAATAGAAGTTAGCTTGCGATTCTTTTTGCTAAAGTTCAAATTTTTAGCTTAACTTATACAATCTCAACTTTATTCAAACAGTCGGTATACGCGATTTCTAACCTCTGGTTGTTACGCTTGAAATAGAAGCTAAACAACCGTCGATTTAGAACAATGTGCAGACAGCAAATCTGTCTTACATAAACGTTGTCTTTTATTGAAAATTAAGGTAATGGCTTAAGACAGGAAATGAAACCGGGTTACAAAAAGCTTTTGTAAGAAAGCGATACCGTTGTCAAATTAAACGTCATCTACAGTGAATACATTCATGTCTGCGTCAAGTTCATTCTCAACGCATTTAAGGCTCGATCGTAGTCATCAGTTATTTTCTGACACAGTAGCCAAACGCTCAACCCCATATCGGCATCATTGCTTGCTTTGTTCAGCAGTCTTACTACGTCATGTGCGCTCAGGTGGGCTTTATTGGCGCTGTAGCTATTGCCAGGAAGAAATGCCAATTTTATAAAACGACATTGGTTTGAACGAGACTAGAAAAAATAGCATCAAAGCTTGGGGCTCTATAAATCTGATCAAGAATTGTCTTTCTTTAGGCAAAGATCAGTACCTCCAAGTTTAGATCCAGAAACTTGCTTTCTCCCTGACTCTAGCTTCAAAGAATGGTGTTAGAAACCCTCCTCTGCTTGTAGATTCTGCCTCACTAAGCACCACTATCGTTTTGGCACCCACTCAGCTATAGATTGGCGCTGTACCTAACACCATTTCAATCGGATAAGTAGTTGAGCATAATTATTTGTAAGCTGCATTGAGACATTCGACGTGAGTTTTCGACCTAAGCGCTCAAGCCGAAGGGCACTCAGCCCTACATATACGCGGGTTGAGCGCAATCGAAGCCTAGTCTCTCACTGGTGCTTAATTCAACCCTCCTGCTAGCAAAAGGATGAGGGTTAAGGGATAAATCGAAGCCCTTGCTTAAAGGAATTTTCAAGGTTTAGGTCTTCCTAACGTTCTCTTCGGCTGCCATATGTCCATTTTCCGGTTTCAGAATGAGAGCTATAGAGGCGCTTCTTACAAAGCTTTAGAGCAGACGTACACCAGAAGCTAGGACATTTTGAAGTCAGTCCTAAGCCTTGTTACATTTTGTGTCGTACTCACTCAACCGATCTAATTCGCTCAGGAGATCAAACGGTCATCTGCCAATGTGTAGAGATTGAGCTTCTCATCTAAGTTCAAGCAGAAAGCTTCTCCTTAACTGTTGGCTAACCCGATCAGTTTACTCTCTTGAGCCGATTGGGTTTTCTACTTTTCCATCACGGGTGTAACGCCTATCTGGAGGTCCTAATATGCTTCTTACCCATCCCCGATCTTCTCGAATTGAGCTACTTAAAAGCGTGCAGGTGCTAGTGGTTGATAACGATCAAGACAGCAGAGTGCTTTACCATGCTTTGCTCAAAGGCTGTGGCGCAAATGTCGTTAGCTGCGACTCTATCAAGGAAGCGTTAACTGTCTTTGATTGGCTCTCACCTCAGATTTTGCTTTGCGAGATGCGCTTTTTAGGCGAAAGCATTGAGACCCTGGTCACAAAATTGCATGACATGGAACGAAAGGGCGGTCAGTACATTCCAGCGATCGCCATTACGACCTTGATTACGGATGGCCTTGCCCAAATTCTCAACACTGGTTTTGAGGGCTTTTTGTTGAAGCCAATTGATCTAGATGAGTTAGTCTGCATGATGCGGCATCTAGTGCGTACCAGAAAAACGAAGCTCTTTGCTTACAGCCCTATAGAAACTAAGTTAAGAGCTAAACGAGCAACAAAAACTCATGTGCCAGGAGCGCTGACAAGCTCCACACATCCAGTCGAGAATTATAATGATTAAAAGTGCAAAAGCATCGAGCGAAACACAAGCAAAGCTTGAGCAACTTAAAGATAACTTCTTAAGCACGGTTTCACACGAACTGCGATCGCCAGTGACTAATATCAAAATGGCGACTCAGATGCTAAAAATCCTCTTTCAGGATGACGATCTGCAAGCGCCACCAATTACTGCTCGTCTAGGTTCAGCTTCAGCTTCTAAGCCAACCACAGACTCCTCTAAACAGGTAGGTGAAGCACTCCTATCATCATTAAAAGTAAGAGCAGCACATTACATCCAACTTTTAGAACGTGAGTGCGATAAAGAAGTTAATCTCTTAATTCCTAGATTTAAGTGAGCCAGAAAGCAAAAACTTTCTCCAATGGGCTGCTTTTGTATCAAACAATTCAGATCCTTTAAAGCAGCTATGCGGTGCTGGTAAGGATGAGACGAGGAATGCAGCATGGATAATCTGAAAGTGATTGTGATTGGTGCTGGGATGGGTGGCTTGACCACAGGCATCGCCTTGCAGCAGGCGGGCTACACCGTTGAGCTTTACGATCGTGTCCGTGAGTTACGTCCCGCAGGTGCTGCCATTTCGCTCTGGTCAAACGGGGTGAAGGTGCTAAATCAACTGGGTTTAAGTCAGGCGATTGCTAGCATTGGCGGACAAATGGATCGCATGGCGTACTACAGCCACACCGGCGAAAAACTCAATGATTTTAGCCTGCTCCCTTTAATTGAACGGGTGGGTCAGCGTCCGTACCCGGTGGCGCGGACTGATCTGCAACAGATGCTGCTGCAAGCCTTTGGGGCCGAGAATGTGCGTCTGGGCATGAAGTGTGTTGGTGTCGAACAGGATGTGACTAGCGTGACTGCTCGCTTTGAGGACGGCAGCACTACAACAGGCGATGTGCTGGTTGCAGCCGATGGCACGCACTCGCTCCTGCGCCCCTACGTGTTGGGGCAACCGCTCGATCGTCGCTACGTGGGTTACGTCAACTGGAATGGGCTGGTGCCTGCAACGGATGAACTGGCTCCTCCTACAAGCTGGGTCATCTATGTGGGTGAACACAAACGCGCCTCGTTGATGCCGATCGCGGAAGATCGCTTTTACTTCTTCTTCGATGTGCCTATGTCGAAGGAGAAGGCTCAGGAGTCCGGTGAGCTTCGTGCTGAACTGGAACACTCTTTTGCTGGCTGGGCGACCCCGGTGCAAACGTTGATTCAACGTCTGGAGCCAGACAAAACCAATCGCGTGCTGATTCATGATATTGAACCGCTAGAAACTCTGGTGCGTGGTCGCGTCGCACTACTAGGAGACTCGGCACATGGTGCTGCTCCTGATCTAGGGCAGGGTGGCAGTCAGGCGATCGAAGATGCGTTTGTGTTGACAAATTGTCTGAAAACTACAACCCTTAGCGTCGCTGATGCCCTCCAGCACTATGAAGCCGATCGCAAAGAGCGCGTTGCTGATATCATCACTCGTGCCCGCAAACGTGCCGATATGATCCATGGCAAAGATCCCGCAAAAACCCAAAAGTGGTACGAAGAACTGAAGTATGACGATGGCACAGAGACGATCGACGGAATTGCGAAAACAATTCTGGCTGGACCGTTGGGGTGAAGGTCTGAGGAAGGGAAGGGGTGAGGGGGTGAAGAAGGGCAGAGGTGAAGGGGTGGGGATCGTTCGCGCCTGACATTACATAAGCTGCCTACGTAGGCTAGCAGGCATCAAGGTTGGAGCATCCGCGTAGGCAGTTTAAGCTTTTTGGGTATGGCAGTCGAAGAGAACGTTAGGACAGACTCAATCCTTAAAATGTCCTTTGAGCAAGGGCTTCTATTCACCCTTCATTCCTCATCCTTTTGCTATATGGCTGCGCTAGTGCTTCTGTAGCGATGGTTTTGACTGCTCAGCAAAGAGATGTGTCAGGCAGTCAAATCCTAACGTTTACCAGCGGTAGTGTTGGGTAGAAACACGTTCAGCGCACCATCTGGCTTAATGTGTGCCCTTAACTGGTTATGGCTGAGAAAGTATTTGCCAGAGGGTTGCAGCGCCAGAATGACATGGGGAAAGCCGAAGTCGTAGAGAAACGTAATTCCTTTGTCGCTGATCGTAAAACTATCGAGATGCTTGGTTTGAAAGCGTTGATTCTTGAGCTGCTCCCGCAGATCGGCACCCTCCTTGTCGCCGTTTGCGATCGCCTGTTTTACTTCAGCCTGCATCGCTTTATTAACCATCGCCGCGATCGTGCTCAGTGATTCCCGCTTGAACACATCTGCCGCTTTTACCACTTTGCCCGTCTTCAGGTTGACCAACCGATGCTTGTTAGAAGAACTGGGATAGGCACCACTACCGCTCCTGGTAAACGTGAGATCCAGCAGCGAGTTTTGGTTGTAGTTCACCGTATAGTCAATTTCGCTCAACCACCAGCTTGCCAAAAACTCTGCCCGTAGCTCTGCGATCGACTGCCCCAAAACGCTTTTAAGACTGACGGCTGACTGCACATTTCGCAATACTGCCGGATTTGTCAGCCCTGTCACTTGAGGATACTTGACGATCGCTTCTTTGTAATCTGGGTACTCCTGCCCTTTTTTGCCACGAACGAACGTCACCGTTTTGGTTTCAACCAGAACGCGATCGCCCTGTGGCGGTTTAGGAGACAGAGACAAGCGATTGGATCGATCGATTGCTCCGTCTCCTAGTCTGACTACTGATGCCTTGGGAGACGATAGCTCGTGAGCCTTTAATGGCACGCTAGCCATCAACACCGAGCATCCAGCAAACAACCCAACGAGAAGGGAAATTTTCATAAAATCTTGACTTAAGCGACTAGGTTTAGTTTTGACAAATGATGCTAACTATTCCCAGCCAACCTAACACTTGTTCAATCCATGTCAATTCCTTGTTACACCCATCCCTACTCTGCTTCACCAATCAGCGTAAAGGCTGCCCAATCTTGTGGCTTGGGGTACTGCTTGAGCGTATCTAGCATGGCGCGTCGAAGTGCCTGTGCTTTGTCGGGTGTTTGGGTGAGGTTTTGATAGAACGCGGTCATAAGAAACGCCGTGGGTGCGTCGGGCACTGCCCAGAGTGACACAACGAGGCTAGGAACGCCAGCCGCAATAAAGGAGCGCGATAACCCGATTACTCCATCACCTGTTAACCGCCCTCTTCCGGTGTCACAGGCACTTAAGACAACCAGTTCAGCCTTAAGCTTTAGATCGAGAATTTCGTCAGCCGTCAAGAAGCCGTTATCTTTGCCAGAGGGAGCCAGCGCGATTGCCCCTGGTATACCCAAACCCTTAAGATCATCCAGTAGCCCATGCGTTGCCAGATGGATGATGCGTTCCTGAGGCATTCGCTGCACGATCGCCGCTTTCGTCGCCCGATCCCCTGTAATGGCTTGTGTGCCAAGGAGGGGCGCGATCGCCGCCGCCTCTAGTTCCGCTCCTGGCAAACTCCCTAACTGTTCTGCTGGCTCTCCCGCTTGAGTAGCCAGAAACGGCATGGTTGGATTACCCACCACAAGGGAGCCAGAAGTCGGAAGTGGGGAACCAGGTAAATTAGTTGTTCTTACCCCCTGCTCCTCCCCTCGACTCGCTCCCCCTGCTCCCCGTACTCCCCCTGCACCCCTTATTCCCCTTACTCCCTCTGCTCTTCTTACCTCTCCCCCCCCACTGCTTACTCCTCTCTCCCCTCCCCTCTCTCGCTGTTGCTGCGTCAGCGCCAGCACCTGAATCGACGGTGCAGTCAGAATGGTATGTCGCTCGATCAAATACTTGCCAGCCGGATCTTGCAGGGCAGCAAAGGGCACTAAAAAGAGCGATTGCTGGGGGATGAAGGTGACGCGAGCGTTGGGGTCTTTTGGCAAGGCATCGGCGATCGGCTGAATGAGCAATTGATACAGCCCTTGAGACTTTGCTAGATCCTCGGCTGGTGCAGTGTTTTTAGGGGCACCGGAACCGCGACCACTCACCCCAATGGTTTCTCGGCTACTGGCAACGAGGTCGCCTAGCGCAAACCGACCCTTTGCCTGAGTTGTCAGGTCAACGTTACGGAAGGTGATAGTGCCATCCGGCGCGATCGCCCAAATAAGCAGTTCCGCCTCGCGTGGTTGCACCTTACCATCTATCAGAATGTCTTCATAGGTGATGGAATACTGTACCAGAGTTGAGTTTTGGGCTTTGGCAATTTGCTTGATTTGAGCGATCGTCGGTGGTGGCGTTGCTGGTACGGCAGCAGTGGGTTGCGTCTCTGCACCAGAAAGCCGTCGTGAGAGAAGCGCTACAAAGGCTCGCGCTCGACCACGTTCGGCAATTTCTAGCGCTGCATCGGTTTTGTTTTGAGCCACCAGCACTCGTTGAAGGAGGCGATAGGTACGGGCTTGCTGCTCGAACAGCGAAATCTGGTTGCGATCGTTGTTGCCCAAATTTGCACGTAGCGACTCCCAAAGCGTAAGACTGCTTGTAAGAGCGCTTTCTGCCTCTGCTAACTTGCCTAAACGGAACAGCGCTTTGCCTAAATTGTTCAGCACCAAGCCTTCGGTGGCGCGATCTTGCGTGTCACGGGCAATCGCCAATGCTTGCTGGTAAGACGTGACGGCTTTGTCAGATTGACCAAGCTCGTCATATTCCACCCCCAGATTTGCCAAAGCACTGCTTTCACTCGCTTTGTCGTTTGACTGACGGGCAAGCACTAACGCCTGCTGATGATAGTCGATCGCCTTCTCATACTGACCCATCGAGCGATACACGTTGCCCAGGTTTGTGAACGCAGTCGTCACGCTGTTGGTATCCTTCATCGCTCGACCTGTTGCGAGCCGCTTCTCGTGGTACTCGATCGCCTTAGGAAAATCTTGCACGATGAGATAGAGGTTGCCTAACTTGGTGAGAAAGGAGGCTTCTAGCAAGGGATTCTGAATGTCTCTGGCGATCGCTAACCCTTTGAACGCAGTGTCGATCGCCTGGTTATAATCACCCAGGTCATAGTAAACAGTGCTGAGATTACCAAGTGACTGCGCTTCACCTAACCGATCCTGAATTTGACGGGCAATAACAAGGCGCTGATCCAAATAGTCGATTGCCTTGCCATAGTTGCTCAGTGCGTAGTGGTTTGTCCCTAAATTGTTGAGCGCCGCCGCCATGCCCAGCCGGTCATCTAAACTGCGGGCAAGGGTAAGCTGCTGCTGCGAATAGTCAATCGACGTCGCTTGATCGCCTAGCCCTGCAGAAACAACGCTCAAGCCGCCCAAACTATTTGCCTCAAGCCGACGGTCTTTGATTTCGCGCGCAACAACAATCGCCTGCTGATACGCTGCGATCGCCTTAGGATAATCTCTCTGGTTAACCGCAATCTCAGCCAGATTGCCGATCATCTGCCCTTCTCCGAGCCGATCCTTAATTTGGCGATAGAGCGTCAACGCTTGCTGATAGTACTCTGCTGCCTTGTCAGCCTTGCCCAGATTGATGGCAATCACGCCCAAATTGCCCAGCGCTGCTGCTTCGCCTTCCAAGTTTTTGGTTTTTCGCGCCAGGTCAAGGCTTTGTTCATAAAACGCTACCGCTTGCGGATAATTCGTCATCACAGAGTAGGCATTGCCCAGGTTCCGCAACGTTTTGACAACCTTGGGCTGATCTGCCAGTGCTTGATAGAGCTTTAACGCTTGCTGAAGAGTGGCGATCGCCTGCGTTGGCTGCCCGGTGCGATACTGCTGCGTCCCCTGCTCTAGCAGTTGGTCAGCCTCAGTCTGCCGCGAGCCATTTTGTTGAGCCAGAGGAGAGTCAGCTTTGACGAATGGCACCAATGCTGTATGGCAAAACGCAGTCACAGCGACAATAAAAACAATCCGGTACAGTTGCATAACCTAAACCTGACCAATGCTCCAAGACATGACTAAAGCGAGCAGAACCGCAACTCGTTGCGTATAACGGTTCTACCACCAAAGGAAACAACAGATTTGAACCATTATCGGAAAATATACACAAGCGATCGCAAAAGTTTTGCAACCTTTATGAAGGAGTTGTAAAGCCACGATCGCTCTTTTCTTCATTAGGGAACCATTAGAGTGAGAACCCCACTCACCCCCAGTGATCATCGCCCCATGAGAACACAGTCGAAGAAAATTGTTATTCGCCCTGGCAAACAGCCGTTAGCAGAAGCACTGCAAGAATTTTGGGAGTATCGGGATCTGCTCTGGATGCTTGTTGTACGTCAGGTAAGCGTTCGCTACAAGCAGACCGCCATCGGCATCATCTGGGTTTTGCTGCAACCGCTGACAGCAATGGCAATTTTTACCGTCATCTTTGGCTATTTTGCCAAACTCGCCACAAACGGGTTGCCCTATCCCATTTTTGTTTACTCTGCCCTAGTTCTGTGGACGCTCTTTTCAGAAGGCTTATCGCGGGCGGGCACCAGTCTGATTGCAGACGAAAAGCTAATCACAAAAGTTTACTTTCCTCGCCTCATTATTCCACTGGCAGCGGTTGGCTCTGCCTGGATTGACTTTGCCATCTCTCTGGTAGTGCTGCTGCCGCTCACTTACCTGTACGGTCTTCGACCAACCTGGAGTTTGCTGCTGCTACCACTGGCAATGTTTGTCACAATGGTGCTGTCATCGGGGGTGGGGATGCTGCTGGCAGCGCTGAATGTAAAATATCGAGACTTTCAGTACACGGTACCGTTTCTGATCCAAATCTGGCTGTATGGTTCACCTGTAGTTTATTCCACTAGCATTGTGCCAGAGGCGCTCCGCCCGTTTTATTACTTGAACCCAATGGCTGGATTGATTGAGCTATCGCGGTTTGCCGTTACCGGGCAGGGCACAATTCCCTGGATGGGTTTGGGGATTTCTGTCGGTGTGGCGATCGCCTTTTTCCTCCTCGGCTCTACTGTATTTCGGCAAATTGAACGTAGCTTCGCAGACGTAATTTAGGACAGGTATGGAACCCATCATTTCTGCAAGAGGGCTGGGAAAATCCTACCAGATCCGCACAGGTGAAAAGAAGCGTTATCACACCTTACGGGATGATCTGATTGAAGGTGCACGTGGATTTGTACAAGGTAAGTGGAAGCGATCGCGCATTGAGGAATTTTGGGCACTTAAGGATATAGACCTAGATATCTATCCAGGCGAAGTGGTTGGTATCGTCGGTCGCAATGGTGCAGGCAAAAGCACGTTGCTAAAAATACTGTCGCGGGTCGTCCAGCCTACTACAGGAGAAGCGGTTTTGCATGGTCGGGTTGCCTCTCTGCTAGAAGTTGGGACTGGCTTTCACCCAGAACTAACTGGACGGGAAAACATCTTCATGAGCGGTGCCGTTTTAGGAATGCAACAAGCTGAAATCAGACGCAAGTTTGGTGAGATTGTGGCGTTTGCTGAAGTCGAAAAGTTTTTGGATACGCCTGTAAAGCGCTACTCCTCTGGGATGTATGTGCGGCTGGCATTTGCTGTTGCTGCTCACTTGGAACCAGATATTTTGCTAGTTGATGAAGTCCTTGCGGTTGGAGATGCTGCTTTTCAAAAAAAATGTCTGGGCAAAATGGAGGATGTCAGCAAATCAGGGAGAACTGTACTGTTTGTGAGCCATCAAATGGGAATGATTAATCAGCTTTGTGATCAAGCCTTCCTACTAGAAAAAGGAACAATCGTTCAAAAAGGTAAATCAAATGACGTTATCACCTCTTATCTAGAGAAGTCATCCTCAAACCAGCAGAGAAGTTTTATCCGAGATAAGCCTTCGGAAATCAATAAAAAGATTTTTGTTTCTGAAGCTCGGACTCTTAATAAGTCAGGTATTTCTACATCTGAATTTGGTCATACAGAGCCAATACTTTTGAATCTTATTTGCTTAGGTAAACAATGTCCAAATGATACGTTATTAAGTATTACAGTAAAAGACAGGCTTGGGAAAAAGATATTTAGTAGTGAAGTTAATCTTAACTCCTATGCTGAAAACATTAATAAAGGAGCTCTGTCAGCAACTGTTAGAATGCCAGAGCACTTTTTAACACCAGGTCGTTATTCTTTTTTTATAGGTTTACATATCCCAAAACTAGAAATTTTAGACTCTTTGGAGGATATGTGTGAATTTACAATCATAGATACGGGTTCTGAATTCGCAATCTATGAAGGGCTTGATTACGGCTGTGTTTTTGCCAAATGCGATTGGAATATAACAACCGTCTTTGAAAATCACTAATTTCTATCTGCAAAGAGCAATGAAGAAGTCTATTTACAAGTCGATTAAATCATTACTTAATCAAGTAGGGTTCGATATTGTTCGCTACCAGCCTCCCGGTTCATGCCCTTCCTTTCCACAAGATCTTGACGATTCAATAGTTGACATTATTCAAAAAGTACAGCCGTTTACTCAAACGTCTATAGAAAGGTTAGCTGCTTTATGTGAAGCCGTTAAGTATGTTGTTGAGAACCAAATTCCTGGGGACGTGGTGGAGTGTGGAGTGTGGAAAGGAGGGAGTATGATGGCAGTTGCTCACACGCTATTACTTTTAAAGGATTACAGTCGCCATCTGCATTTGTTTGACACCTTTGAGGGTATGACTAAGCCGAGCGAAGAAGATGTATCGCTGAGTGGCGATCTCGCTTCTGAACTTTTAAAGACCCATCAGAAAGAAGATCAAGATTCTATTTGGTGTTATGCTCCCTTAGATTTCGTGAAAGCATCTGTAAGCAGCGTCGGCTACAATACGAAAAAAGTGCATTTTATTAAGGGCAAAGTAGAAGATACAATCCCTGACAAAGCACCAAAAGCTATCTCCTTACTCCGGTTAGACACTGATTGGTATGAGTCAACTCGTCATGAATTGATTCACTTGTTTCCTCGGCTTTCGCCTGGAGGTATCATCATTATTGATGATTATGGGCATTGGAAAGGGGCGCGAAAAGCAGTTGATAATTATATTCAAGAGAACAAGGTCAAAATTCTTCTAAATCGTATTGATTATACAGGGCGTATTGGAGTGAAATTGGTTGACACCTAACATGAATTTTATAAATATTGGCTGTGGAAATACCTATCATACTGATTGGGTGAATTTGGATGTAGCATCAACATCGCCGGATATCCAGATTTATGACTTACGTCAGGGTATCCCTTATGCAGACCAATCGTTTGATGCTTGCTACAGTTCTCATTTGCTGGAACATCTTACTAAAGATGATGCAAAAAATCTTATAGCTGAATGTTTCCGTATCCTCAAACCTAAAGGTGTTGTTCGAGTTGTTGTTCCTGACCTAGAAAATATTGTTAGGGCATATCTATATGCTCTTGAGTGCATAGAAAATAGTGCTTCCAAGTCAAACACCTCAGAGAAGATTGAAAACTATAATTGGATCATGTTAGAGCTGTTTGATCAAGTTGCTCGCAGTGAGTCGGGAGGAGATATGATTCGTTATTTGAGAAAGCCCAACCTAATCAATAAATCATTCATTAAGTCACGCTTTGGCTGCGAGGCTGAACAGCATTGGAACTTGCCTTTGGCAGCTCAAGATAAGCCTAAGCTACTATTTGGTTGGGATGCAGCAAAGACGAAACTTTCACCTCACCCAACTCAGAAAGTTAAACTTAAGCTCATTAAACTCCTGATTAAATTTGTTTTTGGAAAGCAAGCTTGCCAAGCGTTTGAAGAAGGGATGTTTCGTAACTCTGGCGAGATACATCGCTGGATGTACGATCGAGTCTCCCTTCGTCACCTTTTAGAACAAACTGGGTTTGTTGAGGTTACTGTCTGTAGTGCAGATCAGAGCCGTATTCCTAATTTCGCTCATTACTCTTTAGACGTGGTTGAGGGAGCTGTTCGTAAGCCTGATTCATTATTTGTAGAAGCAATGAAGCCATGAATGTCCTTCTACTAAGCACTAGTGACATTAATGGTGGTGCCGCAAGAGCAGCGTATCGATTACATCGAGGTTTGAAGCGGATTAACGCTTCTACTCAGATGATGGTGCAGATAAAATCTAGTGATGACGATGCTGTGATAGCCCCACGCCCTAATTTACGAAGAGACTTTGCCAAAGCTCGACCAGCGCTGAATGCTTTACCTCTCAAGCTCTATCCACATCACGGCTCAGGAACCTTTTCAACACAATGGCTACCAGATTATATTTCACCTAAAGTTCGGCAAATCACCCCTGATATTGTCAATATACATTGGGCTTGCGATGGGTTCTTGCAGATTGAAACCCTTGCAAAGTTGAATTGCCCTCTGGTTTGGACGCTGCATGATATGTGGGCTTTTACTGGAGGGTGTCATTATAGTCAGGAGTGTGACCGCTACACCGCATCCTGTGGCAGTTGTCCACAGTTAGGTAGCAACCGAAACTTTGATCTGTCGCGCTGGATATTGAAGCGCAAAGCGAAAGCTTGGAAAAACTTGAATCTGTCGATTGTTACCCCTAGCCACTGGTTAGCAGAGTGTGCCCGTTCTAGCAGCCTCTTTCATGCCTTACCAGTCCATGTGATTCCTTATGGTATTGATTTAGAACGTTATCGATCGGCTGATCGTAAGTTCGCGCGACACATCCTTAAGCTACCGCAAGATAAGCAACTGATTTTATTCACAGCTATTGGGGCAACCAGCGATCGCCGCAAGGGGTTGCATTTACTTCAAGCCGCTCTACAGTATTTGGAGCAGATAGGATGTGCACAGCAAATTGAGTTGTTAATTGTTGGTGCTTCTCAACCTGATACTCACGTTGATCTGAAGCTTCGGATGCACTACTTAGGCACATTGAGTGATGATATTTCCTTATCGCTAGCTTATGCTGCTGCTGATATTTTTGTCGCTCCATCAACACAAGATAATTTGCCCAATACGGTTATAGAGGCGCTTGCTTGCGGCACTCCATGTGTTGCATTCAACATTGGTGGAATGCCTGACTTAATTGATCACCAGCAGAACGGATATCTGGCTCAACCATTTCAAACTGAGGATTTGGCTCACGGTATTACCTGGGTCTTATCTAATGAAAAGCGCCATCAATGTTTGGCAGATGCCGCTCGTCAAAAAGCAGAGCGAGAATTCGCTTTGGAAAAGCAAGCAACCCGTTATGTTGATCTATTCAAACAAATACTTAACAGCTCCTTCCAAGCCCTTCCCTAAAACAATTAGTGTGCGATAGGCTGATGCTCCATAAAGAACCTACTTATATTTTAATTCCAGTTCATAACCGGAAACTAATTACCCTCAGTTGTTTGGAAAGACTGCATCAGAACAATGATTTAGGTCGTTACCATGTTGTTGTTGTGGATGATGGCTCTACCGATGGTACGGCTGAATCAATTCAAGCGTTCTATCCTGATGTTGTGGTATTGCATGGTGACGGTAATCTATGGTGGACTGGAGCGATTAGGAAAGGCATGGAATATGCCTATGAACAGGGCGCAGAATTCCTTATCTGGCTTAATGACGATACGCTCCCGTCTCTCGGGTGTATTCCAGCGATCCTCAGTGAATGTACTCAGCACCCAAACAAAATTGTTTCTGCTCAGTGTTATGCTTCATCCGATTTTAAGACACCAACCTATGGTGGGCAAAAGAAAGGGTTGCTTTCAATTAAACTTTTCCCTACTCCGCCTGATCAGACAATTGCCTGTGATTGTATGAGCGGAAATCTAGTTTGTTTACCCCGCTCTGTTGTAAACAAAATTGGTTATCCTCCAAGTCGACAGCTACCTCATTGTCTTGCAGATATTGTGTATACCTGGGAAGCCAAAAAAGCTGGATATGAACTGGAAGTTTTAGGGGATGCAACTGCTGTTTGTGATTTTAATCCAATGGATGAAGGATGGGCATCTAGCTCAATTCCAATGGAAAAACGCTGGAGATTACTTAGCTCTCCTAAATCAAATTTGTATCCATCTGCATACTGGAATTTCTGCAAAAGCTTTTATGGAAATCTAGCTTTAATTACATTTATGCGGGTTTATTTTCGTCTAACTTTATTTACGGTTATCCGGTGGATACTGCCACTTCGTTGGCTTAGAACAATGAAAGGATTGAAGAAAAAACTTTTATCTTAACAATCCTCAAATATGACCTTAAACAAATCTGTTTTTATTCTTATTCCCGTTCACAACCGGAAGACGATTACCCTGGCATGTTTAGAAGCACTAGAGAAAAACAGTTACTTGGAGCGCTACCAGGCTGTAGTCATAGATGATGGATCTGTAGATAATACAGGGCAAGCAATACGGGCTACCTACCCAGATGTAACAGTTCTAGAGGGGAACGGCAATCTCTGGTGGACAGGGGCGATCGCGCTAGGAATGCAATACGCCTATAAGCAAGGGGCAGAATTTTTTATTTGGCTCAATGATGACTGTCAATTTGCGGCAGATACGCTTAGTCACTTAGTTAACTTTGGGCAATTGCATCCAAGTAGTATTATTGGTTGCCAGGGCTTTGAAGCAGGTAAAGCTGGGGTGATCGCCTTTGGTGGCAAGCGCAAAACATGGCAGGGTTATCGCTTTCTTGAGGCTGCGATCGGGCAGGTCATTCCTTGCGATTTACTCAGCGGTAATATTGTTTGCATCCCTCGCGCTGTTGTAGAAACGATCGGCTATCCTGACCCTAAGCTAGTGCCTCATTATGGAGGCGATTCCCTTTTTCTCATTCGTGCTAAAAAGGCGGGCTTTCCTCTCTTTGTTGATGCCACAACAACGGTTTTTAACCTGCCTGGTGAGTCAGCATTGTATCCCACTCATTGGCTGCTACAGCCGGGCGATCCACTTAAGCTGCTGAAGTTGGTCTTTGTGCCACAGTCTGGATTAAGCTGGCGGGTTTGGCTCAGACTAAACTGGGAAGCTTACTCGCTTTGGGGCATCGTAATGTTTCTCAAAAAATATAGTTCGATTCTACTCATAACGCTTTTACGCTTTTTACCGTTGTCTTTGCGTCAGCAATTTAGCAAACTAACATCAGCCCATGAGCCTAACAACTAGCACTATTAGCGTTGTTATTACCTGCTACTCAGAAGGGGAGCTGATTTTTGATGCAGTCAACAGTGTCTTAAAACAGACGTTGCCAGCAAACGATTTAATTTTGGTGAATGATGGCTCCACTGATACCAAAACGAATGAAGTCTGTCGTGAATTAGAGCAGCAAGGCGCTATTCAAGTTATCTGGCAGAAGCCAAACGGAGGACCTTCGATCGCCAGAAATCGTGGTTTTAGTGCCGCAACGGGCGATCTTTTTGTTTTGCTAGATGCTGATGATGTGTTGCCATCAACGGCACTAGAACTCATTCAAGCAGCATTCGATCAGCATCCCGATGCAGGCTTTATTTACGGAAATTATATCCGGCAAAATGAAGCGACTGCTGCTGGTACTTTAGTTGATCCGGGTAATATTTCACTTCAGACAATGCTGAGTCCAAAGTCTTTTTCGCTTAGCTCTCAATGGAAGCTCGTTGGTACAACACCACTACGGCGATCACTGTGGGAAGCCCTCGGCGGTTACGATCCTGAGTTTGGTGTACAAGATTTGCACGATGTCGAGTTTTGGATGCGTGCGATCGCCTCTGGTTGCCCTTACTATCACCTGGCAGAACCAATTTACATCTGGCGAAAATATTTGGGTCAAAATAGTCGCAAAGTTACACCGCTTGCCTGGTACAAAATTGCTCAAAAGCACTTTGAAATTTATCGCCAGGTAGGTTTAGAATGGCGAGCCTACGAATTACTCTTACTTGGCAGCAAATGGCTTAATCAAACCGCTTTGACGAACACCTATGCTCAAAAACTATTGAAATTTCTTTGGCAAGGTAATATCCATTTTTCGTCCTTAGTTGCTCTGGCTTTGCCGACTCAACTGCTGCGTTGGTTGGCAAAACGTGCGACCTCCAAGCGTTGATTGTGCTATCTACAATGCTTGCCAAAATTTGACAACCGCTTGCTTTAACTACACTCTTGTTTAACTAAAACCCTTGTGATTAATTCGCTCAATCCTATTCAGATCATTGCAACGCCTGTGTATCCAACCAGTTATGAGGATGCGTGCGATCGCATTCAGGCATGGGCACAGGCAAAAACCTCCTGCTATGTTGTGGCAGCTAATGTTCATGTGGTGATGACTGCCTATTGGCAGCGATCGTATCAGCAAGTGATTAATGGTGCCGCACTGGTAACACCGGATGGTATGCCGCTGGTGATGGGTTTACGCCTGTTGGGAGCTAAGCAGCAACAACGGGTCTACGGTCCTGATTTGATGCTGGCATGGTGTGATCGTGCGGCACAAGCAGGCATCCCGCTGTATCTCTATGGCGGCACCAAAACCATGCTGGACACACTTCAGCAAAATTTGGTGCAGCGCTTTCCGGGACTGCTCATTGCAGGCACTCATGCCCCACCGTTTCGCCCGCTGACTTTAGAAGAGGAGCGTGCCGATCGCGATCGTATTCATGCGTCTGGTGCGTCTGTTGTCTTCGTAGGGTTAGGCTGCCCCAAGCAAGAAGAGTGGATGGCACGACAGCAGGGCAAGCTCAACGCAGTGATGGTCGGCGTGGGAGCCGCTTTTAGCTTTCATAGTGGCGAAGTGTCTCAAGCACCACGCTGGATGATGGCATGGGGCTTGGAATGGCTGTACCGCTTTGCTATGGAACCAGCACGCCTGTGGCGGCGCTATCTCATTAACAACCCCGCCTTTCTCCTTTTATTTTCCTGGCAGCTAGTACGATCGCGACGATCACACTAACGGCAGGCTCTTCTCTAGATCCAGGATCGGGTATGGGTTGTGCGATCGTTCAGTGCAGGCGTATTAAAGTGCAAGTGTACTGCTAACCTGGAAGGTAGCTCTGCGGCATTAGCAGCATGATCCCCCTGAAGCTAGTTCTTAAAAATTTTCTTAGCTACCGTAACGCGACCCTGGATTTTCGGGGTCTGCATACGGCGTGTATTTGTGGTGCCAATGGAGCAGGCAAATCATCGTTGCTGGAGGCGATCGCGTGGGCAGTTTGGGGGCAAAGCCGCGCCGCTTCTGAGGATGATGTCATTCACATTGGCGCTCAAGAGGCGCAGGTCGATTTCATCTTCAGCAACAACCAGCACACCTACCGCATTCTTCGCAGCCGCTATCGAGGGCAGTCATCGTCTCTAGAGTTTCAGGTGGCGCAGGGGGAAGGCAACGGGAAAGTAGAAGGCGAAAAGCAGAAGGTAGAGGCAGTAGAGGGTGCAGCAGCGGCGGGTGCAGAGGAAGCATGGGAAGCAGAGGGGCAGGGGAGAAGGGTAGGGCTGTCTAATCCCCGCTCCCCATTCCCTACTCCCCATTCCCTACGCTTCCGCACTCTCACTGCCAAAGGCGTTCGCGCGACGCAGCAGTTGATCCTCGAGCACCTGAAGCTAGATTATGAGACGTTTGTAAATTCAGCGTATCTGCGGCAGGGTCGGGCAGATGAGTTCATGCTGAAGCGACCCACCGAACGCAAGCAAATTCTCGCCGATCTGCTGAAGTTGGAACAGTACGATCGGGTTGCAGACCAAGCTAAAGATCAATCACGCCAGTTTAAGGGACAGATTGAGCTACTAGAACGCAGTCTGGAAGCAATGCAGTCACAGCTACAGACGCGCGATCGTGTTGTGGCAGAGCGAGCAGCGCTGGAGTTAAAGCTGGCAATGCTGCGCGAGCAACAGATGGCGGATAGCGAGCAGTTACATACGCTTCAGGCCATGCAGCAGCAACGCCAGACCTGGCAGCAGCAGCATACCTGGCAACAGCAGCAGCAGCGCCACCTGGAGCAGGACTGTCAGCGGTTGCAGCAAGAACTAACGGCAATCCAGCAGCAGCAGCAAGAGTTAGGGGCTTTATTGGAGCAAGAAGCTGCGATCGTGGCTGGCTACCGTCAGTTTCAAAACTTACAGGCGCAAGAAGAAAGCGTATCGGCTCGGTTCAAAGCTCATCAGCAGGCGCAGGCACAGCGTCAGCAATACCAGCAGCAGCAAAACGAGCGTTTAACAGAGCAGCAGCGTCAGATCCAGCAGGTGCAGGCACAGTTAGAGGCGCTCACCCAGCAGGATGCTGAGTTACAACAGACCCTTGCCAAAGCGGCAGACATAGCGGCAGCAGTGCAGCAACTTCAGCAGGCACGTGCCCATTTGAGCCAACTCGATCAGCGGCAGGTGCAGGCTTCTCCCCTTTTACAGCGTCGTCAGGTCATTCAAAGCCAGCTTGATCGCCTGAGTACTCGTCTCACCACACGCTTAGAGGAACTACACGCCTCCGCGCAGCAGCTTCAAGCGCAGCAGTCGTGCCAACCCCAGCTTAAACAAGCCGTACAGGAAGTGAGCGATCGCATCGCTGCCCTGGATGCACGACGCGCCTATCAAGAACGAGTGCGCGAGAAAGGCTTAGAACGTCGCAGCTTCATGGAGCAGCTTCAAGAACAGCAACGGCACTGTGAAGGGCAACTGGCAGCATTAGAGCAAAAAATGCAACTGTTAGTGGCGGAGGACAGGGGAGAGGAGGGAGGAGAGGCAAAAGGCAAAAGGCAAAAGGCAAAAGGTAAACAGCTGGAACATGAATTTACTCAAGCCGCAGAGTCTTCTAGCGTAGCAGCGCACTGCACAACGCCTAATGCTTCCCCACTCCCTACTCCCCACTCCCTACTCCCCACTCCCTATCCTCCCTGCCCTCTTTGCGATCGTCCCCTTGACGAACAGCACTGGAACCTGGTGTTAGAGAAGCATCAAATTGAGCAGCAAGCCGTGTTAGACCAAGTGTGGGTCATTCGGGAGCAGCTATCGGCATCCGAACGCGAAATTCAAATTTTGCGAGACGAATACCGTGCTCTGGAGCGCGAACTAAAGCCATACAGTGCAGTGCTGGAACGTCGGGGACAACTGCAAGAGCAGCTTCAAACGACGATCGCGGTGCAAGCAACCTTGCAGCAGGTTGTAGCAGAAGCGGCTGAGTTGGAGCGATCCCTTCAGCTTGGCAATTACGCGACTGAGCTACATGATGAACTGCGCTTACTCGATCGCAGTTTGCAGGAGCTACATTACGACGAGAAAGATCATGCACTCGCGCGGGGCGAGGTCGATCGCTGGCGTTGGGCAGAAATTCGCCAAGCCGAAATCAAACAGGCACAACGACGACACGACCAACTGTCGCAACGGCAACCCGACCTTTACGCTCAACTCACGGAACTGCAAGCCAACCTGAAGCAGTTAAATGCCGAAACGGCTACCCAGCTTGCCCTGTTGGATCGTCAAATCGCTGGGATTGGTTACGAGTTGGAGCAACATAACGCCCTACGACATGCCCTGCGCGAAGCGCAACATTGGCAATTGCGTTATCAAGAAATCGGTCGTGCCCGCCAGCACTATCCTCAGATGCAGCAACGAGTCAGCGAATTAGCCCAGGCGTTGGACGATCGCCAGCATGGCTTGCAGGCGGCTCAAATGCAGTTGCAGCAACTGGTACAACAGCTAGAGCGCACCCCAGACTGCCAGGCACAAATGCAAACCCTGGAAGCACGGATGCAGCAGCAACGATCGCACCTAGATGAACAACTGGCATCCCTCGGTCGCCTACAGCAGCAACAGCAGCAGCTTGAAACACTGAATACTCAATACTCAGCGCTCAACACTCAACTACAAGCCGTTCAGCGACAGCAGCGCATCTATCAAGAATTAGCTCAAGCCTTTGGTAAAAACGGCATTCAGGCGTTGATGATCGAAAATGCGCTGCCGCAACTAGAAGCCGAAACCAATCAAATCCTTAGCCGCCTCAGCGCTAACCAGCTACATATTCAATTCGTTACCCAGCGCTCAAACCGTCGTGACCAGGTGCGTCAGGCAAAAGCCAGTAAAGCTCGCAACACCCTGCAACAATCAAAACTGATTGAGACGCTAGATATTTTGATTGCCGATGCTCATGGCACCCGCCCCTATGAAACCTATTCCGGCGGCGAGGCGTTTCGGG
This sequence comes from Leptolyngbya sp. FACHB-321, assembly GCF_014695975.1. Lineage (GTDB taxonomy): Bacteria > Cyanobacteriota > Cyanobacteriia > Leptolyngbyales > Leptolyngbyaceae > Stenomitos. The sequence continues at coordinate 39,691 of NZ_JACJPI010000081.1, forward strand.
TCAACTTTGCAATTCGGCTGGCGTTAGCGCGACTGCTGGCACATCGATCGGGCACCGCACTGCAAATGCTCATTGTTGACGAAGGCTTTGGCACGCAGGATGCAGAAGGCTGCGATCGCCTCATTGCCGCCATTAACGCGATTGCCCCCGACTTTGCCTGCATTCTCACTGTCACCCACGTCCCTCACTTCAAAGAAGCGTTTCAATCACGCATTGAGGTCTTCAAAACTGAACAAGGTTCTCAGGTGAGCTTAGTCATTTAGAGTTTGTTTGCGCCTCATACTGCCAACGGTTCCGGTCGCACCACGGCTGAACAAGGTTCTCAGGTGAGCTTAGTCATTTAGAGTTTGTTTGCCGCTCCTCTAACTGAGTTGGCTGCGAAACTGGTTGACGCTAATGGTTAGCAGAACGATCGCAATCACTGCTAGTGCCAAAGCGTGCATCCACAGCGCTTCTAAACCAACTCCTTTCAGCAAAATGCCTTGCACGATCGTGATGTCGTGCCGCAGTGAATTGAGCAGCGACGCAAGCTGGAAAAAAGTTAGCATGGTTTCGATTGGATACCATTAGAGATGATCTGCTCAACGCCATCGAACTGCGTGAAGATGGCTGAGTGGCTTTCTTTATTGAAAAGCGACGTAGTCGTTCGTATAGAACGCTAGTCCTTTGCAGCACCTGGATCAAAGCGCTTGTCAGCCGCTAACAGTTCTTGGAGTTCAGTTCCCGACAATGGAGTGCTGAACAAACTACCCTGCATAGCATGACAACCACTTTGCCGCAAAAAGTTAAACTGTGCGACTGTTTCGACCCCCTCCGCAATGACCTTAAGCTGAAGGCTTTGCCCGACTGCAATAATCATTTTGGCGATCGCGGCATCATCAGTATCCGTCATCATGTTTTGAATAAAGGACTTGTCAATTTTCAGGCTGTCGAGTGGAAAGCGCTTGAGATAGTTTAGCGACGAAAAGCCGGTGCCAAAATCATCAAGGGCAATTTGCACCCCGATCGCTTTAAGTTCCTTAAGTTTCAAAACAGTCAGTTCGACCGCAGACATGGCGCAGGCTTCGGTCAGTTCCAACACCAGTACATCGGCAGAAAGCCCGGTCTGCTGCAACGTGTTTGTCACAGTCGTGACCAAATTTTCTTGCTGGAACTGGTGCGCTGAAACGTTTATTGCTAGCCGCAGCGGTAGAGCCATTGCTGACTGCCATACCGTTGCTTGACGGCAAGCAGTTTCTAACGCCCAACGTCCGATCGCCAGCTCTGTGGCAGGATCTTCGGCATTAGCAAGAAAAACGTCTGGATTGATTAGCCCATGCGTTGGATGGTTCCAGCGTAACAGTGCCTCAGCGCCAATAATCCGCCCTGTGATCAAGTTAACCTGTGGCTGATAGTAAACCTGAAATTCCTGCCGCTCAAGCGCAAGTGCCAGTTGACTCTGCATGAGCTGTTTCTCAGCCTCTAGCACAGCTAGTTCGGGTGAGTAAAGCTGGTACTGATTGTTCTGCGCTTTGGCGTAGCGTAAGGCAATTTCAGCATGGTCAAAGAGTTGGTCAGGGCTGCTGCCATGCTCTGGGTAAAAAGCAATGCCCATCCTTACCTGGATCTGCACACTCTGCTCATCCAGCTCGTAGGGTTCTGTAAGGCTTGCCAAAAGGTTCTGCACAAGGTTGTCGATCGTCCGTTCATTACCAACTTCGTCGCTAACCTGATTGAGCAACACGCCAAATTCATTCGCAACAAGCCGTGCGACCGCATCACTTTCGCCTACAGCCCGCTTGAGTCGTGTGGCAACTTTTTGTAACAGGCGATCGCCGTTGAAGTACCCCAACGCCGTGTTAACTGCACCAAAATCTTTTAGATTAAGGTGCATAACGGCGACACTATAACCTGCTTCCTGTGCCTGTTGAATGGCGTTCTGGCATTGGTTATGAAAGGAAATGCGATTGGGCAGATTTGTCAGGGGATCAACATACGCCATCTGCCCTAACATACTGGCTGCCCGCTTCATTTCACGAATGTAGGGCTGCGTCAGGGTATCGCGTTTCTCCAACCGGGCGGCAATGGCACCCAGCAACTCTGCCCGCTTGAAGGGCTTAGTCAAATAATCATCAGCGCCCAGTTCCATACCCTGGCGTAGATCAGTACGATCGGCTTTGGCGCTCAAGAAAATAAACGGGATCGTTGCTGTTGCTGGTTGATCCCGCAGTTGCCGCAAGACTTCGTAACCGTCAAACTCAGGCATCATCACATCACAGATGATTAAATCTGGTTCATACATCTGTGCAAGCTGAACGCCTGTGGCACCATCATTCGCAATGAGTATCTCAAAGGCTTCTGCTTTCAGTAGCTTGAGCATTAAAGTGCAGACAAGTGCATCATCTTCAATCACCAGAATCTGGGTCATTTTCCTTGCTCTCTTTGGACAAGAACGGTGCTGCGATCGCGGTGAGGCACTGGGGCGATCGCCCCCACTGGTCTAAACAGCTTTGCGCCTGCTCTAGAAGACGATGTGACTCTAGAAATCGATATGTAAGACTGCCAGCTTTACTGTTGAGGCTCGATAACATCTAAGTGAGCCTTCTATGCAATAATCTGGCGACAGCTTACTACGCCAACAATACTACCAGCGACAGCTTTAGCGTTCTTTTTTAACGTTCCCTAAGTGTAAAGAAAATCAACCCAGGCAGTAGGTGTCTCTGTACCAGTGGTCTGTGCATTGCAGCAGCGCAAGACAAACCTTTGTAGGTAAAATGGCGATTGAGCAGTATAATTCAGGCGCTTATAGCTGAGATCTTCACAGCTAAACGCTTTAGCAGTCAGATCGTTTTAACCTTAAAAGGTAATTGAACAGATGTTCTGCCAGTAGTGCTGGTGGAAGCAACGCACTCTTGCTTAATCTGTCTTACTAATGATAAAACCTGATTCTAAGGTTGTTAGTGTTAAAAAAGCTGTCAAATCAGTCCCGTTATGGCTGAGAGTGCTTGAAATCTCTCCAGCCTTGCCCAGGTTGTTAATTCCAGGTTATGAGTATGAGTTCTGACGTTCAAGAATCTGAGTTTCCCGATACAAGCCCTTCTGGTTTTGCTCCTGATCTAGGCATGCCAACGGATGAGCCTCTGTTGCTGCCACCTGCCACTGAATCCGAGACGAGCCAACAACTGAAGCAAGTCGGCGATCGTATTTATAAGTTTCTGTCCGGCTTGCCTGACTATTTGTCAGACTTTTTTGGCGAGTACAAGCGCCCTCTTATAACGCTGGGTCTTATTTTCGGCTCGATTGTGTCTGTTAAGCTGACCCTTGCGCTTCTGGATGCCATCAACGACATTCCTTTGCTGGCACCAACGTTTGAGCTGATCGGCTTTGCCTACACTGCCTGGTTTATTTATCGTTACTTATGGCGAGCCTCTAACCGAGAAGAGCTAGCCCAAAGCTTTGGCTCCTTAAGAGATCAGGTTTTAGGCAGAGGCGCACCCAAAGTCTAGCGATCGCTGCTACAAGCAACGGGCGAACGCTTTGTTCTGAATGCCCTCTTTCCCTTTGCCGTTGAGATTGCTTCACGTTAAGCAGCCGACATTAAGAGTGTGTAGGCAAAAGGGTAGGAGGGTATTTTCGATCGCGTTTTTGCCGAGACGAGGCGATTACACGATGCCTTTGCATAAGTTAATTTTACGGGTCACGCGGAAATTGTTCGTCAACGAGGGCGGCAACGTCTCGGGCAGCAACACGACTATAGCGGGTTTTCTCAGGCATGAAGACAACATGCGGTCCTGCTTTACACTGTTTCATGCAGCCTGTTCCCCGAAGCGTTACCTGATCGGTAAGGTTGCGATCGCTCAGAGCTGCTTCCAACGCATGACAAACCGCTTTACCGCCTCGCTTTAAACAATCAGACTTTTGGCAGACCAAAATAGTAGCGCTGGCTGGACGCTCTGGTTTTGCAGGCAGCACTGGCTCTGCTTGCCCAGGAGCGACGGTGCTAATTCTAAAGGCTTTCAGCTTTGTAGGATCAGCTTTATAGCCGCTTTTCTTTTCACCCCAAACTTGAATCCAGGCTCCAGGGACTAGGGTTGCACTTACTGAAGCACGTAATTCTTTTGCTAGCTTGATGCAGTACTCGCCATCAGCCGTCATTAACCGCATGTACTTAGGCTTACCATCTTTAACGAGCAAGCTCAGAAATCGCCCTTCAAGATGCCATACCGCTACTGGTTGCGCTGGTTTACTCATGATGTTTTCATAATGAAGCTCAACAATTTATTGAGAAACTTATTCAATAAACTCTAGCTCTAGCCTACAGCAAAACGCATTCTTTGCCAGCCGTGTTTCTCTGCTGACCATGTCTCCGCTGACGATAACAGTGTGTTCTTTCACACTTATGCTTGCTCGCGTTCTGGTCTCACGGCTAGGTTTGAAGCCTCCTGAAAAGTATGTACATTAGAAACCGGGGGAGCAGGCGACCGCATGAAAGGATGAAGAAAGTATGCATTGACTAATCAATCACATCAGCTAAAACTTTTGCTGTAATGTATGAGACGCACAAAGTGAAAGCCATTTTAATCTATGCCAGCGCTTGACTCTGAAAATCTCACTCTGGATGCAGCTCAAGGTATCCTTAACCAGTTTGTTTGCCTTGATCGATCGCCTGCCGTTATGCCTCAAGCGCCTCTGGTCCGGCAGGCAATTTTGCTCGTCGCAGCCCATTCTGACTATCAGATATTAGGCATCTGTGCTGACACGATCGCTCAGGCAATGATCGCCCTAAAACGCTATCTGATAGCGTTGGGTTACGAGACAATGCCTGAAGTGCCTACCCTAGATGGTGCTGTTTATGTCAAATTCAACCCTAACCGCAATGGGTGTCATGTTGCTCCCTACAACGGTAACCATCGCGGTGTACTTATTTCTTGCCAGTCTGCCTATGATGGCGGCGTGAATGAAACCTTTGGGCATTTGCCGCTCGATCTATTTGACTGCTAAAGGTTGGACCACCCTGGATAGGTGTAATGCAGCTTCTAACGTTAAGACACTGAATCGTAGACGTACTGCTGTCTAAGTAAGAACTGTCGTATACCCCTACAAACGCCTTCTGCTGAACGCAGATCTTTAAATAAAAAAGGGAGAGCTATTAAGCTCTCCCTTTTTTAGTCTTTCCGATACCCCCAGGGGAATTCGAATCCCCGTCGCCTCCGTGAAAGGGAGGTGTCCTAGGCCTCTAGACGATGGGGGCGTATTGACCAGACCTTTATAAGAATAACGAACACTGCTGCGTTTGTCAACCTAGACTCACACGTTATAACCAGACCATGAGGACATTGTGTGATGCGTGGCGGCGTTCCTTACCTAATGTGGGGTTGTGCGGATCAAGCAAGATCTTTAGAGTTGCGTAGACGAATCAACCGCCGCCGCATTTGGGGGGAGGCTTCAGTCTCAGACAGCTCGTTAGCGGCAACCTCAATTTGAATTGGCTCTAGATACTCATCTGTACCGCAAGTAAAAGCATCAATGAGCAGTTCTAGAAGACGATCGCGATCGTTCAATGCATCCTTCTCCTCAATTAGCCTAAATTTGAGATGGATTTCGCATTCGTAGACACCTACCTCAGGAACGGTGGGCGGCTGACACTCTAAATCGTGGTTCATTGTTGAGGTGACTCGCTAGCACTGCAAAGAAAATTCAGGTTACACACGACCAACCTTTCGTTGGACATTTTGAGTGGTTTGAGCAACTACTTCCAGTAGAAACCTTTCACTACATTGCAAAGCTAACATCCCCACAAAATAACTCAAATCCGCTAAATAGCTGAACTTGAAGTTGCTTGTTCTAGGGGTTATTCCTAACTTTAAACCTGCTTTGCAAACTCTTCATAATTGCAATTAGCAGACCTTTAAAGTAAACCTTCTTGGAACTAATCTTGCTATCGAAGCAATTGACCTGGGGCTGCTATAAAGATCCTTTAGAAGGTGGTTAGAGAGTTGAAGAGTGCTACGTCAGAAGCTGCATCGCAGTTTTTTTCTGGCAATGTTGGTTAGTGCTTCAGTAATAGCGAGGCTTGCATTGTGGTCAAAGGATACATTAAGTGGCTACGTGTCAGTCGCTTCAGAGCCGTGAAGATAAATGAATGAAGAATTAATTCTTACCTTTGAAGTAAACATTAATCTTTAAGAATGAGCTTAATGTTTACTTCTGAGCAGGTATAAAATTGCTGTTTGAACTTTAAGTATACAAACCCTTGTTGAATACCTTTGCTTGGTAGAAAACCTAGAAAATATACCGAGAATGAATCGTGAAATAATTTGTTCTGCACTGTTTTCGCTGTTTGGCATAAGCTCAAAGTGATAATTTGTTGCTGCTAATTTGGCATTTTTTCATACCTGCTGTACTGAGATATGCTTGTGTTTAGCACACTTAACAAGCTGCTTCCGCTATCAGTCATTCTAAGCTTGAAAGCTCAGTACGCTGCTGCGAGCGTAGAGTGCTAGAAGGGCTACGTGTACTCGGTGCTTAGATAGGTGTTTCAAGAAATGGTACGCAGACAAAAAAGGCTATAGATTAGAGAAAAGGTGAAGGCGAGGCAACTGTGGAAAACGATCGAGCATCTCAGCTTGTAGCAGGCAGCTATTCTGAAGCATCGGAAGACGGTGTTTTGCAGAGTGCAAACGTTGATCCAACGGCTTCACTTTTCAAGCTTTCGCCACTGATTCGGCTGACGCTGTTGCTCTTGTACGTGTCTTTAACGCTACCGTTGCCGTTTCTAGCAGACATGACGGTAGCCGTAGTACCATCCCCACTTTTATGGGTAGGCATTGGCTTGGGTGGCATCTTGCTGTATGCCGCGTTAAGTGAACGGGTTGTACTTGATAGCAACGGCATTCAAGTAACCTATGCTGCTTGGGTGCCGCGTTTCTTTCGTCAAGGGTGGTCGTTACCGTGGGCAGGCGTAACAGCATTGAAGCCCCGTTCTACTGGGCAGGGCGGACTAGTTTACTATCTCCTAAGTAAGTCGGGAAAGGCATATCTTTTACCGATGCGGGTTGCTGGTTTCAACCGTATGGTACAGCGAGTGCAAGCGGAAACGAACATTGACATGGCTGATGTGCGTCCACTCGCGCAACCCTGGATGTACTTCATTCTGCTTGGCTGTACGGTGCTGTTGCTAGCAATTGATGCCTGGACGATCGTGACCGCTTTAAGCCAGACGGTATAAGCATTGATGAGTGCGATTAGCGCTGTTTCTCACGCTGACGATAAACTGGGCAAGAGCCTTCGAGAGCGGTAACTAATGCACACTGCCCGTACTAACCAGCTTGACGTGAAGCAGGTGAGCCTTGCGTCTGGAATTATTGCGTCTGCCAAACATCGACAGCGCTCCACAGTGTTTGCTGAGACTCATTATTTGCTGAAGGACATCTCGTTTGAAACAGTTCAGGGCGATCGCATTGCGATCGTTGGGGCTTCAGGCTCAGGCAAAACATCGTTGCTACGGTTGTTAAATCGATTGAGTGAGCCAACGAGTGGTGTGATTCTCTTCAACCAGAAGGCGCTGACTCAAATACCGACGCTGACCTTACGACAGCAGATTGTGCTGGTGCTACAAGAATCAAAGCTCCTGGGTATGACGGTGCAGCAAGCCTTGGAATATCCGCTCGTGCTCCGTCAACTGCCGAAACAGGCGATTCGAGAGCGGGTGCAAAAATGGAGCGATCGCCTGCACATTCCCTCAGCGTGGCTGTCTCGTACAGAGCTACAGCTTTCGGTAGGGCAACGCCAACTGGTGGCGATCGTCCGTGCGCTGGTGACAGAACCTAGCGTGCTGCTGCTTGATGAACCCATGTCTGCGTTAGATGTCGGTCGGAGTGAGTTGCTTTTGAATGTATTTAGGGACACCACGCAAGTAAACGGTATGACGGTCTTGATGGTGAACCATCAACTGGAGCTGGCAGAGCAAGGTTGCGATCGTGTCCTTTACCTTGAGCAAGGGCGGTTGCTGCAAGACATTCCAGCTACGCAGATGGACTGGCAAGCTCTCAGGCAAGCTCTCGTGCAAGCAGAGGCACAGGAGGCAGAAGAGTGGAGTTGAGAGAACGCCTTGCAACTATTGAGAAACAGCAGTTATAGAGAAGCAGCCATATTAATAAACCGCTTAAAGCAAAGAGGCGCTCACTGGCAAGCAGGAGCGCCTCTTTCTAAGACGAGTGGAGCCACTTAAAAGCAGACCCACATCGTCGATCGCCAAGCAGATGCAAGGCGTGACCGTTAAACTAAATCGCTTCTATATTCTTCTCTCCAGTGCGAATGCGGATGATTTGATCCACTGGAGTAATAAAGATTTTACCGTCACCAATTTCGCCAGTGCGGGCAGCAACAATGATCTTCTCTACCACCATATCGACTTGATCGTCTTCAACGACAATCTCAACCTTGAGCTTTTGCAAAAACTCAACAGTGTACTCAGAGCCCCGGTAACGTTCAGTTTGCCCTTTCTGCCGCCCAAAACCCCTGACTTCAGAAACGGTCATGCCGACGATGCCCGCATTGACTAGCGCAATTTTAACTTCATCAAGTTTAAATGGGCGAATAATCGCTTCAACTTTTTTCAACTCCCCAACTCCTTGTTTTTAGCTACTCGGTCTTCTCTAGCAAAACACTTTCTATCACCGTCAAAAGCGTGTGTTTTGTAAACTGAGATACAATTCCTGACCAGCACAAGCAAAGCTTGTTGGCAAGAGCGTGATCAATCAGCTCTTGCTATCTCAGCGCTCTGCCTTGTGCCGCTAACCGTTAGCGTGATGGCAGTAACGGACGCACAATTAGAAAGCCGGTGCCAAATGCTGTCACAACAATAAAGCAGATGACGATCGCCAGCCACCAACCACCCATTTTTTCGGCGTTTCGCTCTGTTTTAGACCCATGACGCGGTTTTGCTTCTTGTTCTGTAAACAGAGACTTGGGTGCCGTCGATCTGGGATCTATTTGATCGGGCGCGATCGCATCGGTACCATGAGGCGGTGCAGCAGGCGGGTTTTGAAAGTGTAGTTCTAGCCCTTGCAGCGAAGACGAGGATGCCGGTAGCGTCGGCGTTGGCAGATGAGCATCTGCCACTTGGCGAAGCTGAAGCGCAGACTGCACAACCCGCTCGATCTCTAGACGCAACTGCTGATTTTGGTGCGTCAACTGCTGGTTTTGCTGGGTTAGCGACTCCATTTTTACCTGGGTCGCTTTCAGTTCGGTCGCAACTTCTCGATAGAGCGAAATGGGCACCGATGGTGAATGGGGATTGGCTGGAGTTTTTGGAGAACTAGCAGTTTGAGCCTTTCGCAGAGGCTGCTTGGCGTTTATTCTAGAGGTCATAGGTCTATGTCTGAACGCGAGAGTCGATAAGCTACGCTCACAATAGCCGCAATTAGGGTAATCGAAGCGGATTTTACCAAGAAATTCTCAAAAAGCTAGAAACATTTTTACGCACGACCATGAGCCACCCCGAAACACAACCGTTTTCCACTGCTGAATTGAATGTTCAGACCCAAGCCGACGAACCGAAGTACGGCGAACGTTTGATTACCGAAGGCAAGCTTATTACCTTTCCCAATCCCAGGATCGGGCGACGATATGATATCCATATCACGCTGCCAGAATTTACCTGCAAGTGCCCCTTTTCTGGCTATCCAGACTTTGCAACGATTTACCTCAGTTACGTGCCGAACCAGCGGGTTGTGGAACTGAAGGCAATCAAGCTCTACATCAATAGCTACCGCGATCGCTATATCTCTCACGAAGAATCGGTCAACCAAATTCTGGATGACTTCGTTGCTGCCTGCGATCCCCTAGAGGTCAAAATCAAAGGCGATTTCTTGCCACGTGGGAATGTGCATACGGTGATCGAGGTGGCGCACAAGAAAGAGGTGTAGATTCAGAATCTGGTCAACTTTTCCTGCTGAAAGTCCTGATGGGACGATTGCGATTACTGCTTATCACGTTGACTTGTGAAGCCCAACATAGAGCAGACAATAGCTACAGTTCCTTTGCCACAGGGTGTGGATTAGCTTTACGTCGATTCAAATCGAGTTTGGCGCGGAGTTCGTCTTTGATGCGGTTGAGGATGGAGGTTTCGTCGAGGGAGGCAAGAATGCGGGTAACGACGGCTTTCGGTCCATCGTCTCCCCAGGAGGCACCGTTGGCGAGGTAGGCTTTAGTGACTTGCCCGATCGCATACGTTGAGACACCTGCAACGCCCGCCTGGGTCAGAGCGACCGACATATAAGCTCCGAGGGATACACCACCTGTTGCAGGTGCCGCTAAACCGAGCAGACTTTTCAACGAACCAAGTCCCAGCGTTGCCAGCAGTTCACCAGCTGTTACACCACCCATTGCCAGGGCAATTTTTTGCAACAGGCTGATGGCACCGTGCTGGGTCATGCTAATGCCATACAGCTTGGAGAGAGAAAGGATCATCGCGACATCGATCACGGCGCTGCTGAGGATGTCAACGACGGTAATGGGATTGAGGGCGATCGCCACTGATTTCGTAATCACACCATTCCAGATCACGCGATCAGCACTCTGATTGCGGATAACCATTTTGCGATCGACCAGGCGCTCGTTTACATCGTCGGCAAACAGCATCGTGTTAAGGGCAACGAGTGCTTTGCCTTCGCGATAGAGAATTTCGAGAATTTTTAGCTTGAGTTCGTCGATTTGAGGTTCGCCTGTGCTGAGTTGTGCGGCGACGCGACCATCGGGACGGCGAATAGCCTTTGCCTGTAGCGGTGATGCGGCTGCCATGACAATTTCATCGGGGGAGAGCAGTTCGCGCACGCGCTCGTCTCGAATTTTGTGGTAGATGGCAAGGCGATCCGCATCGGGATATTGGTCAATTTTGTTGAACACCAGGAGGATCGGCTTGCTGGCATCACGTAATTCCGACAATGCCTGGTATTCCACCTTCGTCATGTCGCCTGCAATCAGAAATAGGATCAAGTCTGCTTGCTTTGCAACCTGCCGCGCCAGGGCTTCTCTCGCTTCGCCATTGACTTCATCAATGCCGGGAGTGTCAATGAGTTCAATGTGAGAGTCACCAACGCTAGGTAGGGCAACGCGCAGAATAGGACGGTTGCTACCAGCAATGGCTTCGCGCTTGATGTTCCAGCTTGCAGTTTGAGAGTCACGGGTGACGCCATGAATGGGTCCCGTTTCAAAGACCCGATCGCCCAGTAAGGCATTCAGCAAGGATGACTTACCACGTCCCACCATCCCAAAAACGGCAATGTGAACAACTTGGCGATCGAGCTTGTCTAGCAGCGATTCGAGGCCACCAATTTCTGGCTCTAGTCCACGCCGCTCTTGAGGGGTCAAGTCCAGATTCTCGACCAGATCGTGAAGTGCCTTTTGAGCTTGTTTATAGTTTAATTCTGCTTGAATGTCTTCAAAGCCCAGAATGGCTTCGTCAAGCTCCTGACTAAATTGGCTGAAGCTTGACGGATGGGGGCTTTGAGGCGCGCCTAGCGCTGGAGCTGGCTCAGACATAGGTGACAACAAGCAGTTGAGTACGGCTAGTAGCGTGCTTCCATCCTAGCGATTTAGTGGAGGCTAGGAAAAAGGGTTTGCTTGATTCCTTGCTGCTATGGCTGGTCAGGAGGCAATTGGGTCTCAGGATGCTCGTCTGAGTCTAGGCTCTGGTGTTCTGCTAGGGGGCGATCGAGTTGGTTGAGTGTGTTCCGAATGGCAGGTGGGTTAGGATTGGACGATCGCGATCGCTCGACTCTTGTTAAGGGTTCTACCCTCTTTTCACTCATGCGTCCGTCCGGTAAGGGTTGGCTGATTCGTTCGCTTTCTCGCAGAGCTGGGCTAAAGTCAGTTGCACTACGGGGGGATGGCAGTCGATCGACGGGACGACGAGGTGTAGACGGTTTGGGCGATCGTGTAAACGTTCTCCAGGCAGCTTTAATGCCAACAACGACACTGCGGGTGCTGGACTGGATACGCTGTGTTTGTTGGCGCACGTCGCTTAAGCTCTGGTCTACTTGTTTTACTACCTGACCAGCACTCTGCACCCCTTCGCTGACATCCTCTGTCAAGTCGCTGATCTCCAAACCAGTGAGGCGAATTGCCTGTAGAGTGGGCGGAAATTCGCGTCGCAGGGTATCAAACAGCTTTTCAGCACTGCGGGAGGCACGTGCAAGCTCTCTCAGCGCTGGAATAGCTACTACCAGCACGATCGTCAGGCTGACCGTGACAAACAACAGAGACAGTACTAGCCAGAACAAGGGATCAGTCACAGGTTTGCCTAGCGCAAATTATCGTGAACAGGCGGTTCGATATCAGGCGATCGCCTGAAGTCAACCGTCTCTAGCATCTGCTGCTCTTGCTGAGATGCTTCTAGCCCTGCGGCGATCGACTCTCGCAGCCGCACTAACGTACCATCCCAATTTCGGAGTGCTGATTCAGACAGGCGATCCGCTTGTAGCTGCACGCTGCTCGACAGATCTTCTGCCAGTTCAGGGAGGGCATCGGCTGATTTTTTCAAGAACTGACGGGTCTCACGCCCTGCACGAGGGGCTAATAAAATGCCAGTTAGGGTGCCGATCGCAGTCCCAACCAGCAATCCTCCTAAAAACGCGCCAGAGCGATTGTTTGACATCGTTTGCTTTTTCCCTTTCTTTATAATTTGCGACGATAGCCCATTGCTACTACTTGCTAAACCGCTCATTTGGACAGTACGACTGTTAGCAACGTGTTTAGTCTACAGCCGCCGCTGACAGTAACGGAGAGCCATAAATAACCAACAGACTGATGACCAACAGGTTAAACAAACACAGTAGCCATGACACTGGCTTGGCTTGTCCCCTCTAATCTACCCCAACAATACCTCAATCATTTGTCGTCTGTGCATGAGGACTGTCAGCGGAGCGCTAGCAGACACTTGCCAAATGCTTGCCTCCTTACGACGCGCCACACTCTAAAGCGATCGACGTGCGGCTTGGCGGGTCGAGCGTGAACGTGGTGCAAGAAACATCAAGCGACGTTGCCACAGCGATTGTCCCAAGCTGAGTAGTGCCAGCGCTTTTTGGGCACGCTGCCACTGTGGTTCCAACCCCTGATAAGTTGCTCGCAACTGCTGGATACCACCATCTTTCCTGTAAATAGCGTCTGGGGCACGTTCAAGTACATGCTGCACCGATCGCTCAAACGCTAGAAGGATGTCTGCTGCCCTTGCTAACCGCCGTTTAAAGTGCCACAGTTGCCATGCCGTCAGCAGGCAGAGCAGCCCAAGCACAAGATTGCTGACAACGACGACTGCCCACATAACTGAACGTCCCTTTGGTGTGCGTTTTCCTTTGCAGCACGTGACTCTCTCCTGGCACAGTTCGCCAAGCATAGTCAGCAAGGCGTCACCAAACGCTTTTTGCGAGCGCCCCAGCTTGCTAAACAAAGGGACGAGCGTCACGCGTAACCCTTTCGCTTATTGTAGGAGCGATCGCTGCTGATCAGCCCTCATCCTCTCAACTACCGCCCTGCACAAAGGAGGTTAAATATCAACGAATGCAACGCGGCATCGCCGAATCTTTAATTGAAGGCAATAATCGTTTGAGAAAGAGGCGAGAACAAGGAAACATTATGGTGCAAGCGACTCCATCGATCACACGGTTTGTCAACGCAACGACCGGCAATGACGGCAGCAATGGAACCCAGGCGGCTCCCTTTAAAACGATCACTCGTGCGCTTCAGGGCGCTCCAGCAGGTACGGCAATTCAACTTGCCCCAGGCACTTACAGCGCTGCTACTGGTGAGACCTTTCCCATCAAAGTTCCTGCTGGCGTAACGGTGGTAGGTAATGAAGCCAACAAGGGCAGCGGTATTTTGGTGTCTGGTAGTGGCATCTTCCCCAGCCCTACCTTTGCGAATCAGAATGTCACCTTTCAACTGGCAAACAATGCCCAACTGAAGGGCGTGACTGTCACCAATTCAGAGATTCGTGGGACAGGGGTATGGGTTGAGTCCAGCAATCCCACGATCGCCAACAATACCTTCACCAACTGCAAGCGAGAGGGCGTGTTTGCCACAGGCACCGCTAGCCCTCTCGTAATCGGCAACGTTGCGATCCAAAACGCTGCCAGCGGCTTTTCCATTACTCGCAACTCTAAAGGCGAGTGGCGGCAGAATGTGTGTCGTCAGACCGGGTTTGGGATTGCTGTTGGGGATAGTGCCGCGCCGCTGCTGGCAGAAAACCAGATCTCTGAGAACCGCGCCGGTATTGTGATCAACAAGCAATCAAAAGCTGTACTGCGTGGCAATGTGATCCAGAACAACACCGAAACTGGCTTGGTTGTAACAGAAACAGCCTTACCCGATTTGGGTAACAGTCAGGCTCCAGGCGGCAATATTTTTCGGCAAAATGGGCAGTTTGATATTCAAAACGGCACGAGACTGACGCTGATCTCGGTAGGCAATCAGATTGATCCGACTAAAGTGCAAGGGGCGATCGACCTTGTTGGCAACGAGATCCCTGCTCCTGCACCTACGCCTGCTCCTACGCCCGCGCCCACAGCTACGCCTGCGCCCACGTCTACCCCTGCGCCTACGCCTGCGCCCACGCCTGCGCCCACACAACCACCAACCACCCCAGCGGGCTTCACTGACACACGCGGGCATTGGGCAGAGAGCTTTATTCAAGGTTTGGTCAGCCGAGGCTTTATCAGTGGTTTTCCCGATGGCACCTTTAAGCCAGAGGCACCCATTACTCGCGCTCAGTATGCAGCAGTGCTAGCTAAAACCTTTGATTTGCCTGCCAAACAGCCTGCTAAGAGTTTTAGTGACGTACCGCAAAACTTTTGGGCAGCAGCAGTCATTGCCAAAGCGAATCAGATGGGCTTTATTGCCGGGTTTCCTGACAATACGTTTCGTCCTAATCAGAACTTGACGCGCGCGCAGTTGATTGTCTCCTTAATTGGTGGCGTTGGGCTGACAGGTGGCGTGTTGGATGTGTTAGGGGTCTACAGCGATCGTGCTCAGATCCCCAGCTATGCCACTGAAACGGTCGCAACCGCCACGCAGCGCCGCATTATTGTTAACCATCCCAACGTCCGTCAACTAGAACCCATGCGGGATAGCACCCGTGCGGAGGTCGTCGCGATTATTTACCAAACGCTTGTAGCGTTGAATCGCGTACCGGCGATCGCCTCTCCGTTCATTGTTGTACCCGATGTAACGCCATCTGTCTTTACGGATATTCAAGGACATTGGGCTGCCGCTTTCATCACCGGGCTGGCAAACCAGAACCTCATCAGCGGCTTCGAAGACGGTAGCTTTAAGCCGGATCTCACCATGAACCGGGCACAGTATGCCGCCATTATTGCCAAAGCCTTCAACCCACCGCCCAAGCGCCCTGCATCCAATTTTGCGGATCTTCCAGCTAACTTTTGGGCAAAGCCTGCGATCGACCAGGCATATCGAGGTGGCTTTATCTCTGGCTTTCCCGATGGGACATTTCAGCCGGGTCAAAATGTGCTGCGGCTTCAGGTTTGGCTCTCGCTAGTAAGCGGTTTGGGGTTGCCTGCTGGTGATCTCAGCCTACTAAATGCCTACGACGATCGTGCCACCGTGCCCCAAAATGCCCAGGTTCAAGTGGCAACCGCAACGAAAGCAAAAATCGTCGTGAATTTTCCCAACGTGCGGCAGTTGAATGCGACCCGCGAGGCAACACGCGCAGAGGTCGCCGCGATCGTCTACCAGGGACTGGTCCAGGCAGGACGATCGACTGCGATCAATTCGCCGTACATCGTCTCGGTCTAGCGACAATTAGCCTAGACAAAGGCAATAACCGCAGAGACGCTGAAGACATAAAAAAGCTGCGTCTCTGCGGTTTGCACTGTTTATGCCACGGTTGCTGCTGCCTTTAACTCAAAGATCTTCTCCAACACATCTGCCACAATTTTATCTGGTGTTGATGCGCCAGAGGTGATCCCCACGACGATCGGACCTTCGGGCAGCCAGTTCTCAACTACCTCCAGGTCGCGATTCAGGGGTTTGTGCTCGATGCGGTTGCCACTACCAATGCGGCTAGCGCTATCAATGTGATAGGAGGGAATGCCGCGCTCGGTTGCAATTTCCTGGAGGTGCGTTGTGTTTGACGAGTTGTAGCCGCCAATAACCATCATCAAGTCAAGTTTTTCTTCGACAAGCTGAAACATGGCATCCTGACGTTCCTGGGTCGCATCGCAAATAGTATTGAAGCTCAGGAAGTGCTGGTTGAGTTGGTCAGGACCATACTTCCGCATCATGGTGCGCTCAAACAGTTTGCCCAAGCGTTCTGTTTCACCTTTAAGCATCGTTGTTTGGTTAGCGATCCCCACTCGTTCGAGGTCACGATCGGGGTCAAAACCAGCAGAGCAAGCGCGGCTGAATTTTGTCATGAACTCAGCGCGATCGCCACCATTGAGAATGTAGTCAGCAACATACTCGGCTTCTGCCATATTCAGCACGATCAGGTACTTGCCTGCAAACGAGCTAGTAGCAACAGTCTCTTCGTGGTTGTACTTGCCATGAATGATGGAGGTGTAGTCTACCTTCTTGTGCTTCTCGACTGTGTTCCAAACCTTCGAGACCCAAGGGCAGGTGGTATCGACGATCGTGCAGCCTCGCTCATTCAAAAACTGCATCTCCTGCACGCTGGCTCCAAAAGCGGGCAAAATCACTACATCGCCGCGATCGACACCCGAAAAATCTTTTTCATTATCCTTAACATCAATAAAATTTACCTTCATATCCCGCAAGCGCTGATTCACTGAAGGATTGTGAATAATTTCATTCGTAATCCAGATCTGCTCAGTCGGAAAATGCTGCCGCGTTTCGTAAGCCATTGCGACTGCTCGCTCTACACCCCAACAAAAGCCAAAAGCCTCTGCCAGTCGAATCGTGACATCACCCCGCTGAATGGTGAAATTATTGCTGCGAATTTGCTGCACCAAATCGCTTTGATACTCAGACTGCATCTGGTCTGACACATCAGCCTCGTGCCCAAACCCCTTCCGGTGATAATTGTCTGAACTGTTCAGCGATCGCTTAAAGGCTCTCGTATCCATACTTTTCCTCGGTTGCAACCACGCCCGGTGTTTGACTTCACCTCATCATAAGCGCTGGAGCCATTGTTAGAAAACTACCCTTGCAGTCTCCTCCAATTGGTTTGTAGACTTTTTGCCAGCTTTGTGCTGCTTCTTAAGAAAGATTCAGCTATAATATTTTTCAAAAGAATCCCAAGTTGGTTTGGTGAGTAGCCAAAGTTCTTTGGTCAACTGCTCCAGTTTGGGATGCCCCCTCAAATTTGGTTGGAGACAAGCGTGACTATTTACGTTGGAAACCTATCTTTTCAAGCGACCGAAGAAGACTTGCAGGAAGTCTTTGCAGAATATGGTGAAGTCGGTCGTATTAGCCTTCCTACTGATCGCGAGACAGGTAGAAAGCGAGGGTTTGCCTTTGTCGAAATGAAGGACGAAGCGAAGGAAGATCTGGCGATTTCTGAGCTAGATGGTGCTGAATGGCTGGGACGCGAACTTAAAGTGAACAAAGCCAAGCCGCGTGAAGGTGCCCGCCCTTCCGGTGGCGGTCGAAACTTCTCTAACAGTTCCAACTAATTGGTTGTAGCTCACCAGTCTAAGCCACCGATTTCTTAAAGTGGTCGAAGATCTGAAGTGTGTCGCATGGACGCTAGTCGTCATAGGCTGCGTCTATCCGACACGTGTTCAATTGAACGTCAGGCTACGATCGCCAAGCTACGATCGTGCCTGAGGAAATTTCCGCACTTGATATTCCCCCGCCTCAATAATTTTGTGAACGCCTTCGCCTATTGCCTGCACGAACCGCTTTTCTGTTTCCTCTAGTTCCTTGGCGGGCACTGCTTTCCAGGCTTCGCGAGTTGCCCAGCGACTAATAAGTACAACGATGTCTGCATGTATTGGGTCAATCCAGACCTCTTTGCTGAGGTGTCCCGGTTGCTGCGACAACTGTTTTGTCCAAATCTCGTTGTCTTTTTGAACAAATGCTTCGCGCAATGCTGGGTCAACCTGGATTTTTAACCACTCAATAACCATAAAAGCAACGTGTGATGATAGAGAAAACGTACTCTAGCGCTGCACGCTAACGAATGCAACTAGCAACCAGCGGCATCAATCACTGTTTTTTGTTGCATCGGATGAATTAGGCACAAACTAATGTCCTCGCTAAATACTTTGTAGCGAATGATTCGCTCAGAAATTAGCTGAGTGTAAATCTTTTTTACTGTAAGACTGCGCTGTTGTAGCGTTGATGCGGTTAACCGCACCCTGAACGACACAGAGGTAACCGCAAATTTGACAGAATAAAGCTATACGTGAGGGACAATGCCTGGAAAGCAGGATGGCAGTGTACCGTGTAACATAGTCACGCCTCTCCAACCCTGGCACTATGCGTTGGTGATTGGAGACAGTCATCCCGTTGCTCACAATGCCAACTTTCAACGTCATTATAGGAAAACCGCATGGATAACAATAATTGGCTCTCGCAACTGTTGATGCTGGGTGTTGGTACAACATCACTAGTTGCAGATAAGGTGAAAGAGGTGAGCGAACAGCTTGTGAAGGATGGCAAGCTGAACCCAGAGCAAGCGAAAGACGTTGTAGACGATCTTATGCAGACATTGAAGTCAGAGCAGGGTAACTTTGAAACGGTTGTACAACGGCAAATTCGTAACATTATGCAAGATGTGGGCGTGCCCCGGCAGTCAGAAGTGGATGAACTGCGTGGTCGCATCGATCGCTTAGAACGACAGCTTCGAGACTTGGAAAATAAGCTTTGGCGTAAGCCGTAGGGGTTAATTGTTGTTTCTGGGCTGCTAGAGAACGTTACTGTTACAGCATTTGTGCGTAAACTAACAGCCAGCACATATCTATTCATCCTAAAAGCTCTTCTGCCATGAACCAACGAGCGTTGCTTCTAGTCAACCGTCATGCCCGTCGTGGACAGACAGATCTATCACGGGCGATCGATCGATTGCGCGAACTTGACTTTGAGCTAGTGGAAGTGCCCATTGAGTCATCAGAGCAGATCTCAAAGGTAATTCGGCAGCATAAGGACGCGGTTGATCTAGTGATCATTGGTGGAGGGGATGGCACGCTAAATGCTGCGATCGACGGTTTAATTGCTACCCAACTGCCACTAGGGATTTTGCCGCTGGGTACTGCCAATGACCTGGCTCGTACGCTTCAGCTGCCAACGTCACTAGCCGAAGCCTGTGATGTGATTGCAAAAGGACAATTGGAACGGATTGACCTGGGTTGGGTCAACGGCAACCATTTCTTCAACGTGGCGAGTTTGGGCTTGGGTGTCAAGATTACGCAGCGGTTGAGCCGTGATATTAAGCGACGCTGGGGTGTGTTTGCCTACGCGATCGCCGCCGTCCAGGTATTGTTAAAGTCAGTCCCGTTTACTGCTGAAATTCGCGTGAATGGCGAGAGCTACCAAGTGAGAACCGTGCAAATTGCGATCGGCAATGGTCGTTATTATGGCGGCGGTATGACCGTAGCCAAAGATGCAGCAATTGATGATCAACGCCTCGACCTTTACAGTTTAGAAATCCAGAAGTGGTGGCAAATGGTAGCGCTATTGCCCAATATGCGATCAGGGACCCATAGCTCCTGGTCGTTTGTGCGATCGCTCTCAGGGCAGGAAA
The DNA here is from genome assembly GCF_014695975.1 of Leptolyngbya sp. FACHB-321. Classification (GTDB taxonomy): domain Bacteria; phylum Cyanobacteriota; class Cyanobacteriia; order Leptolyngbyales; family Leptolyngbyaceae; genus Stenomitos. Next base: position 59,390 of record NZ_JACJPI010000081.1, read on the forward strand.
TTGAGATCAAAACGCTGCGACAGCACTCCATCAATACAGATGGTGAGCTTACAACCACTACTCCAGCTCATTTTCGCGTCATTCCCAAAGCTATCTCAGTTCTAGTGCCTTGAGAGTGTAAGAACCCACTAGCTATTAACTAGATTCGGTTAAGGATAGAAGGCAAGTTGCGGTAAGCCTAGAGTCTCATCCCAGCCCATCATGATGTTGACACATTGGATTGCTTGCCCTGCCTGTCCTTTCATTAAGTTGTCGATCGCGGACATCACAATCACGCGATCGGTGCGGGGATCAACTTCTACCCCGATGTAGCAAAGGTTTGTGCCTGCTGCCCATTTGGTTTGAGGATAGGTGCCGCTGGGCAAGACTCTGACCCAGGGTGCATTACGGTAAAAGGCGTTGTAGATGGTCAAGAGATCCTCGCGTACTAGCCCAGGATCGCGTAGGGTGGCGTAAATGGTTGCCAGAATGCCGCGTACCATTGGCACCAGATGCGGCGTGAATTGAATCAGCACCTCATGTCCTGCCAGGTCACTGCAAACTTGCTCGATTTCTGGCGTGTGGCGATGGCGACCCCCAACGTTATAGGCTGCAAAGGTATTGTCAGCCTCTGCCAGCAGCATCCCTACTTTTGCCTGTCTGCCACCACCAGACGTACCCGATTTTGCATCAATAATGGCAGTCTCAGGAATCACTAAACCTTGTTTTAGCAAGGGCGAAAGACCGAGCAAGCTGGCAGTGGGATAGCAACCAGGGCAACCAACTAGCTGTGCTTCTGCAATACGATCGCGGTACAGTTCCGGCAAGCCATACACTGCTGTTTCCGCGATCGTCTGATCGGTTCGATCGCCGCCATACCAGCTTGTGTAAGTAGAAAGATCGGTAAAACGATAGTCTGCGGACAGATCCAGCACCTTACAGCCCTTTGCCAGCAGCGTGGGAGCCATCTTGTGCGCCAAGCCATTTGGCAATGACAGAAAGACCACCTCACAGCGATCGGCGATCTTCTCCAGATCAAGTGGCTCTACAACCTGCTGAACGCAATGTCCCAGGTGGGGATAAAGATCTGCAAACGGCTTTCCCGCACTGCTTTCGCCACCAAGATAGGCAAGTTCTAGACGCGGATGATCCATTAAAAGGCGCACTAGCTGCACACCGCCATAACCCGACGCACCGACAATACCAACCGGAATGCGTCCTACATCACCCATGATGATTTACCTTCTTTGCGGATTAAAAGACTCAATGTTTGATGCATTGTAGTACCAGCGCACCCATTTTTGGGAAAATCGTTTGCCATCTACCAAGAATTGCTGACTTTGTGGAGGCGTTAGCGGTCAGCAGCCAGAGGGCAGTAGTCAGCGGTCAGCTTTTAGCTTTCTGCCAGCCTTTAGCCTTCTTTCCTCCTCTCTCTGCCTAGCGTTCAGAAGTCAGCAATGCATGATGTGCTTATGTTCAGGCTACAAGGAAGCCTGAAACAATAACGCTTTTCTCAACCACTGCTCGCTGATGGCTAATAGCTGACGGCTGATAGCTGATAGCTGTTAGCTGATTCCTTCAGTCAGTTATTCTAGCCTCATGCTGCCAGAGCAAAAAGACTACAATTTAAAGATAAGTTCGCTTCAAAAAACTTTACGGTACTCCTGCCTTGAACGTCTCTGCTGATTCTTCTCAACCCATTCCCTTTAAATTTGATGCCATTGAAACAGCGCTGGCAGACCTTAAATGTGGTCGGGCGATCGTCGTAGTCGATGACGAAAATCGCGAGAATGAGGGCGACCTTATCGGTGCTGCCCAATTTGCCACACCAGACATGATCAACTTCATGGCAGTGGAGGCCCGTGGGCTGATCTGTCTGGCAATGACGGGCGATCGACTCGACGAACTCGATTTGCCGCTGATGGTGACAAACAACACAGATAGCAACCAAACTGCCTTTACCGTCAGCATTGATGCATCACCTAGCGCTGGTGTGACAACGGGTATCTCTGCCGAAGACCGTGCCCGTACGATTCAGATTGCTATCAACTCGGTGACGCGCCCTAGCGATCTGCGTCGCCCTGGTCATGTGTTTCCGTTGCGTGCTAGAGAAGGCGGCGTGCTCAAACGAGCCGGACATACCGAAGCTGCTGTTGATCTGTCGCGGTTAGCAGGGCTGTATCCGGCTGGTGTCATTTGCGAAATTCAGAATTCTGATGGCTCCATGGCACGACTCCCCGAACTGATCGAGTATGCCAAACAACATCAGCTTAAAATCATCAGCATTGCCGATCTGATCAGCTATCGCCTGGAGCATGAACGGCTGATCCAACGGGAAGCGATCGCCGATTTACCGACCGAATTTGGTCACTTTCAGATCTATGCCTACCGCCACACTTTGGACAACACTGAACACGTAGCGATCGTCAAAGGCAATCCAGCGACCTTTCATGATGCGGCTGTGATGGTGCGGATGCACTCTGAATGTTTGACCGGCGATGCGATCGGTTCCCTTCGGTGCGATTGTCGGATGCAGCTACAAGCTGCCCTAAAGATGATTGAGAATGCGGGACAGGGTGTAGTGGTTTACCTGCGGCAAGAAGGGCGAGGCATCGGGCTGGTAAACAAACTTAAGGCGTACTCACTGCAAGACATGGGCTTGGATACCGTCGAAGCGAACGAGCATTTGGGTTTTCCGGCTGACCTGCGAAACTATGGTATGGGTGCCCAAATTCTCAATGACCTGGGCATCCGTCAAATGCGGCTAATTACCAACAATCCCCGCAAAGTTGCTGGGCTGAAAGGCTACGAATTAGAGATTGTTGAACGGGTGCCGCTGCTGATTGAGGCTACCGCTTACAATTCCGATTACCTGGCAACGAAAGCCGAAAAGCTGGGTCATTTATTCTTACGGACGTATTTGGTGACGCTGGCAATTCGTTGGCAAGCAACCGCTGATACTGTGGCAGAGCGCTACGATCGCCTCCAAAAACTACGCTATCTTGCAAAAGCACACGATCTGCTGTTGCAAGAAGAGGTGCGACCCGTTGCCAAGGCGTTGTTTGGTGACTCTGCGCTGATTGTTCATCTCGGCTTTGACCAACCGCTTTTGGGAAACCCAGACTGGTATCACACGCCTGGGCATCCCTATGTGCAAGCGATCGCCAATATTTTGGATAGCCTTGTCGCGTTGCCCAACCTGCAAACGCTTGAGTTTATTGTTTCTCCTGGCACTGATCCACTTACAGGCTTACAGGTGCAAATCGATCGTCAGGTTTTTCCCCTCCAGCAAAAGCCTTCGACGCTCATCGAAACCTTACAAACACAAACCATCTATAGCTTCATAACCGATATGGTTTGAAGAAAGAGTGGTATGGAAAGATGGTGATGAAACGGGATGAAGTGCTATCTCAAGTGGCAGTACACCAGGAAGAACTTAAGCAACTGGGCGTGAAGTCACTCGATCTCTTTGGCTCTGTTGCACGCGATAAAGCTCGTCCTGAAAGCGATGTCGATTTCTTAGTAGAGTTTGCGATCGATGCTGGCTTTTTTGATTTGTTTCAGGTGCAACATTACCTAGAAGCTATTTTGGGGAGTGGCGTTGACTTAGGCACTCAAGCGGTGTTAAGGGAAGACCTCTGTGAACCCGTCTTAAGGGATCTAATCCATGCCTTCTAGAGATTGGCGATTGCGCGTTCAAGATATTTTGAAAGCCATTGAAGGTATTCAACAGCGCACTGCAACCCTTACGCTAGAGGAGTTTGAGTCAAATGACACGATCGCTAAAACCGTTCTTTTTGATTTCATCGTGTTGGTGAGGCAAGCAGAAATATTCCGATTGCCACTCAGGCTCGCTACCCTCATGCCCTTAGCGTTTGATGAACGATATGCGAAACATAGCCGCTCACGAATATTTTCGAGTCAATTTGACCCTCGCTTGGCGAACGATTCACAACAATCTGCCTCCGCTGATTGCCCCATTACAACAGCTCTTGGCAGCAGAGTTGGTCGAACCTTAGGCGATTGCCGTTCATTCTCGTCTCTCTTGCTTACGGTGCAGCGGTTGTGACAGGTTGCGTAGAACCAGCGGCGATTTGATTAAGCTGATCAGCCGTCAAGGTGCGAAGGAGGGTTAAGGGCAACGGTGCTTCACTAATAGCATTGCTGTAGGAAGGACTCAAATAGCTGCGATAGGTTGGTTGCTTAGCAATGTAGGTTTGGAAAAAAGCAACCGCCAGCGCATTAACATAACGACGACCAGTGGCAGGGCTAGGACCAATCACTTCTTGGGGTAGGGGCACCACATCTTTAGACGCAGTTGGGTCCAAGGTCGAAAAGTGCGTGCCACCTTCCATCAGCACCAAATAGCGATCGGTTGTTGTGAGCCAAGTAAATGGCTGGATTTGCTCTGGGACAGCCGGGGCGATCGTATCGGCATTGCCGGTCATCATCAGGGTTGGCACTTTGATCTGGCTGATGCTGGCTTGTCCTAACACAGCACTTGTGATGGGATTGATGGCAAACACTGCCTTAATGCGCCCGTCCTGTAGTATGGGTGCTGGCTGCGCCAACGCACCAGCTCGACATTGCAATAGCAACGATAGGTTCAGCGTTTCTTCTAAATTCTGACAGCTTGCCTGTAGCTGCTGCGAGTTAATCGGTGCGCCTGCCAGCGCTAGCGCAGTATAACCCCCAAACGATTGCCCTAGCACTCCCACCTGTTGAAAGTTGAGCCGTCCGCGTAGCTCTGGTGTCGCGTTAATTCGGCTTTCGACCTGATTGAGTACAAAGGTAATATCCAGTGGTCGATTCACAAACTCGGCGGGTTCCGAAACTTCGCTAGCCGTACCAGTGACCAAAGCCTGAAGCCGTGCGGCGTTGCTCCCTGGATGCTCTGGCACCAGCACAGCAAAGCCATAGGATGCCAGGTGAATAGCTAAATAGGCAAAGGTGGTGCGATCGGAGCCAAGTCCATGCGAAATCACAACAACCGGGGCAGACGACTGGGGTTGCGTTTGAGTCGGTAGATAGAGATCAACAGGAATTGATCGTCCGCTAACTACGTCACTCGGAACCGCCTCTGACAAAGCGGCTTGAGCCGAAGGTGCAACAGTACCCGCAAGGGTAGGATTTAGTACCGCACTACGGCTAGGGTCTACCAGCGCGATCGTTTGTTTTTGCCAGGTGAATGATCCTCGTTGCCGCAGATCTGGGAATGGGATAGTAATGCCGTCTGTCGCTTGCTCTTGCTGTGCTGCTTGAGTCACCACCGTTGTGGCTCGCTGGGTTTGATCGATCAGTTGCCCTACGTCAGCAGCAATCTGCAAGCTTTGTGCTACATCAATCCGCAAAGCACGAGTTGGGAACCGACGCAGAATATTGAGAAATGTCAGCCCTTGTGGATCGGCTGCTGCTAGAATCAGCGCTGCCCGAATGGCTTTAAAGCCAGAATCTCGCGTTTCCGGCTGAATTACCTGCCCCAACCGTTTCAGCAGCACTTCGCCTTGAGGCGTGTAAAGAAACTGCGCGACAGTCACAAGATCAACATCTGCCCGTGCCACAAGCGCGCTTTGAAGCTGTGCGAGCTGCTTTGCATCCCCATACTGCGCGTAAACAGCTAGATCATCATCGATCGTACCGTCTTTGGCATAGGCTTCTAAGGAAGAAACCGGAATCGATCGCTCCAAAAGACCATAGGAGATATAAACTTTTTCGGCTGCCTGTGCAGGAGTAGGGCTGAGAACAAGCCAGCCAAGCAGATTTAGAAGCACCCCTGCCCAGAGTGGGGGACAAGATGGGGCTGTTTTAGTAACATTCATCCAGGAAGTTTATCCACAAAGAGCTGACGCGAAGGTGCGGAAAGCCGCATTGTTGACCTGTCTCCGATCGGGGAAAGGGGTTGGTAGATGAGAGCCTTAAGAGACACAGATGTAGTAGAGCCAGCTTTTTTATGTAGGGGCATGGGATTGCCATGCCCTGACGATATGTGAGGTTTGCAGGTGATCTAATTCTCTGAGCCTAATATTGGCTACCGACTTCGAGTACTGCGATCTCAGTTAGTTTTGGATCATTTTTCGCACTTCTTGCTTCAACTGTGGGTCTTTTTGCACAGCCGCAAAGATCTGGTTGAACCGCTCCATAGGTAACCCTTGGGCTTGCACAACCTGATCCATCTTAGTCTGAGCATCTTTCTGAAGCTGGGTGAGTTGAGTTACTGCTTGCTTATAGCTTGCCTCTTCTTTGGAGGTGATTTGAGTCGCCGGTTTAGCATTGGGGTTTTGCTTCGACTGGTAGATTTCATTGAAACGGGTTTGAGAGAGCCCCTGCTTTTCTACAGCCTGTACCATTTGGCTTTCTGTGTCATTCACGATCGCCAACAATTGCTTGGTCGCACTGGCAAACTTTTTCAGCTCCTCTGGACTTACTTTTTCTTGAGCGGTGGCTGGTTTGGTGGGTGCAGGGGTTGCCGCTGGCGCAGTCTGAGTTGCAGGAGCTGGCTTTGCACCAGGGGCGGGCTGAGTTGCAGGAGCTGGCTGTGCTGCTGGGGCTGGCTTTGCAGCAGGGGCGGGAGTATTCTGTGCTTGTGCTGGCAAGCTACTTACAGCTACCGCAACCAGAAGTGAACAACCTGCCAAAATATGTCTCATCATCGGTGAACTCCTGGAGTAAGTAACTGGGTTTTTGATTACCTGCTTCTTCAGCAGATTAATTCGCAATCAGATTAAACAGTGTTAGCTCTAGATTGGCGCGAATGCATAGCTTCAGTGTAATCACCCTCAAATTTTCTGCAACGCTGACAGGAATCATAGTCATCTTTATATCGCATCACAAGCGTGCTTACTAAAGGCTGACAATGGACTCAATTGACGAACTTTTAGTCAGAATTGCTCCCCCTTTTTGTAGAGATTCATGCGTCAATTACGGTTAACGTGCGGTAAATTTAATGGCGGTGAAGGATGCAATACCTTTGTATCAAACTTTCTTGTCTGTAGGAGTTCGCTTCTCGCTTGGTGCATACTGAGCGATGCCAACACTGCTAACGGTTGGTCTGTTTTTTGAAAGCCTGTAACTCAAATTCTGTGATCAAGCAACTCTCTCCCGATGCCGCTACCGTCAGAAAACTACCCGATCAACGCTGGCAAATCGCGATCGCTCAAGCTGACCAGGTAAAGGCGATCGCCCAGGCGACTAAGCTTTCCCCGCTGCTGGCGCAAGTACTGCTAAACCGGGGCATCAACTCTCCAGAGCAAGCGCAACGCTTTTTGCATCCAGAAACCGAGGTGCTTACGTCACCACTGGACGACTTTACAGATCTGCCGCTCAGTTTAGAACTGCTGATTAATGCCATTAATCAGCGCCAGAAAATTGCGATTTGCGGTGATTATGATGCGGATGGGATGACCAGTACAGCCCTGTTGCTACGGGCACTGCGAACACTGGGCGCACAGGTCGATTACGCTATCCCCAGCCGCATGAGTGAAGGGTATGGTATTAACCAGCGCATTGTGGAAGAGTTTTACGACGAAGGCGTAAAGCTGATTTTGACCGTTGATAACGGTATTGCTGCTCATCAACCGATCGCCCGTGCCCGCGAACTGGGTGTTGCGGTCATCATCACCGATCATCATGATTTGCCGCCAACACTGCCAGACGCAAATGCGATTCTCAACCCCAAGTTGATTGCTACCACTTCGCCCTATCGCGGTGTGGCAGGTGTGGGCGTTGCCTATATTCTGGCGATCGCGCTGGCACAAAGCCTGGGCAAAACCTACGAGTTAGGTAACTCATTGCTGGAGCTGTTTACCCTCGGTACGATCGCGGATCTGGCACCGTTAACGGGCGTAAACCGACGCTGGGTGAGGCAGGGGCTACAACTGTTGCCAAAATCGAAGTTGGCAGGTGTGCAAGCCTTAATTCAGGTGACAGGTCTAAGCGGTGCCAAGCAGATGAAGCCAGAAGCGATCGGCTTTCGGTTAGGACCGCGCATTAACGCCGTGGGTCGGTTGGCTGATCCGCAAATTGTGATTGAGTTGCTGACGACTGACGATGATGGTGAGGCGCTGGAGCGGGCAATGCAGTGCGAACAGATTAACAAGCAGCGCCAGCAGTTGTGTGAACAGATTGAGCAAGAAGCGATCGCGATCGTCGAAGATGCTATCAACCAAACAGCGAACGGTTTAGCCAGTTCCTTTGCGCCGCCCACAAAAGGACGTGTTCTGGTAGTAGTGCAACCCGGATGGCATCATGGCGTGATTGGCATTGTTGCCTCGCGTTTGGTGGAGCGGTACGGAGTGCCTGTCTTCATTGGCACCTATGAAGATGAAGCCCAGACCCACATTCGCGGCTCGGCACGAAGCATTCCCGAATTCAACGTGTTTGATGCGCTCCAGTTTTGCAGCGATTTGCTTGGCAGGTTCGGTGGACATCGCGCAGCGGGGGGCTTTTCCCTGGAGGCTAGCAATTTGGGAGCATTGCGATCGCGTCTCCAAACTTTTGCACATCAATGCCTTCAGCCCGAACACCTGAAGCCCTTAGTCGTTATCGACACCCAAGCAACCGTCGAGCAGCTTGATCTGAGTCTCTACGCCCAGATTGATGCACTGCATCCCTGCGGCATTGAGAACCCCGATCCGGTCTTTTGGTCTGCGAATGTACGCATCTGTGAGCAAAAACGCATTGGCAAAGGGCATATCAAGCTAGTGGTCACCCAGGATGATGCCATAACTGAAGCGCGCAAGTTCACAGCGATCGCGTGGCGCTGGGGTGACTACTATCCGCTGCCCAGCCATCTGGATCTTGCGTATCGTCTGCGAACTAATGACTGGAACGGCGAAATTTCCCTGGAGCTAGAGTTAGTCGGTGTCCGCAAACCGGGCGCGATCGCTGCTGTCACTTTTTTGCTTAACGATCGCACCTATACTTGCGAGGAACTTCAGCACCCAGTAGGCAGGCAGCTTAGAATCCGCAATGACCAAGGGAAGGAACTAATTGTGCAGCAGGGTCAAAAGGTAGCCACTTTAAATGAGGCACAGCGTGAACCAACATCGGTAGATATTTGTAAACCCCCCTATTACGCTGTGGTTAAAGCCGCCTCAGAAGCGATAGACAGTGCTAACGGCAAGTTGGGCTTTGTGTGATCTATTTGCCGTAGATGCAAGCGCTACCAACGCTAAACTGCAAGGTATTTATGCACCAGCGTGTCGGTTAAATCGGCTGTGTTGCCTTTTGCCACAACCGAACCTTTTTCCATAATGAAAAACTTCTGGGCAAGCTGGCGAGCAAAGTCAATCTTTTGCTCAACCACGACAACCGTGATGCCTTTTTCACGGTTGATCCGCTTGAGTGTTTCTTCAATTTCCTGAACGATCGAGGGTTGAATACCTTCGGTTGGCTCATCCAGCAGCATGATTTTGGGGTTGCTCAAGAGCCCACGGGCGATCGCCAACTGCTGTTGTTGTCCCCCGCTCAACAGCCCGCCCTGACGCTTGAGATGCTGCTTGAGCATAGGGAAGAACTCAAAAATTTCTTCTGAGATCTTTTTGGACTTTTGCTTGGCGGCAGTCATGCCCAGCTTCAAATTATCCAACACTGACAGGTAGGGAATAATCTCCCGACCCTGAGGAATAAAGGAAATACCGTAACGGGCACGCAAGTAAGTGGGCGTTTTGGTAATTTCGTCTGCATCAAAAATAATGCTGCCAGACGAGACTTTGTTCAGCCCAATCACGCTGCGGAGAAGTGTCGTTTTGCCCACCCCATTACGACCCAGAATGCAAGCAATTTCGCCTTTTTCAACTGCCATATCGACGTTGAACAACACAGGCGTTTGACCGTAAGAGACGGTGACATCCGATAGATTAAGCAGCGGCATCGATTCGTTCACGACCTAAATACACCTCAATAACTTTGGGATTTGTCTGTACTTCCTGGACGGAGCCTTCGGTGAGTTTCTCGCCTTGATGCAACACCACAATACGTTGAGCAATCTGCTTCACAAATTCCATGTCGTGCTCAATAACCACAACCGCATGATGGTTTGCCAGCGTTTTGATAATCTCACCCGTCTCGTGAGTTTCATCAGTGGTCATACCGGCTGTGGGTTCATCTAGCAGCACTACTGTAGGATCTTGAGCCAGCACCATGCCGATTTCAATCCACTGCTTTTGCCCGTGAGAAAGGGATGAAACTTTGGTAAACGCTTTGTCCAGTAGACCAATACGCTCAAGAACCGTTTCAATCTTGGCTTTTTTGACGCTTGTGAGCTTGGTTTTGATGGATGCAAACACACCATGCGACCCTTTCAGCGCCAGCAGGATGTTCTCAAAAACGGTTAGGTCGTTGTAGACGTTGGGATTCTGAAACTTGCGCCCAATGCCCATGTGAGCGATCGCATGCGGTCTTTTGTTGGTGATCTCGTTCCCTTTGTAATAGACGTGACCAGACGCAACAGGCGATTTGCCAACGATCGCATCCAGCAGCGTACTTTTACCCGCACCATTGGGTCCAATAATGGTGACAATTTCCCGATCAGCGACATCCAGGCTCACGCCTTTAATCGCCTGAAAGCCGGAGAACACAACTTTCACATCTCTGACAGACAGAATCGATTCGGCGGGTTGTGCCCTGACATCGTTGGCAGACAAGAGTGTATCCATACTAGCCTTGTGTTCAAGTTGATTAACGTACCTTACAATTCCTCGCCGCCGCTGTTCTGTGACCTAACTAGCGCTTTGAGAACGCATTGACTCAGAGACTATTTCAGCTTTGAGCGCCCTTTGGACGATCGTGCTGAACCGCTTACAGTTCTGCTCCAGGTGATGAGCGATCGACCTGAACGCTGCACCATCCGTTGTAGTGGAGTGAACCAATCAAAGAGCCGTGCCTGCACAAACCCTGAGGTTGTGTTGGGGGCGGGCAAAAGGCTGCTTTGTTCGGCTAGCTTGAACTGCTTTGGCAACAAACCCATCAGCCCATTTGGTAAAAACAAGACAACAATCAGCAGCATAATGCCGACAATCAACTGCCAGTCTTGTGTGATTCGGTCTACAGAGTTTTGCAATTGACCCAGCAAAATGGCAGCAATTAAGGGACCAACCAGGGTGCCCCGCCCACCAACTGCCACCCAAATAACGACCTGTGTACCAAAGGCAACGCCCAGATAAACGGGTGAAATAAAGCGGTTCAACGGTACAAATAAGCCACCCGCAATCCCTGCAATGCCTGCGGATAGAGTCCAGATGAAAATTTTGAAGCTGGCAACGTCATAACCCAGGTAGGAAATCCGCTGTTCATTCTCTTTGATGGAACGCAGAACCAAGCCAAAGTTAGACTGCGTTAACCAATAACTGCCCGCCAACACAGCGGCAGCAAAGATGAGAATCATAAAATAAAGACCGATCGGCGGAATGACTAAGCCACCGAACAGAGTCAATCTAGAAACATCTGTAATGCCATTTGTACCACCTGTGTACGCCTGTTGGCTGACAAAGAATGTGGTGAGCGCTGAGGCGATCGCCAGCGTAATGATCGTGATATAAACACCGCTGACCTTTGAGCGGAAAATGAAAGAGCCAATGATGTAGGCAAATGCTGCGGGAAGCGCCACCATCGCGATCGCTGCAATGGGAAAGAATTGTAGTGGTGCAATAAACCAGGGCAACTCTTTTAGCCCGTTCCACACCATGAAGTCAGGCAGCGTACCGCCATAGTTATTGGCAGTTGCAGAGAGGTTCAGCTTCAGGTAATACGCCATCGCATAGCCACCCAGCGTGAAGAAAACGCCGTGGGCAAAGCTCAAAATGCCTGTAAAGCCCCAAACCAGATCGAGTGAGATCCCTAGCACACCAAACAGCAGTAGCTTTGCCATCAAGTTTGCCTGAAACTCACCCGCGACAAATGGCAGAATAGCGAGAATCAAAAAGGCGATGCCACCGATCGCCAGTAGTTTGACTGGTACGGTTGATTGTCGCAGCCGACCCATAACCTGTGTCACGTTGAAAACCCCCTACATTGATGGCAAAAAATAAACCCCGCCAAGCGATGCAACGTTTTTTGCTGCTGGTCTAGAACAGAATATCTATTTAGCAACCAACAGCTAAAAACTCTAAGCCCGTTTCTGTACCGTGAACAGACCTTCGGGACGGTAACGGATCAAGACGATGACAGAAAAAAGCACGATGACTCGTGCCGCCGGATCGTTTAGCAAGTAGGCGATCGCGGAGTTGGCAGACCCAATCAGCACCGAACCTGCCAGCACGCCAATCAATTTGTCTACACCGCCCGTTACAACCGTCATCCAGGCATCCACTAGGTAGTCTTGTCCCATGGGTGGTGCCACGCTCTTTAAGGACGAAATGACTGAACCTGCAATACCAGCCAGACCACAGCCGTAAGCAAACGTTGCCATGTCTACTAGGCTCGTATTCACGCCCAAACACCGCGTCATCTCCCGGTTTTGCGTCACTGCCCGAATCTGACGACCCAGAGCTGTCTTGTAGAGTAAGAACGCCGTTAACCCTAGTAATGCGATCGCTACAGCAAAGATGAACAGCCGATAGTACGAGATTTCAACTGACTGACCACCTGCATTAAAGAGGGATAGATTGCCTTTAATATAGGGCGGTGCTTTCACATACTTTAGCTGTGCCGTAAAGATCAGCTTGACAACACCTTGCAACACAATGCTGAGCCCCCACGTTGCCAGCAGTGTTTCTAGCGGTCGCCCATACAGCTTTCGGATAATGGTAATTTCAACGATCGCCCCAATTACTGCCGTCAGCAAGAAGGCAAAGGGAATCGTGAGCAGCAAATCCATCTTGAAGTTCTTTTGCAGCACAAAGGTAGTGTATGCACCCAGCATGATGAACTCACCATGTGCCAGGTTGATGATCCGCATCACTCCAAAGGTAATTGCCAAACCTAACCCAGTTAGCAGCAAAATACCTATGATCCCGATACCATTCAAAAGTTGATTGGCAAAGGCGATCGGGTCAATGCTTTTTGCTGGTGGAGACGACTGTGCTAGATAGACCAGAGACGAAAGAAAATCCATGAACCCCCCTACTCAACCAGAACAGCATCTTGTCAAATGAGCGTGATAAAAACAGCCTGACCAAACACGATCGCATCCAGTCAGGCTCAGGTTTGCAGGCGCTATGCCTGCTTCAGAAACTCAACCGGAATATCCTTCTTCGTTTCTATAGTGGGGTTGCTGCGATCGTCCGGTGTTTTGTGCTTGCAGATCCGACCCTTGTAGAGCGCTTGACTCCAGGGAATCGGCTTCACTGCCGCCTCGGTGGAAAACACAATTTCTGCCTGTCCATCTTCTTTCCACTTGCCAATGCGGGAGTACAGATAGGTGTGGTAATTGTCTGGGTCAACTTTGACGGTGCCCTGTGGTGCCTTAAATTCTTGCCCACGAGTGGCTTCACGTAGGTTGGCGGTTGTCAATTCCTTGCCTTCGCTCACGCACTTCTCCATCGCCTGTGCCATAAAGAAGGTTTGGAGATAGGCGGCTTCCATCACCCCATTAGTTACACGATCGGGACCAAACTTTGCCTTGAACTGTTCTACAAACGCTTTGTTTTCGGGCGTATCAACCGTTTGGAAATAGTTAAAGCTGCTGTAGTGCCCTTCGGCAAACTCAGAACCCATCGCCTGAATTTCTTCTTCGGTGGTGGGGTACGCCATGATGGGCGTGTCGGCTGACGTGAGTCCAGCGTCTTTGTACTGCTTGTAGAACGCGGGAATGCTATCACCCACCAAGTTGCTCAACACAAAGTCAGGTTTTGCCTGCTTGATTTTGTTAATGATGGTGATGAACTCGGTTGTCCCCAGTGCAGCATATTCATCGCCAACTACTTCTCCACCGGCTTTGACAAGCTCGGCTTTCGCAATCCGGTTGCTTTCTTTGGGGTAGATGTAGTCAGACCCGATGAAGAAGCCTTTCTTGCCAAAGTTTTTAGCGCAGTAAGGGATCGAGTCGGTGATTTGCTGGTTCGGTGCTGCGCCCGTGTAGATGACGTTGGAGCTACACTCGTTTCCTTCGTAGTAAACGGGGTAGTAGAGCATTTTGTCTTTTTCTTCAAAGACAGGCAGTACAGATTTGCGGCTGGCGGAGGTATAGCAACCCAGGACGCAAACCACTTTGTCTTCGTCGATCAACCGCTTTGACATCTGGTTGTACAAATCCCAGTTGGAGTCTGGGTTGACGACCACTTGCTCAATCTTTTTGCCCTTAATCCCTTGCTTACCTGCCCAGGGACCTTTGCCTTCGTTGATTTGCTCGATCGCCAAAAAGGTAGCGTCTTGCAGAGATTTTTCCACAATGGCGATCGATCCCGTTGTGGAGTACATTACCCCAACCTTGATGCCATCGCCAGATGCGGTTGATGCCACCGGGCTAGCACCAGGTGATGCAGCGGTATCACCCGTTTGGGTGCCGCCAGAGCAAGCGGCAAGAATACTAGAGCCAAGTGCAAGCGAACCATACTGGATAAACCGACGACGGTTGATGCCACCAAGTATGATCTGGGATCGACGCGACTTCATGAAGCAATTCTCCTTCCTGTAAAAAGCTTGTATGTGCAATCCCATGCAACCGAGCTGGCGCGATCGCGAAGCCCGACTTAGTAATCCTTTATGTAGAGGAGTGCAGCAATACTGTGTGATATTAGAGTTACGCCTGCACAGTATTTGTATCTGGCTATACAAATAACTTTTGGTCAAGCTTAAAAGGCACTCGGTGAGCCAGATCACAAGCTACCAAAGAGATAGATCACAAATTGCTAAGGGCATACGTTAATGCCGCGATCGCTCCTTTGTCCCAGCACGTAGACAAGCTGCCTTGAGTCATTGGGCTTTGACCCCTTTAGCAGCACGACAGCGTTGAGCTTTCAACTTATGCAGAGGTTTGCACTTGATTTGTGTGGAGGCTTGGTGGCAAGTTGGCAACCAGAAAAGCAATGACAGCCGTTAACCCTTCCTGAGTTTTGAGATTGGAAAAGATGAATGGCTTGGTGCCCCGCATTTTTTTGGCATCTCGATCCATCACGTCTAAATCTGCACCGACATAAGGGGCTAGGTCAATTTTGTTGATCACTAACAGATCAGACTTGGTGATTCCTGGACCACCCTTGCGGGGAATTTTGTCGCCACCCGCGACATCGATCACATAGATGGTGAGATCCACTAATTCTGGGCTGAATGTGGCTGCTAGGTTATCGCCGCCGCTTTCTACAAACACCAGATCGAGATCAAGAAATTGCTGCTCCAGGTCTTCGATCGCCGCCAGGTTCATTGATGCATCTTCCCGAATTGCCGTATGCGGACAGCCTCCTGTTTCTACCCCACGGATGCGATCGCCCTCTAATGCCTGACTCCGCACCAAAAACTGCGCGTCTTCCTGGGTGTAAATATCGTTGGTGACAACTGCCAGATTGTAGCGATCACGCAGCGCCTTACACAACGCCTCCACCAGCGCTGTCTTCCCTGACCCAACCGGACCCGCGACCCCAACTCGAAACGCACTCATAGGATTTTTAACTTACGAACTCTAGATTCTAAAACGATACTGCCCCAATGCTTAAAGTTGAACTTGGCAGAGTAACCACAGACTAATTTAGCAATTAACCAATTCTCCGATTTTAGAAAACATGGATAATGTGCTTTCTTTACATCAGCGTTTAACCTTCATATTTTGTTAAAGAAAACCGAAGCAGGGCGAACCGTTGCGTCGATCGCTGAGTTAGCAAATTTTCAGGTGAAAGCTGATACTCGCACGGAAGCATTAACAGTAATTCAAGCATTGGTAAGCAATCGATTGAAAAATGTTGAATTATTGCCGTTAGCAGCCTCTTTAAAGCAATTTGATTGAAAGAATCCCTGGGCAGATTTTATCTGTATGCTGAGGGTGACACTGAGTTTGCAGAATTAGCAGAGCAAGGTTAATTAGAGCGCTAACAGGATGACGCTCATCTGTCATGAGTGCTTGGATTTGAGTTACCGATCACGTTTCGTTGCTGCTAGCAGGACATTGCAAGATTAGTCGTCGAATGACTGAAGTGGAAGCAGATGTTTCTCTCTCAGTTGTAACGGTTCAAGAACTTTTTAATGGCTGGATATCGCAAATCAACAATTCAAATGACGTACAAGATTTAGTGCGGCTGTATAGCAAGCTAAACCAAGAGATCGCACTGTGTAAGCAAGTACCTGTGGCAGAGTTTAATCAAGCTGCTGGCGATTGTTATCAACAACTGTTAATTAACACTCTTACATTATCAAAAGGGCGCTTGCAAAAAGATATGCGGATTGCTGCGATCGCATTATCAATTGAGGCAACTGTTGTCGCACGCAACCATCAATTTCCCAAATTCCAGGGTTGCCGCTAGAGGGTTGGACATAGGAGGGCTAAACGATCGCCTTGTAAAACCAAAGTTTTAGCTGAATTGAGCAGGTCGCTAAAAATAGTGATGGGGCAAAAACTTTAAAGGATGTGCTTTAAAGATTATCCCAGAGCAGAATTCTTAAAAACCAACAGTACTGGCTGGTGATCGAGTGGCTTGTATTTCAAAAAGTAACCTGGCGACTCGTTAACCAAAGGCTTGCAGTGGTCGTCGCTTCTTTCGGCTAAAGACCAGTAGGGCGACCAGCACGATCGACAGCACGATCGCCGTTATCCAGATCGCTGGGTTGGCAGCCTGACGTACCGCGATCGCGATATATGCCCAAACAAAGACGAGCGTAAAGGTAATATCTGCCTGCCGCAACGCAACAGTAGCAGCGATCGTGGCACTCACCAGCAGCATAATTACCGTCCAGGTAGTTGCGTTGATGCCCCACCCTTGCCATCCAGCCGCATACAGTGCTGATGCCACATTGACGACCGTTGCAACTGAGATCCAGCCGAGATAAAGGCTAAAGGGCAGGTGTGCAAAGCGCAGGCGATCGCGCGAGACTCGTACGTTGCCGCTGCTCAATTGTAGGTATGCCCCAATGAGCGCTAGCAGTATGCCCAGCATTGCCACGATCGACAGCCCAAAGAACCGCAGCGTAAAGAGATACACCCAAATGATCTGCGCGACACAGGCAACAATCAGCAGCCAGTTCACCCGCTGAAACGTGGGATGGCGACGTTGAGCTGGACGAAGCTGGTAAAAGCCGTAGGCAAGCAACCCAAGGTAAATAAGTCCCCAAATGGCAAAGGCATAGTTGGCGGGCGTAATCTGCACCCCTTGCAGAATCGTGTTGGCGATCGCGCCAATATTCAGCCCTTTCGGCGGATACAGGTTAGACAGTACATTTACCATCAGCGTGGCGAAGATCGCTATGAGGGTGGCGATCGCCAAACCCAGCCCTGAACCTGGTTCTCGCGTAAATGTTCTTATCATTAGAGCGGTGCCTGCTGCATACTACATCCATCCTAAAGGGATGGAGCCATCCTGACGCTGCCTAATCCTAAAACACGGGTTACATTAAATAGGCTGTACAAAACCTGCATGAAGGCTTTATGAGTAATGCCATTGAGTGGACAGTAGAAGCGGAAGCTCGCTTGAAGGAAATTCCGTTTTTCGTGCGTCCTGCTGCCCGCAAAAAGATTGAGAAATTTGCCCAGGAGTCTGGCATGACTCAGATTACGATCGAGGTTTACGAACAGGCAAAGAAACAATTTGGCTCGTAGAACCAGACGGTAGCGATCAATCTGGTCAACGATTCGGTCAACTTCTAGATCTACGTCCACTGCAAATGTGAGATCGGTATGCCGCTAGTCACACTTACCATCGTGATGGTTGCCACCCTGGCGCTGATCAATCTGTTAGTGCTACCACTTGACTGGTTAAGTGCCTTGAGTCTGCCAACATGGCTCTATTTAACTGGGGCATTAGCGCTACTATCCTGGTGCCTCGACGATTAGCAAACGGCTATTGCCTGCCTGTTCAGCCTTCGCCTTCAGTTTGTATGCTTAAAAGCTTGCAGTCTTAAGTAGAAGGGCTAAATTAAGCACTACTGAGAGACCGGGTTGAGCACAGTCGAAACCCGCCGACATATAGGACTGAGAGCCTTGAGACCTTGGCGTAAGTGCTCTGTCGAAAGGCAGCTTATCAATAATTATGCGCAGCTATTTAGTCGTGGGACGATCGCCGTGCTGCCAAGTGCAGGAAAATGGTCTGGGAGCGTGAGTGTCGCTACTGATTAGGGCAGACTCATAAAATATTTGGGCAGTCACGGACAGCCTCAGTCATTTGTAAGCAAAGCTCTAACAACGCGGGACTAATAACTGCGCCTCTACAACAGTCTCATGGCGTAGGTGAGATGGTTACAGATAAGCAGAATGCGTACTGAAGCAGGCAACCAGAGGGTAGATATGAAGGCAGTGCCACAAACAGAGGAAACGAAGCGGCTAGAGGCTCTGTTTCAGTACCAAATTCTGGATACAGCGCCTGAGGAAGCCTTCGATGACCTGACGCAGCTAGCGGCTCAGGTTTGCGGTACACCGATGGCGATGATGACTCTGGTAGCGGGCGATCGCCAGTGGGTTAAGTCAAAAGTAGGGGTGGCGATCGATACCCTAGAGCTTCACGTTGGCTTTTGTGCCCTCTGCGTCGAACGGCGGGAGCCTCTCATCATTGCTGATACCGCCGCTGATCCTCAGTTTGCCAAAAACGTAGTGGTAACAGATGCGCCGTATGTCCGCTTTTATCTGGCTGTTCCTTTAATTACACCATCAGGGTATGCGATCGGCACCCTTTGCGTGATGGATCGGCAGCCTCGCGAACCGCAGCCAGCGCTTGTGGATGCTCTTTGTCGGCTCGGTCGCCAGGTCGTCAGACAGCTAGAGCTACGCCTGAGTCTTGATGCCTTGACGACTGCGATCGACGAACGGCGGCAGGTCGAGGTCGCACTCCAACGCAGTGAAGGTCGCTTTCGGGGCGCGTTTGACTCTGCCGCAATCGGCATGGCGCTCGTTGGGCTTGATGGACGCTTCTTGCAAGTCAATCGCTCAATCTGCGCCATTTTTGGTTACTCCGAGTCAGAAATGCTGACCAAAACCTTTCAAGAGTTGACCTATCCTGATGACCTGGAGCAAAATTTGCGCTTTTTTCAGCAAATGTTGTTAGGCGAGGTTGAGTCCTATCAGTTAGAAAAACGCTACCTTCACAAAACAGGGTATATAGTGTGGGTCTTGCTCACATCGTCTCTGTTGCGCGATGCCGAGGGCAACCCGCTACACCTGGTTTCTCAGCTTCAAGATATTACCCAGCGCAAGCTGACCGAACACGCCTTGCAGCAAAGCGAAGCCCATTTTCGTGACCTGGTGCAGAAGCTCTCAACAGGTATTGCGTTGCAGGGTTCAAAGGCTGAAATGTTGCTGGTTAACCCAGCCGCCCTAAAAATGTTGGGTCTAGACGAAGCCCAAATGATGGGGATGTCATCTCTAGATCCTCGCTGGCGAGTCGTGCATGAAGACGGCTCTCCCTTCCCTGGCGAAGAGCATCCTGTACCCCAGGCGATTGCCACTGGCAAACCTGTACATAACGTCGTCATGGGCGTGTATCGTCCCAAATTCGGTGATCTGGCTTGGCTTTTAGTCAACGCCGACCCGCACTTCAACCCTGATGGCAGCATCCAGCACGTTCTTTGTTCCTTCAACAACATTACCGATCGCAAGCAAATTGAGGAAACCTTACGCAAGACTGAAGCTCGCAGTCAGGCGTTGCTTAATGCCCTTCCTGACCTGATGCTGCGCGTCAACCGTGAGGGTGTTTACCTGGATGTCAAATTTGCTAAAGACTTTGGTACGCTTCTGCCGCCTGCTGAAATTATTGGCAAATGTGAAGCCGATGCCCTGCCTCCCGAAGTAGCTCAGAAGCGTCGCCACTGCCTGGAGCAAGCCCTTAAAACAGGCGAACTCCAATTTTGTGAATATCAACTGACGCTGGAGGATGGTATTCACTATGAAGAAGCCCGCATTGCCGTTAGTGGTGATGATGAAGCCGTAATCATCGTGCGCGATGTCACCCAACGCAAACTGGCAGAAGCAGAGCTAGAAAGTCAAAACTACCGCGCCTACCTCCTTACAGCGATCACTCTCCGCATTCGGCAATCGCTGAAGCTAAGTGAGATTTTGAGTACAACGGTGGCTGAGGTGCGCCAGTTTCTGCAAGTCGATCGCGTTCTCATGTATCGCTTTGAACCGAATTGGGATGGCACGGTTGTTGTGGAGTCGGTCGCTCCAGGCTGCATGTCTACCTTGGGAGCGATGGTTCAGGACACCTGCTTTAAAGATGGTGGTTGGCAAGTGTACTACCGGGGCAGAACGCAGATACTCGACGATGTTGAACAGGCTTCCCTCTCCACCTGTTACAAAGACCTGCTGGCTCAATTTCAAGTGCGAGCCAATCTGGTAGTGCCCATTCTCGAAGGGCGCAGTGCCACTGGCAAAACCAGGCTTTGGGGGTTGCTCATTGCTCATCATTGCGCTGCTCCTAGGCATTGGCGCACTTTTGAAATTGACTTTTTGACCCAGCTAGCCGATCAGGTGGGCATTGCGCTGACGCAGGCGCATTTGTTAGTACGCGAAACCCAACAGCGCGAACAGTTAGCACAACATAATGTGGCGCTAGAGCAAGCCCGCCGCGAGGCAGAGCAAGCCTCTCAGATGAAAAGTACCTTTCTGGCAACTGTCAGCCACGAAATTCGCACACCAATGAACGGTGTCTTGGGCATGACTGGGCTGCTCAAGGAAACCAGCCTTAACCCAGAACAGCGCGATTTTGTCGAAACAATCCAGACCAGTGGTGAAACGCTGCTGCATTTGATCAATCAAATCCTCGATTTTTCTAAGCTGGAAGCTGGGGAAATGGAGCTAGACGCGATCGACTTTAACTTAAACCTATGTGTCGAAGAGGTCGCAGGCATCCTGGCTCCCGTTGCCCATGCTAAACGGCTTGAACTGGCAACCCTTGTTTACCGAAACCTACCGACTCAACTTCGCGGCGATGCCAATCGGCTTCGGCAAATTCTGACCAATCTGGTGGGCAATGCGATTAAGTTCACCAGCGCTGGTGAGGTGGTGGTACAGGCATCGCTCATTGCTGAAACGTCTACCACAGCCACCATTATGTTCTCTGTAACTGATACGGGTATTGGTATTCCTGCTGCTGGTCTAGAGCGGCTGTTCAAGCCGTTTTCGCAGGTAGATGCGTCTACCACACGACGCTATGGTGGTACAGGCTTGGGGTTAGCCATTGCCCGCCAGTTGGTCGAGCTGATGGGCGGCGAGATTGGAGTGGAAAGTACGCTGGGGCAAGGATCGCGGTTTTGGTTCACGCTGACATTCGATCGCCCCTATCGTCCGGCTACATCACCGCCACTGACGATCGCCGCTCCCCTCCATCAACTCCGTCTACTAATCGTGGATGACAATGCCACCAATCGCAAAATCATGCGTTATCAGGTTTCTGCCTGGGGGATGCACGCTGATGAAGCTGAAAATGCAACGACCGCGCTCCAGGCGTTGCGAGAACACGCCAGTATGGGCATTCCTTACGACGTAGCAGTGTTAGATATGCGAATGCCAGAGATGGATGGCGAGATGCTGGGCTGTCAGATCAAGGCAGAGCCACTGCTAGCTAGCACAAAGCTGATTATGATGACCTCCCTTAATCAGGGGAGCAGCAGTAGCCGGATTTTAGCGCAAGGGTTTTCGGCTTACCTGGTCAAGCCCGTTAAGCAGTCTCGCTTGATCGACTGCATTCTAAATGCCGTGATGGCTGATCCATCGCTGCGATTGCCCCTCGTCCCTGCACCATCTGATGCTGAGCAGTTGGCTTGTCCTTTTGATGCTGGCTCTTTTGATGCTAGCTCGCTACTAGCTAGCAAGACAGGGCGATCGACCGATTCAACTCCTGACAATGCTCATCCCGCAATCCCCCTGACCTTGTTGCTTGTAGAGGATAATGTCGTGAATCAGCGGGTGACATTGAGCCAGCTTAAGCATTTAGGCTATACCGCTGATGTTGCCTCTGATGGCGAAGTGGCGTTACAAATGATGACCCAAACCACTTACGACCTGGTGCTGATGGATTGCCAAATGCCTGGGCTGGATGGCTACAGCACAACTCGTGTCATTCGTCGGCTGGAAGAAGGGCAACTGCAACAGGTGATTATTATTGCGCTCACGGCAAATGCGATGAAAGAAGACCGCGATAGATGTCTTGCAACCGGGATGGATGACTACCTGAGTAAGCCACTGCGGAAGGATGTTTTAGCTGCTAAATTAGCCCACTGGAGCCAGGTGCTGCTAGCACGTAGACAGACCGCTACAAGTGCGCTACCATCCCCAGCAATAACTACTGTTCTCCAGCCACCATTGGCACCATCGGCAGACGCGATCGCTTCCTCTACGATCGCTAGCCCACCCACGGCTAACAACGCATTGAGCCACGTGATTGATTGGAATTATTTACATCAACTTTCGGACAATAATGAGGAGTTTGAGCGTGAGCTACTGCATATTTTCGTCGAAGATGTTGGTAATCATCTAGCGTGCCTGAAAGTAGCAATCGAACACCGTCATTTTCTTGACGTAGAACATACCGCTCATCATATTAAAGGTGCCAGTGCTAATGTGGGTCTAGCGGCAATGTCCGCGATCGCGTCTCAATTTGAGCAAGAGGCACGGCACAATCAAATTCAAGCAGATGCGGTTGAACAATTAGCTAAATTGCAACAAACCCTTGATGCTGTTCAACTCTTTCTGTCAACCGGAACCTGAGCCGTAATGGGTATCTGATCAATCATTAAGTAGGAGGGCTAAATTAAGTACTATTTAGAGACTAGGTTTCGGCTGCGCTCAACCTGCCTACATATAAGACTGAGAGCATTGAGACTTCGGCATGAGCTTTCGACCTGAGCACTCATGCCTAAGGGCGTTTAAGCCGAAGGACGTTCAGGCTTCGACGTTGAGCTTCGTGGAAACGTCGAACGCGAAGTCGAAATGCAGCTTGTAAATAACGCCCAGCTACTTACTGACACCTAAAGACTGACACCTAAAGCTGCTGCTTTTACTTTAGTCATTTTAATTAAAGTGATCGCTATGGTAGTTAGGAGGATTGGGAAAACTGATCCGACTATTGCTATAAAAGATAACTCCAAACCTTTAAACTAACTTTCTTTTTATGGCTCAAATCTTAGTTATTGATGACGATCCAACTACTCAGGTTATTCTGAAAAAAATACTTAAAGATCAGGGACATAACGTTGCTGTTGCCAACAATGGGCTAGAGGGTATTAGACAAGCACGAGAACTTCGTCCATCGCTTATTATTTGCGATTGGCTAATGCCGTTGATCGATGGCTTAGAAGTGTGTCGTCAGCTTAAAACTGATTCTGATTTAGCCAACATTTTCTTTATTTTGTTAACGTCTCGCGGTGCGATCGAAGACCGTGTACATGGGTTAGATAATGGTGCGGATGACTTTTTAGCTAAGCCAGTTGATCTCAACGAACTGAAGGCACGAGTGCGGGCAGGCTTGCGTTTGCAGCAAGCAAATCAAGACTTGCAGACTCAGAAAAATCTGTTGGAAGCTGCTTTTAGCGAAGCGGCAGAGTATGTGCGATCGCTGTTGCCAGCGCCTTTAGAGGGCAGCATTGTGATTGACTCACGGTTTGTACCATCACAGCATCTAGGTGGCGATTGCTTCGACTATTACTGGCTTGATCCTGAGTACTTAGCGATTTATCTTTTGGATGTTTCTGGGCATGGTTTAGGTGCAGCCTTGCCATCCGTCTCAGTCCTAAATATGCTGCGAGCGCAGTCAATGGGTGACGTAAACTTCTATCAACCCAGCCATGTTTTGACGGCTCTTAACGAAGCCTTTCAAATGGATAGTCAGAATGCCAAATACTTTACAATTTGGTACGGTGTTTACAATCAGACGAAGCAGCAACTGGTTTATTCAAGCGCCGGACATCCGCCCGCTATCTTGCTGCACGACAGCACTGATCAAGGCATTCAAGTCACGCACTTAAAGACGACTGGTATGCCGATTGGTCTCTTTTCTGATACACGTTTTACTGATCAGCGTTGCGATATTGACGAAGCCAGCGTTCTCTATGTCTTCAGCGATGGTCTTTATGAGTTCTTTCAGGGCAATGAGCTTTGGGGTTTTGATGCTTTTGCTTCTTTATTAGTTGACGATCGCGCTGCAATTGAAGCGCACGGCTTAGATCATATTCTGAACCGTATCCATACACTTAATAATCAAGCGGCGTTAGACGATGATTTATCGTTACTGCGAATTCGCTTTGGTGCCAGTTAACTTTAATCTAAGTGCCAGCTAACTTTAATCTAAGCGCTAAAAAATTGGCTGCACCAAATATAGTGAGTTTCGTTAAGCGCTAACGACGAATGCTACAGGGCTTGGTCAGATAGAGCGCTGCTAGAGAGAGAAACTTATGCAATGTTTGTATAAACTTTGCGGATATATTGAAGGCATAAGAGAAGCAAGAGTATTAGACAGACAGTTGCTTGCTACGGCTAGTAATAGATTTAGTTTTCACTGTAAAATTTTGCCCAATTGCCTTGAAAGTTATAGCCGGTATGCTTCTATCGTTGGACGTTCTTAGTCATGGCTAATGGTCTTTCCCTTGCTTCTAAAAACCGCCGTATCCACGTTGGACTGACACAGCGATCGCAGCACGCGGTGATTTTTCTGTTGATTGTAACGGGGTTGATCAGCACTTGCCTGTTGCGATTGATTCAGCTTCAGCTTGTTCAGGGTGAGTATCACCGACATCTTGTTGATAAAAACCGGATTGCACTAGTGCCTTCGCCGTCCGATCGAGGCAATATTCTCGATCGCAATGGCAAACTGCTGGCATCCAATCGGCTGGCGCGATCGGTCTATCTTTCGCCTAGAGAACAATCTAAGGCGCAGTGGGCAGACACCGCAACAAAACTAGGTCGCATTCTTAACATGCCGCCTGAAGAGATTCTTGCCAAGCTAGAACAGGGTGGGTATAACTCTCCCGCACCAGTGCGCGTGAGCCGTGATTTGACACCGTCTGCCTTTGTTGCTTTAGCAGAGACCCATAATCAGTTTCCGGGGTTAGAGATTCGCAGTGAGTCAAACCGCCACTACCCCCATGGCAGTCTAGCCTCGCACATCCTGGGCTATATCAGTGAGGCAACGATTGATGATCTCAAGCAGCATCCTGAGTACCACATGGGGATGCTGGTAGGGCAGATGGGCGTTGAGCGCATTGCCAACAACTCACTTCAAGGAGTGTGGGGCGGACAACTGCTGGAAGTCGATGCCGCTGGACAAATCGTTAAATCGCTGGGCATGAAGCCGTCGCAGGCTGGTTCGCCGATGCAGCTAACCCTCGATTTGGAGTTGCAAAAAACGGCAGAAAAAGCGCTGGCAAAGCGTCGAGGCGCTGTCGTGGCACTAGATGTGCACACAGGTGAAGTACTCGCGCTGGCAAGTGGTCCTACGTTTGATCCTAATTTGTTCACACGCCGCATTTCTCCAGCCGAATGGAAAGAGCTACAGAGCAGCAGCCAGCCCTTTTTGAATCGTGCTTTGCAAGGCTATCCACCTGGTAGCACCTTTAAAGTGGTAACGGCAGCCGCTGGTATTCAGTCTGGCAAGTTTTCGCCCGATTCAACGCTGGCAACCTTTGCTGCACTCAACTTGGGTGGGCACTTGTTTCACGAGCATGGCGCTGGCTATGGGGTGATTGGCTTTCGGGATGCTTTTGCTTACAGCAGCAATACGTTCTTCTATCAGGTGGGGTTGGCAGCGGGACCCGAACAAATTTCTAAATGGGCAAAACGGTTGGGGATTGGCACTACAGACACGATGGGCTTGGATGGTGGAAGCCGGGGCTTAGTACCAACACCAGCGGAGAAGGAGACGTTATACAAAGAACCCTGGTATGGTGGCGACACCGTAAGTATGGCGATCGGTCAAGGGTTAGTGCAGGTCACACCGTTAGAAATGGCAGTGATGACAGCGGCGATCGTGAACGATGGCAAGCGTGTCAAGCCGCATTTACTGAAAGCTCAAACGGCTGATCCCCAACTGAAACCTGAAGCAACTGGGTTAGACCCAGGCACGATCGCCATTATTAAAGCAGGTCTGAACGCCGTTGTACAAAAGGGGACAGCTAAACAGCTTAGCGATGGCTCGATTCCTCCGACTGGCGGCAAGACAGGAACATCCGAAGTGTTGGGGCAACCGGATCATGCCCTCTATGTTGGCTTTGGTCCTGTAGGTAACCCCCGCATCGCAGTGGCAGTTGTAGTCGAGAATGGCGGTTTTGGGGCTGTGTCAGCAGTGCCGATCGCTCACGAACTTTATAAGACGTACTTCAAATCTCACCCTAAGAAGTGAGGTTAAACCTTTCCCTAACCAGGGGCAGTGTACATAGATCTCTCAGGGAGCCGCAAGTTGTAAAGTGCCCCTCCTTAGTTCCCTTAAATAAAGAAACTTAAACGTTGTAGTTTGGTTTCCTTTTTGAAAGCGGGCTAGGGAGGATTAGTGCGACTTTTGTCTACAGGCAGGGAGACGATCGCAAAAAGTATCGTCTAGCAGAGGCGCAGAGTTTGCAGGGAATTTCCTTAGCATTCTCGGCGCTTTTGTGTTAGCAGCTTGTACAGCGCTCGCTAAAAAGCTAACAAGTTGTGACTTTTGCACCTTTTGCAATTCTTATCATTGCCTTTATTTTTCCCCACGAAATCCACAGTGTTTCCACAAGTTGTTGAGCGCTTTTCCCCACGAAATCCACAGCTTATCCACAAGATTGCGAAAGTTTTCCACAGGCTGCACGAAGGCATCGGTCTTTGCCGCCGCGATCGACCAATTGGGGACGATCGGGTTCAAGGCGCGAAAATCGCCCAAGCTTCATGAAGTTATGTAACAAAAAAGTGCCTCAAACCATGATTGCCTCGTGAATCTTTTGATCGTCTAAAGTCGTATGTAACATTTCGCAGCATTGACAAGACAGGGAACCCGACCGCACAATGTGACGACTGGCTTGAAAGCGCACCGACCGATTGCTGGCAAACGTCCATCCTGTCTAACTTCAGAGATGGGCGCGTCTCCTGGTAAGGTCAGCTTTGCGCTGCGTTTGGCTGCTTAACACACCATCCGTCAAGTATTCGCGTTGCTTCATAGCGAGATGAATTGTGCTCATTCCTGACCCTTCTCCCTTTCCCAAAAGGAGTGGGAGAAGGGCAGGGCAGATTAGATGACTTCATCTCAGATCCAGCAACGCCAGGTATTCCACCCATTCACCCTGCCCAGATTAGGGAGAACCAAAATTTCTATGAATAGCACCGTTAGCCTGTTAGTCGAAGTCCCTGAAGTACTACACGATTCCCTCAAGCATTACCTAGAAGTCCGTCCTGACTGGGATCAGGATCGGGTGTTTACTGCTGCCCTATCGCTATTTCTACTGCAAAACCGTAGCCCCGATGCTTTCCCAGAAAAGCAAAACCAACGTCAGGCTTCGCGCATTTACCTGGATGCCTTGTTCAAACGTCCGATCGGGCAAAACAATTAGCTAGCAGCCGTTAGCGGTTAGTAACTAGTAGCCGGTGGTCAACCTTGACTAAACGGTGAATGCAGAAAACTAGCTGGCAATTCCATTCCCAGTGCCTTTCATTCAAAGCGAGCAGTATGGCTTACCAAATTTCAGCGACGAAGCTTCAGGCGTACAACCGCTGCCCCTACGCCTACTACCTCCGCTATGAGCGAAAGCTAACGACCAACGAGTTTTTTGGGTCAGCCTCATTGGGTATTGCGCTTCACCAGGCGCTTGCCCAATGCCACCGAGACTGGCACTACGAACAGCCAATACCAGATTTACGCTGGGTGCATCATTGCTGGCGGCAGCATTCGACAGAACTGAGCGCTAGCCAGGCTATGGAAGGATTTGAAATCCTAGAAAATTATTACCACCGTTTTATCGCCAGCGAAGTTGCACTGAGGCAGCCGCTGGCGGTAGAAGGGCGGATTCAAGGCTTTTTGCAAGTCGAAAATTTGGAGTTTTTGATCACGGGACGGTACGATCGCCTCGACTTTCTCTCAGATGGCTTGGAGCTGATCGACTACAAATCGAGCCGTGAGGTGAAGCTGCCAGACGCAACAGAGATTGATGTTCAAATTGGTCTGTACTACCTGGCACTAGAGCAAACCTATCAGCAAAGCCTGAAATACCTCAGCCTCATCTTTTTACGTACGGGCGAAAAAATTCGCTTTGAAGCAACAGCAGAGCATCGGCAGCAGGTGGAATCAATGATTAGCAATCTGGCAGTGCGGCTACGCTATGATCGCGGCTGGGAGCCAAAAACCGGACGGCAGTGCGATCGTTGTACCTTTGCCCGTTACTGTTCAGCAGTGAGTGCCAGCCCTGTACCGCTACCCGAAAACCGCTCTCGGTCACAGCTTCAGTTAGCGTTGAATTTGTAAGGGCGATGAAGAACTAATGGATAGCTATCAGCTATCAGCCTTCAAGGTTCACTAAATAACCAGCTGACTGCTGACCGTTGAATTTGTGAGGGCTATGGAGAACCAATTTAAGAGCTATCAGCTATTAGGATTCACTAAATCATAGGCTGACTGCTGACTGCTGACTGTTGACTGCTGATAGCTAAACCTCTCGAACGATGCACGGCACTCATAGCCAGCGTTACAGTAAGCGTGAACCCTAGCCTAGCGACAGAGATGGAAACGCGAGAACTTGGTACATCAGGCATCCATATCACACCCATCATTACGGGCACCTGGCAAGCCGGTAAAAGCCAATGGGTTGGTGTTGAAGATGCCGAAACCATCAAAGCCATACGAGCTGCGTTTGATGCTGGGATCACAACCGTTGATACGGCTGAGGTTTATGGAAAAGGACATTCTGAGCGGGTTGTTGCCGAAGCGCTCTCGAACGTGCGGGATCAGGTTGTCTACGCCACGAAGGTATTTTCCAATCACCTTAAGTACGATCAGGTGATTGCCGCTTGTGAGGCTTCGCTCCAAAATTTGAAGACCGATCGCCTCGATCTGTATCAGATCCACTGGCCCTCTGGTGCATTTAAGAGTGAAGTAGTGCCGATCGAAGAAACGATGCGGGCGCTTACTGATTTGAAGCAACAGGGCAAAATCCGGGCGATCGGTGTGTCTAACTTCTCCCAGAAACAGCTAGAAGAAGCGGCTCAGTACGGGCGCATTGATAGCCTGCAACCACCCTACTCGTTATTTTGGCGCTATGTGGAAAAAGATGCCGTGCCCTATTGTGTAGAACAGAAGATTTCCATCATCGCTTATTCATCGTTGGCACAAGGACTTCTGACAGGCAAATTTGGACCTGATCACCGCTTTCCGCCAGAAGACAACCGCGCGAAGAACAAGCTATTCCAAGGCGAGACCTATCAACGTGCCCAGACTGCTTTAGAAAAACTACGCCCGATCGCTGATCGCTACCAAACCAGCCTTGGCAATCTAGCATTAGCGTGGCTGATCGCCCAACCTCAGGCAAACGCGATCGTGGGTGTCCGCAATGCCGAACAAGCGATTGACAATGCCAAAGCAGGCGAAATCAAGCTTACTGACGCAGATATTGCCGAAATTGACCAGATTGGGCGTACCGTCACTGATTCATTAGACGACAGCCCGCTGATGTGGAACTGGGACTAGCAGACAACCATGCACATCGATCGCCTGGATCATCTGGTTCTCACCGTTCGCAGCATTCAGGCAACTTGCGACTTCTATACCTGCACTCTAGGGTTAGAAGTGATTACGTTTGGAAAGGATCGCAAAGCGTTACGCTTTGGTCAGCAAAAGATCAATCTGCACGAAGCAGGCAACGAGTTTGAACCCAAAGCACTCCAGCCTTCACCAGGCTCAGCGGATCTCTGTTTTATAACAACGGTGCTACTGGAAGATGCGATCGCACATCTTCATTTCTGTGCTGTTGAGTTACTGGGAGACGCGGTAGAACGGACAGGCGCGATCGGCTCTCTTCGCTCTATTTACTTCCGCGATCCAGATGGCAATTTAATTGAACTCTCCAACTGTCTGTAAGCAATGATTAGGTAATCAATCTGAAGAAGTGTAGCAAGTAGAAACGTTGGCTCAGGGATATTACAGATGATCCCTGAAAATTCGCTGCTTACCAGATCTTCGCCATTTGTAAAACAAACCCTGGTAACTCTGGATCACCATTCACAGTCTCAGGGTTATGTAAGATGGTCGGTTTCTGCTGAGGACGATAAAGATGCACCGCTTGGTTTTTGCGATCGATTAAAAACCCCAGCACAGTTCCATTCGCAATGTATTCCTTCATCTTGTCTTGCAAGCTGGTCAGCGTGTCGCTAGAAGAACGTAGCTCAATCACAAAATCAGGGCAGATCGGTGCAAAGGATGCTTTTTGTGCTTCCGTTAAGGTCTGCCAGCGCTCTAGCTTAATCCAGGAAGCATCAGGAGAGCGAGTTGCACCATTCGGCAGAGTAAAGCCTGCACTGGAGTCGAAGCCGATACCTGTTCCATCTTGCTCTGTCCAGTTCCAAAGTTGGGCAGCAATGTTGAAGTTTCGGTTCCCTGTATCGGCAAAAGCAGGCGGCATAATGATTACATCTCCGCTGGCAGTGCGTTCAATGCGTAGATCGCGATTGGCTAAACAGAATTCGTAGAACTGCGCAGTAGTCATGGGGGCGATCGCAGGCAAATTCACTGTTAATGGACTGTTTTCTGTTTGAATGAGCAGCGTTGTCATGATTGCCTCTCAAACTGTGAATGGGAAAGACCATGAATGTAAAGGCGTAACTGAGATCTCTATGCGAGCAGCCTGTAACTCTGCAACGACTTTGAGAGCGATCGGCTCAAAGGTCTCGTGCACAAGCGCTACTTCTGAACAAATTTGTCTGTAGGCGATCGCTCTGCCGATTCTGCTTTACCAACTATGCTGACACTTTCCTGACGTTTTAGTGA
This sequence comes from Leptolyngbya sp. FACHB-321, assembly GCF_014695975.1. Classification (GTDB taxonomy): domain Bacteria; phylum Cyanobacteriota; class Cyanobacteriia; order Leptolyngbyales; family Leptolyngbyaceae; genus Stenomitos. The sequence goes on from NZ_JACJPI010000081.1 coordinate 90,361, forward strand.
CAATCAACGACGAGGAAAGCTCTATGACTTTGAACGATCGCGTTAGCAGTTGTCGTTCCAGAAAGACATTATTAGGATTACGCCAAGATCCCCGGCTCCTACAGTAGGCTAAGGCTTACAGTTGAGCTTTAACCATAAGTCGGGGATCTAAATACTTTATGCGTAAATTCTAATTATCTATATAACGTCTTTGCGGTGGGCGACACATTCAAGTCTTCTCTCTAAATACAACTTTCCACGCTTCGACAGTGCCTTTACCCACTTCGATATCTTTTGTTTTGCCGTTCTCCCACACCAACCGGATTCGCATATTTCCTGGCGGAGCGCTGGCAAGAGCGGTTGCTAATTCAGGCTCCACTGCTCCATCCTCATAGGTATAAAGCTGACCATTAACGGCGAACAAAATTGCCTTGGGTGTCTCGTCGAAGCGGGTGTAATGGTAGATTGGCTCCTGCTGAGAGTAACTTTCTTCAACTTTTTTACCCTTCTTTTCAACCCAACGAGTGCGCCAAACAGTTTTATAGCCAACGAGGTCTGACTCGTACCAGGTATAAGTAGCGCGAATACTACCTTTTGACCAGCTTGTGACAAAGACAAAGCCGTGGTCAGAGGGGCTAAAGTTTTTGTCATAAACAACCACACCATCAAAGGGATCGCTGATGACTTTAGACCATTGCACTTTAGCATTGCCATCAATCGGCGCAGGTTGAACAGCCTCAGCGGTCGATCCCATTAACGCGAACCCGATACCAAGCCCGAAAGCAAGTACTTGTTTCTTCATCTCAATCTGTTTTACGAAAGCAACTGATGACGTGGAACTTAGCTAGCGATGCTAGTAACTAATATTGTTTTTCTACAAACGCTGTAAGGGCGATCGCGGACAATTCGTGAAAATCAGGAGCAGGGGAAGGAGAGGTAGCAAGGGAAGCAGGGGTCGCAGGGGAGTCAGAAAAAACTTCATCCCCTTGCCTCCAACGCTTCAGCCTTCAGGACTGACCAGGACTCGCGATCGCCTCTAGCACTGTCGCGATCGCCCTGTCCTTCTGAGGATCACTTCCCTGTGCGTAGGGGACGGTGAACGGTACATCAATATCAGGGGCAACGCCTTTGCCTTCAAGCCGCTCTCCATTGACTGACACGTCGGCAACCGCAAGGTAGAGCAGGCTGCCATCCCGCATAATGTAGGCGCGTCCGGCTAGCAAGGCTCCAGCCGTTTTGCTGCCCACAATTTTGCCGACTCGAAACTGTCGAAAGCCGTAGGCAAGAATTTCTTTGCCGCTGCGTGATCCCTGGTTAACTAGCATCACGACTGGCTTCTTCCACGGCAGGTCAAAGCGACCTTTGGTGCCGTTGCGATTGGTAAACGTTATGTTGAGCGCGGGTGCCGTAAACGGATTCAAATAGCTTGGGTCAGCGCCACCCCAGCCATCCCGCAGATCCCAAACGAGTCCATCGACTTGGCTCAGACGATCGCTCAATTCTTGCTCAAGCTGTCGTTGGTAAAGGTCATTAGCGTAAGACCAAATGTGGATATAGCCAATTTTTTTACCGCCGCGCTCAATGACTTCGACGCTTGACTTCATCGCTTCGAGAAACATGGTTGTGGGGTCAAGGCGCTTGGGTGTAACGGCGATCGTTTGAGGTGCTGCATTTGGAGTGCGCTGGATTTGGATTTTGACGGGGCGATCGGCGCTTTCAGCAAAAGACTGGATTGGCTGGAAGGGTTTGCTATCCACAGACAGGAGTTGATCCCCAACCTTTAGTTCAGCACGGGCAGCAGGCGAACCATCTAACACCGCACGAATAAAGGTCTTGCCGTCAACGTCACGAGTATAGGCACCAATGCCCACGTACTCTAGTTTGCCGTTGGGTAGAAAAGGCTTGAGTTGCCGCTGTATACCTCGCTGCCAAAAAATGCCTGCAAGCTGGTAATACTCTGGCTCTGCCGACGTGTAATAGCGCGTATGAGAGACGTTTAGCTCGCCAAGCATTTGGTTAACCACCACTGCTAAGGCTTCGGGCGATCGTGCCTGCGTTGCTTGGGGCGCATACTTCTGCCGCATTGCCTGCCAGTTAACGCCATTAAACTTTGGATCGTAAAAATTGTCGTTGACTGTTTGCCAAATTTGCTCGAATACTTTTGCCTGCGAGGACTCTGCGCGTGACAGCACAGGTGCAACAACCCCATAAAACAAAAGCGCCAGCACGCTGGCTAAGAGTACAGTCAACCACTGACGAGATAACCGCCGCGATCGGTCAGCCAGCGATCGTGTGAAATTGGTTAGCATAAGCACCTTGCTACCGTTCTAAGAACGATTTCACTCTTTAAATACTGTTTAAATTGAATTGAATTGAATCCTTAAAGTTCCACAAAGCCCTGATTCCCCCATGCAACTCCGCGTTCAGCTTTTTACTGTCCATAAACGCTTTGCTCTTACTATCAGCCGTGGCACGACAGCACAGACAACAAACGTTTGGGTCGTGATTGAGCATGATGGCATTGAAGGGTGGGGAGAAGCATCGCCCTTTTCGATCGGTGAGCAGCCACAAACTACTGAGGCGATCGCGCGATCATTGCAAAAAATTGCGCCACTGTTGAAAGCGCTCAGCCCCCTGGAACGGCAGCGCGTTGAACGGCTCATGCTTGAGGCACGTTTGCCCTCTGGAGCGCGAGCAGCTTTAGACATAGCCTTGCATGATTGGGCGGGTAAGCAAGCAAACCTGCCGCTATGGCAACTGTGGGGCTTGGAGCGCGATCGCATCGTGCCGACCTCAATCACGATTGGCATCAACCCACCTGATCTTGCCCAACAGCGCGTCAAAGATTGGCTGGGACATGTGCCTACCCTTCAGACGCTGAAACTCAAACTAGGCAGTCCTGCCGGGTTGGAGGCAGACCAGGCAATGGTGTTAGCCGTCCAAAATGCTGCGCCCCACATTACCAAAATGAGCGTTGATGCAAATGGCGGCTGGAAGCTAGAGCAAGCGTTGCAAATGTCCTCTTGGTTAGCCGATCGCGGCATTACCTACATTGAGCAGCCCCTACCAAAGGGGCAGGAAGGTGATTTGCCCACGCTTTACCACGAATCGCCCTTACCAATTTTTGTCGATGAAAGCTGTTTTAGTAGCTATGACATTCCACCGTTAGCCGATCGCGTGCATGGCATCAACATCAAACTCATGAAATCCGGTGGTTTAACAGAGGCGTGGCGCATAATCCATACTGCTCGCGCTTGTGGGTTAAAGATTATGTTTGGCTGCTACTCCGACAGTGCATTACTGAACACGGCGATCGCTCAGCTTTCGCCCCTAGCTGACCATCTAGATCTGGACAGCCACTTGAATCTGCTTGACGATCCCTTTATCGGTGCCAGCTTCCAAAATGGGCGAGTGCTGCCGCAGGAGCAACCGGGCATTGGGGTGAGGTTGAGAAGTCCAAAGGCTGAGGGCTGAAGGCTAAAGAATCCTGCTTCCCCTGCCGCACCTGCTCCCCACTCCCTACTCCCGACTCCCCAATTCCTCCTCTTCTCTCAGACCGAGCGCCATTTGCACCACAAACGGTTCGCCGCCGACCTGATGATACTTATCTGCCCACTGGCGGATGACTTTATCCAGCTCGTCTAGCGCTTCTTCGGTGCGATCGGTTGGTATATCCAATTCTTCAAGCACTCGCATCGTTTTAGCTTGGCGCTTTGCCCACGCATTCATCAAGCGGAAGTACCGGGCAGTATCCTCCACCATCATAAAGGTCCGCTCTTCCTCATCGGCAGGGGAGTAGGATGCCCGCGTCAACGCATAAAAAGGCATTCCCCAGGGAGAATCAAGCCGGGTTACGGTGCCAGAGTAGAGCAGTCGCCGCTTGATATGCTCTGCCAGTGCTTCGCTAAGGGGCATTTGCTGGTCTGCCGACACATATTCTTGAGAGCGACCGTGGAGAAACTCAATAAGGTCTAAGAACTGGAACGAATTAATTAACTGGGCATCAGGCAAACTGCCAGGCGGTAGCTTTTGCTCGATTTGGCGCTTTTCTTCAGATGTGAGGCTGGTGCCAGCAATGCGCGATCGCCCCGTTTGCCAAGGATACTGCTCTAACCAGACGTAGGGAAGCTGAATCAGGTAGCGTGGTTCTTGAGAACCCAACATCTTCAGCAGTTTGCCTTCAGTCAGCGCTTGCCGCACTTCTTCGACGATCGCTTTAACGCGCTTTGGCTCAATGTGATGCAAGTGCCCCGTCATGCGGAGGTTTTGGTCTTGCTCCAGATAGGTCATGTAGATGGCACATTTTGCTGCCGTTGCTGCCGCATCCAAAAACGCGCCATGCCGATGCCCACTCGTTCGCATGGCACTAAACGCCAGATACAGCATGATCTGATCCATGGCACTTGGACCGAGACGTTTGATCAGATCGAGATCTTTAATCATGTCAACACAACTAACCCAATGAAGCCACTACGGAAAATTGATGCGGCAGCGATCGCCTGTTTGATACAAGCTGTCTGCTGAGATAACTGCATCATACAAAGCAATGACACTTAAGCTAAACATTCTGCCACTGCGCTCATTAAACCGTTCTCTTTAAACACCTGAGTACTTACTATCCTAGTGTTCCCTTGTAAGCAAGCTTCTAAGCCCACGCTTCAGACGAACTTGTGTTGTCAGGCGGGTTGAAGCCAGTGATCTAAAGACATCTAGACGTTGCACTTTGATTTGCAAACGCCCTTAGTCGGCAAAATGAACCAGCTCTTACCAGACTGCATCAGGGTAAAAACGATGCTGGTTTGCTAATAACCCTCGCATCGATCGATACCAGTAGTTTCTGTTCAGAGCACTTTTTTGCACATTTTTTAGTTGGTGATAGCAACCAATGCGACGGCAATGCTCTGTGCCTAAAGGCAACACATTAAGCCAGGGACACTTAACGTTCCAGCATGAGGGTAGTAGGCGCTCATGGCAAGGACGCTGATCACACAAGAGCAATATTGACTGGGTAAGATAAACTGTCGTGAACGATCACAGCCTACGATCGACGCTTAGGAAAATGTCGAGCGCGGAGACAAAAAACGTAGAACAAAACGTGTTGATCGAAGTCAGCGCTATAGCCAGGGCTGTCGCTATACATTCTGGCTATAGTCTTCCGGGGCTAGTAGTGCACAAGTAGGGCGTAAGGCTCTAAGCATGAGAGGTCGCCTTATAGAGTCGTTGGAGACGACCACTACCACGATGAAAGGGGTGTGTATTCGAACCCACCAACTGCATAGATGAAGTAGATTGGTTGAAGGCTTGCAACTGCTTGTCGCTCGCCTTAGCGTTTTGCAAATCGCCTGCTAGAAACGCCAGCAATAAGCTTGCCAGCAATGCGGTCGGATAAAAGCACATAAGTTTAAGTTCGTGTCTGGTTTCTAATACCTGTTACGGATGTTTTGTCAACGCATCAGGATCAATCTCCGAAAACAAACTTAATCTGCTTGTTGCTGTGGCGTTTTTTTCAGCAAGCTGCCATTTCTATAATTGGCGCGATCGCTCTGGTAGAAGCCCTACACACTGTTTTTCCTTTTACCCACGCACTATTTTTGCTGGCAGCACCATCTTGTTTAACAACAGGTGCTTTGTTAAGAGTGAATGTGCTGGTGTGCGATCGACTTTGGTGACTGAAGGCTGATGACTCTTTGGTTAATTGCTGCTTAAAATGCCTTTGAGTTGTGGCATTGATTGGAAAAGTATCAAAGGCTACTGTTTGTAGTGGCTTGCCCCTCTATTGATGAGGGGATAGGCATTGGATCAAGCGCTGTGCAATTTAACGACTACGACCCAGGGAATTTCTACGACGAGCTGTTTGCCTCTGAAGGCAAGCCTCGTCCAGATGCGATGCCATTAGTTAATCGCATTGATTCGCTCTCACGCGAAGAGGTGCAGCGACGACAAGAGGCGGCACAAATCGCCCTCTTTAAAATGGGCGTAACGTTCAACGTCTACAGCGACGATCAAGGCACAGAGCGCATTATTCCGTTTGATATCATTCCTCGCATTGTCTCAGCTGACGATTGGGCAACGCTGGAAAAAGGCTTAGAGCAACGCATTCATACACTGAATCTGTTTTTGGCAGATATTTACAGCGAACAGAAAATTTTGCGGGATAACGTCATCCCGTCTGAAATTATTTATTCTGCCAGCGGTTTTCTCAAACCTTGCATCGGGCTGAAACCGCCGGGTGGCATTTGGTGTCACATCACAGGGACAGATTTGGTGCGCGATCGCAGTGGGCAGTGGTTTGTTCTAGAAGACAATCTGCGCTGTCCTTCTGGGGTCTCTTACGTGCTAGAAAACCGTCGAGTGATGAAGAGTACGTTTCCCCTTGTCTTCAACACGATGGCGATTCAGCCCGTTGAAGAGTATCCCAGCCATCTGTTAGAAACGCTGCTTAACCTTGCTCCACCGCACCTGACTGATCCAACCGTTGTTGTGCTAACGCCTGGTATCCACAACTCTGCCTATTTTGAGCATTCCTTTTTGGCACAGCAGATGGGCGTAGAGCTGGTTGAAGGGCGCGATTTAATCGTGGCAGATGGCTACCTGCAAATGCGAACGACTAAAGGCTTAAAGCGCGTTGACGTAGTATATCGGCGGATTGACGACATTTTTATTGATCCCACAACGTTTCGCTCTGATTCGTTACTGGGCATCCCTGGGCTAATGGATGTCTATCGCTCTGGTAAAGTTGCACTGGCAAATGCACTTGGCACAGGTGTAGCGGATGACAAGGTGATTTACTCCTATGTGCCAAAAATGATTCGTTACTACTTAGACGAAGAGCCGATTTTGGCAAATGTGCCAACGTACCTGTGTTGGGAGCAGCAGCAGCAGCAGCACGTGTTGGCAAATCTAGACAAGCTAGTTGTCAAAGCGGCAGATGAGTCAGGTGGCTACGGTATGTTGATTGGTCCGACTGCTACTGCCCAGGAGCGAGAAGACTTTGCCGCACGCATCGCCGCGTCACCGCGTAACTACATCGCGCAGCCAACGCTCTCGCTCTCGCGGGTGCCCACGCTGATTGGTGATCAGTTTGAAGGTCGCCACGTTGATTTGCGCCCCTATATTCTCTACGGCAAGAAAGTCTACGTTAGCCCAGGCGGCTTAACTCGCGTTGCTCTCCGTAAAGGTTCTCTAGTGGTTAATTCATCCCAGGGCGGCGGCAGTAAAGATACGTGGGTTGTTTGTAAGTAAAAAGGCAAACGGTAAAAGGTAAAAGTGAATGTTTGCTTCCTACCTTTTGCCTTCTGCCCTTTGCCCTCTGCCTTTTACTTTCGCCTTTTTACTTTTACCTTATGCCTTCATTATGCTAAGTCGTGTTGCTGATTCAATTTACTGGCTCAATCGCTACGTAGAACGGGCAGAGAATGTTGCCCGTTTTGTCGAAGTGAACTTGAACTTGCTGCTGGACTCGCCTGCGGGTACACAGCAGCAGTGGGAACCAATTATTGTGACAACGGGTGATTTACCGCTGTTTAAAGAGCGCTATGGCGAAGCGACAGCAGAAAATGTGATTCAGTTTCTCACGTTTGATACGGCTTACCCTAACTCCATTGTTTCGTGTCTGCGGCTGGCGCGGGAGAATGCCCGATCGGTACGAGAAATCATCTCCTCAGAAATGTGGCATCAGGTGAATTCGTTTTACCTGATGGTGACGGAAGTGGCGCGATCGCGATCGCTCCACGATCTGTCTGCCATCCTCCGTTTTTTTGAAGAAGTGAAGCTGTCAAGTCATCAGTTTATTGGCGTGATGAATGCGACGATGACTCACAACGAAGGCTGGCACTTTGGACAAATCGGCAGATTTCTAGAACGGGCAGACAAAACAGCGCGGATTCTAGACGTGAAGTATTTTATTCTGCTGCCATCTATTAAAGATGTGGGTAGCACGCTGGACGAACTGCAATGGATGGCGTTGCTAAAATCTGCCAGCGCTTACGAAATGTACCGTAAGCAAGGACTACATCGCATTTCACCGAATTCCATTGCCGAATTTTTGGTGCTGGAGCGAGACTTTCCACGATCGGTACGGTTCTGCATCCTCCAGGCTGAACGATCGCTGCATCAAATTACTGGCACCCCTATCGGTACCTGGTGTACACCCGTTGAGCGTACACTGGGACGGCTCCGCTCTGACCTCGACTACCTGACGATCGAGGACATCATTGATACTGGCTTGCATGAAACGCTGGACGACTTGCAGCGACGCATGAATGATGTCAGCAAGAAGGTTTTTGAAACGTTTATAGCGCTTCAGCCGATCGGATAAGGGGAGAGGGAGAGGCAGGGGAAGTTTTGAGTTTTGTTCTCCTTGCGTCGGACCGGGAGAAGCTTTGAATTTCTCCATTCCCTCCGCTCCCCTTGCTCCCTCTGCCCCTTGCTCCTTCTAACAACTAAATAACCAACCACTAACAACTACTCGTGCTTTACCAAATCAGCCACACCACCAACTATGCCTACAGCCAGCCAGTGCGCTTACAGCCTCATGTGGTGCGGTTGCGTCCTCGGAGCGATAGTTGGCAGACATTGCGATCGTTTTCGTTAATGGTGACACCGCCACCGTTGCGAGAATCAGCGTTCACCGATTTGGATGGCAATACGCTGATCAAACTTTGGTTTCAGCCAGAGGAAACTGAAGCGCTAGCAGTGCAGGTTTTGTCGCAGGTGGAAACGCATCGCACGAATCCCTTTGATTATTGGTCAGAACCGTGGGCTGTGCGATCGCCGATCGACTATCCAGCCTCGCTACTCTTACAGCTACAGCCCTATCTGAGCGGGCAACCGATGCAATATGCCACAAGCGTTGACTCGATCGCGCTGCAACTGGCACAGGACATTGTTCAAGTAGTGGATGGTAACGTGATTCGTTTTTTGGGTGAACTGAATCAGCGTATCCATAGCGGCTGCAAATATATGATTCGTGAAATGGGCGATCCTTTGCCCCCGGGCGTTACCTGGTCTACGCGATCGGGTTCCTGTCGTGATTTCGCGGTGCTGTTTGTCGAAGCGTGTCGGGCGATCGGGCTGGCGGCTCGCTTTGTCAGTGGCTATCAGGAAGGTGATACTGACAGCACCGATCGCCACCTTCATGCTTGGGCTGAGGTTTATTTGCCGGGTGGTGGCTGGCGCGGCTATGACCCAACTCAAGGGCTGGCGGTTGCCGATCGACATATTGCGCTTGTTGGCAGCGCCTTTTCACGCTACGCGGCTCCCATTTCTGGCTCGTTTCAACAGGCAAACGGCGCTCAATCGACTATGACCTACCAGCTTACGATTCAAGGGGGGTAGGGCAGAATGCAAAAGGCAGAGGGCAGAAGGCAAAAGGCTGATAGCTGACCGCTAGCGAAACTTGGCTTGTCTCTGTCACGTCTCAACTGATATAACCTGGGGTAGAGATGGGTTGTATCCAAGTTGCCCTGATTCGTGAGGTTCACATGATTGAAGTTGAGCACTTAAGCAAGGTCTACGGCTCAACCCCTGCCATTGAGGATGTCACGTTCGCGGTGGAACCAGGGGAAATTTTGGGCTTTTTGGGACCCAACGGAGCCGGCAAGACGACGACAATGCGGATTCTAGCGGGCTATCTGCCTGCATCAGCGGGAACCGCTAAGGTGGCAGGGTTTGAGGTGCATGACCAGTCGATGGCAGTACGGCAGCACATTGGCTACTTGCCCGAAACACCGCCACTGTATACCGATATGACGGTCGAAGGCTTTTTGCATTTTGTGGCACGGATTAAAGGGGTCAGTGCAGGCGATCGCCCTAACCGCGTGCGAACGGCGATCGATCGCTGCAACCTGACCGAAAAGAGCCACACGCTTATCCGCAAGCTCTCGAAAGGCTATCGGCAACGGGTAGGCATCGCGCAAGCGATCGTCCATGACCCACCCGCCATCATTTTAGATGAACCAACCGTGGGGCTAGACCCGCGTCAGATCGCCGAAGTTCGGAGCCTGATCAAAAGCTTGGCGGGTGATCATACGGTAATTCTCTCAACGCACATTTTGCCGGAAGTGAGCATGACCTGCGATCGCATTGCGATTATCAACAAAGGTCGGGTGGTAGCGACAAATACGCCCGAAAACCTGATGGCACAGCTAACAGGCGGTTCAGGTTACGACCTGGAAGTGGAGGGTGACGCGGCAGATATCCAGTCGCGCTTAATCGTTTTTCTTCAAGGCTTACCCAATGTGAAACTGGTTGAAAAAGTAGCAGCAGATCTGCCGGAACGCCACAAGCTGCGGGTCGTTGCCGAGCCAGGAACGGCACTGGTCGGGCGAGACATTGCTGCAACCGTGGTGGGTGCTGGTGTGGGGCTGTACGAGATGCGCCGATCGCAAGCCACGCTCGAAGATGTTTTCCTGGAACTGACGACCGAAGAAAAACCTCTGGAAGCGGCAACCGATGCCGATGAGGATGAACCATCAGCGGGAGAAGCGGCTTAGATGCGTGTGATTATGAGTAACATTCTGGCAATTTACCGACGCGAGCTACAGAGCTACTTTGCGTCGCCGTTGGCTTACGCGATCGCGGGTGTTTTTTGGCTGCTGTCTGGGGTTTTCTTTGTCACAATTCTGGGTGGCATTACCCAACAGGTTGCCTATGCCGACAGTGCGGGTTATGCCTCACCGATCGATGTACCTTATCAGTTTTTGCAGTTCTTTTTAGGCACTCTGGGTTCAGTTGCCCTCTTCATTCTGCCGATTTTGTCGATGGGGCTATATGCCGAAGAGCGCAAACGCGGCACCCTGGAACTGTTAGCAACGTCACCCATTACCAACTGGGCTGTGGCGCTGGGCAAGCTCTTGGGTGTGGTGACATTCTTTATAACGATGGTGCTGCCGCTGCTCATTTATGAGGCGATCGTGTTTAGCTCTACGACTCCACCCTTTAACTTTACGGTCGTGCTGGTGGCGCACTTGGGCTTAATTCTGCTGGCTGCTGCCATTCTCTCGTTGGGAATGTTCGTCTCCTCGCTGACCGACAGCACCATTCTGGCGGCAATCGGCACCTTTGGCTTGGTACTCTTCCTCTGGATTGTCGAAGTGCTGGGTCAAAAGCTAGGCGGACCCGTTGGTGCGGCGCTAAGTCATATCTCGTTGCTAAAACACTACAACAACCTGACGCAAGGCATTCTGGACAGCAGCAGCCTGGTTTTGTTTGCCAGCTACATTGTGTTGGGGCTGTTTCTGACCGCGCAGTCGATCGATGCGTTCAGGTTCCAGCGGTCTTGAGGGAGTCGGGAATAGGGAGTCGGGAGTTGGGGTAGAAGAGAAAAATTGCAGCTTGTAGGTTGAAGATTTCGGAGCGCAGAGCGTTGCTCAACGAATCAAAAATCTAAAATTTCTGCTCTCGCTACTGCCTCTCATTAACTCCTTTTGCTTTCTGCCTTCTCTATTCCCCACTCCCTACTCCCTACTCCCTTTTTTCTTTTGCTATGAAAACGCTTTCTACCAATCTCAAATACCTCAAATATCTCTTCTGGCTGGGTCCCATGCTGGTGGTTGCAGGCGCGATCGCGGGTATTGTGTCTGGTTCGTTTAGTGCGATTCCCTTGGGCTTGGTGATTGCAGGCATTGTCGTGATTGGTTTGTGGCTGGTTCAGTCTACGTATGGTGAGACAACGCGACCCAGTTTTTGGAGCCAGCGATCAACCCAGGTGGGCGCAAATGCGCTCATTACCACGCTGGCAGTCATTGCAATTTTGGGCTTGATCAACTACTTAGCGGCAAATAATGTCGGGCGGCTAGATGTGACGGAGAACCAGCTTTTCTCGCTGGCACCCGAAACGCAGCAGTTGGTACGAAACCTGAAGCAGCCCGTTAAAGTTTGGGTCTTTGTGCCGCAGCCAAGTGCGCGCGATCGTGAACTGCTGGAAAGCTACCACCGTCAGAGCGATCGCCTGAGCTATGAATTTGTTGATCCAAACTTGCAGCCCTCGCTGGTGCAGCGGCTAGAAGTGAAGACTAATGGCGATGTCGTTGCCGAGCTTCAGCCAGAGGGACGAAAGCAGTATGTGCAGACGATCGCGCCCACAACAGGCGATAGTTTGGTCGGTGAAGGCGGCTTTCTGTCAGAAGTGAAGCTAACGAGTGCATTAGAGCAACTGGTCAGCAATCGTCAAGCGTTTGCCTATGTAATCCAGGGGCATGGTGAACACCCGATCGACCAGGCTCAAGGCGCGATCTCGCAAGCTGTGAAGACCCTGAAAGACAAGAATGTGACAGTCAAACCGCTCAACCTGCTTGAAACCGCGACGATTCCCACTGATGCAAATGTTCTAGTGTTGGCAGGACCGCAAAAACCATTGCTGGCTCCCGAGGTTAAGGCGTTGGAGGCGTATCTCAACGGTGGTGGCAACCTGTTTGTCATGGTCGATCCCAACACCAATCCGGGTTTAGACAGCCTGCTGAATGGATGGGGCGTGACAGTAGACAAGCGGATTGCCATTGATGCCTCTGGCAGACTCGCTCAACTTGGTCCCGCGTTCTCGTCAGTCAGCCAGTATGGTGATCACCCCATTACGAAAGATTTTGGCAACACGCTGTCGATTTATCCACTCGCACAGCCGATCGATGTCAAAACTCAGACCAATATAAAATCCACGCCACTGCTGTTCACCAGCGATCGCAGTTGGGCAGAAAGCAATGTGAAGGAACAACCGCTGAAGTTTGACCCCGCAACCGATCGGCAGGGACCGTTAGTGTTAGGTTTTGCCCTTACTCGTGCGATCACCGCACCCGCACCCAGTCCTTCTCCTAGCCCGTCACCGTCAGCATCAGCCAGCTCAGTGACGCCATCAGTCAGCCCGTCTCCCTCTCCTAAACCCTCTGCCTCTGCGAGTCCGTCGCCCAGTCCTTCTCCGGCAGCAACTGCCTCGAGTGACCAGAAGCCTAAAGAAGCTCGTCTGGTTGTGATGGGCAATTCCCGTTTTGCCGAAGATGGTGCAGTGAACCAGGGCATTAACGGCGATGTTTTTATCAACTCAGTGCGTTGGCTGAGTCGAGCTGATGATCAATCTCTCTCCATTCGTCCCAAAGAAGCGAAAAATCGTCGCCTGGGTTTGTCTGCACAGCAGGCAGGTCTGGCAACCTGGACTGCGATCGCCATTCTCCCCTTGCTCGGCTTTGCTGCTGCCTTTGGAGTTTGGTGGCGGAGACGGTAGGGGAAAGGATGAAGGATGAAAGTCATACTTAAACTCAAAACTCAAAAATTAAACGTTCGTTCTCGGTTATGAAATTTCAAAAGATGCCTTTAATCCTGTTGGCGATCGCCCTCTCTCTGGGTGCGTTTGTCTATTTCTATGAGGTGAAGGGCAAGCCACAACGGGAAGCAGCGCAGGCACAGACGGAACAGTTGTTTACGTTTAAGGAACAGGACGTGCGATCGCTGACGCTGACGACCCCAACGCAAACATTAGCGTTTGCCAAAACTCCAGCAGCACAGCTCTCATCTGTGCCCAAAGCGGATTCTGCGCCGAAAACGGATCAAAAGGCGACGGCTCAACCAACTGCTGAGACTCTGGTATGGGCGATGACTCAGCCAGATAAGGCAGCAGCGAATGATGCGTCCATTGCGTATTTGCTTAACCTGCTGACGGCAGACAAGCGGCAACAAACGCTGAAGGTGCCTGCTGCAAAGCTAGCGGAGTTTGGGTTAGACAAGCCGATCGCGATCGCTGAAGTCAAACTTGCTAACCAGACGAGCCATCGCTTGCTTTTAGGCAAACCCAACTTTAACCGCAGCGGTCTGTATGCTCAAGTTGATCCGCCTGCCCAGGCTAATGGCGATCGCTCGGTTGTACTTGTTTCCACTGATTTTGAGAATGCTGTACAGCGATCACTGCCGGAATGGAAGGCAAAGCCAACTGAGCAGCCAGCCAAACCAAAGACTCCAACGCCTGAGCCTCAAAAGCCCTAACCCTATTGCGATCGCTTGCGGAAGAGCCAACCAAAGTTGCGACTGCCTCGCGTTTGATGCTGACGGCGTGCTGCTGGCATACCATACTTGCGAAACCTGGCTCGCCGTTTAGGTTTAGTCGTGGTTGTTTCCTCATTGGCTTCGTCCTCTTCCTTCGCCTGCTTTTCTGCGGGTGTGGGTATGTAGGTTTCCTTTGGTTTAAGCCATGCGGCAATTACACCGCTGGCAATACCGCCAAGCGCCCCAAACGTAATGCTCAGGAAAGGTGTGTAGCCCAGCACTGCCAAGCCGACCATAAAAACCAGCCAGTACTTCAAGCCTGTAGCTAAGCCTAAGTTGTTATCCGGCTTTTTGGACATTGCAGGAGAGATGGAGGGGCGGAGGGAGAGGAATCAGGAGTGAGGGATAGGAAAGCGAAAGAGCAAGAAAAGCGGGGAAGTTGGGGGAGTCTTGGGGTGCTGCATCGTATTAGCAGAGAGTGGTTAATAATCAGCCTTTTTCTAACAACTAAGGAGATTTTTAGCAAACAAAAGACCTGTAGGGGCAGGTTTGATACTGACGTGATTGGCTATGAGCAAAGATTCTGGCAAAACCCGCCCCCTACAAGCGGTACATTCTTTCTCAGAAACCTCCTAAGCGCTAACCACGCCTCTAGCCTACTCCCCTTGCCCCTCTGCCCTCCTAGCTTCTGCCTCCTGCCTTTTCTAACTGCGCTTCCAGGTTTTGGGTTGTATCTAATGTGAGGACGTAGGGTTGCTCTTCTACGCTGAATTCGTCCATGTGCTGCTGGGGTATAAGGTCAGCCGTTGCGTCGGAGATATCGTCGTGGCGCTGCCGCAGGCGTTCTTGTAAAACAGGTAGCGGTGCGGTGCAGTGGAGTATCTGGAGCGGCAGATTGTAGGTTTTAGCTTGGGCGATCGCGGCTTCTCGTAAGGGTTGGCGATCGTACTTGGCATCCAGAATCACAGTGTAGCCCTGAGCTGCCAGCGTGATGCCGAGGTGCAAGAGGCGATCGTAGGTTTTCTGCGTCATCGCAGCGGTATAGAGGTCATCGTTGCCGTGCGCGTCTAAAGGAATGCCTGCCAGATGTTTGCGAACCGCATCTGAACGGATCTGGATAGCACCCTGCTGTTGGGCGAGATGGCGGGCAGTCGTGCTTTTGCCAGAACCAGACAAGCCTGCCATGAGCAGCAAGCGTCCTTTCTGCGGCTGGGTGTACTCCCACGCTAAACGGTAATAACGGGCAGCGGTAGCAGTGGCTTCTTGCTTGGCAGCGTCGGGAACGGATGGATCGCTCAACAAAAAGGAGGTGACTTTGGCGCGGACGTAAGACTGTCGGCTGAGGTACAGCGGCAACACTTGCAAACCTTCCCAGTCGCCTGTTTGCTCAAGATACGCATTGAGGAACAGGTTGCTGAGGTCGCGTCGATCGCGCGCATCCAGATCCATAATGATGTAGGCGATGTCGAACATGACATCCACAAACCGAAACGGCTCGTTGAACTCGATGCAGTCAAACAGTAGGATTTTGCCTTGCCCGCTATCGTCGTGCCCCAGACTGTCTTTCCAAAGCGCAATGTTGCGTAGATGCACGTCCCCGTGGCATTCACGAATCCAGTTGTGCTGAACGCGGCTGTCAAAGAGTGCCTGTTGTTCGGCAAATAGCTGATCGGTATATTGGCGCGTTTCGTCAAGCTGCTGCTGGGTTTGCGGTCCACCGACATACTGGAGCGTTTGCTCGTAGTTTTCGTCGATCGCCGCGCGGATTTTCTCAACCGTACCGAAACTGCGGATATAGTCGTTGGTTGCTGCCTGAGCATGAAAGTTTGCCAACACCCGTGCCAACTGCTCTAGCAGCGGTGCCGTCAATTCACCCCGATCGAACAATTCGGTAAACAAACTCGACTGGGGAAACTGCTGCATTTTGACGACGTATTCAACGGCTTCGCCTGCGCCACTGAGCTGGAAGCGATCGCCCGTTTGCGCGATCGGCAACACGTCTAGATAAAGTTGCGCGGCACCCCGTTGATTAAGCCGCAGTTCTTCGGCACAAAAGTGCTGTCGTTTTTCTAGCGTCGAAAAATCGAGAAAGCCAAAATTCACAGGCTTCTTTACCTTGTAGGCATAGTCACCCGTCAGCAACACGTAGGAAATATGCGTCTGAATCACCTGAATGGGTGCTTTGACGGGATGGGGGTAAAACGCTGGTTCTGTCATCTGTTGAATCAGCGCTGGGAGCAAAGCATCAGTCATGGGTAGTGATTTCGGTGAAAAGTGATCAAACGTAACAGATCTCTGGTGTTGCAAGCTTTTTAATCATAGAGTTCTCAGTCCTCATGTCAAATGTGTTTTATCCTTCTGTAGCTTTTGTTGCAAGAGACACATGCTCAAGCGATCCGTTCTAGGTCATAAAGAGATATTGTGATCTGGACGGTAGAAGCTACGACCGTGAGGTTTTCAAGCGCCTTCAAGCTTTTGAAAAAGAAGGACTATACCCTCCTTGGTATTGAGTCAGAAAAAAATAGAGCAGTCTAGATTCAGCGTTACCGCCTCTCTATAGGGTTTGCCAAGTGTCATCAGCCTAGGGCTAAGTACGTTTTGCGACTGAATGTTCATGTGTGGTGTGAGTGAAATAATATGATGACCAAGCTTTTTTGGGGTGCCCTGAGTGCAACTCTCACCCTCTTAAGTAGTGGGCTGCTGCTTGAAACGCCAGCAATGGCTGACTCTAGCCGCGAAGCGTCTGCTGAAGGTGGCAACCCTCACGGCGTTACAACAGAGGCAAACTCTCTACCAATGGGTGGCGAGACAACAACGGCTGTTGGACTGGAGCAATCACTCGCAACGATGCCAGAGGTAGAGCCGTCAGCAGAGGAATTGATCGCCGAAATGGAGCAGGTGACATCTGTTTCCCAGCTAACGGATGTACAGCCAACTGACTGGGCTTTTCAAGCGCTGCAATCCTTGGTTGAACGCTATGGCTGCATTGTCGGCTATCCCGATCGAACCTATCGCGGCAACCGTGCCCTCACTCGCTATGAATTTGCAGCGGGTCTCAATGCCTGCATGGATCGCATTAGCGAATTAATTGCCGCTGGCACTGCCGATCTGGTTAAAAAAGAAGACCTGCTGGCAGTGCAAAAAATGCAGGAAGAATTTGCCGCAGAACTGGCGACGCTGCGGGGTCACGTGGGTGCTCTCGAAGTCCGTAGTGCCACCCTTGAGAAGCAGCAATTCTCAACCACGACTAAAATTAGCACCGAGTTGATTACCTATGTTGCAGATGCCTTTGGCGATCGTGCTAGCCCACTAAATAATGCAAACATTGGTCACCGTCTGCGCCTTGACTTTGATACCAGCTTTACGGGTAAAGATCGGCTGCGAACCCGCTTGCAAGCCACGAACCTGCGGAAGTTTAATGTGGGTGATGTGTTTGGTGTGTCGCCTGTGGGTAGAGCCACCAGTGACTTATCGGATGAAACGCGCTTTTTGGCGACCAGCACGAGTTCTAACAGCGAGGTCACGCTGAATCGGCTCCAGTATCGCTTTCCGATTGGCGAGAAGCTCACGGTCTTTTTAGATGCAAACACGATCGACCCGTCGATCGTCACTGACCCTATTACACCTTTCAACGACCAGGCAACGGGAGCGCTGTCTAACTTTGCTCAAATTAACCCTGTATGGTTTCCCTTAGGCAACCAGGCAGGTGTCGCAGTCAACTATGCGATTAGCCCCAATTTTCAATTCGACTTTGGCTATCAGGCTGAAGGCGGCAGCCCAAATGATCCTCAGCTAGGTTTGTTTAATGCGGGTTACAGTGCGTTTGCCCATTTGATCGTCTATTCCGGCACGTTCAAACTAGGCTTCTTCTACATGAACTCGTACTCACCTCAGTTTGGGGTCGATACGCTGGCTGGCAGTAATGCTGCCAAAATTTTGGGCGCAGGTCCGGTTGTGGGCAATGGTTACAGTGTCGAGTTTGACTACCGCATTAATAGTTGGTTTGAGCTTGGCGGTTGGGTTGGTCTAACGCAGGCGCGCACCTTGGGCACGGGCACTAGAGGCGATGCCAATGTCTGGAACTTTGCGCTCAATCTTGCCTTTCCTGATTTGGGCAAGAAAGGTAACCTGGGCGGCATTGTGTTTGGTATGCAGCCGAAGCTGACGGGCACCAGCAACGCTGCTGTTGCTACTGCGATCGGGCTGCCAGAGGGACAACGCGAAGATCGGGATACGGGCTACCACATTGAAGCCTTCTACCGTTATCAGTTGACGGACAATCTCTCAATTACGCCTGGTTTTATCTGGCTGACGGCTCCCAACCATGACAGTCGTAATCCCGATGCTGTGATTGGTGTCATCCGCACTACTTTTGTGTTTTAGAACGGGCTACTCAGGCATACTGCGATCGCCCCTGGTTCACTCCTCGCCGCGTGCCAGTCTTTGGCTTTACCAGATGACGCTAAGAATTATGCCAGGGGCTTTGCAAGCTGCCGCGATCGTGTGAGATTTGCCTGATAGCTATCAGCTCTTTAACCCTCAGCTCTTTACCTTTCACGCCCCCTTGACAAGGAACTAAGTTTGATGAAACGTCGATCGCTTTTAACACTGTTATGCACAACCACCCTTGCTGTTAGCGCACTGGCAAGCTGCGAACCACCCCAACCTGGGCAAAACACGACCTCCAGCAGCGGCAAAAAAGTGCTGACAATGGTGACATCCCCCGACTATCCGCCCTACGAGTTTTACGATACTGCTGGCGGAGAACGCAAAATTGTCGGCTTTGATGTGGATATTGCCACCAAAATTGCGGCTGATTTAGGGTACGAACTCAAGATCAACGAGTCGGACTTCAACGGCTTGGTGCCTGCTTTGCAAGCGAAACGGGCTGATTTTGTGATGGCGGGTATGACCCCAACACCCGAACGCCAGAAGAACGTGGACTTCTCAAGCATCTATTACGAAGCCAAGAACACTATCATTGCGCCTAAAGCCAGTAACCTGAAGACAACGAAAGATCTGTCGGGCAAAACCGTGGGTGTGCAGTTGGGTTCCATTCAGGAAGGCGACGCTAAGAAAATTGCTGCAAAGGTGCCGGGGATGAAGGTGAAGCAGCTTAATCGAGTGCCAGATATTATTCAGGAAATCAAATCCAACCGTATTGATGCCGCGATCGTCGAAGATACTGTCGCTAAGGGCTTTACCGATTCCAGTCCCGATCTGGTTTTTAACGTTATCCCGCCTGAAGGTCCGTCTGGTTCTGCGATCGCCTTCCCTAAAGGATCGCCACTGGTCGCTGAGTTCAACCAGGCGTTAGAAAAAATGAAGGCAAGCGGCGAAATCAAAACGCTGGCGGCAAAGTGGTTTGCGACTAGTGTGCCTCCTTCGCCTACAGCATCCCCATCTGGCTCACCATCGCCGTCTGGAGCCATGTCACCCTCACCCAGCAAAACGCCCTAACGCTAGTTAGGTTCCTGTTTCTACGGGGTGGTGTACCTGGTGCTTAAGGCAGTGATGGCGCAAAACGTTAGCTCTGCCCGCTCAGCGATCGCATTCGCCCCCAGCCAGGAAAGGCTTTTGACCTTCTTGACGCGCCCTGTTGCTTGCTTGATGAAAGGCAATTTATGTCACTCCGCTTCAGCAAACATAGCTTGAGAAAACGTATTTTGACTGCTTTAATTTCTGGACGATCGCGTTGGGCGATCGTGGCTCTACAAACGTTCCTTGTGATTGTTTTTGTCAGTAGTTTGGTGGCACAACCGCTCTTGCCATCAATCGCGCAGGACAAACCAACGTTGTCGATTGAACGTGCGGCTGCTTCCCCTAGCGATGCTAATCAGGGGGCAGTGCAACAGGGGGCGATCGTTGCCCAGGCACCCGCTACCCCATCTGCTGCGCCAGCCAAAAGGGGTTTCGATCTCGACTTCAGACGCATCGTGCCAGACATTCCTTTCATTCTGGCAGGCATCCCCGTTACGCTCATCTTCACCCTTTCGTCCGTCTTTCTGGGCTTGATTTGGGGTTCTGTTCTCTCCTTGTGCAAGATTTCGGGCATAAAGCCGCTTCAGTGGTTGTCGTTTGCCTACACCACTATCTTTCGCGGTACGCCGCTGCTGTTGCAATTATCGCTGGTCTACTTCGCTACGCCCCAGTTAACGGGCTACAACATTACGCCCTACCAGGCTGGGGTGCTAACGTTTACGCTCAACTCTGGGGCATATATGTCTGAAACTATCCGAGCTGGCATTCAGGCAGTGGATAAGGGACAGGCGGAAGCCTCGCTCTCGCTGGGTATCCCTTACTGGCTGATGATGTGGGATGTAATTATGCCGCAAGCATTAAAAAACATTTTGCCTGCACTGGTAAACGAAACCATTAGCTTGCTCAAAGATTCTGCGCTGGTCTCGACGATCGGCGTGGTCGAAATTCTCCGCGCTGCACAAATCGTTGGTGCCAATAAATACATCTACTTTGAGCCGCTGCTGTTTGCGGGGCTGATTTACTACGTTCTGGTCATGGGTCTAACCTATGCTGCAAGTACGCTCGAAAGGCGGTTAAGGCGTAGCGAATGACGCAGTAATACTTGCGCTCGTTGCAGCATTCTAGGCGCAGACAGTACCTTTAAAGTATTTAGATCAGGAGTTTAAAACCGTGGCTGAAACCATTATTAAAACTGAGGGGCTGTGCAAGTCCTTTGGTCAATTGGATGTGCTAAAGGGCATTTCTACCGAAATTCGTAAGGGTGAAGTAGTTGCCGTCATTGGTCCTTCTGGCTGCGGCAAATCAACGTTGCTGCGCTGCATGAACCTTCTAGAAACGCCTACTCAAGGCAAAATTTACTTTAAAGGTGAAGATATCACAGCACCCAAGACTAAGATCTCAAGCGTCCGTGAGCGTCTGGGCATGGTATTTCAGCACTTCCACCTGTTTCCACATATGACGGTGCTAAAGAATGTCACGTATGCTCCCACCAAAATCTCAAAAGTATCGCCCGACGACGCTAGAAAGCTTGGTATGGATCTGTTGGCAAAAGTGGGACTAGAAGAAAAAGCGAATGTTTATCCATCTAAGCTTTCGGGTGGGCAAAAACAACGAGTAGCGATCGCTCGTGCGCTGGCAATGAAACCCGATGTCATTCTGTTTGATGAACCGACTTCTGCGCTTGACCCTGAAATGGTGCAGGAAGTGTTGGAGGTGATGAAAGGCTTGGCAAAAACAGGCATGACAATGGCGATCGTGACGCATGAAATGGGGTTTGCGCGTGAAGTTGCCGATCGCGTCTGGTTTCTCAATGAAGGCTGTCTAGCCGAAGATGCAGCACCGGATACCTTTTTCACCAATCCACAGTGCGATCGTGCCAAACAGTTTCTCGAAAAGATGCTTTAGACGGACTGCTTACATACTCTGTCTACATCTAAATGCTACGGCTAGACGGGCTGACTAGCCTGGAAGTGATAGGAGGATTATGGCTAAAGACATTGCTTTCATCTTGCCTATAAAGAGTGCAATTGCCTTCTAGGGTGCTAGCGATCGCTGAGTTGCTCATTTTTTATTAAGACCAAAAACAAGCCTCCTCGCTCTACGACCCTTGTTTTTTGATCAATACTAGAGATCGAATGAAGCAAACGAGGAAAAGCTGAATGGATGTGCGAACGACAGGTACGCCCCTCTTGGAGTGGTCTGGAGATGGCTTGGCGATCGGTCTGTTTGAGGACAATGGTGCGCTCTCGGCTGAGCTGGCGACCCTGGACGAAAAGTTGTCGGGCACGCTGAAAGAACTAATTGCTGAGGCAGAGTTTAAGGGTAAGGATGGCAGCAGCGTAGCGACGCGAGTGGGTTCGGGCAGCGCTGTGCGCAAAATTATTTTGGTCGGTTTGGGCAAAGCGGAGAGCATGAAGCTAGACAGCCTGCGTCGGGCAGCCGCCGCGCTCGCGCGCTTAGCAAAGAAGGAAAAGTGCAAAACATTGGGCATCAGCCTGCCAATTTGGCACGATAACGCGGCGCTGACGGCTCAGACGATCGCTGAAGGAGCCGAGCTTGCTCTCTACAAAGACACCCGCTTCAAATCAGAAGCTGACGAGAATGGTTCCTCTATTGAGCAGATTGAACTCTTGGGCTTAGGTGATCAAACAGCGGCGATCGCCCTTGCCCGTCAAATTGCGTCTGGTGTCTTTCTGGCGCGGGAACTGGTAGCAGCCCCAGCCAACTATGTCACGCCGATCACGCTGGCAGAAACGGCAGAAGCGATCGCCCATGATCACGGTTTAGCACTCGAAATTCTGGAGCGGGAAGACTGTGAAAAGCTCGGTATGGGTGCCTTCCTAGGTGTTGCCCAGGGTGCTGACCTGCCGCCCAAATTTATCCACCTGACCTATACACCGGATGGCAAACCCCGTCGCAAGCTTGCCATCATTGGCAAAGGGCTGACCTTTGATTCGGGCGGACTCAACATCAAAGGTGCCGGTAGCGGCATTGAAATGATGAAAACCGATATGGGTGGTGCAGGGGCAATGTTGGGTGCAGCAAAGGCGATCGCCCAAATTAAGCCTGATGTGGAAGTGCATTTCATCTCTGCTGCGACCGAAAACATGATTAGTGGCCATGCCATCCATCCCGGTGACATTCTCACCGCATCAAATGGTAAGACGATCGAAATCAACAATACCGATGCAGAAGGTCGCTTGACCTTGGCGGATGCCCTTGTGTTTGCTGAGAAGCTTGGTGTGGATGCGATCGTCGATCTGGCAACCCTTACGGGAGCTTGTGTCATTGCGCTGGGCGACGAAATCGCTGGACTGTGGAGTTCTGACCCTGACATTGCGAACCAACTAACACAAGCAGGCGAACTGGCAGGCGAAAAGCTCTGGCAAATGCCGATGGAAGAAAAATATTTTGAGGGGCTGAAATCTCCGATCGCCGATATGAAAAATACCGGACCACGACCGGGCGGTTCCATCACCGCAGCACTCTTCCTGAAACAGTTTGTGAAAGAAACGCCCTGGGCGCATCTTGATGTCGCGGGTCCTGTGTGGACTGAGAAGGAAAATGGCTATAACAGCCCTGGTGCTACAGGCTATGGGGTTCGCACGCTTGTTAACTGGGCGATCGGGGTTTAGCGATCGGTGCTTAACCTGCTATCGCAAGCGAAGAGGGCGTTAGGACAGACATAAACCTTGAAATCTCCTTGAAACAAGGGTTCCGATTCATCCTTCATCCTTTTGCTATAACTAGCATCGGCAGGGACATTGCGCTGTAATGTCCCTGCGGCACTGGGTTTACTACAGGTCAGATCGATCAACTCAGCGATCTAGACAGACTCTAAAGAAACCCGTAACATTTAAATACCTTTATGGTGAAATTAATCTCTCGTTATGGTTCTTAAGGTTGGGGACCCTGCTCCCGTTTTTAGTTTGCCCGACGGCAAAGGCAATATTATTCACCTGGCTGAGTTGAAAGGCAAGCGTGTAGTGCTGTATTTCTATCCTCGTGATAACACTCCTGGTTGTACAAAAGAAGCTTGTAGCTTTAGAGACAGCTACTCTGATTTTCAAGAAAAAGACGTTGTGGTTTTGGGCGTGAGTACGGACGACGCAAAATCTCACGAAAAATTTACCACTAAGTTTGCACTGCCCTTTCCGCTATTAACAGATGTAGATGGACAAGTAGCAACTGCCTACGAAAGCTATGGGCTGAAAAAGTTTATGGGCAAAGAATACATTGGTATTAGCCGCAATACGTTTGTAATTGGACCGGATGGTACGATCGAGGCAATTTATAAAAAAGTTAAGCCAGAATTTCATGCAAAGGAGATTCTGGAGGCACTTGTCTGAATGGATCATCACGCGATAGAGTCGCCATGTGGTTGCCAATAGTCAGCCGCTAGACTTTTTAGTCAGTGATTTAATCTATGCGTCGGTTATGGCATTTTGGGCAAGCGGTCTTAGGCATTCTGTTCCGGCATCCGGTGACGGGCACAAGTATTATTCCGCTTTTGCCCGATGGGCGGATTGTGCTGGTGCAACGCCGTGACAATGGGCAGTGGGGCTTGCCGGGCGGTATGGTCGATTGGGGAGAAGATCTGTTAGCGACCGTACACCGAGAGCTAACCGAAGAAACAGGGCTAGAGGTTGCTAACATTCGTCGTTTAGTCGGCATTTATTCTTCACCAGAGCGCGATCCTCGTATTCATTCAATTTGTGTGGTGGTGGAAGTTGAAGCCCGTGGCGAGATTCAAATTCGGGACACGATGGAAGTTCTGGCGGTGAAAGCCTTCTCGCGATCGGATATGCCCCTGGGTCAGTTGTCGCATGACCACGATCGCCAACTTCAGGATTACTTCGACGGAAAAACTACACTGGCATAAGACGGTTGAGTTTTAAGCTCTGAGTTTTGAGTGTGAATGATGTAAGTGTTCTGTTACTGTCTTAAGCAACAAGGGACAAGAGCGTTAGCTTGCACTCACACCTCGCCCTTTACTCCTCTCTCCTCACACTATTTCATGGTTCAGGATGCCTCTACCGCTCAGAAATGCTCGTATCAAACTACCTCAAGGACAAATTTTTTGGCGCGAAGTGGGTCACGGGCGATCGATTGTCTTTTTGCATGGTTCCTGGGACGACAGCAGCCAATGGCTTCCGCTCGTTGAACGCTTAAGTACGACGTATCACTGCCTGGCTCCAGATCTACTGGGTTTTGGTGAATCAGAGTGCCCTAACGTGCATTACTCGATCGAGCTTGCAGTGGAATGTCTTGCGGATCACTTAGACGCCTTGAAGCTGCGACGGGTGTATCTTGTAGGACATTCGTTGGGCGGTTGGATTGCGGCTAGTTATGCGCTGAAGTATCTCGATCGTGTTGAGGGTCTTGTTCTACTGGCACCCGAAGGTGTTCAGGTGAAAGGACTAGGCTGGCGTTGGTGGAAAATTCGCTTGTTAAAGCTGCCTATGGTGGGCTGGGGGCTGCGATCGCTCCATGCGTTTCACAAATTTCTCAAACTCCGCCGTATCGAGCAACTTTTACAACGACGACGGCAACTGCTCACATTTCCCGTTGCCTGCAAGCTCTTGTTTCAACGACGACGCGCCGAAATTCGCGCTGAGCAGCTTCAGGAACGGTTGCAATGGCTGAAGGTGCCGATGTTAGTGCTGCAAGGTGACCATGACAAACCTGCGGTGTCGCTTTTGGGACAGACGTACGCTCAACTGGCTCCCGATGCAAAGCTGCAACAACTTCACAGCGACAACAGCACGCCGGAAACCCAAGCCGATGAAGTTGCTCAGGCAATTCGAGTGTTTGTTGAGAACGGCTGAATTTTTAGCCTTCAGCCTTTAGACTTTCCCCTCTCACCGATCGCATTCCCCAAAAAATCAACTGCGGTTCAACCGTTAGCTTGCTTGCCATTGCAGGCATTGTAGCGGTGAGATAAGCATAGAGGCGATCGCGGTCTCCGCCCGTTAGCAACACAGGGCTAGCCGGAAACTGTTGCCACCAATCGTTCACAAATGCTTGTAGCCCTGCTACCAGGGTATAGATAATGCCACTAGCGATCGCGTCGGTTGTGTTGAGTGCCCAACGAGGCGGCAAAAGCTGGGGCGCAACTCGTTCTTCGCTAGCAGGAAGGGCTGCGGGAAGCGCATTCGGAAGGGCTGCGGTTGCTTGCTGGAGCGTCTGAAACTGTAGCCCTAATCCCGGCAGAATCGCGCCACCGATCAACCGTGCGCTATCCACGCTAGTGAATGTGAGCGCAGTACCCGCATCAATTACGAGCACGGGACTATGCATGAGCGCGATCGCACCCAGGGCAGCTAGCGCTCGATCGATGCCTAAGGTTGGATATAGTCCTGCTAACGGCACTTGCTCTAATGTGATGAAGGTTGCGGCATCATACTTCTGCCAAAGCAAACTTTGCTGGGAGACAACAGAAGCAATCCACAAAGGCATGTGAGCACCGTCAGCATTATCGTGGAGCGAGGGATGAAACGCGCTTTTTGTAAACTGTGTGGCGATGAGTTGTTGTACGTCAGTGGCAGACAAATGTGGTGTGTCCCACGTCTGCTGAAGATCATTGCCGCTAAACTGTGCCCAGTGCAAGCGCGAGTTGCCGATCGACAGTGCTAACCAGCGATCGAAACACGACATAACGTTTGCTTCCTTGAATTAATTGCACCAAAGGTAATGCTGTCTACTACTTCAGCAATGGTTAGTAGCGCTTAGGACCTTGCTTTTACCAGCCCCATTTACAAGCATACATTTTGGGATGGCATTGGCTACTCGTGTCCGTCGGCTGAAAACAGCATAGACGACGATCATTTCGATAGTCTCCTATAGTTTAGAAGGCGAGCATCGTCAAGAAGTCAAACCCCTGCTGGAGAAAGCAATTGTGACTAAACCAGAACCGGCACGTTGGGCTTCTCTGCTAGCGCTCCTCGCGTTGGCGTTGATCTGGGGCTACAACTGGGTACAGATGAAAATCGCCGTACAGTATGCGCCGCCAATGCAATTTGCAGCGCTCCGCATTACATTAGGTGCCTTGAGTTTGCTGCTAGCGCTCGCATGGTTGCGGAAGCCCTTGCTGCCTAAAGAAATGACGGCAACCTTCTGGGCAGGCGTGCTGCAAATTGCGGGTGTATATGGGTTTGCAACGTGGGCATTGGTTAGTGGCAGCGCTGGCAGAACGTCTGTGCTGGTGTATATGATGCCGCTGTGGACGCTGCTCCTTGCCTGGGTGTTTCTGCACGAGCGAGTGCGCGGCTTACAGTGGGCGGCGATCGTCCTGAGTGTCACCGGGCTGCTGCTCATTCTGGACTTACAACATCTGCATGGCACCCTCGCTAGTAAAGTACTGGCATTGCTGGCAGGTGTCTGCTGGGCGGGCGGTGCAGTGATTGCCAAACAAGTCCGTCAAACCGTTAAGCTCGATTTGTTGTCGTTTACCACATGGCAAATGATCGCTGGTGCAGTCCCCTTAATTCTGGTAGCCTCTTTGGCAGCGGTGCTTGAGCCTTCAACGCCGATCGTCTGGTCGGGTCCTTTCATCTTTGCTTTGGTCTACAACGTCATTCCAGGGACGGCGATCGCTACTCTGCTGTGGCTTTATATACTCAACCGGATGTCTGCTGGCACGGCGGGTTTAGGTATCTTGCTTAATCCGATCGTCGGTGTGCTGGCTGCCTGGATACAGCTTGGTGAGCAGCCAAAGCTGATTGAAGCAGCAGGCATGGCGTTAATTGCGATCGCCCTAGCACTCAACGCTATCCAGTCAATGAAACCGTTACCCGCAAGCACCTCATAGAGACAAACGCCTTTTTTCCCTGCTCCCCTTTTTTCCCTGCTCTCCTCACTCCTCTCCCCATGCACATTGTCCAACGTCACGACTGGGTGCTGACAGCAGAAGAGGCAACTGCCATTCAGCAAGACCTCCGCAAAGAAATCGTGACGATCGATGACTTTGACACGATTCGCCATGTTGCAGGTGTCGATGTCGGTTTTGAGGCAGATGGAACCGTGACTCGTGCCGCGATCGCCGTGCTCGATCTAGAGACGTTGCAGGTGCTGGATCGCGCGATCGCGCGTCGTCCCACAACCTTTCCCTACATTCCTGGCTTCCTCTCCTTTCGAGAGGTGCCTGCGGTGCTGGATGCGTTGGCAAAAATCACGATAATTCCTGATTTGCTGCTGTGTGATGGTCAGGGGATAGCCCATCCACGCCGCTTTGGGATTGCTTGCCATATTGGGCTTTTAGCAAATGTGCCTGCGATCGGCGTTGGCAAATCCATCCTAGTGGGTAAACATGCAGAGTTAGCGGACGATCGCGGCACTTGGCAACCCTTGATGCACAAAGGCGACACGATCGGCGCGGCACTGCGAACTCGTCCCGGCACTAAACCACTCTATATTTCGCCGGGACATCGAGTGAGTTTAGAAACAGCGATCGCGTATGTGATGCGCTGCACCACCAAATATCGGTTGCCCGAAACGACCCGCCATGCTCACAAATTGGCGTCGGGTCCGCCGATCGACCAGCCAGCACCACCAGTGGCACCGACGCAACAAATGTCTCTCGATTTTGATCTCTAAATTTTAGGAAATCTGAGTTTGGAGGATAATAAATTGCCTGCATGAATCCACCCTTACCCTAGTCTTTCCTCAAAAGGAGAGGCAATATTCTAGCTTCCTTCTCCCCATCGAGGACGGCTGGAGCTGAGGGCTATAAACTCAAACATTGCTGTGTATGGTTGCTTCTCCTGGTTTCCCTGATATCCAAGTGCACTGGGCGCGTCCGTTTATTGAAGGACTAGCGCAGCGCAAGATCATGCGTGGGTTTGAAGATAGGTCGTTTCGCCCCGAACGCGCGATGAGTCGGGCAGAGTTTGCCTCTGTGCTGCAAGCAGCATTCAATCCGTCTGTTATCCGTCCCTATGTGCCGTTTGTGGATGTGCCGACGACTCATTGGGCAGCGGGCGCGATTCGCCGAGCGTATGAGAGCAGTTTTTTAACGGGCTATCCAGGGCAACAGTTTCGTCCAAATGAGAATATTCCTAGAGTGCAGGCATTGGCATCGCTAGTGGGCGGGGTGGGCTTGCCGCCAGCAGCTTCCGTCCCGCTAGCACAGATCTATCAAGACAGCGCTCAGATTGCTAGTTGGGCGATCGCCGCGATCACCACCGCTACTACAAACGAAATCGTCGTCAATCACCCCGATCTGAAGCGACTACGACCAACGCAACCCGCCACTCGCGCTGAAATTGCTGCCTTTGTCTATCAATGCCTGGTTGCCCAGGGCAAAGCACCTGCGATCGCCTCTAGTGCGATCGTCCGTTGGGTGCAAACGGTCGCTGTGTCGCATACGCGAGAATTTCGTGCCCTCTGGGTTGCTTGCGTCTGGAACGGTGATTTTCCCTCCAAGATGGGTCTCTCCACTCAGCAGCAGCAGGCAGAGCTAATCGCCATTCTGGATCGAATGCAATCGTTAAACCTGAATGCGTTGATCTTACAGGTGCGATCGGAGGGGGATGCGCTGTATCGCTCATCGCTAGAACCCTGGAGTTCTTGGCTCACGGGCACACAGGGCAAAGCTCCCGATCCCTTTTATGACCCACTGGAGTTTGCGATCGCCCAGGCACATCAACGCAATATCGAACTGCACGCCTGGTTCAATCCCTATCGCGCTCGTACCTCTGAACGCATTGTTAATGTCAGCCCTCATCTCGCGACGACCAATCCAGAGGTGGTGTATCGCTGGGATACACAACTTTGGATGGACCCTGGCGCAAAGGTCGTGCAAGACCGGACGGTGAATGTCATTCTTGATGTGGTGCGTCGTTACGATGTGGACGGCATTCATCTGGATGATTACTTTTATCCCTACCCGATCGCCGGACAAGCTTTTCCCGATGACAAAACCTATCAGACCTACAAAGCGGGTGGTGGGTCGCTAGCCCTCGCAGACTGGCGACGAGACAACGTGAATCGCCTGGTGCAGCGCCTTGCTACGGAGATCCATGCTGCGAAACCTCACGTCAAGTTTGGCATTAGTCCCTTTGGCATTTACCGCCCTGGTCAACCGCCACAAGTACGAGGGCTGGATGCCTACAACCAGCTCTACGCCGATGCCCTTAAATGGTTGCAGGAAGGCTGGGTCGATTACCTGTCGCCTCAGCTTTATTGGCGAATTGAGCCGCCCGCGCAAAGTTATCCAGTCTTGCTGCGCTGGTGGGCAGAGAATAACCTTAAGCAGCGCCACCTCTATCCCGGCAATAACCTGAGCGCTCTGGGTGGCAACCAATGGGATCTGTCCGAAATCCTGAACCAGATTAATCTGACCCGTGAGCTTTCGCCCCAACTGGCGCTAGGCAATGTGTTTTTTAGCTCGAAAGCACTGGCGGCGAACCATCAAGGCGTAGGCGATCGCTTTCGCACGACGACCTACGCCAACCTTGCCCTACCTCCTGCTATGCCCTGGATGCCGACCGCCACACCTGCTATTCCTACAGGCGTTCGCTATAGCAACGGCAAGCTCACCTGGAATGCCGCGACTCCAGAGATCCGTAACTGGACACTCTACCAACAAAACGGCAATACCTGGACGCTTCGCCAGGTTCTCCCCGCTACAACAACGGCTACCACCCTGTCATCAGGAACGTATGCCCTGTGTGCCGTCGGGCGATCGATCGTAGAAAGCAAAGGCGTTGTGGTGAAGGTGTGAGAGGGGCGATCGCTCCTCACTACAGCTTCGATGGAGCATTGCGAAACCCAACGTTAGGGTTGAAAGCATGCGACCGGCTGTAAAGAGTAAAAGCAGGGTTGTGAATGGACAAAAGGGGCGATCGCGCTGAAGGTACGAACCGATAGGCAACGTAGCACCAAGACAATTCCTCAGTGCGTAATGTAGAAAATAGCGCTTTTCTACCCGGCAGGTTTGGGCTACTCTCTAGTAGCGGCTGTCCCTATGCGCGATCGGTGCAAACTATATGACCCAGTTCGAGAACACCTCCGCTTTTAAGGCAGTCCTCCTCCAGCAGTTTGAGCAAGACGGCTGGACGGCGACCCTTGCCCCACCCAATACGCTGGGCTACGACATTGAGCTAGTACGCGGTAGCGAGTATGTAGCGGTGCAGGTTAAGCATCAGCGGGCAAAAGTCCATGCAGGGCAATTGGAGAAATTTATTGACTTTTTAGAACGTCCCGCCGCCGCTAAATTCACGCAGGGCTTCCTCCTTTCGGCATCGGGCTTTACCGCCTCTGTCTTTACCTACATGCGGACAGAAGAAGTCGTTGATGTAGCGCTGGGCAGCTTTAAGGACAATCAAATAGTCTGGGAAGATGGCGACATTCCCCAACCGCCACCACGAGCACAGCTTACCTACATTGGAGTGTTTACCTGCAAAGGTGGAGTCGGCAAAACGACCATTAGCGCCCATCTTGCAGGAGCCTTTGCGCTCAATGGGTACGATGTCGTGCTGATTGACCTCGATCGCCAGAGCAACCTGCGAAAGCTATTGGGCGATGGTGTTTACATCCCCGGACGACGTGGTGGTTTGGGCGCAACGATTACCGTTCTCAACCATACCGAATGGCGTGAAGAAGAATACCCTGACACCCGCGTTGTGATTTGCGATTGCAGCCCAGAGTACGACGCAAATCCTGAGGCATTCATCGAAAAGTTTAACTATTGCTTGATCCCAACCACGCTAAATCCGCTGGGAATTAACAAGAACGCCGATGTAATTCGACGTACCTTTGCCGCCGTGCGGCGGATTAATATTAACGCCGAGTTGTTTGTGATTGTGAACAACTATCACAGCGACGAATCGAGACGCAACGAAGTCTTGAATCGTATTTTGAAGACTGAATTTGAGACTTTGATGGCAGATGATGCCAAATGCCATTACATCGATCCTGAAACAGTTGCGATTCGCTTTAGCAAGCAGTTGCTCTATTGGGGCTATCACATCGTTGAAAATGACAAGCCGCAGTTGGCATTTCGGGAAGTGGGCGGACGATCGCTCCCGCGTACTGATTTCTTGAAACTACTCGATTACCTCGAAGACCATACCAATATCGAAGCCGCCAAAGAAAAGGAAGCAAAAGCGGCTGTAGGCTAACGTCATGAATGGTCAGTAATTAGCTTTCAAGTGGCTTGCCTCACTTTTAGTGGGTTAACGGCATCTTTAAGCTGATCGCTGACAGCTACTTGGCAAGCGGTCGTTTGAAAATATAGAGATACGTTAGCGTACGAATGCGACTCTGTTCGCCGCCATGTGCCTCATCGATCGCATGGACAGCCGCTAACTCCCATTCTTGCTGCCCTAAAAAATCCAAGCCTTCCCGAAGTTTGTAGTCCTGACCATTGACCGTCAGCACTCGGTAGCCGTTTTTATTCAGTTTCCCTACAATTTTGACGGAAGAATAGGCTTCAAGGTATTGCCACTTCATCGGCTGCCTCGCTGCACCATTGAAACTCCTTTCATGCCCCCATTCCTGAATATTGCTTTAATCCCTTATGCCACAGCCAGCGATAGAGTGCGAAAAAAATTCCACTCCAGCCCAGCATGACCAACAATCCTTGCCCTAGGTTGACAGGCAACCCAACCAGTAGACTGGCAGGAAAGTGGATGAGGTAAGGAAAGGGTGTCCAGAGGACGATCGCCCGCATCTGCGGTGGGTAAACTTCCAGCGGTGCCACCATGCCTGACAGAAACAGGTAGAACAAAAACCAGAACTGTTCTAGCGCACTGGCACGCTCCGTCCAAAAGGCGAACATCGACAGCGTATACTGCATCAAAAAACGTAACGCAAAGGCAAAGACAGCGGTCAGCAAAAACAACAGAAAGCCGCTGAGGCTAGGCACCCAGAAGGACTGCGGGTAAAGCCAGAAAAAGAGGACAATTAGCCCAAAGGCAAGCGGCAAACGGGCAAACCGTTCTGCAAAGTGAGAAAAGAAGTAGTGCCACGCCGGATCAAGCGGCTGTAACAACCGAAACGACAGCTTGCCTTCGATGATCTCGCGCTCAAATTCCCAAATCACCCAAACAACGGTGAACTGACGAACGATGAAGGCAGCTAAAAAGTAACGAGCAAAATCGACGGGCGTTAAGCCAAAGTTTCCCGTCTGCGCGGCTTCCACCCAGATGCCCATCAGAATGATCGGCAGTGAACCCGACAGTACCCACAGCAGTAACTCAGCCCGATACTCCACCATGTAGGCGTAGTAGACCGAAGTCATGGTTTGAGCAATCTGAACCAACCGCTTCAAACCACTTCTGCTTTTTGCCTTTTGCCCTTTGCCTTCTTCCGTCACGATGCCACCCCCGATCGCAAGACTCGTCCAATCACTTCTTCGATCAGCGGCTCTGTCACCGATAAATCCACTACCTCTAACTCCGATAGCAGCTTGGCAACCGTGCGAGTGAGGCGTTCTTGCGGCACCAAAAATTTGGCGATCGCGCCATCCACTGACTCCAAATCGCCATACAGGGAAAGCGTTTCGGCAGGATGAGGACGCACCAGTTCCACATTGACCTCGCGACAGGGTGCAAAGCGATCGACCAACCCATCCAGGCTGCCATCGTAAATCAACTGTCCTTCGTGGATTACCAATACTCGCTGACAAAGCGCTGTAATATCTGCCATATAGTGGCTGGTTAGTAGAACCGTTGCCTGGTAGCGCTGATTGTACTCGCGCAAAAATTCGCGGACGCTGACCTGAGCATTCACATCCAGCCCCAATGTCGGTTCATCCAGAAAGAGGACGTGGGGCTGATGCACCAACGCTGCCAGCAGTTCGGCTTTCATGCGCTCACCAAGAGAAAGTTTGCGGACAGGTTGGTTCAGCTTGTCGTGCAGAGAAAGCATGTCGGTGAGTTCGCCTACACGCTGCTGGAAGTCGCGATCGCTGATTCCATAAACCGCCGCATTGATTCGCAATGAATCTAGCGCAGGCAAATCCCAAATCAACTGCTGCTTTTGCCCCATAACCAGCGTAATTTTCTGCAAAAAGGCAAATTTGCGCTGAAACGGTACGTGTCCCGCTACATTAATGCGTCCCGCTGATGGATGGATTAACCCCGTCAGCATCTTTAGTGTGGTTGTCTTGCCCGCGCCGTTCGCACCTAGAAAACCCACCACTTCCCCTGGCTCAATGGAGAACGAGATGTTCTGCACCGCTTTGATTTGACGATAGGTTCGCTTAAAAAAGTGCACTGCGGTGCCTTTCAACCCAGGCTCTTTCACAGCAACGGGATACATCTTGCTCAGGTTCTCAGCCAAAATTACAGGCATTTTTACTCTTGCTACGAAACTGCCTCAGTCCAACGTGTAGTTATGCAGGTGCAAATGACTGTTACGCGATCGACACCTCTTCTTTATAGTGCCTGTTTGCGATCTGTAGTGCCTGTTTGCGATCACCCTTAGCCTCTTGCGACTGAAATTAACGGAGTCCCCACCGTGTCTACTTTACTATCTTCAAACATCATCATGCGTCCCTATGCAGGTGAAGCGGATTTGCCCGCGATCGCCCGTTTGATGAATGCCTGCGAAGCGGTCGATCGCGCCGATATTGGCACGTCGGTTGACGAACTACGTCAAGAATTTGCTCACCCTAATTTAGACGCTGCTCGTAACATAAGCCTGTGGCAGAGAAATGACGGAACGCTGATCGGCTTTGGTGCCTTATCAATTCCTCAACCGACCGAAACCCATAGCGGCTTCCTCAACTTCCACGTTCACCCCATAGCCCGTAACAGCGACATCGAAACCCAGATTTTTGCATGGGGTGAGCAACAGTTACGTGCCGTCGGCGGTAGCGCTCCACTTGAATTGCAGGCAGTCTCCCGCCCTAATCAAGGCGATCGCCCTCGGCTTTTAGAGCGTTACGGCTTTACTGCCAAGCGCTACTTCTTTCAAATGGCGCGCTCTCTGGCAGAACCAATCCCCACGCCCCAACTTCCCGTTGGGTTTACGCTACGTCACGTCGTCAGTGAGCTGGACGCAGCAGACTGGGTGGCGCTGTTCAATGAATCGTTCATCGATCATTGGAACCATCATCCTATGGCCGTTGAACAGTTCCATTACCACAACCAAGACCCTGATTATGATCCAGCGTTAGACCTGGTTGCGATCGCGCCTGACGGCACCTTCGCTGCCTTTTGCACTGGCTGCATCTACCCAAACGACAATCAACGCAGCGGACGAAACGAGGGCTGGATCGAGGTGCTGGGCACTCGTCGAGGCTTCCGTCGCTTGGGCTTGGGTCGTGCCATGCTGCTCTTGTACCTACAGCAGTTGAGGTCGATCGGTGCCGAAACTGCCCTCCTGGGTGTAGATTCCGATAATCCCTCTGGCGCACTGCGGTTATATGAATCAGTCGGCTTTCGTCAGCTCCATACAACGATTGTCTATACGAAAGAGGTGAGGAGCGAAGGGGTAGAAGGGTAAAGGGGTAGAAGGGTGAAGAGGTACATCAATTCTGCCTCTGCCTCCCCTGCTTCCCTGCTCTCGACTTCCCAACTCCCAACTCCCGCCTTCCCCGCAAGTTGCTAAATCTGTAACCAAACATACCTTCCTGTAATTGGGTGTCACAGTGAAGACATCAAACAATTTTCACTTCATCGTTCTTTGTGAGGAGAACTTAGCATGATTCATTCAACTTCTTCGATCGACAAATCTGTTTCCTGGCATCGCTTCAAAGCGCTGCTTATAAGCGCTGGCTTATTGAGTCTTACTTTTGCTAATCCGGTACTGGCACAAGAGAAAATGATGCGAACGCTGACTGTGAGTGGGCGCGGTACAGAAATGGTTGCAACAACCATTTCTCAGGTTCGCCTCGGTGTAGAGGCGCAGGGTAAGACAGCAAATGCGGTACAGCAAGAAGTAGCACGGCGATCGAATGCTGTGATTAACTTGCTCAAAGCGCGTCAGGTAGACAAACTTGAAACGACAGGCATTAACCTCAACCCCTCCTATCAGTACGACAACGGCAAGCAAACGCTAACGGGCTACTCTGCCAGCAACATTGTTAGCTTCCGTATTGCAACTGAGAAAGCTGGAACGTTGTTAGATGAGGCAGTTAAAGCGGGTGCATCCCGCATTGACGGTGTGAGCTTCATTGCTACCGATGAGGCGATCGCGGCAACCCAAAAAACTGCTCTCCGTGAAGCAATACAGGATGCCCAGGCACAGGCAGATGCCGTCTTCAGCGCCCTTAACTTTACTAAAGGGCAGATCGTCAGCATCCAGGTCAACGGTGCATCTGCACCACCACCACGCCCACTGGAAGACTTTCAAAATATGCGGGCATCTGCGGCTTCTAAAGCTCCCAGCCCAGTCATTGGTGGCGAACAGGAAGTGCAGGCATCGGTAACATTGCAAATCAGCTACTAGCAAGCGTTTTGAGTGTTTAGTTTTGAGTTTTGAGTTGTCTAAGAGGATCTTCTAACTTAAAACTCAAAACTCATAACTCTTTAAAACTCGTCATCGTACCCGCCGCTACTTGCGCCTGCTTCATTGTCGCGCTTGGAACCTAACAAATCGAGCCGCTCCACACGGATGATTGGTTTTGAGCGATCGTCACCTGTACTACGATCCTTCCAGGTATCAAACTTGAGTGCGCCTGTCACACCAATAAGACTGCCTTTGCGGACATAGTTAGCGGCAACCTCAGCCGTCTTACCCCACAGCTCTAAATTGAACCAGTCAGGCTGGTCATTATTGCGCGTTTTGCGATTGACTGCCAGGGTGAGGCTGCACTTAACACTGCCAGACTCAAAATATTTCACATCTGGATCGCCACCAACACGACCGACTAGGGTTACAGCATTCAAACTCATAACTTTTCTGTTAACTCTTTTCTAGGGACTAAGATTGCAATGCACTCCATCATTCCATCTCATCTTAGGAGCTGAGTCCCAAAATATCGATTGGTACAAATGTATTTTAGCAGCCCTGCTAGCGGTGCGATACGTTTCACTTGTCGATCGATCTTTAGCTTTTGAATCATTACTAAAAGATGAACAGCTTTTAATAGCGTGAGGTGGCAGTAGCTGCAAGGCAACGTCTCTTTAGCTAACCTTAGCTATGAGGGCAGAACTCCCCTGCTTGACCGAAGCTCTAGATCAAGCCCGCGTAGCAGGATTGCTTCTGTAGGTTTATCTATATCTTGCCAGCTACAGAAACTATTTAGTCAGGACTTCAGGCGTTTTTCAGCCAGCGACCGACTGACCACTAATTGCTGATTATTGCCACAATTGCTACACAAGTCCAAGCTAAAGTCCGGTAACATTACTAAGGTTGGCTGCTGCATCCTAATGAGCCAATTTTTTATCGTTAAAATCCTGTGCCTGCTGGACTCATAGCGAAAAACATAATAAGATCCAACCTTGATTGCACGTATAGTTGTGTAGGTGCAAGATCATCCAGCAATTCATTCGTTATTTGAGAGGCATAGAGGCTAGTGGGACTTTTTAGTCGCTTTTCCCTATCGCGGGACATGGGCATTGACCTTGGCACAGCAAATACATTGGTTTATGTGTCAGGCAAAGGTATTGTCCTGCAAGAACCGTCTGTCGTTGCCATGGATCAGGATACGAAGATGCCATTGGCAGTGGGAGAAGATGCCAAGCGAATGCTGGGACGGACACCTGGTAACGTGGTAGCACTACGTCCGCTGCGCGATGGTGTTATTGCTGACTTTGACACCGCTGAGCTGATGCTGAAGCACTTTATTGCACGAGTGCATGAGGGCAGAACGCTAGTATCGCCTCGAATCGTGATTGGTATCCCTAGCGGCGTAACGGGTGTTGAGCGCCGTGCGGTGATGGATGCTGCCTCTCAAGCGGGTGCGAGAGATGTTTATTTGATTGATGAACCTGTAGCTGCGGCGATCGGCGCTGGGTTGCCGGTTGCCGAGCCTACTGGCAACATGATTATTGATATTGGTGGCGGCACTACTGAGGTGGCGGTACTGAGTTTACAAGGAACTGTTTTGAGTGAGTCGGTGCGTGTCGCAGGCGATGAGCTGAGTGAGTCGATCTCTCAATACATGAAGAAAGTACACAATCTGGTGATTGGTGAACGTACCTCTGAGGAAATTAAAATCACGATCGGTTCTGCCTATCCAGTTGATGACGACACCACAATGGAAGTTCGGGGTCTACACTTACTGTCTGGTTTGCCGCGCACGGTAGCTGTGAAAGCTCCCGAAATTCGTGAAAGTATGTCAGAGCCATTAGCCGTTATTGTGGATGCAGTCAAGCGTACTCTCGAACGCACTCCGCCTGAGCTGGCTGCGGATATTATCGATCGCGGCATCATGCTAGCGGGTGGCGGTGCTTTACTTAAGGGCATTGATACCCTGATTAGCCATGAAACAGGCATTGTGGTGCACGTAGCGGCTGACCCTCTGAGCTGTGTTGTGCTCGGTACTGGGCGTGTTCTAGAAAACTTCAAGCAATTGGAGCGTGTCTTTAGTGGTCGATCGCGCAACTTTTAGTGGTTGCTTAACGTCAAACGCCTTGAGGAACTGTGCTACTCAGTTTCTATCCCTCCTGAATCGTTCCTTTGCTTTTTTGCAACTGCTGCATTTGGTCAACCGCTCGTTTAACGCCTAAAACGCCTGCATGTATACCTTGCGCCGCTGGTGGGATCGACACCAGCTCAGAATTATCTTAACGAGCATGGCTGTTGGCTCTGCTTTGATCCTGCGGCAGACGCAGGCAACGCCCTTATTTGAGGGCTATCAACTGCTCACTCGTGTCTTTCAGCCTAACGTTGCCCAGCAAAAGCTACTTGAAAATGCTCAATTCCAGGAATTGCAGCAGCGGCTTACGGAACTCGAAAGCCAGAATCAGCGGTTGCGTGAACTGGTAGGTTACGTTTCGGAATCTAAAAAAGCTGGCATTACTGCTCCCGTTGTTGGACGGAGTGCAGACCACTGGTGGCAGCAG
The DNA here is from genome assembly GCF_014695975.1 of Leptolyngbya sp. FACHB-321. GTDB lineage: Bacteria > Cyanobacteriota > Cyanobacteriia > Leptolyngbyales > Leptolyngbyaceae > Stenomitos. Next base: position 128,748 of record NZ_JACJPI010000081.1, read on the forward strand.
CTTATTTTGGGTCGAGGCAGCAGTGACAACGTGAAGGTGGGCTATATTGTCATGGCTCCGGGTGGTGTGGTCGGTCGCGTGACCAGCGTGACACCTAACACTAGCCGCGTTTTGCTGCTGAGTGATCCATCCAGCCGCATTGGAGTGACCATTAGCCGTAGCCGCTTTATGGGTTATATGCGTGGGCAGTCAACGAGCCATGCAGTCATGGAATTTTTTGATAAAGTGCCTGATGTCCGGCGAGGCGATGTTGTTTCTACGTCATCCTTGAGCCAACTGTTTCCTGCGGGTATGCCAGTAGGGCGGGTAGAGTCGGTAAACCTTAACAAAAGCCCTGCTCCAGAAGCCACGATCGAGCTTTCTGCACCGGTTAGCTTTTTGGAGTGGGCAGTAGTGTATCCCCATGATCAGGACGCTGCTTCCGTCGAGATTCCAGGCAAAAAGCCTGCCCCCCAGCCTGTGCCATGAAAAGCGATTCTTTAGTAGGTACCTGGCAAAGCCAGCCCCTGCAACGGCTTGTTGTAAATGCGGCAGTGACGATCGGTTCGCTGCTTTTGTGCTTGCTACTTTTGCCGACCCGCTTACCTGGCATGGAGCTAGCGGGCATTGGACCAAATTGGCTTCTCATCTGGGTAGTTGCCTGGAGCGTGAATCGAACGATGTTTCAGGGAGCGCTGGCAGGGCTGGTATTGGGCTTGATTCAGGATGGCATGACGGCTCCTATGCCAACACATACCTTAAGCTTGATGGCAGTCGGTATCCTGACGGCACGTTTGCGTAAGGGGCGCTACATTCAGGAGGACTTTATTTCGGTGGCGCTGATTGCTTTTGGTACAGCGGTCATTGCCGAAACTATCATGGCGATTCAGTATAGCTTCCAAGCCGAGCGCTCTCTCGTAGAAATTTGGAACTATCATCAGCTCATTGCTCTGAGTTCTGCCATCCTCAGCAGCTTGTGGGCACCTGTCGTTTACTTTCCGCTGAATCGCTGGTGGCAGTGGGTCGAGAACCTGGAGCAATAGTAGTGGTTAGGATTTAACGTACTCCAGCCGCCAGCCAGCCAAGCAGAGTCGATGGCTCTCCCTTCTTGCTGTTAAAAGGTAAAATGCTCTGCAAGTTGAGTGCCCCTGCGAGGGACGCTTTCTAGCTGCCTGCCTAGCACCTTAAAATAAAGAAAGTACGGTAAGGATGGTTGGGGATGAATTTAATCTGGACACGCTTTCTGCGATCGGCGTATCGAAGCGAACCAATTACCAGTTTTGTGATTACTGCTGGAGTCGTTGAAGCGACAATCGGCGGGCTAGGAGAACACTGGTCGTTAATGACGTTTGGGCTGGGTACGGTTGGGGCTGCGATCGCGCTGCGCTGGTGGCAGCATCAGCGTCGTCATCTATCGACTGTCAGTGAGCGATCGCCAGTTTACGCCTTGCCGCCCGATTCTTCTCGTCCAGTGCTGCCTACCTTACGCCTGTCTCAAAAGCCACCCAGCGGCAAACGCTGAGTCCTCATCACTGTCCAGCGGTTGTCAAAACAGTTTGTTTGAGCCGGTGCCCGTTTGATGTCTTGGCAATGAAGGTAATGAGAATATGATTACTACTGCGACAAAACAACTCCTTAAAATTGGCGAAGTGGCAACCAGCAGCGGGCTACCAGTCAAAACTATTCGCTACTACGAGGAGATTGGGTTGCTGACACCAACCGTTGAGCGATCGCAGGCAGGCTATCGGCTCTTTAACACAGAGGTATTGAACCGACTGGCGTTTGTGAAACGGGCACAGTCGCTTGGTCTGGCGTTGAACGAAATTAGAACGATCCTGACTGTTCATGATGAGGGCGAGCTGCCTTGTTATGAAGTGAAGCAACACCTTGAAGATAAAGTGGCGATTGTCAGCCAGCAGATTCAGGCGTTAGAAACCCTCCGCGCTGAGTTAAACGGGATTCTCTCCGGTTGGCAAGAACATCCACCCGCACATGTGATTGAGCAAACGATTTGCCCGAATCTTCAATGAGGAACGAGGAGGCATTAAAACTTCCGTCTTCTGTCTTTTACCTTCTCTCTCCAGCCAAACGCGCCAATCCGCGTCGTGATTTGATACCCTAACTAAAAGACGTGGGAAGAACGGTGGACATTCAAATTGGTAGGGGCAAAACCGCCCGACGGGCATATGGTATTGATGAGATTGCGCTTGTGCCTGGGCAGCGGACTCTTGATCCAAAGCTGGCAGATACACGCTGGCAGCTTGGTGGCATTGAGCGCGAGATTCCCATCATTGCGAGCGCGATGGATGGTGTGGTTGATGTTGGCATGGCGGTGCGCTTGTCTCAGTTAGGGGCGCTGGGCGTGCTGAATCTGGAGGGTATCCAAACTCGGTATGCAGACCCCAATCCAGTGCTTGATCGCATTGCGTCCGTAGGCAAAAGCGAGTTTGTCACGCTGATGCAAGAACTCTATGCAGAACCAATCAAGCCAGAGCTGATTGAGCAACGGATTCACGAAATCAAGCAGCAGGGTGGGGTTGCAGCCGTCAGTGCAACGCCGATCGGTGCGACGAAGTATGGTGCAGCAGTTGCCAAAGCTGGCGCTGATTTGTTTTTCATACAGGCAACAGTTGTGTCTACGGCTCACTTAGCTCCAGAGTCGGTCGTGCCGCTCGATCTGGCTCACTTTTGCCAGGAAATGCCGATTCCGGTGATTTTGGGCAACTGCGTGACCTATGAAGTGGCACTCAATCTCATGAAGGCTGGTGCGGCTGGTGTTCTTGTTGGCATTGGTCCTGGAGCAGCCTGTACCTCACGGGGTGTGCTGGGTGTAGGGGTGCCGCAAGTAACGGCGATCGCAGACTGTGCTGCGGCTCGCGATGAGTATTATCAAGAAACGGGCAACTACGTCCCTGTCATTGCCGATGGCGGCTTGATCACAGGCGGTGACATCTGCAAGTGCATTGCTTGCGGTGCAGATGGTGTGATGATTGGTTCTCCCTTTGCCAAAGCCAAAGAAGCACCGGGACGTGGGTATCACTGGGGCATGGCAACGCCAAGTCCAATCTTGCCCCGTGGCACTCGGATTCGCGTTGATACCACTGGTACATTAGAGCAAATTCTTCGTGGTCCCGCTCAGCTAGACGATGGTACGCACAACTTGCTGGGCGCACTGCAAACTAGCATGGGGACTTTGGGGGCAAAGAATATCAAAGAAATGCAGCAAGTTGAAATTGTCATTGCTCCTTCTTTGTTGACAGAAGGAAAGGTCTACCAGAAAGCGCAACAGTTGGGAATGGGTAAATAGAAGCCAGGTGTGAAGCAGCTTCTGTTGGTATTGCTGCATCAAGGAATGATTGCTCTCATCCTTTGATGCAGCAGACCTCCTTTAGGTGCTGAAGGAAGCGTTGCGTCAGCCCAAACCTTACCGTCATAAAGTACTCACTTACACATGAAAGGCTAAAGGAACGGCTCTATGTCCTCCAAACAAAAGCCCGCTAAAGCGAATGTTGCCAGTGCAAGACCGCTCGATCGCGGGCGGGTTGTGTACTCGGAATTTGGCAATGCGGACAATACGGATGCGCTTAAACGAGCCGTTCCCGACCTACCGCCTAATCAGCAAAGCTTGAGAGTAGAGGCATCGCGCGCTGGGCGAAAAGGTAAAACAGTGACGATCATTCGTGGCTTTCAAGCAAGCCAAGAGACGCTAACAAACCTGCTCAAAACGCTCAAAGCACATTGCGGTGCCGGCGGTACGCTGAAAGAGAATGAACTTGAGCTGCAGGGCGATCACAAGCAAAAAATCGTTGAGTTTCTGTTGAAGCTGGGCTACAAGGCAAAAGGCAGCGGTGGTTAGGCCAGCAGCGCATTCGGATTCTCCAGAACCAGGAGCAAGTGCCTGAGAATGAGCGAAGTATATGCGAAACTCTCCCCTGCTATATAGGGTTTTACGCTATTAAACAAGGTGCAGATTATTGCTGCAAAAGTTGTCTGTCTTGACCTTGTGAACCGCAGTCGCGTGAGACGTATAGTCTTACCCGCCATGGTGGATCTGTGAATCCCTAGCTTGTGGGTGCTGAGTAGCAAACATTCGGATAAGCTGTACACAGCAGGGACGTTTTTAGGAATGCTGCTTCAATAGGCTACAGTTCTGTCAGTTAGAACTCGATCGTCCTCGTCGCAGTGTCTTGATTCAGCACCAGTGCTTGGCGCTGATGCGTTTCTGTCGCTGAAGCCCCACCCTGAGCCTCCCAGACGGGAATTTAGGAAGCCCATCATGCTTGTCTGCCCTCAATGCCAGTTTGAAAATCCCAACACCAACAAGTTTTGTCAGGAGTGCGGCACCTCACTCACTCAAAATACTTGCCCTGAATGCGATAGCCTGGTTCCTTTTGACAGCGTAGAGTGCCAGGAGTGTGGCGCGATCGCGGGCGTAATCTGGTGGGCGCTGGTAGTTGGTGATCATCAACTTTCTGAGATCTCCCTGTCAGCTAACACGACTGCAACCGTAGAGGAGTCAGTATCAGTCGGTGGCACTTGTACAGCGGTCTACCTTGATCGCCATCAGCGCTATCAACTGTTGGAGGTTTTACACTCGCCAGAGCCAGAGGCAGCTAACCAGCAAGCCGCAAATGAAAGGCATGTACTGGTTTTAGACTGTCAGCCACTTCAAATGTCACTTTTAGAAGCACTTGCAAAGCAAGCATCAGAAGCATCAACAGGTTTATCTAGTAGCGATCCGCTGTTGGCTACGGCAGAGGCGGGTGAAGCAGCGCCGTCCGAAGCTAATCGTGGGCAGTCGGTGCAGTCAATGGCAGTACCGTCCATCGCCCAGCCTTATCTGGCTTTGGGCAGCAAATTTCATCAAGCGTTGCCCGTTATTCATGATGCATGGCAGCAAGAGGGGCAGCAAATCCTTGTGTTGGAAGATCGATCGTCGCTACCACGGCTGATTGACTTGTGGCTGGATCTAGATCTCGCGCTACCGGCTCTCCAACTGTTGCATTGGCTCTATGAAATGACAGAGTTGTGGAGCGCACTAGAAACATGGCATGCCTGCCAGAGTTTGTTAGAAATCAACAATCTGCGGGTCGATGAAGACCAGGCGGTTTGCTTGCAACGTCTGTATGTTGACCCAGTAGAGGCTCCGCTGACCTTGCAAGATCTAGGGCAACTGTGGCAAACTTTGTTCGCTCAGTCACAGCGCACTCAAATTGGTGCCATTTATGTACTGCTAGCAGACATAGAGGCTGGCAAATTGACGACGATCGCTGACTTGCGATCGCGCATTGAGGAAGTCGCCCACGAACTTCAGGCAAACCAACCCGAGACCGAGATGATGTCCGATTCTGAAAGCTTTGAGTTGACTGATACGTCTGCTGATAATCCAGCGATCGCAGCCGACTTGTCCTCTGCCTCTCCTCCTGCTGACGTGAGTGCATCTACAGCCTCAACCCGTTTAGAAGTCCCACTGACCGAGCCGCCAGCGTCAGATGACGATCGTGATAGCGATGACTTGCCCACGGTTGTCTTGCCAATGCAGCTGTTTAACCTAGAGGATGCAGGACGCACTGATATTGGGCGGCAACGGGATCATAATGAGGACTACTTTGGGATCGAAACTCAGGCAACTAAGCTAGAAAGCCCTTCTGGTAAAACGGTTCATGCCCGCAACCTCTACATTCTGTGCGATGGCATGGGCGGGCACGCAGGCGGAGAGGTTGCTAGCGCTCTCGCGGTCGATACGCTGCGGCGCTACTTCAAAGAGAAGTGGCAGAGTGCGCCCTTCTCAGTTGATGGTGCTAATACTTTGCCGGGACCTGATGTGCTGATTGAAGCTGTGCAGCTTGCCAACAAAGCAATCTACGATGTGAACCAGCAAAATGCCCGTTCTGGCAGTGGGCGTATGGGCACTACGCTGGTTGTGGTGCTCATTCAAGACACAGAAGCGGCTGTAGCTCATGTGGGCGATAGCCGTCTCTATCGCTACACTCGCAAGCGAGGACTGGAGCAAATCACGATCGATCATGAAGTGGGTCAACGGGAAATTCAGCGAGGTGTTGATCCCGACATTGCCTATGCTCGGCCTGATGCCTATCAGTTAACCCAGGCTTTGGGACCTCGCGACGAACACTTTGTTAAGCCCGATATTCAATATGTTGAGCTAAACGAAGATACGCTGCTGCTCCTGTGTTCCGACGGGCTGACCGATAACGACTTGCTAGAGACCCACTGGCGTACGCATGTCGAACCCATGCTTAGTTCGCAAGCGAACTTGGAGCAGGGTGTCTGTCAATTGGTCGAGCTTGCCAATCAATTAAACGGGCATGACAATATTACGGCGATCGCCATCCGTGCTAAAGTGCGCCCTAACCTCGATCACCTGCGGTAAACCTTGTGTGTGCTAAGTTTTTGAGTTGTTTCTCGTCACCTATAATTCATCACCGCAACTCAAACGCCAATGGTCATCCTGACCCTCCTCCATCCGCAAGACAAAACTCCCTTAAAGCAATGGTGCTTCAAAAGTGAAACGCTGATTCGGATTGGTCGCGCTCCCGACAATCACGTCATACTGGACGATCTACTGGTTTCCCGTCATCATCTAGACCTACGGCAGGTTGACGATAGTCGACAAGGGAATGCTGCCACACCGATAGAACAGCGCTGCTGGCATTTAGAAAACCATAGCGCTAACGGCACGTTTGTCAATGGTGCTGTCATGTCTCAAGGACTAATTGCTGAGACTGCGTTGCTGCAACTGGCGCAGGATGGACCGTTGCTGAAACTACAAATTCTGGCAGCAGGTACTGTATCAGCTCAGCAGCCAGAGAGCACTAAAACGCCCCAACTGCCAATGTTGCCAAGTGTATTGCCATTAACCAAAGCATTGCCGCAGCGCCCCTGCACCCATAATGATAATCCGAGCAATACGCTGTTTTGCATTCACTGTGGGTTGCCAGTCAAAGTCGAGAAAACGATCCGCCAGTATCAGGTTCTGCGCGTGTTGGGTCGGGGCGGTATGGGTACAACCTACTTGGTGTGGCACCCAAGCCCTTCGGTGCTACCGTCCGGGAGACCACAAGAGGCGCTACGAGTGCTCAAAGAAATGAATGCTGACATGGCTCGCATTCCCAAAGCACGAGAGTTGTTTGAGCGGGAGGCGAGCACCCTTCAAACACTGGACCATCCAGGTATTCCCAAATTTTACGATTTTTTTGTTGAAGCAGGCAAAAAGTATCTGGTGATGGCGTTGCTGCATGGTCAAGATCTGGAACATCGCATTCGCAAGCAAGGTGCTGTTTCAGCACAACAGGCGATCGATTGGATGATGCAAACCTGTGACGTACTGGACTACCTCCACCACCATCGCACGCCCATCATTCACCGTGATATTAAGCCCGGCAATCTGCTAGTGCAAACAACGAGCAATCGCATCGCCGTGCTGGACTTTGGAGCCGTCAAAGCAGTCGGGATGCCTTCTAGCACACGCATTGGTGCTGAAGGCTATGCTGCTCCCGAACAGGCCCAAGGTCGCCCTGTCACCCAGTCTGACCTGTACGCGATCGGACCAAGCCTGATCTTTCTCATCACAGGCGAAAACCCCAGCCGTCTTTACAAAAAATCTAGCCAGGGCTACCACTTTCTGCTGGACGGCTACCCAGCGATTACGCCGCCTCTGCGTCATGTAATTGAGCGCGTCACTGCCTTACGTGCTAGCGATCGCTACAGCACTGCAAAAGAGTTAGCGCAGGCGTTGTCACGCTGCCTTTAAGAAGGCTGGGGGCTAAAGGCTTATTTCAGCATGATGTATGAGCGTAGAAGTAATTGAGCAGTAACGAAGCAGCAAATATAGCCGTCGAAGAGAACGTTAAGACAGACATAAACCTTGAAACGTCCTTCAAGCAAGGGCTTCTATTTATCCTTCATCCTTTTGCTGTAGCTTCTCACATCACCATTTCATCCTTCTACCGTTTGCTTTCTGCTACTAGTCTTCTTCTTCCCAGCTTTCCACCGCTAGCAAGTCGCTAACAGGATCTTGCATGGTGAATTCAAACGAAAGCAGTTCTTGCTTCCAATAAGACCAGTCATCGCCATAGAGCAAGGCAATTTTCCAAATGCTATCTGTTGGTTTTAGCAGCTTGCCTTCGACGAGCGATCGCACTTGACGCTGCAATTTAACCATTGGGTGAGCAACCTGCTGGTTCATAACGTTCTGGGTCATGTCCTTAAATTGTGTAAAGCTTAAGTTGTGTAAATACTGCGTTTGATGCTTCCCAAAGTGGCTTTCGGCAACGTGTAGATGAATGCTATCAGGGGGAAGCAGCCTTTCCAGCCATTGATACTAGCATACTCCAATACGATGATCAGCGTTTCCTAAAATAGTCGTTGAAAGAGGTCGTATTACCGAACCTCAACCGTCCTTATAGCACGCCTGCAACTGCTGATTCCTTCACCTATTCAGACTTCAGGCTGGCTCAACCGCTTTTTCATCTTGATGTGGGGAATGTCCGCTTCAATAAAAATGCTGCCTTCTGGCTCAAAACCAAGCTGTTGGTAGAAGCCCTGTACAGCTGTCTGCGCGTGGATATGGGCTTCTGCCATTTTTGCCTGGGTAAGCAATGCCAGCGCTTCGACCATTATGCTTTTGCCAATGCCCAACCCTCGTGCTGCTTTCAACACAGCAACCCGTTCAATTTTGGCAGTTTGGGCATCAAGCGTACGAATTCTTGCTGTGCCGATCGGCTCACCATCCAACAATGCCAGCAGGTGTGCGGCAGCTTCGTCCTTACCGTCAAATTCTAAATCAACCGTAACTCCCTGCTCACTCTGAAAAACAAGCGATCGAATCTGCTGGATTGCGGGGAAGTCGCTCGAGAAGTTTGCAACTTTGATCACCAAATTGTTCATAATGACTGCTACCAGCGATCGCCGTTGCTCCTTAACGTGAGCAGGCGTGGAAAAGTATTGGAAACGTATAGCGCGAGTATAGCGGCTAGGCAATCGTGCCGTCTCTACAGCAGCGGCTAAGCGATCATCATCAATCACTGGGAATACTGGCAGCAGACTTCTATCGCTTTAGGGGCTAATAGGGTTTAGTAGTTGCAGCCTACACTTCCATCAGGGGCATCACATGAGGAGAGAACATTGGTAGAAGAACGTGCCTTTTGGCTTGCCTGGTCACAGATGAATGGCGTTGGTCCAGTTCTGCTCAGGCGATTGCAGAAGCACTTTGGTTCCTTAACAACGGCATGGGAAGCAGACGCGACTGCACTGATCGAGGTGGAAGGGGTTGGGTTTCAGACCGCAGAGACGATTGTGGCAGAGCGCAAGGAACTCGATCCGGTGGCGCTGCTTAACCAGCATGAACGCGAGAACCCCAACTTTTGGACACCTGCTGATGCTAACTATCCCCGCCTGTTACTAGAAGCGCCTGACCCGCCTGCGCTACTGTACTATCGCGGCAAGGTGGAACTGCTAGAGAATCAGGGCACAACACCGATGGTAGCGATCGTTGGCACCCGTGATCCGTCTGACTACGGTAGACGCTGGACTCGTCGTCTCACTACAACACTGGCACAAAGCGGCTTCACTGTTGTCTCCGGTCTGGCAGAAGGCATTGATACAGAAGTCCATCGAAGCTGTATTAGCTTGCATGGACGTACTCTAGCGGTGCTGGGTACTGGGGTTGATGTCGTCTACCCCTGGTCAAACCGTGATTTGCACCAGGAGGTAATGCAGCACGGGTTGCTGTTGAGCGAATATCCGGCAGGGACACAGCCCGATCGCACCCACTTTCCGCGCCGCAACCGCATTATTGCAGGACTCAGCCGCGCCACGATTGTTATGGAAGCGCCGTTGCGATCGGGTGCCTTGATTACGGCACACGTTGCCAATGATTATGGGCGCGACGTCTATGTGCTGCCTGGTAGCCTGGATAACCCAAAGGCGACCGGTTGTCTTCACCTCCTTAACAAAGGTGCTCAGGTCATTCTCAGCGAAGCTCACATGCTCGAAATGCTGGGCACTCTACCACCACTCGTACCGCCCACAACAGCCCATCAAACCGCTATTCCCTTAGATCTGGCACCTGACCTCGAAAAAGTCCTGCAAATCCTCACCAACTTTCCGCAGGACGGCGGCATTGACGCTTTGCCGTTCGATTTGATTGTGCAGCAGTCAGCGCTCCAGGCTGGTTCTGTCTCTAGTGCGTTGCTTCAGCTTGAACTCATGGGCTTGGTTTCGCAACAACCCGGAATGCGCTATCAGCGCCAGTAATTGATGGCTCATGCCGATCTAAGCTATGAACATTGTAGCGAGCGACATTTTAGCAACTTAAGGAGAGACAACGCTCCAACAGGTCTAGGTAGGCGAAAACCCTGTGAGAGCTTGTGTGGCGAGATCCCAAAAGACGGCTGATTGGTCTTGGGCTTGAAGTACAAGCTGTGGGCTTGACTGGACTTCGCCGATCGCCTCGCACACCAAATGACGCTTATGGAACTGAGATCGTACTGCATCGACTTTATCCGGGTGGACGCTCAACAAAAAGCCATAGCTAGGAAAGCACAGCAGCCACTGTTCCAGCAGCAATTCTGGTGGACAAGGAATAGCATCGAGATCCAACACTGCGCCGCACTTTGAGGTTTCTAGCAGCATCAGCAAGGAGCCTACAATACCGCCCATGCTGACATCTTTACCTGCCTTACAAACCCCTGTTTCTGCCAAGTGCGGCAAGATGGCTAAATCGTCACGCAATTGGATGGGATCTGCCATTGTTGCGGCATTCCAAAAGGGATGCTTGGGGTGGGGCGTACCGCGAAAGTCGGTTGCTAATAACAGTCGATCACCTGGTTGTGCGTCAAAGCTGGTGATGAGTTGGTTTGCTCGTCCTAGAATGGCGACCGAGAGAGCATTGTAAGGACTACGACCGTTCGTATGTCCACCGACGATCGGCACGCTGTATGCTGCTGCTGCTGCGCGCATACCGTCTAAAAGCGGTTCACTAATAGCTGTTGTCTGGCTCCAAATCGTGTCAACTACCGCAACCGGACGACCACCCATTGCGTAAATGTCGCTGACGTTAACCATCACGGCACACCAACCTGCAAACCAAGGTTCTGTGTCTACCAGTAGCGGCAGCATACCCTCTGCGGCTAAGAGCAAATAGCCAGAGCCATCAGGGATGGCAGCGCAGTCATCGCCGAGAAGGATAGGGAGTGGGGTATGGGGAGTGGGGAATGGGGAGTGGGCTTCGACGTGAGCGCCTAGCGGAACCGGAGTGGGGAGAGTTTTGAGTTCTAAGTTCTGAGTTAACTCTAACTCCTGACTCCTGACTTCTGGCCCCTGTCTGCTACTTCTCCCTAACAGCCGCGCCGCAATCTGAATATCCTGCTTATGCAAGATGCCCAGTGCTTGCTGTAAGTGTGTAACGAGGTCTGCCAGTATCAAGAGGCTTCCCTGGTAAAACTAGAGAGGGCTGGACGCTGTTCGGTGCTGGGGGGATAGTAGTTCAAGTCGGCTTCCATTAAATGATGCGGCAGCCCATGAATGGTTAGTTCTTCGAGGGAGTGCCAGTGCTGTCGCTGAAAGAATCGGACGTTTTGAAGCTGCACTGTGGCAAGAAAGCGATCGCAACCCCACGTATTTGCAGTCGTCACAGCTTTGTAGATTAACCCCTTACCAATCCGAGCGGCACGACGATGCGCCTCATGGACACCAAGCCTGCCGCCGTACCATAAGCCCGGTTCTGGCTCATAAATTCTTACAACACCCAGCACAGGCGTATTCTGTGTGGGGTAAGCATGATGTGTTGAGAGTACAGGATGATGTGTGAGCGGCAAAACAAGCTGACCGACACTTCTGCGCCTCTGCCTCTCTGCAGTTTCGGCTGCCAGCGCAATAATCGGGTACGCGATCGCATCCATCGCATCCACATCACAGCCTTGAAACAACTGCTGCTCATCCACAAAAATCGAGTGCCGTAAGGCGAAATAACCGCTTACTTCGGACGGTGCTGTTGCCAGTTTAAAGCAGTAAGAAGGCGTAGACATAAGAAGAGGGGGTAGAAGTTTTAAGTTTTGAGTTTTGAATAGCTTGCGTCTCTACTCCGTACTGCTTACCTTCTCTAACAACCAACAACTTCTTCAAATGTTGAAAGAGCAGAACAGGCACCGCACTTAGCACAGCCTGCTTTAATGTCATTAGAAGACAGACCCGCGCGTGCAAGCATTGCACCCACCTGACGATAGAGGGGCAGCATAAAGGCGCTAGTTGGTGGCGCATGGTTTGCCAATGGGGTGCCACTGATGGGTACAAACGGCACAACAAAGGGGTAAACCCCGATCGCCACCAAGCGCTCACAGGCTGCCAGTAGCGTTGGCAAATCGTCACCCAGCCCTGCCAGCAGATAGGTGCTGACTTGTCCCCAACCAAAGACCTTAACGGCAGCAGCAAAGGCTTCGTAGTAATACGCTACGGGCACCGTTGCTTTTCCAGGCATGATTCGGGCACGCACCTGTGGATCAACAGCTTCTAAATGCATGCCCAGCGTGTCAACGCCAGCAGCCTTCAGTCGTTCAAACCAGATGAAGTCGTCCGGTGGTTCGCACTGTGCCTGTATTGGCAAATCAACTCGGCGCTTAATCGCTCGGGCGCACTCGGTTAAATAGGCGGCACCCCGATCGCTCGTGTTTGGCGTGCCGCTTGTCATGACCATGTGTTTTACTCCGTCCAGCCGCACTGCTGCTTCTGCCACTTCTGCTAGCTGGGCAGGCGTTTTACGGGCGATCGTCCGACCTGCCTCTAAGGACTGTCCAATCGCGCAAAATTGACAGGAGGTTGCTGCATCGCTGTGGCGCATACAGGTTTGCAGCACTGTGGTTGCTAGGACCTCATGGCTATGCAGCAAGGCAATTTTCCAGTAAGGAACGCCATCCGCTGTCGTCAGGTTGTAAAACTTTGGCGCTTGCGGAAAGGTGATTGGTGCCACCGCTTCATCATGACAATGCAGCATGACTGCTTCTGTGGCTGCATCAAGGGTTGCCGTATAAGGCGATCGTGCTGCCGTACCTGTATAGATCGGCACCATAACCGTTGTCCCTTCAACTGTAACGGCTTTATGATCCGACGGTCCTGCGCCACCTTTGCGTCCAGCCGCGCCAGTTTCTTCTACTAACCTCAACCCATTTGTCTGGAGGTCTGTAATTAACTGCTGTTTGTTCATTGGTCAGGGAGTAGGGAGTAAGGGGGAAAGGCTAAAGGCTAAAAAGCTGACCGCTGACTGCTGATAGCTGATAGCTGACCGCTAAACCACTTATGGTTCCAGCGTAAGAAATTCAGGTTGGGGGATGTTGAGAGGAGGTGTTGCCGCTGACTGTTGGGTGCTTTCATCCTGCAAGCCACTCACGACTGCCCACTGACTCGGATTCAGCCGCAGTTGCAGTAAGTCAGGGCGTGCGTAATGACCGACGCAATCCATCATGCGCTTACGTTTTGTGATGAGCGAAAAGTCTAAATCGGCGATCGCCATCCCCTCGCCCTCGGTAATCGGCGGGCAAAGATGTGTACCTTCTGGACTAATAATTGCTGTATGACAGCCACCGCTCAACACTTTTTGTAGCGTCTCATCAGCAGTGATCTGCCCCACTTGCTCCGGTGATAGCCAGCCTGTCGCATTAACGACAAAACAGCCTGCCTCCAGTGCATGATGGCGGATCGTCACTTCAATCTGGTCAGCAAAAATTTGACCCACCATTGAGCCGGGGAACTGGGCACAGTGAATCTGCTCATGCTGAGCCATCAGGGCAAACCGAGCCAACGGGTTGTAGTGTTCCCAACATGCCAAAGCACCCACTTTGCCCACGGCTGTATCCTGAACGGTTAAACCTGCGCCGTCACCCTGTCCCCAAACCATGCGTTCATGGTACGTGGGGGTGATTTTGCGCCTTTTTAGCAGCAGCGAACCATCGGCATCAAAAATGAGTTGCGTGTTGTAGATAGAGCCGCGATCGCGCTCATTGACCCCCAAAACAACGACGATTTCGTAGGAACGGGCTGCACGGCTCACCGCGTCCGTCACAGCACCCGGAATTTCGACGGCTTCTTCATACAGCCGCATATGCTCTTTGCCCATTAGCACGGGTGGCTGTACGAAGGAGAAGTAGGGGTAGTACGGCACAAACGTCTCAGGGAAAACGACTAACTGTGCGCCTTCCTTAGCAGCGCTGGCGATCGCCTGCAACACTTTTTCCGTTGTCCCATCGCGGCTAAACAGCACCGGACTGATTTGTACTGCCGCCGCTCTCACTATGCGGGAATAATCCACAGCGCCTCCTAACAAGTTAATCGTTCTAAGTTTTGAGTTCTCAGTTGAGCTTTTTGTCCAACTCAAAACTCAAAACTCATTACTTAAAACTTCCTAAACTGTCCATGTGTCGAGAATAAAGGCATTATCCTTACGGTGCAGCAAGATTATGTCCAGTACATCCAGGGGACTAATGGGGCGAATGCCGGGAATCAGAGAAGGCTCGCCATGACCATACAGTGCTTGGAGAGCAAAACGGCAAGCATAAACCTTGCCGCCTTCCGTCATAAATTTGCTGAGTTGATCGTTGAAGTTCTGGTGCCCCGGAAACGCTGCATCACCAATCTTTGGGAAGCCGCGCTGCACGCCCAGCGTTACACCAGGACCATAGAGCAAAACAGAGGTTTCAAAACCTTTCCGTAACAGGCGTAGGGCTTGCAGGAGGTTGACTAACCCGATCGACCCTTCAAAGGCAACTGTGTGAAACGTCACCAGCGCTTTTTCGCCTGGATCGGCTTTGACATCTTCAAAAACTTTCTCTTCGTAATCAACGAAAAAATCGCCAACTTGATGAGCAGGGGTCGTTACTTCTGGCATGGTTTTGTCCTCAGTAAAAAGTTAATAGATGGTAGCTCTAAGTGCCAGCTACGCTTGCTAAGGCAATCAAAAAGCCGACGCTTTTTCTCGCTTAAAAACCCAAATTGGTTGGATTTATTGCTTCGCAGTCTGATTCATTCAAGCTGAAAGCATTTCAACATCAACAGCAAATGATTCCTTGCTTCTTTGCGATCGCAGCATGGCTCTCCATCAATTTCACAGCTCTACAGAGTGACAGACTTGGCGGCTGCTTCATCATGCAACTCCATAACTGAAATAGGGGAAAGACAGCAGGATGCAAAAAAACAGAAGTCAAAAGCCCGATTATTGAAAGCTCAACAATCATCACTTTTGACTTCTGACTCCTCCTTAAAACCAGTACTTTTCAACCGACAGGGTTAAGTGCCTGCTGATGTGCAGCTTAGAAGCACGCTCTGATGCTACTTGTGTACTCTGCTACAAAGTTTCTAGGTTTAACAGTATTGGCAGGGCTGAACTGACCATCGCTCAACGCTGACAAAAATTTGTTGAAATGACCTGTCGGTTTAAACAGGTGCAAGTAAAGTTGAAAACGCCTAATCAGTCCCTTGATCAATAGCTAGGCGTTAATAAACTAAGGATATTTTTGTGAGTGGAAGGGTAAAACCCTCTATCCAAGGGCAAAGCCCCTTTAACCCCTGCCTACTTGTCAGAAGGGCTATGTGCTGGATATTGATTGTGAGGCGATCGGCTAAAAATTAAGTCTTCTTCAGTCGTGAGGGGGCTTGAAACACCTCTGGATGAGCCTGCCAAACTTGCTGAATAAACTCTTTGAATAGCTGGTGCCCGCTTGCCTTTTTTTCAGAGTCGGCTACGTCGCGATCGTCTATGTAAAGGTCAGCTAGCCACGGTAGCACTTCTACATCCAGTGCTACTCGAAACAAGGTCAGTGGTAAAAGCAGATCAGAGTCATGGCGTAAGTCGTAGCACGCTGCCATTGTTGCCAGCGCACTATTCTGCCTTTGAGTTGCCTCTGACCAAAATACCAACATCAGAGGACGTACCCAGCAGCTCTGGCGACTCTCAATCACCTGCACCACTTCGGCATAAAGGCAACTAGCTTCGTGTTCCAGCCCAACAATCTGAGACGGTTGAAAGCAGGGAACCGCAGGACTGCCACACCCGTGATTCAAAGGAAAACCCATAGGGTAAGCGTTTAGTTTCCCTTGATCTTAGACGGTCGAGTGCCTCTCTCGCCGCCGCCATAATACTGAAAGCAGCACTATCTCTAGAGTTTCTAAGTGTACAGACTCTATACATTCGGTCAAAGGCTTTCGTATTGGTACAAACCTCTTGTCTTAGAGACGGATGCCGAAAGCCACTATTGAGTGTTATAAGTGATGTTAAGTAACGTCAGTATGGTCTCTGTGTTTTGACCTAAATTAGCAAAGCACAGCCATCTAAATCTTGGCTTTAAGGTGCGTTAGAGTTTGACTCATTGCACCGCTGTCTTTAAATATGAAGTCAAGGTCGCAACTGCCATCAAGTTGCCTGACCGGGTTCAATTTGTTGTTAACTTTTTAATGAGAGGATAGAAACGTGTCTGTCGAAACCATTGAACAGCGTTCAACGGTTCGCAAGCTTGCGCCCCGTTACCGCGTATTGCTTCACAATGATGACTACAACTCAATGGAGTACGTAGTGCAGACCTTGATGACAACAGTGGCTAGTTTGACTCAGCCACAAGCAGTTGACATCATGATGGAAGCGCATACTAATGGGATGGCTTTAGTCATTACTTGCGCTCAAGAACACGCAGAGTTTTATAGTGAAACGCTTAACAGCCACGGCTTAAGCAGCACGATCGAGCCAGACGAGTAAGCATTGAGAGCACTGTGAAGCTGACCTTACCTAAGTTAGTACGTGCTCCGGCTCCTATTAGGATTGGGGTGTTTCTGGTCGTCCTGCTGCTACTATGGGTGCCGATCGCGGTCCCACTGTATCAGGTGATTGAGGATAGCAACACAGTCAGCATCGTGACGCTTGTTATCCTCTACGCCGAGTTCCTTCTTTTAGTAAACTTTTGGGGGCGATGGGTTTACCGTCAGCCCAACTTGTTGCAGCGCTATGGACTCGAGTTTTCTTACCGGATGGGGCTTGAAGTGCTAGCTGGTCTAGCGCTTGGTATTGCCAGTCTATTCGCTTTGTTTGCAGTACAGAGGGTCTTTGGCTGGGTGATCTGGCAGCCTCCATCGATCGCGTTCTGGCGGTTGGTTGTAGAAGGCTTGCTGGTCTCTCTAGGTATTGGTTTCGCCGAAGAGTTGTTCTTTCGTGGTTGGCTGCTGGATGAACTTCAGCGTGATTATCGCCCGCAGGTTGTCCTCTGGGTCAATGCAACTATTTTTGCACTAGTACATGGGCTAAGACCACAGTTTCCGGCACTATTGCTGCTAGGGCTAACGTTGGTGCTGGCAAAGCGAGCCTGTGGTGACGTTGGTGGTAGATTGCCCTCTAGTTCGCAACCTGCGCCGCAACACAATCTGCCTGCGAACAGTTTTCGAGGACGTTTGGGTTTGCCGATGGGGTTACATGCTGGGTTGGTCTGGAGCTATTACATTGTTAATGTTGGCAAACTGGTTGAGTATGCTCCACACGTGCCTGAGTGGTTAACGGGCTTCGATCGCAATCCCCTTGCTGGTGCGATCGGTGTTTTGTTTCTTGGCATTCTTGCGTTCGGTATGATTCTCTATGCTGAACGGCGAGTAAAAACAACGTTACTGTGATTCTTTGAACAGCAATCTTTAACGGCAATCGCTGGATGCCGCTACTTTTGAAAGCTATATTGCTGGTGTCATTTCTTCGCTCGAAATAAACCAAACAGCCCACCATTTCTGTCAGGTTGTTTTGCTGGCTGACTTTTAGGTGGGTTGTCATTGTGCTGTTTAGACTCCGAAGCCGGAACCTCAATGCCGAGCTTAGAGGCAAACTTAAGCGCCAACGGGTCTTCAGCATTTAGCTTCAGCGCTTGACGCATGTAAACCTTCGCCATACTTTGCAGGTTTTGCTGTAGATAGGCAACCCCTAGCAGCGCATGGTATTCACTTTTGCCTGCCTCAATTTTAATGGCATCCCGCAGCTCTTGCTCTGCCGCCTTCCAGTTGCTCTTCTTCATGTATTCCTGTGCACGACGATAGTGCCGTTCAGAATAAGTGGGGGGAGCAACTTCTGGTGGCGGCGAAAAGATGGGCACCTTTGGCTGCGTCGGGCTAGGCACAATTCCAGTAGGCTTCTCGCGAATCAGTGTTTCGCCTACTTTTAGTTGCGAATAAACTAGATTGAGTTCACCAAGCTGCTGTGTCAGCGATTCAAACTGCTCTAATGGTTCATATTGAGACTCGGCAAGTTGGGTAATTGCCTGCTCATAAAACACATCAACCTCGCTGATGGGCTGTTGGATAAGTTGACGTGCCAGATTGCCCTGAGGGTTGAGGGAGGTATCGCGGTAGAGTTGCCGTGCTCGTAACCGCAGGAGGGATGCATTTTCCTTGCGCCCTTTTTCTTGTTTCAACTTTTGGTAAGCAGGGTTGACTAACCGAGCAAAAAGCTGACTAGCAAGTTCTTTGGTTGTATTGTCTTCAAGTGTATAGCGATCAGGATGCAGTAGTTTTGCGATCGCCCGGTAACGCTTAAGGACACGACGATCGTCCGCAGCTACTGAAACTCCCAAGACGGCATAGGGATCAGAAAAGTTAGTTAGCCATTTTGAGGGAAGCACATTCTGTGACATGAACCAAGGAACTCTTCAAGTGACCTGAGGAAACTTCAATATATTCTGAACGGTAAAAATACGTACAGTACGACTGCAATGAGTAAAAGCGATACGTTAACCTGAACTACCCGCTGCCCAGCTAATGTAACTTTTATTTTACTTCTGTGAGAAAGTTTTGTGTGAAGTTGCTTTTTTGAAACAACGTTATAGGAGCGAGTCACTTTCTAACAAACTGCTGAAAATCAATCTAGGATAGGGTTCCTACAGCATTAACTTGTAGCAAGCGACTGCTCATGACCTTGAAGCTGACAAAAACTAAGAGTGGTCAAAAAGTAGACTCAGCAACTCTGACTAGATATTTTTTCGATCGTAAGGCTCATTACTCTACTGTACTTTGCCCTAAAAGACTGAACCGGATAGATTTGACAGACCTTAACGCTTTTCGCTGCCTCATATTTCTGTTACCAAACGATCGCGGTGACGGTAACGACCCCACATCTGTTTCAACAAAGGCATGCGGTTGCAGGCACAATTTTGCGGTCATCAACGCTGGAGAGTCAATATGATAGATGTAATGGCACTAGGGTAGATGCTAATCGCTGCGCTGCTATAAACTAACAGTCGTCATACCACTGTTCTGCCATTGTAAAGTCTGAGTACGGATATTGTGGGGTTGGGATGGTAGAGAAACTAAGAGATCGTAAAATTGCGGCTGCATTGGCATTTGCTGGAGCTGTTTCACCGATCGGTGCAGGGTTGCACAAGTTTTATGTGGGGCAGCCACTTTGGGGCATTTTCTATCTCTTGCTATCTATGACCCCGATTCCCAGGGTTGCGAGTGCGATCGAAGGCATTTGGTATTTGTCTCAAAACGCCGACGAATTTGATCTGAAATTCAATGATGGCGTTGCGTCTACAGCAACCATTGTGTCGCGTGCAGAGGTGGTTGACTCTGACCAAATTGGTGCAGTGGCAGATGCCGTTCGCCATCTCGATCAGCTTCGTGCCGATGGGTTGCTTTCTGAATACGAATTTGAGCAAAAGCGCCGTAAATTGCTCGATCGCATTGCTTAGTTGTTGGCTGTTAACAAGACCACTAGCTACCTAAACGTTTCTCCTTCATCCCTCACATCCTTCATCCCCAATGCCGCTTCCTCACTGGCTATCAACGGCTGCCCAATCCCGTCAACCGCTGCGATCGCAGCTCTTAAACGATCCCTATTACCGCTTTCAATCTGTAGCAGAGCTAGTGCTAGCTGCCAGTTTGGGTGTCAAGATTGATGTAAATCAGGCGGGCATTGATGATTGGCTGCGATTGCCAGGAATTTCGATTCATCAGGCGCGATCGCTGGTTGAGTTGACCCAATCAGGAGTCCAATTGCACTGTATTGAGGATATAGCTGCTGTGTTGAGTCTGCCTGTACCAAGACTCAAACCGCTCGAACCAGTGCTCCAATTTTGCTATTACGATGCTGCTAGTGTCGATACCGTCAAGCCTGTGAATGCAAATACGGCAACGGTCGAAATGCTGACCAGGATTCCCGTTGTCGATACGTATTTAGCACGAGCGATCGTTGCCAATCGCGCAGTAAGCCCCTACCGCAATTTAATTCATCTCCAACGGCGGCTCTCGCTGTCTGCCGAAGTCGTCTCAGAACTGATGCATTACCTTCGGTTTTAGCTTGAACCAAAAAATAACGGCTATGGGCAAGTTTCAAACTGCAAAGCTCCGGCATTGCTTCAGTACCCAGCTTCCTGATCCTTCCTTTCTACTAGCCCAAGGCGATCGAATGGGTAAAAGCGAAACCAGGCACGACCAATAATGTTTTGCTGCGGTAGAAAACCCCAAACGTGAGAATCATTGCTGTTGTTGCGGTTATCGCCCATCACAAAAAACTCATCCTCTGGCACAGTGACCGGCGGCAGGGTGTAATTGGGAGGGGCGGCTATATACAGTTCCTGAAGGGGCTGCTGGTTAACAAAAACGGTGCCATTATTAACCTGTACGGTTTGTCCAGGCTGACCAATAATGCGTTTGATAAATGCCTGGTCTTTGGTATAGCCCTGAGTTTGAAGTTGCTGTGGCGGATCAAACACAACGATTTCGCCAAAGGCTGGGGGACGAAGGCGATAGGAAAGCTTTTCGACTATGAGTCGATCGCCAACTTCCAACGTGGGCAGCATGGAATCAGAAGGAATAAAGCGCGGTTCTGCCACAAAAACCCGGATTAACAGTGCCAGAATCAGAGCAATGATGAGAATTTGAATGTTTTCCCACCAGGCTCGCCAACGCGGTGGGGCAGAGGTTGCCATAACAGGAGCCTGGGGTTCGGAGGTTTCTTCAGAAGTCATAAAGATGTGGCTTAGACAGCAGACATTAAACGCTAGACACTTAACAACAGCCCACCCTTGCAGTTAAGGATAGTCTCTAGCCCAGAATCTTTAGTCTACTGTCCAGATACTCCTTATACTCGCAAGGGCAGTGGTTAGAACGCAATAAACTTTTCTGAGCACAGTTGATCCAGTCGTGCCCCTAGAGCCAGAACAAAGGCTTGAAGCTGGTTAGAGCGATCGCCCACTGCACAGATGACAATATCAAACGCTGCCAAGTCGAGCCGCAGTCCTGACAGAACGACTTCTGGGCATTGGATGATCGCCTCACGATAGTGAAAGTTTTTCCAGCTTTGTTGCAATTGCTGCCAGTACTGCTGATAGGGCAACTGATCCGTTGTTTCGGGATTAGCTTGCACTAGCCACACGGGTTGCCGATAGCCACATTCATGCAGCCAGTCAATCTGGCTTTTTAAGGGTGCAATACCTGAGCCTTCAGTAATGTAGAGGCGAGGGCGTTGAGGAAGTTCGCTAAGGGTCATCAGCCCATAAGGACCACGTAACGGTAGCACTTGCCCGATCGCTAGATCTTGCAGAAAGGCAGAACTCCAGCCGACGCGCGAGACGCAGAGTTCAACTTCAGGGCAGTGGGAGGGTGAAGAGGCGATCGAGTAAATTTTGCTAAATTTGCGCCCGTCTCGTTCAAACTTGGGCCACACGGACTGTCCTGGCAAAAACTGAAAATCATTGCGATCTAACTGCAATCGAATCGCTTTAATGGTTGGGGTTAGAGCGACTGAATGGATAACCGTAGCAAGATAATCCGCCGTGGGCGATCGGCGCAGAACGTCTAAACTTTGCATGATAAACCTTTGCCTGTGAGTCGCAGGCGTAATGTTGTAATTGGCTTCAGGCGGGCATCCTGGCTTGGAAAAGGATGGAGGATAAGGGATGAAGGATAAAAGTGAGAAATCTGTCTCAATTTTTTAGCCTTCAGCCTTCAGCCTTTCTTTCACAGTTGCGTCACAGCACCGGCTTCTCACCGGATTTTCCCCAGGTCAATTTTTCTGACCTCATCTGGGCTGATCCCCCAGACAACCTGAACTAGCTTGGGTATTGTAGCCTATGGTTATCTAAACTTGATTAAGCAGTTTATTTTGAGCATATCTAAATGATGAGTACACTCAACCCTGCCCTTATTTGATTACTGCTCTTTGTCGCAAACGCCTTCCACCCCTGTTGAATAGAAAAGCAAATAAGTAGGAGGGTCAAATTAAGCACTGCTTAGAAACCGGGTTTTGGCTGCGCTCAACCCGCTTACTTATAGGACTGAGAGCATTGAAACTTTGACGTTGAGCGCAGCCGAAACATCGAACGCGAAGTCGAGATGCATTTATATTAAATAACTATGTCCAGCTACTTACCTGGGTTTACAGCGTTATTCCTATGATTGATGCAGTTAACCTCTTATTGTTGCAATTCATAGCAAAAATAAAAGCGGTAGAGAATAACTACTCTCTACCGCTTTCAAACTATGAGGCTAAAGCGCTTTACTCAACTGCTTGGGGCAGTAGCTCCCGCTTTTCACCTTGTAACACTTTGACTTGACCGTCTGTATCCACATCAACGACAGCAGTATCACCATCCTTAATGCGGCTAGAGAGGATTTCCTCTGCTAGCGAATCTTCCAGTAAGCGCATAATCGCTCGACGGAGGGGACGGGCACCATAGCTAGGGTTATAACCTTCTTCAACCAGGCGATCTTTAAATCGATCAGTGACTTCTAGGGTAATGCCCTGTTCGCGCAAGCGACCAAAGACCTCGTTGAGCATGATGACCGCAATCTCTTTCACCTCGTCCTTCGACAGTTGGCGGAAGACAATGATTTCATCCAGACGGTTAAGGAATTCAGGACGGAAGTACTGTTTCAATTCCTCGTTAACTAGCGAACGAATGCGGTTGTACTGAGACTCAGCCGCATCACCTGCTGCCGAGAACTCGAAGCCCAAACCGCCGCCGCCCTTTTCAATCACCTTAGAACCGATGTTAGAGGTCATAATCAGCAAGGTGTTCTTAAAGTCCACCGTGCGACCCTTAGCATCAGTCAGGCGACCGTCTTCCAGGATTTGCAGCAGCATGTTGAAGACATCAGGATGTGCCTTCTCAATTTCATCGAACAGAACAACGGTATAGGGACGACGACGAACAGCTTCGGTAAGCTGACCGCCTTCGTTGTAACCGACGTAGCCTGGAGGCGAACCAATGAGCTTAGAAACGGTATGGCGCTCCATGTACTCCGACATATCAAGCCGGATCATAGCTTCTTCCGAACCGAAGAAGTAGGTCGCTAACGCCTTGGTTAATTCCGTCTTACCAACCCCAGTAGGACCGGAGAAGATAAAGCTCGCAATCGGTCGGTTGGGGTTTTTCAAGCCCACACGTGCCCGACGAATTGCGCGAGAAACAGCTCGGACGGCTTCTTCCTGACCAATCAAACGCTGGTGCAGGGTATCTTCCATGTGTAGCAGTTTCTCGGACTCGGATTCCGTCAGCTTATTAACCGGAACACCTGTCCATGAAGCAACGATTTGCGCAATGTCCTCTTCATCCACAAGAGGAGAAGCATCTTCGCTAGTCGATTCGTTCTTCTTCGTTTGAGCAATCGCTCGGATCTCGGCTTTGATCTCCATTTCGCGATCGCGCAACTCACCCGCTTTATCAAAGTTCTGAGAACGAACCGCATCGTCTTTGTCTTTAAGGACTTGACGCAGTTCTTTATCCAGTTCTTTCGCGGCTGGCGGAAGTTGCGAGTTAAGCAGGCGAACCCGCGAACCTGCTTCATCAACCAAATCGATCGCCTTGTCAGGTAAGAAGCGGTCTGAAATATAGCGGTCTGAAAGCTTTGCTGCGGCTTCCAGCGCTAAATCGGAGATCTTCAGCTTGTGGTGTTGCTCATACCGTTCACGTAGACCACGAAGGATTTCGATCGTTTCGTCAACGCTTGGCTCACCAACCATCACAGGCTGGAAGCGACGCTCAAGGGCAGCATCGCGCTCAATGTGCTTGCGGTACTCATCAAGGGTTGTAGCACCAATGCATTGAAGTTCGCCTCGTGCCAGCGCTGGCTTAAGGATGTTGGCAGCATCGATTGCACCTTCAGCCGCACCAGCACCAATCAGAGTATGAACTTCGTCAATAACCAGGATGACATTTCCGGCAGAGCGGATTTCATCCATGATTTTCTTCAGGCGTTCTTCAAATTCACCCCGATATTTGGTGCCTGCAACCAGGAGACCAATATCAAGTGTGACGACACGCTTGTCTTCTAAAATGTCGGGAATATCATCATTGGCGATGCGTTGAGCCAGACCTTCAGCGATCGCGGTCTTACCAACACCCGGCTCTCCGATGAGGACGGGATTATTTTTCGTACGGCGACCCAGAATCTGAATCACGCGCTCAATTTCTTTTTGGCGACCCACAACTGGGTCTAACTTGCCGTCGGCTGCCATTTGGGTCAGGTTTGAGCCAAATTCATCCAGCGTTGGTGTTTTAGTGCGACCCTGGCTACCACCAGACGTAACCTCGGCGGTTTCGCCTAGCATCCGGATAACCTGAGTGCGAACCTTGGAGAGGTCAACACCGAGATTTTCCAGGACTCTAGCTGCCACCCCTTCGCCTTCGCGGATCAGACCGAGAAGCAAGTGTTCAGTACCAATATAGTTATGACCGAGCTGACGGGCTTCTTCTAGAGACAGCTCTAGAACCCGTTTTGCCCGTGGCGTAAAGGGAATCTCAACGGCAACGAAGCCAGAGCCTCGACCGATGATCTTCTCTACCTCAATCCGAGCGTCTTTAAGATTAACGCCCATGGATTTCAGCACTTTGGCGGCGACGCCGGTCCCTTCTCCAATCAGACCCAAGAGGATCTGTTCAGTACCCACAAAGTTGTGTCCCAGGCGGCGTGCTTCCTCCTGGGCAAGCATGATCACCTTAATGGCTTTTTCTGTGAAGCGTTCAAACATGGCGTATTCTTGTCACCTGCTGCTTGCCGGTAGAGTTGATTCTATCATAGACGATCTAGCTAGCAGCTTGAATAACGCCGCCAGGAGATCAGTGATCACCGTACCTGCAACAGTGATTCGCCACTGTATAAAACTATTCCGAAGGGTGATTGTCAGTGGAAAGGGACTCGTAAGTCAAGCAGACTTTCTTAATCTCTTCATCATTAATCCATCATGCAACTGGTTCACTATTTACCGATCGCTGTCTATGTCTAATTGCCAGCCTGCCTTGCATAGACGGTCATAGACCTGCTGCTGCCAGTCTCTTAGACGCCCAGAAAACTCAGGGGTTTGTATACCACCTCGCCATAGCACCAGTGCATCTTCGCCATTGTCTGGGTAGTAGCGTCGCCGCCGTCCTGCTTCACGAAAATCAAACTTTTGATAGAGAGCCAGAGCTGACGCATTAGAAACTCTCACCTCTAAAGTCGCTCGTTCTAGTCCGCGTGCATGGGCAGACGCAATCAGAGCATAGAGCAACGTTTGCCCTAAGCCTTGCCGCTGATAGACGGGATCGATCGCCAACATAGTGATATGAGCTTCTTCAAGAATTGCCCAGTAGCAGCCGAGACCGACAAGGGGAGTGGGGAGTAGAGTGTGGGGAGTAGAGCGTGGGGGAGAAAGTTTTGAGTTTTGTTCGCGAAGCGTCTCCGAAGGAGATATTTCAAGTGTTGAATCTAGATGTTTTTGCTCCTTCGCTCCCTCTGCTTCCCTTGCTCCCTCTGCCTCCTGTCTCCTGTCTCCTGTCTCCTGCCTCCTGTCAGCTGACGCTTTAGGAAGCCTGCCCTCCGCCTTCTCAACTACAACAAGCAGTTCACTATTAGGACTCTCTAGCTCCCGTTGGTAACCGTCTAGCGTCCAAAGTCCGCCGAAGCAGCGTTGATCAAGTGCTACGGCAGCGGGTAGTAAGTCTAGCGAGAGCGGCTGAAGTGCAAGAAAAGTCACAAAAGTGCGTTATTTTCTGAGGATGCGCGAGAGGCAATTGTAAACTAGAGGTTACGACATAAATTACGTTACGAATCAACACTCAAGGATGACGCAATGGGATCGACTCACGCTACTGCCATGCATACTACTGGTCGTCAATATTTGGCTGCTGCGGCAGAGACCTTAGACGCACGATCGACTAGCAAGTCGCCCAATCAACAGCTTTTACCGCTGACGGCAACGGTAAACCAGCAGGATCATCTAGAGATTGGTGGTTGCGATGTAGTCGATCTGGTGCAAAAGTTTGGTTCGCCTCTCTATATATTGGACGAAGAAACGCTGCGATTAGCGTGCCGTCAATACCGTGATGCTTTCATCCGCTATTATCCGGGCGAATCGCAGGTGTTGTATGCCTCTAAAGCCTGGAATTGTTTGGCAGTCTGCGCGATCGTTGCCAGTGAAGGGTTAGGGATTGATATTGTTTCAGGTGGCGAACTCTACACAGCGTTACAGGCAGGCGTTGATCCGACCAAGCTCTATTTACATGGTAATAATAAAGCGCGTGCAGAGCTGCTGATGGCTGTTGAAGCGGGCTGCACCATTGTTGTTGACAACTGGCATGAGTTGAAAACCCTGGTAGCGATCGCAGCAGAGCAAGTAAGGAGCGAGGAGCGAGGGGAGAGAAGTCAGGAGTCAGAATTAACTCAAAACTTACCTTATACCGCACCGCCGACGCGCATCATGCTCCGTCTTACACCAGGTATCGAGTGCCATACTCATGACTACATTCGGACTGGTAGCATTGACAGCAAATTTGGGTTTGGGCTGGATCAATTAGATGAAGTCTTTCAATTTATCAGTCAGCAACCCAGCCTCATGTGCATTGGTCTGCACGCTCATATTGGCTCCCAAATTTTTGAGCTAGAGCCTCATCATGATCTAGGGGCTGTGATGGTGCAGTGGCTGAGTAAAGCAATGCACCATGGTCTACCAATTCAGGAGTTGGACATTGGTGGGGGGTTAGGCATTCGCTACACCGAATCGGATGATCCGCCCAGCATTGAAGCATGGGTAAAGGTGGTCAGCGAGTCAATTGCGGCAGCGTGTAAAGCGCAAAACTTACCCCTACCAAAGCTTTTAAGTGAACCAGGGCGATCGCTCATTGGGTCTGCTTGCGTCACCGCTTATACGATTGGCGGGCAAAAAACGATTCCTGACATTCGGACCTATGTCACAGTTGATGGCGGGATGTCTGACAATCCACGTCCCATTACCTATCAATCAGTGTATCGGGCAGTGGTGGCAAACCGGATGTCAGCACCGCTTACTGAGGCAGTGGCGATCGCCGGTAAACACTGTGAATCGGGCGATATTGTGATTAAAGAAGCGGCTCTACCAACGACGCAGCCTAATGACTTACTCGTAGTGATGGCTACCGGAGCTTACAATTACAGCATGGCTTCTAACTACAACCGCATCGCTCGACCCGCTGCTGTGCTGGTTCAGGAAGGAGAAGCCAGCATCATCCTACAGCGAGAAACCTATCAAGATTTGCTTCGACAAGACCGCTTGCCAGAGCGACTGAAGTAGTTACAGGCAGTAAGCGATTGCATAACGCAACCTCTTGCCTCACTCACGACTTAATACTCAACACTCAACACGTTGTAGAAGCGCAGGGTTAATCCAGATCAATGGGATATCTATGGAGGCAATGGCTGCTGACGACCCCTAGCTGGATGCAGACCCTACCGCTTCTCTTCGTTCAAAACCTGAGGTTTTTCGTTGATGTTGGGCTAGTGCTTGCCCTCACTTATATGATGCTGGTCATTATTGGCGAGCGGCGTACCCTCTGGATGGTGCGTGGTTTCATTGTGCTGATGCTAGCAGCCGCGCTCAGCAGACGATTGGAATTGACGTTACTCAGTTTTGTACTGGGCAATTTAGTAATTGGTTCTGCCGTCGCTATGGCGTTTATTTTGCAGTCAGAGTTTCGCCGTTTTTTGGAGCAAATTGGTCGAGGCGAGTTGCTTCAGTTGTTCCAATCTTCACGAAGAACCACATTGAAATCTGGTAGTGTCACTGATGAAATTGTTGATGCAGTCAAAGAGCTGTCGCAAAACCGCATCGGTGCTCTGCTGATTTTAGAGACAGGTATCCCTATTGATGAGCGTGATTTTTCTGTACCAGGAGTAAGGATCAATGCCGAAGTTTCAAAGGAACTGATTCAAACTATTTTTCAAACAACAACCCTATTGCACGATGGCGCTGTTTTAATTCGTGATAACCGTTTGATTGCAGCAGGGGTTATTCTGCCGTTATCAGAGCGTACTGCTTCTCGCCAGTTAGGTACCCGTCATCGAGCTGCTATGGGTATTACCGAACGGGTAGAAAACTGTATTTGTGTGGTGGTTTCTGAGGAAACAGGGTCAATTTCGCTAGCAGAACGGGGTACTCTAAATCGCCCATTGACCAGCAGTAAACTTAAGGACTTGCTGGGGGCACGCTTTGCTCAAACGGCTGAACGCGACACTGTTGCTCCGAATCTCCGTAGCCTTGTACATCAGCTTGGCACTCAAGTTTTAACGCTAACTGCACGGATTCTGGGTCGGCGGAAGGGTAGAAGTTAGGGTAGAAGTGAGAAGCGAACGATCGCAAGCGTACGGCTCCTAAGCATCCATCTTTACCGTCTGATCGAACTATTTACATAAGCGTTTGCTGCTGGGAGAGACTATGACCGTAAAGCCAACTGTTTTGCAAGAGTTGCCTGTTGACCTTGAGCGCGAACGGCTGCCAAGACACGTTGCTGTCATTATGGACGGCAATGGACGCTGGGCAAAGCGTCGTGGTCAGCCGAGAATTATGGGACATCGGCGTGGTGTCGATGTGTTAAAGGATCTCCTCCGCTGCTGCCGTGATTGGGGCATTCAGGCGCTAACGGCGTACGCATTCTCGACCGAAAACTGGGGGCGACCCTCAGAAGAAGTTGAGTTTTTGATGACGCTGTTTGAGCGGGTGTTGCGCCGAGAACTGCGGGAGATGGTGCAGGAAAATGTGCAGATCCGCTTTGTCGGCAATCTACAAGCACTGCCCCAGTCGCTTCAGGAAGAAATTGCTCGCTCGGTTGAGGCAACGCAGCATAATCAGAGCATCCGGTTTACAGTGGCGACAAATTACGGTGGACGGCAGGAAATTCTTCAGGCGTGTCGTGCGATCGCTACTCAAGTGCAGCAAGGGCTGCTTCAGCCTGAGCAAATTGATGAAGCCATTTTTGAACGCCATCTTTATACCACTGGCATCTGTGATCCTGACCTATTAATTCGCACAAGTGGCGAGATGCGGTTGAGTAATTTCCTGCTTTGGCAGATGGCATACGCAGAGCTGTATGTGACGGATACGCTATGGCCCGATTTCGATCGCGCTGCGTTTCACCAAGCCTTGACTGCTTATCAGCAACGCGATCGACGCTTTGGTAAGGTTTAGCGGCTCTACGACAGCTATTAGTCTACAACCTTACCTCGCGCTGCCTTGATTTGACTCCGCTTGCTTTTGCTATCGAGCCGTTTCTGCTGGGAACTGCGCGTTGGTTTGCTAGGTCTACGTCGTTTCGGCACGATCGCCACGCTTTTAACCAATTCTTGCAAGCGCCTTAGTGCTTCCTCGCGGTTTT
Source organism: Leptolyngbya sp. FACHB-321 (assembly GCF_014695975.1). GTDB lineage: Bacteria > Cyanobacteriota > Cyanobacteriia > Leptolyngbyales > Leptolyngbyaceae > Stenomitos. The sequence continues at coordinate 158,360 of NZ_JACJPI010000081.1, forward strand.
GTTCCTGGCTACGATGTTCCTGCGCTTTAATGACAATCACACCATCTTTCGTCAGCCGCTGATCGGTCAACTGCAACAGCCGCTCCTTGTAGCGATCGGGCAGAGAAGAAGCTCCAACGTTGAAGCGCAGATGAATGGCGGTTGCCACTTTATTGACGTTTTGTCCGCCTGCACCTTGAGCGCGAATGGCACTTAGTTCAATCTCATGTGCTGGAATGAACACTGTCTGAGAAATTTGTAGCATACGATCTATAGCGTTTTTGTGGCGCAGTCGGGACGCAAGATGAAGACGCGCCGCTACTCTACTATCCCTTACCTAAGAGGCTAACAGCAACATGCCGTTGGTTACGCGTAGGTACTGACTACACATAAGCTTTGCTGACATCCTGTTAAGCATTTTTTTGCTTCTTAGACGCAGTGAGCGATCGCCATCACCGATTCATTGCTAGGCTAGAAAGCAGTCATAAATATTAACAACTTGCTTTAATGAATCAACTTTCGCTTAACTTAGTAGCGATCGGCATCTTTACAATCACGATGACGAGCTTGCTAGGACCTTTAGTCAATTTATCGCCGTTGGTACCGACGATCGCCACTGCTGGGGTGCTAGGGCTAGCAACGCTCGACACCTTAAGCTGGCGGGGGCAAGGTTCAACACTGCTGCTCGACTGGCTGGCTGGCTTTTCAGCAGGACATCGCGATCGCGTGATTCGTCATGAAGCAGGGCATTTTCTGGTTGCCCATCAGTTAGGTATCCCTACCACTGGCTACACGCTGAATGCATGGGATGCCCTAAGGCAAGGTTATCCCGGTCAAGGCGGCGTGCGGTTTGACTCCACTGAGTTAGAAACTGCCATGCAGAAAGGGGAGCTACTTGATCGCTACTGCACGATCTGGATGGCAGGCATCGCGGCTGAAAGATTAATTTATGGCAATGTCGAAGGTGGCGCAGACGATCGTCAAAAGCTGAGAGGCTTACTCGCGCAACTGGGCTTGCCGCCTACTGAACGAGAACAGAAGGAACGCTGGTCGCTCCTCCGCGCTAAAACTCTGCTGGAGGCGCAGATCTCTGCTTATGAAGCACTGATGACAGCGATGACACAAGGCGCATCAGTCGAGGTCTGCAATGAGGCGATCGCACAGCACTTGCTACAAGCCGCTTAAGAAGATGAAGGGAGAGGGCTAGAAGGGCAGAGGGCAGAAGCGGGGATGTGAAAGAGCCAAACAAGAGCCAAACAACCTTAAGCTTCAACTTGAAACTCAAAACTTTCTACCGCAAAAGCTGTTGGCATTAAAGAAAGCGGAGCATGTCTAAGAGACTCAGCGGCGCAAAGCGCTACTTAGAACTTATCTGCTTCTGCTACCCCCTGCCCTCTTCCTACCCCTCTAGCTCTTGTAGAAACTGACGCAATAGCCCAATGACGATCGCGGGCTGCTCCAGATGTGCCAGTACACCTGCATCAGCTAAGCGTAAAAATGCCTTCACCGCAGACGGGTTCAAGTTTGCTAGTCGTTGACCCAAAGCAGCGCTGGTAAACTGCGTCTGTTCACCCCACAAAATAACGGTCGGCGTAGAAAGCTGGGGCAAGTAGCGGGCAAGGTCAAAGTAGAGGTCGCCCCGCAAAAAAGCCAGTGCTGCGTATTGAGCGTTCGGCTGTTGCGCAGATTCTAGATAGGCTTGAACCATTTCTTGAGAGACGCGATCGGCTTGGGCAAACAAAAAACGCTCCAAGAAACTGCGTACAGAAACATCAGTTGTTGCACCCAGTGTGTAGATGAGCTGGTCAAGTAGTGGTGTGTTGATAACTTGCAGTGGTAACCGTCGACCAGCATCCTGCCCAAAATCAGCAAAGCCTGATGGTGAAATGAGAAATAAGGCTTTCACTAAGGTCGGTTGCAGAATGGCAAGACGAATGGCGATCGCGCCTGTGAGGGAAGACGCAACGATCGTCACTGGCGCGGTACAGGTTTTCTGGATAAATTCTGTCAGCGTAGTGAGATAATCTGCCATCTGATAATCTCTTACAGGGTGATCTGACTGTCCCCACCCCAGCAAATCGGGAGCTAAGACGCGATGTGAATCCAAAAAGGTAGGATATATCTTCGACCATTCATAAGCTGATGCGCCTCCACCAAAGCTATGCAGAAAAAGTAGCGGCGGTGCTTCGAGTGATGGGATTGACCACGGCTGACCTACAGGTGTGTAGTAGACCATCGCCCCTAGCGAAGTCTCGACTACTCGTTGACCGATTCCAGATGGATGAAATTGCAGCATTATTAGTAGCGTTTAGCTTCAGCGGTCAGCCTTCAGTTTATCTAAGCTATAGCCTCAAAAGCCACGCTGCTTGCTGTTGGTTTAGGAAGCGATCGCTAGACCAAACCCCTCAGCAAACCGACATAAACGCCTTGAATGTCTACCTCTTCGGTACTGGTATCAATGACGGTTGGCTTATAGTTGGGGTTAGCAGGCTGAAGCGTAATTTGCTGCCCTCGACGATAGAGGTATTTCAGCGTCGTCGCACCATTTTGTCGAGCCGCGACGATTGTGCCATTGCGAATCGCACGGGGATTGGACTCGCGCCGCATAACAACCAGATCGCCGTGATCAATTAAGGCACCGATCATGCTGTCACCCTGTACTAGCAGCGCAAAATGCTGAGAACGCTCATGCTGAGAAAGATGTGCCAACTTCGGCAGGCAGGACAACTCTAGATGCTGCACGTCCTGATCCGCAAAGTTTTCGACCAGGCTATGAGCCGCGATCGTGCCCACTAGTGGAATCCCATCACTGGGTCGCAGAATTTTGAGAGAGCGAGATTTTCGAGGGGCGTGGCTAATGAGCCGCTTTGTCGTTAACGTCTCGATGTGAAGCTGCACGGATGCCAGCGATCGATAGCCCAACCCTTTCTGAATTTCACGATAGGTTGGCGACATACCATGTTGAGCTGTAAAGTCTTCAATCCAGGTGAAAACCCGCTGCTGTGGCTGTGTGAGTAACGATTGCATAAGGCGACAAAGGACATACCATGTTGAGCTGTAAAGTCTTCAATCCAGGTGAAAACCCGCTGCTGTGGCTGTGTGAGTAACGATTGCATAAGGCGACAAAGAGCGTTTGTACTACTTTACATCGTTGCGCCCTTGCTTACATCGGTATGCTAATAATCTTCCTCTGCCAGCCTTGTCAGAAAGTAAGCTGGAGCATATTCCTTGTCTGAGAGGAGCGAGTTGGTGCGGCGGATGCCTCGGCTTGTTGACTTACTTAAGGGCAAGGGTCGATCGCCAGTCTTTAATAGCTGTCTCAGACCACAGCCAGTTTTTGGCGAGTTCTTCTGGCTGAAAGCTAACTGGATCATCAGCAAGGACGGTTTGGCGGAGCTTGATCGCCTCGTTTTGCAGGTTAGCTTGTTGGCTAGGTGGCTGATTAGCAGCAGATTTTGCCGCCACTAGAGCGAGTCCAGCGTAAGCCGTGAGAGTGTGTGATGCTGACGATGAGCTTACCTGTTTTGCGGCAGGTTGATTGCTCTGTTGCTCCCTTGACTTCAGCGCTTGCATCCATGTGCGACTAGCACGATCGAGCTTGCCTTCGGTGTAGTAGGCAAAGCCCAGAGCATTCTGATATTCCGCAATCGGTTTTTGCTTAACGGCAGTCTCCCAATACCGCCGCGCATCATCAAGGCTATAGTCTTTGTTGCCTACATTAACCGACTGCCACGCAAGGCGACCCATCAGAAAGTTAAGAGTAGGGTTGCCTGCCTCTTGGCTTAGGGCAGGGGTGAGGACGGCCGCTGCCTGGGTCAATGCGCCTCGATCGAGCAGGGTTTCGATCGCTGCCTCAGCATCAGCAAAATTCCCCTTATTAAGGTGTTCGGTTGCCAGAGCCGTCACGACGCTGGTACTAACGCGCTGCAAATCGCCAGTGCTCTTAACTGTATTAAAGGCAGCTTCGGGGAGTTGGATTGAGGGTGTTGGCAACCAGCGATCGCGCAAGAACCAGCCGCCCAACGCCAGTGCAGCTAAGATGCCAGCACCGAACCACACCAACGTCCGATAAGGCGACACATTACGTTGAGCAATGACGGCACCAGTATGACCTGCTAACAGCTTGCTTCTGGAGTGATCGAAGGCTTTTTGTTCTGTGGTATGTTGTTGGTCAAAGAGTGAACCTTCCAGCAGTGGCTTTGCAGGACCAACATTGCCTTGCCGGAGGAGCGCAATTTCGAGGTTGCGTCTGGCAGTAGTCAAGTTAGGATCAAGCTGAATGGCATGGTCATACGATCGTATGGCTTCGCTGAGATTGCCCTGCTGCGAGAGCGCCAACCCTAACTGATTGTGAATTTCAGCTAGAGCAGGATTAATACTTAATGCCTGATGATACGCCGCGATCGCCTCTGCGACATACCCTTGCTGGTTGAGCGCCATGCCCAGACGATAGTAAGCATTGGCATCATGAGGGTTGTCTTGCACGGCTTGATGGCAGGTCGCGATCGCCTCCGTCAGCTTCCCTGTTTCTGCCAGCATCCTTGCCAACTCTGAGTAGACTTCAACTCCACTAGCATCGGCTGCCGTGGTTGTAAGTGCCCCTCCATTCTGTACTGGTATCTCAGGGCTATCTGCCGTTTCTGAGGCTGCTTCCAACGAGTCTAGCTCTTTGGGGTAGTCAGGCAGAATGAGATAATCATCTGTGTTGAAAGTGTATTCGGCTTCGGGCAACAGATTTTCTGAAGCAGAGGCTGGCAGGAGGTGATCATCCTCAACTGCATCGGTTGTCGCACCATACGAAAGCTGATGCACCAGATGAGCCACTGATTCCAGATCGTTGTGGTACTCCGGATCATCAAATTCTAGTTCTAGATCCTCCAAATCCATCGCGTCATCATCAAATGCCTCATCCGGTAAATCATACCGTTCTCGGTTTGGCACGGTGGCTAGAACAGGGGGTGGTAGCGCTACCGCTGGTTCTTCCGACGTAGAAAGGGTTAGCTCGGCTTGGGGGACAGTTGGCTGGCTCGATCGATCGCCACGCTCATCGATCGCCAGTTCGCTAATCGGCTGTGTGCCGTTCACTAGTCCGCCCCGAGCATCCAGTGACTGAAGATTGCCATCAAACTCTGGATGAAGATAGAGAATTGGCAGCGCCCAGTAAAGCTGCTTGGAACTGTAGGAAGAAATTAGTCCTTGACGAGCGCGATTTAGACTGAGATCAACGGGGTAAACCTGCTTCAGATTGCGATAGAACAAGCGGCTCAGATTCAGCGCTACATCATCTGGAATGCGTTCTGCCATTGCCAGCACTGCCGGGATGCCGCGTCTGACCAGCGCCTCTGCTAGATTGCCATCGCCAACATCACTGATTACCTCAGTCGTTGCCGTGTAGACACCCCGGCAGGAGTTGAAAACCGCCATCCGAATGCCGTTGTTGACTAGCAGCCCTGCCAGATCGTCGCCGCTTAAGGTTTCAGTCAACCCCGTTTTGCGGCTAACTAGATAGAGCTTGCCGCCAGCGGTGCCTAGATTGCTGTGTCCCGCGTAGTGCAGTACATGATAATGGTTGTGTTCCAGAGCTTGTGTTAGCTGTTCGCGATCGGGCTGCTCCAAAATCGTTAGCTGCACGTCTGAGTAACGGCTACTGCCATTCCGATTGCCGTTTTGACCAGTGGTTTGTAGCTCTTCTTGAAGATGCAGCGCCTCTTGCTTAAGCGCCAGCATTTCTTGATCGGTCGGTGCGGCTAGCACCATAAGAATTTTGAGCGGTTGGTGGGCATCGATCGCGGCGGTCGTCTGAAACTGCGCCAGCGATGCCATCGTTGCAAAACTGGAGTGATAGCGGGAGAAGACAACATCTGTTCCCGTCGCGATCGGGCGATTGCCTGCATATAGCACCTCCCACGGCAAACGCGGCAGGCGTGTGTCTTTTAGCCCCAACCGTAAGCGCAGCACTTCCTGACGATGCTGGGCAATGCCCTGTGCTGTCATCCAGCTATCACGAATCGTTCCTTGAAACAATGCGCTGTGAAGCTGTTGCCCCAGCGCAACCAAATTGCCCTGTGCCTCGGTTTGCTCAGACGGTACGGCATCAGGAAATGAGTGGAGTGTATCGCCACGCAGCAGCCCTTGCAGTGGGTCATTCATCAACACACTTGCCTGAGCCAGCCATTCATCTACAGGCCATGTAACTTGTTCTTCTGCCAATGGCACACCAGGCGCTACCTTTTCTGTCCGTACAAGGTAGTCGTCTTCCCCTATCGGAGTCACAGAAATATGAAATTCCTGGGTCACAATTATTCTCCAAGAAGACTATAGATGCATTTCCCTGGTTATCTCAGACCCGATCGCACAGGTCTAATCTTTATAATCAACGATCGTACGTAAGAATCAGGGAAAAACGATTGTGATCTTGATCATGCTCACTCACACTTAGATTGCCCTAAAGAGCCAGATATAACGCTGTTAACTCACGTCTTATCAAAAAACATGTGTCAAAACTGACTTGATAGCTTTTAGCTCTAGGTAGGAGATCAGAGGTTTCGGTAAATGCACTGAGTCAGAAGCTTCAGCTTTGTTAATTCTTGTTGATCATGGCACGGGCTACTAATGAAGACGTGCGTCAAGATGAAAAGTTACCGAAACTTCAAATAGCCTTCAGCATTCTTCAAGTTTCCAACATTCCTCAAGGCGTTGGCACAGACTTGCTTCGATCACGGGCAGGTTTGAATGCGATCGCAATCAGAAGTTTGCTTCATTCAAGTTAAATAATTCTTCGTAACGTCACCGTTACCTTAAGCCGACAACTTCATTCTAGAGAGTCAGAGCGCCCTTTTAAGCATGTCAATCTATAGACAAAAATTAATAGTGGACAGCCGTGATCAAGCTGGTCGTAACCCATCCCCGCCAAAAAACGAGCCAGACCGGGACAAGGCTAGATCTTTTGAACCAAGTCCCAATCTGACTCATCGCTTGCAACGATTCAGTTACTTAATCAACAAGCTCAAAGTGTTTGACTTCGAGAACAGGACCAATCATCGCGATCGTCATCACATCTTTGCGGATTTGACCTTCGATTTTGACGGCTAGCCCTGCTTTTTGTAGCTCTTTCGGCGCTTTATGCAGTTCGTAGGTCTCGCCACTATTGCTGACTAGTGCCCAGGTGCCAGGACCTAGACCCTTGCGCTCGATTTTCCCTTCTACTTTAATGCTGTCGCTCATGTTGATTGCACTCCTGGTTTAAGGACAAGACGCGCCAGTGCTAAACAGAGCAAGGCGTTGACGATCAGAAAGCCACGAGCGATCGTACCATCGCCTAACCACATCATTGATGGAGACATAACAGCACTCACGCCAAGGCAAGCTGCAACACCGATCGTGGTGCCAATGGCAAACCACTTCCACTGCGCGTGTCCCAAGAGCAGCGCAATCAACGCCAACGGAATCAGCACACTGGCAAAGATTGGGTTCAGCGCACTGGTTCCCTGCACAGCGCCACCCCACTCTGGAATCGAGCTACCCAGAAGCCGGAATGGAAACTGAGGCGCATCAAAGAGGTAAAAGCCTTTCAGGAAGAATAGACCAGAACTGCCTGCAACCAATCCCGTGGAGAGCGACCATCCCCAGGCAAAGGGGAAGTAATTCCGCAAGAACCACGCTAGCAGGTAGGAGCCAAGCACCATTGCCAGTTTGGGCCACAAAGCAATTACGCCACCATCAATCCAGAAGCGTGGATTGAGATAACCGTTATCGCGCAGCCAGCGGAAGAAATCACGGAAGGTAATTTGCCCACGGGCTGCTAATTTCACTGCCGCCGCCGCATCCAGCTTGCCTGCACCGTAATGGTTCAGCTCGTCATCTTTGACCTGCAATGCTGATTGCTTCAGCACGTCTTCAATAGCATCTGGCTCTTTAACACCTGCGGCTTTAACCAGCGCTGCCACACCTGCAACATGAGGCGCTGCCATACTAGTGCCTTGATAAGATTCAAATACCGATTCGCCAGTCTCAGGGTTGATCGTATTTTGTAGGATGCCACCAGTGGGGTCTTCGCCTTCCTTAGCGCCACCAGGAGCCGACAGGTCAACACCCGCACCAAAGTTGGAGTAAGGCGCTTTTGTACCAGTTGGACCCAGTGCAGAGACGCCAATGACATGAGGATACCGAGCAGGGTAAGACGCTGAATTATCGCCAGCATTACCTGCTGCTGCAACGATGACAACTCCTTTCCCATGGGCGTAGTCGATCGCCTCTTGCATTAACTGGCTCTCGCCACCACCGCCCAGGCTCATATTTATGACATCTGCGCCATTGTCTGCTGCAAAGCGAATTGATTCTGCAATATCTGCTACTGTGCCGCCACCGCCTGCTGACAGCACTTTGAGCGGCATGAGGTTTGCCTTATAGGCAATGCCCGCTACGCCAAACTCATTATTGGTCGATTGGGCGATTGTGCCTGCAACGTGGGTGCCATGACCATTGTCATCGTTGGCATCTGCCTGATCATTTACAAAGTCGTAGCCTTTGACAAACTTGGTTTCGTTTAGATCGGGAACTTGGCTGATGCCCGTGTCGATCACTGCGACTGTCATGCCCTCGCCTTGGGTATCATCCCAGGCAGATTCAACGTTGATACTCCGCATGTTCCATTGCTTGCCGTAGTCAGGGTCGTTCGGCGGAGTGAACGTGCTGTAAACGTAGTCAGGCTCAATAAATTCTGTATACTTCTTGAGCTCAGATTTTTTCAGCGCCTTTAGTAAGGCGCGATCGCCCTTCACAATAAAAACGTGATCTTGAAAAGAGAAGGCGCTGTTTAACCGGGGTGTAACGTTATACTTTTGAGCGATTGTCTGTACCTGACTCTCGATCTGTGCCGCGCCAATATCTTCACGAAAATCTAGAATTAGCGAGTCGTAAGTGCCTTGCGCCGCCAGTCCGCTAAAGTTAGAAAGCGCCCAGCCCAGCCCAATCAGGAACAACCCCAGCAGCAAAAGTTTTCTCATAACGTCCCGTAACGGTCAAGATTTGACTACCACCATAGCTTAAGCTCAGGTTGAATGTAGAGTGCTGAATGTTGCAGATGGTTAAGAAAGGCAAAAGGTAAAAGAAGAAGGCAGAAGGTAGAAGAAGGTGAGTATAAAGACAAAATTGACAAGGAGTTAGTCATCAGTAGTTAGTAGTCAGAACTAATTCAAAACTCTTTAGCACAGCAACGCAAAGTGCTACCCCTGCTGCCCCTGCCTCCTCTGCTTACCCATCTCCTTATCCCCCACTCCTTGCCCATCTCCTCACTCCTTACCCTTTATGGAACGCGGTCTTTTCTGGCTCCCCCTACTTGTACTCTTCTTCTGGCTTGCCTGGGCAGGTTGGAATGAGTACCAAAAGCTGGAGGCGTACAAAACCTGGGCAGAACCATTTGAGCGAGCAAAGTACGACATTTACGCCGTGTTGGGGCAAAAGGGACGTGAACTGACCTGGGGCTTGCCGACTCGCAAGGGACCAGTAAATTTGGAAACGGTTTCGCTTGATGGTGTACAGTCGATTCGCTTACTGGTGAACGAGAAAGCAGTGGCGTTAGATGCTGCACCGACGAAAGGACGAGCGGTTCTAGAACTAGCGTGTGCTGATCGCCCTCAGCCCGTTCGTATTCCCTTCACCGAACCACCGCTAGCTGCAAAGTGGGGACATTATTTGCAAGAGAATCTGCAAGCGCAATAGGAATCTAAACTTTCAGCAGTCAGCGGTCAGCCTTCAACCCTTCTCCTTCTCTCAAAGATTGCGTGACGCTACTGGTAATCCCGGTTACAGTAATGTACGTCATCTACCAGCATTGTTTCAGGCTGTTTTGGCAGAGGCTGTTTTGGCATGACCATGAACCCACGCGATCGCGCCCTTAAGCACCCCAAAACAGGCAAAAGCTTTAAGCCAGTGCCTCCTGTAGTGCCGCAGGTTGTGCCACCCTCGAAACAGAAGCGCTTGAGACGTGCGTTGCCTGGGATGTCTTCTTGGTCAGCGCTCGTTATCATTGTGCTGGCTGCGGGTGGGCTTGCAAGCGCGGGTTGGCTCGGAGGTCAGCTCATTGTCGATCCGCAGACGCTTTTGTGGGTCAATCGCTTTCTGCCAGATTGGATTCCGATTCCCGTAACGGGGTTAAAGCCGCCTCAGACGATGGAGGCAATTCAGAAAGAGCTTACCCAGGCAGGACGCATGCTTGGCGAACCGATCCAGTTGGGTAAGAACATTAGCTTTCTTGACCACAAAACGACTGTTTCTGACGTGCTACTGCCTGTGCTGGCGCGGCGATCGAACTGTCAGAGTAACTGCGAACAAATTGTGCAACTGCGGGTATACCAGACTATACCTGGAACGCAGCGTGAGCAAACCTTTCAGTTGTTAGAGCAGCAGGCGATCGTGGGACCGGATGAAACGTTTGTGCTAACACCGCTGATCAATACTGGTGATGAGAATCAAGGTTCAACGCGCTCATTGCCGCTGATGACGTTAAATCGGTTTGAGGGTAAGGTGCCAACTCAGGGCATTTGGTTAAATCTGAGCGGGCGTTGGCTGCGGGGCGATAGCACGATCGCCTATGGACAAGTGCTGCACTACAACCCCAGTCGGTTTCATCTGCATCAAATGCTGGAATGGAGCAGCCCTGTAGGGCAAGAACCCGTTTGGCAAGAAATGTTTGGTGGCGGTTCGCCGGAGTTGGTTCTCGATCAAACAGTGGGTATGGAGCCTCAGTTTCAAATCTATCAGGTTAAACCGCGTAACTTTTTACCCAGCCCGCTTCAGCTAGAGTCACTTTCTTTACTAGAGCCAGCGATCGACGATCATGCTTACGAACAGGGCTTAGTGCTGGCTCGCAGTGGGCTATGGTCAACTGGCTTACAGTGGTTAGAATCGGTACGTAGTAAAAGAGGTCGATGGTCAGACGCTGCACAAGCACAACAAAAGCTAATACAACTGCACGCGCAGGCAACGCAGACGCAAGCGAATAAATCCTGGGCAAGCCCTGGTCAGCAGGTGCTAGCGAATCTGGTTGATGGGCGTTGGCGGCGAGCGCTAACGGTTTTTACTGCCAATGCTGAAAACAGCTTGGAAACTGCCGCCGTGCTCAAAGCCGATTCTGGGCGTTTGCAAAATCGAGTTGATGCGACACTACGCGTCAGCCCAGCGCAAGCCGAGGCAAGAAGTTGGGGCGCGTTGCTCATTGCCGCACAACAGGGGAGTAATGCCGCGATCGCCTGGTTAAAAAAACAGCCAAAAATGACCAGCCAGGAGAGAAGCCGCATCACAGCTCTCATCCAGCGCTTGGAGCCATCAGCAGCTGAAGACACGGCAGCAATAACTTTTTCACCAGGACAAATTGTGGGTGTGGCAGAAACCTTGACCAAGATCAACGCCGCTACCTGGTTGAAGCCAAAGCAAGCAGAGGCACTCAAGCTAGGTGAACAGCAAGTATGGTATCGGGTGCAAGTAGCAGGCTTTCAAGATGGTAAGCGCTGGCGTTTGGCTGATGCTGGATTAGAACTGCCAGCCAATACGCCTGTTGATCGCCTCTGGAAATTGCTGGGTCTTGCGGCTGAGCCGCCCTTATCGATCGTCGTTTGGTTGCCCGATGGTGAGCAGCAAGTAGCGTCTGCCAGCATCAAAGCCGTTCGAGTGAATGATGGCAAGCTAGAGCTATTAGCGGCTGGAGATCCTGCTCTAGCCATTGCCAAAGCAGGTAATACAACACATCAACCGCTAGCATTTACAGATTCAGCGCTGCAATGGCAAACCCCAGAGACAATGCCACTCGCTGACCTGGTGCAGCAACAGCCAGAATGGGCAGTCGACATCATGCCTATTCTGGTACGCGAACTAAAGCGCACAGGGCTACTAGCCTCTGCAACCGCATCAACTTGGGATGCGCTGGAGCCGCTAGGTTTTGGCACGCTCCCAGTGCAGCTAGCGACACTAACTGGGGGCAAACTGCCTGACATTATACTCACCGTTGAGCCTGAAGCCCTGACTGATTCAACCGAACGTAAAGCGCCTAAGCAACGAGTTAGACCCCGAACCCTTATTTTCTCAGCTACAGGCAAATTGTTGTATAGCGAAAGCTCTAGCGAAGCAGACCTAACCTATTTGGCGATCGCTAGCCTGGGCAGCAGTGGCGACAGCGCGATCGTCGCTAGCGGGACCAGCAACTATAGCCTGTTGCGCTGGTCTGCTAAACGTCAACGCTTTGAGTAAAAGGCTTAGGGCTGAAGGCTAAAAGCTAGAAATAACTTTTGGCTTGCCATCACCGTCTACCCAATGCTTCACGCAACCTGACTTTGTAGGTGATGTAAAAAGGCACCTGATAATGTTCCGCTAGCAACCAGGCTACAAACGTCAAGTGAGCGGCAAAGGTCAGACCAATCCAAACGGAGGGAAACCATGCCCAGGCGCTACCTTGTAGCGGTGGAAAGGTGTGAGAAGGTAACCAAATAAGCGCCGGTGGTAACAACACAAGCGCCACACCAACTAACCAGATAACAATGGTGAGATCCGTATCTAGTTGATTCGCCGCTTTCCAGTTATGCCCGTTCCAGCGCCACGTCATGGGCTGGGAGCTGTCTTCTACATGAATCGACTGCTCTAACAAATTTGCAGTAAAAATATGGCGGCAGAAATCGCACGCAAAGGCATCCATTAAGGTCAACGCTGTAATTTGCCCATGGCGGCAAACGGGGCAAATGTAGGTTTCCTGATAATTCAGGCTGCGTCGATCAAGTGCCCGTTGCAGTTCTCGGTTAGAGAATGCTGCTAATTTACCACCATCGGCTGCATGGCGTTGGTTACTCAGTCCTGGCATCAGAGCGCTCCATGATGGGGGCATTAACCTGTTCCCCTTCACTTGAGTTTAGATCACCAGCCCATTACTTGCTGGCAAGACGATCGCTACCGCCACCGATCGCTCGCGTAATCTCCACGCCGTTCTGTTGCAAAACTACGATTGGATCAGAGCCAGCAGTTGCTACAATCCGCTTCACCAAGACCTGTCCGTTTGCTAGATAGCTGCCTGGATGTACATAGCGACTGGTTTGAGCCTCTGGCTCTTTAACAATCACACTCCATTTGCTGCCAACTTTAACGACACCGCTGATCTCAATGGTATCTGCAAGCGAAGTAGGAGAGACGGGTACTGATGGTAACGATGGTAACGATGTCGGCGGTAATGAGGTTCCGTTAAGAGGCACTGTTGCAAGCGGCGGCGTCTTGAACGTTGGTAGCCTATTTTGAGTCGGTGCAGGTAACGGGCTAGGCAACGCGACCGCTGGCTTGTTGGTAGAGATAAGTTTGATGGGCGCAGTGGCGATCGCAGCAAACGGATCAGTCCGTCCTGTAACGATCGTTGGTACACGCATACGGGCATTTGTCGGCGTAATTAAGCCCGGTACCGAAGGCACTGGAATCACCGCCATTGGGCTGACCACAGGCTTCGGAAAATTTTGCGATTTGTTAGCAGACAGCGACACTACGCCATCAACCGGTGACGGTGGCGTTGCTTGCTCGCTTTTGGGAGCACCAGAGCAAGCCGCTAACAGCAGCACAGAACCCAAACTGATTAGCGATCGTGCGCGCATTCCTGATTCTTCCTCTCGCTAAGACTATGAATCAGGATAACGCCACTCAGCAAGAATGATTCACCTTGTTTGAAAAAAAAATTCTTGGGAAGTCAAAGAAAAGGAGTTTTGAGTCAGAATTGACTCAAAACTCCTCAAGAACTCAAAGCTTTTAGCCTTTAGCCTTTTAACTGATGGTGTGCCTTAAACGATTGGTAGCACTCCTCAGCATGATACAAGTGACACTGATCAGTAATCGTCTTCATCAACGACCAGGAAAACCGAGATTCGTAAAGATGCGCGCCCCAATTTGCTCGCAGGCTTTCGTGTGCCATGCGAAGGTTGTACGACGGAATCGCGGTAGAAAGATGATGGGGAACATGGACGTTGATTTGATGGCACAACCATTCGACTCCTAAGGGGTAGTCGCAGTGAACGGTTCCAGCAAGCTGTGCTTTCGCTGCGTGCCACTGTTCAGGTTCCTGAAAATCAATGTCAGGGGCAGTGTGGTGTACCAGCGTAAAGGTGCTCATCCAGAAATGGTAGACAAGCCAGGGCATCAACCAAAATTTGACCAGACCGACAAAGCCAAGCGTAGCGATTAACAACGGAAAGGCGATCGCTGCAAACCCAACAACAACGGCAACCGAAAGCTTGATTTTATTGCGATCTTTCGCTTCGACTCTGGATGGGTCGAAGTGCATGATAGCCCAGTGAACGATCGAAGCCAGCCACCAAAGCCGTCCGCGCATTCCTTGATAGGCTTGTTGGATCAGCTTGGGCATCCCGTCATACAGTTCGGGGCGGAACGGCTGCCATGCATTATCCACATCCATCTTGTTTGTGTGGTTGTGGTGTAGGTTATGCAAAAGGCGCCAGCTATGAAACGGATAAATCAGCGGCAGCATGAAGATGTGTCCCACCAAGTCGTTCACCCAACGCCGCTTGGCAAATGATCGATGTCCGCAGTCATGAGCAATCACAAAAAAGCCTGTCAGCGCTGTGCCAGTAAATATCCAGGCAAGCGGCAGCAAAAACCAGGGCGCGATCGCGATACTTGCGTAACCTAAACCAACCATCAGCACATTAACAATTACAGCCGTCCAAGCTTTCTTCATGTCTTTCTGAAAGCATTCTTTCGGCAAAGTCTTGAGAATGTCCTTCAGGCGTAGGGCGGGGCTCAAGGTGGCGGCTGTAAGGCTTTTGGGGCGTACGATCGATACAGTCATGAATAACTTCTTTTTTCCAGATGTAGGTTGTTGAGCAAAAAGGCATGAAAAAACCTGCTACAGACCAGCAGTAAGCAGGCAACGCGTCGTTACGAATGTTGTAGCAGACAACACAAAAAATAGAAGGGGACGATCACAGTCTGCATCTAGCGACAGTATGATTTAGTAACAAACCTCAACATTTATATCATACCCGCCGCTTAGTATGCCCGCTCCCGCTTTTAGCAAATAACCGATGATCTCTCTACTGCTTTCATCATTATTTACATGATTAGTAGCTAGAGCAGCCTTCGTAACTGTAGCTTGCTTCTCATGCGGTAGCTAAAGGCTGACAGCCCTAATACCAGAAATCAGACCTTCTGACTGTCCTTCCAACCTTTACTAAACATCCCTTATCCTTCATCCTTCATCCTCCTTTCTCGAACACCTCTCCAACTGCTAACCGAGTACCGTTGGCAAAGTCCCAGCCAGACTGCGGGCGCTTGCCAGGTAACTGCACGGTTCGCAGCAGCAAGACACCATCACCCGTTTGGACGATCGCGCCTTCTCCTTTAAGGATGCCGACCACTTCACCAGGTTGCGCTGCTTCCGAAGGGTTTGACCAGGCTTGGGCGATCGCGCTCAATTGTGAGGGCAGTTGTGTCTCAAAGGCTTCACTAAGGGGCGCGGTTGCGACGATTTTGATGGCTTCATCGCGAAAGGTGGCGCTACAGGAAGGGAAAAAGCCTCGAATTTGGTTATGAAGGGCGATCGCACTGCGTGACCAGTCCAGCCAATAGTTATCTTTTTTGATCAGCGGTGCGTAGGTTGCCTGAGACTCATCCTGTGTCATGGGCTGAATTGCTCGCTGATCAAGCTGAAGCAGGGTTTCTGGAAGCAGATCTGCGCCAATGTGTGCCAACCGTGTTGCCAGATCTTCAAAGTTGTCTAGCAGTGCGATCGGTGTGCGGGCTTCTAGCAGCATGGGTCCTGTATCCATGCCAGCGTCCATGAGCATGGTTGTGATGCCAGTCTCTGCTTCACCGTGGTACAAACTCCATTGAATGGGAGCGGCACCGCGATACCGTGGCAGTATTGAGCCGTGAGCGTTGACGCAGCCAAGACGAGGCAGGTCGAGAATCGCCTGAGAGAGAATCTGTCCATAAGCAACGACGACAAACGCATCTGCCTGGGCGTTTTTCAGATAATCTAAGGTCGCCTCATCTTTTTTGACACTTTTAGGCTGATACAGCGGCAGATTGTGTGATTGGGCGATCGCCTTTACTGGTGATGGGATCAGTTGACTGCCTCGCCCTCGTCGTTTGTCCGGCTGAGTCACGACTGCCAGCACGTTAAAAGCTGGATGAGACAGCAAGCGTTCCAAGCTGGGAACGGCAAAGTCAGGCGTGCCGAAGAAGATGATGTTCATATCGTTGCGGCTATAAAAGCGAGGAAACAGCAAAGCGAAACAGGCATTGCGTCAGGATTCAGTGACACTCTTGCCTGCCACGTGCTTTTACTGCCCGTCCTTTCTGCTAATCCCTCTGACCGCGCCAGGGGCTAACTTCGAGCTTACCATCCGGCTTGAAAACCACTTTGAACAGAGCGAGTGGATCTTGACCCACTCCAGTATCACCGTCTTCAGCAAGTTTTCCTAAGTTCGGCAAGGGAATTTCCTTAGCGAACTCAGCGGCAACTTCGCTATCGGGCTTATAGTCAGCGATCGTGCCGTCTCCTTTCACCCGTACGCGAAAAACAAGATCTTTTTCAAAGCTTGGCTTGTCTTTCCAGTTTTGATCGATCTGGTCGTAGAGCTTTGGTTGCAGCTCTGAAATTTGGTCAGAGTCAGTAATTTCTGTAATGCCTGTGATGGGGCTTGCCATGGCGTTTTGCCAGGGAGATACGTCAAGCACGCCGTTAGAGGTGAAAACCACTTTATACTGAGCGATCGGTTCTGACGATGGCTGTGAGCCAGCTGCCGGAATATAGAGCAGGTTCAGTAACGGCGTTTGTTGGGTGCTGGTTTCTGCAGCTGGATTGATAGGCTTGTAGCCAACAATGGCACCATCTTTAGCAACGCCAACGCGGTACTCCAGGTCTTGCGTCACAGCTGGACGATCTTTCCATGCCTGGTCAAGCTGCGTAGACAACTTCTCCTGCAACGCTTTGACTTGAGCTGGGTCAGTGATTTCCGGTGCCGCCGTCAGTGCTGCTTCTAGCTTAGTCAAATCAGGCTGGGCAGCCGTTGTTGAGTTAGGAGTCGTAGCGGCACCAGGACTGGTAGTAGGGCTAGGCGAACCACTGGCAGTCGGCGAAGGTGGCGGTGCAGCGGGTGCTGGTGAACCTGTTGTGCTGGAGGTTGTATTGGTCTTAGGCACCAGATCGTCTGGTTGGCGCACCTGAGGTGTAGGAATGAAAAAGAAGGCGATCGCTGCTAGTGCTAAACCAGAAGCGCCGATCGCAGCCGGTATGGCTTGTTTGGCAACCGGTTCGCTGCGACGGACGTAGCGTTTGGCAAGAGGCGCAACCTGAAAAGTTAAATCCGGTAAGGTCTGGGTATCTGCAAAGAACTGATCTACCGCTTCCACCAAATCAAACAACTGCACTGTAGTCAGGTCAACCTGCCGGGTGAGATGGGTAGCGATGCCAGAACCTGGATCGGCATCAGGTGGTAACACGCTCAACCGATGATGGTTATCATCCAGACGCTGTAACTGCACAAGCTGCGACGTGGTCTGAGGTGACTTGAAGGTACGAATGCCGCTCAACAGCTCTTGAGCATAAAGGCTGACAGCAGCAGTTAAACTTTCAAAAAACTCGCGTCCGCCGGACAACGGTTTTTCTTCCCCTACCAGATGGAACTCGGCGCTTGTCAGCTTGGACATAAGGGGACGTGCTTCTGTTTGGTTGGCGACAACCATATCGCCCCATCCTTCCAGTACCAGAGTGCAGTTAGGCAAACTATATTGACGCTGAATACTCATGCCACTTCTCCATCAAACAGGCTTGCCCAAAAGCGCTGCATCCCATGTGTGCCCGTGCAAAAGAGCAGTTGAGTCAGCAGATTGAGTGCCAGTTCATCTAATTTTTCGTCGGAGTTATAGGCAGCCACGATCGCCCGTTTGGGGTTCATGCGCGATCGAAAATGGGCGCGAAACCGCTCCAGATACTCACTAAGCCGAAAGTGGTGTTCCATAGAGAGCTGCTTATCGCTGAGTTGTTGGTATGCCAGCAAGAGCTGCCGAATGAGCACCGTCAGCCGCCGTGCCAGATAGCAACCTACCATTACTAAGGCTTTTGCTTCTGTCAGGGTTAGGGGACGACGCTGGCTGTAGCGCCGCAGTGGGTTTGTACTACGTAACCGCCATAGCGACACTCGATTTTTGATAATACTTTGAAGCTCCAACTCATTTGCCACAATCAGAATCGCTTCTGACCCGCTCAAGTCTAGCGCTTCGATCGCCAGCAGCAGCAAATCAATCTCTAGCCTGGCACGTCTGGGGCAGGCTTCATCCGCGAGCGCTGGGGTTGGCAGGCTCTCAAGAATCAAAGGCGTTGCGGGCGGACTATTTAACTGCATTACACTCACGGAAACATCCATTCCAACTGGCTTAGGTAGTGAATTGAACGCAGCCGCCGACGCTGGCACTGGCTCAACGCAGCAACGCTGGTTCTAGCACTCATGCACGTTCTGACTTTTACTTGTCTGGCTTAATATTCAGCCACATCTTAGCGAAATCAGGATCGTCAAAGCGAACAACCGAACAACAGACAGGGTTTTGGAGAAGTGCGATCGCGCTCTAAAGCGTTATTACACTATCCAGACCATGCGATCTTATAGTGTACGCTTTCCCTGCCTTTTGATACATCACGCTTGAGATTTGTCGAAAGTTCCCAAAGCAGAGGCAGGGGACGGAAGCATAAAGGCTAAAGGAGAAAGGCTAAAGGATAAATCGAAGCCCTTGCTTAAAGGACGTCTCAAGGTTGATGTCTGTCCTAACATTCTCTTCGACTCCTATACCAAAGCGTTCTCCCTTACTTTTCCCCCTTCCCTTTTTCCCCGCTTCCCTTTTTCCCCGCTTCCCTTTTTCCCCGCTTCACTCTTTTACTCCTTCACTCTTCCACCCCTTCACCCTCTAACTACCAATGCCATTCGTCGGCAGTTCAACAATAAATGTGGTCAGCCCTGCCTTGCTTGTGACCCGGATGCTTCCCCCTAGCGTTTCAACGAGCTTTTTTGTTAAGGCAAGTCCTAGACCTGTACCGCCGTGCTTCCAGGGATCATTGTTGGGGATGCGGTAGAACTTCTCAAAGACGCGATCGCGATCACTAGCGGCAATTTCAATGCCCGTATTGCTGATCTCAAACCGCACGTTCGTTGACTCTACGGCGACAACGATAGCAATCTGTCCATGAGCAGGTGTGTACTTACAGGCATTGCTAAGTAGTTCTGTGATAATGCGCTCCAGGTAGGATTGGTCTGTCGTTAGGGGCGCAAGTGTAGTGGGAATAACGACTTCCAGGTGTTGTTGTTGACTGTTAATGCGCTCGCTAAAGGGTTTGACAATATTGGGTAGCCAGCTTTGGAGGGACAGTGCTGTTAGAAAGAGCGGTTCTGTAGCCATTTCTAAACGGGAGAGGTCAAGCAGGTCATTGATGAGCTTAATTTCGCGCTGGCACTCACTATTTAAAATTTGAAAATACCGTGGCAGCGAACCGGCATCAGCATCCAGAAGCTTGTCACGACGCAGCACGATTTCTAACATCTGCGCTGCCATTTTGATGTTTGCCATCGGCGTTCGCAGTTCGTGAGAGACGGTGCTGAGAAAGTCGTCTTTGAGGCGATTGAGCTTTTCTAACGCTTCAACCTGCGCCTGTGATGCTTGATAGAGACGCGCTTGCCGCAGGGCGATCGCGCATTGATTTGCCACCTGCTGCACTAGCCGAATATCTTGCTCGGCGAAGATGCGCTCATTATTGCTGACTAGCCAGAGATCGCCTAATACACCCTGATCATCCAGAATGGGGCAAGCAAACATTGCTGACCTGCCCCGCTCTGAGTTTGGCAGAAGCGAACAAAACTGAAAGTACTGTCCCTGCAAGAGCTGACCGTACCCTTCCTTGAAGTTGTCCATCTGCACGATCCGTCCCTGAATAGGCGCTACGGACGTAGTGTATTCATAGCGAACAGTAGAGGTGCGCTGCGTCAGATCGTAGAGGGCAGCATTACAGCTTCTGACCTTAATCGCGCCTGCTAATTCCCGTACTGCTGTTTGCAAAATTTGGTCTTCGTCGAGACTATCGCGGACGCGATCAGCAATGCGTTTTAATGTTGCTTCAAAATTAAATGCCAGTTGCAGTTGAGCCGTCCGTGTCTGGACCTGTTGCTCTAGTTCAGCATTAAGGCGCTGCACTTCTTGATATAACTCTGATTGCTGGATGGCAATACTGACCTGGGCAGCTAACTGTTTGAGCAAATCTGTTTCCCAGGTTTGCCAGTGGCGGGGTTCGCTACAGTGGTGAGCAATCAGCAATCCCCAGAGTTCATCGTTCTGCAAGATTGGCACCACTAACTCAGCATTCACTTGAAAGCTGGCGAGCATTTCGGCGTAGCAGGATGACTGGTGGTACTCGGTACGGATATTGGAGACGGCGCGCGTGTGCCCATCTCGGTATTTGCAGACGTACGATTCTGCAAAGCAGGGATCTACAATATTTTCGCCTTGAATTGATTTCCAGTCAGTACCGACCGATTCTACGAGGACGATTCCACTCCAGTCAGATTCAAAGCGAAAAAACAGGACTCGATCGGTTTGCAAGAGTCGTCGCACTTCTGTCACAGTTGTCTTTAACACATGAGACAGGTCAAGGTGGCGGCGAATTTCTTGCACGATCGCGGCAACTAAACGTTCTCGTTCTGTCTGTTGCCAAAGCGTTTCTTCTGCCTGTTGTCGCTGCGTAATATCGGTAGTGGTGCCAACGTAACCGCTAAGTGTGCCATCTGAGTCATAGTTGGCTACCACCTGCACGAAGACCCAAACGGTGCTATTTGATCGCTGAAAGCGGTAGCGCGACTGAAAGCACTCTAACGGTACACTCTGCGTTGCCTGCTGCCATTCGGTCGTAACCCGTTCGCGATCGTCCGGGTGAATAGTTTGTAGCCAATCAGAGCCATGGGCTACCGTAACGCCCGTAATTTCACACCAGCGCTGATTAACATACGTTATTTGCCCCTCCCCTGTAGTGCGAAAGATACCTACAGGGGAAGCATGATCCAGCAAACTAAGCCACTCCTCATTAGGTTTCAGTGGCGTAGCAGCGTGAGTTACGCGAGGCTCTAAATCAGTTGGGTTAGGCTCTCTATCATTCAAAATCTGTACATTAAGTTCGATGATGGTAGGCAATTAATGAGTCTGCTTGTATCGTTAAGCATCTGTTACGTTACCTAATGTGCCCTAAATTACTTTCTTTAATTCGTTATTTGTTGCGTGCACCTCAGGTATCGATTTCATCACCGCATAAAATTTGAGTGATTCTCTGTCGGCACTCTATTGATTGACCCCAGCTAGAGGTAGGTGCCTACTGATTGGTCTAAAGCTCGCCCTAGGTCTAAAGGCAGAGGCTAAGTGCTAGTAAAGCGCCGCAGAAGTGAGAGAATAGGTCAAAGTCAGCGCGGGGCGATCGCTGCCCTTGCTGCCTACAAGACGGCTAAGGGGAAATAGAACTGATGCTTAAACGAATTCTAGCGATACTTCTGGTGGTAGTCAGCCTCAGTTTGCAAGGATGTGTGACACCGACTGCTGGCTTAAATATCTATACGGATACTATAGATGGCTACAAGTTTCTCTATCCTAACGGTTGGCTACCAGTCAGCGTTACAAGCGGACCTGATGTAGTGTTTCATGACATTGTGGAGCAAACCGAGAATGTGAGCGTTGTCATTAATCCAGTGACTGACAAGAAGACGCTAGCTGATTTGGGTAGCCCTGGCGAAGTGGGTTACCAATTGGGCAAAAGCGCGATCGCTCCACCTAATTCTGGGCGCAAAGCCGAACTGGTGAATGCCGAAGCCCGCACCGTTGGCACTAAGCTCTATTACCTGCTGGAATACGCTGTTAAAGTTGGCGATCGCGAACGCCATAATCTCGCAAGTGTGGCAATTAGCCGGGGCAAACTCTACACTTTTAATGCCTCTACACCAGAAGCCCGCTGGGCTAAAATGCAACCGTTGTTAGAACGGACGGTCAAGTCATTCTCAGTGGATTAATAAAACAGGAAATTAATAGAACACGAAGCTCATTCAAGACAAACGAGCACCCAAGTCCACGCTCTCTACCCATGTAAAAGGAGGCTAGCGGATGAGTACGCTCACAACGCAGGATGGTACACAGATCTACTACAAGGATTGGGGTACAGGGCAGCCTATTGTCTTTAGCCACGGTTGGCCCCTTAATGCGGATAGTTGGGAAGCTCAAATGTTTTTCCTGGCATCCCACGGTTACCGCTGCATTGCTCATGATCGGCGTGGACACGGGCGATCGAGCCAGCCCTGGAACGGCAACGAGATGGACACCTATGCTGATGACCTCGCAACGCTCATTGAAACACTGGATCTAACGGATGCTATCCTGATCGGCTTCTCTACAGGTGGTGGTGAAGTTACCCGCTATATTGGTCGTCACGGTACAGCACGGGTTGCCAAAGCGGCGCTAATCTCTGCTGTCCCGCCGTTGATGCTTAAAACGGCGGCTAATCCTGATGGGCTACCAATTGATGTGTTTGATGGTCTTCGGGCTGCCTCGCTCACCGATCGCTCGCAGCTCTACAAAGATCTCGCCAGCGGACCGTTCTTTGGCTTCAACCGTCCGGGTGCCAACGTTTCGCAGGGCATGATCGACTGGTTCTGGCTTCAAGGGATGCAGTCTGGACATAAGAATGCGCTCGATTCGATCAAAGCCTTCTCTGAGACAGACTTCACCGAGGATCTCAAAAAATTCGATGTGCCAACGCTGATCCTTCATGGTGACGACGATCAAATTGTGCCGATCGGTGCGGCGGCTCTTGCCTCAGCGAAACTTGTCAACAACGCAACATTGAAGGTCTATCCAGGTGCGCCTCACGGCTTAACTGATACGCATAAAGAACAACTTAATACCGACCTGCTGGCATTTCTCCAGACCTGAAACGGTTTTGCCAGCTAAGGATTTTTGACAGGTGGAGGGAAGTAAACCCCAACTTGGGGGCAAAGCGTCCTACCTCCTTCTTACAAGTAATGAGGGCTATTTATCTTCGATGGGCGTACCACAGTTTATTCTTGCATCTGCGTCTTCGGCACGGTTACGGCTGTTGCGAAGTGTTGGCATTGAGCCGATCGTCTGCCCTAGTGCGTTTGATGAGTCTCAAGTGCAACTGTCTGACCCCGCAGCACTAGTGCAAGCGTTAGCGCTCAACAAAGCAACTACTGTCGCGACCCAGCTCGATCGTCATGCCTCTGTCGATCGCCTGGTTCTAGGGTGTGATTCTGTACTGGCAGTGAATGGCGAGATTCACGGTAAACCCGCTGGCACCGAAGAGGCGATTGAACGCTGGCAACAAATGCGCGGTCAGGTGGGTCGCCTTTACACGGGACACGCTTTACTCGTGATCCCGCCGACACCCCACACTCCAAGCCCTACACCGCTCGTCCGTTGTCAGATTACCCAAGTTTATTTTGCAACTGTGAGCGATCGTCAAATTGCTGCCTATGCTGCAACTGGTGAACCGCTCCACTGCGCTGGAGCCTTTGCACTGGAGGGTAAAGGCGGTTTGTTTGTCGAAAAAATTGATGGTTGCCACAGCAACGTCATTGGTTTGAGTCTCCCGCTGCTACGGCAAATGCTGGACGATCGGGGCTATGATGTAACCGCTTTTTGGTCGATCGATCCGCAGAGGTAATCGATAAGGGAGACGCATTAAAAACGTCCTGTTAAGAACCCCGGCGGCATTGCCCAGAGTTTAAAGATTTCGTTCATGCCCCCAGGTTTATTCTTACACTGAGGACAGATTGGTAACTGAACCTATCCTTACTTGAACTGGTTTTTAGGCGAAGGCTTGATTGGACGATAGACTCCACGATGATCGCGCTTTCAGTTCCAGTCAGCTACCCCTTACCGCTTCTACCGACTCTGCTTTTTCTACCAACTCTTGCATCTACCGTTGTCGGCTTACTGGTATAAATGCTACAAGCCGATCGAAATGTACGTAATCATTTGGCTCTCTGATGAATCGTTCAGTGACTGATCTATCAAACTTTCGTGCTGATGTGCACGAGCAAACGCGCTTGGGGCAGCTGTGCGGGACAGAGCAGCGCTTTTTCGATCGCTATGAAATTCTCAAAATTCTTGGTCGGGGTGGTTTTGGCATCACCTTTTTGGCGAAAGATGTCTTTCTGCCCGGTCAACCACTTTGCGTCATCAAGCAACTTTGCCCAAAAGTGAATGATGCTGCTGCGCTACAACAAGCACGCAAACGCTTTGAGCAAGAAGCTGCCACGTTAGCTAAGCTCGGCAATCACGCCCAAATTCCTCATCTGCTGAACTACTTTGAAACGGCTGGTGAGTTTTACCTGGTGCAGGAATATATTCGAGGCTATACGCTGACAAAGCTGGTCAAGCGCCACGGACCCTTCTCTGAGACTGGGGTAAAGCAGTTTTTGCGCGAATTTTTACCGTTGCTGCAATATGTACATAACAACCGCGTTATCCATCGCGACATCAAGCCACCGAACTTGATTCGCTGCCGCGATGATGGTCGGCTGGTGCTGATTGATTTTGGCGCTGTGAAGGAACATATTGTGCAGGGCAGCGATGCCAGTGCAAAGCCAATTACCACGCAGTTTGTGGGCACGGTTGGGTTTGCGCCACCCGAGCAGCTTGCGTCTCGTCCCATTTACTCAAGCGATTTGTATGCAGTAGGCGTTACCTGCCTCTATCTTTTGTCGGGCAAGCCGCCGCTAGAGTTTGACTATGATTTTTTGACTGGGGATGTACGCTGGAGTGACCATATTTCGGTGAGCGATCACTTCGGTACGGTGTTGAGTAAGCTGCTGCGGGTTTCGCCCCAAGAGCGGTTTCAGTCGGTCGGCGAGGTAATTCGATCGCTCGAGTTAGAGCCATACTTTGACAACCTTGTGCATTGTATGAATATTAAGCCCAAGCCCTTTTTGACTGCTAGCTCTAGCGAACCGGAGGCGGAGGGCTACATTTCGCCAACGACGCGCACAGCGATGGCAATTCGAGACTGGCAAGCCAAACTGAAGGCAAGACGGGTGCGCGATCGCCTCTACCAGCCTCAAGTTACTTACAGTGGTTCGGGCTACTTCCAGTAAGCAAATCGATCAGCAAAACCGGACGCGTTGCCACTTATGGTTAAATGGCATCATGCCTGTTCTTGCGTTTAAACGAAAGACCTTGCCTCAACTGCAAGTGAATGTAGAATGTCATGACCTCTGAATGGTGACCGAACCACCCTCACATGAAGCTGCGCTGCTGATTCGAGTTGCTCAGCGCGACCAGGCGGCACTGTCAGAACTGTACGATCGTTACGCGCGAGTGCTTTACGCCGTTGCTTTCAAAAGTTTGAGATCCGCAGAAGAAAGCGAAGAAGTTGTTTTAGATGTCTTCGCTCAAGTCTGGCGTACTGCTGATCGGTATGACGTTGGCAAAGCACGCGTCGATACCTGGCTATTTATGATGACCCGCAGCCGTGTCCTCGATCGCTTACGTACTTTGCAGCGTGTAACTAAAGTTACGGTCGCCTCAGAGAATTTTGCAGAGATCCAAACCCCCACTCCTGGCGTAGATCCCCTTGAAAACGTCCTGATCTCAGAGCGCCGCGATCGAGTGTTAGCCGCCCTCAGCCAACTTCCCGAAGCGCAACGTCAGGTTATCGAACTCGCTTACTACAAAGGACTCACCCAATCAGAGATTGCAGCGCAAACGAACCTTTCCCTGGGCACAGTTAAAACTCGCATTCGATTAGGTTTAAGTAAGTTGCGGGTTGTCCTCGGTAACTGGGAGCCAAGCTAGGATAGGAATCTAGACCATTTATTAACGTAATGAACGCTGAAGACCGCTGTTTCTGTGAGCTGGCTCCGCTGTATGCGCTCGATCTGCTTAACGACGACGATCGTCACTGGGTGGAGGCGCAGGCGATCGAGTATCCAGAGCTGGCAGCAGAACTGGCAGAGCATCAGTTGACTGTGAATGTGTTACCTTATGCTCTTCCGGCGGCATCAATAGCGGCTGACCTTAAGGGGCGGTTGTTTCAACGGTTAGCACAGGAGCCGCCCGCAGCAGTAGAAACACCGTCACCACTGCCACTGTCGGTATCCGCTCTGCCCGATCGATCGCGCTCCAATGATCGGACTGCCACTGCTGCTCCTGTACCTGTAACGGTTCGCCGCTATCGCCGTACTGTAATTTGGTTCCAAGCGGCTGGTGCGATCGCCGCTCTAGCTGCGATCGCGCTTTTGGCAGACAACTTTCGTCTTCGCCAAACGCTTCAGGCTGATCAGGCGATCGTTGCCACACTTCAGCAACCCGATAGCGTAATCTACTCGCTCAAGGGCACTGAAAACGCTGCGCAAGCCTCCGGTAGCCTGGTTGTAAACCCCGGAGATCAGACTGCTATCGTACTGGTGCAAAATCTGCCCGCCTTGCCAGTTGGTCAAGCCTATCGTCTTTGGGCAGTTGCCAAAGGGGCAACCAAACCTGCCTATTGTGGGCAGTTCAACAATCATCGCACTGGTACGGCACGCTGGTCGTTACCAGAAGGCGTTTGTAGTGCCAGTGTGCCGCAAATGCTGATTACAGCTGAATCCGCAACCGCTCCTCCAGTGCCACAAGGAACATTGGTAATGAAGAGTAAGGGGTAAGGAGTGAGGGGTGAGGGGGGGAAGAGGTGAAGAGTAAGGGGATGAAGGGTTTTTTAGTTCATTCTGCCTTCTGCCTTCTGCCTTTTGCCTTTCTCCTTCTCCCTCCTGCCCTTCTTTACCGCAATGTCCAGGCTAGAAAGCGTTCGGTGTAGTAAAGTGCTAGCTGATTGCTCACGCCATTGAACACTTTGTCAAAAGCGTGTTCTGCCCAGGGAATTTCGAGCCAGACTGCACGGCTACCTGTTGCCTGTAGACGATCGTAGAGCGATCGCCCAAACTTCGCCTGCACCAAATGATCGCGTCCACCATAGACAAGCAGTGATGTAGGCAAAGGCTTGTTGATTAGCTCTGAGGGCGATGCCTGTCGGTATAAGGCTGGAAATTGTTCAGGGCTACCACCGAGCAGAGCCTTCAGTACGGCGCGACTATTGATTGGGTCAGGGTTGGGTAAATCATAGTAGCCCTTCGTCAGGTCAACGGGTCCGTAGTAATTGACGACAGCTCGAATAGCAATGCTGCTAGGTTGATATGCCGCCAGCATTGCCAGATGCGCTCCTGCCGATCGCCCCATTAACGCCAACCGTGTCACATCTACTTCTAACGCTTCAGCGTGCTGCTGGATGTATGTGAGCGCCGATCGCACATCCTCAAGCTGTGCCGGGAAGGGGTAGCGCGGTGCATGACGGTAATCAATCGCCACCACTGTATAGCCCCGCGCTGCCATATAACGGCTAAACGGCGCATCATCATTGGGGCTACCGCGCTGCCATGCACCACCGTAGATGGCTACGATCGTTGGATGTTTGCCAACCTGGGGCGGATGATAGACCGTCAGCGTTAACGGCTCTCCATTCGGTGCAGCGAACTGTATGCCTGCTGTTGTGCGTACTGGCTGCTCTGGAATCCCCAGGAATGCGTCACGCAGCACAAACGGCTTGGGACGCATCTGAGCTTGGAACGTGGGGGCAATTTGCGCTAGATAATTGGTTCCGAGCGCGGCTTGCATACTGGCTTCTGCTCGCTGATTGGCAGCCGGAAACTGGCTCAACGGTAAGGTACTGATGACCAGGCTAAAAAGACTACAGGCAAGCACAATCCGTTGCCAGCGCTTACGAACAAACCGTAAGGCGAGTAGAACCGCGATCGCATTAGCCCCCATTAACCAGGGGCTTACCTCTGGCGCACCCACGCCCAACGGCAACAGTGCAAACGTGGGCGCAGGCACAACAATCCAGGCAGTGAGAAAAAAAGCCACTCCACCAATGAGCAGCGTTAACCCTTCCAGCAAGGCGTTAAACAGGTTGGGCATTTAAGACGGCTCAGTAGGGTGCTAATGCGACCAATTTTGGCTTAAAACGAGTGGTTGAGTTGATCTTGTGTAGTGGTTTTACAGATACCGCTCTCACTTTGGCGCTAAAATTCTGTCGCTCAGCAGATTGATGTAGAGTCATGTCCTCTTTCAGGTTGTGGTGGCGCATGGACAAAGCAAGCGATCGCACAAAAGGTCTTTTTAAGAACGTTACAGTAGCTGCTCTTTGGTGGCTGGCAAGCGGGTCAGCGATCGCGGTTGCTGCCCCAGCAGATGTGTTTATGCCACACCTCGATCGCATCCGTCAGAACCTACCGCCGAACGTTGTTATGCGCCTGCCCTCACAGATTCGGCTGAGTTATCCCGCTGATGAAGAGTTTATTCAAACCTTAGCAGTGCGAATTAGTACGTCAGATTCGCCACCGCGCATTACGGTTGGTCTATTTAGCTGTGAAGATGATTCGCCTTTTTGCCGCATTGGCACTTTTTCGGCAGTCAATACGGCGATTGCTCAAGCGCAGCAAGACTACCAGAAACACATGGCGGCTGCCGCTCCAATCCAGCTTGCCAGGACAATTCGCGGCTATTTGCTCATGGGTACTGCCAAACAACCACCCTCTGAGTTTTCATCCATTATGTGGCAACAAGATGGGATGTTTTATACCGTCAGCCTTGCTAACCCAGAGCGCCAAAATATGCTCTACATGGCAGTCTATATGGCAAATGAGGCTCCCTTTACCAATAACACCGCTTTGAGAAAAGCACCGCTCAAGTCAGCACCCTGAAAAAGACTGCGAGGCAATCGCTTTGATTGCCAATTAAAAGTATAGGCAAGGAGCCTTAAGGCTCGGATCTAGGCATTGCTAGCGCGATCGCTTCTAGCTTCATCCCACAGTGCTTACAAAAAACGGCATCGGCATCATGGAGCGCTAGCTGGCAGTTTGTACAAGTTCTCTGTACCTGATTGGCAGTTTTTACCAGCCGCTTCACTAAATCGCCCAACTGCCAGGGAATAAGCGCAATGCCCGTTAAAATCATGAGCACGGTTAAGAGGCGACCCGCTTCTGAGATAGGCGTGACATCACCAAAACCCACCGTCGTCATCGTGGCAACCGAAAAATAAACGGCATCAAGAAATGTCCGAAAGGCTTGAGCATTCGCTGGATGCTCGACCTGATAAATTAGCCCAGAAAAAACGAAAATGATAATAAACAGCGTCAAAAAGATACGAGCGAAAATGGCGCTGTCTTCTGTCGTGACATAACCAAAGATCGTTCTACCTTCGATAAAGCGAAGGAGCCGTAGAATCCTAAACCAGCGGAAAACACGAATAAAGCTGAGATTAAAAATGCCAATTAAAAGTGGCAAAATTGCTAGCAGATCAATCAGAGAAAGAAGATTGAAGCAAAAGCGGATCTTGTTTTCAGCACACCAAAAGCGCAGCAGATATTCGATCGCAAAAATGACCAGAATGCTTTTGTCGATCGCATCTAACGTCAGCCGTAGTAGCTCTGGAATCGGATACGTCTGGGCAACGAAAATGGCTGACGACAGCAGCACCAAACCTGTAACACTTAAATTAATCGCCTTGCCAATCGGCGTTTCAATGTCGTCCAGGTAAAAGCTGATTTTTTGCTGTAGCGACATGGAACTAAGCAGCAGGTGAGAGGCGGCAGATGTGTTGGAGCGTTTGAGCATTATATCGTTCACTTTAAGCCTTTCGGGTTTACTCTAGCTGCTTGGCAAGGGTTAAGATGCGGTTGTTGGTCTGTCAGGCTAACTCATAAAGATGGTCTAAATGTATGTCCCAAAAGATCTCGATGGGCGATCGCGTTCGTCTCGTTGCTCTTCCTAGCTTCATCAAGACGGCTGATCCCATGCCAATGTTGCGTCCTCCGACAGTGCTATCGATCGGTGCAGAAGGCGTTGTCGTCAACCAGCGTCCTGGCAACTATTGGAGCGTACGCTTTGCTAATGGCACCTTTTTACTCGAGCCGCAGTATTTGCAACCGATCGGTATTGAGTAGTAACCAACAGCAATATTGGCAAACTGCCCTACCTTGCAGTGATTGGCGATTGCCTCTTCTTGACGGCTCAAACCATGACTAGCAGGCTGTTGGTCCTTGATTGCCACCCTGTCGCTTTCACTTTCATAATTGGCATTATGGGCGCAGAACGGTTTGAACTCTAAGCCTATGGTGAGAAAGTTGTCTTGTGGGCGGTGGCTTATCAAGTTGAAGTGATTCAATAGAGAAGAGTGCAACGGCAATTTGCCTGTCGTTTAGAAGTGTGACGATGACTCCCAACGCTCCTGATTCAAATGTGCCACTGAACGAGACGGCTCGTGCTGAGGGCGACGGTCTAGCCACCAGCAACGGTAATGGCTTGGGTCATAGTGCTGCGTCCCCTGTCAATGTTTCTGCGGTGAATCAGTCGGTGCCATCGCTTCTCCCGTCTGTTGTCCCTGGTCCGATCGCGCAGTCCAATCTTTTTGAGTCACCTCGCCGCGTGTCCTCTACCGCGATCGTGCTGGGTGCAACGGCTGTAATGGTCGTGGGTTTGGTGTTTAATCTAAGTTGGTTGGGGTTTATCGGTGCCACGATCGCCCTAGTTACGTCTTTTCGTGTGCTTTGGCTTCCGTTTCTGCGTCCTTTTATTAGTGAGCTGTTCTCCAGTCAGGAAGTTGCGGTGCCGATCGCCTTCGTGGGTGGCTTTATTGCCCTGGTTACGCTATTAAAGTTTATTGGGGTCGATCGCTGGTTTGGCGGTTTGCTGGCTCAGGCAAACTGGGATGCGGTCGGCGCTCTGGGTGAAGTGTTTGGTGCGGTCGGACAAATTTTGATTGCGCTGTTGGCGGTTTACATTGCGTGGCGACAGTACGTGATCGAAAAGGACCTGACCATTCAGCAAAACCTCATTACGCAACAGCAGACGATCGACAGCTTTTTTCAAGGTATTTCTGACCTGGTGCTGGATGAAGACGGCTTGCTAGAAGACTGGCCGCAGGAACGTGCGATTGCAGAAGGACGCACTGCCGCTATTCTCAGTAGCGTTGATGGCGGCGGCAAAGCCAAAATTATTCGCTTTCTCAGTCGTGCCCGCCTACTAAGTCCGCTAAAACGCGACCAACGGCTGGGGCGGGCAATTTTGGATGGTACGGGTGGCTATGAAGAAGATCGCGTGTACGGCGTGCGGGTGATTGATCTGGGTGTAATGCTAGCAGGAGCCGTCCTATCAAATTCCGATCTACGCTGGACTGACTTGAGTGAAACAAACCTGATTCGCGCTGACCTGAGCGGCTGCGATCTGGTTAGAACTAACTTTTCCGGTACGATTCTCTGTCAGGCAAGTTTGCGTGGCTCGGACTTAAACGGCACCCGTTTCTTCTACGGCAAAGCGGCAACAGCTAGCCCCCGTAGCAAAACTGAACTGCCCGATTACCGCACCGGAGCCTATACCGGGGCTGTAGTGGAAAATGCTGATTTCACAGGCGCTGTCCATATGTCTCAAGAACAGCGCGAATATTGTTGTGCTTGGGGAGGTGCCAAAACTCGCAGTTCGATTCCGGGTGGCTGTGAGGGCATTCCAAATAAGCTAGGGCAATAGGGGCAGCGGCTTTGAGCAGATGCTGTGCGTCTAGTAGGTGCCAGGTGTAGAGTAAGTGGACGTGAGCGTTAGGCTAGCGATCGCCTGACAACACACCTTCGCTCTTTTGTTTTTTCAGCCTTCTCAGCCTAAACCTTGTGCGGCACTTAAAAATCAGCAGAATCAGCCTTCTCCTTACCGTTGGCGGCATTGCGGCAATGGCTTTGATACTGTCTGTGCTGGGACGCATTGACATCGTGCAACTTCAGGGATGGTTGCAATCGGCGGGCGTTTGGGCACCGCTGCTTTACATTCTGCTGTATACGATCGCGACCGTTTTCATTTTGCCTTCGACGCCGCTAAATCTATTGGGTGGGGCACTGTTTGGTCCCTGGCTAGGGACGCTGTGGACAAGTGTGGCAGCGATGATTGCCGCGATCGCCACTTTTGCCTTTACCCGTACTATCGGACGTAAGGCGATCGCTCGTAAACTGTCTGGACGCTGGCAAACACTGGATGTCGAAATTCGTCGAGGCGGTCTGTTCTACATGATTGCGATCCGTTTGGTGCCGTTTATGCCCTACGGGTTACTCAACTTTGCGGCGGGGCTTACCTCTGTCAGCTACCGTGATTATTTGCTTGGTACGCTGCTCGGCACGACTCCTGGCATTTTGCCCTATGTGTTGCTGGGTAGTTCTGGTCTAAGAGCCGTCCGCACAGGTGACTTGCTGCCCTTAGTAGGAGCGTTGGCTCTGACTGGTATCCTGATTGGAGGTTCCACCTGGTACCGTCGGCGACGCTCTTCGCGTGCAGCCAGTCCGCCACCTGATGCGCCCTCAAAGCGACTTGATCCGCAGGATAGATAACTATGCAGCCTACCTATTCGTTCATCGTGCCCGTCTTTAATGAGGAAGCCACGCTACCGGAACTGTATCGCCGTTTGAGTGTGGTGATGGACAGTATGGATGGTGCTGTCGAGCTAGTTTTGGTGGATGACGGCAGCAGCGATCGCTCACTGGCAATGATGCGTGAGCTACACGATCGCGATCACCGCGTTTGCTACCTCAGCTTTGCCCGTAACTTTGGGCATCAGATTGCGGTCACTGCGGGACTGAATTTTGTCCGTGGGCAGGCAATCGTGGTGCTGGATGCTGATTTACAAGACCCGCCCGAACTGATTCCTGACCTGGCAGACGAGTGGCGACGGGGCTATGAAGTGGTTTATGCCCAACGAGTGCAGCGCCATCGGGAGGGCTGGTTTAAGCGCCTGACGGCATATGTTTTCTATCGGTTGCTGCGCCAGCTTGCGGATGTTGATATTCCAACCGATACGGGCGACTTTTGCCTGATGGATCGGCGCGTCGTGGATGCCCTCAATGCTATGCCAGAGCGAAATCGGTACATTCGAGGGCTACGATCGTGGTTAGGCTTTCGGCAAATTGCGATTCCGTTTGAGCGCGACGCTCGCTTTGCGGGTGAGGTAAAGTATACGTTCCGTAAATCGCTATCACTGGCGATTGATGGCTTGGTGTCATTCTCTAAAATCCCTCTTCGCATTTCCACCTACGTAGGGCTATTTGCGGCAGTGATGGCGATCGTAATGGCGGCTCTAGTACTCTACTGGCGCTTTTTCTCACCTGTTTCACCGCTTACCGGCTATGCCACGATCGCTGTTGCCATCTTTTTCTTAGGAGCCGTGCAGCTTTTTAGCATTGGTATTCTGGGTGAATACATTGGACGCATTTACGAAGAAGTCAAAAATCGTCCTGTTTATATTCTGAGAGAAGTGAATGGGTTTGAGCCTGTTGCTGCTAGACAAGGAGTGCCCACTAGTTGGAATGCGTCAGCCCGACCCTGATGCAAACTTGCCAGGAGATGCATAATTTACAGTGTGGGATATGCGGATATGAGAGGATGAATTGCTCGATACAATAGCAATTGCTTTCTGATCGATGCTAGTAGAAGCGTTGCTAAATAGCAGGATGTTTTTCGTCCTTGCTACTCTTTTAGGACAGCGCTTTGTTCAGGAACGCTATGAGTGGGTTGGCGCGATCGGGCAGCAGTATAGATTCAGCAGTACAGATTATCGTAGGGAGTGAGAGTGTGCCAAAAGCCGCCAGATACTTATTAATTGGATCGACCGAAGCCTATAGCGGCAAGTCCGCAACGGTGCTTGGCATTGCTCATTACTTAAAAGCACAAGGGCTAGATTTGGGCTATGGTAAGCCGCTAGGAACCTGCTGGAGCAAAGACGCAACCAGCATTGAAGAAGATGTACAGTTTGTTGCTGATGTGCTCCACTTGCCCGCCGATCGCCTGCAACCAACCATTTTGGCGCTGGATGAGCCGACGATTCAAAGGCGCATTCGAGGTGACGATCGCGTTGACTATCCGCAGGCGCTCAAAAAATATCTTCAAATGCGGGGTCCCGATCTGGTACTGCTCGAAGGTCCAGCGAATCTGGAGGAAGGCAGCCTGTTTGACCTCTCGTTGCGGCAGGTGGCAGAAGGTGTGAATGCCAGAATTTTGTTGGTGGCACGCTTTCACTCACTGCTGATTGTCGGCGCACTCATTTCTGCAAGACGACGCTTGGGCGATCGACTTCTGGGTGTGTTGATCAGTGACATTCCTGAAGACCGTTTTGAAGAAGTCAAAACAACTGTACAACCGTACTTAGAAGAGCGGGGTATTCCAGTTTTTGGGCTGCTACCGCGCAGCGCTTTACTGCGTAGTGTCAGCGTAGGTGAACTGGTCAGCCAGCTTAAAGCCGAGGTGCTGTGTCGTGGCGATCGGTTGGATCTAATGGTCGAAAGCCTCAGCATTGGCGCGATGAACGTCAATTCAGCGCTGAAGTATTTTCGCAAAGGGCGCAATATGGCGGTGGTTACTGGGGGCGATCGCACCGACATTCAGCTTGCCGCGCTGGAAACCTCCACTCAATGCCTGATCTTGACTGGACAAATGCCTCCTTCACCAGCCATTCTCAATCGTGCTGAAGATCTAGAGATTCCTATTCTGTCAGTTGATTTAGATACACTGACAACCGTTGAGATTGTCGATCGTGCCTTTGGTAAAGTGCGCGTCAAGGAACCCGTTAAAGTCGAGTACATCTGCAACTCAATGGCAGAAAATTTTGATGCTGCACGGTTGATGACAGAACTGGGGCTAGAACCTGCGGTGACGGTATGAGAGTGGGAAGTGTGAAAAGGTGAATGACTGAAGAGGGAGCTTTTGCCAGCCGTCTTTCTAATTCACCCTTTATCTCTTCCTCCTCACCGTTGTTGCACTGCCATCGTCACAAGACTAAATAACTCCTGCGGATCGCCAGTACTGCCGAAGGCTCCCTGTTCGCGTGCTTCAAACTTTAAGCGGGCTTCATTCGAGCTACCGTAGACGATGACGGGTGTCTTGACACCGAGGCGCTGCAACTCCTGAAGCAGCAGATAGCCCGCCGAGTTGGTGCCTGTTTGCCGCATATCAGAAACGATCGCGTGATACGGCATAAGCCGAATTTTTTCTAGTGCGTCCTGTACCGATGGGCAGATGGTAAACGCAATGCCGAGTGCCTCAAGCGATCGGATTTCGTGGGCATTGTCTGCGGGATGATCGTCAACCCAGAGCACTGAGGCAGTGGCAAGCTGTTGGGCTACTTTGGGCTTCATCGTTTGGCTTACCACTGTAGCGATTTCCTTTGCTTCGTTGGCACCTGGAAGCTGGGGTTGATTATGCGTTGCGTCGCCCGATTTGATAGCGGCGGCTGACCCTAACAACACACCTGCTTCAATGCGCCGTTTTGCTGTTGCTTCTAAACCGGATGCACCGGCTCTAAAGGTGAATTCGCCTAGGTTGTTGACGAAATTCCGTAGTGGCGCACCAAAGTAAACCAGGATGAAGAGAATCAGCAGTTGCCAGCTTAGTGCCTGCACCAGTGAAATCAGCACTTGTAGCAATTTGGTCAGGTCGTCGATCGTCATCAGCGTTTGCTAGCCTTTCGGGCGATAAAGGTAGCCGTTGCGAAGCTGCACTGCTGGATGGTTGGAGAGGCGAATCAAGCTTTCATCATGGGTTGTGACGATCACGGTAATGCCCACTGAATTTAGCTTTTTGAGAATTTTGATGACCTGCCAGGAGTTTTCTGGATCAAGGTTTCCGGTTGGTTCATCTGCTAGCAAGATGGGTGGTGTGCCTACGATCGCCCGTGCAATGCTGACGCGCTGCTGTTCTCCACCCGACAACTGCTCTGGAAAGCAATTTGCTTTATGCGTTAAACCCACCATTTTGAGGGCGGGCTGCAAGCGACGATGAATTTCTTTGCGCGGTAGCCCTTGTGCCCAGAGGACAAACGCTACGTTTTCCAGCACGGTACGACGGGGAATGAGCTTGTAGTCCTGAAAGACAATACCAATACGACGGCGCAGTTGAGACAGACGATCGCCTCGTAATGTTGTTAGATCATAGCCGTCTACCCTTACATCACCATCATTGACACGTTCTTCGCCGTACAGCAGCTTCAGCAGTGTTGATTTCCCAGAGCCAGACGGACCTGTGATGAACAAGAAATCGCCCCGCTTAATTTCCAGGTTGAGATTTACCAGTGCCTGACTGCCGTTGTCATAGGTCTTGGTTACTCCTTGCAGCGTGATGATCGCATCTCGCAGCGTGGCACGATCGCCCCCATTGGCAGGGCTGGTATGGGCTGTGGGGATGGCACTACCTCTGGTAGCTTGACCGTTCAAAACCTGAGTCATATGCTATCAACACTCGCAGAATCCACCTATTACACCACAAAAGTCAAAGGATTGGGCTTTCTCATTGATAGTCCGTAATGCCTAAACCGTGGTGAATGATCTCTGAGCGTTCACTCTAAAGTCTCTGAATTCTATGGAAAGAACAGTAGGTTTGCACCATTGCCCTGTGTCCTTGTTGGTATAGCATGATGCAAAAACTCAGTAGTCCAGATTAATCCAGGTAATCCTGGTCTAGGTGTGTCAAATCATGGTACGCGCTAATCCAGGGTCTGATCTTTGTTTGCCACTTTTCCCGATCGCCGGGTTGTAATTGTTCTGCCTGCGTAATCTGACGATAGGCTTCAATATCTGATGATCGATCCGTTGTTTTCACTAGCTTGCCCTGCTCAAAGGTCAGTTCGTAGACGGTTTGATAGCGCGTAGAAGGGTATGTGCCTCGGTATGGAAGTAAAGCCGGTTTGCCATTATCAAGCACGACGCTAATTGTCATCTCTTCTCCAACGAAGCCGTCACAAAGCAGTAGGCTACCTGTAAAGGGTACTGGTTGACTGCATGTATTAGTCATGAAAGACCATGTTTCAAGGCTTACAGTTGTAGTCCTGGTGATGAGTTCGCGGCTAGTACTGAAGAAGCTAGTTCTTCTGGTGTACGAGTTAAGGACAGTGATCGTAGGTCTCTGCCCCAAAATGCTAGGTGCTGCTATATGGGCTGTTGACGAGTCTTTTTCTAAGACAAGAGCGAGCCTGATTAGAAAAAGCGAAGCCCTCACGATCGTGTAGGTGCAGCGACAGCGACACTCCAAATGCTGAGGGACGATCGTCGGTCTAAGCCCCTGTCTTGTAGGATCGATTAAGCCTGATCCAATCTTGCCTGAGAGTATATAGGTGTGTCCCTGGTAAAGCACTAGATCGCTGTGCTGAATGTCTTCCAGTTCAACCACTGTATTTTCCATTGGCTACTTTCTAAGCATGCCCTTGCGTCACCCGATACACTAGCGATCGCCAGGCAAATTGGGGTAACGCTAGCATCCGTCGCCAGCGCCAAGGTTCTTGATACAGGCGATAAACCCATTCCAAATGATTGTCGCGCAGCCACCCAGGAGCGCGAGTTTTGACGCCTGCCCAGATATCGAAACTGCCACCCACGCCAATCCAAATTGCGTTGGGGCAAAGGTGACGATGTTCAGCGATCCAAAACTCCTGTCGGGGCACACCCAAGCCAACGAGAATGAGTCGAGGCTGAGTCTCCTTTAGCATTTGTAGAAAGCGTGGAGTGTCGTCGGCAGTGAGGTAACCGTGCTGGGTGATGGCGATCGCCAATCCAGGCATTCGCGCCTGCAACTTTTCTGCCGCTTGCTGCGTGACTCCTGGTTTCCCGCCAAAGAAGGCGACCGTACCGAGCGAGGGCGATCGTCCAAACTCGCGCAGCAGTAATTCTGCCAGTTCAATCCCCGGACAGCGTTGCGTCGATCGACCATACAGCTTCAGATACAGCACAATCCCCGCACCATCAGGAATCACCAGATCCGCTTGCCGAATGATGGTTGCTAACGGCAGATTTTGCTCGGCTGCCATCGTCATTTCCGCATTCAACGTCACCACATGACAGCCCTGTTGCTGCTGTGCACATGAAACCAGCCACCCGGCATAATC
Source organism: Leptolyngbya sp. FACHB-321 (assembly GCF_014695975.1). GTDB lineage: Bacteria > Cyanobacteriota > Cyanobacteriia > Leptolyngbyales > Leptolyngbyaceae > Stenomitos. The sequence continues at coordinate 196,353 of NZ_JACJPI010000081.1, forward strand.
ATTTAGCAAATGAACAGGCAAACCCAATACTGCAAACGGCTCTGGTGCTTCTAATGGAACAAACTTCTGCACAATGCTGCCTCACGCACTTAGAGATAATTTTCAAACACTAGATTTTACCGTAGAAGTTGTTTGCATCAGGCAGGTTTAACTTTTGGGTTTTGACTTCTTCTATCGCTACTGCCCCTGCTTTGCTTGTCGCGTTTACAACGTTATACTCCTGAGTTTTCGCCTTCAGCCCTCAGCCTTTATCCCATCTCCTTCGGCACCATGCCCAGCCGCTGCAACAACTGTTCATCCTGTGTGGTTTCAGGGTTTGGAGTGGTTAACAGCACTGGTCCTGTGAAGATAGAATTAGCTCCCGCTAACAGGCATAGCGCTTGCAGTTCATCGCTCATTTGCAAGCGTCCGGCAGAGAGGCGAACGATCGCCTGTGGAAACAAAATCCGCGTGGTCGCCACCATCCGCACTAGCTCGATGGCATCCACAGGGGGCGTATCTTTGAGCGGCGTTCCGGCAACAGGCACCAGACAATTGATGGGAATCGACTCTGGCACCGGATCAAGCTCTGCCAGTGCTGCTAAAAGGGCGAGGCGATCGCTGACCGATTCACCCATGCCAAGAATGCCACCGCAGCAAACCGAAATACCAGCGGCGCTAACGGCTTGAATGGTTTCCAGGCGATCTTGATAGGTGCGCGTGGTAATCACCTTGCCGTAGTAATCCGGTGAGGTATCGAGATTGTGGTTGTATGCCGTCAGTCCCGCTTCTTTCAAACGTTTCGCTTGATGGGGTTTGAGCATTCCCAACGTGCAGCAGACTTCCAACTCCAGTGCCGCAACCTGACGCACCATTTCTAGCACTCGCTCAAATTGGGCACCATCCTTCACCTCTCGCCAGGCAGCACCCATGCAAAAGCGGGTCGATCCATGTGCCTTCGCGGCTTTCGCTTCAGCCAGCACCGTTTCAATATCGGCTAATGGCTGTGGCTCTAGCTCTGTTTTATTGTGAACGCTTTGAGAACAGTAGGCGCAGTCTTCAGGACACAGCCCCGTTTTGATATTGCAAAGGGTACAAAGCTGCACCGCGTTGGGATTGTGATGCTCTCGATGGACTTGCTGCGCCTTAAAAAGTAAATCGGGCAAAGGTTGGTGATAAAGGCGATCGATCCGGTCATGCAGCGTCTCTGCGGCAGCATTTAAGGGGTTAGACAGCGCTGTAGTCATAAAAAATCCTATACATTCCTGTAAGGACGGTGTAATGTCCCTACGCGATCGCTTTCGTTAGATTACACCGTCTCCAGGATCTGTGGATAGAGAAATTGATAGCCTGCCTCGCGCAGCTTTTGATTCGACACTCTAGCGTTATACGGGCGAGTGCTAGACTGCGACACATTCCACGTCACGTTGGGCAACCCGTGAGTCGCAAACAGCCGCTCTAGCAAGACTCCTGTTGTAGTTGGCACCGTCCCTACCAGGTTGTAGACTCCCGTTAATGACTGCTGCCGCGCAAAGTCGATCGCGCCCACAATGTCATCCAGATGTACCCAGTTGGCGGCATCCTCTCCGTTTCCTGGTCGTGTAGTGCCTGCTGCTCGCCCAAAAATTTTGGTCAACTCGCGCCCCGGACCATAGATACCACCCAAACGCAAAACGCAAACCTTAAGCACATCACTGGCAGCAAGCAAAATTTGCTCTGTCTCTGCTAGAAGCTCACCATTACGGTTTGCAGGCACAATGTCTGAAGTCTCATCGACCCAACCACCTTGCCGATCGCCATACACCGCATAACTGCCCGTATAAATTACCTGCTGCACTGTTGGAGCATCTTTGAGCGCTGCTACCAATGTTTTTGCCGTTTGCAGATAGGTTTCCTCATAGGCATTCGCATTTGGCGCACCGATACTGAGTAGGACGATCGCTTGATCTTGAAGGAGCGATCGCACTCCTGCCTCATCGTTTCCTTTCACCACTTGCACCCGCTGTGCTACTGACTCTAGGTCAGCCACGCGATCAGGCGTTGTCGTCGTTGCCGTTACTGTCAACGTCGATCGCCACCGTTGAGCAACCGCTTTGCCCACATAGCCACAGCCAATAATTGTTGCGTTTGTCAAAAGCGTTACCAGTTATTCAAAAGGCAGAAGGATGAAGGCAAAAGGCAGAAGATAACGGCTGTATGAACTCAAAGCGTCTTTTGCTTCCCCTGCCTCCTTGCTTCCCCTACTCCCTACTCCCTACTCCCCATTCCCTAAACTCCCGACACTTTCCGCTTCGGTGTTAGCAGTCGTGCTGCCAGCACACCACCCAAAAAGCCGAAGAGATGCCCTTCCCAGGAAATGCCCATCTGTGTGGGTAGTACACCCCAAAGGAGGCTGCCGTAAAGGGTGCCGACAAAGAGCGACATGGCGATCGACGTCATGCTGCGCTCAAAATAACCCCTTGCTAACAGGTAGCCCAGATACCCGAAGACCACGCCACTCGCGCCAATGTGGATTGCAGAAGAGCCAAACATCCAGGTGCCTAAACCGCTGACAAAGGCAGAGACAAGGCTCACCCAAAAGAAATCGCTGGTTTCGCGCAGCATAATCAGCCAACCCAGCACCAGAAACGGCACCGTGTTGCCAATGAGGTGTGCAAAGTTGCCATGCAAAAAGGGCGCAAACAGAATGCCTCGCAAACCAACAACATTACGTGGATAAATGCCGTAAATATCCAGCGTTTGGCGAAGCCCCGCCCGAAACACAAACTGATCAAGAATCTCGACTGCCCACATTACGACAACCAAGCCGCCCAAAATCCAAAGCTGAGTCTTGATCTCCTGGGCAATTGCCTTTTCTTCGCCGCTACTGCTCATGCTCTGCCTCTTGCGTCATACGTCTGTAAGTATTCTCGATCGATCTACACCCGTAGCCAACTACTCTCCGCTATTGTACAAACTCTGCCCAACGATCGCTGTGCTTACAAAACACTCTAGATAGTGATGGCACTGGAAAAAGGGCAGTTGAGTTGATTATCGTGTGTACAGCGATTAATCTCTGAGGCATACACATGGCAGGTGAACCAACCGTTACGCTTACGATCGCCTTTAACGACCTGGAACTGGACAGCGAGGAACTAGAAGCACAAGCCCAAAACCTGCTGGCAAATCATTTGCTCACACTACGTTTCTCGATGATCCACCACTGGCTAGGCAAGTTCTTTACCGAAACGCATAAGCGGATCCTAGAAAAACTGTATGCCCTGCTTTTTTGCTGCCGTGATCGCCTTTACCCCAGAGGCTGAGGACACGGACAGACGATCGGTCATAGTAGAGTGGTAAGCATTCTGTCACCGTTTGTGTGATTGATTTAAAGGTGTTCAAAATGTCTCAGCGCGATCGCCAAATGTGGGATGCCGGACGCTTTTGGCAAACCCTCACTTACTTTGAAACAATTCCTGTTGTTAGCTGGTTCCAAAAAATGGTGTTTGGCTCAACTCCGCTTCCCAATCTGCAACCCCAAGCCGATGTGTTGTTTGACTTTCGCCAACCCAATGCTGCCCTTAACCAAACGTGGGGTGCCCTTGATGATGTTGTTATGGGTGGGGTGAGCAACAGTTCCTTTCAGCTAAACGAAGGGGCAGCAAGCTTTAGCGGCATCGTCTCGACCGCTAATTCTGGCGGCTTTGCCTCCGCTCGTACTCGTAATTTTGAGCCACCGCTAAACTTAGCTGCTTATACAGGTGTGGCACTGCGGGTTAAAGGCGATGGACAGCGCTACAAGCTACTACTGCGTGACGAAGATAGCTGGGATAGCCTTGCCTATGCTTATTCGTTTGACACGATCGCCCAGGAGTGGGTGACGATTCAAATTCCCTTCGTGCAGATGGTGCCGGTATTTCGGGCTAAAACTCAGCCCACGGCGCGATCGCTTAACTCGGCTCAGATTCGCTCCTTGCAACTGATGTTGAGCAAGTTTGAATATGACGGAGCATTGAATCCGCACTTTACACCTGGCGCGTTTTGCTTGCGTGTCGAGGCGATCGAGGTTTACAAATAGCCTCAAGGCACTGCATCCATTCCAGGCATGAAAAAGAGCCAGAAGCCAGAACGTTTCTGTAGGCTCTTATTCCAATCCGTTAGTGTTAATCCACTTAAACTAGGGCTGACTTAGCTCAGCAAATTAACGGCACTGGGATTAAATAGGAGCACAATTATTGGCACTTGATACCGATCGAACCCGCCCGCATGACAGTCTCAGACTGCTTTTGCTGGGTAAATTTTCTGTGGGGCGAGTGGTGCGATCAGTCCTTTTCATTTACCTGGCGCTCGGTGCTTATGCCTTCTTTTTTGCTGATCGCCAGATCTTTCAACCGCAGCCTTCGAGCTATCAGGACGATCGGACAACGCTCAAGCTTGCCAGCGCCCCCAATATACAAATCTCTGCCGTCTATCTACCTCACCCCAAGGCAACCTACACTATCCTTTACAGCCACGGTAACGCCGAAGACCTGGGAGATATTCGTCCGCGTCTGACACAGATCCAGGCGATCGGTGTGAATGTTTTTGCCTATGACTATCGGGGCTATGGCACTAGCCAGGGTAGTGCTTCCGAACAGGCTGCTTATCAAGATATTGACGCTGCCTACCGCTACCTCACGACAACGCTAAAGCAGCCACCCAACCGCATCATTGCCTATGGGCGATCGGTGGGCAGCGGTCCTAGCATTGATTTGGCGACCCGTCAGGCTGTGGCTGGGTTAGTGGTTGAAAGCGGCTTCAAATCTACATTTCGGGTGCTTACCCATGTCCCTCTTTTTCCCTTCGACAAGTTTCCCAATATCAACAAAATTGGTGCTGTTCCTTGTCCTATGCTCTTCATTCACGGCACTCGCGATCGCACAATTCCGCTTCAGCATGGGCAAGCACTCTTCGATCGTGCCAATCAACCTAAGACATTTCTCATAGTGGACGGTGCAGACCATAACGATGTCGAGCAAGTTGCCGGAGAGCGCTATACTCAGGCACTACGAACCTTCATCCAAACACTTGATCAGGCTGCACCATACCCAAAAAACTCTCAATAAAAAAGCCCGACGTGAATCGGGCTAGTCACTACTCTCTCATATCCGAAAAACGTTCAGGCAAGTACAGCGTTAAAGCAACTGACACGACTCATTTACAACGTGTGCAGTCAAAAAGCAGGTACTTGCAGAAAGAAAGCTGTTGCTCTAGAGATCGCCACCACTAGCTGCCAGCAGAAAAATTACAACAGGACCAGCGATAACGACCGCGGCTAACATCGCAAGCTGAATGATCGATTCCATGTCCTTACTCCCTATCAGTCACTAAAATAAACTTGATGCGCGGACGTAACTTTTCCGCAACAACCAAATCTTATCTGGCTGCTTATGCCAGTTCTAAGAAAGTTAACAAAAGTTAAAATAGCAATCAAGCTTGAATCGGTGCACTCTCAGGCGCTCGAACCGTTAAGCTCGACGAAGGGCTATGTGGATAGATTGAGTTGTCAACCGTCAGCCTCAACTCCGCACTCAAAACGTGCCAACCTCGAAACGTTCTAACATAAATAGAGGGACGCAAAACCTTACTTTTAGCCATCTTTAGGTACACAAGCCCTCCTTACTCTTCTCCCCTTACCCCTCACTCTCATGCCAACTTGGCGCTGTGTAAAGCAGTGTGGTGCCTGTTGCCACCTAGACCCAACCGATCGACCCGATTTAGAAGACTACCTTTTACCCACAGAACTGGCGCTTTACCTGAGCATGGTTGGTGATGATGGCTGGTGTGTGCACTTTGACAAAGCCACCCGCGAATGCAGCGTTTACAACGATCGCCCCCGCTTTTGTCGCGTTGAACCAGACGTTTTTCAAGATCTGTTTGGGGTGGAACCAACTGAACTGAACGACTTTGCGATCGCTTGCTGCCAAGAGCAGATTGAAGGTGTCTATGGCGATCGCAGTCTGGAGCAACTCCGCTTCGAGCGTGAGGTTGGCATCGGACCCATTAGCAACATTGACCTTTAGCAATAAGTTGAAGATAATGAAAAGAAAATGAAAGCCAATTCCTTTTCTTTTTAGAGTTGCCGTGGAAGTTTCATCGTCTGCTGTTGACATCACTCCTTTGCTAGAAACGACTCATCTGGTTAAACCGTTTAGCAAAGCTTATCTTTTGACGGAACCAGTATTGATCGAACCAGAACCGTTGCCAAAGACTGAAGGCACGCCCCATCATCAACTGACTGGCAGCACGATCGCGCCGACTGTTGCCCCTTCTGCGGTGGCTGCACCCTCGTCGATCGCTAAAGATGGTGCCAACTCCCAATGGAAAGTGTTTGGCACTACCTTTATCACGATCTTTTTGGCTGAGTTGGGCGACAAAACTCAGGTGGCGACGCTCCTGATGTCTGCTGAGTCTCATGCGCCGTGGATTGTGTTTACAGGGGCTGCTGCTGCTTTAGTGACAACAAGCCTGCTTGGTGTTCTCGTTGGTCAATGGCTATCATCCCGCGTCTCGCCCAAAACGCTCGATACCGCTGCTGGCATCATGTTGGCGTTCCTCTCCCTCTGGCTCTTTCTGGATGTTATGAGGATGTAGGGAAGGATTGCGACATGGATTGAAACTCAAAACTTAAAACTTAGAACTCAAAACTTAGAACTCAAAACTCAGAACTTAAAACTTTCTATGGATTGGCATCTTTTAGGCATCAGCTTTATCACGGTTTTTCTGTCGGAGTTGGGCGACAAAAGCCAACTAGCAGCGATCGCCCTCAGCGGCAACTCAAAAGCGCCTCGCACCATCTTTTTTGGCACGGCTGCTGCTCTTTTATTGGCAAGTCTGCTGGGTGTCTTCGTTGGCGAAGGTACTGCTTACTTTCTACCAGCGCGTCTGGTCAAGCTTACAGCAGCACTTGGGTTTGCAATGATGGCAATTCGGCTCCTGTTGCCCAAGTCAGATGCTTCTGAAACGTTAGAACGTGTTCCCGAATAGGCTTAGTCTCTACGTTTTTCATCTTCACGCCCTAAAATGAAGACTGAACGCTGGAGTTGAGAAACCTATGGCTGCTAACGTCGAGATTTATACCTGGAGTACTTGCCCCTTCTGCATTCGGGCAAAAGCACTGCTCGATCGCAAAGGTGTCGAGTACACCGAATATTGCATTGATGGCGATGAACCAGCGAGAAGTAAGATGTCTCAACGCGCAAACGGTCGACGTTCTGTACCGCAGATCTTTATTAATGATCAACACATCGGTGGGTGTGATGATATGACAGCGTTGAATGCACAGGGCAAGCTCGATTCACTCCTACAAGCTAGCTAAACGGCAAGCTAGCTAAACTTGTTACCGTTTCCAGCCTACAGTCCGCCTACTAACCACGGCTCGACTAATGCTGCCATCTGAATCATTGACCACTGACAAAGGTTAAACCCTGTGAAATTTGCATTCATCATCGACCCGATCCAGCGACTTGACCCTGGGCACGATACCAGCGTTGCCTTAATGGAAGCCGCACAGGTGCTCGGGCACGAAGTCTGGATAACGCAGGCAGCACAACTGAGTGTTGTGGACGGCAAAGCCTTGGCACCGTTAGAGCGTGTTGACCTTACACCAGTAACACTTGTTGAGGGTCTGTGGAGCGCGGCTAATCCCTGGTTTAAGGTGAGTGATCGCGCCCTCTTACCATTAGAGGCAATGGATGCCGTTTTTATGCGGACTGATCCGCCTGTGACAGTGCCTTACCTTTACGCCACGTATATTTTGGACTATATCGATCCTGCTAAAACGTTGGTGGTCAACTCTCCCGCAGGCATTCGAGCCGCCAACGAAAAAATGTACGCGCTGCAATTTGCTGATGCGATTCCAGAAACAATTGTGAGCCAGGATAAGCAGGTGATCCGGCAGTTTGTGGAGCGCAAAGGCGTGGCAGTTTTGAAGCCCCTGGGTGGCAAGGCAGGAGAAGGCATTCTCATCTTGGAAGCGGGCGATCGCAACATTAATTCACTGGTCGAAATTAGTACCAATCAGGGGCAAGTCCCTGTGATGGTGCAAACCTATTTGCCAGAAGCAAAAGATGGCGACAAACGCATTATTTTGCTGGATGGTGAACCAATCGGGGCTGTCAACCGGATTCCAACTGGCAACGAATTTCGGGGCAATATGGCAGTAGGCGGCAGAGTTGCTCAAACCACCATCACCGAAAGAGAGCTTAAAATCTGCGCTCAACTTGCGCCCACGCTGCAACGTGATGGTCTGGCGTTTGTTGGCATTGATATTATTGGCGGCTACCTGACCGAAGTGAATGTCACTAGCCCTACAGGTATCCGTGAGATCGATCGTCTGGACGACATTCGCTTGGGGCAACAGGTTATCGAGTGGGTTGTCCGCACTCAACAGGCTAGTAATAAAGCGGTCGCAAAAACGCTGGCGTAAATGCTGCTTAGGCAGCCGAAATTTGCGCGATCGCTGTTGATGTATTCTTTAAGCCCCAAAACGAATCACCTCTCAAAACAAGATGGACAGCAACAAGCCCCCCGTTGCTGTCCATCTCGCTTGTCTCTTGGTGTTGGTGTCTAAGTGACCCAACCTGTTTCTACGGTAGCGAGCGGAAGAGACAAATAGGTAAAGTCGCTATAAAGGGAGGCTAGAAACACGTAAGGCTTTTGTGTCTTTTGCTACTAACTGCTCCTATGTCTGGCGCTAACTAATGCCTGTGCCTGTAAACGGAGTGCCCCAAAAAGCCCAGTTTTCCTTATTGAATGGCGACCGCCACTTAGAAATCAGTGCAGACTCTAAGCGTTGGCGATCACGGGTCTGCGTTGGTGCCAATGACCAAAACGCGATACCTAGCAAGGTTTCGAGCTGATTTTGGTAATGAACCTGCCGATAGTTCAGCAGATAACGCTTGCAATCATGTTCGCCTTTCCATCGCTGTCCAGATTTCACCGTCTCGCCAACGTAGAGCAGAATTGGCAGCGTGTAGTCAATGACAAAGTAAAGTGCTGCTACACCATGATCGCTCGCTTTCCAGCGCCAGAATTCTGTATTCTGCTGCGACAAGCTAAACGGATCAAGACTATCTGGGTCTGCCTTCGGAGCAGGCGCGTCAAATAACGTGCCTTGCTGTAAGGGTGGCGAGATCGTCACCTGCTGCTGATAGTGAAAAAGCCGCTGTTTCCATGTCTGCAAGGCTTCAGCGCTAATTTTCAACCCTTCTGCTGGCTGGGTAGCGTAGCCCAACGTCTTTTGCTCAGACACTGAAAAAAGCGAAAGCTGCTCACGATACTTTGTCAAATCAACTGCTACCTATAGCGTTCTTCTTGTTAAGGGTACGCTACTAGTGAAAAAAAGGCACGCAAAGCGCCAAATTTACGTCAAAGTAGGAGCCTTCGCTACACAAGGAAAATTTGAAAAGCTCCTTTTTCGTTAGAGTATGCCTATTTCCCAAAGAGAGTTCTGCAAAGCCATTGCTACGATCGCTCTGCTTAACAGTACGCAAACGAAAACAGACTGCCCAAATTAAAGCAGTCTGCGGCTGTATGATTCCCAGCAAAACAAGTTAACCTAACTCGCAATGCCTCTCGGTACGCCTTCTAGTGCCTCTTGCTCAGTTTCAAAAATCTCAAACACCGAGTCCATCATCGTCACTTCAAACACTAACTTCGCTTCAGGATGGACGTTGCAAATGCGGAAGCTGCCGCGTACTTTGTCGGCATCGCGCATTCCAGCAACAAGCGATGTTAATCCAGAGCTATCAATAAAGTTAACCTGACCCAGATTGACGACTACATGGTGGCTGAGCTTAGAAATAGATTCCTGTAGCTTTAACCGAAACTGCCATGCCGTTGTAATGTCAAGCCGCCCCGTAGGCGTTAAAACGATGACAATCGTCCCGTCTTGGGTCGTATGGGTTTTTTGCTCCATGTGAATTGATTTTTGCTCCATAGGGAACACTTACCCTCTCCTAAGAACGGTGGTTATGTTGGCGATTTTAACCGAAGCTTTGCGCTGTGTCTCGACGATCAAGGTCTGTATCAAGCTACATAACCCCTTCAAGCAATAGTTCCCTAGAGAAAGGCAATAACATCGCCCTTTAAGCATGACCTGACACACATTACAGGCGTAAACGAGTTAAGTGTGACCATCACACAGCTTGCAATATGGGTGCAAAAAATATCCTACCAGTAGTTTATCCTAGACTTCTTGGGATGGTAATGTCCAGTTGACCCAATCTTGTGGTTTCAAGAAGGTTTCGTAGAGGGTAGCTTCTGGAGTGTTGGGTTCTGGGGTATAGCCATATTCCCAACGTACAAGCGGGGGCAGCGACATCAGAATCGACTCAGTGCGTCCGTTAGTCTGCAAGCCAAAGATGGTGCCCCGATCGTACACGAGGTTAAATTCGACGTAGCGTCCACGCCGATAAAGTTGAAAATTGCGTTCACGTTCGCCATATTCGTGTGAACGCCGCCGTTCAACAATTGGCAAATAAGCAGGCAAAAAGGCTGTACCGCAGCTTTGGATAAAACCAAAGAGATCGTCCCAGTTGCGGTTATGGACTGTACCAACAGACTGGCTATGGCGAGCTGCTGCCGTATCGCTTTGAGAACCGGGGTAAGCAACTGGGTAGAGAATGCCCTGCGTATCTTGGTAGTCAAAGAAAATACCGCCAACGCCACGTGTCTCCTGACGATGCTTCAAGTAGAAGTATTCGTCGCACCAGAGCTTGAATGTGGGGTAATACTCTGGATGGTGGCGATCGCACGCTTGCTTCAGCGTTTGGTGGAAGTGAACCACGTCTTCCGCAAAGGGATAGTAGGGTGTGAGATCAATCCCCCCTCCAAACCACCAAACAGGACCAGCTTCAAAGTAGCGATAGTTGAGGTGAACTGTGGGGATGTAGGGATTGCGTGGATGTAAGACCATCGACGTGCCCGTGGCATAAAACTCATAGCCTCTGGCTTCGGGGCGCTGCATGACGATCGAGGGCGGCAGATCTTTGCCCCATACTTCCGAAAAATTGACGCCACCCTGCTCAAAAACGTCGCCTTCTCGCATCACGCGCGATCGACCACCACCGCCATCTTCACGTACCCAGCTATCTTCCTGAAACGTTCCTTTGCCATCAACTTGTGCTAAACCCTGACAAATCTGATCTTGCAAGCTGCGAAGAAACTGGCTGACGCGCTCGCGCGAATCGGAGGGTGGAAGCGTGGTCGAGGTCGCCGACTCAGAGGTGGAAAAAGCAGTCATAGTCAATTTCGATCGCTCTAAATGCTTTCTTAGCGTACCGTGAATTGTACCTGTAACCAAGACAGTTGAAGATGTGTGAATTAGTGTGAAGGAAAGCGGGAGAAGGATGAAGCGGTGGAAGGGCAAAGAGCAAAGAGTGGAAGGGAAAGCAAAGAGGTTTTTGAGTTCATTCTGTCCTCTGCCTCTACCTTTCGCCTTCTGTCTTCTACCTGCCTTCCCCGCTCAGTTCACTAAGCGCTCTAAGTACCGCTCAATTAACAAAATGGCAACGATGTCGTCGATTGGGCGTGGGATGGTACGAAATGATTGGGGAATGAGACTGGTTAGCCCCTGAGCTGGGTACATTTGCCAGTAACGATCACGGGCTTCTAGGCTGCTGTGTCGTTCATCCACCATGATGATGCGAAGTGGATCGGTGAAAGCCTGACCGAGTTTTTGCTTCCAGTCTTTGGCAGTGGTTTGGTCGCCCATAATCAGCAGTGAAATCGGAAATTGGCGACGCAGTGCTTGAATGGTGTCGATCGCTGTCTCTGCTTCAACGACTTGATGGTAGCGCAACGTGCGATCGACACCAAGCACAGCTAGACCACATTTGCGTCGCCCTGGATCAAAGCCCAAGATCACGGGTTGGTCAGACGCAGGTGGTTCAGTTGGCGCAGAGGAGCTAGAGTGCATGGCATTGTGGAACGACAGAAGAACATCAAAGCAGAGCATTGCAGCACTAGGCGTTAGGGTTTTTGCCTATCAGTCGTTGGTGTATCAGTCGTTGATGTACCAGTCGTCGGTGTATCAGTCGTTGGTGTATCAGTTGTCGGTGTTAAGTTTTTCGTGCGGAGTATCACTCGCCCGTTTTGAACGGCAACTAACTCAAGGTTAAGTGGTCCAGCCGTATAGATTACGTCTGCGGCAACTGCCTTTAACTCAACTGTTTGTTTGTACTGCTTTAACTGCTCAACAAAGGTAATGACATCTTGAATGCGCCCGATTTGCACCGAATCAGCTAAAATTCCGAGGTTGCGAGCACGGAAATTAGCACTGGCAAGGAGTTGGTTGATTCGCTGTTGAAGCTCAGCATCGGGTGTCGCTGATGGATTAAGTGAGGTGCCAGCCACAACGTCCCCAGCTAAAAAAACAACCCGATTACGCACGGCATCGGCAAAAACCTGAATCAACTTTTCACCTACCAGGTAGTTTGCGCTTGAGTAGATGCGAACAATGTAATCTTGTCCATCATCAATTTGTTCAATTAGTTGTTTAACCTCGGCATTCGTAATTTGCACTACTTGTTCGGAGGCTCCTGGTCGCACGGAGCGAAGCGCTGCCTGGTTTGCCTCTCGTAAGATTTGATCAACCGCTTGTTTGGCGGTCGCTGAGTTTGTTGTCCGAATGGCGACAGACGCAAGCACTTGACCACGCTGAATCGCAACATTGCCGATGCGTAAGCCCTCTGCCGTTAACCGCAACCGTTGGACATCTTGGACTAACGCTTCTTGCTGCTGTTCAAGGTCTTTAAGGCGGGCTTCACGCTGTTGAATGATCTGGTCTCTTGCTCGCACTTCTTGTTCACGTTGGCCAATGACCTGATCGCGCTGTGCCTGCAATTGGCTAATTTCTGACCGCAGTCGGAGTGCCTGTTGTGAGACGATCGTCAGCCGACTTTGGGTGCTGCTAAGTGCAGCCTGCGTTTTGGCTGTTTCTGCCTGGGCACGCGATCGCTCAGTGATCGCCCCTTTTAGTGATTGATTGGTCTCGGTCAGTTGCTTCTTTGCCGTGGTCAGTTGCTTCTTTGCCGCTTCGCGATCGGTACGCGATTTTGTTAGTTCGCTCTCAACTTGCCCTTTCTGGCTTCTAGCTTGCTCTAGCTCAGTGCGAGTATTTCGCAAACGGCGTTGAATAGTGCCAAGCTCAAAAAGACCGGTTCGCAGTTGGTTGCTGGCAGCAATCAAAACCCCTAGCGTAGAAGCTGAAATGAGAATACCCGTCATGATAGTAACAAGCGTGGCGGTCTTTCGAGGACGCAGCTTGAATAAACTAAGGCGAGCTTTGCCCACACGAGTACCGATGCGATCGCCCAATGTGGCAATTACCGCACCAAGTATCAGCACTGCCACAATCAGAATTTCGCCGCCGGACACACTTATACTCCCACAAGCCCCACTTCTACAGCACTATGAAGCTGTTGGGACGAATTCACATACAGCGTACCTTAACTCGTTAAATTCTGTAGCGCGTTGTGAAATTCGTAACTGTGAAAGATGTGAGGAGCAAGAAGTGAGGAGGAAGGTGATCATGAGGTAAAGCAATGAGGGTTACAAGGCTTAAACAAACACCTATCAGTCCTCCCGTGCTGGTCTTTCCCTGCAAATCGATCGCTTCTGACAGGTTGACTCCTCTGCTAAGAACTAAGTAAATTGCTGACTCAGCGTCACTGGGTTATGCACCGTGATTTTCTTCTTGTGGATTGAAATCATTTTGTCTTGTCGCAGATCTCCGAGTAAACGAGTCACTGTTACGCGGGTTGAACCGATCGCCTCTGCAATCGCCTGATGGGACAATTTGAGGTCGATCGTAATGCCATCATTTGTTGGCATACCAAAATCGCGGCACAGAATCAGCAAAAAGCTCACCAAGCGAGACCCCATATCTCGATGTGCCAGCGTTTCAATCATCATCTCCGTTTGCAGGATGCGTGAGGAGAGGCCACGGAGCAAAATCATGGATAGCTCAGGGTTATCCTTTAGCGCTTTCTCGACCTGCTCGATCGGAACTGAAAGCAGTTCTACAGGTGTAAACGCAACAGCATGATAAAAGCGATCGGACTTATGCCCCGTGATGAGCGACAGCACACCAAACACGCTATTTTCTCGTAGCAACGCGACCGTGATTTCCTCACCCGCTTCGTACACTCTAGAAAGCTTGACCGCACCGCGCACCAGAAAATACACACGCTCTGCCGGGTCGCCTGGAAAGAAAATAGTCTTACCCCGTTCAAATGTTTCAACAACGGGTGGAAAAGCACCACCACCCATTTGTCGAAATACTGATGCCAGCGGTCTATCTTGCGTCACTACCATATCCCCTTACCTGGTGCTCCCACATTACCCGCTCACACTGTCCAGCCCATGCCGTCCAGCCCACACGACAGAAGACAAATTGAGACGATCAAGAGTTTGTAACTTAGAACACTTAAACTCACTCCAGTCGGCTTTTTTGTGCCTGATGTTACACATTCTTCTGTAGGCAGTCACATTAAGCGCCTGATAGCCACTTAGCGGGCTCCCTACGCCAGTGTGAACGCAAAAGCAGCGATCGCTTCAAATTACCCTAACAAGAACAAAATAACTCAACAAATTTCAGCGATCGACGACCGTTCAGCGGCTCACTACCCTTGATGCTCCATCTTTGAGTATTCTTGAAGCACTCGAAGTTGCTGTTGAAGATAGATCGCCATGCTAGACCTGACCGGAAAAAATGCCCTTGTAACTGGCATAGCCAACAATCGCTCGATCGCCTGGGGCATTGCCCAACAGCTTCACAAAGCAGGCGCAAACATTGGCATTACCTACTTACCCGATGACAAAGGACGCTTTGAAAAGAAAGTGGCTGAGCTGGTAGAACCATTGCAGCCCAGCCTCTTTGTACCTTGCAACGTTCAGAATGATGCTCAAGTCGAAGAAACATTTGCCACTGTCAAAGAGCAATGGGGCAAACTCGATATCCTCATTCACTGCCTTGCCTTTGCCAATAAGGAAGACTTAACTGGACATTTCGTGGATACGTCTCGTGACGGCTTTGCTACAGCGTTAGATATTAGCGCTTACTCATTAGTCAAGCTCTGTGCAGCAGCAAAACCATTGATGACAGAGGGCGGCAGCATCGTCACGTTGACTTACCTGGGCGGCGTGCGGGTTATCCCAAACTACAACGTGATGGGCATTGCCAAAGCCGCGTTAGAAATGAATGTGCGCTATCTTGCTGCTGACCTTGGCGTTCATAACATTCGTGTCAATGCCATTTCAGCCGGACCTATTCGCACCCTTGCCTCCTCAGCCGTGGGTGGCATTCTCGATATGATTCACCATGTTGAGCAAGTAGCCCCCCTGCGCCGGACGGTTACACAGATTGAGGTTGGCAACGCTGCCACATTCCTTTGTAGCGACTTGTCAAGCGGCATTACCGGGCAGATTCTTTATGTTGATGCTGGCTATGAAGTGATGGGAATGTCGGAAGCCAAGGGCTAGGCAAGCAAAGGATAAGGGCTGGAGGCTAAAAATTAGCCCTTATCCTTCAGCCTTCAGCCTTTTTTCTAAAACCCCATTGCCCGCGCTACTGTATCCAACACTGGCTCAATGCCCAGACGAAGCTGGTTTTGGCTATGCTTGATGGCAGTATCAGGATCTTTGAGTCCATTGCCTGTAAGAACGCAGACGACCGTAGCGCCAGAGGGAACTTGCTCTTTGACCTTTAGCAGTCCAGCTACCGAAGCCGCGCTAGCAGGTTCACAAAAAATACCTTCCTCAGATGCCAGTAGGCGATAAGCGTCCAAAATTTCAGCGTCAGTAACGGCAGCAAAACTGCCCTGGCTCGCGTGCTGTACCGCGATCGCCCGATCCCAGTTCGCTGGATGCCCAATCCGAATGGCAGTAGCAAGAGTGTCTGGTTGTTCAACAGGCCGCCCAGTGACAAAGGGCGCAGCTCCAGCAGCTTGGAACCCCATCATGCGAGGTAACTTGGCGCAGCGCTGTGCCTGGTGATACTGGCAAAAACCCATCCAGTAAGCAGTGATGTTACCTGCATTGCCAACTGGGATACAGAGCCAGTCTGGTGCGTCTCCCAACGCATCCACAATTTCAAAAGCGGCAGTTTTTTGCCCTTCTAAGCGATAAGGGTTTACCGAATTGACCAACGTAACGGGATAGTGCTCAGACATCGTTCTCACAATGCTCAACGCCTGGTCAAAATTGCCCTTAATTGCTAATACCTCTGCACCATAGAGTAACGCCTGCGCCAATTTTCCTAGCGCTACGTAGCCCTCAGGGATCAAAACGAACGCTTTCATGCCACCGCGACGAGCGTAAGCAGCAGCAGCAGCGGAGGTATTGCCTGTGCTGGCACAGATCACCGCTTGCGCGCCTGCTTCTTTTGCTTTAGAGATCGCCATTGTCATGCCCCGGTCTTTGAAGCTCCCGGTGGGGTTTAGACCGTCGTACTTTACGAGAACCTTTACTTGCCTGCCAATTTGGGCCGCGATCGCAGGCGCAGGGATCAATGGTGTATTGCCTTCATGCAGTGTCACTACGGGCGTTTGGTCAGTAACAGGCAGATAGGGGCGATATGCTTCAATTAACCCGTGCCAGCCTGCTTTTGCTGCTTGAGCAACAGGTCCAGAGTGAGCAGATGGCTGTGCGGGAGAGCGATGGGAGTCAGCAGGCAAAACAGTGGTCACAGGCTTTACGCGATCGAACTAAGCGGGTTTGCAGATGACAATCCTAGCGGCTGTTAACCCTACCTATGGCGATCGACGTTGCGTTGATCGAGTATGGTTTGGTCAGTCGAAAGTGACGTCAATCTCAGTTTACCCCGAACGCTCCTTTTACCTCGATCGCTAGCGTTCGTGGTTACGACATCTTCCTTTCAGGCGGGGCGGCACTAGTGCTTCTGCAATGGTTTTTGACTGTTAGGCAATTGTCAACTGTCAAAGATGTGCCCAGCAGTAAGCTTAGACGTCTTCCAAAAAAACAAGGGTTGCAGTTGGTGTCGTCTCTGCTAACATTTTGTTTCCGTAATTTTGCCAGTTTCAAAACTGACTCCTGTGATTACAGTTTGCGGAGGGCATTGCTAAAATTTTGTAAAGTTTGGGTTAAGATTATACCTGCGGTGTGAGTAAGTACAAATGACTAGCCAAATTCTAACTAGCAACAGTTCAATACGTGTGCCTGCCTCCGAAGCAGAGCAACTTCAAGCACAGAAGGCTGAAGCAGCCGTTGTCGATCAGCATCGTTCACGCTTGATCGAAGCAATGAAGTCTCAGTACCAGTTGGACCAGCAAGTTGAGTTTCTTCATCTTCAAGCAGAAGCCGATTTGCTTTTACAGCAGCTACAGGCACTTAAGCAGAAACGTGCAGCATCCTCAGCACAGTAGTTTGCTTGGTGCAGTAAAAGATTTTTTCAGGAGCAACCTATCCCTAAAGTGAGTTGTAAACCAGGCGGGCTAGAAAGGGATGGCGTGCTTCAGCGATCGCCCCATTCTCTAGCAATCGCTGAAGCAAATAACACTATGAATTAGCAACGCAATCGGCGATCGTACTGTCAAGTCTTTCAAGTTTGCCGTGCGATCGTCCTATTACCAGACTCGTTACTCAATTAACGGCTCTAGGCAAACAGCGCTTTGCTAGTACGTCCAGGCTTTCATTTCCAAAGCTTAGGTTGCGTCAAGCTTTATACTTGGCATGGCTTCATCGGTTGACGTTGCTTATGCGCTCTTTCTGGTTTGACCCTTACCTTTGGATACACCTTGCGGGGTTAGCAGCACTCCCCATTTTTCTGGAGATCTGTTTGGTCGGGTTCGCGATTGGTGATCCACTCCTACCAGTGTGGCTAGAGGTCCTGCTGGTAGGAGTAGTGGGTGCTGCTCCTGTCTTGTGGATGCAATGGCAGCGTCCGTTCTACATTTTTAGTGTGATGGCAGTAGCAGTGAAGCCAGAGCAACTCACTGATGACCAACGGCGGCTGTTAGTTCTGTTTAAATCGCAGCGCAATCGTGTGTTGGCAGCAGTGGTGCCAGTCTTCTTAGTTTTTCTGTTGTGGAAGATCTACGCTATTGCTCCGATCGCCGCACCTGGTGTTTCGTTTCTTCCTAAATGGCGTTTCTTCGGGCTACTGCTGGCTGCAGGTGCCTTTCTTGGTAGCAATCTCTTTATGCAGGTGCCTATCAGCGTCGCTAGCGTCATGTTAACCACTGAATCAGCATTTGCCGCTACGCCCCCTTATCCGTTGGAGTCAATCCGACGTAGTTTTACACTGGTGGGTTTACGGGTCAATCGGTTTTTGCCGCCTCTTCGTCCTGACGTAAAGCTAGCATTGGTCGAAACGGTGCCATTAACCGCTACTCAAGCTACGCCTCCCCCTTCGCAAGCGTCACCTGGTAATGATCCCCTTGCTAGTGATTTATGGGTAGAGTCAGAAACCCCTGTGGTCACAGCATCGGCAACCGACAGTGATGCTGTGACATCCGTTGCCAGCGATGAGGCAACAGGCAGCAATGCAGATAAGCTTGCATCAGAACAAATAGACTCTTAGTCAGTAGATGTTGATACTGGCAATCTCTTTGGGGATCGCTGTTCTCCTTGGCTCTTGCTAGAGGCTCAAACTTCACGCCTACAATAGAGTGAGTACCCTTTGGCTTTGCTATGAGTAATGATTTAGGGTCGCCCCAACGCTTTCCCAGGGTGCCGAATGATCGCCGGGTGGCAGCTTTTGCGATCGACTTTGGCGCAGCATCTCTATTAAGTACTCTGGGTGGAGCCAGCGCTGTTATTCCTCTCTTTATCTTGAGCTGGTATGGGCTACGAGTCATTCTTGTTGTCAAAAACCAGGGGCAAAGTTTAGGACGGTGGGCGCTAGACATGAAAGTGCTTGACCCGAAGTATCGGGCTTTGCCAGGTTTGGTTGAGCTAACTAAACGAGAAGCACTGACGGGCGGCGGTAGCCTGTTACTGTTGCTTAGTATTGTGAATCTCAGCCCCACCAATGGCTTAATTTTGATCGCGCCGATCCCGTTGCTGGTGGATTGTGGTTTAGCATTCCTGGATAACGACTTTCGGCAAGCATGGCACGATCGCATTGCCCGCACCGTAGTGATTCAGACCCGCCGGGGCTACTCACTCGACATCAAGCTTAAAAAGATGTTTGCTCAAGTGAGCGATCGTGTGAAATAATGGATGTTTGTGTATATTTCGTCCTTCTTCACTGATTTGTAGGATTATGGCTAAGGGTAAAGGTGTTCGCATTGTAATTACGCTGGAATGTACCGAGTGTCGCACCAATCCCGACAAGCGATCGCCAGGGGTCTCCCGCTACACATCCACCAAAAATCGTCGCAATACCACTGCGCGGATTGAGCTAAACAAGTTCTGTCCTCACTGCAATGGGCATAAGGTTCACAAAGAGATCAAGTAAATCGCTATCAATAGCGTCTAGTCGGCAGTCCGAATTATTATGACGCTGACCTTTACTAACCCTGTAATTTACTGACCACTGACTACCGATCAACTACCATGACTTACTTCCGTCGCCGGGTTTCGCCCGTTAAGCCCGAAGATCCCATTGATTACAAAGACGTTGATCTGCTCCGCAAATTTATTACCGAGCGCGGTAAGATTTTGCCACGCCGGATCACGGGTTTGACTGCCAAACAGCAGCGTGCGCTTACACAGTCTATTAAGCGTGCCCGCATCATCGCCTTGTTGCCCTTCGTGAACCAGGAAGGGTAGGTTAAAGCATAGGGTATAGGGTTCAGGTCTTTTAAGGTTTAGCCTCGGCGGCTTGAAGATTTTGTCTCATTCTCTTCACCTGCATCCTGTACCCAGTTTTAACCGTATACCCCCATACTTTAATGGAGAAGGGCACCCTTGTTGAATTTCGGCTTGGCAGTGAGCGTCGCCTTGCTGTTGTAGAGCGTCCAGAAGGCAAAAAACACTGGATTGCCACTGACAATCGCGGTCAGTCACACACGCTTCACCCCCGCCAAATCACTTACGAAGTGGAGGGGACCTATAAGCCAACAGATATTACTCCTTTTTTAAAGGAAATTCAGCCTTATTTAGACCCGTCTAACCTGGAAATTGCCTGGGAATTTCTGGCTGAAGACGGTGAAGCCGCTGATCCTGCGAAGATGGCACTGTTGCTCTTCTCGGATCAAGCGCCACCTCTGAGCTATGCCGCTCATTGTTTGCTGAGTGAAGATAAGCTCTACTTCAAGCTGAAAGGCGATCGCTATGAGCCTCGCCCTCAAGCTCAGGTGTCGGAGCTGAAGCATCAGTTAGAAATGGAGGCACAACGTCAACAGGAATGGCAGAGCTTTTTAGCACGGGTAGAAGAATCTTTAGCAGGAAAGCCTGTCGAATGGCAGCCTAGCGATCGCCCTCGTCTTGATGCCCTTGAGCGCTTTGCTACGTTTGGTGAAGAAGCGACCCACCGCGCACCCGCTTTGGAAACCTTGTTACACTTGAAGCGATCTGAGACATCTCAGGCTGCGTTTCAATTACTGGTCGAGATGGGGCTGTGGAGTGCCCACGAGAACTTGGCGTTGCGGCGTAGCCAGATTCCAGTTCATTTTCCTCCCAGGGTATTGGATGTGGCACATCATTGTTTGACCTCTCCGCCGCCTGACCTCAACGCCGATCGCCTGGATTTAACTCATCTCAAGGTTTATACCATTGACGATGAAAGCACACTTGAGATCGATGATGGTCTCAGTCTGGAATATCTCGAAGATGGTGTGCAGCGATTGTGGATTCACATTGCCGACCCAACTCGCTGGCTGTCACCTGGTGATGAACTAGATTTAGAAGCCCGTCGCCGCATCACAACGCTGTACCTGCCGACCGGCATGATTTCAATGTTTCCGGCAGAGCTAGCCACTGGACCGATGAGCTTGGTGCAGGGGCGGGTTTGTTGTGCACTAAGCTTTAGCGTTATTTTGAGTCCAGAAGGCGCAGTGCAGGACTATAGCATTTATGCCAGTCTCATTAAGGCAACGTATCGCCTTACCTATGATGATGTGGATGAAATGTTGGAGCTTGGTGTACAAGCGGAGTCAGAATTAGAGGCGATCGCACGGTGGGCAAAACGCCGCCAAACCTGGCGGCAGTCACAAGGTGCGATCAGCATTCATATGCCAGAGTCGTCCATTAAAGTCTATAACGACGAAATTACGATTCAGGTATTGAACGATTCGATGGCACGCCAGTTGGTAGCCGAGATGATGATTCTCGCTGGTGAAGTTGCTGCTCGTTATGGTCAGGCACATAACTTGCCCATCCCTTTCCGCAACCAACCACAGCCAGAATTACCGTCTGAAGAAGAGTTGCTGCAACTGCCATCGGGTCCGGTGCGCTCGTGCGCGATTCGGCGATGTATGCCCCGTAGTGAACTGAGTATTACTCCAGCTCGACATGCCAGCTTAGGATTAGATACGTATACTCAAGTTACGTCACCCATCCGACGCTATAGCGATCTGCTATCGCATTTTCAGATTAAGGCGCATCTTCGTGGTGCCCCCCTTCCCTTCTCGGCTGAAGCCGTAAAGGAGCTAATCCTTAGCATTAGTTCTGCTGCCTACGAAGCCGTTCTCGTGGAACGTCAGACCAACCGCTATTGGGGGCTTGAGTTTCTACGGCGCAATGCGGATGAAATTTGGGATGCCCTCATGCTGCGTTGGCTAAGGGAACATGAAAATCTTGGGCTGGTGCTGCTAGAAGATCTGGGTATGGAGCTACCGATGCGTTTTACCCGACCAGTTACTCCGGGCGATCGCCTGGAGCTTAAGGTTAGCCACGCTGATCCTCGTCAGGACATTATTCATTTTCAAGAAATGATGTATCAAGAAGCCCAGGCAAAAAGTTAGAAGAGAGGCCGTCGGTGGCTTTTTAGCCCTTACCTACTGCCTCTCGATAACAACTGCCTGTATCTATCCCACCTGTGTCTCCTGGCAAATAGGTTTGTGTACCCCAAACCCAGAGATAAAGAACTCAAAGCGGGTATAGCTCAACTCCACTAAATCGCCATCGTTTAGAAGCCGTTGTTCTAACGCAGGCAAGCGTCGACCGTTGAGGAATGTACCATTGCTACTGCCTACGTCCATAATGTAAAAGCCGCGATCGGGACAATGCCCAATCACTGCATGGCAGCGAGAAATGGATGAGCTTTTAATAGAAATAGCACATGTACTGTTGCGACCAATCAACCAGCTTGCACCGACTGATGTTACCTGGGTTGCACGATCGTCCGGTAGATTAGTAGTTAAAAAAGCGGTACGGCCCGTACTGACTGCCTGAATATAGAAAGAACTAACTTCACAACGGCTAGAAGCATTTAGAACAGGTTCAATAATGGTTGCGACTTGACTAAGATTTGGACCACAGTCGTCAAGCAAGCATTGGGAGAGGGACGGATTTTTCTCCAAAAAATTAAGAGTGCGTCGATCAGAGTCACTAGAGGGCTTCAGATTCAACATAATTCCTTTCTGGATTAAACAACTTCTTTGCGAAAATAGTCAAAGCCTGAGCCGTCTACTACTTGAAGCACTGATTACGGCAGAGTAATCATTACAGCAGCAGTCAACGCTCAAGGGAAACACAGGCAACACGAAGGTTCTGAGACTAGATGCTTACTTATCTATTTAGTTACAAACTATTTAGTTGCGGAATGCTGTGCGTAAACGATGTAGCCTATAGCACTGCTATCCTGGGTCGTTGGCTGTGCTCTACAGTTGATGTTGCCTCCTCAACTTCGGTTAGTATTGCCCCTGAATCCTGATTAATAAACGGTTATAGCTGCTGGGCTTCCAGTGGTATCACCCTTAGGGGGGATGCACGTTGCTATGTAAACTAAACAACACAGTCGAAGCTGATGACAACCGTGAACTAAAACAACTTGTCAGATGCTTTACATAGCTACGTAGGTTTACAGATCTTCTTGAAGGTGATGTTAATTTTTCTTTACGTAGGTTAAAGTCGAACGCTTTATAAAGCGTCGATGACAGGCGGCAGTGAAAAGCGCTCTAGATGCTTGGAACGCCAGTGATAGCACTTCCTGCACTCATACCTCACAGAGTTTTAGGAGTGGGTTGAGGCGGACGATCGTGGCGTTGTAGAGGTTGGAACACTCGTGTCGTAACATCAACGCAGTGGAGCGCTGGTTTCTGATACCGCGAGGTGGCGTTACAGGCTTTTTGAGAAAGTCGTACACGGCGTTCCAGTTTTTAGTAGCGCTACAGTCTACGCCTTTAGGAAAGATGATGTTTAAGCCAAAAGGCAAGTAACGGCATCGTGATGCGATAACCGTAATCTGGTCCATAAACCAAACCTTTTTGTTCTAGGCTGGCTAAAGCACCCTGAAGTCCACCGCCTCTCGACAGCTTGTGTTTCTGAATATACTCCCGTGAGTGTGGGCTGTCTGTGGGGTCAAGCGCTAAACTCTCAAGCACCCGTACCTGACTAGGCGGTAGCAGCAAAATGAGTGATTCAAAGGTCAAGGATAAGTCTTCCACCAGTGCTAGCGTGCTGCGGTAAACATGATGAGGATAAACTGTGTGTGCTTTGAGCTGTTTTGAGGCTGGCTGGTCAGTGCTAGAAGTCGCTGCTGAAGTGCATCCATTCTCAAACATATGGTGATCGAGCCAAAGACGACGTGCAAGGGCGATCGCGTCTCCCACATGCCCTTGAACAACGGTCAAAAACAGTTCCAGAGCCTCACTTTCAGGTTCAATCTGTAGCCCTTCGGTTGCCATTGCTGCCACAATCCAAGGGCGCAAGGCTGCATCCTCAAGGGGACCCAGGAAGACAACCTGTACGTTGCTGTCTTGCACCCAACTCTCTGCCACAGTAGCTATGAGGGCGTAACTCACCTGTGTCTGCTGCTGAATTTCTTGCCGTAGGTAGCGCTGCCACTTGCCTGACCGATCCCAGGAACGAATATGGGCAAAGTTGAGAAAAACAAGCACCACGCGGCAGCCAAGCCCTTCTGCCATTGCTTGTGGCAGTGCCAGCAGACTTTGAAACAGTAGCCATTCATCTTTCGGCGCAGAATGCCAAACAAGCCGTGCTTGCCCACTAGAGAGTGTCTCTAAAATAATGGGTTGCTTTTGGCTCCACTGTTGCAGCAGTGCTCGATCGGCTGCGGCCTGGAATGCTACGGCAACACCTTCGGCTAGCAGTTGAAGAAACCGATTACTATCGGTCGCACGCAAACAGTCAATCTCAATTACTCTAGCCCCAACGATTTGGGCTGCATGACGCAGCAGCGTCTGCCGACCGCTGCCTGGTACTCCTGCAAGCAGCAAATCACCATCTGTAGCCAAAATTTGACTGACCTGTTGCAACTCCCTTTGTCTGCCAAGGAGCGTTTTTGGCGTAAACGGATTCACAACCATTGTGAAGAAAAAAGGGGGCGTGAGAAAGGGTTTAGGTGGTGTATGATCGCTTCACACTATTTAATAGTGCCGATAATTTGCTTTAGGCACTATGATCAAGTGCTGTAGGTGTTATAGCATTCTCTGCCATTCACTATGACTGTTAAATCCTCTTCACCCGGTCCCGCATTAACCTGGCATACTCTTGGTGTGCGGCAGACTTTAGAACAATTTCAAACCGATCGCCAGTCTGGCTTGACTTCTCAGCAAGTGACCGCCCAATTGGAGCAATACGGCACCAATGAACTGATTGAAGCGGGTGGACGTAGCACTTGGGAGATCTTATTAGACCAATTCACCAACATCATGCTGCTGCTGCTGATTGCAGTGGCACTGATTTCTGGAGTGCTAGATTTCTTTGATTGGCGAGCCGGTAAGCTTAGTCCGGGCGAAATTCCCTTCAAGGACACGATCGCCATTATTGCGATCGTTATCTTAAATGGATTGCTGGGCTACTTTCAGGAGAGCAAGGCAGAAAAAGACCTGGCAGCTTTGAAGAAACTGGCATCGTCAAGGGTGCGAGTGATTCGGGATGGCAAGACGATCGAAGTAGACTCGAAAGAGTTGGTTCCTGGCGATGTCATGCTCTTGGAGGCGGGCGTACAAGTGGCAGCCGATGGTCGCCTGATAGAAGCTTCCAACTTGCAAATTCGGGAGTCGGCGTTAACGGGTGAGGCGCAAGCAGTCAGTAAGCGCGTCGAGACGGAATTGCCAGCAGAAACGCCGCTGGGCGATCGCATCAATCTGGTGTACCAGGGCACGGAAGTACTACAGGGTCGGGCAGCAGCCATTGTTACTGGCACAGGTATGCAGACTGAGTTAGGGCGTATCGCCACCATGTTGCAGTCTGTAGAGGCGGAAGCCACACCGTTACAAAAGCGCATGGCACTCCTCAGCAAAGTACTGGTAACGGGTGCGTTGCTTTTAGTTGCCCTTGTAGTCCTTGGCGGCATTGGTTATGCCACCTGGCAAAGTGGAAAGAACTTGCTGGAAGTGGCGCTGAGTGACGTCGGCAAAGAGTATCTGGAAGTATCGCTCAGTATGGCAGTAGCGATCGTTCCCGAAGGTTTGCCAGCCGTTATTACAGTCACGCTAGCGTTGGGAACGCAGCGGATGGTTAAACGACAAGCGCTGATTCGTAAGCTGCCTGCCGTTGAAACCCTTGGCTCGGTAACCACCATCTGTTCTGATAAAACAGGGACGCTGACGCAAAATAAAATGGTCGTGCAGTTGCTCCACACCAGCAGCACCTCTCTCCGCGTCACTGGGGATGGCTACAGCCCTACTGGTGCGTTTGCGCCTGTTGAAGCCAACGCTGCCACAGTTGATCCGCAAGAGCAACCAGAACTATTGAATCTGCTGACTGCCTGCACAGTTTGTAACGATGCTGTTTTGCAGGAAGAGAAAGGCTCATGGATTATTTTGGGCGACCCTACTGAAGGGGCATTGCTGACCTTAGCAGGCAAGGCAGGGTTTGAAAAAGATCAATGGGCGAGCAAACTGCCGCGCGTTGCTGAGTTCCCCTTTTCTTCTGAGCGCAAGCGTATGAGCGCGATCGTCGAAGTGTTGGACACTGATCCTACCCTCACTAGCGACGGCTCACACTACATCATGTTCACAAAAGGCTCTCCTGAGCTGATTCTAGAGCGTTGTACACAGATTCAGGTGGGTGATGCGGCACAGCCGATCGCCGAGGAGCAGCGCCGCAAAGTTCTGGAACAGAATAACCAGATGGCAGGGCGTGGGCTGCGCGTTTTGGGTTTTGCCTGCAAGCCGTTAACTGCCATTCCTCCTGAGGGGTCTGATGAAGTCTCAGAGCGTGAATTAGTTTGGCTGGGGCTGGTAGCCATGCTGGACGCTCCCCGTCCAGAAGTGCGTGATGCCGTTGCTCGTTGTCGCTCTGCAGGGATTCGCCCTGTCATGATTACTGGTGATCACCAACTGACGGCACAAGCTGTAGCAGAAGATCTAGGTATTGCTAAACCAGGCGATCGTGCCCTTACTGGCAACCAATTAGAGCATCTTAGTCTGGAAGAGTTGGCGAATGAGGTGGAAGATGTGAGCGTCTATGCCCGTGTCGCCCCTGAGCATAAGCTGCGGATTGTGCAAGTGCTGCAACGCAAGGGGCACGTCGTAGCCATGACAGGTGATGGTGTAAACGATGCGCCAGCTCTTAAGCAAGCCGATATTGGTATTGCGATGGGCATTACCGGTACGGATGTGAGCAAAGATGCCAGCGATATGGTGCTGCTGGATGACAACTTTGCCACGATCGTCGCGGCAACTGAAGAGGGGCGCGTCGTTTACACCAACATTCGCCGCTTTATCAAATACATTCTGGGTAGCAACATTGGTGAACTGCTCACGATCGCAGCCGCACCGCTTCTTGGTCTTGGTGGTGTACCGCTATCACCCTTACAAATCCTCTGGATGAATCTGGTGACAGATGGTTTACCGGCGCTAGCGCTGGCAGTCGAACCGGCAGAGCCTGACGTAATGAGGCGTCCGCCCCACGATCCGGGCGAGAGCATTTTTGCGCGTGGGCTAGGCGCTTACATGATTCGGATTGGGATTGTGTTGGCTATCCTGGCGATCGCGCTGATGTCATGGGCTTATGGCTATACACACGCCAATCCTACGGCTGAAGATCCGAGTGGCGATCGCTGGAAAACGATGGTTTTTACCACACTCTGTATTGCCCAAATGGGTCATGCTCTGGCAATTCGTTCGAATACGCGCCTGACGATTGAACTCAATCCGTTGACTAATCCCTTTTTGTTAGGAGCGGTGGTTGTAACTTCACTGTTGCAGCTAGCATTGGTCTATGTCCCCTTTCTACGTAGCTTCTTCAACACACATTACTTAAGTGGTTTTGAACTCGGTGTTTGCCTGGGTGTCAGCGTACTGATGTTTGTGTGGGTAGAGTTAGAGAAGCTCGTGTTTCGGTGGTATGCCAAGACGAAGAAGTAGCAAATTTTGAGTTTTGAGTAGCGCTTTGCGCCGCTACGCTAGAGAGTTTTGAATTGCATCTTTAACTCAAAACTCTTAATTCGTAACTCATTACTCTACCCATGTACCTCAAAAGGCTTCACCTTCGCCAGTTTCGCAATTACCTGGATCAGACAGTAGAGTTTGATGCGCCTAAAACTATCCTTTTAGGCAATAACGCTCAGGGCAAATCTAACTTGCTGGAGTCGGTGGAGTTACTCTCAACGTTGCGATCGCACCGGACGTCTCGCGATCGCGACCTCATCTACACAGGCAAATCGAGTGCTCAAGTCGCGGCACAGCTAGAACGAGATGTTGGCTCGATCGACCTCGCGTTTACCCTGCGCCTTAATAGCCGTCGTACTGTTGCCATTAATAGCGAAACGGTACGACGGCAACTTGATTTTCTGGGCATTGTGAACATGGTTCAGTTTTCGAGCCTGGATCTCGATCTGGTTCGTGGTGGTCCGGAGCAGCGACGCAACTGGCTGGATGGTCTGTTAATTCAGCTAGAACCTGTTTATGCTCACATCTTGCAGCAGTACAATCAGGTGCTGCGACAGCGCAATGCGTTGCTGAAAAGCAAGCAGCGCTCAACGTTCAATGGTCAGCAAGCAGGACAACCAGAACAGCAATTTGACTCAAACCTGGCACTCGAGATTCAACCTACTGACCCATCCCCAGCACCTGACAACCAACCTCCCCAAGACGAACTTGCCCTTTGGGATGCTCAGCTTGCCGCAACTGGTACGCGAGTAATTCGGCGGCGTGCCAGGGTTTTGCAGCGACTGGCTCCACTGGCACAGCGCTGGCATCGTGAAATCAGCGGTAGTACAGAAGAGTTGACCATTAACTATGCGCCCAACGTTGCGTTAGAGCAAGATGAGCCAGCCTTAATTCAGCAGGCATTTCTGGCAAAAATTCAAGAACGGGCGATCGCCGAGCAGTACCAAAACACGACGCTAGTCGGACCCCACCGCGATGAAGTTGCCTTCACCATCAACGAAACCTCAGCACGACAATATGGTTCTCAAGGACAGCAGCGTACTTTAGTGCTGGCGCTGAAACTCGCCGAACTCAAGCTGATTGAAGAAGTTATTGGCGAACCGCCCCTGCTGCTGCTTGACGATGTGCTAGCAGAACTTGACCTCAGCCGCCAAAACCAGCTTCTCGAAACGATTCAAGACCGTTACCAAACGCTGATTACAACGACGCACCTCGGTTCTTTTGACGCACAATGGCTGTATTCTTCACAGATTTTTTCGGTCAAGCAGGGGCAATTAGCAGAAAGGATTTAGGCATTAGCTGTTCGCTAATTTTTCAATGTCCAATGCTTTGTCTCAGCCGCCAGCCACCAGCGTAGGATTCAAAGCTGATAGCTGACCGCTGAACGTTAAGAGCTAGGCGGCATCTTTCAACTCAGCCGTTTGTACAGGCAACTGTTTGGTGATGTCACCGCGCAGCACTTTAACCTGCAATGTTTGACCCAAGCGGCTGTTTTCCACGATCGTCTGTAGCTGTTCTGCTGTCGTGATTGCCTGCTCGTCAATCTGAGTGATCACATCCCCACGCCGTAGCCCTGCTTTAGCGGCAGGTGTATTAGGCAGCACCCGCACGACAATAACGCCATTGACCTCTGGCACTACAAAGGCAGAATTGGGATCACTGTTGTTCTGTCTGGCAAGTTCCGGGGTCAGCAGGGTCATTTGCACACCCAGGTAGGGGTGGATAATGCGCTCACCCTTTGCCAGTTGATCTTTAATTGCCTTCGCTTTGTTAATGGGGATAGCAAAACCAATGCCCATTGCGTCGGCTCGGATGGCAGTGTTGATGCCAATCACTTCACCCTGATCGTTGACTAAGGGACCACCAGAGTTCCCAGGATTAATCGCAGCGTCTGTTTGAATAAAGTCCAGGCGCTTATCAGGAATACCAACTTGAGCGCTTGAGCGCTTAAGCGTGCTGACAATGCCCAGCGTGACGGTGTTGTCTAAACCTAAGGGATTGCCAACAGCGATCGCCCAGTCGCCTACTTGAATCTGGTCAGAATTGCCGAGCGAGGCAACAGGTAGACTGCCACCGTCGATTTTTACAACTGCCAGATCTGTGACGGCATCGGCACCGCGCACCTTGCCTTCAAAGATTCGTCCATCTTTTAGTGTGACTGTTACTTTGTCAGCACCATTCACCACATGGGAATTGGTTAAAATAACCCCGCCACGGTCAATAATGAAGCCCGATCCTTGTCCCCGCAGATGTTCTTCACGAGGCGCTTGGGGAAAGCCATCTTCACCAAAAAAGCGACGAAAGAAGGGGTCTTCTAGCATGGGGTCGGGGCTGCTGCGGCGAGTCACCGTTCGCTCTGTATCAATACGGACGACGGCTGGTCCTACCAGGTTCACTGCCTTTGCTACAAAGCTACCCTTGCCAGCGGCTTCTGGTATCTGTTCTGGTTTAATCGCGGTGACGGATGGCGACAAGGTACTTGCCTGAGCTGGCAATATGGGCAGCGCCAAAGCAACCATGAGTATGATCACCAGAACATCCACAAAAAATGGGCGTAACAAGCGGGAAGTTGAGAATCTCATAGCACCGACCTACAGGTATCAAATGTAGCTGTTTTGTTTCTTCACCTATTTTGACAGGCTAAACTCTAAACTGTAGCTATCATACGGACCAAGCTTTAACCTGGGCTAGAATCAGGAGTACATATAGTGGATAAGCCAACTTCAATGGCAACTTCTGAACGCCCCCAGAACCGAGAAAGCAATCGCTTGGAAGAACCCCACCTCCACAGCCATGAGCATGACGCTTCTACTCACCCTCATGTGCATAGTGATGAATCGCTCAAGCGTGTTGTCAATCGCTTGTCTCGCATTGAAGGGCATATTCGAGGCATCAAAATGATGGTACAGGAAAGCCGTCCTTGTCCTGATGTGCTGGTGCAGGTGGCGGCTGTACGTGGAGCGATCGATCGTGTTGCCCGCATCATTCTGGACGAACACTTGACGGAGTGTATCGGTCGAGCTGCCAAAGAAGGCAACATCGAAACGGAGATTGAAGAATTAAAGGCAGCCCTTGATCGCTTTTTGCTTTAGCAATGCCGACGGACGCCTTAGATAGGTGTTAAGGCACTAAATCATCAATCGTTCTAGAGCATGCGGGTCGGGAATAGTGAGGGTATCGCGATCGCGCATGATCAGTCCCTTCTTCTCTAGCTTGCTCAACACACGTGTCACTGTCTCCCGTGCTAGACCGCTGAGGCTACTCAACTCACGGTGGGGCAGATTGGGAATTTCAGTGCCAGTTGAAACCTTCTTGCCCTGTCCATCTGCCAGAAACAAAAGAATGTCTGCCACTCGTGAGGTGCTATCAGACTCACGTAACCGCAACCGACGATTGACCTGACGCAGGCGACGCGCCATGAGCTGTGCTAGCCGAATGCCAGATTGCGGCTCTGTATGCAGTAGGTTGACAAAATCTTGCGCAGGCATATTGCCAATAACAGTTTGTGCGAGGGTGATCACATCGGTCGATCGTGGCACTTCGTCTAGGGGTGCCATTTCACCAAACAACTCGCCTTTGCCCAAGATATTAAGCGTGATTTCTTTGCCATCAAGGTTGTAAGTGCGAATCTTCACCCAGCCATTCAGGATGAAGTATACCGAGCTACCCCAGTCATTCTCCAGCAGAATGACCTGATTAGCTGGATGGCTCCGCATGACAACGTGTGCAGTGGCTTTGTCAACGGCAGCTTCCGGTAGCCCTTCAAAAAAAGGAGCCGAACGAATCGATATATTGGCGTGCGTATCTCTAGGACTATACCGATCTTCCATGTGGCTGCCACGTCATAATGCTCGATTCAGGGTAAATGATAGTGCAAGGGTGAAAATCTGGTTGACAATCTTGGAAACGAAGTCGCTAGCTGCAAAATTGGCTGTTTGCTGTAAACACTAAACTTTTGTGCTTAAGAGCGCTCTTCTTACCAACTATCAAGCTCTAAAATGACCAAGTGTCTTTATCAAACCCCTAGCAGGTAGGCTCTTAGCTGCTAGATTCGTGCCTTAATTTCATGTTGCTAGAAAGCCGGAAAGTGACCAGAACATACCCTTGAAGGGCAGATATACTGAGACTAGATGCACAGAAACCATAGTCATAATACCCTAAAGCACTTCTGACTTAGTTATGATTGCCTAGTGATTGTAACGGCATTGCCTCTTAACCGTTAGAAGCATCAGGTTGCTGGTCTGCCATTGTATACTTGCTATCCACTGCTTTGGTTTAAGTTCTAGGGCTGGGATTTTGGGGAATTTGTCACTCTTTACAATTTCCTGACGTACACTTTACTTTGTCCAGATGTGGTGTTCGTTAGCGATCGCCATTTCCTGGAAAGGAGGTAACGTGTTAGCACAAACTGCTTTTCGATGAAGGCGGCATAGCCTCCTTGCTGAAACTGAGAATCATCAAGAAGAAAGCAGTTAGTCCTTATTACTGCTATGTCTTCTCAAGCTGTTTATTCTCAAGTTGCTAAACGTTAAGGCTGTCTCTGAGACCTTAACTTAGACAAGGTAATGCGCTAACCGCTCCTCAGTCTGGTTTTCAGGGCGATCGATACAACTGCTCAAACCGCATTCTTATAAGCTTTGTCAAAGCTCAGTGAAGCTGTTTTAGGAAGCTTCACTATATTAGATGTGGTAGTCATTTTCTGGGCTGCTTCTGCTTAGTACTCGTCAGGGGTTACATTGTGACTTCTCAGAAGGATCAAATTCAAGCGCTGATTACCGATATTGACGGTGTCCTCCAAAAGACAACGCCTCGTCTTCCGTGGGTTGTCTCTGGAGAAATCACGCAACAGCGCCAGGTACTTGAGCGTGTGCGTAATTATCTTGTGGCGTTTCAGCGGCGACAGTTTGCGGGTGAAGGCTTTGGACAAGCAGAAGCCAGACCAGATTTGCTGGCGCATGACATTTACTATCAAGCGCCACCGTCCTATTCTCCGACAGAGTCTCAGCCGACGCAGCAGGCATATGGGCAGAATGAAGCGAACGCCCAGCAGATGTTACAGGCGATCGTTCAGGAAATGGGTTCTTTGCGCTCTAACCTGATGCAGCCGCTCCAAGCAGATCTGGAGGTTTTGCGCCAGCAGCGAGAAGCGTTGACACAGGAAATCCGTCAGCTTGAAGCACAGCGTCAAGGCTATGCAGGGCAAATGCCTGGGCAGCAGCAGTTAATTGCAGAGTTTTTGCAGGCGTTGATGAGCCGGCTGCAAGAAACGTTGCCACAGCAGGTCGCGCAGACACTAGGTAGTAGTAACCAGCAGGCTTTGCCTTACGCCAATAATTTGGCTTTAGCAGGGGCAGCACCCTCGGTCATCTCCACTTCTGATGCGCCGTCGCAAGGATTGGGCAACATACAGGTGTCGCAAGCCTCATCCGATGAGCTGCTGATCCGACTCGACTCGACGTTGAGCATTGTGTTTGAATCGCTTCAGCGCAATGTGCAGGCATATCAGGAGTCGCTGTCTCAGGGGCTGGATAAAATGCACAGCATGGGGCAGCAGGGCGAGGTGATGTTTTCGGCGCTGATTAGTCACCTGGCGCAGCAGCTTGGACGTGAAACGTCGTCTTACTTACAGCCTGCGGCGGATCAGGCACTTGGACGATCGCCAAGCATCCCCTCATCAAAGCAGCAATCGCCTACGCCAGCAGTGAATCCGGCTCTGTTTGGTCAACCTGATGCTGATGCGGCATCGCAGCCCTTTGCGCTACCGTTCCCTGGTACAGAAATCTCTGATAGCTTTGGTGATGTCAGCACTGTCTCGTCTACCAGTGTGTCCGTGCCATCGGTGGATTCGGCGATCGACTCTTGGCTGCGTTCTGCCAGCGGTGCTAGTGATCCGTCTGACGTTGCTTCAGACGTTGACGTGGAGCTTGCCGCCTTAAATCTGGAAGGCTTTGACCTTAGCCAGTTAGCGGCTCAGGATGTGAATGCTTTACTGGAGTTGGATGCAAATTTGCTCGGCACTAACCTGCCACCCCAACCCCTTTTGTCACCAGTAGTGCCTGCCGCTCCAGAGACACTTTCTAGTAATGCGCCAACGGTGGAAGACACGGCTGATATTGATGCGGCGCTTAAACTGCTGGAGCAGCTAAGTTCTGAACTCCAAGAGCAGCCGTCCTCTGTTGCTGATGCCGATGCTCAGATCGATCGGATGCTAAATAGCCCAACAGCTTCAGCGGAAGATGCCTCAACCGTCAGCATTCCTGATGATGCCAGGGATGAACTGGATGAATTCTACGAGAGTTTGTTTGGTACTAACGCGATCGCAGCATCAACGGAAGAGGCATCCGGCTCAGTTGCTTCCAGTGCCACTGAAGTTTCGTCTCCACGAACGGCTGAACCAGTTGCTGAATTTACCATCGAGCCGGAACCCGCGATCGCGCTGCCGGATACTCAGCCCTTTGATGCTCAGCCATCAGACGTTTCACCCATTTCTACACTTCCGGCTGAAGCCCAGGCTCCGGCTGACACTCTAGCTGAACCCACTGTCCCCTCTGTGCCATCTGCTTCTACGGCGTCTGATCCGACGTTAGGCTGGTTGCCAGTAGCACCTTTGGATACACCAGCAGCAGAGCCAGAGATTCCGGTAGCGTTGCTAGAAGACGAACTAGTGAACGGCTGGGATTTCGCTGATGCTGAGAGCGCTTTGTCTGAACCTGCGACCACTCCCGTTACCGATAATCCACCCGCTACTGATGATCTACTGAGCGGCTGGGATCTTGTGGTAGACGATCGTGCCCCCTTCCAATCCGATGCGTCGCCGTCCCTTTCAACCGATACGTTGGCAGACTTTTTTGGCGAGAGTGAACCATTGGCAGCAGCGTCTAGCTCAGACGTTTTGTCTGAATCTACGACCGCTCCCGCTACCGATAATTCGCTCGCTACTGATGATCTATTGAGTGGCTGGGATCTTACGGTAGACGATGCGGTAGATGCTCGCGCCCCCCTCCAATCTGATGCGCCATCGTCCCTTTCAACCGACGATACGTTGGCAGACTTCTTTGGTGAGAGCCAGCCAATGGCAGCAGAGGGTAGTGCAGACGTGTTATCTGAACCTGCGACGGCTCCTGCTACTGATGATGATCTATTAAGCGGCTGGGATCTTGCGGTAGACGATCGCGCCTCTCTCCAGTCCGATGCGCCGTCGTCCCTTTCAACCGATACATTGGCAGACTTCTTTGGTGAAAGCCAGCCATTGGCAGCAGAGGTTAATCCAAATGTTGCTTCGCCGTTGGTTCTTACACCAGCTAATCAACAAGACAAGGTAAGCGAGGATATTACCAGGCTGGACGATGTGAGCGAGGACGAGATTAGCTCCCTTGATGATTTATTTGGGGAATCAGAGTTCGGCTCAGATATGCCTGCTGAAGGGCAGCCTCTGGAACCTACGATCGCCGCTGCTTCTACAGCTTCAGCGCCACCGCAGCCTCTGGTTACTCCGCCAGCTAGCTCTAGACGGTCTTCTGAGGGCAGTTCGACTCAGACTCCGCCTACTGATTTGGCAGAAGGCTACCTCTCTGACGATCGCTACACCCCTGCCTCGCCTGAGGAAGATTTACTGTCGCTTGCTGAACCGGTTGAAGCACTCGATTCAGAACTATGGCTTGATGAAAACACGCTGAGTCGTCTGAGCGAAGACCTTTTCAACTTAGAGGAGGTGATTAATGAATCTTCACTGTCTTTCAGTAGTGATTCTGATGCCAACACCTCTTCGCTCTTTTCAGATGCGGTAGCGCCGTCTGAGCCAGCTCCACCCTCTACTGAAGCCACCAGCACTGTAAGCGAGTGGAGCGATGGTTTACTAGACGATTTTGCAGTTGATGAGTCGGCTTACAACGACGTTGTGCGGGACGATTTTGCTCTAGATGAGTTTTCTGCTACACCGTCAGCTACGCCCCCAGCCACCTTCCCCCTTGAATCTGAGGCTCTCTCGATCGCTGCTGATCCACCCGGCACTTTCGTTTTAGAGGGCATGGATGATTTGTTCGCCAATACGCCTGTGGCACCGCCCGTTAGTCCAATTTCGCCTCCAGTGCCACCGATCGCGATGGAATCGCCAGCGTCTTTTACGTTGGAAGGGATGGACGACCTCTTTGGGGATGCTCCGACTGCCGATCAGCCCTTTACTACTGACTCGGCTTCAACAGCAGAGCCACCCTTCACCCTAGAAGCCTTTACGCTGGAGG
This sequence comes from Leptolyngbya sp. FACHB-321, assembly GCF_014695975.1. Taxonomy (GTDB): domain Bacteria; phylum Cyanobacteriota; class Cyanobacteriia; order Leptolyngbyales; family Leptolyngbyaceae; genus Stenomitos. Next base: position 232,021 of record NZ_JACJPI010000081.1, read on the forward strand.
GCGAGGAAGATTTGTTTGCTGATGCGCCTGGGGCTAGCACTGGCTCCTTGCCTATTGACTCGGCTTCAGCCGCAGAACCAGCTTTCACGTTGGAAGGTGTGGATGATTTGTTTGCCGATACGCCTGTGGTAGATACGCTCCCTGAGGCAGCTCAACCGTTACCCTTCACGCTAGAAGGCGTAGATGAACTGTTTGCTGATATGCCGCCAGTGCCTGCTAAATCACCAGCGCTTGATGTGCCGCCAGCCGTTTTAAGTGCTGGTAGTCTGCCAGTTCCGTCTGAAGCCACAACCGGAGCCCCGATCCAAGCTGACCCTGTTGCTGCTTTCACCTTCGAGCAAGTGGGTGATCTGTTTATAGAACTGCCAGAGACTGACGCATCAACGGTCGCAGCTCCAAACGTTTTACCGACGGAAAGCCCTGCCTTAACTGATCCCTTTACTCTAGAGCAAATCGGTGATTTGTTTGTGGAAGTGCCGACTGAAGAGCCCCTTCTTGATGGGCGATCGACCGAAACCCCAGCCGTTTCACCGGAGCCATCTGCTGCGCCCTTTACCCTGGAGCAAATGGGTGATTTGTTTGTGGAAACGCCTGCATCGCCAGAGCCAGCCCTGGAATCATCTGCTGCGCCCTTCACCCTAGAGCAAATGGGTGATTTGTTTGCTGAAACGCCGTCTGAAACGTCTGAAGCTCAACCAGTTGCCGACCCGCCCGCTATACTGCAAACCTCGCAGCCAGCGGCAACGTCTGAGCCGTCGGCGCTGGAGCAGGCATTTGCTAGCCTGATGGGTTCGTTTGATGATCCGCAGGCACCCTTGCCACCGGCACCTGGCACAACAGAATCGACCACGGAGACTCCCGAAAAAAAAAAGGGGATGAGTTAGTTAATCTGCCCTGGCAGACAGTCGATCGAGCCGCATCACCTGAGTTAACGCACGATCTGCCGGATGTGCCTGCCGATGAGTCTCCGATTGCTGCTGCTACCTTTGGACCAGATGCTCTGTGGTGTCTCGGTATTGATGTCGGAACGACTGCCCTCTCAGCAGTCTTGTTGCACTACCAGACAGGACAAACGTATCCTCTCGTTTGGCAAGAAACAGAAACCTCCGAGCAACCCCTAGCTAGCCTGCCTGCGATCGCCTATCTGTCTGCCTCACAATTGCAGCAGGCACCCGAAGCCCCTGACGCTTTGGGTTATCAGGCATTAGAGTTAGCACTCAGCACCCCAAGCCAAGCAGAAATGCCGTCTGGTCTGCTGTTAAGCAACATTAAACCCTACTTGAACGCTGCCACGCCTTACGTGAATGAGCCGACTCAGACCTGGGAGCCTGTACTTCAGTGGTCTGACCAACAAACACTGGCGCTGCGTTGGTATCACCAGGCGCTGGTAGCGCTGCTTGAAACTTTACAGGGCAAAACGGCGGGCTTAAGGGTTATCGCACCTACGTTGACAGTAGAAACGTTTCAAGCGGCACTCGCCAACCTGAGCAGTGTTGTTGTTGGTTGCCTAACCGGATGGTCAGATACTTACTGCTTCAATGTGCGAGAAGCGGTGCTGACAGCAGGGCTAGTCGAGCGCGCTGAACAAATTTATTTCATTGAAGATGCGATCGCTGCACTGCTTGCCACTCTGCCCCAGCCAATTACCCCAGAGCGCCAGTTCAATGACTTCCCGCTTTCTAACAAGGCAGAGGTATCGTTACAGGGTGGCACTCTGGTTGTAAGTGCAGGCGCAACTACTACTGAACTGCTGCTGGTTGATGTGCCTGCTGATGTCACCTTACTGAACCGTGAGGCGCTGTATTTACGCAGCCTTGCCTATGCCGGTGATGCGCTCGACCAGGATATCATCTGCCAAATCCTCTACCCCTCTGCTAGTCATTGGGATGAGCTAGCGTTGCAAAGCCTGGATCTACCGCTTCCTGGAGAACCCGATCAAGAAGCCCGCGATCGCTTACAGCAGCGGCTCCGCAGCAGTGAATTAGGAACTCATTTGCTGAATGCGGCTAGACAGCTCAAACTCGCTCTTCAGCAGCAAGACTCTGCCACTTTTACGCTTAACAACCAGCAGTGGACGGTGAGCCAGCAAGAGCTGCACAATCAGGTCGTCACACCGTATCTTCAGCAGTTGAACCGAGAGCTGAATGTATTGCTGAATCAAAGCGGTATTGTAGTACAGGCAGTGCGGCAGGTTATTTGCACAGGAGGTACGACAGCGCTCCCCGCGATCACCCACTGGCTGAAGCAAAAGCTCCCCAACACGCGCCTCATTCAAGCTCTAGAGCCAGACGGTAGGGATGGTCATCTCATTGCCCGTGGTTTGGCAACCTTACCGCATTACCCACAGGTGTTAGATGACGTGCGCCATCAGTACAGTGATTACTTTCTGCTGCATGAGTTGATGCGGATCTTGCCCGATGAACCACTCTTTGTGGGACGCATTCTGCAACTGCTAGAAAACCAAGGTATTAATACCTCTTTTTGCCAGCGCCCAATCCTTAGTTTGTTAGAAGGACAACTGCCAATCGGTCTGGTGCCGTCGAATGATAACTCAAGCCTGCTTACAGCGTCGTCTCGACAGAATCCTGATTATCAGTTTCTCCTTTCAACACCACTTTTTCTCAGGGGAGGGAATCAGCTTTACGGGTTCAATCCAGAAGGACGCGATCGCCTTCAGCGCTATCTGGCAGCACTCCTGACAGACACACACCAAAAACTGACAGAACCATTGCCGATCGAGTTCGGTGCTGCTGTAAGGGCGGGAGGCTAAAGGCTGCGAGTGTGTCCAGACGAAAGAGGTTTAACAACTCTTAGATCTAGCGCCTACTTGTGTCGCTCGCGAAACTGCTTGACGACCTGATCAAGCCCAACGGCACGGGAGGCTTTAAAGAGGATGCGATCGCCGGGTTGCACCAGTGTGTGCAAGCGTTCAACGACTGCGGCGTGGCTCGAAAAACATTCTGATAGCAGTGGATCTGCCCCTGCTGCGATGGCATTTGCTTCGGTTGCGTCTGCCAAAATCAACAGGCGATCGAGCTTAAGCTCTCTTGCCGCAACACCAATGCGATGATGGAATTCGGGCGATCGCTCTCCCAGTTCCTTCATCGTGCCCAGCACAGCAAGCCGACGGGTTCCTGGCGTTTGCGCTAGCAACTGTAGCGATGCCAGCATTGATTCCACTCCAGCATTGTAGGTTTCATCTAGAAGCACCACATCGTTGAGCAACTCATAGCGTTGGGCGCGTCCGTCTGGTAGTGTCACAGCAATCCCCTGTGCCAGGGGTGCCCAATCAACACCTAATGTTTTTGCTACTGCCAGGGCTGCCAAATAGTTCAAGGCATTATGACGACCGGGCAAGGGTAAGGGCAATGCCCAGCCTGCTACATCTAATGTTTGGGGATCGGTCAACTGCCCATGCAGATCGCCACCGTCTAAACCATAGGTCAACGTTTTGCCCTGCCAGACAGTCGCAGCCGTTTCCATCAGTAAGGGCAAGTCCTGATTAAGAATGGCGATGCTGTCGCTGGGCATTTCTGCTAAAAGCTCACACTTTGCCTGAGCGATCGCCAGTTCAGACCCCAACCGACCAATGTGCGCCGTCCCAACGTTAGTAATAACAGCAATATCAGGACGTGCAATCTGGGTCAGCAGCGCAATTTCTCCGCGAGCGCGCATTCCCATTTCAATGACTGCAAACGTATGCTCTGCGCCCAGTTCAAGTAAAGTCTTAGGCACACCAATCTCGTTGTTGTAGTTTGCCTGACTTTTAAGAACCGTTCCCTGCTGCGAAAGCACCGCTGCAATCAATTCTTTCGTCGTAGTTTTGCCGACGGAGCCTGTAACCGCAACCACGGGAATGGTGAACTGGTTGCGCCACCAGTGCGCGATCGCCTGGTACGCCTGCAAGGTATCTGCTACAGGCAGCAGTGGCAAGGCGCTAGTGTCACTATTTGCTGCCGAAGCATCATGCCAGAGTTGATCCACGATCACCGCGATCGCTCCCTTCGCGGCAGCCTGCTCAATAAAGGCATGACCGTCAAACGTCTCACCCCTTAATGCCAGAAAGACATCACCAGCTTTAAGCAATCGGGTATCGGTGGTGATTCCTGCAGCGAGAGCCGTTAAGTCAGCAGTTGCGGGGTTAGTTGGTGTTGTACCCAGGATGTCGCTCAGTTGAGCGATCGTTGCACGGAAAGACATACTAAAAAAGTCAGCAAAAAGGGATTGCTGCCATTGAACGCTAACCCTACCCCTTTGGCAAGCTTTAAGTAAATTTGTTTGGCTATGTCAGTGCCAGCAATTGTGCTTTTACCCTGCTTCTACGAGGCACTTGCTGTAGCGTCCAGGCTACATACCACTAGCAGGCTGATCATCTGGTTGTGGATCACTGCTGACAACGACCTCTTTCACTTTGCGAGATTCTAGCCAGAGCGGAATGGCAATCCACGCGATCGCAATCAGCAGCATCACAAAGGCAAACTGACCCGCCCAGGCAACCATGCTCTCTAACGGTACAAATTGACCTGCAAAGTAAGAAAGGCTCACAACTACTGATGCCCAGGTAACTGCCCCCAGCGTGTTGTAAACAGTGAACTGGAGATAAGGCATCTGCACAATACCAGCCAGCGGACTAGCGAACGTTCGCAACAGGGCGATAAAGCGGCCCAGAAAGACCGTCCGAGGCGCATTCTCTCCGAACTGGCGCTTGAGCGATTCCAACTGTTCTTCCCGGATACGAAATATGCGACCAATGCTTAAGAGCAGAGGCCAACCACCACGTCTGCCAATCCAGTAGCCCACGTTTCCACCGAAGATTGCTCCTAGTGAGGCATCTGCCAGCACAATCCAATAGTTCAACTGATCGTTACCAGCTAAAAAGCCACCCGCTATGGTGACTGTCTCTCCAGGAATCGGTAGCCCAAGACTTTCCAGGAAGATGCCTGAAAAGACTGCCCAATAGCCATACTGCTGCGCAATTTCTTGAATCGTCTCGATCGAGATAAAGTCCAGTGTCATGCAATGTGGCTACTAAGAGAATGTCATTCTGTATCAATTTTGACGCGATTCTTGAAAATCTGTCAATGAAGCCATCTTCAACTGATCTTATGCCTCGTTTTTTAGCCTGACCTCAGTTCAATTTCTAGGAAATGACTTAACTGAACATTGAGTGTTGCAGCTTACACTGTAGAGCTTGCAGCGAATCCATGAAAATTAGCTTGTTAGCTTGAACTTGTTCACGAAATCCTGGGGTGCTTGAAATCATTGCTCGCAACATGAAGCTGATTGAGCTAAGAACGCAAAATTCATGTCTATCGATCGCTGCTTGAAGGAACTGAGGCTACCCAGCTTTAACAGCGGCATTGTAAAGCGTTTCATTAGCGGCTGCAGACTTAAACAGATCAACTAGCGGCTGAGGATAATCGACACCAAGCCTCATGCCAAAGCGTTGCTGTTCCACAGGCAGCAGTTTCCAGGGTTCATGTACTTTGCTATCAGGGACTTTGATGAGTGCTGGAAGCCAATGTTTTACATACTCACCATTAGGATCGTAGTCTTTAGACTGTTTGAGAATGTTGAAAAAGCGAAAGCCACGGGCATCGTTGCCTACACCTGCGGTGTAGTTCCAGTTGCCCCAATTGCTGCACACGTCGTAATCAAGCAGCAATGATTCAAACCATTCTGCACCCATCCGCCAGTCAATGCCCAGGTTTTTGGTGAGAAAGCTAGCCACATTCTGCCGACCACGATTGGATATAAAGCCCGTTGCTGCTAGCTCTTGCATATTGGCATCAATCAGGGGAAAGCCCGTTGTACCGTTACGCCAACGATCAAAGCGCTGCCAGTCTTGCTTCCAGGCGATCGCAATACCTTGCAAGCCTGAGCGCCGAAACACGCGGTCGCCATGCTTGGCGCAGACAAAGCGAAAATAATCTCGCCACAGTAGCTCAAACACGAGCCAGTAAGTAGAGTCGTTTTGCACTCGCTCAGTTTCATACTGCTGTATCTGCTCGTAGATGTAGCGAGGCGATAAACAGCCTAAGGATAGCCAGGGCGAAAACTTGGAAGAGTAGTTTGCTCCCAACATCCCGTTGCGTGTCTCTTTGTAGACCTTCAGGCAGTCCTGTTGCCAGATGTAGTGCTGTAACCGTGCCAGCCCTGCTGTTTCGCCGCCTTTAAATGCCAAAACGGCACGATCGTCATGGGCGGGTGCTGCTAACCCTAAGTCTGCTAGTTGAGGCAGATCGCCTGATTCTACTGCTGGTAAAGGGGGTAACTGAGTCGGCGATCGAAGCGCTGGGTTGACCGTGGACTGCTTCTCTACCTGCTTGCGAAAGTGGGTAAATAATTCTGGGAGCTGGCAAAGCTCAAAGGGTAAATCATCAGGATGGTAGAGCGTGTGCCCCCAAAACGGTGTAAACGTGACACTTAAAGCTTTGAGAGCCTGCTGAAGCATGGTCTCAACTGCTGTCTCCTCAGAGGTAATCTCGCGATGATAGTACACCGCCGTAATGCCCAATTGCTGTACGAGTTGAGGGATGATGACTTCTGGTAACCCCTGACGTACTACTAGATCGCTGCCGATCGCCCGTAGCGATCGACGCAAATCAGCAACGCTTTCTAGCAAAAACTGGGCACGAAAGGCTCCCGTCTTAGGAAAACCAAACGACGTCTGACCAAACTGTCGCGGATCGAAGCAGTAAACGGGCACAATTTGTGCAGACATTGCCTGCATTTCTGCTACTGCTGTCTGTAACGGTTCATGGTCATGCAGCCGCAAATCCGCACGATACCAAATAAGAATCTTTGCCTGAACCATACTCTGACTACTATTTTCTCTGCTTCTGTTTGTCTCTACATGCTGTTGCTTTGTCAACTTCTAATGCAGGTGGTAATCATGCATACTCTCTTACAGTATTAACCAATTCTCTACGTTTCGGCTCTGAAGCATCAATCAAAAAGCCTCCGCACATGCGGAGGCTTTTTGATTAATCAACTCTTATTCTGTACTGTCCTAAAGCTAGCCAGAGCCAACCTCTTAGTAAGCGCGTCTAGAAAGCTGGTAGTACAGGAAGATAGCAATAATAGAACCCAGCACTGCAACCACAATACCAGAAATACTCAGACTCGCACCTGCAAGAGATAGTGTTCCAGTTGTTAACAGGCTGACAACTGCACCGCCTATAAAGGCACCAATAATCCCTAGAACCATCGTTGATAAGATGCCACCACCCTGGGCACCGGGATAAATAGCTTTAGCAATGGCACCAGCAATTAAACCCAAGACGATCCAAGCAATAATGTTCATCTTTTAACTCCAGTATTTCAAAGTAAGTTTGCACGTAACCGAACCAGGCAAACCTTTTTACTGAGCCATCCCATTACAATGTCAATGTTTTCTCAAGTTGTCGGCAGAACAGGCATTTTACTCAACGCATTGCATAGGGATAATTAGATTGAGAGATGGCTTGATGCCCTGTTCTTGTCGCTTTTTGTTATGTGAATAAGATACTCAAAGTACTCCTTTGAACCTGACTACCGCGAGTAAGAGGTTGTTGTCTGGCAAAAGGAAGAGTCTTTTACCCGCTCCACCTGTGCTTCTTATAGAGAAATAAGGATTTCCGGCGAGCGAGAGTCAATACATCTAGCCTTAAAGATGGTTTGAAAAGGCTCTAGCAGTTAAAACCGTGACTACATCAACAAAGTCTGCCAACGTGGACTATCGAAAGTCAAGGGTTTTACAACCTGCGGCGGCAGTCTATAACCCGTTGGGTACAGCTGCACTAATGTCTCTGTAGCTGCGACTTAAGTTGCCAAGGCTACAAGAATTTAGACTCTTAAAACATCCTCTTAGCAACCCTTAGCCCTTACCCTTCTTGCCATACATAGGCTCGAAGTCCTGCTATCGCTCTGATAGCAGGACTTCGAGCTAAATCTACTTCTCCTCAGGATGCAAGAAGGTTCAGAGGATAAGGGCAAGTTGCAAAACTGAGACTCACCTGTCATGGCTGGAGTGCTGCCTCATGCCTACTGATTCTTGGTAACAGTGTCAAATGTCTCTGAGCCAAGGGGGCTGGGTACCCACCCGTCGATCGCTTTCCGTTTTGCTAACAAGGGCTGGGAGTGAACGATCGGCAGGCGTAAAATTTCGCGATGGAGTATGGCATCAACTTGGCTGTACAGTTTTGCTCTGGTTGCTTTGTCGCTTGCTTCTCGTGCTTGATTGAGCAGTTGGAAGAGGCGATCGTCCTTCCAATTACCTAAATCCGCCGTGCCGCCTGGACCAAAATGATAGTAGAGAAAGTTGTCGGGATCACCATAGTCTCCTGTCCAGCCCATCATAAACGACTGGTAGCCAGGTGGCTTCAGACGATCAGCCTGGTAGGCTGCCCAATCTTTGGTTTGTAAGGAAACCCGAATACCCACAGCGCTAAGGTCGGCGGCGAATGCTTCTGCGATCGGTTTTGGTGTTGGGTAGTATGGGCGCGAAACAGGCATATACCACAGATCTAGGTCGAATCCGTTAGGGTAACCAGCAGCAGCAAGTAACTGCTTGGCTTGTTCTGGGGCAAAGGGATAAGCAGCTAGCGTTGCGTCTTGTGACCAGCTAAGTGTTGGCGGCGTAAAGTGGGCATCATGCACACCCAGATCACCCCAAAAGGCTTTGACGATCGCGGGGCGGTTGATGGCAAGGGCGATCGCTCGGCGCACGCGCACATCTGCCAACGGCTTGTAGCTAGGGTTCAATGCCAGAAAACCAACATTGAAAGAGGGACGCATCACCGCATCCAGATTGGGATCGCTGGTCACCTCGTTTTTCTGGTCAGGGGCAAGGTCTACCGTGAAGTCGCTTTGTCCAGCCCGGAGTTGTGCTAAACGAGCCGCAGGATCAGTTACGAAACGCACGACTAGCTGATTGACTTTTGGTAAACCCGTTTGCCAGTAGTTTGGATTTTTCTCCAGTACGATGCGATCGCCTGTGCGCCATTCTTTAAACACAAAGGGTCCAGTGCCAATCGCCAGCGAACCCGGCGTACCGTAGCTGGCACCTGCTTTTCTAATTGCCGCCGGACTAGCAATGCCAAAATAACCAGAGGCAAGCGCATTAGGGAACCCTGCAAACGGCTGTTTTAGCTTGAACTGGACGGTTGCTGGATCAAGCACAGTGACACTCTGCAACAGTGAATCAGGGCTACCCTTAAACCCGCCAAATAAGCCTGCCCAGATCTCGTAGCGTTTGCCAGCATTCCGGTAGCCATTGGGATGTTGCGGATCCCACCAGCGCTCCACGTTGAATTTCACAGCGTCTGCATCAAAGGCTGTGCCGTCATGGAAGGTTACGCCTTGGCGCAGTTTGAACGTCCAGGTTGTTGGATCAGTTGTGCGCCATTCGGTCACTAGAGACGGTTTCAGGTCAGTAGTACCAGGTTTGAACGTGATGAGGCGATCGTAAATTTGATCCTGCACAATGATGGAGTTGCCATCAGTAATGTTGCCTGGCTCCAAATTGATCGGTTGCCCTTCAGAGCCATAGATCAGTGCGTTGCCTGGAGCACCCGTTGAGCCAGTTGGTGTTACTGCTTTCTGCTGGTTGCTACTGGTGCAATTGGTCAGAGCGATCGCGCAAACAAACGCCACGGCTAGCCAGAGTGATCGCCACCGATAAAATGCCGCTTGTCGCATGAGTGCCGTTCCTGTTATTTGCCTGTCTGCCTTGCTTGCTTCACCAGATCAATTAGCGTGTGATGTGCATCTTCTGCATCTTGCAGCGTGTGATCAAACAAAATTCGGGTCGGTGTGGCAGTGCCATCCACTTGCGCCAGCAAATCCATGCCATGCGCGTCGATCGCGACCATCTCGGCAGCGGTTGCAGTGGTCGTCTTGCCAAACACTTTGGCGTACATCAGCACAGCCTCGGCATGGTCTTCGTTCATGTGGCGACAGATGCGATCGCTAATTTGCGGTGAAAATGATTCAGACATAATGAAGGGTTCTCAGCTTTTCGTGCGGATGAAGTATTCAGACGTGTTCTGAGTGGGCGTGCGGTAGAGGAAGAGTTCATTCCCGTCGGGCAGGCTATAAATACGATAAACCGCTTCTATTGTAGTCAACTGACGATCGCGTGGAATGCCACGATTTTCAGGGAAATAACCGCCCCGGTTAACAACGGTATAGTCATCAAGAATCGTTGCTGCATCGTTAACGATGGTTTGGAACGAACTGCTTGCGAAGTTGGGGTCTGTTTGCAAATTTGCTAATGTGCCGCCCGAAAGCGTCGTCGACCGTGTGGCTAGTTCTCTGACCTGGTTTAGCAAAAGCACCCCACCACGAATTCTAGTTTGAGCGGTGGCAGGTTGATTGAGGCTGGCAGCGAGTGTCGCTGCGATCGCAAAACTGACAAGCCAACGAAAGCGCATCATTGTTCAGTCCTCTGTCTTAGTAAGTCTTAGTAAGTACTTGCGTCGATACTCTGGTTTGCTGGTTACTCAGTAATAACACTAGGGCAGCGAAGTTCTTTTAGTCAGTTTCTCCTGTCACTGGCGCGATCGACAATACTTGCAGCATAATTTGGCTAAGAGCCTAGCTAATGGAAAGCTAGGAAAACTGCCTAAACTGGCAGCAAGGTTTGTGAGTGGTAGTACAATTGAACCAAAACGGCGTTTGCCTGGGAGCTTTATGAGCTACGACGATCGCAACGAGCGCTATAGGGGTGGCTCTTTACTCCAGAGCGTTGGCTGGATGCTAGCAGGAGGAATCGCAGTGACAGCGTTGAGCGTTGGGCTTGGGGGCTGGCAGCTCGGCGATCGGCTCCTGGCAAGCGTGCAAAATCTTTTTAACCAAGCCCAGCCTGCACCCAAAGTAGACGTTCAATCCGTTGTGATTCAGCAGATGAAGGATGTGAGTGAACTCACTACTGCTGTCTTCACGATGCAGGCAGTGGTGCCGACTAGCCAGGATGCAACCCTTAATGGCTTTGTACTCGGCACAACGAAACTTCTTTATATTGCCTATGGCGAGGTGAAAGCGGGCGTTGATCTGCAACGTTTGACGGTTGCCAATGTGCAGGTGACAGAAAACGGTCTGCAAATTCAGTTGCCCCCGCCGCAACTGCTCGATCGCAAAATTGATGTGAATCGTTCTAGCGTCTACGACTACAACCGTGGCACGTTCGGGTTAGGACCTGATGCCGCACCCACACTACAGGTACTGGCACAACAGGAAGCGCTACAAAAAATTGTTGAAACCGCTTGCGCTGATGGTGTGCTAGAAAAAGCCAACGATCGCGCCAAGCTAGTCGTAACGCAATTGCTGACCACCACTAGCTACAAAAACGTCGTTGTGACGACACAGCCACCTGCACCAGGTAGTTGCCCTATTGCAGCACCCGTAGGTAAGTAGTGATCGCACTAAAAACTGTGTATGAGATGTGAAACGTTGTGCAAGCAATTTTTATTTCTTAAGACGAAAGCTTAAAAAACTAAGTCCTGAGGAATTAAGCTGTTTGTAGCTATTTAGTGCGATCGTTTTGGGCACCTTAGATGGGTATTTAAGGCTGTAGCTGCGTGATTGCTTCATTGCTGAGGCATTGCACCGCTGCTACGCGCTGATGTTCCCAGAAGCAGTTGCCCCATTCCACCTGCCACTCAAATTTTTGAAGCTACACAGTTAAGCCCCCTACTGCACTAGCTGCTTCCTTCGAGAGGAAGTGAATTGACAAGCAATTGGTTACTTTGCTTGCCAGCACCTCACAACGACAGGAGCTAACTCATGCAACTTCGGGTAAAGTCTTCCTTAAGCGCTGCTTCGTCCTGCCAAACGTTTAAGCAAATTGAGCAGACGTTCGGTACTGGTAAAGTGCCACAAGTTTTTAGACTGCTGAAATCACAGCCAGTTCTACTGGCGCACCTTTGGGGGCAGTTTCATGCCCTTGTGCTTCATGGTGATTTGCCAAGAGTGTTGAAAGAACTGGTGGGGCTAGTCGTAGCGGCTGCAACTCACTGTGATCACATCCGTGTGTTTTTACTGCACCATCTGTCGCAGCAATCTGCCGAGCCAGAGATTTTAGCGGCGATCGTGCAGGGCAACTATGACGCGACGGGGCTCAGCCATGCGACACGCGCTGTCCTCCAGTATGCTGCAATCGCGATCGCCAACCGTACTGCCTGTGGGAGCGTAGCGAAGCAACAATGGCAAACATTACATCACCAAACCATGCAAGCGCTTGAGGACACTGGTTTGGAAGAAAGTGAGCGGTTAGAACTTATTGCAACGATCGCGCTCTTTGAACAACTTTGTACAGTTGCCAATCTGCTACACCTTGGCTCAGAGTCGCTGTAAGAGCAGCCAGGAGCATGACAGCAGGCTTTAAGTCAGACAAATTTGCTCTAGCGTCGTGACAAAATCTGGATACGAGACTGCGACTGCTTCAGCACGATGGATGGTGGTGGTGCCAGTAGCGGCAAGGGCAGCGATCGCCAGGCTCATGGCAATCCGATGATCGGTATAGCTATCGACGGTGGCTCCAGTTAAAGGTGTGCCGCCTACAATTTCCATGCCGTCGGGCTGTTCTGTGATGCGTGCGCCCATCTGGTTAAGCTGGTTAGCCATGACAGTAATGCGATCGCTTTCTTTAACGCGCAGTTCGGCAGCATCTTGAATCACCGTTGTCCCCTCAGCAAACGTAGCCGCAACTGCTAACACTGGAATTTCGTCAATCAAGCGGGGGATGATGTCTCCAGCAAGCGTACAGGCGCGGAGCGGGGGACGATCACCAGTGCCTGCATAGCGCACCCGCAAATCGGCAACGGGTTCGCCAGCGACTAGACGTTGCTTTTCCTGGGTAATGTCTGCGCCCATGAGCGTCAGAGCTTCCAGCACACCAGTCCGGGTCGGGTTAACGCCTACATTCTCGATCGTCAGATCGGCACCGGGCACGATCGCCCCAGCTACCAGCCAGAAGGCGGCAGAGCTGATATCCCCTGGTACAACTACAGCCTGACCGTTGAGTTTAGTTGGTCCGGTGACGGTAACGCTATGGGTATCGGGATCGACCGTCAGATTGGCTCCGAAGGCTTTGAGCATTCGTTCGCTGTGATCGCGTGAAAGAGCAGGCTCGGTAATAGTGGTTTCGCCTTCAGTCATGAGTCCGGCTAGCAGCAAGCAAGATTTGACCTGGGCAGAGGCGATCGGCGAATGGTAATGGAGCGGTCGCAGGGTTGTTCCCTGAACGGCTAACGGCGCAAAAGCGGCATCTTTTCTTCCCCAAAGCTCGGCTCCCATTTGCCGTAAGGGTTGCACGACGCGAGACATGGGGCGCGATCGTAGTGAACTGTCGCCTGTCACGGTGAAAAAGCATCCAGGCTGCGATGCCAAAACGCCCAACATTAACCGGAGTGTTGTGCCAGAGTTGCCTGCGTTGAGTACGTCCTCTGGTTCTAGCAAACGCCCTAAGCCGATGCCTTGCACTGTTACGTGTTCTGTATTGAGCGCTGAGATCTTGGCTCCCATGGCGCGAAAGCAGGCGGCAGTACTGTGCGGATCTTCTCCCAACAGTAGTCCGGCGATCGTTGTTTCCCCTTCTGCCAGCGCGCCCAGCATGAGCGCCCGATGCGAAATGGATTTATCCCCCGGTACTCGAATCCGTCCGTTAAGCACCAGTTCAGTTGGTGGTGGTGCAATTGTAAGTGCGTGGTGAGGCTCAGAAGCATTAAGGGAAATCACGTTCGGCAGTGGCATGGGGATCAGATAGACTGTAACGGCATTGCGTAGCGATCGTACCCTCTTTCACGCCGACTTATTCATGCAGACTCATCATCAAAAGCCTGTCTGCCTGCTGTTTACCTCAACTGATCTGCCCGTTTGGTCGGGGCTAGAAACAGTTGGCACGCTCTACCAAAAAGATCAAGAGCAGTTTCATCTGTTGATGACTGAGCCAGCCGTGAGTGATCGCGACGTTTGTGTGGGCAATCAAGATGTGACAACGCTGCCAGCCGTAACGACACCCCGCCTATTATGGCTGGAGTTTTCGCCGTATCAGGTTACGTTGACCATGCAAGGGCAGGGGCAGTTTAGCTATCGCCATCTTTGGCGGCAGGGTATCTATGGCTCAAGCCGTTACTGGTTGCATGATGCAGCCGATCAGCGCATGGGGCAATTCCAGCTGCGAAATTTCACCCGTAGCTTGACGCTAGAAGGTAGCCCTCTACCCACGTTTTTGCGCGTTGAGTATGAGCTGTGGGCAGCAAAAATGCAGCTTGGACACTACGTACTCAACCTTGAAATTCGTCACTAACTGCTAGCGATCGCCCCAGATCCCCGATTCCTAACACCAGGTTTAGCCTTATCAGGATGGTACAAAGAAGTCGAGGATCTAGGCTCTCTAGCTAAACCCGTTAAAAGACAAAGGTGGTGCGAATGACACCGATGACAATATCGCTGTTAGCGCTGTTATGGTCAGGTGCCGTTAGCCAGATGATGCCGGGCGTAATGGCAATATTATCAGTGAGTTGAAACTGATAAAAACCCTCAACGTGCAACGACGTATCCCTGTCTTCTAAAAAGTTGAGTTGAGTGCTGGCTCGCGTTACTTTTGGCTCCATCCCAACAATGATGCCTGCCACGCTACCTTTGCGGAAGAGATCTGGAAAGGCAAGACCGACTGCCCAATTCCAAATATCGACGCTGCCTCTGGTGCCGCTCAAGACGTTGGCGCTTGTGTAGCCGATGGAGCCGTTGATCACAATTTTAGGGCTAAGTTGGAACGATGCTTCTAACCCAAAGGAATCGCTATTGAAGGCAGAGTCTACAAAGTTTGCGTTGAGAAAATTAGCATTATTGCTGCCACCACTGCCATTTGCTTGAAAGTTGTTGTTGTAAGCACGGATGTAGGTCAGACCGATCGCCAGCGGCTCAAAGGGTGTAAATGTGAGTTGAGCGATCGCGCCAAAGGGACCATTAAACAGACCGCTACCAGGTGTCGGTATTTCCGGCTCGTTTGCGAGATAACCCAGGCTCAACTCAAGGTTGTCACTGAACTTATGTGTAATGCCAATACCCGCACCATTGACCAGATAGTAAATTGGGTTACGGGTGCCAAACTGAGAGAGCGCACCGCTGCCGCCATCACCATCCAAAAAAGGGTTAACGGTATTGGTAAAGTCGTCGATCGCGCCAGCATTCGCTTCAAGCACTATGGTCGTTTTTTCGCCTACCTTGAATTGATACAACAGGGCATCAATCTCAACGCTGTTGCCAGAGTCGGCTGCAAGGCGCAAATCACCTTCGGGCGTGAACGTTGCATTAGAGGAAAAGGACGCTACGTTACCTGCCTGTAACCGGACGCGCAGCAGGTCTTCGCCGTTAAAGCTCGTGTCCACATCCAACCGGATGCGATCACCCAGAATCGTATTCTTTTGAACGTCATTACCGTTAACTGTATTGCCTGCTGCCACGCCTGCCAGGGCAAAAACCACCTCGCCGCCCAGCTTTGTCGTAGGGGAAAACTGCTGCTTTTCTAAGGTGGCAGTGCGAGCCTCTAAGCCATCTACACGACCGCGTAAGGTCACTAATTCGGGTGCAAAATATTCCTGCAACTTCTGCAAGATTGCCAGGTCTTCTTTTTTCACCAGATCAGCCGTACCCGCTGCGATGAGTTCATTCACGCGATCGAGGCACGCATTCAAACCAGCCGCAAATTCGTAGCGAGTCAGTGCCCGATTGCCTCGATAAGTTCTGTCGGGATAGCCCACAATACAGCCGTACCGTTCAACCAATGATTGCAATGCTTGAAAAGACCAGTCTGTTGGCTTTACATCCGTTAGCTGAGAAACAGATGTCACCTGATCAAGCTCGTCAACACTGTTAGTCGCTCCATCTGCCAGTTCATTTGCTAGGTCACTGGACTGAAGGCGATCGTCCCCGTCTGGTCGTACCGCAAGTGGTTGATTGATCCTGGCAACCGTGAGATCTGCGATCGTGGACGCAACCGTTGCAGACTCTGGTTGAGGGACGTTGAGCGTTGCCTGGGGCGCTTGCGCTGAAGCAGCCAAGACCGCCGTACTCAAAAGGGCAGGACTCAGCAGCAACGAATGAACAAACCGTTTGAACATGAATACACTTCCTCACACAATTGAAAGACATAACCCCTACTCCCAGGTAAGCCACGGCACACAAGACGATCGCCATTAGCTGGGACTCTACTGTCTCGTCAATTATTGCACTAAAATAGGAATGATAATCATTCTTATTCGTTTGCAGCCGCTCAAAGAATAGACTAGAGCGTCTGTCCTCCGCTTACTATCCCCCCCTCCCCCTTGGTGGAAGAAGCAGGCAGAGGGATCTAGTCCTTCTTGAGCAGGCATGGTGCTGCCTTTAAAATTAGAACGTAGGATGCAGCGTACACTTCTGCTGAGTAAGAACCGCGTCGCTAGCGGTTGTAACTGCCTTTCCCTCATGTTCGGTGAACACAATCTGGTTAGTCCTTATAGCAGCAGCTTTGCACAATCACCTATTGCCAAGTAGGGATTGTAAGCGCCTTTCACTATTACGAAGAGGCTCCAGATTAGAAGGCCTGCGTGCTCTAAATGACAATAATTGACAGTAAGCTTTTTTAGCCTTTATACTCTGTGTTTGTCGGAACCTTTTTGAAATTCATTTTCAAGAAGCTGTCATTTCAACTACACCTCAGGAACGGCTGGTTTCGTTATGCCCGATCGCTATGCTCTTGATCTCGAACGTTGGAGTCGGCGTAGCGTGTTGAAGGTCGGGTTAGCGGGAGCTGGGTTAGTGGGGGGCGCGATCGCGCTGCGGACGCTTTGGCAATCACGATCGCAGCTTGTTCACGTACCAATGTCCGAGCCGGCGATCGCTGAGCCAAAAGGGTTTACTCCGCTTACTACATTGCGGCAGTTTGACTACGGTAGTGTAACGACGGAAAACGGGCGTACCGTGCGCGAGTTTCGCGTGGAAGCACAAACTTCGACCGTACAGCTGAACAGTGCGACCTCCTTTATCACCTGGAACCTAAATGGGCGGGTGCCAGGACCTACATTTCGCGCGACTGAGGGCGATCGCATTCGCGTCATCTTCTACAATCGCGCTGGGCACTCCCACTCACTGCACTTTCATGGTGTACACAAATCAGAAATGGATGGCATCAAACCTGTCCGCAACGGTGGTGTGTTCATCTACGAATTTGATGCTGAGCCGTTTGGTGTGCATCTCTATCACTGTCATATTGCTCCTGTAACGCGGCACATCGGCAAAGGCTTATACGGGATGTTTATTATTGATCCGCCGACCCCTCGTCCCCCAGCCGATGAAATGGTGCTGATCATGGCTGGGTATGATGTAAATGACGATCAGAAAAACGAGCTTTATGCGTTTAATGGGATGCCACACTACTACATGAACCATCCCATTCGCATTCAGAAAGACCAACTTATTCGGCTGTATGTGCTGAATATGATTGAGTTTGACCCGGTTGCCACGTTCCATCTACACGCCAACTTGTTTCAGGTGTATCGCACGGGACGGCATTTACAACCCGATGACGAAACAGATGTCATCACGATGGGGACGGCAGAGCGGCACATTCTAGAGTTTGCCTACCGCTACCCTGGCAAATTTATGTTTCACCCACACCAGGACGACATTGCTGAAGCAGGCTGTATGGGTCTGTTTGAAGTGGTCGATCGCACTGCGTCTAACCCTTCGTCTAACACGACTGAAGCCCATGCTATGTAACCAGTTCAAGCACGTCCTCTAAAGTTACTCTTAAGAATAATTCTCAGAGATTTAGGGAATTTTGTTGACAAGCATTACAGCAAGCCATCAAAATATAGCTCACAAAGATTACTGGTAATTAGTTGCAATAAGAACAATGTCAGACTGCTGCTTATCTCCCAGAATGAGTGAGCTTCAAGCCTGGAACTTCAGCGCTGATTCGCTGCAACCCAGATAAAGCAGTGCTTTTGCATTTTTTGCTGCCGCTTTACCCTCCTGATTCTGAACCAGCTTCGGAACATTTTTTGCCGTCTTCTTGCCAATCTTAAGTAAAAAGTGAAAACGTATGTCCTTTTTCAAGTTCTTTGCTTTGCTGTTTGCCTCAATGAGTTTGACGGTGCTGATTTCGTGCAGTACGCCACCATCCGATACGGCTTCTGCACCCGCTAGCCCGTCCCCTGCCCAGAGCAGCATGGCGATGGATGGCATGGCTCATGGTGGCAAACCCAAGATCAATATCAATACTGCCATTCTGTCTGAGCTCGATAAATTTGAAGCGCAGCTTGGTGTGCCAGCATTGTCCAACAAAATTCAGGCAAGCCGCCCCTATGGTAAGCCCGAAGAGTTGGTGTCAAAGAATGTCATCACTCAAGCACAGTTTAACCAGATTAAAGACATGGTGACGATTGAAGACATCGTGCTGACTGGAGAAGCGAAAGATGTCGATTACATGACCAAGCTGGGTTTGATGAAAGGGCACTTACTGGTTGCTAAAGAACTACTGGATCTGCAAAAGTCCGACCAGGCAGAACCGCACATTGGGCATCCTGTAGAAGAAATTTATGCGGATGTTGAAGACCAGCTTACAGAACGCAACGTGAAGGAATTTAAGACAACGTTGATTACGTTTCAAGATTTGGTAAGAGCTGGCGCGAAGGATACTGCCAAAATCAACAGTGAGTTCAAGACCTCAATGCAGGCTGTAGATGACGCGATCGCCACCTTACCTGCCACGCAACGTCAGTCACCAGCGTTTGTAATGCAAGTGATTAATGGGTTGTTGGATACCGCCAATGCTGAGTATGGTGCCGCGATCGCAAACGGCAAAATTACCCAGGCGATCGAATACCAGGATTCACGCGGGTTTATGGCATATGCCAATGAACTCTATAAGGGCATTGCGACTCAAGTCGAGAAACAAAGCCCTGACACGCATAAAGCGATTCAGGAAACCATGGCTGAACTGACAACCGTTTGGCCTGCACCCATTCCACCTGCGGCTGCGGTCAAAACACCGACTCAAGTTTCACAATTGATCAAAACCGTTGAGACAGACACTCGCAAAGTAGCCAAAGCCTCTTAGGTCATTGCGACCAGAGACTGATTTGGTAGTGGGCAGATCTGGCAGTGGACAAGTCTGGGTAGGGGCGAACGGCTGTTCGCTCCCACTGCATGGAGATTTTTTTGTAAAAACCGCTTTAAGCTGGTAAGGGTCTATCGTTTCTTTTTATGAAGCACAGGGGATAGGACGAGTGAAACTCAGCCCCTTGCTGCTCACTGTCATCCTCTCAAGCGCCGCCCTATGGACTTTACCTCTGCCTTCCCGTCTTTTATCATTACCCTGCGCGAAGGGGTAGAAGCCGCTCTCGTCGTCGGCATTGTGCTTGCCTACCTCAAAAAAGCAAAGCAGTCACACCTCAATTCCTGGGTCTATGGTGGCATTGCGGGTGGGCTGGTAGTCAGTGCGCTCGTCGGTGTTCTTTTTGGCTGGGTAATCCAGTCTTTGGGGTCGTCGAACCAGAAGTATGCCCCTGTCTTTGAGCCTTTGCTGGAAGGGGTCTTTAGCGTGGCAGCGATCGTCATGTTGAGCTGGATGCTGGTTTGGATGACGCAGCAGGCTCGTTTGCTTAAAGGTCAGATTGAAGGCGCGATCGATGCGACTCTAACAGGTGGCACAGCAGCCAGATGGGGCATTTTTGGACTGATCTTTTTCGCTGTTTTACGGGAAGGTTTTGAAACCGTTCTGTTTGTTGCCGCCAACTTTCAGCAGGGGCTAGCCCCCGCACTAGGGGCACTGGCTGGGCTTATGTGTGCAGTTGCGATCGGTGTACTCCTGTTCCGGTTAGGCGTGAAGATTAACCTCCGTGCGTTTTTTCTGGTTATGGGCGTTTTTCTGCTGCTGATTGTGGCAGGGTTGGTTGTCTCTGCTTTAGGGCATTTAGATACGGCTGTCAGTACACTTGCCCAACTTGATCGCCAGTCTGAACGTCTTTGCTTTTACTACGAACGCTTTGCCAAGTTTCCCTCTTGCATTCTGGGTCCAATGGTATGGAACACCAGTAAAGTACTGCCTGAGAGGCAGTTTCCAGGCATAGTTCTGCATACGCTGTTTGGCTATGAAGATAAGCTCTACGTTGTGCAGGCTGTTGGCTATATTCTCTTCCTTCTCACCATTGGCAGTATCTACCTCAAAAGCGTGACGGGATGGATGCCGTTTGCGAAACGTACTTCAGTGGAGTCGACGGCTAACAAATGATTATCCCGATGAGCGATCGCGATCGTCTTTGTTTTGGGCAGAGCTTACTAGAACAGACGTTACTCTTAATATGTCTAGTTGACGACGCTTAAGCAGCTAGAGAGAGGCGTTGACACGACATGGGCTGAGTGCTGCTAGAGCCTCATGCTGTGATGTGTTCTATTATACATTGCTTAATAAAGAAACTACGTTCTCTATGTCTTGAGAGAGAAAACAGATTCCTTTAACCATATCTTGGTTAAGCCCAGGTTAAGATAAGCGCACACTGCTGCATTACGCCATCAGCAGGGAATGCTAATGCTTAGAAGCAAGGATGCCTGAAGATGAACCAATCTGATTTTCTCTACCCCAAAGCGCGTTACCGGGGCGTCGTCAAGCCCGAAAATCTAGTATTCAACGCCAACCTGCAAGAGTTTTCGCAACGAGTGAGCTATATTTCTTGCCTTGAGTCAGGTGGCAAACTTACGCCGGAAGAGTCTTACCAAGAGATTAAGTCACTCTGGAAGCAACTCAAGCAAAGCAAACGTCAGCTTGGGATCGGCAAGTCTGAGCAGCAGCCATAGTCGTTCTGTAAAGTGGGCAAGTGCAAACAGCGTCAGAATCAGTTAGCCCCTTCACGTTCAGCATGACCGGCTTGATGAAGCAATGCGTACTGATTCCTGATCATCCGCTGACTTAGCCCATTTAATACCCGCTTACTATTACTACTGATTAGTGATTAGTAGTAATTAGGGGGGTGGCAGAAGCGTCTTTGAAAACATTGATCGCTGAACCCGATCGAAATTTTCTCGTCCTCAAGCCGCAACAACAGACTGGTAGTAATTACGAAGTTGACGCGTTGCGGCTTCCCAACTCCAGCGTTCGGCTTCACGACGGGCATTACGACGGAGCATTTCGCGCTCTTCAGCGTTTGCCAGCAGGCGTTGGGTGGCAACGATCGCCCCTTGCTCATCCATCGGATCAAACAAGTAACCGTTCACGCCATCCTGCACAATATCGGGAATGCCGCCAGAACGAGCTGCGACGACTGGACAACCCGCTGCCATTGCTTCTAACAACACTAAACCGAGCGTTTCAGTGCGCGACGGAAACACAAACGCATCTGATGAGGCAAAGGCAGATGCCAGGTCTCGTCCTTGTAAATAGCCAACAAAATGTGTGGCAGTGCCTGCAAAATGTTGTTCTAGCGCCTGCCGATGCGGACCATCACCGACCAACGCAAGCCTCGCATTGGGGATGGACTCTAAAACAGGCTTGATACGATCGATTTCTTTTTCTGGCGACAGGCGACCGACATACAGCAGCAGCGGGCTTTCGGAATGCCCCTGACTCAGGCGCGATCGCATCTCCGGGTTCACCAGGTATGGCTGAAATGTCTCCGTATCCACACCACGCTGCCAGACATTGACGCGCTCAATACCATGTTCGGTCAACGCTTGCCGCATAGCAGTAGAGGTACAAAGGTTTAACCGCGCCTGGTTATGCCCTGCTTTAAGCAACTCCCACATCAAACCCTCTAGCATTCCCAAGCCATAGTGCTGGAGGTACTCTGGCAAATGGGTGTGGTACGACGCTAGCAATGGAATACGAAGCGTTTTACTGTAAAACAGTCCTGCTAACCCTAAAACTGCTGGGTTAACAACATGAATCAGATCCGGTTTAAAACGCTCGACCGCATAGCCAATGGAAGGACGCGGTAGCGCCAGCTTTAACTCTGGGTAAAGCGGTAGTGGAAAGCCTGAAACCCCATGAATCTGCGCGCCCTTGTACTCGGTTAGCCCACCATCGGGTGAAATGACCAGCACCTGGTCGCCCAACCGCTGTAAATATTCCACGGTGTAGCGCAGTCGCGTTACAATGCCGTCCACTTTGGGTAAAAAGGTTTCGGTGAACAGGGCGATTCGCATAGGTGCAACAGTAAGTGAATGGGATAACTTGCAAGTAGCAGCGATCGCGTCTGCTTAAAGCTCCTATGGTCAGGGCAGTATGCAGATACTATGAATGTCGATCGATGTGATGACTCCGCCTAGCAATACACCCCCGCCTTCAGCAAAGCAGTCCAGTCGGTGACAATTTTCGGCGACCTGTGCCACGTTGAAGTCGCCCACAGATACCGTCGACCTTTGAGCAAGCGTCTGGTCGTCCTGGTAGCTAGTGTCCAAAACGACCCATTCGGGAAACAGATGATGGGTGCTAACCGCTGTAAACATGGCACCCGGAAGCACGACCAAAACCAGAAGCGTGAGCACGCGACTGCTCATAGCAAATGACCGTTCCCTAGCGCCGCCATTTTACCTTTGGTAAGATTTGAGACTCGTCTACCCGATCTTTGTACTTCATGGCGACATTCAATAAGGAATCGAGCAAGGAACTCGAAAGGAAATGGGGTTGCAATCCTAGATCAAGCAAGTTGGTGTTTTTAGCATTGAAGTAGTGCTCTTCGCGCTCAATACGTGGGTTCTCTGTGTGTTGTACTTCCACCTTGAGACCGATCGCGCTACCCGCTTTTGCCACCATTTGCGCCAGGTCGCCCACGCTAAAGAGTTCTGTAAACTGGTTGAAGACGCGGAACTCTCCAGGGTTGGCGGGGTTGGCGATCGCCAATTCTACACAGCGCACTGTATCCCGAATGTCTAAAAAGCCTCGTGTTTGACCACCCTTACCATAGACCGTCAGTGGATGCCCAACGGCTGCTTGAATACAGAAACGGTTTAGTGCTGTGCCGAATACGCCATCGTAATCAAGGCGATTAATCAGCAGTTCGTCCATGCCTGTTTCGTCGGTTAGCACGCCGTAGACTACACCCTGGTTCAAATCTGTCGCTCGTAAGCCCCAGACTTTGCAAGCAAAGTGAATGTTGTGGGAGTCGTGCACTTTGCTCAGGTGATACATACTGCCGGGTTGTTTGGGGTAGGGCAGTGTATCTTTGCGACCGTTATGTTCGATCGTGATGTAGCCTTCTTCAATATCAATGTTGGGCGTACCGTACTCGCCCATCGTCCCCAGCTTGACGAGGTGGCAATCGGGAAAACTCTCTTTCATTGCATAGAGCAAATTGAGCGTACCGACGACGTTGTTGACCTGCGTCAAAACAGCGTGCTCACGATCGATCATCGAGAAAGGAGCCGATCGCTGTTCGCCAAAATGGACGATCGCACCAGGTTCAAACTGGTGCAACACCTTGTCTAAAAACTCGAAATTGGTGATGTCGCCGACGAACAGATCAATAGTCTTGCCTGTGAGGTCATGCCAGCGTTGTAGTCGCTGCTGAATAGGCGCGATCGGAGTCAACGTCTCGACACACAGCTCCAAATCCCAGTGTCGCCGCACAAAGCTATCTAAAATTCCAACCTCATAGCCCTGCTTGGAAAGATAGAGCGCTGTCGCCCAACCACAATAGCCATCACCGCCGATAACAAGGACTTTCATCTTGCTAAATCTTGTTGCAGATACTCCGCTCAATCTACCATTCCTCTGTCCCTTCGGAGCATCAATTTAACTTAGGGCAGAATTGGCATCTGTTGACATTAATCACTAGTGCAGACGAAACGGCATCTATCCAATGAAGCACCTTCTCACAAGGGTTATTTAACAGGTAGTACTATTCGCTTCACGTAAGGAAAGCTCGCTATTCAGATCCCTAACGCTTTGCTAAAGCCAGGACGCTTGCGTTCTTGATTGAGTTGGAGTTGCTGGTTAGAGCGCGATCGTCTATCAGTGCCATGCTGACCACTGTTCACCCCCTCAAAACTATGCCTTGATCCGTCAACGACCCCTTAGAATCTAGAAGATCACTCATCCTATTGGTTGCATGACGTATTGCCTCGGCATCCTTTCTCACGCTGGCTTAGTTATGGCTGCCGACTCTCGCACCAATGCTGGGGTTGATTACATTTCCACGCACCAAAAGCTTTTTGATTTTTCTAATCCCGGTGAGCGAGTCATCCTCATCTGCACAGCTGGTAATTTGTCCACGACACAGGGTGCACTAACGTTGCTACGGCGCGATTTGCTTGCTAACGAAGCGGTCAATTTACATACCTTACCGACTCTGTACGAAGTGGCACGGTATGTCGGTAGTAAAGCGCGACAGATTCAGGAACAAGACCGTCCCTGGTTGGAAAAAGATGGGATTGATTTCAAGTGTACGTTTCTTGTTGGTGGGCAGGTGCGTGGCGAAGAACCCGCCCTGTTTTTGGTCTATAGCCAGGGAAACTGCATTCAAGCTTCGAAAGAAACCCCGTTTTTGCAAGTTGGGGAAGCAAAGTATGGTAAGCCAATCCTCGATCGCATTCTTGACTTTAATACGCCCCTTGAAGCGGCGGCAAAATGTGCGCTGCTGTCGATCGACTCGACGATGAAATCCAACATTTCGGTCGGACCACCCATTAATGTAGTGATGTATGAAACGGATACATTCAAGATCCGCTATGAACTCAAATTAAGTTTGGGCGCACCGTACCTGGCGCAAATTCGCAAAAAATGGGAAATCTCGTTAAACGAAGCCTTTGATCGAATGCCCAATATCGACTGGGAACATTACCAGGAGCTTCCAGTCGATCCTGATGCTACCGATTGATGTTTTGTCGCCTCATGTTTTACCGAGTGATGTTTGACTGAATGATGAATGTTGAAGCATGGCGATCGCGGTTGGTCATTGCGGGTGCGGCAGCCTTACTGCTGGGTCAGGGTGCCGCGAGGGGGCAGGCGATCGTTATAACTCCCTTACCGCCGCCCGCGTTGCTGACAACCTTACCGCCCTTACCTGCACTTAATTCCACTCAAGCGGATGCTGCTCTTGCTGTCCGTTTGGTGGTGAAACTGGGTCAACGACGGGTCTATGTTTATCGCGGTGAGCAAGTGTTAGCAAAATACCAGATTGCGATCGGGAAGCGCGGCTGGGAAACACCAACGGGCAATTTTCAAGTCTTGTCAAAGGAGAAAAACCCCGTTTTTAAGAGCTTTAGAACGGGTAAGCTGATTAAGCCGGGACCAGAAAATCCGTTAGGTGTGCGTTGGATTGGCATCTGGACGGATGGCAAAACACAACTTGGCTTTCACGGCACCAATCAGGAAGAACTGTTAGGTCAAGCGGTTTCCCACGGTTGCATTCGGATGCGTAACCGAGATGTGACAGCCATGTTTGATTTAGTCAGCCTTGGCACAGAGGTTGTTGTGGAACGGTGAAGGGGTGAAGAGGTGAACGGCTACCAAAGCTGGAATTCTACATGGTGGACGTATTGTGCGTTAGCTGATTTCGCCCAGCGATTGGATTTGGCGATCGGTATAGCCAGCGGCTTTTAACGGCTCAATGATATCAAGCTGTAAGTCAGGTACATAGCAAACGATTAGACTCGCTTCAGACTCTGGTACTAGTCGCACCTCACCGATGCCAGCAGGTAGAATGCAGGACTCTCCCTGTTGTAGCTGTTCGGTACCGTTCGCAAATTCTAGCTGCACTGGAGCACCCACATTGGATAAGGTGACGCAGCGCTGAGGATGAGAGGATTCAATGTAGGGTTCGGTTAGCGTCCAGCGTTCTAGGGCAAAGTAGGGTCCGGCACAGCAAAGAGTCCGTTGATTGCCGCCCGTCTCTAATGTTAAGCCTGGGTTAGGACGCGGTTGATAATGAGTTTTGAGTTCGTCTAATGCAGCGTTGATGTTGGCATACCACTGCTCCTGGTCATGCTGCTGACCGTATAAATCAGTAGGCATTACCATTTGACCGAGATCGGAGGTTTGCTGCACTTCAAACACGAGAGCGTCTGGTCCAAACGAATGAATAATGCCACCAGGAACGTAAATTGTATCGCCTGCTTGAATCGGGTAGCGTGACATCACCGCGTCGTAATCCTGCGCGACGAAGGCGTCAAAGAGCTGCTGCCGCGAAAAATCGGCTTTCAGCCCTACCAAAATAGTTGCGCCGGGCGCTGCCCAAAGAATATGCCACGCTTCCGTTTTGCCATTTGGTTCGTGATGCACTCGTGCTGCCGTCTCATCATCTGCATGGAGATGCACAGGCAGCATATGAGACGCATCAATGAACTTCTCAAGTAGGGGGAAATGAGGACCACGCCAACCCTTGCCTACAAGTTCATCGGGATACGTCAGCGTTAAGTCATGTAGCGATCGCCCCACCAATGAGCCGTTCGTCACTGTCCCCGTAGTGTCACGATAATCGCTGATTTCCCAGGTTTCGGCAATAATGCCATCGGGCAGCCCCGGCTTATGAAGATGCTCTGGAATCAGCCGATCGCCAAAAACATAGTGTCGTATATGTGCCGTGAGTTTAAGTGGATACCAGTGCATTTGCATTGTCTGCTATGAACGATCGGGACTAAAGATAGCCGCTCACTTCAGGCTATCTTACGCCTTGCTAAAGGTTTCATCGCGAGTGCGGATGGCTTCTAATCTATGCCTTTTGATCGAGACGAATTGCTTGTTCCAGTGCCGTTTTTTCTCTTGTTCTAGCAGCATAGGGTTGCAGCTTGACAGCATCCCAGCCAGTAAGTAGCCGTAGATCGGTCAAGCTGATGCCTCGCATGAGTAGATCGATGCACCAGGTTTGCTGGGCTTGCTCGATCACAGGCGGTTTGCCATCTGGTGCCAGCAAGCCCTCCGCGACCGTTTGCCAGAGTTGGCGCAGTTCACTTTCTGCTAGTGGCTGCTCTGCCTGGTTCAAGAACATGGCTGGCTGATTGTCCTTGCGGCTTCGGAGCCATTGAGTCAGGGGGTTGCGCGTGTAGGAGCCGTAGCGTTTGCCCATAATCCATTGATTGACAGGCACCTGGCGCATTGCTCCTTGAGTGATGTGCAGGCTTTGCTGATGCGGATCGCTGCTGTGGTGCGATCGTTCCAAGCGGCTTACCTCTGCCGGACTCAACCCAGCACCAAATAGAACGTAGACGATCGCATACTCCTGTAGCCCTAGCTTTTTGGCACGCTGCAAAAGGGCATGGACTAAGGGTGCAGGTAAATCGGCGATCGGTTCGGTGGCTATTGCAGGCTCTAGTACCTCTAGGCTTGCAAAGGGGACAAGGCCTGAAAAGGCTGGCGTTAGGTCTGATGAAGGCGATACTGCTCCTTGCAAAAACAGGGTCACCAAATTCTCTAGAAAATCGTCCCGATCGTGCCAAAGCTGGTGAAATTCGCTGGTGAATTCAATGACGGCATAGCCCAGCAGCATACCATTAAGTAAACTTGCTAGCTTTTCAGCGGGAAGATGGGTGTTGAGCTGTCCCCGCTTGATTACCGTCTCAAAATATTTGGCAACATAGCGATTTGCCTGGGTAAAGCCCCGCCCGATCGCCTCTCGGTTTTTAGCGGGATATTGCCCTGCTTCGCCAACGACCGATCGCACTACCGCAGGCACCTGATCGATCGCGGCTAAACAGGCAGTTGCGTAGTCTTTGAGCGCCTGATAAATGCTACTAGTCTGATTTGCCTGCCGGATCAACGTTTGTCCTAGATCGGCGAAAACGCCAGCATCTTCAATCACTGCCAGCAGCAGCCCATGCTTGTTACCAAAATGGCGGAATAAGGTCACTTCATTGACTTCCGCCAATTCCGCTATTTGGCGCGTGGTGGTATCGGTTACACCCTGAACGGCAAACAACTCTAACGCGGCATGAATTAAACGCTGTCGAGTTGGGTTTCGTTGAGCAGGCATGGGCAAAATGTAAGTAACACTTGCAATATTTAGAGTTCGCTGTTAGGCTACAGGTGTAAGTAACACTTGCATTCTTCTACTGTAATCGTTTCTTTGGCAAACGAGCCACTGGCTCATCGTTGCGGAGCGTCTCGCTACTGGAGGACCGTTGTCCTGAAAGACAGTTGCTAGAGAGCTAGCCTGCCAAGATTGCCTCGTCGGAAACTGGTTTGTTTTGGTCATCTCGCAAAGGACTTTCATGACTTCTACTTCTCTTGAAACTGCCGCCGAAAGTAAGCAACCGCTAGCCCTCAGTTGGGTAAATGTGGTGTTTTTTGGAGCGTTTCACGCACTGGCTCTATTGGCACCGTGGTTTTTCTCCTGGTCGGCATTGGGGACGGCTATCTTTCTCCACTGGCTGTTCGGTAGTATTGGCATTTGCCTGGGCTACCACCGTCTGTTAACGCACCGTAGTTTCCAGGTGCCCAAGTGGCTGGAACGGACGATTACGCTCATTGGTGCCCTGGCGCTACAGGGTGGTCCAACCTTTTGGGTCGCTGGACACCGGATGCACCACCTGTACACCGAAGATAACGAAAAAGACCCCTACTCTGCTCAGAAGGGTTTTTGGTGGAGCCACATGATGTGGTTGTTCTACCCGCAAGCGCGCTTTTTCGATCGCGAGTCGTATCGGCAGTTTGCACCAGACATTGATAAAGATCCGTTTTACCGCTTTTTAGATCGCTACTTTTTGTTGCTTCAGGTGCCTGTAGGCGTAACGCTTTACCTGTTGGGCGGGTGGTCGTTTGTCATCTACGGTGTGTTTCTAAGAGCGGTCTTGCTCTGGCATAGTACCTGGTTAATTAACTCAGCAAGCCACATGAGCGGCTATCGTACCTTTGAGCCTGAAGATAACTCTCGCAACCTTTGGTGGGCAGCCATTCTGACCTATGGCGAAGGCTGGCACAATAACCACCATGCTTACCCCAATGTGGCAAAAGCAGGGCTGAAATGGTGGGAAATTGATATGACCTGGTGGTCGATCGCTGTTCTCAAACGTTTGGGTCTGGCAAAGAGAGTTGTCATGCCGCAGCAAACTAATTGATTCAGTCGGCTTCATTCAGCAAGTTAATTGGTTGATGATGCCAAAAGAGAGAGGGCGATCGTACTGCGATCGCCCTCTCTCTTCGTTTATGCCGTTGTGCCATTAATGGACAGGTTCTAGACCGTTGCCAACTCCGGAGTGGGGCGCTTGCTGTTACGGATGCCTGCGATTGCTTCAGCGTAATCGGGTGCATTGAAGACAGCAGAGCCAGCGACGATCGCATTCGCTCCTGCTTCTATAACCTGCCAGGTATTGTTAGCTTTCAAACCACCATCAACCTCAATCCAGGGATCAAGTCCGCGTTCATCGCATATTTGGCGCAGCTTGCGGATTTTGGGCAGAACACCAGGGATAAAGCTCTGTCCGCCAAAGCCAGGGTTGACGCTCATGATCAGCACCAGATCGCATAGATCCAGCACATGTTCGATGAGTTCGAGCGGGCTGCCGGGGTTCAGTACAACGCCTGCTTTCTTGCCCAGTTCTTTGATTTGTCCCAACGTGCGGTGCAGGTGCGGCGACGCATTGTGTTCGCAGTGGACGTAGATGTGGTCAGCTCCGGCTTTCGCAAAGTCCTCAACGTACTTTTCTGGTTCCACAATCATCAGGTGGACATCGAGCGGCTTCTGCGTCACAGGGCGAATTGCTTCTACAATCAACGGTCCGATCGTTATATTAGGAACAAACCGACCATCCATCACATCGACATGAATCCAATCTGCTCCGGCAGCGTCGATCGCGCGAATTTCTTCACCTAAACGGCTGAAGTCGGCTGATAGAATCGAGGGAGCAATGACAATCGGTTTTTGACTGGATGGCGTTTGGGTCATGGCTGGGTGGTTCTCCTAGCAGCGCTGTATTGTAGTTAGTTTAACAAACTGTGATTCAAGTCCCTCATCTTGTGGAGAAACCTTCGTGATGCGGCGGCAAGTTTTGAGGCAACCTGCTCTTAGCCAACACCTTCTGAGACCGCTAACCTGGGTTGCTGGAGGCTTCAGCACGATCGCGCTAAGTACGATCGCACTAAGTGCAACAGCAGGAACCGATGACTTTTTGCAGTCAAGCTCGGTTGGTGCTGCTGGTATTGATGCACTGCGGCTGCACGCTCCCCCTTACAACTTAATTGGGCGCAAAATTGCGATCGGGCAGGTAGAAATTGGTCGTCCTGGTCAGTTTGGCGTTGACAAAGCAGTAACCCAAAATCAGGCTGTGCCGTTGACGCGGGTGTTTTTTCGCGATGCGCCTGCCCGTATTAACACGAATGTTGACAGTCATGCGCAACATGTTGCCAGTATTATGATTGGCGCTGTGAAAGGTCTGCGGGGTGTGGCTCCGGGTGCACGGCTGTATTCATCAGCGGCAGGCACGCCTAAGCGCTACGGTCAACCCGAAGAATGTCTTTCAGCGCAGTACATAGCGGAGCAGAATGGCGGTGATGTCCGGGCAATTAACTTCAGTTTTGGTGAAGCGCTACGTCAAGATCCACGCCCCAACCCACTGCTAGACGGCAACGCACTGCTGACTCAGTGCATCGACTGGTCTACCCGCATTCACAACGTGCTGTATGTTGTTGCTGGCAACCAGGGCAAGGGCGGCATTTCGATTCCAACCGACAACTTTAACGGCATCAACGTTGCATTTACGACGCGGCTGGAAGGGATTTTTCGCAAGCTGGATTTTGCCAATTTGGGCGATGCATCAGGGTCAGGGGCGGCGATCGCAGGCATTGAAACAAACGTGGGTGCTCGACGCGCGATTGGGTTAGTGGCTCCTGGCAATGATGTAAGTCTCGTGGCGCTAAATGGGAATTTGACGACCTCCAGCGGCACCAGTTTTGCGGCTCCCCATGTAACGGCAACGGTAGCGCTGCTGCAAGAGTACGGCGATCGTCAGCTGCGCGTTAGCTGCAAACAGCCTGGATGTAGCCTACCCTGGACGCTAGATGCCCGGCGGGCACAGGTAATGAAAGCTGTCTTGCTTAACTCAGCCGATAAAATTCAGGATGCAGGCGACGGTTTAGCGCTTGGCATGAGCCGTACCATTCTTGACAAAAACAATCGTAGTTGGGTCGAGTCGGATGCGTACCGCGATCGTAGCCTGCCGCTGAACACGCAAATGGGGGTCGGGCAACTCAATGCTTTTCGCGCTTATCAGCAGTTTAGCCCCGGACAATACAGCCCAGAAACAACTGTTCCGGCGATCGGGTGGGACTATCGCACGGTCGGAGTAACGGTTCAAGGCGAAGGGATGAAGGCTAACAACGTAGAAGCAGAAGCACCACTGTTTCAGGATTATGTGCTGGAGAAGCCGTTACAGAAGGGCAGCTATGTTTCAGCGACATTAGTGTGGCATCGCCTGGTGGAACTGGTAGACAAAAACAACAACGGGGAGTTTGATTTGGAAGAGAGCTTTCGCGATCGTGGTTTAAACACGCTGACTCTCTACCTGATGCGTGCCGATGACAACGATATCAAGCAAAGCCTATGGTCATCCATTAGCGATGTCGATAGTGTGCAGCATCTCTTTCATCCAGTGCCCGCTACGGGACGCTACAAAATCCGCGTCCAGTTTCAGCGCCAGGCCAATGACCCAATCCAGCCCTATGCCGTCGCCTGGTGGACAGTACCAGCGCGGTAAAGCCTCTTTTCAACCGGTCAGCCGTTTTTGTCAACAGCGAAGGCGATGTCAACCTTAAGGTGATGTAACCCTGGTCAAAGCTCCAAAAGAAGCTGCTCTCTTAGTGCTGAGCGGAATTACTGATACCGGTTAATGACTCTGTGGTAAAACCGTTGCGAGATTCAAGTGCGGTTCAACGGCATCTGCCAGGGCATTCAGCATCAGTTCGCGCTGTTCTCGGTAATTGGGTACGCCGGTTGGCAGCGACTTTAAGCCGCGCTGCTGGCGTAAACGGTTGAGCCAGGCACGTCGCCAGGGACCGTTGTCAAAGATGCCGTGCAGATACGCACCCCAAACTGACTGGGTTTCATCCACTACGCCAAGATTGGGATCATCAAAGAGCAACTGGATCGTTTCGCCTTCAATGAGGCGCGTCCTGCCCTGGTGAATTTCATAACCTGCGACCGGTAGCCCTTCTTGCGGAAAATTGGAGGTCACCTGTCGCTGGCGGGCAATTTTTTGTCCAGCAATGACGGTTTTCAGCGGAAGTAGCCCTAGCCCTTTAAAGCGTCCTTCCTGCCCTTCGATGCCTTCTGGATCTGCCAGGATTTTGCCCAACATTTGGTAGCCGCCGCAGATGCCCAGCACAGTGCCGCCTGCTGCGACGTAGTTCTGAATTTCTTCTGCCATGCCAGCTTTATGCAGCACGATGAGGTCAGCGATCGTCGTTTTGGAGCCAGGAATAATCACCGCATCAGGGTAACCCAACGGTTGTTTCGGGTTGATGTATTTTACTGAAACTGTAGGTTCTGCCTCCAGTGGGTCGAAGTCAGTAAAGTTTGAAATGCGGGGCAAGCGGATGACAGCAATATTGAGGTCGGCAGTGGGATTGCTGGCACGACCGTCAATGATGCTTAACGAATCTTCGGCTGGGAAACTCTGATCTAACCAGGGAATCACACCAATGACGGGAATACCCGTGCGCTCTTGCAGCCAGTCGATGCCAGATTGGAGCAACGATCGCTGTCCCCTAAACTTGTTGATGACAACCCCTTTGATCAGGGCACGCTCATCGTCATCTAACAGTTCCAGCGTGCCTACAACGTGAGCAAAGGCACCACCACGATCGATATCTACAACCAGAATCGTGGGCGCATTCAAATGCTTGGCGATCCGCATATTGGTGAGATCGCGATGCTTGAGGTTAATTTCTGCCGGACTGCCAGCACCTTCGCAAACCAACAGATCAAACTCTTCACTTAAGCGACGCAGAGATTCTTCGATCGCCTGCCAGCCCATGTCAAAATATTCTTCGTAATACTCTGCGGCTCCTACTTTGCCAACGGCTTTGCCTTTAATGATGACTTGGGAAGTCATATCGCCCTGGGGCTTCAGCAGAATGGGGTTCATTTCAACCCAGGGAGAAATCCCAGCCGCCCATGCCTGCACTGCCTGAGCGTGACCAATCTCACCACCGCTAGCAGTGACATAGGCATTAAGCGCCATGTTTTGCCCTTTAAACGGCGCCACTCGCCAGCCGCGACGGTTGAGAATACGACAAATGGCAGCCGTTAACAGCGATTTTCCTGCGTGAGACGTGGTGCCCACGACCATAATGGCTTTCATGCAAGATTCCCTTGAAACGTTGTGAAGGATAAAGGATGAAGGCTGAGGGATGAAAAACTACTAGAGTTGTTTTGTTTAGATCTTCGCAACGTATAAGTGGTCAGCAATGCGTTCAGGTCCTCCTTCATCTCTCAGCCTTAAACTTAAATGGGCAGCCGAAACCAACGATTCCAGGCATGGTGTAGGCGATCGCTAAACGTCGGTGTCATGCGTACAGATCCTTGCTCCTGCCATTTTTGTACCAGTTGGCGACCCAGCGGTGTGACTCGAAAACTGTCTGTTAACCCCTGTCCATCCACTTCTCGCCGTAGTAGACCAACCTGAATTAACCAGAGCAGCTCTGCCTCTGCAATTAGCTCAGAGAGAGGAGCCTGGGTGTAACCATGTTTCAGCCCAGCCTGCCCCGTGATTGCGTTTAACGAAACACTTTGCTGCACCATTGTGTTGTACAACGTGAGCTGAAAGGGCGCACATCGCATCGCTCGTTCTGCTCGCAACACGGTGCGATCGGGGTAATCAATTGTTTTGCGAGTGCTAGATGTGGCAGTCATCGCAGTTAAAGCTCCTTGCTGTTAAAAATCCAGGTAGGAGTAGGCGCATCCTAAAGTAAGCAAAGGTTTAACGGTTGCTTGCTGTCTCCATAGTATGCGTTTTATTTGCGTCCCGCATAGATATACAACTAGAGGTTGCTGTCTAACACAAGACCTGGCTGAACTTAATCAGTGAGAGTTCGGGGAGCGATCGAGGCAATTTAGTTACCTTTGATACATCTTTTCTTAATCTGCATTGCTAAAAGTAAGCTCATGGCTTTGCTATTGGCATTGAGCTTTCAGCAAGTGGCTCTGTGTTGACGCGATTGATGGGGGCATTAACTGACGGTTTTCTGAGTGAGCTGGAGTACTTAGAGCAACGGTTTAGTCAGGTAGCAAGTGATCAGGGGGCTAAACAATTTAACCGCCTCTAGGGTTCCAGTCTAAGCACCTCGCTTAGATGATCGGTCTGAGAGAGGCAAGCTGCTGAAAAGGCATCTTTTGATAAAAGTTGTCTGGTAGTTACACGGCGGGATCAAAGCCCGGGAGAAACAGGTAGCCAGGTGCAATGGCGACTGTACTTCTGGGCTTTTTGCTGATGTTGCCTTTTTTCTGGTCGAAAATAATTTGTCAATGGTTAGTTTTTCTGTAAGGAATGAAATGAAGTTACGATCGCTGCTTTCTAATCTTGGACTTTTTCTCGTCAGCCTAGTGTTGATTGTGAGCTGTAGTAATCCTGCTAGCCAGATGTCTACCCAATCTGACAGCACGCCAGCACCATCAGGCAGTGCAGCGAGTATACGTCTAGGCTTTAGCGCGTGGCCTGGTTGGTTTCCCTGGCAGGTGGCTCAAGACGAAAAAATTTTTGAGAAAAACAAAATAGCAGTTGATCTTAAATGGTTCGATGGCTATACAGAATCACTTAGCACCTTGACTGCTGGACAAATTGACGCGAACTCGCAAACGTTGAATGACACTATTAGCGCTGTCGCTGGTGGTGCTGATCAGGTTGTGGTTTTGGTGAATGACAACTCGACGGGCAACGACAAAATCATTGTGCGAGAAGGTATTAACTCGATCGCTGACTTAAAGGGCAAAAAAGTTGCGGCGGAAGAAGGCACGGTAGATCACTTCTTACTGCTTTTGGGGCTAAAGAAGGCAGGCTTGGGACCGAAGGATATTAACTTTCAACCACTGGAAACAGGCAAAGCCGCCGCCGCTTTTGTTGCAGGGCAAGTTGATGCTGTTGGCGTTTTTGCACCCTTCACCACCCAGGCGCTTAAACGTCCTAACAGCAAAGAGCTGTTTAGCTCAAAGGACTTTCCAGGAGCGATTCCCGATCATCTTGTCTTTACCCGCCAATTTGTGAATACAAAGCCCGATCAGGTGCAGGCGCTAGTAGACTCCTGGTTTGAGACACAAGCCTATATCAAGGCAAATCCTGCTAAAGCGATCGAAATTATGGCGAAGCGAGGCGGGGTTTCTGTTGCTGAGTACAAGGAGTACGCAAACGGCACCAAGATTTTTACTGTTGAAGACAACTTAAAAGCGTTTCAGCCCGGTAAGGATATGGGTTCTCTTACCTTCGCAGCGCAAGAAATGACTAATTTCCTCAATGAAGCTGGTTTGGTGACAACAAAGCCGGACTTGAGCAAACTGTTTGACGATCGCTTTGTCAAGGCATACGCCGCTAAAGCCAAGAAAGCCTGAAGAGTTGTTAGTTTTTGGTTTTTAGTCTTTAGGCGGCTGCCTCTGATTAACAATTAACAACTAACAACTAGAAACTAACAACCAACAACCTCCCCATGAGCCACCCCAGCACCCCGATCAACTCTGACCGCTCTAGCAGACCCGCAAAATCGCTGCGATCGACTGTTTTTTGGCGCTTGGCTGAAGACATTCCATCCTCCATGACCTGGAGCTTGATGACGGTTTCGATTCTGTTGCCACTGGTGCTGTGGTGGCTGGTAACTGCCTTTGGCGTGATCGATCCAAAGTTTTTGCCCTCTCCCGCAAATGTCATCGAAGCGTTTCAACGACTTTGGAGTACAGGCGATCTGCAAAAGGATACGGTCGCCAGTCTGTGGCGGGTTGGAGTTGGCTTTTCCCTGGCGGCACTCTTCTCCATTCCTCTTGGCGTGTTAATGGGCAGCTTTGCCAGCATTCGCGCTCTGTTGGAGCCTCTCTTTGGGTTGGTGCGTTACATGCCTGCACCAGCGTTCATTCCACTGCTGATTTTGTATCTAAGCATTGGTGAAGAGCCGAAGATCATGCTGATCTTTATTGGTGTCTTTTTCTTCAACTCTCTCATGGTGATGGACACCGTGAAATTTGTGCCCAAAGAGTTGATCGAAGCCACGTATATGTTGGGCGGTAACCGCTTACAGACGCTGTTACAAGTGATTGCTCCCTACGTGTTACCGGGCATTATTGATGCTTGCCGAATCAACCTTGCAGCCGCGTGGCAGTTAGTGATTGTTTCTGAACTCATTGCGGCAACCGAGGGCATCGGTCGTCGTATTAGCGTAGCCGGTCGCTTTTTGAGAACAGATGAAATCTTTGTCGGGCTGATTGTCATTGGAGTCATCGGCTTGGTGCTGGATTTGCTGTTTCAGTATGCACTTCGGGTTTCCTGTAGTTGGGCAAGCCAGAAGCGGTGATTTGAAGGCAAGAGGTAAAAGGCAAAAGGGAAAAGGCAGGAACGTGTAGCGCTTAACCTTAACCTCTAAATTTTTTAACTCAAAACTCTCTAGCACAACGGCACGAAGTGCTACTCAAAACTTTCTTTTCATCCTTCCCCTTTAGAGGTTTAATCCATGTACTTACAAGTCAACAGTCTGTATAAAAATTTTGAAACTAAACAGGGCACTTTGGTTGTGCTGAAAGATATTAATATGCTGATCGAGCAGGGTGAGTTTATCTGTGCAGTCGGTGCATCAGGATCGGGTAAATCAACGCTGCTGCGACAAATTGCGGGATTGGACAAGCCCACTA
This sequence comes from Leptolyngbya sp. FACHB-321, assembly GCF_014695975.1. Taxonomy (GTDB): domain Bacteria; phylum Cyanobacteriota; class Cyanobacteriia; order Leptolyngbyales; family Leptolyngbyaceae; genus Stenomitos. The sequence goes on from NZ_JACJPI010000081.1 coordinate 268,794, forward strand.
CAGGCGAAGTTAAAATCGACAACCAGATTGTCAAGGGACCAGGACCCGATCGCGGCATGGTGTTTCAGCACTATACGTTGTATCCATGGATGAATGTGCAAGAGAATGCTGAGTTTGGGTTGAAGCTGCAAGGGCTGTCGAAAAAAGCGCGGCGAGAAAAAGCCAGCACTTATTTAGATGTTGTAGGGCTGTCAAAGTTTGCTAAAGCGTTGCCCAAGGAATTATCAGGTGGTATGAAGCAACGGGTGGCGATCGCCCGTGCGCTTGCCTCTGAACCAAAAGTATTGCTGATGGATGAACCCTTTGGCTCGCTTGATGTGCATACCAAAGAAGCCATGCACGAGTTTATGCTTGATCTCTGGCAGCGTACCCGCATTACCGTTTTTATGATTACTCACGATGTGGAAGAAGCGGTCTTCTTGTCGAACCGGATTTATGCGCTAGGGGCGCGTCCTGGTACGGTACGTAAGGAAATGGTGATTCAGTTGCCCGATCGCAGTCACGCGGTTAAACGCCACGCTGTTTTTCACGATTACCGGGATGAACTGATGGAACTGCTACGTAAGCATGGACAGGAAGCGGTGGAAGCGGTAGCAGTTGCCGTCTAGCGATGGCACTTGGTAAGCGTCGGGCGCAGTAAAGGTTTTGGAAGAAACATAGAGGACACAGATGTAGTTTTTTGCGTCAAAATAGATTAAATTTCTCGCCACTATTGTTTTATCAGTGTCAAAAAAGCGCATGGCTGATTCTACGATCGCGAAGGACGAAGCCTTTGGTATTGTCCCAATTCTGCATACCGATACGACCGATCAGTTTCTCCTCATTCAGCACCACGCCGGACATTGGGGCTTTCCCAAAGGGCACGCCGATCCGGGTGAATCGGCTTTGCAAGCAGCGTGCCGTGAATTTCTAGAAGAGACGGGTATTGCAGACTACAGCCTGATTGATGGCGTATCGTTCTCCGAGCAGTATCCGTTCACACGCGGCAAGCAGAAGTTTGAGAAAACGGTGATCTACTTTCTTGCCTGGGTGCAGTCGGCAACTGTCCACTGCCAGGAAAAAGAGATTCAGGCATACGTCTGGGCTGATTACGAGCAGGCGATCGCCCGGCTGAGCTTTGATGGCGCGAAGCAAGTGTTGCGAGAAGTCCAGCAGTATTTAAAGAGTGGTTCTTAAGAGGGCAGAAGGAAACTCAAGACTCCATCTTCTCACCCCTTACTCAAAAAGCGGTTCAAATTGTTCCGACTCCAGTACGATTTCGCCGTGGTCAGGCACCCAGGCAAGCCATTGGTTGTCAGCGGTTTGGCAGAGCAAGAGAGCCTCATCTGAGCTGTAGGCGCTAGGCGGTTGCAAGAGCTTCACCCATACTGAGGCTGCGATCGCGGGTTGATTAACAAGCGCCGCAGACGGTAGAGCAGAGCGATCGATGGCATCTCGCCATAGCCGCTCTAGCCCTTGTCGCTGTAAGCAAAGTCGAAATTCCGTTTCAAGTCTCATGGTTCTTCGTTGGCATCTGCGCCAGAGTGAGGAGGCTGAATTCAGAGGCACTCAGACATTGCTAGTGCCAAAAAACACGATCGCAGTAGCCATATTGCTTCAACCACTATCAGTGCTAGCGCTAAACAACCCCTTTGCGGCGGAATCAAGGCGCAGAAAATTGAATCCGTATCTTATGCTACAGAATTTTTCGCAAGCTGTGGTGATTTTGTTTTAGAACGTTATATGCCACCTGGTACGCACCAAAGCAGCACGATCGGTACTACAATCCAAAATGATCCTGTATCAGCAAGGAATGTAATCGTATGCCTTTATCTGTGGGTGATACCGCTCCAAATTTCACCGTCAAAGATACCATTGGCAAAACTGTCACTCTGTCTGAATATGCAGGCAAAACTATTGTCTTGTACTTCTATCCCAAAGACGACACGCCCGGCTGTACGAAAGAAGCCTGTAGCTTTCGAGATAACTACCAGCAATACCTGAGCCAGGGTATTACTGTCTTTGGGGTCAGCATGGATGATTCAGCCTCGCATCAGCAATTTACCGAAAAGTTTAACCTGCCGTTTCCGCTGTTGGCAGATGTGGATGGGGCTATCACGAGAGCGTACGATGTATTGGGCGATCGCAACGGGACGCTTTACTCTCAGCGTGTGACTTACATCATCGGCGGCGATGGCAAAATTGCTCAGGTTTATACCTCCATCCAAACCGAGAGCCACGCTAGCGATATTCTGTCTGCGATCGGGGCTTAAACGGTGTTAGGCAGCTATTAGCGATCAGCAATCAGCCGTCAGCACTAGAGCAGAATATACCGGTGCCGTAAAAGGCTTTAGCTGTAGCATTCAGGCTGAGCTCTTTCTTGTGTTATGAACTGCCAGATGTGTAGCCTTGATGGCTGATTGCTGACGGCTGCTTGCCAAAACTACTTTTCATCCCCCCATGCACGCTCTTTCTATTCCTACCTGGATCATTCATATCTCTAGCGTCATTGAATGGATTGCTGCCCTCTGGCTCATCTGGACGTATGGTCAAGTCAGCCGGAATCCTGCCTGGTATGGTTTATCGATCGCCATGCTGCCTGCTCTCGTCAGCGCGATGTGCGCCTGTACCTGGCACTTTTTTGACAATCCTGCCTCGCTAGACTGGTTGGTGATGCTGCAAGCCTCGATGACAGTAGTAGGCAACTGTACGCAAATGGTAGCGGCTTGGTGGATCTGGCGATCGGCAGAAGCACAGCGTTCAGCAGCTAAACCGTCGTCTCTCAACGCTATACTGCCATTGCCAATATTACTGCTGCTGCCCTCTGTCTTTCCGATCGCTAAAGAAACGCTGTTTGCGGTTTCGCTCTTCCCCTATCTTGGCTTTCTCTGGTTTCTCACGCGCTCTGGTCAAACGCCTCGGCTAGCCTTGATTGGCTTCTACGCGCTGCTAGTGTTTGTAGCCATTACCATTCCAGCAGGGCTTTACGCTAAAACGGCTTACGGTGCCAATTTAGCAGATGTCGATTGGCTCCATGGTGGTGCAGAATCGTTTCTTACACTGTCGAATATTCTCGTGGTGTTGGGCTTTCGGCAGGCTATTCTCGATCGACAATTGTCGCCAATGCTTGAACCGTAGGACTTGGAGAGCGGTCAGCAGCCATTAACCGCCAGCCCTGGACTCATTACTGAAAGCTGACAGCCGAAAGCTGAAAACTGTCAGCTTCATAACGCCTAAAATCATCCCATCACGCTTCTAGCCTTGAAATTTGACTCCGCACAGTACGGTTTAGCAATTCATACAGCCAGCCCAGAGTTAGGGTTGGCGATCGACAATTTTGTGGGTGATGCGCGATCGCAAGTCTGGGATCTCGGACGCGACCTGTCTACCCATCTACACGTACACCTTGCTGCCTTTTTGCAACCTCAAGCTTGGGCAGATCTAGCATTTGTGGCGGTTGCTCAGGGACCTGGCGGTTTTACTGGCACACGGTTGGGTGTTGTCACTGCACGTACTCTAGCGCAGCAGCTAGAACTTCCCTTGTTTGCTGTTTCGACGCTAGCAGCAGTGGCACATGCTCAAGCCATCCAGGTAGAGAGCCTACAACACACTAACATTGCCGTGCAAATGCTGGCACAACGGGGTGAAGTGTTCGGCGCTATCTACCAGTCGTCCCCTGACGGACTGCACACCCTCCTTCCAGATGCCGTGATGAGTTTAGAACACTGGCAACAAACCCTTGCAGCCTGGACAAGTCCATACCAGCTCATTCAAGCAACGGGCGGCTTGGGCACGTCTGTCTCTAGCGTTCTAGCACTGGCACAGCATGATCGACAACAGGGGCTAAAACCCCATTGGTCAGAGGTACTCCCCTTTTACGGGCAGCATCCTGTCGTGAGCCATGCCCCGAAGTCTTAGCGCGACACACTCCGTGGATCGAGGGCATCGCGTAGCCCATCGCCCAACAGGTTAAATGCCAGCACTGTCAGGATGATCAGCAACGTCGGGGGCCAAATCAGCCAGGGTTGCAGCACCAAAATGGAGGCATTCGTCGCCAGTGAAAGCATATTGCCCCAGGATGGATCGGGCTGTTGAATACCCAACCCAATCAGGCTCAGAATCGACTCCGCTACGATGAAGTCTGGAATGGAAAGCGTTGCTGCAATGACAATATAGCTAGCTGTTTGGGGCAACACATGACGGACAATGATGTAGAGTGATCGTCCACCCATTGCCCGCGCTGCCTGCACAAACTCGCGCTCCTTGATCGACAGCACTTGTCCTCGAATCACCCGCGCCAAGCCAGCCCACCGGATGAACGACGTAATCAAAATAATTAACAAAAAGCGTTGAGCGCTACTAAGTCCTGGCGGCAACACAGCCGCTAAAGCGACCAGCAAATAAATGCTGGGAATCGTCATCAGCACTTCAACTAAGCGCATTAAGCCGCTATCAACCCAACCGCCAAAGTAGCCAGAAATGCCGCCCACTAGCATCCCCAGCGGAAAGGCAATAATGATGCCCACTAGCCCGATGCTGAGGCTGATGCGTGCGCCGTAAAGCAACCGACTGAACTGGTCCCGTGCCCCTTCGTCCGTGCCCAGCAAATTAAACTTGCCTGGTCCAGCCGTACCAAACAAATGCCAATTGCCTGGAATGCCTGGAAGCAGTTCTACCTCATCAAACTTAGGGTCTGTGAGAGAAAAGCGCGTGGGCAGCGGTAGCTTGAGCTGAAACAGGCGATAGGGGTCTCCTGCTACAAACAGCCGCAGCGGTGATGGTTGGCTACGATCGACCAAAAGCTGTCGATCGCCTGTTTTCAGATCCACTGGACCTTGAGTGGTTGGATAAACATGAGGACCAACAAACGCACCAGACTGATCCCGCCAATAAATCTGGGTCGGCGGCAACAGTGCGCCATCTTTTTGAGGAGTGCACGCACGTAGTTGTATGGATGCACTATCGCAGGGGCTGTAGGGAGCAATGAATTCGGCTGCAATTGCGGACACATAAAAGACAAGCAGCAAAATCGCACCCAACCGAGCCAGAGGATTCTTCTTAAGGCGTTGCCACCAATTCATATCGCAAAGCTAAGGGCTAAGGAACCTGGAGCACTGGCTAAGAAAACCTCAGATGGTAATCAAGCTTTGTAGAATCGTACTCCGAATCCGTTCAAACTTAGCACAGCGGGGGAGAAGGACGGGAGTCAGGGAAAGCAAAAAGTAGAAGCGAGTGAGAGTAATACAGCGGAACGTCTTCTTCTCTCCTTACTAAAAAACTCAAAAAGTTCCGACTTAACTACTTTTTGCAATTCTTATCTTTGGGCGGAGTTTTCCCCATTGATTCCACAGGCTTTCCACAGATTTGGGTGGTTTTTCCACAGGTAGGCGCTCGTTTTCCACAGCCAGTAGCGACAGAATCAGACTTTAACGTCTTGAAGTTCGCCTCAAGGAGTGCCTTCTGTAGAACGAAGAAAATGTTCTTGAGGATGAAGCAATGTTGCGGGGATCACGTCTAAAGTTTGTTGTTGGCATGAGCATTCCTTTTCTGCCTTTGCAAAGGGAGCCGGGCAGCATTGACAAGGCAGCCTGCCTCTAGGCACAATGAATCACTCACCTGCACAGGCGCTCTGAAACCCAAATCGACAAGACTTTGACTGGGAGAATCGAGCGGTTGCTGCTGTTGGTGCCTCAGTTTTAATGCTGTAGCACCCAATTCTTGGCGGCTTACTTTTTATCAGGGTGCAAAGTTGAACCATTTTTTGATCGCTTCACTGCCAACTTGCTCCCGCATCTCCTGAGGTTCTTATGCATACAACTGTTAGCATTCTGGCTGAAATCCCTGAAGAACTTCACAACGCACTAACTCTCTACCTCGAAACACATCCTGATTGGGATCAAGATCGCGTCTTTGCGGCTGCATTGTCCCTCTTTTTGTTGCAAAATGGAGAGTGCGATCGCCGCGCCGCACGGGTTTATTTAGATGCTCTGTTTAACCATGCTGTGTAGTAATAGCAAATTTGTGATCGTAAGTTTGAGCTTGCAGCTTTAAGTTTGCAAATTTGCGATCGAAGACTTTATTAAAAAGCTCAAAGCAGAAGTTGAAAGCAAGAAATTAAGAGGGCTGATTCATGGCGTATTACTGGTTTAAGGCGTTTCATCTTGTTGGCATTGTGTGTTGGTTTGCGGGGATGTTTTACCTGCCCCGTTTGTTTGTCTACCATGCTGAAGCAAACGAACAGCCAGAACCCGCTCGTAGCATTTTGAAAAGCCAGTATCAGATCATGGAGAAACGCCTCTACAGCGTTATCATGACACCCGCAATGCTGTTAACTGTGGCAATGGCGATCGGGCTAGTTACAACCGAACCCGATGTGCTTAAGCAGCCCTGGATGCACGCAAAGCTTGCCTGCGTGGTGCTGTTAATTGGCTATCACCACTACTGCAAGCGACTGATGAAGCAGTTAGCAGCAGATGAATGCAAGATGACCGGGCAACATTTCCGCTGGTTCAATGAATTTCCGACGGTGTTTTTTATCGTTGTCGTCATGCTGGCAGTGTTCAAAAACAATTTGCCCACTGACCTAACCGTATGGGGCATTGTAGCGATGGTAATCAGCTTTGCGATCGCCATTCAACTCTATGCGCGCAAGCGCCGCCTAGCTAAAGAGCGGGCAGCAGTAGAGTCGGATGGTTTATTGGGTAATGCTAGTTCTTAATGCAGGTGCTTGATTACTGGTTGCGTTTGCACTTTGCAAGAAAAAGAAATTTCTAAAAGCAACAAAAAAAGGGGAGCGATCGCTCCCCTTTTGACTTTGAACTTACATGGATTAAACAAACGTAATAACGACGTTTCTAATAAGCCAGACCCATGCTACGGGTTGTTTCAGCACCCAGGTAAACCCGAATACTTAAGAAATCAGTAGGGCAAGCAGTTTCGCAACGCTTGCAGCCTACACAATCTTCAGTTCTTGGCGACGAAGCAATTTGACCTGCCTTGCAGCCGTCCCAGGGAACCATCTCCAGAACGTCGGTCGGGCAAGCGCGGACGCATTGGGTGCAGCCAATGCAAGTGTCATAGATTTTGACCGTATGAGACATATTATGAATCGCTCCAAATGAATGCTTGACACTTTGCAGTATCGGTCAGCCAAACTGGCGGTAGATTCATCCGCTGAAGGCTTTCAGAGTCAACGCCCAGTTTACATCACCGCTGGAAGCCTCTCTGGCAAAAGACTCTAAAACTTCAAAGAATGTAATAGTCGGCGACTGAAACCTGAAAAACGATACTGCACACTGCGTTCTACCCTACTACTTTTCGATTAACCTAATACTTCTCGCTTAAGCGTTAAACCGAGTCAAGGGCAAAGCATACGTTGCTTCTGTTAGCTTTTCTGCTTAAGAGGATGCTTTAAGGACCGCCAGTTGTTTTTAAAGCAACCAGGGAAGTTGTTTCTTTACAACCCCTTACTCCCCAACTTCAGTAAGACACTGTTCCGCAGGGCATCGAATAGAAGGTAGGGGGGATCCGCATCTGGTTTGCGCTGAACGGCTCGTCTCACTCTCCATAAAGCCAAACTTAATGACCAGGAAAGATCGGCCAAGGCGGCGTATAGAAAACCGTGATTCTTCACGAAATAGCGTCGGCGAGAATCAAAGAGATACTGTGGCAATCGCTTAGGAGTGTCATCTCTGGTTGTTACCCCAGTACTGGCTCCTGCAATATGCATAACGCTGCCTTCAGGGACATACCAGCAAGACCAACCTTTCCGTTTAGCCTGGAGGCAAAAATCTGTCTCTTCGTAATAGAGGAAATATCCTTCATCCATCAAACCTGCCGACTCAAATACCTCCCGCCGGATCATCATACTTGCCCCAGGCAACCAATCTACCTGCTGTGGCTCGTTGGTCATTGTTTGGGACACAACCCACTTAGCTAAGAGCTTTGACACAATTCCTAAGCGCATACCACTCTCTAGCTCACTCAACAGAGAGGGAAAGCGAAAGGCTGTAGACCAGTTCGTCCCATCTGGATTTTCAAGCTTGCTGCCGACAATGCCAACCTCTGGATGTTGCTCCATAAAGCTTGTGAGAGCCTTAAATACACCAGGACGCGCCTGCGTGTCTGAATTGAGTAGTAGGTAATAGGAGGGTGGGTTAGGAGCCTGAAGTGTTGGGCGAATTGCCAGATTATTGCCATAGGCGAAACCACCATTATGGTCTGAGGGCAAGACTGAAGCCCATTTTCCCCAACCATTGGTTTCAATAGCTGCATCAATTAATTCTGCGGAGTGATCTCCAGAGGCATTATCCACCACAACAACAGAGGTGTCTGGACGCGATCGCACTTCACTTTCAAGCGAGCGCAAGCAGTCGATGGTTAGACGGGCGGTGCGGTAGTTAACGATGACAACCAGTAAAGAACCTGAATTAGTGTTTGGATGGGTCATATCTATAGAGTAGAAATTTAGTGGGTCATGACTGAACCGTTCACTCAGTTTTAGTTAACTGATCTGGGCTTGGCTGGGGAAAGGCTCTATGAAGCAAGGGTCTTTTCTGGCTGTTGTGCAATACTCGGCAACGGTTGAGTTTTGGCTATCTTTGCAAGTGCCGCATCAATGTAAGACTGCATGTTTTCAGCCATGACCTGGACATTAGGTTCTTGCAACATACTGGAATGACCACCGGGGCTATGGTAAACCTTCACCCCCTCAGTTGAACGATTGCCCCATCCCAACAGCGGATCACTGTACATATCTGCATAGGGGGTATCGTCAATGAGAGTGCCGTCAAAGCTACTGCTTTTCTGCGTCGCTAAGGTAAGAAACACTTCTCCTTGATAGGGAGCCTGAGGAATATATTCTCTTTCAGCAAACTTTAAGACAATCCGAACGGAGAGGTTATGCAGGAAGGACGGGATGGGTAGATTCCGATCCAGACAATACCTGAACAGCTTGATCTTGGTTTGATTTTGAACCTTCTGAAGTTTTGATCGGACTTCATAGGTGATCACGTTGTAAATCTTCTGACTAGCTTTGCCCAGAATACGGAGTAGCTGCTGCGGGTTCAGTGGTTGTCCTTGGTTTAAGGATTGCGAAAAGCTGCTTAAACGTTGATTGGCAATCAAACCACTCCGCATCGTTGCTTCTACATCTGCCGTGTCAAGCAGCGCTACCATTGCAATGGTTTGACCCTGATTTTGCAGTTGTCGAGCCATTTCAAAGGCTAAGAAGCCACCGACGCATAAACCACCTAGTAGGTAGGGTCCTTCTGGTTGAACTGTGCGGATTTGTTCGATGTAGTAAGCTGCCATCTCTACAACGCGAGTGTGCAAAATGGGATGATGCTCTTGGCTGTAGGGTTGGATGCCATAAACGGGATGCTCTGGCTTCAAGCAGTACGCCAGATTGCGGTAGAGCAAGGTTTCGCCCTCGCCATCATGGATGAAGAACACTGGGGGTTTGCTTCCACCTTTTCTAAGTAAGACAACCGAGTTGGGTCTATCCAATTGCCCTGGTTGACTGAGTAAAGCCGCTAGTTGGGCGATCGTTGGCTCGGTCAGTAGGGTGCTCAGGGGGAGCGTTTGACCGAACACTGCCTCGATTTGAATCATCAGAGAGGCAGCTAGTAGGGAATGTCCTCCTACTTCAAAGAAATTGTCATGGATGCCGATCGGGCTGACGCCCAGCACCGTTTCCCAAATAGTTGTCAATTGCTGCTCCCACTCGTCTCGCGGAGCAACGAATGCTTTGTAACCTGCAATGTTTTCAGGCGTTGGCAGTGGTAAAGCACGCCGATCGACTTTTTGATTGATGTTGACTGGCATCGCATCTAGCACTACAAAGGCAGATGGCACCATGTAATCTGGTAGTTTTTCTTGCAGTAGGCTGCGAATATTCTCGATCGGCGGTTTCTGAGCTTGATCAAGCACTACGTAAGCGACCAAGCTCTTTTCACCCTGTTCCATTGCACGCGCGCCCAGTTCCCGTGCCATGACAACGCCTTCACGTACACCGGGCGCCTGACGCAGTGTTGCTTCGATCTCGCCTAGCTCAATCCGAATGCCGCGCAATTTGATCTGAAAATCAGCCCGCCCCAGCATTTCTAGATTGCCATCCATGTCAAACCGTCCAATATCTCCAGTGCGGTAAAAGCGGCAGCCATCGATCGTGACAAATTTTTCCTGCGTGAGCGCTTCCCGCTGCAAATATCCCTGCGTAACGCCAGCTCCACCAATATAAATTTCACCGGGAATACCGATCGGCACGAGATTTAGGTGCGAATCATAGAGGCGAACAGAAACATTTGTAAAGGGTTTGCCAACTCGACTTTTTACCGGTTGATCATTGACTACCGGGTAGCTGCAACCCATACAGCTCACCTCACTACAGCCATAGATGACATAGACTTCTGCTGACTGAAAGATACGCTTCATCGTTTCAAGTAACGCGGTAGGCACCATGTCACCGCCTGTAGAAACGTGTTTGAGCTGCTGGAATGATTGAAGATCCAGGTTGTTGTCCTGGACGTAGGTCAGAAGCTTTTGCAACAAACTGGGTGATGTGTGAATGACAGTTGCCTGTTGCAGCGTTTGCACCATGCGCTGGAAATCTAAGATATGCTCTCGTTCCAAGATCACAAGCTTGCCACCTGCCACTAACGGTGACAGTAGCTCAAACATGGTGATGCTAAAGGTGAAGCGCGCGATCGCTGGCATAACATCGTGGCAGTCAAAACCAAAGCGCTCCTGTGCCGACAAAATGTACTGCACCAAGTTGCCGTGGCTTGTTATGACGCCCTTTGGCTTACCCGTTGTACCGGAGGTGTAAACCAAATGAGACGTTTGCTCAAGGCGAACCTCAATTTCGGGGTTGTGCGTGGGGAATTGGTGTAGCAACGTCCATTCTTGGTCAAGGCAAAGAATGTGGTCTGTGATCGCTGGTAAGCGCGGCAAAAGATGGGACTGCGTTAGCAAGACCTTGGGTTGAGTCTCTTCCAGAATAGTGGTCAGACGCTCAATGGGATGGGTTGGATCAAGCGGTAGATAAACACCACCAGCTTTGAAAATACCCAGCAACGTTACTACAATTTCCAACGATGGTTCTACACAAACTGCCACTCGTACGTCAGCACTGACACCAGCTTGAACCAGGTAATGAGCGACCTGGTTAGCGCGTTGGTTTAGCTCTACGTAGGTAAGTTGCTGGTTATTGAATGTGAGCGCGATCGCCTCTGGTTGCTGAATAGCATGAGCCTCAATCAGTTGATGGATTAGAGTTTGAGGATACGAAATGGTGGCGCTTTGCCATTCCACCAACAGTTGTTGTATTTCTACCTGGGTCAACAATGGCAGTTCCGCGATCGTGCAGTCCTGATCGTTGACGATGCTTTGGAGCAGCACTTGTAAATGACCCGATAACCGCTGAATGGTCTCTGCGTGAAAGAGGCTAGCGTTGTACTGCCAAACTCCTGTAACGCTTCCTTTTCGCTGGAGCAAGATTAGATGTAAATCAGGACCATCAGAGGCTACGGATGCTTGCAATGGAAAGTCTGCCAGCCATTGTTCTTTACCGCCAATGCGTAAAAAATCTTCTATAAACGTAACAGCGACTGGTAATGAGGAGCGATCGTTGGATGGCTTCTCTAACTGAGCTGGAACCACTGGCAGTGCCATTGCTTGAACAGCACTCAGTGCGGTGGAGATTTGTTTAATTAAGGCATGAACCTTTAATTCGCTGTGAATCTGAGTGCAGGTTTCTGTTTTGCGAGTGCCACTGTTTGCATCGGTTGAAATGGTTAGCGCTAAGTCAATGGTTTCTTGCTGAGTGTAGCGATATAGCAGAGCGTTAAAAGCTGCTAACAAAAGCGATCGTTCATCAACACCGTCCTGCTGTGCTTGCGCCTGTAACGTCTCTACCAGGCAATCTGGCAGGGTGAGCGCACAATATTTGGGCTGGTAGATAGTAGCAGGCGTCTTCAGAAAATCACTTGGCAATGCAAAAGTAGATAGTTCTAAATTAGCCGTTGACCCTAAGCCCGCGTTCTCTAGCAATGGGGTTTGTCGATTTGCTGTCGTTAAATCTGCTCTTTCTGCCGTTGCTTTAGCGCTGCTAGTTGCATCTTCAGTAGAGGAAAGCACGTCTTGATTAATGGCAACCACGGTAGAACTCCTACGTTTAGAGAGCAGATTGATTTAAGTTTGCTGTCATGAGTAACTTGCCTGCATAGTCAAGAGCAACAGCAAGTTACCAACGATTGTGAAAAGAGAAAGCAGTTGGTGTTGCTAGATAGAGCCAGCGCTCAAAATGCTTAAGAGTTCATACGGCTTTTATCTATACAGGTTCAAAGCTGAAGAAATCTGTAGCCGTTTGAATCTCTAAGTTAGGTAATCAAATGAATTTGATCGCCGCCAGAAAGAGCAGTTAGCAGTTAACGTTTTGCAGTGACTAACGTTCTGTATTGACACTTGCTTAACTAAAAAACTGCCGTTACTTGCTCCTCTGAATCGATCGCCTTGAGGAACACCAAGCCCAATTCATCTGGAAGCTAACACGGCTTTATCTGCTGTAACTAGCGTCTGTTCAAAAAGTTCACTGGGAAAACACATACTACTGATGTCATGCCAGGACTTACGGCATAGAAAACAATGGCGATGCCTGGTTTCGCAATGTTTTCACGGGCTTGCCAGTAAAAATAAGGAGAAAGATGGATTTAAACTTTCTGTGAATTCTCGGAGAAAGACGTCCTAAATTAAGGAAATCTCGTCCTACACCTGTAGCTGGGTGAGCCTCTAAGGGCTTCCAGCACTGACCAGATGAATCTTCACAAACTCCTGCTTTTTGATGAAGACTAAGTGGTTCTACTTGTTTTTCTTTCCCTGCCTTAAATAGAGTGAGCTAAATCTAGCTAAGAACTCGTTGCGTGCCTTAAGGCTTGGTTTATTCGTTCCATTATTAGTACTAGAGGCAATAGGATGAGTGATATCTATTCAATCAAAGGTGTTGACCATCTGGAGTTTTATGTTGGTAATGCCAAGCAAGCGGCGATCGTTTACGCTCAGTGCTTTGGCTTTACAACAACTGCCTACCGAGGGTTAGAAACGGGCGATCGCAAAGTAACCTCTTATGTCTTAGAGCAGGGAGAGATTCGCTTTGTTTTGAGTTCAGCATTAAGCCCAGAGTATCCCATAGCGCAAAGCGTTTTGAAGCATGGAGACACCATCGCTATCATTGCTTTGCAAGTTTCAGATGTCGCTACTGCCTATCAGCAAGCAATTGCTTGTGGTGCGATCGGTGCGATTCCACCAACAGATCATGAAGATGAGCATGGTGTTTTACGCTATGCCGCTATTCGTTCGTTTGGTGATGTGCTAGTTAAATTTGTTGATCGCAGCAATTACGGCGATAACTTTGCACCTGGCTTTGCTGCACGCGCCAATACACCTAGCAATGCCGCTGGGTTAAAACGCATTGATCATATTGTTGGAAATGTTGAATACGGCGCAATGGATCAATGGGTCAACTTTTTTGTGAAGACAATGGGCTTCGATGTGCGAATGCATTTTGATGATCAGGCGATCTCTACTGAATATTCAGCCTTGATGTCAAAAGTGCTAGAAAACGGTAGCAAAACTATTATTAATATCAATGAGCCAGCACCTGGTCGGCGTAAATCGCAGATTCAAGAATATTTAGATTTCCATTATGGGCCGGGAATTCAGCATCTTGGTTTGGCAACCGATGATATTGTCCAAACTGTCATTTATTTAAAACAGGCTGGCGTTGAATTTCTGCCGATTCCCAAAACGTATTATGACGGGTTAGAAGCTTGGGTGAAGGAGCTTGAAATTCCCGTTGAGCAGTTAGCAGCGTTAGGGATTCTCGTTGACCGCGATGAAGACGGTTATCTCCTGCAACTGTTTACAAAGCCAATGGGCGATCGACCCACCCTATTTTTTGAAGTTATTGAGCGTCACGGCTCACGAGGCTTTGGAGCCGGAAACTTTAAATCTCTGTTTGTGGCACTAGAGCGCGAACAAGCACTCCGAGGCAATCTCTAACGCAACAACGCTTGAACCTAAGAGCATTCATTGCTGGTGCCTTCAGGAACGATCCCCTTTTTATTGGTAGTCATCATGCCCACACCTGAAAAACTTCAACAGCTTGACCAGACATTAATTACACTGCTAGGCGAACGGCTCGCTCTCTTAGCAGCGCTAGAAACGCCCTCTATGCAAGAGCAACTCACCCGCTACCAAGCTCAACTGGCAGTGGCTGGTATTCCAGAGCATCTCTGGAGCAGCGTCATCACTGGCTGCATGGCAACGTTAGCCAAAAAAACGTCACTTAGCGCGATCGTTGAACCACGTAAGATTACGATCGTGGGTGGTCATGGCTTAATGGGACGCTTTTTTGTCGATCGCCTGTCTAATGCCGGGCATGATGTGAGAGTGCTGGAATATGACGGCTGGGGGCAGGCTGAAACTTTACTGGGCACTGCCGATCTGGTGTTGCTGTGTGTGCCGCTGAAAGCAACTCTCGCTGTGATTCGGAAGGTTGCTCCTTACCTTTCCCCCACTACTACGCTGGCAGACATCGCCAGTACCAAAAGTGCGGCGGTGCAAACGATGCTGGACAGTCATCCGGGACCTGTTGTTGGTCTTCATCCCATGTTTGGTCCAGGCGGAAAATCCTTTTTGGGGCAAAAAGTAGTTGTCTGCCCAGGGCGCAAGCCTGCCGCCTACCAGTGGTTGCTGCATTTGATTGAGGCAGATGGTGGCAACCTAATTCACTCTACGCCAGAAGAACACGATCGCATGATGGTAGCAGTGCAGGCAATTCGCTTCTTTTCTAATTTCACACTGGGAACGTTTCTAGCAGAAGAAGGCATTGACATTGAGCGTAGCCTGACATTCGCCAGCCCGCTTTACCGCCTCGAAATTAATACAGTGAGCCGCCTCCTGGCACAAGACGCAGCACTCTATATCGACATTCTATTGGCATCAGAGGAGCGTTGCGAAGCCATAGAGCGGTTAGTAAATGTGTACGATCGACTTTCTAAACTGTTGGCTCAGGGCGATCGCGCCGCTTTAATTGCTGAGTTTGAAGCTGCTCGTGAGGCATTCTCCGGTCAAGCAACGCGGGCGCTAGAGGAGAGCAACCACGTTATCAATCATCTCAGCACCTTTTTAGCGGCAAACGAAAGCAAGGCTAATGTCGTTGAGCCAAGCGTTACATCGGAGCCGAGCGTTACACCAGCCTACGTACAAGTACGCGCGGCATGAGCTTTCCCACTCCGCGATCGTCATTAGCTCTTTGATTCATCTTTGATTCAAACGAGGACAACCCTGATCCTGTTTAAGGATTAAGCGTTTCGATTAATCGACGGAGGTTAGACCGCGCTTGCTGCTCATACTGATGATGAAAAAAGTCTGTCTGAAACAGGCGCGATCGATCAAGAAACTGCTCTAGAATATCGGCTCGCTTTGCCCGATATAGTGCCTCTGGCACCCAATTGTACTCATAGCGAATGTTGTCTTCGTAGCGATCGAACTCAGCGATTGGACTACCCAGAATGGCTAGATCAATGTCGACTAACAGCACTGCATCCTCGTCCTTCGGTGTCGTGTCGTGCTTTGTTGCCAAAATAAGCTGACTCACTGCTTCTACTAACGACTGGGATACCTGTCCACACTGCAACCATTGCACTGCCAGCGCCGCACTACGCTCCTCGTTATCAGAGGCACGCGGATCGTAAATGACATCATGAAAGTAGAGTGCCAGTTCTATAGCATTGGGTTGATGAGCCAGCGATCGCACGGCTTCCCATTTTGCAAAGCAGTCCTCAAGATGTGCCAGCGTATGGTACGCCCGATGCGGTTCGCAATAGGCAGCTACAATCTGCTCAAAGAGTGGTTCAGGTATAGATCTTGCTCCTACTTCCTGCCACAGCTGGCACCAACGCGGCAATATGTCTAATTGCTGTATCAAAGCTGTCTGCGCTCCCGAGAAAGAGTCCTCTTAACTCTAGGCATGGCAAGATTCTAGCCAAGGGCTGTACGTCAGCAGCACAATGAGATCACTAGCATAATCGTGGCTATGGGGTGAAGATAAAATTTCTTGCGTATGGACAAAGCCCTCCAAACTTTCTTTCTCCTAAACTTAAGCACTGTTGAACGAGATGGTAAGCAGCACAGTGCTAACGTTATTTAATCTCGCTCTTTCAGCATAGTAAAATGATAGAAATTGTTGTCTAGAATACAACCTCTGAGGGAGGACTCAGCCTTACGCATTCCGTACTATCAGAGCATGAATAGGAAATACGCTGTACGTCCTATCCAAACTTCATAACTTTTAGAAACGGAGTACGAACATGGGTTTAGATGAAAAAGCTAAGGCTGCCGCTAAAAACGTTGAAGGCAAAGTTCAAGATGCTGTTGGCGATGTGACAGGTGATCCTCAAGCCCAAGCTGAAGGCAAAGCAAAACAAGGGGAAGCCCAAGCCCGTAACGCCAAAGAAGATCTGAAAGATGGTGTTAAGCGCACTCTCGACAACGTTTAGAAGAACGACGATTCTGAATCACGGCTAATAAAATCTAACCGCTCAAAAAGCAAAAGGGACATCACGCGATGTTCCTTTTTTGTGACGATTCGGTAGTCGGCAAGAGTCGGTCTTTTAAGTGAGCTATTGCGTTGATACTAATTTTTACTGGTAGTGATTGCTTGCAAGGTTACACAGCAGCTTTCTTCTCTATGGCTACATCTTGCAGTTAAGTGTTCTATTTCATCTCAGTTTGAAAGCGCTCTCTAGAGGGGTTTCTGCTGTTGTCTGCTGACTACTAAACACACCTCTACATTGCTAAGCCTCTTCAAATTGATGCTGCCATACTTTTTCTAAACCAAAGATTGATTTTGTGACTGAGCAGATTTTTAGTACGATGCTGTCTAGTGACTTAGCGTTCTGTGGTTTTTTGTGGCACAAAGTACTGACCTGAATTTGAATACACCAGTTGCCTTGCTTAAAGATTTCGGTGAGTGGTCTGACTTGCTTCAGCAGTTGCTCGATCGCCAATCGCTATCAACAGAACAGGCATCACTTCTGATGCAAGGCTGGTTAAGTGAAGCCGTCCCGCCTATTTTGGCAGGTGCAATCCTGATGGCAATTCAGTTTAAGGGAGTGTCCGCAGACGAGTTAGTTGGCATGGCGCGGGTGCTGCAAGGGCAAGCGTCTCAGCTTTCTGCATCCTATAAGACGGTATCAACGCCCGTCATCGATACCTGCGGCACTGGTGGTGATGGAGCAGGCACGTTCAATATCTCGACGGCAGTTGCTCTTGTAGCAGCAGCGGCTGGAGTTCTAGTTGCCAAACATGGGAATCGTTCTGCTTCTAGTCTCGTTGGTTCTGCAGATGTCCTTGAAGCCCTAGGCGTTAACTTAGCAGCGCCATTAGAAAAAATTCAAGCCGCTATCCATGCAGTTGGCATTACTTTTCTCTTTGCACCGGGTTGGCATCCTGCATTAAAGGCTGTGGCTCCCATGCGTCGATCGTTGAAAGTGCGGACAGTTTTCAACCTGCTGGGACCGTTGGTTAATCCTATGAGTCCAACAGGGCAGGTGTTGGGGGTTTATGACGCTAGCTTGCTTAAAACCGTGGCGGACGCATTACAGCAGTTGGGTGTACGTCGTGCGATCGTGCTGCATGGTCGTGAAAAATTGGATGAGGCTGGGCTAGGAAACTTGACTGATCTGGCGGTGTTGTCCAATCAGACTGTAAGTTTAACCAGCGTAAATCCTGTTGCACTGGGTATTGAGCCTGCTCCACTGAGCGCGATTGCGGGCGGTAACGTACAGCAGAATGCTGAGATTTTACGTGCAGTGCTGCAAGGTAAGGGAACGCAAGCGCAGCAAGATGTAGTGGCACTTAATGCTGCCTTCGCACTCCAGGTTGGTGAGGCGTTGCCGGAGACTGCTACCGCTTATGCGGATGGTCTTGCTATTGCCAGAGACATTCTAAGTAGTGGCGCTGCCTGGAGCAAACTAGAGCAACTGGTAGAGTTTCTTCAAAGCGGTTAACGGCTGTGTGCCTCAATCACTGCTTACTATTCACTAGGGAAGCCTTCTTAGAATTAGTAGGGGTGTTGCATTCCCTCGATCTAAACCTTTACCGTTGCCTAAATTCAACTACATTTCGTTTGACGGTGACATCATAATCAGCAAAAAAGTCATGCCCCAGCAAACCTATATCAAGTGCTGAGTTGCCGATCGCTACAACAACGCCTTTAACCACGGCACGACCGACTGCGATCGAGTCGAGGTACGCTAGGGGAACTTCTACACCTCTCTCACTAGCAGTATTTACCTTTGCTTTGCCAACAATGCCGAGACCCAAAGCGGACGCCATTTCACGGGTAATGACAGTGCCACTGGCTCCTGTATCAACAATCATTTCAAAGGTGCGGTTGCCATTGAAGGTGACATCAATAATTGGTGTGCCACCAGCGCGACGCTTGATTCTAGCTACGTAGACACCACTAGCACTGGGAGGGGGATTTGTAATGACTGCTGCTGGCTTGTTGTCAAACGTGCTGTAACTACGGGGTACCATCGGTAACACACCAGTGTCAGCCACAATTTCACCCACTCCAGCACGGGCTGCCTGTTTTTTAGCGGCAGCAAGGTTCCGCTGATACTGCGTGAGCTTTGTTTGAGCGGTTGATCGATAGGGGCTAGAGCGTGGTATCGATCGCATGAGTTGAATAGCTTGCTGCCAGCGACTCACAACCAGATTCCAGTCATCCTGGGACTGCGCTGAAATAGCAATGTTGCCAGCACTATCAGCTTTTTCCAAAGCAAGCTTGTAAGCATCAGCCCTGGACGTAGCTGCGGGTGGCTGTGTGGTTGGTGAAGGTTTTACTGGGCTAGCAGCCGGAACTGGGGAAGCGACAGCAGCAACCTCTGTGCTCTCAGTAGCCGCTTTGATTGTTGTAGTGCGGCTACAGGCTGTGCTACCCAGCACAACCACGCTCGTTAGCATGAGCAGCATGGCATTAGAGCAAGAGAACTTTAGCATGGGCTAAGAAAACTCACAAAGAGCATGGGCTAAGAAAACTCATGAAAAATATACGAGTGCAAGCACGGTACAAAGCTAAAAGCGCGATCGCCCACTTGCTGGAAATAAATTCACGCTTTTACCATAGGGTTCCGCACTAAGGCTGCTGAACTAACTCACTCTACGAAAATAACAAAGAAAAATTGGATTCGTTGTGCCGTCCTACGCCATCACCCTTAACTCTTTCACCTCCTCACTAACTGAGATCAACTGCCGTCTGTTTGTGCTGAACTCCTGGCGCTGATTGAGCATGGCATAATAAACGATCAGTATCCGATTGCAAAAGTGATTATGGTTTCTCCCACTCAGCCTGCGTTGCTGGTCTTGGCGGATGGTACGTCTTATCAGGGGTTGTCGTTTGGGGCAACTGGCACCGCGATCGGCGAGGTTGTGTTTAATACGGGTATGACGGGCTATCAAGAAGTGTTGACCGACCCAAGCTATTGTGGTCAGATTGTGACCTTTACGTATCCCGAACTGGGTAATACAGGTGTGAATCCTGACGATGAAGAATCAGCTCACCCTCAAGTGCGAGGAACGATCGCCCGTAACGTTTGTTTTAAGCCTAGCAACTGGCGATCAACTCAATCCCTGCCTGATTATTTGAAGCAGCACAACATTCTGGCAATTTACGGCATTGATACCCGTGCCCTGACCCGTAAGCTTCGTTCTGCTGGAGCAATGAATGGGGCAATCTCGACGGAAATGCTAGATCCCGCAGAACTGCTGGCGTATGTGCAAGATGCACCTAGCATGGCAGGGCTAAACCTTGTGCGCGAGGTCAGTACTAAAGCTAGTTATGAGTGGTCAGACAGCACAGATGCAATTTGGGAGTTTGGACCGATTACCGAGTCTACCGATGCGGCACCACTTACCGTCGTTGCGATCGACTTCGGCATTAAGCGTAATATTCTGCGCCGTCTTGCCAGCTATGGTTGCCGTGTAATTGTCGTGCCAGCAAACACTCCACCAGAGGAAATCCTCAAGTACAACCCAGATGGCATCTTTCTTTCTAACGGACCGGGCGACCCTGCGGCTGTAAGCGAAGGCATTGCGACGACCAAAGCACTGCTAACCAGCCAAAAGCCCATTTTTGGCATTTGTATGGGACATCAAATTTTGGGGCTTTCGCTTGGGGCAGAGACGTTTAAGCTCAAGTTTGGTCATCGGGGGTTGAATCAACCCTGTGGACTGAATCAACAAGTGGAGATTACTAGCCAGAACCACGGCTTTGCGATCGCCGCCGAGTCTTTAACTGCTGCCGATGTCGAAATTACGCACCTGAATCTGAACGATCAGACAGTAGCTGGATTACGCCACAAATCGCTTCCCTTATTCTCGGTGCAGTACCACCCCGAAGCCAGCCCTGGACCTCATGATGCTGACTACCTGTTCGATCGCTTTGTGCAAACAATGCGTGCTCAAGTACCAATAAAAGCAACATAACAGCAGTGAGCAAACCTCCCTGCCGTCGATCGTAGCTGTGTAGTTCGTAGCCGTGTAGTTAGCTTTGCCCGTTGCCGCTCCATTTTTACTGTCAGCCTTGAATCTGAGTGGTGTGCCTGCTGACTTTCACCAGCTTTTCTTCGTTAATCCAGGCTTTTGTGTCTCTGATCTGCCACTATTCGCTAAAATATTGGCATTTAAGCGCCATATCCGCAGTAGCAAACTTGCTAGCCAGGATGTATACTTAAACGTCGAATCAAGGACTAAACAGCTAGGAGGGCTTTATTCCGGAACCACTAACCCTGACAGTCAGCTTAAGAGGCACGCGCGAAGTTAGGGACAATAACTACCAGTTATTTCGCCTCACCGGTCTTTTGGATGCTTTCTCAGAGCCTACCTTTCGTAAGGTGCTTACCAAATGTATTGAGGAAGGACCAAAACACATCATTTTGGATCTATCAACCATCGATTTCGTTGATAGCTCTGGTTTAGGTGCCTTAGTGCAGCTTGCCAAAAAAGCTCAAACGACCGAGGGAACATTGCAGATTGTTACCAATCCTCGTGTTACTCAGACGGTAAAGCTTGTACGTTTAGAGCAGTTTCTGTCACTTCAAACGTCGGTAGATGTAGCGATCGAAAACGTCAAAGTCAATTAATTGCCCGTTTCTCAATTGCTTCAACGGCATGGAGCTATGAGCTAGGCTCTTCATTAAGATGGAGTAAAGCAGTGGCTTTCTAGTCTCTGCCATTTTGATGCGGACAACGATTTGCCTGAATCGAAAGTCTGGACAACGTTAAAACCCTTTTGTAAACCAACTGTGTCTACTACGGTTTTTGGCAACTAGGCTTGTAAGGCTGGTTAACCTGATAAGCCTAGAGCAACATTGCCGCCGTCTCTCGACTTGGTGCCCAGATGTTCAGCGCTTATCGACCTCAGCACGAATGAAAGCAATGTCGATTTGCCACTCTTTTCACCAAATGCGGCAACAAAGCCGACCCAGGCTTATTAACCTCGCTCTAGGGTTGGTAGCGGCGATTGCGTTAATGGTTTGCCCAACCGCTGCTGCGATCGCAAATCAATCAACTGTTCCAACAACGCCTACACATGACGCTATGGCTACTCCTGCCCCATTATCTAAAGAAGAACTAAATGTGGCGTTGAGCCAAATTAGCGACTGGAGTATTAAGGATGGTAAGCTTCATCGTCAGTTTCAATTTGCGTCCTTTGTTGAAGCGTTTGGCTTTATGTCAAGCGTTGCGTTAGTTGCAGAAGCTGCTGGGCATCATCCAGAATGGTTTAACGTCTACAACCGCGTCACGATTGACCTGACTACTCATGATGCTGGTGGAATTACAAGCAAAGACATTGAGTTGGCTAGTAAAGTAGACAAACTGGCAAAGTGAGATCAGTGCAATTGTCTCCTTACTTACGGCTAACAAAATTGACTTGTACCGAGGGTAATGGCTCTGCCCAAAACATAACGGCTATAGCAGAGTATGCGAAGGTTGTAGCTACTGTCGGTTGACAGCAACGATCGCCAAAAACAAGAAAGAAGCCCCCGGAGGTCGCTGGGGGCTTTTGTGTGTGAAGAAGTAATGAAGCGAGTGGTTCAAATGTACTAAATTCGCTTGTACTTGTCAACCTTCTGTAAATTTTGAGGGGCAGTGCAATTTTCCAGGCAGGATGAAAAAACTGCGGAATGACTGCTACTGGGTGTGGAGAATTGAGAGACGGATTTCTTTCTGTTGTGATCGCTCTGCTTGCCCCCATCAAACTTTTTATGTCGTACCCCTCTTTTCAAGCCTCGCAGAATTCAGCGCTTCCAGTAGTAGCCGTGTCACCCCAGCCTGTACCCAATGCTCCTCTAATCGGCTTTCTCGTCATCGCGTTTGCTCTCAGTCTTGTGCTTACATCCTTTGGCTATAAGAAGTATCGTGCTTATCGGCGATCGCGTTTGCTAAAGCGACAGATTGCCATACTAGAAGCAATGTGGCGCATTAGCTCAGCGAAACGAGAGCGCTGAAACCTCTGACGCAAGTTTTACTACAGCGACACCTTAGTGTTCTGTCAAGCGTTTTGAAGGGTAGATGCCAGTGATAAAACGGTTAGTAACATACTGAATTCTATAAGAATGAAGGCTTTAAGCCTAAGCAGCCTTTGCCATTGCTAATCCAGTTTAGATTCGCATTCCCTTTATCCTGCATTGTTTAGTTAAGCATCTCTTGGTTAAGCATCTCGACAGTGGCTCTTGACGAGAACTGCTTACGTCGAAGCCTCACCCTAAGTTGTTGTAACGCTTTCCATTAGGAAAGGCGGTGGTACATTGGTTGCCCCTAACGAGGTTCGCTAGCTTCAGCTTTTTGTGGCAGGCTGATCACATAACGGTAGCCTGATTCAGGAGAGCTTTGAATAGTAATTTGTCCATTGTGCATTTCAGCGATTTGACGACTGAGCAGCAAGCCGAGGTTTCGATGGGGATTGGCTACTAACACTTCTTCCTGGGCATCGTGCAACCGAGTAACAGGCTCTGCTGTCTTCATGATCGATACCTCACTGATAGCAGCTTCTTTTTCTACTAGACGAGACGCACGGTGAATTTCTGGTGATTCTACAGTAGTGCTGCTAGCGATCGACAGAGGCAAGGGTAGCGAGGCACCATTCACCTCGCTGTACGGCAGACCTTCTCCTAACCAAGGATGGGACACCCATACAGAAATAGTAAGATTGCCACTCCGGTAGGACACATGGATACGAATATTGCTGCTAGTACTGGAGGCTTGAATCACGCTAAAGATCAGATGGTAAAGCATCTGACGGACTTTATCTTTGTCCAACATCCAAATGCGACGACCAGGTTCAACTGAGAGACGAATCTGCTGTTCGCGGCGACGCGCTGCCTGTTCTAGTGTGTTGATTGCCTGCTGACAGAGCATTTCAATATCTACAGAGGCAAGCTGTAGCTGATTGCTATCTCTAGAATTTGACAATTCTAAAATCTCATTGACTAGCGACAGTAGGTATTGTCCACTATGGTGAATGATGCCTAAATACTCTTTTTGTTTGCTTGTGAGGGGACCATAAATTTCACTAGTTAGCACGCTTGCCATGCCCATGACTGATGTCAGTGGCGTGCAGAGTTCTTGCGTCAGTTGGCTCAGGAGTTCTGCTTTAAGCTGACTGGCGATCGACGGACTGGCAGCAGTCGTAGTTGTGACAGTCGTTTTAGCTGCCTGCTTGCGAATATCGCTTTTGGCAACCGCTAATGCCATTGCCGCTCGGCTCACTGCTTGCTGGCGCTCAAATTCGCTGATGCTCCAGCGGGCAGTCAGCACTAAAAATTCGATTTCCTGATTAGTAAAGCTGTGGGGTCTTAAGTCCATTACAGCAAGAGTCCCAATGCATACACCACCCGATGTGATAAGCGGTACCCCTAGATACGCTCGTACGCCATATTGTTGCGTTAGGAGGCTATGAGCAAAAGCGGGATGGGCAAACGTGTCATCGATTGCTAAGACCTGGTGACTATCAACTACATGAGCGCAGAAAGACTCAGAACGGGGAAACTGGCGGGAGGTTGCCAAGTCATTCATTAGCCCTAGCCGAGACAAGCCAACAGAAGCCTTAAAATGTTGCTGCTGCTGATCCATCAAGCTCAGGATGCAGATGGGCGTATTGAGCGAGTGGACGGCTGTCTGAGTGGCTTCGTCGAAGACAGGGAGGGTTACGGTTTCTAAGAGATTTAATGCTGCGATCGCCAACATACGTCGCTGCTCTCGTGTTGAGACAGTTTCACCATCAAGGCGACAAAACAACCGATTGTCAGGATGTATCATTCCGACCTCTATCCCCCGTATGTCACCGTACAGCCCTCGCTAAACCTGAAGGGCTTTTAACTATACTCATCGTTCCCTAACATTTGCTGGGATGAACGCTGGTAAGGCAACGGAGATTACTGAACTTTCGACCTCATCGCTGTTTTCGGGCGGGAAGGAATACGGAGGGGACAAGAGATGGTGAATGTGACAAGCAAAGTAAAAGGTGGCGCTTAGAGTACAAGATAGCGCTCAAAATATGTGTAGTTACTCTCTACTGCCGCTATTTGCAATGTCTACTTCTTTAACGGATCGTTAAATCTAAAAGCGGTTGACCTGTTAGGCAAGCCCAATGGCACGCAAACAAATCAGGGGTTTGAACCTTGAGGCTGGCAATCGCTGGTGCTGCTGGAAAGGGAAATAGGCGATCGAAGCACACCGCGCCATCCTGCCAGCCAAACTGCATCAGGTAAACGGCAGGCAACGCATTAAGCGATCGCAACAATCGCTGACCGAGCGCATAAAGAGGTTGCCGTTGGTAATCTGAGAGATGGACAGGTTGTATGTATCCTGACGCTGATGCCGCGTTTACCAAGTCTGCACCCTGAGCGCTGCCGATCACTTCGCCATAGAGCGCGCCTTTTGCCGTAAGGACGATGGGTAGCCAGAATGTACCGTCACCCGTAATGTATTGCCACGCCTCAAGCTGTTTGCGTAAGCCAGCTACATCACGGCAGGCTGCATAAAGTGTCTGTGCTGGAAACACTAACTTCTCTGGTACAGAAAGTGTCAGTGGGCAAAGGAGATGAACGCCCACTATTCCAGCATCAACAGACAGATCAGAAGCTGAGATCACCTTCACATCTGTTGTCTCTAAACTAGTACTAGACCCAACACTTATGGCGCGTTCCAACGCAGACACTATCGTTGTAGTCTCTGCTGAACCGACAGACTCAACAACAATTAGCACCTGAGTCATTAAACCTTAAGCATTCCCAAAGCTGGGAAAAGCAGCATCCATGCCTTTTGGAAAGCTAGGTAGGTCAAGATGAGTTTGACGACGGGTTCTTACTGCCAGACGGTAGCTAACGCTTTGTAGCTCGGCATGAAGCTGACGATTTTCGCGCTGAATTTGAGTTACTTTTTCGCGAATGGGCACCATCCGTTCGGCAAATTTTTGACGATAAATTTTAGGCAGTTCCTGGACAACCTGCTCCAACATGCGGGAGCGATCGGTCAGTTCTTGCACCGATTGCCGTAACTGATAGACTTCTGCATCGCGATCGGCAATCTGTTCCTGATAGAACGTTACTTGTTGTTCTACACCTTGCAGTTGTTCGCGCAGGGCACGCACTTCGGATAAGTGGCGCTCTGACACTTCAGGGCTAGGCATAAAGCTAGCGTTGCCTTTGACTAGGCGAAAAAGCTCCTGGGATAGCTGCTGCACAAGGTTATCGCGCATCTGTAGCTCTTCGCGGAGGCGGGCTGCCTCAGTTTGCAGATTGGGTAGTGTTTGACTCTCAGAATAGGTCACAGCTTTAGAACTCCGGTTTCAATAGCATCAGGTTGGCTCAAGTTAGATTCCCAACGGCGCGGGGCAGAGGTGCGGCGAATCTCCCGCCAAATTGCGGTTGCAGCTAATGTACCATCTGCAACTGCAATTGATACCTGATTTATGCCTTCTTTTAAATCACCAACAGCAAAGAGGCGAGGATGAGAGGTGCGACACATCGTATCGGTAACTAAGTTCTCACCCTTCCACTGCAAGTCCAATTCTTTGAGATACTCGTTGAAGTAGTGCGAACCCATAGCCACAAGCCCTGTTTCTAGCTCTACCGTTGAGCCATCAGTAAGCGCAACACCTGTCATTTCGTGGTTATGCCCGAGAAACTTGGCGATCGGTATCTCTACTAATGGGTAGCCATGCTCTTGCAATTTTTGACGCATCGCTTCGCCCACCTCACACAGTCCTTGCGTAAAGACAGTGATGTAGGGTGTAAACCAGTTCAACACAAACGCTGTATTAATAGCTGCTTCAGACCCAACAAACAGTCCGCACTGCTTGTCGGCAATCTCATAGCCATCACAAATCATGCAGACGTGCAGATTGTAGCCTGCGTAGTCGTACACGTTTTGCATATCGTCAAGGTGGGGCAGTTGATCGATAATGCCGCTTGCTGCCACCACATACTTACTGCGAAACACAGGGTAGATGCTGTCTTGCTTGCCGACCTTTACCTTGACTGCAAAAGTTTCACCTTCATCGCGTACTGCTTCAACAAAACCAGCGAGGTAGTCACCCCCTAAAGAGAGTACGTGCTGCTGCCCCTGCTGCAAGAGTGTACGCCCAGGCGTATCAGGGGAAAGCCCCAGATAATTTCGTAAGTCCTGCATCCAGAACGATCGCCCTCGACCTTTCTCAATGACTAAGCAAGAAAGCCGATAGCGTTGCAAATACATTGCCGCCGCCAGCCCGCCCGCACCACCGCCCACGATAATGACATCATAGAGGTGGTCCAGCCGCTGATCCAGATTCTTTTTGGAAAGCTTCATGGGCTTACTGCATTTGAGAGACTGATTACGTTTAAAGACAATGAAGGTGAGGATTTCCCCTAACCTCTCCAGTGTAAGCAGTTTACAGCGATTTTGGGAGGCTAGAACTATGCCTCTACCGCTTCTGATTCAACTTCTGGAACTTCTTGCTTAATCGTAAGAAAACGGATCACTTCCTCGCTCAAACGCATGGCACGTTCTAGTAAAGCAACCTGGCTCCCATCACTCTGATAGTTGATTTGAATATAGATGCCTTCACGGTTCTTTTGAATTTCGTATGCGAGACGGCGCTTGCCGCGATGCTGTGTTTCTAGGACGTTCGCACCATTTTCACGCAGAATGGTTTGATACTTTTCGATCGCCTGATCAACGGCTTCTTCGTTCAGGTCGGGACGAAGAATATACATCGTTTCGTAGAAATATTCCATGTTCGTTAATCTCCTTATGGACTAATGGCTTCTTTAGACACGGCGAAGGCGCGAAGGCGATTCAGTGCAAGCACCACATAAGCGATCGCTGATTCCTGTTTTAGAAGCAAGGATCCATAATTCTATCGCCTTTCGGGCTGAATGGGGCAAGACGACAAACATCAGCTTAATGATGCATCACGAATACCACCATGCCGGAAACTGTAGTGATAGGTTTAAATACGAGTCTGCTAAGGCAGAGTGATCGAGCGATTCTGTCGTCAGTGTCGAACGAATAGTTTAAAGTTTTTCTCGATGTGTGAGGAATCGTCTGAGTTATGGCACAGCGCTACGTTCGGGTTCAAGCGGCAGATGGGCAGATTCACTACGGGCTACTCCAGCTTGGACGAGAAGTACAGGTGCTAGATGCGCCACCCTGGCTGAATGGTCATTTAACAGATTTAGAGCTGGCGGCGGAAACTTACAGCCTTCTAGCACCCTGTGCGCCCTCAAAAGTAGTGGCTGTTGGTAAAAACTATGCGGATCATGCAGCCGAAATGGGAACGCCTGTGCCTGACGAACCGCTGTTGTTTATGAAGCCATCCACCGCTGTCATTGCTACAGATGGCATCATTCTTTATCCCTCGCAGTCGCGTCGCGTTGATTATGAGGGCGAGTTAGCGTTGGTGATTGGCGAACGTTGTGTAGACTGCACGCCCGAACAGGCGCAAGGGAAAATTTGGGGCTACACGATCGCCAATGATGTTACTGCCCGCGATCTACAGCGCAAGGATGGTCAGTGGACACGCGCTAAAGGGTTTGATACGTTTTGCCCTTTAGGTCCGTGGATTGTGCGAGATGTAAGTCCTGGCGCTCGGCTACAAACGTTTGTGAATGATGCATCCAAACCTGTACAGTCTGCTTTTATCGATCAGATGGTTTTTCCACCAGACGTTTTGGTGTCTTACATCAGTCAAGCGATTACTTTACTGCCAGGAGATGTGGTACTAACGGGTACGCCTGAAGGTGTGGGAGCGCTGCAAGTGGGCGATCGCGTTCGTGTTGAGATCGAAGGCATTGGCTACCTTGACAACACTGTTGCGCTGCGATCGCCCGAGCCTCTGCTAGATTCTCAGCTACAAGCGGAAGACCTCTAATCGCTAAAGCTTTCCGCTTGTAAGCCGACTTGTTTGATTCTGACAAACCCTAACCCTTAACGAACCTGAGTATAAGCCGCATCCGAAATGGTTGGAATTTCAGCGTAGCGACCCATTGCCGACTGCACGACCGAGTAACCCACAGCCGCTACTACACCTAGAAAGATCGTGTTAAACAATGTCTGTTCTAGCAAGGTGCCTTGTAAGATCCCCGAGAGAGCATAGCGCCAGAGGATCGAAATTAAGCTCAACACGATGCCAAACAGAATTGACTGCATCGCATTAAAACGAATGAAATGCACGATCGACTCGTTTCTGACTACCAACAAAAAGAGTGCAAAAAAGATGATCAGGGGCATGAAGCCGCCAAAACCATAGTAGGCGCTTAAAAGCGGTGCAAGCGGCAGCGCAATGGCATTGAAAATTGGACTGAGGAAGGAGCCAGATCCAACTACTCTATAGACCATGCCAATCACGTCTAGCAGCGGTAACAAGTAAACTAAGCAAGCAAAGATCCGGTCTGTGGGAGAAATAGACCCGCGCCAAGCCATGTTGCATTCTCCAGAAATGAGGTGATTTTTGAGGCTTTGTTTCAAACTTCAGATATTGCTCAGGATAGCGTAATTAGCAATGGATGCCCAATTTTGACGGCTTCCTGAACAGTCTCACAAAGCTCGCTCCTACTGCGATTGTCCTTCATCATGCTGTTTGATTTTGAATGAGGCGATCGCTCCATTGACACTCTTGAGCGAGAGACGCGATCGCTCTAGCAGCAGTCTAACCGGGTCGCGCCAAGATACTTGGTCAGGTATGGCGAAAAGACCTCATAAATGAGCGTCAGCGGTTGACCGTGATGCCAGAACAAATAATGTCGCCCCCAGAGTGGTCCCGTTTGCCCAAATGCTAATTCCAACGGCGCTGAATGACCGTAGTAGATACCCTGCACATCGCGATACAGTTCTGTGCGTAGACGTGCGAGGCTTGCCCAGATGGGGAGCGATCGATTTTGCAAGTAGTCATCCACATGGCTGGCTTCCCACCAGGATGTAGCATAAGCGAGACGTTGCCCTGAAGCGGTTCGCAACCACACCTGCCGCCGTACACGCGGACCCGGCACTACCTGAAGTTGCCTTGGAGCATTGTCTTCATCCATCCCAATGGCTGACATATCAATTACGTCAACTTCTGTTGGTTCGCCAGTCAGGAGTTGCAAGTGGCGTGTGGGTGAACCGTCGCCCAGCATCAGCATTTGCCAGGTTGGTGCTAACTGGTGATGAGGGAGACCCTGCTGCACCACTTTGTCGTCTCCTTGCCAAAGGGGGTCGATCGGGTGCCAGATTGTTGGCAACGCAACGCTGTCAGGAGACTCAACCGTTGTAGACAATTTTCTTTACACAACTTAACCTCATTATAATCATAGCGTCCTGGGTAAAGAAGTTTTGGGAGGAGGCGATCGGAGTTATTTATTATTGATTCTTAGAGGAAGCGGAGAGGCAAGAGAGCAGGGGAGGCAGAGGCAGCAGCTACAAAACTAAAACTTTTCCGTTCCCTCAGTTCCCTACTTCCGCTCTGCCCAAGCTCGCATCTTGCCGGGATTCAGCAACCCATAGGGATCAACCCTTTCCTTAAAGCGCAACTGTTCTACGTCAACCGTCTTCCTGCCACCATCTTCTAAAACGAAGGTGTGTGGATTGGCAATGAAGGCACCATTGTCTTCGTGGTAGCGAATAATTTCTGCTAGGCGCTCTGGAGTGGTGTAACGAACAATCTGCAAGGCGGCAGGTATTGCTTCGCCACCCATCCGAATAAACTCCAGATGCATCATCACCTCATCGCCAAAATGCTGATACATCCGCTCCACCAACTTCAATTCCTTATCGGACGGAAACATGGTTTGCAGGTAGGTGAGAGATGGATCAACGCTGCGGGCATGGAGCGTGGTGTGATTCCAGGAGTACTCAACCAGTGTGCTTCCCCTGCTCGCTTCTTGGGCGCTTTTTTGCAAACAGATAGTGCCGTTGTACTCGCTCACCAGGGCTGCAAAGGGTTCTAGAGACGATTCTGCAACTAAAACTAAAGCGCAATGACTGCCAGCAGGAATCATATTGCGAAACGCGGCGAAATAGGTGGGGATGGGATCGGCGCAGATGCAGACGAGCTTTTTGATCATGCCATCACTATCGCTAAAGACTTGCCCAAACCGAGCCGCTGTCATGAAATCGGGGAAGGCTACAATTGCCTCTGCCCAGGCATAAGCTGGTGCAAGGGGAATTTCTAGCTCTGTGATGATGCCGTTGGTGCCATAGGCGTGAGCGACTTTGTAAACATCATCGCCGCGTAGCTCAATCACGCGAGGTTCATCTTCTACCGTAACGACTCGTACTGCAAGGAGGTTGCCGCGATCGCGAATTTGCCCATAAGTGATCGAGCCAATGCCCCCGCTGCCGCCACCAATAAAACCGCCAATCGTCGCTGTACGGTAGGTAGAAGGCAACATCCGAATCTCCCAGCCGCTACTTCGTGTCTCTTTATCCAGAGCCGCTAGCTTCACTCCTGGTTCCACACACGCGATCCCTGGTTTGACCCATTTCACTGCCTGCATTCTCGATAAGTCAAGAATAACTCCACCCTGAAGTGGCACACACTGTCCGTAATTACCTGTCCCTGCACCACGCACCGTCAGGGGGAGCCTCCGTTTAACGCAGGCGGTTACCACCTGTATGACCGCTGCTTCTGTTGTTGGGCGCACCACAACATCGCCTCGCTTGCCGTCTAGTAGCGGTTGCAGAATAGGGCTAAAAGTGTAGTAGTCCTGCGAAAGTTTTGTGAGTTGAGCCGGGTCAGTAATGATCTCTAGTCCAGTTAACTCGGCAGAAAAGCTTTCCAGATCAGCGGGTTGAGCGGTTGTAGAAGTCATTGGCGATCGTGCAAACGTCTAAAGAGCGTGATGGCAATTCGCTTTTGCTGATTCATTCCCAGCCCCATTAACAGCAGTAGGGGATTTTTTACCAGCATTCAGCATGACACAAAGCAATACAGGGCAGGTTGCTAGGGGAGCAAGTCTATCTAAGTCTTCCAGTATGTGCCTCTGTCCATTGTCTTTAACGATACGGTCTGGGCAAGCAGTACTCTTTTGACCCGCATAGGCTCTGAAGCTTGCTGCTGTTTACACAGAATATCCTGTCTTCCAGCTTAATTATCTGTAACGCTTCACCGCTTAAGACCCACACCAAAGGAGTTACACACTGCGGTAATGTGGAGGGAGTGACTTTTGAAGCTCGTTTCAAGCCCTGGAATTTATGTCGCCTACCGTAACTCCGATTGCCGCTCGTACGATTCGCATTGGTTCCCGCAAAAGTCAGTTAGCCCTGGTGCAAACCTATTGGGTGCAAGAGCAATTGCAAAAAGCCTTTCCAGAGAGAACCTTTGAAGTACACACTATGAGTACTCAGGGCGACAAGATTCTGGATGTAGCGCTGGCAAAAATTGGCGATAAAGGTTTATTCACGAAAGAGTTAGAAGTTGGCATGATCAATGGTGACATTGATTTTGCTGTTCATTCCCTCAAAGATTTGCCGACTCACTTGCCAGAAGGTCTGGTTCTAGGCTGCGTCACTGAGCGCGAAAACCCTGCCGATGCGCTGGTAGTTCACGAACAGCACAAAGACAAGCAGCTAGACACATTGCCACAGGGGGCGATCGTCGGTACGTCTTCGCTCCGACGCTTAGCGCAACTGCGACACCACTATCCCCATCTCAGCTTTAAAGATGTACGGGGAAACTTGAATACGCGGCTGGCGAAGCTGGATGCAGGCGAGTATGACGCGCTGATTTTAGCGGCGGCAGGCTTGCAGCGGTTGAACATGGCAGACCGCATTCATCAATTTATTCCTGCAGAAATCTCGCTGCACGCGGTTGGGCAAGGGGCGCTTGGTATTGAATGTCGAGGCGATGATGCTGAAGTATTGTTACTGCTTAAAGCACTAGAGCATAAGCCAACAGCCTACCGTTGCTATGCGGAACGCTCTTTCTTGCGATCATTGGAAGGCGGCTGTCAAGTACCGATCGGCGTGAACACTACTCTAGAGGGCGATCAGCTGACACTACTTGGCATCGTCATCAGCCTGGATGGACAAAAAGTGGCAAAAGATAGCGTGGCTGGCTTGGCAACAGAGGCTGAGGCGCTAGGTCTGGAGCTTGCTCAACGTCTTCGCCAACAGGGCGCACAGGAGATTCTCGACGAGATTCTGGCAACGGTACAGCGAAGTTAAGAGCAGTTCTAAACCTGCAAATTTGTGTGCCACAATCGGTAGCAGCGCTGCAACTGCTCACTCAGGATGCCCTTTTTTCGCAGCCGTGAACTTCATCAAGGCTGGGCTATATGATGGGAACCCTGCTAAACGGACGTTTCAGAATCATTCAGGTTTTGGGCAGTGGTGGTTTTGGGCAGACCTATATTGCAGAAGATATTCTGCAACCCGATCGTCCTCAGTGTGTCATTAAGCACTTTAAGCCCGCTTATCAAGAACCAGGATTCTTGCAGATCGCACGTCGCCTCTTTGCGACCGAAGTCGAGACCTTGCGAAAGTTAGGTAGCCATGACCAAATTCCTACGCTCTTAGCTGATTTTGAGGAAAACGAGGAGTTTTATCTAGCGCAAGAATACGTTGAAGGGCAGCCGTTAAGTGATGAACTGGCAGCGGCAAAACGGCTTGAGGAAGCAACCGTGACTGCTCTCCTCCGAGACGTGCTGCAAGTTCTGACGTTTGTGCATCAAAACAATGTCATTCACCGCGATATTAAGCCCGGAAATTTGATTCGGCGGCAGCGAGACGGCAAGTTCGTGCTGATTGACTTTGGCGCTGTTAAAGAAATTCAAACGCAGATCACAAGCATGGTGCCGGGTCAGACCGAACTGACTGTAGGCATTGGCACACACGGCTATGGACCGAGTGAGCAAATGATGGGCAAACCGCGCTACAACAGTGATTTGTATGCGCTGGGCATGACGGCAATCACGGCACTGACGGGCTTACAGCCCTTTCAACTGCCAACTCATCCTGAAACAGGCGAAGCAATTTGGTGTGACCAGGCGCAGGTAAGCCCTGGCTTGGCAGCCATTTTAACGAAAATGACGCGCTACCACTTTAGTCAGCGTTATCAGACAGCTCAGTCAGCACTATATGCCTTAGATCATCCAACTGAGATCGTTGCAGATGACACGCAGCTACCTATGACGCTGTCAACGTACCTGCCAACGGAGGTTCTAAACCGTGCCCTTGATCGTGCCAGTCAGCCTCAAACGGATCAACTAGCGTTAACGCACTCGCAGCCACTCTCAGAAAGCGTGTTAGGCGTTGACAATAGACCAAGGGGGAAGTTGGCAAGGGTCGCTGTGGGCATTGCCAGCTTTGCAATCACGGGGTTGATACTCGGTCTGCGCCAGTTGGGTTGGTTACAACCGCTAGAGTTGGCGGCATATGATCGCTTGGTGCAGGTTAGCCCAGACCCCGGTTTGGATCACCGCTTGCTGGTGGTGGGCATTACCGAGGCTGATATTGCTGCTCAAAAGCGCTTTCCGGTCGCCGATCATATCCTTGCGCAGGCAATCACGACACTTCAGACTGCTAAACCTAGAGTGATTGGGCTTGATCTATTACGCGATATTCCCCAACCGCCAGGTCGTACAGAATTTTTGGCTGCAATCAACGCACCGAACGTTATTGCGATTACCAACCTGGGCAGCGCGGCTACACCGGCAGCACCAGCGCCTCCAGGAGTGCCTCTCGATCGTATTGGGTTCAACGACTTTGTACTTGACCCAGGTGATGTATTGCGGCGTAACCTGCTGTTTGCTGACAGTGCCGTAAATCACACTGCGACTGTCGATAAACGTCCCACGACCTTTTATTCTTTTTCGTTGCGGTTGGCGCTGACCTATCTTGCCAATCAAAAACTTTCGCTTCAGCCACGCTCCAATGATCCTGGCTTGTTTCAGCTTGGCAAGACACAGTTTAGTCCGTTAGAGAGTCAGGCGGGTGGCTACCAGGCGATCGATGCTCGCGGCTATCAAGTTTTGCTCAAATACCGGGGACGGGCGATCGCGCGGCAGGTCAGCCTAAGCGATGTTCTTAACGGCAAGGTTCAGCCTGATTGGGTGAAGGATAAAGTCGTCCTGATTGGCACAACGGCACCCAGCGGTAAAGATCTCTTTTCTACCCCCTATAGTGCTGCTAGTGACGAGACGCCCCGCATGGCTGGAGTGTTGCTGCACGCACAGATGGTTAGCCAGCTTTTAGACGCAGCTCTGGAAGGACGATCGCTCTTCTGGTTTTGGTCTGAATGGGTTGAAGCATTATGGATTGCAGTCTGGGCAGCGATCGGTGGCGCACTAGCATGGTACATCCGGCAACCGATGGTGTTGGCATTAAGTGGTACGTTGCTCTTACTCAGTTTGGCTGTTATCGTCTTCAGCCTTTTTTTGCAACAAGGCTGGATTCCGCTTATAGCACCTGCGTTCGCAGCGACAGCGACAGGCGGTCTTGTGATTGCTTACCGTGGGTATTGGTCACAGCCGTCAGACAAGGTTGGTCGCTCGTGAGCCGTCAGCCGTTAGCATAAAATTCAAGCTGATTGTTCTACAGCAACGTCAGCTCTTTAGAGGCACAGAAACTTTGATGAGATACCATCTGTGAGTCTTGATACTTACCAAAAGTAAGGACATCAAATGTCGTGTGTCGATCAACAAAAACTTTCCAAAGGTCGCCGTGATCCTGGACAATCAAAGCGATCGACTTAACGAATTTTGATGGACCCTCAACTCGCGCAATTAGTTGTTAATGGCATTGCAGTGGGCAGCATTATTGCCCTGGCATCGATCGGTTTAACCCTTACCTACGGCATTCTGCGTCTTTCTAACTTTGCCCACGGCGATTTTATGACCCTGGGTGCCTACCTGACGCTGCTGGTCAATACAGCGGGACTTAACATCTGGCTCTCCATGCTAGTAGGCGCAGGGATGACGGTTCTGGCAGTGCTATTAAGTGAGAAGCTTATCTGGTCGCCTATGCGTGCCCGTCGCGCTAATTCGACCACGCTAATCATTATTTCGATCGGTCTAGCGCTATTTCTTCGCAACGGCATTATTTTTTTATGGGGCGGCGGCAACCAGCGCTATAACCTACCCGTTTCTGAAGCGATCCCCGTGCTGGGGTTGCGGATCGCTTATTACAATCTTGTCGTCATGGTGCTGGCAGTTGTGGCGATCGCAGCTCTTCACTATCTCTTGAAAAACACCCGCATTGGTAAAGCCATGCGTGCCGTTGCGGATGATATTGACTTGGCTCGCGTCACGGGGATCGATGTCGATCGCGTAGTTGTCTGGACTTGGATTATTGCGGGTGGTTTGACTGCGCTCGGCGGCAGTATGTTGGGCTTGGTTGAAGCAGTACGCCCCAACATGGGATGGTTTCTGATTTTGCCGTTGTTTGCGGCGGTCATCCTAGGCGGTATCGGCAATCCCTATGGCGCGATCGCTGGAGCATTCGTCATTGGCATTGCCCAAGAAGTCAGCACGTACTGGCTAGCATCAGAATACAAGCTTGCAGTCGCCCTGGTGATGATGGTGCTGGTCTTACTGTTCCGTCCGCAAGGCATCTTCAGGGGCACCCTTTGAGAGAGGGGCGATCGTGCACGAACGCTTATGTAGGGGCACTACACCTAATGCCCCTACCAGTGAACTGAATTAAATGTTCAGATAGCCTGCATATATTGCCGCCACCACAAAATTGACACCTAGCAGCAACAGTGCCCAAAAGGTGCGAAACGGATAAGGTGGTTTACCTGTTTTTGTTACGGGAGAAGCTGGTTTTTTAGCCCGAGCAGTCATAAATAAAATCTCCTTAAGTGTCGTTTTTAAGACATACCAAAGAATTGCTAACGTTGGTTATATCCCTGGGTGAATCTTAACGTCTTGGCTGTGCGTCTTCTTCTCCTGCATGGTAGGAACTGCGAACCAGTGGACCCGATCGCACATGGGCAAAGCCCATTTCACGGGCAATTGCTCCCAGATAATCGAACTCGGCGGGTGTCCAGTACTTTGCAACAGGCAAGTGCTCTAGTGAAGGGCGCATATATTGCCCGATCGTGAGGCGATCGCACTCTACGGCACGTAAATCAGCTAATGTCTCCAGCACCTCTGCCTCTGTCTCACCTAGCCCCAGCATCAGCCCCGATTTCGTGGGGATCGCTGGATTCAATGCTTTGACGACACTAAGAACACGCAGCGATCGCTCATATTTTGCCCCACGTCGCACCGGACCTTGAAGCCGCCGCACGGTTTCAATATTATGGTTGTAGCAAGCTGGTTGGGCACTTACGACCCTAGCAATGCGCTCCTGCTGTAAAGCATCTGGATTATCTCGTCCACCCCAAAAATCTGGAGTTAGCACCTCGACCTTCGTCTCTGGATTCTGGTAACGAATTTGGGCGATCGTCTGTGCAAACCAGCCTGCGCCCTGGTCGGGCAAATCATCGCGTGTCACTGATGTCAGCACCACATAGCGCAGTCTCAACAAACTCACTGACTCAGCCACCTTTCGCGGCTCGTCTGGATCTAGAGGCATCGGTGCATGTCCTTTATCCACCTGACAAAAACCGCACGATCGCGTACAGGTAGGACCCATTAGCAAGAACGTTGCCGTCTTTTGGGCATAGCACTCGCCTCGATTGGGACAACGCCCCTCTTCACAAATTGTGTGAATCTGACGCTGCTTGATAATCCGCTGCACCGTCGAAAGCTCGCTTGCCTTTCCGATTGGACGTTTTAACCATGCTGGCAGGTTCTCTAGGGACGAAGCGCGACGGGCAGCTACAGAATCAAGGGCATTTGTTTCAGCAGGCATAAAGTTGGGCACACTACATTGGATGAGACATTGCTGTCTCAAATTCTAAAGGATTGCTCGTTAAAGGATTCGAGGCAGCAGTATGACTGCCCTAAATCGACGTAGCACCCTTAATCAGAAATAATTCTGACCCGTTGAGGCTATAAACTAGATGGTGCTACAGCAGGATTACCGCTCACCCTGGATACATTTTCTTGTTTAGTTGTTACTATCTAAGTCTTCATCCTTAGCAGTATGGTTGCTAGTCCACCTTCAGCTTCTAAGCTGTCAAATGGATTAAACAATCACACTGAAGCAAGTCACACTAAACACTGTGGCGTTTCACCTTACTCATTACTCATTCACCTTGCAGTCGCTACCAGAGGAGTTCAGTTGTGGCAAGTCACAAGATCCTGGTCATTGATGACAGCAACGTCATCCGAAACATGGTTCGGGATATGCTGCCAAAGGGCAATTTTGAAGTCCTTGAGGCTAAAGACGGCGTTCAGGGACTCAACCTAATCCGTCAGGAACGTCCTAACCTAATCATGTTAGATTTCTTGCTGCCACGACTTAGCGGTTGGGAAGTTTATCAGCAAATCCAGATTCAACAAGACTTGCAGGCGATCCCACTGGTGCTGATGTCTGGTCGCAAGGAAGAGGTCACTGAAAAACTTCAGGAACCATTTGAATACTTTGAATTTGTTCAGAAGCCGTTTGACCAAAAAGAACTGATTGATGCCATCAAAGCCGCAATGGCGAAGTCAAAGCGTCGCCCTGCTGCGGTTGCTCCTACTCCAGTAGTGGCTCCACCAAGCACTGCTGCTGCTCCGGCAGGCGATATTGAAGCATTAAACGAGAAAATTGTGAAGATGCAAGCTGAAATTGATGGCTTGAAAAAGCAAATGAGTCAAATTCTCAACTTCATCCGCCAAAAGCTGAAATAGCAGTTTTACACTGGTGCGATCGTGTTTCAGGGGGCTAGGGGCTTAAAAAGCTACAAGCTTACCGCTACCTCTTAAATAAACAGTTTTTAAGGCGCTAATCAATTGCTTGATTATGTGCCAGGCAGGTCTGCCCTAAAGCTGGGCAGTGCTGAATTTACTCGTCAAGCCGATAAAGTACCTGCACTTTATTGCCTGATGACGGATCGTCGGCTGGATAAACACCAACCTGGCTAGTTCCACGCTCTGGGCGGATGAGTATTTGTACGTCATTTAACTGAAATCCCCTCTCACTACCACCTGGAACATCTGTACTGCGTTGCGGTGATAATGGCACAGGGGCGTTAGGTACTGGTCTTGTCACCGAGCGTTCTTCCAATCCATCTAAGGCTGCGGCTGAACCCATTGGTTCTGCTTGGGCATAGGCAGCAGAGCCAAAACTGCTTAGCATCAAAACGGTACCAAACACTGCGATCGCTTTGAACATCATGGCGACTCCTGACAGGATACTGTTTTACGTTGGCATTAAAGTGTCTCTAACGCTTCAGGTCATGGCACTAAGCCTTAAAACCTTTTACCTTACAAAGGGGTTCTGGGTATAGAAAGTAGCAACATGCCGCTACCAATTGATATAAGGGCTTAATGATCATTAGTAAACTTGACTAAGATTTAATAAAATGCTCTGGAATTAGCATCACGCCTACGGCAGATTAAGCCACTTATAAAGTGATAAATGAATGTCAGGATGTAGAGTTTGAAGACGCAAGCGCTACTTTCTTTAGCTTTGGTCTAGTTTGCAAGATGCTAGCGCGTTTGAATCTTAACGCTAGCTGCTAACTGCTTATACAAGTGGTTGCTCCTTTAGGATGGCTAGATTTAGTGCTTGGACTTGAGACAATCGATCGTAGACTATAGACTGGGGCATCTGGGCAAAGCTCAAAGATTCAACTAAGCCCAACGATTAACGTCCAAAGTCTAGAGTTTCAAGTCCTATGGCTGCATCCTTTTCCTTTGATGTCGTAAGTGAGTTCGATCGTCAGGAGTTAGTTAACGCCCTGGATCAAGCAACGCGCGAAATTCAGAGTCGTTATGATCTGAAAGATACTAAAACGACGCTTGAGTTAAGCGAAGACACAATTACAGTCAGCACTGACAGCCAATTTACCCTTGAAGCTGTTCATAACCTGCTGAATATGAAGGCTGCTAAACGTAATTTGTCGCTAAAGATTTTTGAGTACGGCAAAGTTGAATCGTCTAGCGGCAACCGTGTACGGCAAGAGATTACCCTGCGAAAGGGCATTAGCCAGGAGATTGCCAAGCAAATTTCCAAGCTGATTCGGGATGAGTTCAACAAAGTGCAGCCATCGATTCAAGGTGATTCGGTACGGGTGAGTGCTAAGGCAAAAGACGATTTGCAAGCTGTAATGCAGCGTCTTAAGCAAGAAGAGTTACCCGTCGCGTTGCAATTTACTAACTATCGGTAGGGGTGACTGCGAAGTCTAGGGTGTAGGGTAGAGGGTGTAGAGTAAAGAACTACGGGTGCCCATGTCGGATCACCAGGCTGAAGCTCACGAGGTACATAAGGGACGTTTGCGGCTCTGGTGGGAAACGCTTTCTCCACTTGCAAAGGCGTTACTCATTCTGTTAGCGGCTCCGCTGTTGGTGCTGAACGGTTGGGCGCTCTTTGCGATCGCTGATTACTTCCATTCTCTCATTGTCATCTTGGTAGCGGCCTCGCTGATTGCTTTCCTGCTTAACTACCCTGTCAGCCTTA
This sequence comes from Leptolyngbya sp. FACHB-321, assembly GCF_014695975.1. GTDB lineage: Bacteria > Cyanobacteriota > Cyanobacteriia > Leptolyngbyales > Leptolyngbyaceae > Stenomitos. Next base: position 308,856 of record NZ_JACJPI010000081.1, read on the forward strand.
TGCAGCGACAGGGGGTGCCACGTGGACGAGCCGCAATCGTTGTATTCTTGCTGGCATTGTCGCTCTTGTTAGCGGGTGGCATTACATTACTGCCGAGTGCGCTTGATCAAGCCCGTCAACTGGTAGCACGCTTACCTGAATGGTTTGACTCAGGACAGCGGCAACTCATTATCCTCAATCAACAGCTAGAAGGGACAAACCTACCGCTTGATTTAAGCCTCTTGGCAGAACAGGTAAACGATCGCCTTAAGAGTCAGTTGCAGCTTATTGCGGCACAGGCGTTAAGCGTTGCTGTCTTCACTGTTACCAGCTTGTTAGATGTGTTGCTCACGCTGGTGTTGACATTTTATCTGTTACAAAATGGCGATTTGCTCTGGGAGAGTCTTGTAGAATGGCTACCTGTAAGAGTGCAAAAGCCGTTTTCAGAAACGCTGCGCTTGAGCTTTCAGAACTACTTTTTAAGTCAGTTCATCCTGTCCACTTGTATGGGGTCAATTTTAACCCTCATCTTTTTGTGGCTAGCCGTCCCCTTCGGGTTGCTGTTCGGATTAACGATCGGTGCGATGGCGCTTGTGCCTTTTGGTGGCTCTGTTGGTATTGCATTGGTAACTCTACTCGTAGCCCTGCGAGACATCGGCTTAGGCGTTAAGGTGCTAGCCGCGTCGTTATTAGTGCAGCAGATTCTCGAAAATTTAGTGGCACCACGAGTACTGGGTAGTGTTACTGGGCTGAATCCAGTCTGGATTTTTGTCTCGATTTTAACGGGTGCGCGTGTCGGTGGACTCTTGGGCGTGATTGTAGCCGTACCAACTGCTGTCGTTCTTAAAAATATTCTTGTGGCGATGCGATCGTCCAGAGGAATGGGTGTCAGTCAGTCGCATAGCAGCCAGTCTAACCCTGCGATAAATGGTGAATCGCCGACTCAACCAAAAGAGACAATCGCGCCTCTCGACACATCCCATATTGAACTTGTAGAGCCTGAGGAATCGATCGTTCGTGATGCACCTACACTCAGAAATTAATTGGTATTCCGAGAATCGGAGTAAGGGCTGTTGTATGGAATGCACCTCTGATACTTAGCATTCGCACGGCAGCGCTCTTAAACTGATTTTTGCACTTTAGCTTTTAGCTTAACCGTCGGCTGTAATTTGGGCGATGAGCGCTTTTAGTGTTGCTTCTGCCCGATCGTTTTCTACTTGGCAAGTACCAGCATTGGCGTGTCCACCGCCACCATAGGTAAGCATTAACTCACCAATGTTCGTCTTAGACGAGCGATTAAAGATCGATTTTCCGGTAGCAAAAACGGTATTGAGCTGCTGCCGTCCCCACATGACATGAATTGAAATATTGGTTTTTGGAAAGAGTGCATAAACCATGAATCGATTGCCAGCGTAAATCACCGCTTCATTACGTAGATCAAGCACGACTAAATTTTGATGGACTGTTGCACACGCTTGAATTTGAGCCTTGAAGCGTGACTCTTGTTCAAAGTACAGTTCAACCCGTTCTTGTACATCTGGCAAAGTGAGAATTTCGTCGATGGGCTGTGTTTTGCAGCAGTCAATTAACTGCATCATTAAGTTGTAGTTAGAAACGCGAAAATCCTTGAAGCGACCTAAACCTGTCCTCGCGTCCATTAAGAAGTTTAATAATGTCCAACCTTTGGGATTGAGTACTTCCTCGATCGAAAATTGAGCAGAATCAGCTTTGTCAACGGCTGCCATCATCAGCGGCGAAACATTAGGAAAGCGCTCGTGCCCACCAAAATGCTCGTAAACGACTCTGGCGGCTGAAGGAGCGTTGGGTTTGATGATGTAATTCTCTTTTTGCCCCTGATTTCTCAGCGTTTCACTGGAGTGATGGTCAAAGACTAAATGAGCACTTTCGACGTAGGGTAAATTGGTCGTGATGTCATTTGCCGTAATCTCAATCTTGCCATCCTGCATATCTTTAGGATGAACAAACTTGATCTCATCAATCATGTCCAGTTCCTTCAGCAGAACAGCACAGACCAGCCCATCAAAGTCGCTTCTAGTCACTAACCGATACTTTGTATTCGCTGATATCATGTGCGTCCTCTTTTCTTCAGCAATCATCTATTTTCAAGGTTCCCAAGATGCTGCTGGTTTGCACACCCTTGAGAAACTCCTGGGAAGCAGCAGCACTGAAAACAGACAAACTCTAGTCGATTAACTGCAAGTTCTTGTTGGGTGATGCGTCGGTTAAAGGATAGTAAGTATAGGCAAGCAGAAATGCTGTGAGCCTCATTGCAGAAGCGTTATGCCAGCACGATCGCTAACCCGCGGGACTTTTGTCAGGCAGCACCTCTTTAGTCCTTTACCGATCGACATCACGACTAAGCAGCGATTACTGTAACTCTGCTAGAGTTCTCGCATTTGCCGACGTAGATTATCTAGCTCTCGATCGGTTTCAGAGTTGTTAGCTGTCTGGCTTGCTGGAAGCTGAGCCGTTGGAGAACCGCCAGTGAGTTGGTTTCTCATTGCGGCAAGTTCGGCTTCTACTTCGTCGGCTTCCCCAAGGGCAGCAATACGTTTTTCCAAATCATCAGTGCCAAGTTCAGCAACGGCTTCCGATTGGGCTTCAAGCTGCAAAACTTTTTCTTCCATACGCTCAAAAGCCGAAATTGCGCTGCCTGTGCCAACTCGTCCCATCATGTCGTTAATCTGCTGGGATGCTTTTGCCGATCGCGCTCTAGCAATATACAAATCTTTCTTAGTCTTAGCTTCAGAGATTTTGCTCTCCAGCTTCATCATGTTTTGTTTAAGCTGAGTCACGATCGTGGATTGCTGTTCAATCTGCGAACGCATTGCCTCTGCCGTATCCTGGTAAGACTTTCGTCGCGTTAATGCTTCTCGTGCCAGTGTCTCTTCGCCTTTTTGCAACGCTAGCTGTGCCCGACGGTACCATTCATCAGCCGTTGTTTGTGCCTGAGAGCATTGTCGTTCTGTGCGCTTTTGGGTTGCGATCGCTTGTGCTACAGCCTGCCGCAGTTGGATCAAATCCTCCTGCATATCCAGCACGGCTTGCTCCAGGATTTTCTCCGGATCTTCGGCACCGCTTACCAAGCTGTTCAGGTTAGCGCGAATCACCCGCATGATTCGGTCGAAAAGTCCCATATGCTCTCCGGAGATAATAGTTTCGAGTTTTGAGTTTCCGTTGGTGTGGTAACGCAGTTCAATGCAAGCCTTCCCATACCAAACTCAAAGCGTTTCTCAATCCTACCGTACCTTTTCAGTTCGTACCTCCTACCGTTTATAGACCTCAGTAGAAGAGAGCCCCTGATCACGTAAGCGTTCCACGTTTGCTTTCAGTTCAGTTTCGTTGCGGGCTGCCCCAACCTGCACGATCGTTTTGCCATCCGGCAAGGTACGGACAAAAGCATCAGGTACAACTTTTCGGGCATTTTCTAGCGTCTGGTCGTTTTCAAAGGGAATTCCAACTTTGTATTGATAGGCGCTAGATGCCTCTCCTGTAGACTGGCTGCTAGCGCTTGCGGCTGGAGCTGTAGTTGTGGCTGGAGCCGTAACTGCGGGCGCACGACGCACGGGTGCAACAGGTGGCTGCACTGGCTCTGGGGCACGGAGCGGAGCGGTTTGGGGTGGTTCGCTAGTGCGTGCGTAGGGACGGCTAGAGTTTGAGGTTACGGCTGGAATGGGTACTTGTGCAGCAGGCTCGTTGCTGGATTGAGATTCTACAGGTGCAGTCGTTGTTACCGTTGGCTTACTGCTAGGCGTAGCCGTAGCCTGTTTGCTTAGAGCGGTAGAAGACGGTGCTCCTGGACTAACGTTAATGGTGCCCAGATTGTTCAAATTTAGCTCTGGGAGTTCCCGTTTGGCTAGATCGGGCTGTGGTGGAGCGATCGCCCTTTGACCAGCGGCTGGTTCTGGAGACAAACCAGCATCATTAGTCCGTTTTGCTGTTAACCACGGCAAACTAGACGGATTCATGATGACGTAGCCAAACATAGCGCTAGAAAGCAGTAACAGCAGCATCGCGCCCACCCCTAATGGTGTAAGCAAACTTTGCATAAAGTGACGCTCTGCTTGCACTTCGGCTTGCTGGTCTGCAAGGCTACGTAGCAACTCTTCAGACGACTCCAAATAATCGTCCAAGTCAGGGTTGCCAGCTTGAGCTAAGGCATGGGCATCCTCTCCGCCAGACAGCGATACGTCGTTGGCGTTGTCTTGGGACTGCTTGTCCGTTCTAAGGGCGATCGCGCCGTCAAACGGTTGGGGGGTGGCTGTAAAAGCGGGTATTGGCTTATATGTATCGGGTACAGCCGCTTGTCCAGCAACATCTGCTAGGCGCTGATCTAGCAATGGTACTGGCTTTGCGGCAGGTGTGTTGACTCCACCCGCCGTTGCTGAAACTGCAATTAGATCAAGGGACTCGGATGAGCGCTTGCGACCGGGTTGACGTACAGTACGTCCAGCAGCCGTCCGTTGCCGCCTATAGCGCACCAACTCATCTTCAAGCTGAATGTCCAGATGTGCTAAAGCAGTACTTAAGACTGGATGAAGCGCGATCGGCTGAGGTAACTGATTCGGTGGCTCTACTTTAGGATTTTGACGCATTACTCACCTTCTACTAATACGCTTACTTAATGTTGGTTTTTGAAGCGAACTATGATTGAGCCGCTAGCTTGTTTTAAATTGCTCAATTAAAAAACTTCTTGTTTGAACGGCTAGATTGCTCTCTGCCGCCTGTTATGCATTCAGGCTATAACATTTGAGACTATATATAACTCTGGCTATCAACCTTGAGTGTTCTGTAGATGCATTGTCGCCCAATTTTTCTGCTTGCTCGCAGTTTACATTAGGCACTGAGCTAACGTTATACACTTTTTTGCACGATTCTGCACTCCTTTCATACTTTCATTGACGCTATGTCTTTCAAGTCTATTGATCACGTTTTAGATCAACTTGGCGATCGCTATCGGTTGCGCGACCAACAGTATTCTCAACGGCTGCTCAAAGCTTGGGTTGAAGCGGTCGGTCCAGTAGTGGCAGCTCAAACTCGACCACTCTCAATGCATAACGAGGTGCTGCGAGTAGCAACATCAAGTGCTGCTTGGGCACAGAATCTAGTTTTCGAGCGTCAACGCATTCTGGCAAAACTCAACGTGTTACTCTCGGCATCGCTGACGGATATTCGGTTTTCTAATGCTCAATGGCAAACACAATCTCGATCGGCGTTTAATGAAGAGCTACAGACAGAACTCTGGCAGCAGCACCCTAGCCGTCTGACGGATGCAGTGCGATCGCCTGGCGTGCCGCAGTCAGAGCGCTTAACAGACCCGCTGCTTGCTTTCCAGCACTGGAGAAAGATTATGCGGACACGTACTCAAAATATGCCGCTTTGTCCGCAATGTCAGTGCCCTACCCCCTCTGGTGAACTAAAGCGTTGGGCGCTCTGTTCGCTTTGTGCCGCGAAACAATGGTAAGAGTGACGACTCAGCTGCATTGTAATAATTTCAGATGCTTGCTTTCTATCTGAACTGCTAAATGCTTTGAGCAAATGTACGAACATGCTTTTCTAGCAAGCTTGGGACGGGGATCATCCGTTGAATTACATACAGATAGTTATAAGTTGACAACCCAGTTGCTTAATTTTACGGACTCTGTGATGCTCTTTTGAAGCTTCGCTTGAGACAAAAAATGTCCTGATATAAAGTGAGGTTGGTTTGTATAGCCTTTGATCCCTCTGGCGTTTCAAACAAAATGCAGCCCTTTTGTAAAGAGACTAAGTCAGATCCACTATTAAAAATGTTGCTCTTGATTTCATAAAAGTGAAAACAATCTAAAACCTGTTTTGTAACCGGGATCGCTCAGATTCAATAGCCATCCTGCCTCTAGCGCTTTATCAAGTAAATGTCAGAAAAAAGCTGCATCCAAAATGGAGTGAATAACACCTTTAAAAGCCTCATATATGAAATCCTTGTCTTCCTCCATATCCGTTTGTCGGCGTTGCCAATACTACGCGCCAGAGGGTCGGCGTGGGGGACAATGCCAGCAGCTTGATGTTGCTGTTCAGGGTGCCTGGACTGCTTGTGCACTAGCGATCCCACCCTTTTCTCCAGCATGGGAAAACCTGGAGGATATTATGGCGTGGCAGCAAAAAAATCTGGTTGCAATGCAAGCGTCAGCGGAGTCAGCTATGACTGAGGCTTTGTCAGACACTCCAAGAGTCGGTGCTTCAAGCTTGAGCGAGAGTATGACAATACGCTGTTGCGAATCAGCAGAACCTGCTTGTAACAGTGCTATCTCTACCCATACGGAACAGGCTCACATAACACAACCTCATGTGACACAGCTTCTGCCAGTGGCGCACGTCCAAACGCTTGGGATAAAAGCTTTGTGGATGTGAGACTGACTCCTCTGCCGAATCTAATTGACGCTATCTTCTTTAAACCTTACACCTAGCTTTAGGGTCATTAGACTGACCACAACATCAGCACAGATACAGAAGGTTGCTATAACGATGACAACAGTGTGCCACTGCTGATGGGAACGATTAAGTATGAGCCGTCACCTTACTCACGACGTGTAGTAGGTCTGTAGTCGCTCGGTTCTCTAGGATTACAGCGGCTTAAGTAGTCCTAGAGAATGTTAAGCACAGCTTTCTCCTGCTCTTTGTTCTCTCGCAAATTATGTAGCTCTGCCCAGAAGAGGGAGAGCTACTAACCACCAAGGATTAAACTGCTGTGTCAATCTAGCGCGACTGTGCAGCGATCGTCCGTCTCCTAAACAGCAAACGCATTCAACCCTAGACGGATCGTTTTAATAGAGGTAGTTGCGTAAGTAAGCACGAGTGCAGCCAGTAGGTTCGTGGATGAACAATCTTGCTACAAATAAATGTATTGCAGACCGTTCTTCCGTGCAGCAATGTTGCTGTGCGATGTCTTGCAATAACTGAACTGGACGAGGCGTCGTGCCTCAGTGTTATTGCCCTCTCAAAACCTTGCTTTTAAGTTGAGGGCTTTAATCCTAAGTGCAGTGGAAAGCTTAGGAGTGCTAGGAGATTAGGATTTCAAATTGCTCTTGGAGTTGGAGCAATAAAGAGACGATTAAGGAACTGCTGCATATTGGAGCCAGAGCTTATTACCGTGTATCTGCTGAGGTCAAGTGAGTTTTATCACTCTACCATCGCTCTTTAGGAAGATTTAAATTCAAGAAGCGTGAATTTTTATGAAAAAAAGTTTGTGTATCTTGCTACAATGATGTCTAACCGGGGGAATACTAAAAAGTAGTAACTTAACTGTACGTTTGGGAGCGCGCAGGCAAGTTTCCTTCCATTTGAGAGAACAACGTATGTTTTGATCTGACCAGCCTTAGTGCTGGTCTTTTTTTTGAAACGCTGCGATCGCGACAGTTATGTCTGTCGAGCCTTTCGTAAAAGGTCAAATTCCCTTCAAAAACAAATCGTTCACTTGTCTTTCTCTCTGTCACGGCAAAGCTGACGGACTAGGAAACCGATCGATCGCAGCATTCGTCTGTCATTCGTCTATAGTTGCACCAGAACAAATCGTTAAACGCTGTAGGCAAGGCTGCTGTGGCATTGAAGTATGCGCTGGTGCATGAATGGTTAACGCCCAAAGCTACGGGTGGTTCCGAATTGGTTGTGCAGGAAATTCTCAAGAGTGTAGAGGCTGATGTCTACGCGCTGATTGATTTTGAATCGACTAATCCTGACAGCTATTTGTTTAAACGCACGATCGGCACCACATTTTTACAGCAGTTCCCCTTTGCCCGTAACGGCGTGCAAAAGTATCTGCCATTGCTGCCGTTGGCGATCGAGCAACTTGACCTACGTGGTTATGACGTGATTCTCTCATCTTCTCATGCAGTAGCAAAAGGCGTTTTGACAGGAGCGAATCAACTCCATGTCTGTTACTGTCATGCGCCTATGCGCTATGCATGGGATATGACCTTTGACTATTTGCATAGCAGTGCTGCTGGACGAGGGGCACAGGGTCTGCTTACACGCTACTTGCTCCACCGTATACGGCAATGGGATGTACTTTCAGCAAATCGCGTCGATTACTTTATTGCCAACTCTAACCATACAGCGCGGCGGATTTGGCGCTGCTATCGTCGTCCCGCAGCAGTCATCTATCCACCCGTTGATACCGAGCGGTTTTGCTTTCAGCCGCAGAAGCAGGATTTTTATGTGACAGTCTCGCGCCTCGTCAGCTACAAAAAAATCTCGCTGATTGTTAAAGCGTTCAATCGGTTGGGTAAACCCTTAGTCGTTATCGGTGATGGTCCAGAGCTAAAGCAGATTCAGCAGCTTGCTCGCTCAAATGTACAGGTGTTGGGCTGGCAGTCTGATGCCGTGGTGGAGCAATACATGACGCAGGCGAAAGCGTTTGTCTATGCGGCATTTGAAGATTTTGGCATTGCCCCAGTAGAAGCGCAGGCATGCGGTACTCCTGTCATTGCCTATGGACTGGGGGGAACTTTAGAGACGGTGCGTGATGTCAAAGAATATGGTGAGCTGGGCACTGGAGTCTTATTTTATGAGCAAACGGAAGGCGCGATTGTGGATGCCGTTAAAACGTTTGAACGGTATCAATCAGCACTGAATTTGGAGGCTGTACGATCGCACGCACTCTCGTTTAGCCCTACCGTTTTTCAAGATCGCTATCGATCCTTTATCGAGCGTTGCTATGGCGAGTTTCAGCAGCATCCTTCATCTACCAATAAGAGGGCAGACGAATATAGCCAGTCGACAGATATATGAGATAGAACGCTCACGGAGCAAGCCTTTATTGCTTTGTCCGTCAGCACTCATAGCTGCCCTTTGGATACTAGTAACGAGCTGCCTCTTTTTGCGATCGCATCATTTTTTAACTGAATTGGCAGCAAAAACTGCGTAGAAGGGGTGAGTGGCTTTATGATAATGACTGTGTGGTGTGGTGTGGATGTGTGAAGGAGTAAAATGACTGCCGAAAGCCAATTAATCTCTGGCAAGACAATTCGTGCATTCTTAAGGCGTGGTTTTACATCGCTGCTTGAGAGAAGCTTAAACGGAGAGTTTGCCAAACGGCTGTTTGATATTACATTTTCCCTGACTGTTCTAATTGTCTTTTCTCCGGTTTATCTTCTGCTGATTGCGTTGATTGCGTTCAGCTCCCGTGGTCCCATTTTTTACGTTCAAGAGCGCGTTGGCAGAAACTACAAACCGTTTGGCTGCATTAAATTCAGAACGATGGTACGAAACGCCGATGAGGTGTTGATGGAGATGATGGAGACCTCACCTGGTCTGCGTCAAGAGTTTCAAAGCAATTTCAAGCTGCGACGTGATCCTCGCATTACAAGCATTGGTCGTTTCTTGCGAATTACCAGTTTGGATGAATTCCCGCAGTTTTTAAACGTCCTCAAGGGAGATATGAGTGTCGTTGGACCACGCCCAGTCGTGACTGAAGAATTAGAACGGTACGGTAATTATGCCGATCGCGTTTTCAGTATTCGTCCTGGCATTACTGGTCTATGGCAGGTGTCTGGGCGAAATGACATTCCTTACCCTAGACGCGTTCAAATTGATGTCTATTACGTCAATTGCCGGAGTCTTTTAATGGATTTGGGTATTGTCGCTCGGACGCTTAGCGTTATTCTTTACCCAAAAGATAACGGGGCATATTGACTGCCTGCACTAACGGCTGTACTGCAAACTTCATGGAAAGCAGCAGTGCAGTTAACTAGAGATATTGCGTGCGCGACTTGAGCAATTGGTTAATCTAATGGTGTTGCTGTCACTAGCTTGGTAGCAGCTACTTTGGATATCCTTATGAGTGCTGGCTAATGCCGTTTCCAGTCACGTTCAAATCGATCACTCTGCTGCTCACTCCCAAGCGACTGGCAATTCTTGAGGCAATCCTAATTGGTCTCGTTGCCGCACTGGCAGCCGTGCTGCTGAAGCAAAGCATTCAGTGGGTAGGTGGCTGGCGGCTAAAAGAAGCGATGTCACAGCCAACCTGGTTGCTGATACCAACAGTAGGTTTGATCGGCGGGCTTTTGGTTGGCTTGTTGATCGAGCGGGTGGCTCCAGAAGCTTTGGGCAGTGGTGTTCCTCAGGTGAAAGCTGCGTTGGCATATGTGCCGACTGCACTTAACCTTCGCGTTGCTGCCGTCAAGCTGGTCAGCACAACCTTAGCCTTGGGTTCTGGGTTCGCGCTGGGGCGCGAAGGTCCGACAACACAAATTGGGGCATCCCTGGCAGCACAGTTAAGCCGTTGGTTGCCAGCATCGCCTGAACATCAACGCCAACTGATTGCAGCCGGAGCCGCTGCGGGTTTAGCTGCTAGCTTTGACGCCCCGATCGCGGGCGTGATGTTTGTGATTGAAGAACTCCTTCAGGATTTCTCCAGTCTGACATTGGGTACAGCTATCCTGGCATCGTTTATTGGTGGCGTGACATCGCGTGTCTTAGCAGGACCAAACCTGCATCTAGGCATTGACCCACTCCGCTATCAGGCAAGCTTTGCACTGTCAGAAATTCCTTTCTTTCTGCTTTTGGGGCTACTGGCAGGTATGCTAGCGGCGCTGTTCAATCACAGTATTCTCTACAGCATTCGCTGGTGCCGTCGGATGATGCCCTGGAGTCCCATGTGGCGTATCGGTCTAGCAGGGTTAGTCTCTGGTACAATCATTGCCCTCTTACCTGTGCCCTTCCGTAGCAGCTATACCCTAGAAGCCTTTCTCACTAGCAGTCAGTCTGATTGGCGCATGGTGGCTTTCGCCTTTATTGTGCAGTTTGGCTTAACGATGATTGCCTGTGGTGTGGAAGTGCCAGGAGGTCTTTTTGTTCCCAGTATGATCTTAGGCGCATCGCTGGGACATCTAGTGGGTATGGCTGAAAGCGCGTTTCTGGGCGGCGACCCGGTGATTTATGCTCTGACGGGGATGGGAGCGTTCTTGGGCGCGGCCGTTAGGGTACCCATTACAGCAATCGTCGTTGTCTTTGAAATCACAACGAACTTCAGTCTAGTGCTGCCTTTAATGATTAGCGCCGTCACAGCGTACCTTGTAGCAGAGCGGCTGTTTCCAGGTTCAATCTATACGCATCTTCTGGAGCTTAAAGGTATCCGTATTGAGCCAGCCGCTATCCAGGACGGATTATGGGCAAGGCTAACGGCCGCCGACGTGATGCAGCAAAAGGTCGAAACCCTGGCGAGTCAAATGTCCTTAGATGAAGTAGTGCAGGCATTTGCGCGATCGCACCACCGTGGTTTTCCAGTAGTGGATGACAGTCGCTTGGTCGGCATTGTCACCTTAACTGACCTTGATAAGGTGGCGCAGCGACAGCTATCAAACACCGCCTCCTTAAAAGCGATCATGACGCCGCAACCTATCACGGTTAGCCCGTCCGATACGTTGAGCCACGTCCTTTATTTGCTTTCTCGCTACAAGCTCTCTCGCCTACCCGTGACAGATCACCGCAAGCTAGTGGGAATTATCACCCGCAGCGACATTTTACGGGTTGAGTCGGATCAGCTAAGGGGCGGCGATCGCTTAGGAGGACGAGCAGAACCATCCTATGTAGTTTACCAAACGCGATCGCCCGCTACCGGACGGGGACGCTTACTGCTGCCACTTAGCAACCCTCAAACAGCAAACGGGATGCTCCAGCTAGCCTTTGCGATTGCCCAGGAGCACCATTACGAAATCGAATGTTTGCAGGTGATTTCTGTGCCGCGCCATAGTTCACCGGCAGAGGTGGCAGTAAACACTACATTAAGCCGTCGCCTTTTAAAGGAAGCAGTCAGGCAGGGAAATGCCAAACAAATTCCGGTGCATACTCAAATTCGAGCGTCACACACGATCGAGCAAGCCATTTTAGAAACAATCGCTGATCGCCACATCAATGTGCTGCTAATGGGTTGGAAAGGCAGTACCACTACCCCCGGTCGCATCTTTGGTAGCGTTGTCGATACCATCATTCGACAGGCAAGTTGCGATGTGGTGCTAGTTAAAAGTGGCGAAGGTTTTAGTAAACGCCAAACAGAAAAGCATAGTGCTTACCGTGAACTTATTGGTGCGCATCGAATCGGCAAGAATGCCCCAACAGCAGGCAACGAACTGAACCAAGCATTACTGCCGTTGGAGCGCTGGCTGCTGCCGATCGCCGGTGGACCCAACTCACAGCACGCACTCAAGCTCCTGCCAGCTCTTGTTGCCCTCAGTAAACAGCCTGAAATTCGTTTGTGTCAGGTGTTCCATCCCTCTGATACGACTCAAAGCGAGGTCTTACTAGATGAAGATGCCCGCTTCCTCAGACGGCAGCTTCAAGCCAATGTGATTACACTGCCAGTCTGTGCCAATTCAGTGTCTGATGCTGTGATTGATATGGCACAGAAAGACCAGTGCGATGTGGTTGTAGTCGGCGCAAGTAGAGAAGGGCTACTCCAACAGGCAATTCAGGGCAACATCCCTGAGACGATTGCCCGTCACTGTTCCTGCACGGTAATCTTGGTCAGAAAGGCGATCGTCAGTAGTTGATAGGCAATGCTGCTGATTCAAAGTAACGCGACGTGCAACTAATGTTCTCTCACCGTCGCCCTTGTCTCTTAAGAATAGAGAGAGCGGTCGAAAGCCCTTGGGTGCTTGACCATGTGAGGCGATCGCCTGCTACCTCAAAGCTCTTGAATCGTCTGCCGCACAACGTCCTGTTAATACTTCCCATAGGGGATTAATAAAGTTAAGATTTTTACTATGGTTGACTCTTAGCTTCAGTCTTTAAACGAACCATTAACACGTTGCGGGAAATCTATGGAAACTTTTGCCTATCTGCATACTGCTTGTGTCTACGAAGAGCCTGAAGCAGAACTAAGGTTAAATGTCGATCAACTGAACTTAAAGCTGTTGTCTACCCAAGCGGGTTTATTGCTGCTGCAACTGCTGGTGCCCGCAGCAATCTTAATTGTTGCGGGTCATGCCTCTGCACTTCAGGTCGGCGATCGTGGTGCTTCTGTAACCAACTTGCAAGACCAGTTGCGATCGGCTGGCTACTTCAACCGTAGATCCACTGGGATTTATGCCTCCATTACAGCTGATGCAGTGAGGCGCTTTCAGGCATCACGTGGGTTAACCGTTGATGGTATCGCTGGATCCGCTACGTTGCGGGCACTAAGAGGTGGATCCCTGCCAGTTTCAGGAAACGTTCGCCCCATCAGCTATGGTGGCGGCTTGCGACTTGGCAGTAGAGGGGCAGAAGTTAGTGCGCTTCAGCAACAGTTGAGCGATCTGGGTTACTACGTTAGTGTTGACGGCATTTTTGGTCCAGCTACTGACCGAGCAGTACGTAGTTTTCAGGCTTCTAATGGCTTGTCAGCAGACGGTATCGTTGGTTCTGCGACACGAAATGCTCTCGCTAGCGGCGTGAATGATAATGGCGTGAATATCAGCTTTCCTCAGCCAACTTATCCCACCAATCTATCTGACAATACTTCAGCCGTTTCAAGTAGTAATCGCAGACGCTATGTAGTAGTCGTTCCAGCGAGTGGTATCAGGACGCTGTCACAGGTTCGCGCCGTTGTCCCTAGCGCTGTTTACACGACTTCTAACCTTGGTAAATACGTACAGGCAGGCGCCTTTGATCAGCGCGGCTTTGCAGAAGCTCGAGCAACACTGCTTCGTGCTAACAAACTGGATGCTCAAGTGCGTTATTTCTAGTGCTGAGCAAAGAAGTTGGCGTACAGCTACTTTAACAGGGGTAGAAAAGGCATTAAATCGGCAGAAGCGATCGCTGACAGGCAGGACACACTGCATGAATGGTGAGCTGACAATCCAGCAGATGGTAGCCTTCTTTCTGCGTTGTTTTGACACCGACTTTAAGAATGGAATCACTCTTAAACTCGATCGTTTTGTTGCAGCGAACGCAGATTAAGTGATGGTGATGGTAAGCAGGCTGATTCAGCTCATAGTGCTTGTGCCCTTCTGCCAGCTCTAATTCTCGTAGAATGCCCATCCGTGCCATTAGTTTGAGCGTCCGGTAGATGGTTGAGAGACTGATTGCTTCTCCCTCACCTTCCAAAAGGTTGTAAAGATCTTCAGCGCTCAGGTGATTGCCCTTAGACAGATTCTGAAAAACCTGCAAAATGGTCTCCCGTTGTGGCGTTAATCGCCAACCCTTTTCGTTTAGTTCTGCTTTGAGTGAAGTGACTGTGTAAGGAGCTGCCATAGTCGTCTTCTCAATAACTCTAGATTAATGAGAATGATACACAATAAAAAAATTATTTTCAAGTAGCTCGTCTTATTGAGAATTAATCTTGAGAAAGAGGGTAAGGCGACCGCCCATTTGTTTTAGAGGGGACACAATGACGATGTTTAAGCAACCCAGAGGAGAAAACAGCTCCCAATCTCTCTAGAGAGATTGGGAGCTGCTCAACAACTTGCAACTGTAGGTGAAATTCAGTGAGTGAGCTTTAGCTTAAAGACTCCAGGTAGTCACGTACTCGGTTGCGACGTTTGGGTTGTCGCAGCTTTTGCAGTGCCTTTGCCTCGATTTGGCGGACTCGCTCGCGTGAAAGATCAAGCGCACGACCAATTTCAGCCAGCGAGTAGGGGTGCCCATCGCCTAAGCCAAAGCGCATTTGAATGACATCCCGCTCACGAGTCGTCAGGTCTGCCAGGAGTTGTTGAAGATCGCGACGGAGTGCCTCACGCATCAGCGTATCTTCGGGTGAGACATCGTCCGTTTCTAGCAAATCCCCTAGTTCTGTATCTTTCTCTTTGCCAACTTTGGTTTCAAGCGAAACGGAACGGGGGACACGCAGCAGCACGTCACGCACTTGAGGCGCAGTCATCTCTAGTTCTAGCGCAATGTCTTCGATCGAAGCGGTACGCCCTTTTTCTTGAGAGATTTTGCGCTGAGCCTTCTTGATTTTGTTCAGCTTTTCGGTAATGTGGACAGGCAAGCGAATCGTACGACTTTGAGTCGCGATCGCTCGTGTAATGCCTTGACGAATCCACCAGTAAGCATAGGTGCTGAACCGATAACCTTTGGTGGGGTCAAACTTTTCGACAGCCCGTTCCAGTCCAAGGGTGCCTTCCTGGATCAGATCGAGCAGTTCCAAACCGCGATTCTGATATTTTTTAGCGACCGAGACAACTAGGCGCAGGTTCGCCTTGATCATGTGCTCTTTTGCCTGCACACCCTCAGCCTGAATGGCTTCCAGTTCTTCAACCGTTAAGCTGGCAATTTCTGCCCAGAGGCGTTTTCCTTCTGCTAGGGTAGGCTTTAGATCTACGACAGTAATACCCGCTTCGAGTGCCCATCGCTCTAGAGACGGACGATGCCCCAGGTGAGAGGCAAGGCGATCGTGCGCTTCAACAAGCTGAACGTAGAGCTGAATCGGACCATCTGCCTTTGCAGCCGCTTCTGCCCGTGTCTCAAGTAGTCGCATGTAGCGCTGGACTCGTTGCGCTTCCGATACTTCTTCGTCGCGACCTAACAACCGAACGCGACCAATTTCCTGGAGGTACAAACGAACCAAATCAGTGGTGCGACGGCTCACACTACGCTGGAGGTCAGCCGCTTCGGCATACTCCATTTCCAAGCTGATGAGGTCATCCACTGTATGCTCTTCATCAGCCCGACCCGGTCGAAGGTTCTGGGCGCGTAGCTGTTCGTCGTATTCTGCTTCAGCGTAAAAAGAAGATGCTGGCATAGTGCTCGTCTCAGTTGCTCCAGGTAAGAGTGGGCTTCAGTCAGCTTGCTAATAGTGTTCCCGCCATTCACGACTAAAGAACATCCCTTAGAGTTCCGTTACGTTCTCTAGTACGTTGGCGTTTGGATGCATCTTCCGGTTAATTAACTACAGAGCTTGCGATCGTGATTAGGCTGTATCAACTTGATGGGTGTCAGTATAAGTACAAGCTTGCAGATAAATGAGTGACCCAAATCAGTTGCTAGGTTAACCTACATCACTTGTAGGGCAATTTCCTGATGTTTTTGAAGTCTGATGTTCATCTTCATGAAGGCTTTGAACGACTACTTGTTTCCATTACAGGGGTGTGAAGCTGAAATCCAGAAAAATTGCTGTAGGTTTATGGAAGCTTTACTTACAGCAGCACTCAGAAAATCTTAGTCAAGCGTTAAAAAAACTATTCAGAATTTAGAGCACAGGAACTAGATATTAGGAGCTAGAAAGCTGATCACACAGGCTCTCAATCTCTAAGATGTATTTCCTTTAGCGATACTATTTGATGGCTAAAGAGTTGTTAGCAGGATCAGTTTCGTTACGCTCTCAATACTTCCTAATGTTTTACGTAAGCTAGTTAGGAAGCAAGCAGGGATCACTCGTTAAGGGTTTTTACTGACACTGTGCTTTAGCTACATGGCACGGAAATAAGCAAGAATTGATCAAGAAAGACCCAGGTTCTTCAAGTATCTGAGGATCTGCAACACCTTGAAGTAGTGGCATCTCTCCCTAGAACGCAAGTCAATTTCATAGCAAAAGCTAGTCACGAGAGAACGTACCGTGACTAGCAGTTTTGTAATTAATTCAGTGTTAGTCAGTGCGCGGCAACGTGGTGTTACTAAACCGCTACAAAGTTTACGATGCGGGCGAAACTGTCTGGTTGCAAGCTTGCCCCGCCTACTAATGCACCATCAATTTCAGGCTGCTGTATGATTTCGTCAATGTTATCGGGTTTGACCGAGCCACCATATTGAATCGGCACGTCAGGATTAGTGAGCTGTGCGCGGATTAGCCCTATGACTCGGTTTGCTTCAGATGATTGACACGTTTCGCCGGTGCCAATCGCCCAAATTGGCTCGTATGCAATGACCAAATTCGTCTGATCGATCGCACTGAGCGCACCTTCAAGCTGGCTCAAGATAACAGATTCCGTTTCACCACTGTCTCGTTGCTGTTTTGTTTCGCCCACACAGAGAATAGGGGTCAAGCCCGCCGCCTGTGCCGCATGCAAGCGCAAATTCACTGTTGCGTCTGTTTCCCCAAAATACTGCCGCCGTTCGCTGTGTCCCACAATGACATAGCGGACTCCAAGCTCAGTGAGCATAGGGGCAGCAATCTCTCCTGTATAGGCTCCAGATGTTTCCCAATGGACATTTTGGGCACCTAAACGAATCAAACTGCCGTGCAAAGACTGGGACAGACTGACCAACGCCGTGAAGGGAACGCACAGCACGACTTCTCGATCGTCTGCCATCTCGTTAAGATGAGGCATCAAACCCTGGAGAAACTCCATTGCTTCTGCCTGGGTTTTATACATTTTCCAGTTGCCAGCTATAACAATTTTTCGCACGGTCGTTGTTTGGGGGTGAAGGCATCATTTATTGCATCCTCCAGTTTAAGGCTTCGTGTGCCCAACGAACCAGTTCGCAACGAGCTGTATAAGCACACCACCTATAACAAGTAGCTAAAGATAGATGCTACAGAGCTAGAAGCAATGGGCTGCGGTTGCCAATCTTTACTACCGCTGCACTAAACTACTGCTGCACCAAAAACTTTTGTAGAACCAAAACCTGAGTCTGACGGATAGGAGAGCGCCAACGCACTTAGGCAACGATCGACTGCCCGTTCAAGATCTTCTAGGAGGTAGGGCTTAGTGACGCAATCACTACAGCCTGCTTGCAGCAGCTTTCGGTGATCATCTTCTCTTGTAAGAGCCGTCACGGCAATGACGGGAATCTTCGCTGTGATGACATTGCGGCGTAAATGGTGCAAAACATCGAACCCACTTAAATCAGGTAGTCGGATGTCAAGCAGAATCAAATTCGGTTGCCGGGTTTGCGCTAGCGTTAAGGCAGTCTTACCATCAGGCGCAGCTAGAAACGATCGATCAGCACGTGCCAATGCTTGTGTGAGCAGCAACAAATTGTCATCATCATCATCCACTGCCAGAATCAGGTGTGTGGCGACAATCGTCTGGTGAAGGCTGTGTGAGCGAAAGTCCATACGTTTCAATAAGAAAAGAGCAGTAAAGCAGAAGCAGAGAGAGACATTGCGAACGCAAGCATACGCTGACAGAAATCTTTGTGTGCTGAATGTGCCTATGCTGAACTGTGGCTGCTGAAAGGGCAAAAGCAAATGCTTTTTTACAGTCTAATGCTAAATCTTAATTTTTGTTTAATTTTTGAAGGCGAATGATTCGCTTTGTTTTTGCTAAGAGATCCTGCGACATTGAATCTATAGATATGCTATTAGAAGGTGATTCAAAAAATTCTGTGTACAGAGATACCAAAGCAGATTTATTGCTCACTTTAGTCGTGCCGTCGTCGCTTCATTCACGATCGCTACTTGACAAACGTGATAGACGGTTAAGCGATTGAAAGCCAGATAGAAAGAGGCATGATCGCTCGGAGGACATGAATTTGTTGTCGATCACCTTTTCAACCAGGGAACTTAAAAGGGAGAACGTTTATGGCTATTGCTACGATTAATCCGGTAACCGGAGAAACAGTGAAAGTGTTTGAGGCGCTAACAGCTCCACAAATTGAACAAGCGTTAGCGCTGGCACAACAGACATTTGAGCAGTATCGGCACACAACTTTTGAGCAGCGATCTCAGTGGCTCCATGCTGCTGCTCAGATCTTAGAGGCTCAAGAAGAGACGTTTGCCAAAGTGATGACCCTAGAGATGGGCAAACCACTGCAAGCTGCGATCGGTGAAGTGAAAAAATGTGCGGCTGTATGCCGTTTCTATGCCGATCACGCTGCTAAGTTTCTGGCTGACGTTCCAGTGCAAACTGATGCCAGTCTTAGTCTTGTGCGCTATCAACCGATCGGTGCTGTCTTGGCTGTCATGCCCTGGAACTTTCCTTTTTGGCAAGTGTTTCGCTTTGCGGCTCCCGCACTTATGGCAGGCAATGTGGGCTTGCTTAAACACGCGTCTAATGTGCCTCAGTGTGCGTTGGCGATCGAGTCCATTCTTCACCAAGCAGGCTTTCCAAAGGGCGCATTTCAGACCTTGTTGGTTGGGGCAGACCAGGTTGCCGAGCTGGTCAGGGACGATCGCGTCAAAGCCGCTACCCTTACAGGCAGTGAACCCGCGGGCGCAAGCCTAGCAGCCATCGCCGGAAAGCAAATTAAAAAAGTTGTGTTAGAGCTAGGCGGTAGCGATCCCTTTATCGTGCTAGCCAGCGCCGATTTAGAGGCAGCGATCGCCACTGCTGTGACAGCGCGGATGCTCAACAGTGGACAGTCGTGCATTGCTGCCAAGCGTTTTATCGTGATAGACAGCCTCTACGACGAATTTGAGACACGACTGGTTGAGAAATACCAGGCGCTCCAGGTCGGCGACCCCATGCTGCCTGATACTGACATTGGTCCCCTAGCAACGCCTGGTATTCTCAAAGACCTGGATCAGCAGGTGCAGACCGCCATCCAGCAAGGTGCGCAAGTGCTAATTGGTGGTAAACCACTGGGCGGTGCAGGCAACTTCTATCCGCCGACGATTCTGACAGAAATTCCACTGGATAGCTCTACGGCTCAAGAGGAGTTGTTTGGTCCTGTTGCAATGCTATTTCGTGTGGCGACCCTGGACGAGGCAATCCAACTTGCTAACAGCACTCCCTTTGGGTTAGGAGCTAGCGCCTGGACAACTGATGCCGCAGAACAAGAACGGTTAACCCATGAGCTTGAAGCCGGATCGGTCTTTATCAACAGCATGGTTAAATCTGATCCACGCTTGCCGTTTGGTGGCATTAAGCGATCGGGCTTTGGACGCGAACTTAGCATTCAAGGCATCCATGAGTTTGTCAATATCAAAACCGTCTGGATGAAGTAGGCGAGAAGGGAGAGGGAATGAAGGGGTAAGGGAGTGAAAGGGTAATGGAGTGCGACGCAACGCTCTATTACCCTTTCTAGCTTCTGACTGTTAAAGCAAATGTCAGCGATGCACAACATTTTCCCTTTTATAACTGTGTTCTTTGTAACAGAATAAAGGGGCGATCGTTTGAAACGTGTTAAGACAGGGGTTGGGGTCGATCGCTGTTTCAGCAGACGAGTGTGTGGACAGATCGTTAAGGGTTAGGTGATCGATTAAGCGATACGTCGAGAGCGCGTAACGGTTCGGTGAAGGGCATACTTAGTTTTTGTGATGAGGGCAAGAATCATGGGTCAGATGAATACTGCTGAACTGCTAGTGCGCTGCCTAGAAAACGAAGGTGTGCGCTACATCTTTGGGTTGCCGGGCGAAGAAAACCTGCACGTGCTGGAAGCCCTAAAGCACTCGTCGATTCAATTCATTACTACCCGCCATGAACAGGGAGCCGCGTTTATGGCAGATGTTTATGGACGGCTGACAGGCAAGCCAGGGGTCTGTCTCTCGACGTTAGGACCTGGCGCAACCAATTTAATGACAGGTGTTGCCGATGCGAACCTCGATCGTGCGCCTCTAGTTGCTATTACAGGACAGGTGGGCACCGATCGCATGCACATTGAATCCCACCAATACCTTGATCTGGTGGCGATGTTTGCTCCTGTAACTAAATGGAACGCCCAAATCGTCCGCCCCAGCAACACACCAGAGATTGTGCGGAAAGCGTTTAAGATTGCTCAGGCAGAGAAGCCGGGAGCCGTTCATATCGACCTGCCAGAAAACATTGCAGCAATGACTGCGCCTGGTAAACCCCTTTTGAAGGACAACAAAGAAAAAACCTATGCCTCGTTTCAAAGCATCGAAAAGGCAGCAGACTTTATTTCGCGGGCGGTAAATCCGCTGATTCTTGTCGGTAATGGTGCCATTCGAGCCAACGCTAGCGAGGGGCTGACCGAATTTGCTACACGGTTAAACATTCCGGTTGCCAACAGTTTCATGGGCAAAGGTGTTATTCGCTATACCCATCCGCTTGCACTGTGGGCAGTAGGCTTGCAGCAGCGTGACTATATTAGCTGTGGGTTCGATCGCGCTGATCTCATTATTTGTGTTGGCTATGACCTGATTGAGTATTCGCCCAAAAAGTGGAATCCCGATGGCTCTATTCCCATCATCCATATTGGAGCAATGCCAGCTGAAGTAGACAGCAGCTACATTCCTGCTGCCGAAGTAGTCGGCGATATTTCAGATTCATTAAGAGAGATCTTGTACCGTGCCGATCGCGCCAATAAGCCAGATCCTCACGCGCTAGACCTACGCACCGATATTCGCAACGACTACGTGCAATATGCGAAAGATGATGCTTTTCCTATCAAACCGCAAAAGGTCATCTACGATCTGCGGCAGGTTATGGCACCCGAAGATATCGTCATTTCTGACGTCGGCGCTCACAAGATGTGGATGGCACGGCACTATCACTGTGAGCAACCCAACACCTGCATCATTTCTAATGGCTTTGCCGCAATGGGCATTGCGATTCCAGGGGCGATCGCCGCTAAACTGGTGCACCCCGAACGGCGGATCGTTGCTGTCACGGGCGATGGTGGCTTCATGATGAACTGCCAGGAACTCGAAACAGCGCTGCGGATTGGCACGCCTTTTGTCACACTCATTTTTAATGACGGTGGCTACGGCTTGATTGAATGGAAGCAGCAAAATCAGTTTGGTAGCTCTGCCTTTATTAAATTTGGCAATCCCGACTTTGTAAAATTTGCCGAAAGTATGGGCTTAAAAGGCTACCGCGTCGAATCCTGCCTAGATTTAATTCCCATTCTTAAAGAGGCACTAGAACAGGATGTGCCTACGGTCATTGATTGCCCTGTGGACTATCGAGAAAACCTCCGCTTTACTCAGCGCGCTGGTGATTTAAGCTGCCCAATTTGAGAGCCAGTAACGTTTAATTGGTCAGATCAAATTGCAGCGTCGCTCCCCTACTGCAACAAGTGAGCAGTGACTTTTGCACGCTCTGTCAGTTCCCAAAGCCTTAGCAGCAGGAACTTAGAAGCACTAGATGCGTCTACTTTGCCATCAGGGAATTGTCGATCGCAGTCCTAATTCCACTGCATAGCACTCGATCGACGGCAATTAACGTGATGGCTAACTAGAAGGCTAAAGCAATGAGTACAACAAAAGTTTTGGGATTAGCTGGAGTGACAATGGCAACATTCATCACTTCAGTAGCGCAGCCTGCAATGGCGCAACGAGTCTGCGTTGAGTCAGAGTCAAATGGCAGAATTGTTTGTGGCAGAGTTGTCAATGATTATCGTTACAACAACCGTAATGATGATCGCTACAACGATCGCTATGACAGCCGCTACAACAATCGTGGTAACGATGCCAGCAATTTTGATGAGCGCTTCTATTTGATGGCTTATCCAGATGTGAGAGCAGCCATCCAGCGTGGACAAGTGAGAGATGCGTACACGCACTATCAACGTGCTGGGCGGTTTGAGGGTCGCTTTCCACGCTTTAATGAAGCGAGCTACCTGGCAAGAAACCCTGATGTTGCAGCGGCTGTAAGGCAAAGAAGTGTTCGCAGCGGCTACGACCACTGGCTCAGAGTTGGGCGTTTTGAGGACCGCAAACTTTAGAGAATGTCCTGCTATCTGCTCTTTTCCGTTGTAGTAGCTGTTATACAAGGTTCTACTCTTTCATGTGTTCTCTGCTGCCCACCTCATAAACCAGTTTGGCTTTTTGGAGCTTGAAGAGTAGCATGGCATCTATGCATAAGGTTTGAGGACTTTGTGCAGCAACTGCTGCATATGTTTTGAGTATGACTAGAGAACCAGGAACACCCGACCGTAAGCCGTTGGGGCGATCGCCAAAGCCTAGAGATGAAACGTTGCCGAAGCAGCCAGCTTCTCAGCGTTTGCCTGTGACTTCGGTGTCTCAGCCACGTTCTCAGGCAAATGGAGCGGCCCTACCCACACGATCGCGTGCTCTGCCACCTCCACCGCCTAGACCGTCTCAACAGCCAAAGCCCCGATCGGTTAACTTACCCGAGCAAGAGCGTTCGCCGTTGGGTCGTAGAGCGAGGCGAACCAGGTTGCCGCGCCGATGGCTACGCTGGCTGTATAACTGGAAGTTGTGGCTTTTGGTAACAGGTATCGGTTCTGTTGGCACAGGGTTGCTGGCGCTAGCTTTGTTGCTGCAAATGCCCGGTTTACCTAACTGTCCAGCGATTTTTTGGCCCTTGGCTTCGGCTTCCTTGCGCTTTGAATGCGCGCGGCTGGCAGCTAGCAAGCAGACCTCAAACGATTTACTGGAGGCGATCGCCCTCATCGATTCACTGCCTGCTGATCACCCGCTACGAGATGAAGTCGATCGACTGGTCGAACTATGGTCGTTAGAAGTATTGAAGCTGGCAGAAGCAGCTTTCAACGCAGGCAAGCTGAATGAGGCGATCGCGGCAGCCCGACGAATATCGCCTAAGGTTTCTGCCTACGAACTGGTGGAAGAGCGGGTCCAACGCTGGCAAACTATTTGGTCTAAAGCAGAGGCACTTTATCGTAAAGCTGAAGAGTCCTTACGTGAACTCGATTGGCGAGAGGCGTTTTCTTCTGCTGTGCGCTTGCTAGAAGTGGAGAATACGTTCTGGCAAACGACCAAGTATAACGAGCTAACGGGTAAAATCAACGGTTCGCGGGACGATGGCAATACGCTGGGTCAAGCGCACCGACTTGCCGATGAGGGTGGACTCACCAATTTGCTAGAAGCCATCAAGCTAGCACAGTCTATTAAGCAGACTAGCTATGTGCATCAAGCTGCCCAGAAGGCGATCGAAGAGTTTGGGCAGAAAATGGTTGTCCTGGCACAAACGATGCTCGATCAGCGCAATTTGCAGGGCGCTTTGAATGTACTGAGCAAGATTCCTGATATCGCCAAGTTAAAAGAGCAAGTGAAAGACATGACGGTGCTGGCAAATGCTCAGTCTCAAGCCTGGCTTAATACAATACCCGATATCGAAGAAGCCATTGCCCAAGCACAGCGCATTCAATCAACTCGTCCGCTTTATCGCAAGGCACAGCAGTTCATTGTTCGCTGGCAGCTTGAGATTGAAGCGATCGCACTACTGGAAAAAGCGCGGATTCTTTCGCAACCTGGCACTGTTAATGATCTAACAGCCGCGATCGCCGAAGCCTCTACCATTCCCCGCTCCAATCCGCGTTGGAACGAAGTACAGCAGCAGATCCAGACCTGGACAGCGCAGATTCAAACCATTGAAGACCGTCCTATTCTCGATCAGGCAGATCAAATTGCAGCGCAGGGCGATCTTGCGTCCTTGCAGGCAGCCGCTGCTCAAGCTAATCAAATTGCTCAGGGACGCGCACTTTATAGAGAAGCGAGGGGAAAAGCGCGTATCTGGACAGGGCAGGTTCAGCAGATTCAGGATCAGCCACTGCTCGATCGCGCTAGAGACTTTGCCAATGCTGGCGATCTAAGCTCTGCTATTCGGACTGCCGAACAAATTGGAGCTGGGCGATCGCTCTATGCCGATGCCCAGAGAGACATGAAGCAATGGCGCAGTCAACTCCTTGCCCAGGAGCTTCAGGTGCAAGCGCAGCAAAACCTCCAAAATGCTCGTCAGCTAGCTAATTCAGGCTCTCCAGAAGGGTTGGCAAATGCAATCAAGGCTGCCGACCAAGTGCCGACCAGTAGCGCGCTGCGATCGGAGGCTGACAATGCCATCAACGAATGGAGCGCTCAACTTTTGCAAGTGGCAAGAAGCCAAGCAGTCTATGACGTGCCAGGCGCGATCGCAGTTGCCCAAAAAATTCCTTCCCGCTCTAGCCTTTACGCTGAAGCTCAGCAAGAAATTCAAACTTGGAAGAACACGACTGGGCAGTAGGTATGACAAACGTGATGTGACCAATGTTTACCGAATATTACTGAATCTTTGGGTTTAAGCTACCAACTATCCTGTTGCAAGCCGTGAAGTCTACTTACTTAGCAACGTGTGAAGCTGTTGTGTTTGCCGGAGCACCTGAAAGTGGACATCACCTTTTGCGAGGGCACGATACAAAGGGGCATTGAGCTTAATTGCCCGTTGGAGGTAGCCTATGGCAAGTTGAGTATTGCCTTTCATCGCATAGCAACGGGCTTTGCTATACCAAGCATCTGGGTTGTTTGGTTTGCATTGCAACGATTGATCGAAACTGGCGATCGCCTCATCATAGTGCCCTGTTTGAGTCAGTACAGTGCCTCGGTAATTCCAGGCATAGTAGCAAAAGGGGTTGATGGCAAGCGTTTTATCGAGACTGGCAAGTGCTAAATGAGGCTTATCCATGCTGGTAAGCACTTTGCTGCGGCTATACCAGGCTTTGTAATCATCAGGGCTTGACTCTAGAACACGATCAAAGCTAGCGAGCGCTTCTTCATAGCGGTGCAGGCGTGCTAAAGCATTACCCTGGTTGTAACGAGCTTTAAGGTCAGTAGGAGCAAGCTTGAGTGTTTTGTTGAAGCTAGTGAGAGCCTCGTCATAGCTCCCCAATTTTGCTAAAGCAATGCCCTTGCCATGCAATGCCAGCACAAATTCAGGGTGAATGCTCAGCGCCTGCTCAAAGCTAGCCAGTGCTTCTTTGTAACGGCTCAGGTTTTCGAGCGCATAGCCACGATTTGTCCACACCTCATAAAGGTCAGACTGGGTGGCTAAAACCCTGTCATAGCCAGCGATCGCGCCTTCGTAGTGCCCCAAACTGTAAAGAATATTGCCATGACTGTACCAGGCAGCAGAGTTCAGATCATGATCCATAAACCCCTAACCCCAAGAACTCCTGTTCCTAGAGTTGCCAAACAACGGGTAAATTCTCTCATGCTTGTCTAAGTTTCCGTGAATTTACGCCTCTAGTTTGTGAAGCTGCTAGCAAGCTTATTGTCTTGCATAAGACAAAACTGCTTGAAAAGAAGCAAAAATTGATGACGTGCCCATAGCATTACAGTCAGCAGAAGATTTTAAGCTGCCTGCTGACATACACGTTTGCCATGTAGTTTACTGATCCTTATAGTGCAACAATGCCTTACTTCATCATTAGCTGACGGCTGTTTGCTGAATAAGACAAAAGGTCTGGTAATGGGCAAAGACAAAGAAGCATCTGAGTGAAAAAATAGCTTTATGCCATTCTGTGCTGCCGCTGCCTTCACGCTGTCAAGAGAGACTACAGAGTGAATTATTGATATACATGGAATGTGCACAGCCACTTATTGTGATCGTACTAAGGGGTTTTTATTTTGTAACGCTGAACTAATAGTTTGTTCAATCCTTCTTTGCCTGGTCTCTAAACGTTTCGCACTATTAATCCAGGCTAAAATGTTCTTTTTTGAGGAGTTGTTAAACGTTGCAAAGTTGCTGCTGGCGACTTTATTTCTGTCCAGAGCTTGCTGCAAGTCTATGGGAATGATCAACGCTTCGATCGCATCCAGCATCTGCCATGAGCCATCTTGCTTAGCTGCTTCAATTTTCTTCAGCCCTGTTTCGGTCATTAACCCTTGTTCAAGCAGTTCTTCAATATATTGCTTGTTTAACTTTGACCAGACACTTTGGGGTTTCCGTGGTGTAAAAATCTGCTTGTAGCGGTCTGCATCCAACGATTTAACTTTGCTGTCAATCCAACCAAAACATAGGGCTTCTTTGACTGCTTCGCTGTATCGCACGCTGGGTTGACCAGATTTGACCTTGTAGTAAATTAACCAGACGCCGATCGAGGTGCGATGGTTGCTTTCCAGCCATTGCCTCCATGCCTTGCGATCGCTGGCATAAATCATTTCTAGCTGATCGTCAAATTTTGGCATCGCAAGTTTTGGCATCACAAGCGTCTTATGACAGCTTTACGGGCACGTCCCTGCACAACCAACGGTCTAAAACCAACTGTCTAACTAGGTGTCCGTGGCAGCGATTGGAAGGCTGCTTTCGTCACTGGAGGATGGTCATCAAAAGGAGATTCCTCGCCCGTGCGCTCTTCAGCGATCCTGCCTTCTCTAGCGCTGGAGCGGGGTAAGGACTTAAGCGACTGGTTGTTGTCGAGTGCCAGCGCGCGGCGGCTTTTAGCATCGGGAAAGTGAGGCTTAATTTCCAGTGCTTTATCATAGCTAGCGACAGCCGCTTCATAGTCACCTAAATGACCCAATGCTGCGCCTCGGCTGTACCAGGCAGAGTAGAAGCCAGGATTAATGCTGAGTGCGCGATCGTAGCTTTTGATTGCTGCTTCGTTGTGCCCCAAGTGACCTAGAGCAATGCCGCGACAGTACCACGCTTCAGCCATATCCGGTTGAAACTGCACCGCTTTGTCGTAGCTGGCGATTGCTTCAGCATAAAGCCCCAACTTACGAAAGGCAGAACCACGGCTAAACCAGGCTTTGGCAAAACTAGGATTTAGTTCGATCGCCCGGTCGTAGCTGACAACTGCTTCGCGATAGCTACCAGATTTGTACAATGCGCTGCCCCAGTTGTACCAGGCTTCACGCAGATTTGGCTTTAGGTCTAGCGCTTTGCGATAGCTGGCAATCGCTTCACCATAGCGCCCTAGCGCATCAAAAGCGTTGCCCTGGTTGTACCACGCTTCATAAAGAGTGGCATTGATTGCCAGCGCTTTGTTGTAGCTGTCGATGGCTTCTTCATGCCGCCTCAGTTTGTGCAGCACATTGCCTCGGTTATACCAGGCTCCATACCATTCAGGCTTGATGGTCAAAACGCGATCGTAGCTAGCAAGTGCTTCCTGGTATCGACCAAGCTGATTGAGCGTGTTGGCGCGGTTATACCAGGCATGGGAATAGTGCGGTCTGTGTTTAATTGCCTGGTCATAGCTATCAATCGCGGCTTGATAACGCCCTAGCTTGTAAGACATGATCCCTCGGTTGTACCAGGATTTAGCGTAGTCTGGTTCAAACTCCAGGGTCTTTTCGTAGCTCTTGAGTGCAGCTTCGTAACAACCTGATTTGTCAAGCGCATTACCGCGATTGTGCCATGCCTGGTGAAAATCTGGTTTTAGCTTGATCGCTTTGTCATAGCTAGCGATCGCCTCTTCGTAGCTACGCAGGTTGTAAAGTGCCATGCCACGACTATTTAAGGCTTCTGGATAGTTCGGTTTCAGGTCAAGCGCCTGGTTAAAACTTGCGACGGCTTCTTCATAGCGCCCTAACTCAGACAGCGCTACCCCACGGGTATGCCAGATATGATGCCAGTCAGGGTGAAGTTGCAAAACCCGATCAAAGTTGAGCAGAGCATCTTCAAAAGCCCCGGCTTGATTGAGCTGTAACCCTTGCTGCAAGAAAAATCCTGCTTCTGAGTCCGATGGCTGGGACATATCAATTACTCAACAGGGAATGATCATGAACATTAGCAGTGAAGGATGACATCACACAAACCTGCATAGCCACGAGATATAAAACCGCGATTGCAAAAGCATGAGTGTGGTGTACAAGAGCAATACGATCGCACTAACGACCCTATTAAGCTGATGAAAGATCTATGACAGACCGACTGGACAGACCAATAACTAACGCTTTCGCGTCAAACAGGAGCCTCGTTAAGGCACTATAGGACTCCATACAAGAGCAGTTGCCCTATGTCCAGATAGCTAATAATTGTAGCTCGAGTTTGAGGTGAGATTGGGTCTACATCTCATCTACTCCTGCAGGTGCTACAACGCTAATATGCGATCGCTACTTTGCTTAGGGTTGGCGCTTAAAGCATTCTGGGGAAGCAACTTTAGATAAGGATATACATCTGCTTCCACCGATTGACCATTAACACGATGGCACTGCAAAGTGTGTAGAAGCTACTAGCAGTCGGGAGCTTGCAAGATAATTAAGTTGTTGCAGTCAAACTAAAGGCGCAGTCACTGCGATAGCCTTATCGTTTACGAATGAACCGATAAGAATCTAGAAACTAACTGATAAAAAAGTCTTATGTAATGCCCAATAAAGCAAGTGAACGGAGTTTCTTAAAAACAACTTTGAGACCAATTGGCACTCTTCACTTAAACTATAAAGAAATATGTACTTCTCGAGGGGGATGTGATTGCAACTGATATTCCCGTATTAAAAGATAAATCTTTTGAATCACTGCTATCAGTAGAAGGATTCGTGTCGTAAGCGTTAACCCAGACTTTAAATACAGGCTTGTCGCTATTAGTTACTTTTTTCTAGGGATGACGTTCGTAAGGGGATATGAGTTTAAGCGTGTTCCTTTAAGTGAACTATCTGCCTTGAGTGGTGCTGGCAGTAAAGGCTTACTGGCTATGTGTAGTCAACCATTAATGGCTCAGTCTATTACTCTTGCGTCATGCACGGCTTAGAAATACTCCTGTTTTCTTTTTTATCAGTAGAAGAGCTTTGAGACGTTTATGACTAATTTAAAAATGCCTCGATCGCAGCGTCTAGCATGGCTCGAAGGAATTCGCATTTTTGCGGCAGTTTTGCTGCTGCTTTACCACTCTCAACTGTTGTTTACGGGCTATGCCTACACACCACAGCCTACTGGTTTGGCAGATAACCTACGACAGTTAGTAACACCGGTGGAAGGGGCGATCGATCCAGGTTTACTACTGCGATTGCTTGGCATTCCTGCCTGGTTTGGCTTTCAGTTTGTGGATGTGTTTGTGCTTATCAGTGGCTTTAGTTTGGTGCTCTCTCTCAAGGGGCAACCGCTAGAAGTCGGTAAGTTTCTCAAGCGCCGCGTCTTACGAATTCTGTGGCCCTTCTGGACAGTAGCGTGGCTCTCATACCCCATACTCTGGGCGATCGGAGTTGCAACCCAGAGCTACATACCCAGCCTATGGCATACCTTTGCTGGAGCAACGTTTCCACTACTCTTTGACTATGGCGGAGAGCTACTTTTAGCAACGAGCGGTCCGTGGTGGTTTGTGCCCCTGATTCTGAGTTTTACGCTGTTGTTTCCGTTTCTGTGGCATCTCCTACAGCGCTGGGGCGCAGCAAATTTACTCTTAATGAGCACGCTGTTAACAGTTGCATACCGCGCTATAGCAATCTACAAGTTCGGAGGGCACCCAACCTATGTCATTCTGGATACACCTACAGATTGGCATCCCTTCCTGATTTTCCTTTCTAAGCTCAGTACATTTGTGTTGGGCATGGTGGTAGCGCAGCTTTATATGCAGGGCAAAGGACCACTTTTTTGGCGGTCTCATCGGGCTTTGCTGCTAGGTGTACCTGTTTATGTACTGGGGTTTGTGTGTCAGTTTTATACTGCTGGTTGGGTGTTGGTCGATTTGTTGCTACCAATCGGTCTTACCCTTTGCTGTATGGTACTGTTTCGTGCGATCGCTCAGCCGCAACCAATGCAACGAGTGCTGTTATGGTTGGGTGCTCATAGCTATACCTACTTTTTGATTCACAACTTTGTGGTCGATCGTACTATCAGACTTGTAGTGCAGGATGATTTGTCTCTGTACTATTGGCTACTGCCTTTGATGGTCTTCGGTACGCTGCTTCTGGCAGTGTTGGCAGATTATGCTAGCCCCTTACTTCAACGGTTAGTTATTGGTGTTTTGCGTGATTTAGACTATGTTCTGACCCCTACTAAAGTGCTGCATCGTCGAAGTTGGAGTCCGTGTGTAGGTGATACGGTAATCTACCAGAGTAAAGTAGGTTGGACGGTGTTGAAAGTCGAAAAACTGCTGGACGAGCGGGAGTTTTTCCTGTGTCAAATTAGTGATGGACAACGATCGCTGTGGGTGAATGAAAATGATCTGGAGCCTGCCGTAAAGTGGTCGTCCCTAGGGGAAGTCAATAGAAACTCAGCTTTCTTTTGACCAGGGCAACTGCTTGCCAAGATTTGATACACCGAACCTTGATGATTGGAGGATGGCTAAAGTGAGGAAATGGACGGGCGATATTCCTAAGGTGGTTTATACCCATGTTTTGTTGATCGGTGTTCCTACGATTTTCTACTATTGCTTGCGAGTAGGCGGAATGCCGCTGATCAGAATCCACATGGCGATCGCCGCGTTTTTTCTCCTCAGCTCTCTCATTATCTTTTTGGAAGCTACTAATGCGTTGTTTCGACGCTTTGCTGTCAAAAATAAACGTTCTGATGCCAATCGTTTTTCTCAATTTAAGCAGTCTGCTAAGTCAGTGTTAGGGGTCAGCGGCAATACCAGCTACTTGTCCACGAAACCTTTGCCACGCTGCTCTTTTCTGGTGGCAGCTTATCTGCCGAACGAGCAAGATATTATTCTCGACACGCTCAAGCATATTCTTAGAACTGTGCAGCGATCGGCAGACGGACTAGAGGTGATTCTTGCGTACAATACGCCTATTGATCTGCCTGTTGAAGATGACTTGCGACGGTTAGCCCTGGTTCACCCAGAGTTACGTTTGTTGCGGGTTGAAGGTAGTCACTCTAAAGCCGAAAACTTAAATGCAGCACTGCACATTGTGACAGGCAAAATTACCTGCATTCTTGACGCTGACCACCTTCCAGCAGCCGACTGTTTTGTTCGCGCTTGGCGTTGGCTAGAGCATGATTATGATGTGGTGCAGGGGCGCAATATTATTCGCAATCACCGCCACAGCTTACTAACGCTAAATATCGCGATCGAGTTTGAAACACTCTACGGTGTCAGCCATGCAGCAAAATCGTTTTTGACTGACTCCAGCATTTTTGGTGGCTCAAACGGCTATTGGCGCACCGAAGTCTTACAGCAGATTCGCTTTAACCCGGCAATGCTGACCGAAGATATTGATGCTTCAATGAGGACATTGTTAAGTGGCTATCGTATCCTGCACGATCGCAGTATTGTCACAACTGAATTAGCTCCTGCTGACTTCAACTCTTTCTGGTTTCAGCGCAAGCGGTGGGCACAGGGTTGGCTTGAGGTTAGCTTCAAGTATCAGCGTCGAGTGTGGAAGTCTGTGCACTTTACCCTGTGGCAAAAAATCTATTGGACATATCTGCTTTACTTCTGCGTACTTTACTCGCTGATTGCCCTCCAAATTCTGCCGCTGCTCATCAGCTTGTTTCTGTATCAGGGCGATCTTCCTGCCTCAGAAAACCCCTTCCTTTGGTTGAGTACGGTCATTACGTTTTCTAGTGGTATCTATCAAACGCTAGTTACAATGAAAGTCGCAGCCGTGCGCTACCCATTGTTCTACTTCTTACAGCATGCTGTGACTATTTTTCTGTATACCATTTTGAAAAATATGATTGCTGTTGTCGGTCTTTATGATCATCTGCATGGTCATAACAAATGGGTGGTTACGCCACGGGGGGTCAAGCAAAAACGTCGTACTTTGGCAGTCCGCAAGGCTCCTGTTCTGGCTCCGAGTGCAGCGGGCGTTGGTTCAGTAAAATAGGGGCCGCACTCTTTAACTTGAGGCGGCAATTACAACATACGTTAGGTTCTACCGTTCTTTTATTGGTGGTAGCCGATCGCCTCAAGATTGTGTCAGGATCAGGTGTTGCTTAAATCAGGTCTGCCATGCTGGTGCAAACGAGTGTTTCTTCGCTGCCGTTCCTAGGTTCTGATGTCGCGGCGACCTACGACAACGCCAAAGTTGTGATTTTGCCTATTCCTTATGAAGCGACAACGACCTATCGTCGGGGCTGTGAGCATGGTCCAGATGCCATTCTCAATGCGTCACAGCAGGTCGAGTATTACGACGAAGAACTCGATCGTGAATTGTGGGAGGTTGGGCTTTACACGCATGAGGCGATCGCTGATACCCGTAACGCTCAGAAAGTTTCCTCTGAAGCAATGCTCCGCGTGACGCAGGAGACGGTTTACAAGCTCGTTTCAGACGGTAAGTTCGTGATCTCGCTGGGTGGGGAACATAGCATCACAACGGGTGTTGTCGAAGCGTATCGGCAGGCAAATCCAGGAGAAGCCTTTACAGTCGTACAGGTGGATGCCCACGGCGATTTGCGCTATGAATACGAAGGTTCCATCCACAATCACGCTTGCGTCATGCGGCGGGTTGTCGATATGGGTTTGCCAACATTACAGGTAGGCATTCGCAGCATCTGTAAAGAAGAAGCAGATCTCATTAAAGAGAAGCAGCTTCCTGTCTTCCGGGCGCGGGAAATTGTTGCCCAACCAGACTGGATCGATCGCGCCCTTGCCAGCATCAAAACTGAGAAGGTCTTCATCACAATTGATCTTGATGGTATCGATCCTACGCTCATTCCCGGTGTGGGTACCCCCGAACCCGGTGGCTTAAACTGGTATAACCTGCTCACCTTTATTCAGCGCATCTTTGCGGCTCATGATGTTATTGGCTGTGATGTCATGGAGCTTGCTCCTATTACTGATTCTGTTGTCTCAGAGTTTACGGCAGCTAAACTGGTCTATAAACTAATTGGTTATCACGCGATCGCGCAAAGTTGGTAATAGCTATTAGTTTTTAGTCGTTAGTTTTTAGAAGAAGTCAGAATTTAGGGAGTAGGAAAGAGGGCTTAGGGAAAGCAGATGTGCAATTCAAAATTTTCTCGCCTCCCCAAACCCTCTTGCTCCGCTAACAACTAAAACTACTCCTTAACGACGCCTCTATCCCCTTCGTTTCACCAAGATTCACTGCATGGAAAAAATGAGTACCGTGATTGGCTGCTATGCTCCTGACTTTGAGATCCCAGGCATTGATGGCTCCGTTCATCATCTGGCACGCTATCTTGAGCGGTTTCGCGCTGTAGGGGTTGTATTTATGTGCAATCACTGCCCCTACGTGCATCGCCATCTCGATCGCCTCAAGCAGATTCAGGCAGAATTCCAAGACCAGGGCGTGACCTTAATTGGTATCAATGCGAACGATGCTGATCGCTATCCTGATGATAGCTTTGACAATATGAAGCAGTTTGCCGCTGCCAATCAACTGAACTTTCCCTATCTGCGGGATGTGACGCAAGAGGTTGCCCAAAGCTTTGGCGCTGAAAAAACACCTCATATCTTTCTACTGAACCAGCAGGGTGTGCTGTGCTACAGCGGCTCGGTAGATGACAGCCCCAACGATCCTGATTCTGTGCAGGTACAGTATCTGCGTGACGCGATCGCTCAAATTTTGAGCAATGCCCCGATTACGCCAACCTCTACCCAGCCTGTGGGTTGTTCAGTCAAATGGCGTGCGTAAATTGGGATACAACCATACCTGCCCTCTTTTCACCTGCTCAGTAGAAGAACTTTGAGCCATTTCTGATGCTCTCTCCTAACCTAAGAGGGCACTTATGGCGCGTCAGTCTTAGCCTTCAAACTGATAGTCGCCTGTTTTGCCGCCTGTTTTACTAAGCAAGTGGATATTTTCGATTTGCATTGATTTGTCGAGCGCTTTTGCCATGTCATAGAGAGTCAAAGCCGCGATCGAAACAGCAGTAAGCGCTTCCATCTCGACACCCGTTTCAGCTTTGGTTCTCACAGTCGCCTCAATGCGGTAGCCCGGTAGAGTTGGTTCTGGCAGCAATTGAACTTCGACTTTATGCAGCGGTAGGGGGTGGCAAAGGGGAATCAGTTGAGCCGTTTGCTTGGCTGCCATGATGCCTGCGAGTCGTGCTGTACCTAACACGTCGCCTTTAGGAGCATTGCCTGCCGCAATTGCCGTAAAGGTCGCAGGCAGCATTCGTACCTGCCCAACTGCGATTGCTTCTCGAACGGTCTGCTGTTTCGTAGACACATCAACCATCTGCGCTTGTCCCTGAGAATCGAGATGCGTTAGGGCTTGATTGGCAGGAGAAGCAGGAATATCAGAGAAATTTTGTATCATTGCTATAGTGTATGATAACATTGTGATCTTGCAGGGGCTTGTAGCTCAGTGGACTAGAGCACGCGGCTACGAACCGCGGTGTCGGGGGTTCGAATCCCTCCTAGCCCGTCCCTCAAAGAATCGCCGTGTCATTCTACTACGATTGGCACGGCGATTTTTATGCCCCTATGCTTTTATAGCTAGCAGCTTTTGTCATATAGCGGCAGTCATGTTTCATGTTTTCGTTTATGGCACGCTGAAGCCAGGTGAAAGTAATCACCAAATCTGTGCGAGTAGCGTTTTAGAAGCGCGTCCTGCAATCGCGCAGGGTCAATTGTACGCCTTACCCTTTGGCTACCCAGCGATGGTGCTTAGCACGACAACATGGGATAGAAGCTCGATTGTTCGTGGCATCCTATTATCCTTTGCAGATTCAGGCATTTTGGACGTTCTAGATACTTATGAGCAGCATGATCCAGAAATATTTCGTTGTTACGTCCCCCATTTGGTTCTAGCGCAGCATCAGTACGATCGTATGCAAATAAAAGCATACGACCAGGCTCAACGCTTTTTAGGATTTGCCTGGTCGTATGTGATGTCGTTAGAACAAATTAAACGATTGGGTGGCACTTACTTGCCAAGTGGTCAGTGGCAGCAGGCAGAGCAATACTATGCCGAGTTACCGCCAACTTTAAACTAACCAATGGCGCATACTTACAAGACTCTAGTTTAAAGGGTTTAACCTGGCAACTGATACTCGCTCAAATACTAGGGAGTACTTGTGCTGGGAGCCTCAGGGATCGTCGCTTCCTTGCTAGAAGCATTAGGCACCACAACGGGCGTTTTGGGAATATCTACTAAGGGCTTATCGAGTGCGACCAATAAGACCTCGTTAGCATTTCCTTGAGGACGGTCGATTGCTGTTGGCTGCTGCGTTTCTTTAGCAAGCTGAGGGAGGGGAGACTGCTGATCGGGTAGTATGCTGCTTGCCAGTGCACCAATAAATAGAGCGGCGATCGCTGCACCACCCCAGATAAGAGACAGCTTTGGCTTTTGGTCTACGCGAGCCAACACTTGACTCACTGTTTGTTCTGTAGCCTGAGGCGACGAAACTGGTGCAGGCAAACCTTGCAGACCATGACGCAGTTTCAACAAACGAGCATAGAGGCGCTGTACCGTTGGTTCGTTGTCCAACCACTCCTCTACTTGCTTGCGTTCGGCTGCAGTCACTTCCCCATCTAGGTAAGCACTGAGCAGTTCAAACCGATCGCGCTGGATCGAATTGGGTGAGCATGAAGACGAATTTTGACCATTCATGGGAGGCGGCTGACGGTGATCGTTTGAAGGGTTGAAGTTAGAGGACATTGGGGCACCACGTCGTGTGTTGAGAGAACGCACCTAGAAACTGAGAAACAAGCAAGGAGAGAGATATGAGTTGGAAAAAACAGAACGAATCACCAGAAACGGTATGCTACCTAGTCATTAGTAAAGCTTAAGTGACGGGATTAGGCGATAGTCTTAAAGAAGAAGTTGTTAACTATCGTTGCTGTCATTCGTTTCCATCTAAATAGCTTTGAAGTTGAGATTGTAGGCGCAAGCGCGCTCTCGCAATTCTTGACTTTACCGTTCCTAACGAAACGCCAGTGATCTCCGCAATCTCTTCGTATGCCATGCCTTGAATTTCGCGTAGCACGATCGTTGTGCGGAAAACGTCTGGCAAGTCAGCGATCGCAGACTGTAGCTGATCGTAAAACTCTCGTGTTGTCAGAGTCTCATCTGGTCCCGGCGTATCCGAGGCGATCTCCCAATCCATTTCACCATCCTCAACCGCCAAACGGGCATCCAGCGATAGCGGCTGGCGATGACGCTTGCGCTTACGCAA
The DNA here is from genome assembly GCF_014695975.1 of Leptolyngbya sp. FACHB-321. Lineage (GTDB taxonomy): Bacteria > Cyanobacteriota > Cyanobacteriia > Leptolyngbyales > Leptolyngbyaceae > Stenomitos. Next base: position 345,290 of record NZ_JACJPI010000081.1, read on the forward strand.
CTCGTCATAAAAGAGATTGGTAGCAATACGGCTTAACCACCCCCGGAACTTCATTGGCTCTTGCAAACGCTTGATGTGCCGATAGACCCGAATCCATACTTCCTGCACTAGGTCTGACCGATCTTGCCAGTCAGGCGCTAAGTAGTAAAGCACCCGTTCAACATGGGACTGATGACGACGGAGCAGTTCTGCAAAAGCCGCTTTGTCTGGGCTATGCCCAAGCTGACATTGCAAAACCAGGTCAACGTTAGAAAGTTTTTCGGCTGGTAGTGATGGTTCGGCAGCTCTGGGCAGTGACCAAGAGGTAAAAACGGACTGGTTCATGGACTGCGTCGTTCTTAGACATTCCATACTCAGTGACGGTTCTGCTCTGGCTAAAGTTCCCATAACAAGCGTTAAACCGGGTGCGCTCAAACCATGTTTTTACTGGAACAAACTCCGCAGAAGCGGGCTATCGTGCAGCGCCTGGGCGACATTAACAGAATGTGGGGCTGCCTGAGCTACGACAGTAGGCTGACTGGGAGACTGAGCACCCATACCGATAAAGATATTGAGCGAGAACGTAATTGTGCCAGCTAGTAGTAATTTCTCGAACATAGTCGCTCCTCTTGCATTCAAACCACACCACATGGTTCTTGGACAAAACTAAGGTTCAGTTACAGGAAACCCGGCTGGTATTCCAGAAGGCTCTTACATCACTTCAACGAAATCCTGTTCATAATGTGCCCATTTTGATGAAAGGATTTGCCTAAAATAATCAAGAGAAAATAAAGCTTGCTCACGAAATTTTATAAGCTGAAGCTCTTGTAACGGGCGCATTACTCTATTGGCTGCTGATCCCCCATCATTCCTGACGTTAATTTTATGGAACGTTGATTTTGTATGTGCTGAAGATCGATCAATAGGGAAAGTAGCGCACAACTGCTACTGTCGGTACCCAGTTCAAAGAGTCACTGCCTGCCATTGCCGGAGTCGATTAATCCGAGTAGATTGAAGGTAAGGCTATCGAGCGCTAAACAATGACTGCAACTGTTCGAGACGATCGCCTTTCTCGGAGCATGATGTTTATCTGTGTCGGTGCTGCATTAGTGCTGCTGGGTATTCAGTGGCGTGCCTGGGCAGCCGATGCTCAAAGCACATCAAGCTTGGACAGAAACGCTCTTACAAAGGTTAAACAAGCCTTTAGCAACGGCAAGAATGCCATGAATGCAAAGGTCTCTACTACTGATGCAACGGCACTGGCAAAAAAAGGTGTGAAGCTGATCGTTGACCTAAGCGATCGCCAAGTGTCGGTGTATCGAGAGGAGCAATTAGTAACAAGCTATCCGATCGCCATTGGGCAAGCGGGTTGGGAAACGCCAAGCGGGTCTTTCCAGGTGCTGGAAATGCAGCGTGACCCTAAATGGCAGCATCCAATTACAGGTGAAGTAGTCCCGGCAGGATCGGACAACCCGCTCGGCAAGCGTTGGATTGGGTTTTTGTATGCAGGACGCACACATATCGGCTTCCACGGTACTAACCAGGAAGACCTAATTGGGCAGGCAGTGTCTCATGGCTGCATCCGTATGCGTAATCGAGATGTGCTGGCGCTCTATGAGCAGGTTGCACCAGGAACAACAGTGAATGTACGTCCGTGAGGGCAATTAAGGTAAAAGGCAAAAGTGAGAATGGGCTTACTTTTACCTTTTGCCTTCTCACGTCTTACTTTTTAATTCGGTGCTCCTGGCTGCGGCTCAAAGCTGGGCGCATATGCTTGCAGCAATGCACTCACTTGAGTCAGGATCTCATCGCCAGAGTTTTTGCCAATTGCCTGCCGCTCTGGAAAGAATTCGGGACGATCGAGGTTGCGGGCGATCGCTTCACCGACCTGTTGAGCAATTAAGCCCTGTAGTTCTTCTTTCGCTCGCTGCCGCTGATAGGTTGCCCCTTCTTCCGTTGTGGCATAGAGAGGCAGCAAGCGGTTCAGCGCATAGGCGGCAATGTCACCCAAATCTAGGGTGCGATCGCTCGTTGCCTCAATTTCAGCCACGCGGGCAATCGCCTCCGTGAGTACCAATTCTTCCATCACGTTGATAAACTGCTTGCGAGGAACTGCTACCACTTCCCCAGTCAAGAGCGCCCCCATCAATCGATCGAGTGACATATACTCCTCGATCGACAGTTCTGAAGCCGTATCACAAATCCTGCCAACCTCTGCTTCCATCGCTGGAGTGAGGTAGCCGTCTTGCAGCGCCTGCTCCACGATTTTTTCAATGCTCATAATGCCTCTAAACTCCGCAGCGCCGTTTTTCGACGATTAGCCTTGCATAATCTTGCCCCAGAATGCACATCCAGTATCAACTTAATCGAACTTTCCAACGGTAAAGTTATTCAAACCCTTTATTACGCCAAGGCACCGGGTCAACCGCTTGACCGTTCACATATAAGCCCCAGTGGAGGTGTGGACCTGTGGAGGCACCGGTTCCGCCCAAAGCTCCAATGACTTGACCCGCTTTCACCATGTCGCCATTTTTGACCTTGATCTGGCTCAAGTGTAAGAAGATGCTTTCTACCCCCTGCCCATGGTCAATGCCAATACAGTTGCCATGGATCACAAACCCTTTTGCTTCTTGCCCTACTAACGCGACCCGTCCAGCCGCAGGCGCAATAATTGGTGATCCGTAGGCTCCTGCGTAATCTACACCGCGATGGTAGTAGTCATTAGCAAACTTGCCGTTGTAGTAGCGACGTACGCCGTAGCCTGTGGTGATAGGTCCATTATTCGGTTTACGGAAGGAGCCGCTCCACATTTTTTGAGGTGTGACAAGTTTCTTGAAGGCATCGACGCGATCGAATTCAAAGTCTGACAAATCTTGATCCTTACCAGGCGGCAACCAAATGGATTGGGTAGGGAATTTGCGCCCCCGGAGCTGTAGTGCCAGTTCTTTCGTTTCGTTGCTATCGCTCACCCGCAGCTTCAGGGCACCGGGTTTATCAAGTGGGGTCGTTGGCAACAGCGCCCGAAATCGATCGTTGCCAACTGGAAAGGTAGGATAGGTCCGGTTGCCCAGGCTTACTGTTGGTGCTGTGCTGGCAGCAGTAGAATTAATGGTGACAGCTAACGTATCGCCGAGCTGAGGCTGGCTTGGCGATACGTTAGCTAGCAGCGCGGTCGCAGGGTTGATGAATGCCAGCCCTACAGCACCGATCGCCAACGTTGCTATCATTGCTCGCCTTACGTTCCGCGACCCGTACTGTTGCCTCATACTGGACTTATTGCGGTGTGCTGTAGGGGCAAGCCCACTAGTGAGCGTTTGCCACGCTTGACGCACATGATAAAGAATAGGCATACCGTCAGTTCCGTTTCGTTTGCATGACTGGCAGCTAGAATAGCGCCCCTTTGCTCTCGTTTCTATAGCTGCGGTGCTTAGTCAGGATGAAAAGCAGAACAGTAATAATATGTCTGGTTTTTAACATCCCATGGCTGCGGTGACGGGAACTGCCGATGATGTAGAGCGCAACTAAAGTAGGAGGACTAAATTAAGCACTACTTAGAAACCGGGTTTCGACTGCGCTCAATCCGCTGACATACAGGACTGAGAGTATGGAGACTTCGGCGTGAGCGCTCAGTCGAACGTGAAGCCAAAATGCACCTTATAAACAATTACGCCAGCTACTTATAAGAAAATAAGAAACGGCTTGTTTGGTAGCTCGCTCCTACCGCAAATTTTCTCTCTAGCCGTTCCCCGCTCACCCCAAAAAGTTTGTATTCTGATGAGAGAGCCGATACGTTTTTTAACATTTAAGCTGCCGTGCAAGAAGACTTTAGACTGATTGTTGATTTGGTCACGGTACTGGCGGCAGCGGCAGCAGGCGGTATTCTAGCGGCAGTGTTGCGACAGCCGATTCTGCTGGGGTATCTGCTGGCAGGCATGATTGTGGGTCCTGCTGGACTAGGGTTAATTAAAGAACTCATCCAGGTAGAAACGCTGGCGCAGTTTGGTGTGGCTTTTCTGCTGTTTGCCTTGGGTGTAGAGTTCTCGTTCTCAGAACTAAGAAAGGTAAAGGGTATTAGCCTCGGTGGGGGCGGCTTACAGATCGTGTTGACGATCGCTATTACAGCGCTAGTCTCATTGGGCATGGGGTGGGTGACATCACCCGCTCAGGGCGTGTTTTTGGGCGCAACCCTGTCTCTCTCCTCAACGGCTGTAGTGCTCAAGTGCCTGATGGAGCGGAATGAAACTGCAACGCCACATGGTCAGGTGATGTTGGGCATTCTGGTCGTGCAAGATCTGGCGTTGGGTCTGATGCTGGCGGTGCTGCCTGCCCTCGACAAACCTGTAGAAGAAATTGGCATTGCGATCGGTTGGGCACTGCTGCAAACAGGACTTTTAGGCTTAGGCGCAGTGATTGCTGGCATCTGGGTCATTCCGCCGTTGTTGCGGTTGCTGGCACGTACAGAAAGTAAGGAATTGTTTCTGCTTGGTGTGGTTGCTATTTGTCTGGGCATTGCGCTGTTGACGGAGCACCTGGGGCTATCGATCGAGATGGGTGCGTTTGTTGCAGGGCTGATGATTTCAGAGGTTGAGTATGCTGATCAGACGCTGAATTACGTCGAACCCCTGCGCGACATTTTTGCTTGCCTCTTTTTTGCCACGATCGGGATGCTAATTGATCCCGTTTTTCTATGGCATAACCTGGAGTTGATTCTGGGTCTGGTGGCGCTGGTCTTTGTCGGCAAATTTCTGATTGTCACGCCGTTAGTACTTCTCTTCCGCTATCCGCTCAAAACAGCACTCATCGCCGGGCTGGGGTTGGCTCAAATCGGGGAGTTCTCCTTTGTGCTGGCAAGTGAAGGGCTGTCGCTGGGGTTGGTGTCGCGCCGCGTCTACTTGCTGGTACTGGGTACAACTGCCGTCACACTGGTGCTGACTCCCTTCATTCTGCGGTTGATCCCACAGCTTTTTGCCTGGGCAGAATCGCTTCCGTGGCTCCAAAAGTATTTAGAACGTACAGACGTTGCCCTTGCAGTTGCAGATGATCTACCGACGCAAAACCATGTTGTCGTCTGTGGTTATGGTCAGGTCGGACGAAACATCGTGCAACTTTTGCGCGAACATAGCTACCCCGTGATTGTGATTGACCAGTCTGAGCACCGTATTCAAGCGATGCGAGAGGTTGGCATTCCCTACGTTTACGGCAACGCCGCCAGCCTGCATGTGCTGGAGAAGGCTGGGGTGCAGACGGCGCAGGGTATGGCGATCGCCCTACCAGACCCTATGAGTACCCGGCTTTGCCTCAAACGCTCTCTGGAGCTAGCTCCAGACCTGGATGTAGTCGTGCGGGCAACTCAGGATAAAGATTTGGAACTGCTCTACCAGTTGGGTGCCAAAGAAGTGGTGCAACCAGACTTTGAGGCAAGTTTAGAGCTATCCTCCCATTTGCTAACTGGTATTGGTATACCGCTACCTGTCATCCAACGAGAAGTGGGGCAGATTCGCAGTTCTCACTACTTGGGGTTGCGATCGGAAAAGCCCTCTTATCAGGTATCGCGGGAGCTTAAAGAAGCAACTCAGGACATGAATAATCGGTGGTATCCCCTCCCAACCAATTCGCCCTTGATTGGCATGACGGTAGAAGAAACCGACTTGCGTCGCTTGACAGGGGTAAGCTTGATGGCAATTCAGCGAGTCGATGGTGAAGAGCTAGATTACCCCGATGCTAAAACTGCCCTTCAAGCAGGCGATCGACTACTGGTTGTAGGAGAAACGACCGAGCTTGCTGCCTTTGACGAACTGGCAAAAGGAGAAGCCGCTGTTCCGACTGAAAACGCTTCCTGTCAATGGCTGCTAGTGCCCGAAACCAGCCGTGTTGTTGGTAAAACTCTTTCAGAGTTACATATTCGACGGCAGTTTGGTGTTTTGATTCAGGCAATTCGTCGAGAAGGGAAATTCATCCGCTTCCCCGATGGCAAAAGCGATTTACAGGCGGGCGATCGTCTCTTGCTCTGCGGTGGGTTTTACGCGCTTAGTCAAGCTAGCCAATGGATCTTGCCAGCAGTGGAGCCTGTAGCGGCGCTACCGTTAGTCGCTACCGTTTCAGTGAGTGAACCACTTCGAGAGGCACCTTTGCCAGAGAGCGAGAGTTAGTGTGCAACGTCGATAACGTCTTAGAAAGCGTTAACTATGTTGTTTAGGGCACGTTTGTTTAAATGGGTTGCCCGGGATTCGAACCCGGGACCAGTCGGTTAAAAGCCGAATGCTCTACCACTGAGCTAGCAACCCGCGAGTGTGTGTTAACTTGAACACCGCTGACAAAGGTAACACAGATTCGCTTGCACTTGCTACAAATTGTTCCTTTTTAGGCGAAAACGGCTGGGGAAACCCCACACTCCAGCGATTGCACAGGAATTTTAATCTGAAATGTCGTCCCTTGCCCTGCTGTAGACGCGCAATGCAGATGTCCACCATGTTTTTCGACGACAATTTGATGGCTAATTGACAAGCCCAGCCCAGTGCCCTTGCCGACTGCTTTAGTGGTGAAAAAAGGATCAAAAATGTGCTGTCTTACAGGCTCTGATATACCTGTTCCATTATCAGCAATCTCGATCAGCAGCCAGCCAGTCTCTTGTCTTGTCTGAATACGAATTGTGGGTAAAAATGGCTCGACTGTCTGTGAAAACTTTGTTTCAGCTACCAGTGCATCGATCGCATTGCTAAGGAGATTCATAAAAACCTGGTTGAGCTGCCCCCCATAGCACTCTACTAGAGGCAGATCGCCGTAGGCTTTGACCACTTGAATACCAGGACGATCGGACTTTGACTTCAGGTGGCTCTGCAAAAGCATAAGGGTACTGTCAATACCTTCATGAATATTGACAGGCTTTTTTTGAGTCTCGTCTAACTGTGCAAAAGTGCGGAGCGACTGCACCAATTGACGAATTCGATCAGTGCCAACTTTCATGGATGACAGCATTTTCGGCAAATCTTCATTGAGAAACTCTAAATCGCTGCTAGCGATCGCACTTTGCACGTTTGCTGTAGGTTGGGGGTACGCCTCCTGATAGGTCTGCAAAAGCCGCAGCAACTCGTGCGTATACTCTGTCGTATGTATTAGATTGCCGTGAATGAAATTGACCGGATTATTAATCTCATGGGCAACGCCTGCAACTAGCTGCCCCAGTCCAGACATCTTTTCGGTTTGAATAAGCTGTAACTGTGCTTGCTGAAGCTGACTGACTGTTCGCTCTAGCTCCTGGTTTGCAGCCTCCAACTGAGCCGGACTGGGCAACGCCAACACTTTGGGCACCAGCGGAATGAGTTCTAGCGCTGTAATGACCGAGATAAGTGCAGTGCAGGCTTTGATTGCGCCCGCTACCCAGTACGTTGGATGCCAGATTGTCCAAATATCCATGATGTGCCCAGCACCGCAGGCAATGATGAAGGCACCAAACAGCCAAAAAATCCAGTTGAAAGGAATGTCTTTGCTTTTAGAAACAAAGTAAACTAGCGTCACAGGAATGGAGAAATAAGCAAGCGCGATCGCGCCGTCGCTGATCACATGCAGCCAGACTAACTCTGGCTGCCAAAGATAGCAGTGCCCATGTGCAACAAACCCCTGTGGATTAAGAAAACTTTGTAGCGCTTCTAGCATAAGAATCCTCACGAAAACACACGGTGACTTGTCAGCTTTGGTATGAGCACCTTGCTTTATTGAGTGGCACCCATAACTTCAACGGTAGAATGCCCAGATTTGGCGCATCATCATCAAGTTGGTTGAGCAATAGCCGACCTGAATGCTAAGAGCAGGTGATTCTAGAGAAATAATTCGGGCTGTAAGCAAAATGACTGCTAAGGTGAAAGATTGTACGAGCAGTACGCACCAAACCTCAAAGCAGTTGATACTTGATGCAATCATCCCCTTGATCGTTTTAACGGTATGCCTCTCATTGCCAGACTAGTTTTGTGATGTCGGGTTATTGCCGTCAGTGTGTGCCGTTAGCAATGAATTGCCACTAGCAATGATTGGATTGATTGGTAAGGTTTTGGTGTTCTCTACAGCGCTAGCGATCGCTATCAAATATGGTGCCCCAGCGCTGTCCCTTGCTCCGACAACAACGAATGCACTCCTTGCGGTCTGGCTACCCGCCACGATCGCCGCATTTACGCTTGGCTGGCGTTGGCAGCGAGAGCGAAAGGGGATGAAGGCTGCCGCCGTAAGCGAAAGCCGAACTTACAAAGGTTAAGGGATGAAGACTGAGCATTGAGTGGGCTTACCTGCTCTGGCTCATTAATGGCTAAAAATTTCTGCCCCTTTCATGTGGAGTGTGCGGTGAACTTGGGTCAATGGATTGGTTTTTTAGCGCTGGTGGTCTGCCTCTATATCGTCTGGCAAATCCGTCAAGTGCTGCTGCTGGTGTTTGCCGCTGTCGTGCTGGCAAATAGCTTAAATCTGCTGTCGCGACGCTTTCAACAGGCTGGAATGCGGCGATCGATAGCAGTCTTGCTCTCCGTTGGTTGCTTTGTTGCTGTCTTGGTTGGCTTCTTTCTGCTGATTGTGCCATCGTTCGCCAATCAGTTTCAGGAGTTGATTGTGCTGGTGCCAGCAGGGGTCGATCGCCTGAATGGCTGGACGAACAATCTCATTCGCATGGTGCCCAGTACGTTCAGCCCTTACCTGCCTAACCTTGACAGCTTGGGTGCACAGATTCAGCCGTATATCAATCGGCTACTTGGCAGTTCGTTTGCTTTCTTCTCTAGCTCACTGGGAGCGGTTGTCAACATCTTGCTAGTGTTGATTTTAGGGCTGATGCTGTTAATTAATCCAACAGCGTATCGACGTGGCTTCATCCGTCTGTTTCCAGCGTTCTATCGTCAGCGAATCGATTACATTCTTAAAGAGTGCGAGTCTTCACTGGGTCGGTGGATTGTTGGTGCATTGATTAGTATGAGCGTTGTTGCCGTCCTCAGCAGTACTGGACTAGCATTATTGGGTGTCAAAGCTGCGCTAGCACAGGGCATTTTAGCGGGTTTACTCAACTTCATTCCCAACATTGGTCCAACCTTAAGCGTCGTATTGCCGATGGCAACCGCTCTGCTGGACTCACCCATTAAATCGCTCTTTGTTTTTATTCTCTACATTGCAATTCAGCAGTTTGAAAGTAATCTGCTGACTCCGTTTGTCATGGCGCAGCAGGTTTCTTTATTGCCTGCCGCGAGCTTGTTAGCACAGGTCTTTTTTGCAACAGTTTTTGGTTTTTTGGGCTTGGCGTTAGCGCTGCCGCTTACGGTCGTCAGCCAGATCTGGATTCGTCGGGTTTTGATCGAAGACGTAATGGATCAATGGGGCGTAAAGCATCAAAAGCGCCTGTCTCCTTCGTTAGATGGTCAGCAGCCAACTGATGATTATGCTCCACCTGTGATTACGGAAACTGTGCTACATCCCCGTCCCCTACCGACGGATGAAGCGGCGCTAAAACCAGCAGATGATACGTCGCTCAACAAAGATTAGGCGGCATTGGTAGCCAGGCAGCAGCACATCTAAGATATCCTCACTTTACTGAGATCTTCATGTCTAAACTTCAAGCGCTCATTTTTGATGTTGATGGTACGTTGGCAGACACCGAGAGAGACGGGCATCGCGTTGCCTTTAATCGGGCGTTTGCTGAAGCTGGTTTGGACTGGGAGTGGTCAGTTGAACGCTATGGCGAATTGCTAGCGGTGACGGGCGGCAAGGAGCGGATTCAACAGTACTTAACGACTGACCATCCAGACTTTGAGCCACCGGGCGATCGACGGGAGTGGATCGCAGGCTTACACAAAGCTAAGACAGCACACTACACGCAGCTTATTGAGGAAAATGTGGTGCCGCTACGCCCTGGTGTGAAACGGTTGCTTCAGGACGCGCGCGAGGCTGGACTAAGGTTGGCGATCGCCACCACCACTACGCCAGCTAACGTGACGGCTCTTTTACAAACAGCACTTGGTGCCGATAGCCTTGACTGGTTTGAGGTCATTGCAGCCGGTGACATTGTGCCTGCCAAAAAGCCCGCACCGGATATTTACGACTATGCGCTAAAGGCACTGCAACTTGAACCTCACGTTTGTTTAGCGTTTGAAGACTCCCACGCAGGCTTGCAGTCATCGCGACAGGCAGACCTAGCTACCGTAATTACGGTTAATGACTATACTCAGAAGCAAGACTTTACAGGCGCGTCGCTAGTGGTTGATCATCTGGGAGAGCCAAATCTACCGTTTGAGGTATTAGCAGGAGAGACCGGCGGCAGCACCTTTTTTGACATCAAACTCGCGCAATATCTCCAAGATCTACGGCACTCATCCGGGGCTTCTACCACCTGAATCCTTGTACAATGAGCGGTGTAAAGTGAGCAAACGTCGGCATTCGTCTGTCGATCGCGCTCACTCAATGCTAATCGCTGCACACTACTGTTTGAACAGGAGGATCATTTTGAAGGAAATTTTAGTCAGCCTGGGCGTTATGGTTGCTTGTGTAGTCGTGCTGGTTGTGTCTCAAATTGGTGGCAAGCAAGATGCCGCGCTAGCACAGCCTCTGCAAGTAAAGCAGTCCAGCGAACTGGCCGCATCCCAAGTGCCCGCCACTGTTAACCCTCAAAGCAGCGCCTCGGCTGCACCCATACTCATGGCAGATGCTTCAACTTCACCTACACCGAAAGAAACTGGAGACAAGGTTTCTACTACAACGCCCTCTGGCTTGAAGTACGTTGATTTGGTGGAAGGGACGGGCGACTCACCAAAGTCTGGTCAAACAGTGACAGTGCATTACACTGGCACGCTGGAAGATGGCACGAAGTTTGATAGTTCGCGCGATCGCAACCAACCATTCAAATTCAAGATTGGTGTTGGACAAGTGATTAAAGGCTGGGATGAAGGTGTTGGCAGTATGAAAGTCGGCGGTCGTCGTCAGCTCACCATTCCCTCCGAGTTGGGCTATGGTGCGCGTGGGGCAGGTGGTGTTATTCCTCCCAACGCTACTCTTTTGTTCGACGTTGAGCTACTAGAGACCAAATAATAGTTTCAGTAGAACCTTAATAGCAAGTCTGAGGACTTTTTAAGCCGTTAGCATTTAGTACATCCCATTTTGTACTGAGCGCTGACGGCTTTCCCATTACGGCTGCTCAGCCCTTTCCTATAGTGCGATCGAGCTTCTTGCTTGCTAATTTAATGTACGATGCGTTGCTCTAACGTAATGCATTAATACTCTAAGAAGTATGAGTTACACACTCTAAGAAGTATGAGTTACACTTCGCCACCCGTCCTACAAATCATAAGAGTCTAGGTACTTCTAGAAGCGTTTTGCATAGGAGTTAAGCCTTCAATGAGCAATGAGCTTAATTTTGAACTCTCTGGCGGTACTGATGTTGCTAAGTGGTTTCTCTTTCATCCAGAAGATCTGGCCCACCGTTGGCATGCTCCCCCTAGTTGGTGGATTGAAGATTTTGCCGTAAGCAAGGAGTTTGCGGCTGGCAGTTTAGTTGCGGTCAGTACTGGTAAAGATGGCGGTTTCAAAATTCGCTTTACGAATCGGGGCTTGACCGAGCGCGAGCAAACCTATGTCAGAAAAACAGCGGCATTTCGACTGCGAGTGTTGCATGGTCGCCTCTATCTAGATGGTGGTTGGGCTGTACCAGAGGTAAACCAAATTAACCCGGAGGAGTGTTACTCTTCTGACGATGCCTGGATTACGTTACCGAATGGTGATTATCGAGCCACAGTGTATGCCATTGCCTGGTTTGAGGAACCGGGCGCTATGGATGAGAACGGGTATTCAACACCTCAAGCCTTGACCACGTATGTTGTCGAGCTTCAGTCTGTAGCGAGTTTGGAAGAGATTGTTCCACCTACATCCATTCCAGACCTAGATCCTATTCTTTACACGTTTGAAGACAGTGACTTACCTGAAGCAGCTTGGCTCACAAATGAGGAGTACACGGAACCCCTTGCCCCTGTATATCCACTTTTGTACTGGCATGAAGTGATCTTTCCAGGCATAGAACAAGAATTTTCTCTTGAACCGGATGCACCCTTTGAGGTTGTAGATGGGCAAATGGTCATCAGTTACTCTATTGACGAGCAAGCGATCGGGACATTGTTCAGTGTCAGCCAGATGCCCAGTAGAAATATGTGCTACTTGATCTATAGCTACCACATGGAGCGCTTACAGCGGTATGACTATGACTACTTGCAGGGCGTGGGAACGCGGCTAGTACGGTTGAATCGAGTGTTTGAAAAAGAAGAAGATCTCTGGGTCGAGGTCGAACCTTATGAACCACCTCCTGTCTCTGTTGACCTATGTGCGATCGCTCGTCTGAAGCAACTGTTTGCCGACTACGCAGACAAAAATGCCACCTACCAAGAGCGCATTCAGTTCCACCATTTCTATGCAGAGAGAGTAGCATCTCTCACGAACCCAAGAGAGTTAGGTTGGTTTATCGCTAATGCCATTGATTTCAATGGTGATCAGCAGCAAGCGTTGCTGACCTTATCAGATGCCGACCTAATTGAGGCGTTAACCCAAGCCCTGGAAAGACGATTAAGTGAATGATGAGTCTTGACTTTTAGTAAGTGTTTTTTGACGAAGGTTCATATCATTCATACTCGTGAATCAAAGCAACAAAAGATGAGTACGATCGCCCCTCATCATAATTGAATCGAGACTGCGAAACCCAACATTTATGCTCTAGCGCGATCGCTGGACGCTAGTAATAACGTCAGTTCGGGTTAAGCCGGAAGGAGCAAATTGTGGTCAAGGGCAATGGATGGCTTCTTTGGCTGATGGCAATAGGCAATCAATCCGCCCAAGATATTGACAAAGCAATTGACTGGAGAACG